>CAWBAQ010000013.1:0-82903 GCA_963786795.1 uncultured Actinomycetota bacterium
ACTCCGCCTGCTGCGCCCGGTCGTGGTCGCCCTGCCTCCGGAGCGCCGCCGCCACGGCGTCCTTCTCGACCTCACGTGGTGTCTCCCTCCTGGTGAGTCGGCCCCCTCCCTGCAGGGGTACCCACCCGACGTGTGACCTATGCCACACGGGTCGGCCGCGGCCGGTCAGAGCAGCGGGCGCAGCGGGGCGAGCACCAGCTCGGTGAACTTCTTGTGCACCCCGCGGGCGGCCCAGGTCTCGGCGGTCAGCTCGACGCAGTTGGACAGGTCGGTCTCGTAGATCCGCTCCATCTGCGCGGCCATCGACGGCGTCGACGAACTCCACGTTGACCTCGTAGTTGCCGGTCATCGAGAGCCGGTCGATGTTGGCGGTGCCGACCGTCGACCAGCGGCCGTCGATCGTCGAGGTCTTGGCGTGCACCATCGCGCCCTGGAACCGGAAGATCCGCACCCCGGCGGCGAGCATCTCGCCGTAGTAGCCGCGCGAGAGCCAGTCGGCCACGACGTGGTTGGAGACCGCCGGCAGCAGCAGGCGGACGTCGACGCCGCGCCGCGCCGCGGCCACGATCGCCTCGACGAAGTCGGGGTCGGGGATGAAGTAGGCGTGCGTCATCCAGACGTGGTGCGAGGCCCGGTTGATCGCCTCGAGGTACATCGACCGGATCGGGAACATCCACAGCCGCGGCACGTTGCGGTGCACCCGGATCCGCGGCTCCCAGTCGGCGGCGGTCTCCAGCAGCAGCGGGCGCGACGCCGTGCCGGGGCCGCCGGTTGAGGTTCCAGAAGTCCGCGAAGGTGCGGGCCAGGTCCCAGACGCCCGGGGCCGGTGATCCGGACGTGGGTGTCGCGCCACTCGGTGGCGTAGGCCGAGCCGATGTTGTAGCCGCCGACGAACCCGACCCGGTCGTCGACGACGAGGATCTTGCGGTGGTCGCGGCCGTAGCGGCGCAGGTCGAAGAACCGCCAGCCCGGCGTTGTAGACGGGGTACTCCAGCACCTTGAGCCGCGGGCCGAACCGCTTGAACAGCGGCGAGACCACGAGGTTCGCGAACCCGTCGTAGACCGCGTAGACCTCGACGCCGCGTCCCGCGGCCCGGCTCAGCGCCTGCTTGAACTGCTCGCCGGTGGCGTCGCCCTTCCAGATGTAGGACTCGAACAGGATCCGGTGCTCGGCGCTGCTCGATGGCGGCCAGCATGTCGTCGTACAGGTCCTGCCCGAAGGTGTACGTCGTGACGGTGCCGTCGCCGATCGTCACCTCGGCCGGCGGCGTCGTGGGGAACGGCTTCGGCTTCTTGCCGCGCCGGCGGTAGGAGTCGACCAGGCGTGAGCACCAGGGCCAGCACGACCTGGAGGCCCGAGCACGGACAGCAGCGTCCGCCTGGCGATCGCGGTCAGCGACCCGCGTGGAGCCCGACCAGGGCGCTCTGCGTCGGGTGCTCACGGCAGGAATCTATCCTGTCGGTGGCGGGTCGTAGGCTCGTCGGCATGAGGCCAGTGACCGATCTGCAGCGCCGGGTCGCCCCGTTCAAGGTCGTGTCCGACTACGAGCCGTCCGGCGACCAGCCGACCGCGATCGCCGACATCGAGCGCCGCATCCGCGGCGGGCGAGAAGGACGTCGTGCTGCTCGGCGCCACCGGCACCGGCAAGACCGCCACCATCGCCTGGGCGGTCGAGCAGCTCCAGCGGCCGACCCTGGTGATGCAGCCCAACAAGACGCTGGCCGCCCAGTTCGCCAACGAGCTGCGCCAGCTGCTGCCCAACAACGCGGTCGAGTACTTCGTCTCCTACTACGACTACTACCAGCCCGAGGCCTACGTCCCGCAGACGGACACCTACATCGAGAAGGACTCCTCGATCAACGAGGAGGTCGAGCGGCTGCGGCACTCGGCGACCAACTCGCTGCTCACCCGCCGCGACGTGATCGTGGTCTCGACGGTCTCCTGCATCTACGGCCTCGGCACCCCGCAGGAGTACGTCGACCGGATGGTCCGGCTCAAGGTCGGCGAGGAGCACGACCGCGACTCGATGCTGCGCCGGCTCGTCGAGATCCAGTACACCCGCAACGACATGGCCTTCACCCGCGGCACGTTCCGGGTCCGCGGCGACACCCTCGAGGTCTTCCCGGTCTACGAGGAGCTCGCGATCCGGGTCGAGTTCTTCGGCGACGAGATCGAGCGGCTGATGACGCTGCACCCGCTGACCGGCGAGGTGGTCACCGAGGACACCGAGCTGCACGTCTTCCCCGCCACCCACTACGTCGCCGGCCCCGAGCGGATGGAGCGGGCGATCACGCGGCATCGAGCTCGAGCTCGAGGACCAGCTCGCCGACCTTCGAGAAGCAGGGCAAGCTGCTCGAGGCGCAGCGGCTGCGGATGCGCACGACCTACGACGTCGAGATGATGCGGCAGGTCGGCTCCTGCTCCGGCATCGAGAACTACTCGATGCACATCGACGGCCGCCAGCGCGGCTCGGCGCCCAACTGCCTGCTCGACTACTTCCCCGAGGACTTCCTGCTCGTCGTCGACGAGTCGCACGTCGCGGTCCCGCAGATCGGCGGGATGTACGAAGGCGACATGTCCCGCAAGCGCAACCTGGTCGACCACGGCTTCCGGCTGCCGAGCGCGATGGACAACCGGCCGCTGCGCTGGGAGGAGTTCCTCGACCGGATCGGCCAGACCATCTACCTGTCCGCGACCCCGGGCGACTACGAGCTGGCCAAGGTCGGCGGCGACGTCGTCGAGCAGATCATCCGGCCGACCGGGCTGATCGACCCCGAGGTGATCGTCAAGCCGACCAAGGGCCAGATCGACGACCTGATCCACGAGATCCGCGACCGCACCGAGAAGAACGAGCGGGTCCTGGTCACCACGCTGACCAAGAAGATGTCCGAGGACCTCACCGACTACCTCCTCGAGGCCGGGATCCGCACCCGCTACCTGCACAGCGAGGTCGACACGCTGCGCCGCATCGAGCTGCTCCGCGAGCTGCGCCTGGGCCAGTACGACGTCCTGGTCGGCATCAACCTGCTGCGCGAGGGGCTCGACCTGCCCGGAGGTGTCGCTGGTGGCGATCCTGGACGCCGACAAGGAGGGCTTCCTGCGCTCCGACAAGTCGCTGATCCAGACGATCGGCCGCGCGGCCCGCAACGTGTCCGGCCAGGTGGTGATGTACGCCGACAAGGTCACGCCGTCGATGGAGAAGGCGATCGACGAGACCAACCGGCGCCGCGAGAAGCAGGTCGCCTACAACACCGCCCACGGCGTCGACCCGCAGCCGCTGCGCAAGAAGATCGCCGACATCACCGAGATGCTGGCCCGCGAGGACGAGGACACCGCCGAGCTGCTCGGTGGCGGCGGCCGCCAGCAGTCCCGCGGCAAGGCGCCGGTGCCCGGGCCTGTCCAGCAAGGACGTCGGCCGGCACGCCGCCGAGCTGGCCGGGATGCCGTCGGCCGACCTCGCCGAGCTGGTCCAGGGGCTCACCGACCAGATGCACACCGCCGCCGCCGAGCTGCAGTTCGAGCTGGCCGCCCGGCTGCGCGACGAGATCCAGGACCTGAAGAAGGAGCTCCGCCAGATGGTCGAGGCGGGGGCCCGCTGAGATGACCCCCGGGGAGCTGCAGCGACTACGCCCTGGCCAAGCCGGGCGCCTGGGCCGACCAGCCGTGGGAGGGCGACTCGTCGCCAAGGTCGGGGAGGCCGAGCGCGGCAAGATCTTCGCGTTCCTCGGCGACGACCGGTCGGGGTCAAGGCCGGCGCGAGCCGCGACGAGGCCGACGAGTGGCTGGCCCGCTACCCCGACGACGCGGCCGTGATGGCCTACATCGGCCGGTCGGGCTGGAACACCCTGCCGTCGGCGGCGCGATCCCCGACGACGAGATCCGCGACGGCGGTCGACGAGTCCTACGCCCTGGTGGTGGCCAAGCTGCCCAAGAAGCACCGGCCCGACGGCTGGGACGCGGTGTGAGTCACTCGCTGCTCGGCGTCGGCGGCGCCTCGAGCGCCTTGCGCTGCTTCCGCTCGAGCCGCTCCCGCTCCTTGGCGACGATCTCCTGCTTGTTCATCAGCACCTGCGGCACGCGCATCGCGACGAACAGGGTCGGGAACACCGGCCACGGGAAGCCGAAGCCGCTGACCGCCCAGATCGTCCAGCAGATGACCGCGATGAACACCACCCCGTTGACCGCCTCGCGCCGCTGCGTGCTGCCAGCGCCGGACCGCCTGCGCCTCGAGCTCGTCGGGGGTCGCGTGGACCAGGTCGCTGCGACGTGCCGGGAGCCGTCGCGGCACGAGGTCGCGCGATCAGCGCGCGGGAGCTCGCCGAGCGTCTTGGCCGCCGTGGTGGCACCGGCGCGCTCGTCGTACTCCTCCTTGGTGAGCCGGCCGTCGGCGTACCCCTCCGCGAGCACGCCGAGGACCACGTCCCGGTCGCGGTCCGAGGCCCGCAGCGCCGCCGACTCGGGGCGCCGCGGGTCCTGGCTGAAGGACGCCCAGGGGCTGGCGGAGGTCATGCCTGATGATTCTAGGGAGGACATCAGATGGCACGTGAGGTCCAGGTGACGTTCGACTGCGGCGACCCGGCGGCGCTGGCGGCGTTCTGGGCGGAGGTGCTGGGCTACGTCGTGCAGCCGCCACCGCCCGGGTTCGACAGCTGGGACGCGGCGCTCGAGGCCTGGGGCGTGCCCGCCGGACCAGCGCAACGAGCGGTCGGCCCTGCGTCGACCCCGACGGCGCCGGCCCGCGGATGTTCTTCCAGCAGGTCCCGGAGGGCAAGACCGCCAAGAACCGCGTGCACCTCGACGTCCGGGCCGCCCCGGGGCTGGAGGGCGAGGAGCGGATGGCCGCGCTCGAGGCGGAGTGCGACGCGGCTGGTCGGCCTGGGCGCCGTCCGGGTCGCAGCGGTTCGAGCCCGGCGGCATCGAGCGCCGGCCACATCGTGATGCGGGACCCCGAGGGCAACGAGTTCTGCCTCGACTGATCAGCGTCGGAGCCAGCGGGCGAGCAGCGGCGCGACGAGCAGCATCGCGAACACCCGGATCACCTGCACCGCCAGCACGTAGGTCACGTCCGAGCCGCTGTCCGCGGCCGTGGCGAGCACGGCGAACAGCCCGCCCGGGGTGGTCGCGAGGTACGCCGTGAGCCGGTCCACGCCCGGTGACGTCGCGAGAGCAGCAGCCCGAGCAGGCCGCAGGCCACGATCACCAGCACGATCAGCGCGGTGGCCAGCGGCAGCAGCCGGGCGATGCTGCGCAGGCTGGCGCGGGTGAACCGGAGCCCGACCCGGACGCCGATCAGCGCGTAGCCGAGCTGCTCCAGCGCGGTGGGCACCGCCACCGGTGCCCAGCACGCCGCTCGCGGAGACGCCACCGCGACCAGCATCGGGCCGAGCAGCGCCATCGCCGGGGCGCGCGACGACCCGCTGCAGCAGCAGGCCGACGGCGACCGCGACGGTCGACGAAGACCAGGTCGGGCACCCACCGGGTCGGGCCGGTCGCCAGCGACCCGCTGCCCGCGGGCGGGTGGAAGACGAACGTCGTGACCAGCGGCATCGCGAGCAGCACCAGCAGCACGCGGAGGTACTGCACGATCGTCACCACCCGGTCGTCGGCGCCGAGCTCGCGGGCCAGCGCGACGATCCCGGAGGCGCCGCCCGCGATCAGCGCGAACGCGCCGGTGGCGGGGGAGACGTCGCGGTCGCAGGGCCAGCAGCCGTCCGGCGGCGAGGCTGATCGCCAGCGTGCCGACGGTGACCAGCAGCACCGACGGCCAGTCGGAGGCGATCCGGGCCAGCGTCGGCAGCTCCACGAGCGCGCCGATCACGGCCCCGACCAGGGCCTGGCCGAGCCGGAAGAGCGAGCGGCGGCATGTCCAGCTCGGTGCGGGAGGTCAGCGCGTGCAGCATCCCGCCGACCAGCGACCCGAACAGCACCGGGGAGGGCAGCCGCAGCAGCGCGAACAGCCGCGCTGGCCGCCACGGTCACCAGCGCGCACCAGGACCCAGGCGCGGACGGTGGCGTGGGTCGGGCGCATCTGCGAAAGCCTAGGACGTGAGACGGATGGCCGCCGATTCGTGTCAGCGCCCGAGTTCTGGGAACATGGGCACTCGTTGGAGGGGAGTATTCCTTCGCAACGGTGCCGTCATCACGGTTCCCGGCCCTGCTGCCGGTCCCGGTGCCGTTGGTCCGCCGAGAGGCGGGCGGAAGAGACCTCCGGACGTTTCCCGTGCCGCGCGACCGCGTGGCGCCCGCGAACTCCGGAAAGGTCAGCCTGTGGACGTTCCCACCTGGGTCTGGTGGACCACGATCATCGTCACGGTGTCGGTCCTGCTCTTCGACGTCGTCATCATCGGGCGACGCCCGCACGAGCCCTCCACCAAGGAGGTCTCGATCTCGCTGGCGGTGTACGTCGGGCTCGCGGTCCTCTTCGGCATCGGCGTCTGGGTCCTCGCCGGCCACCAGTACGGCACCGAGTTCTTCGCCGGCTGGCTGACGGAGTACTCCCTGTCGGTCGACAACCTGTTCATCTTCATCATCATCATGGCCAAGTTCGGGGTGCCCCGGCAGTACCAGCAGGAAGCCCTGATGGTGGGCATCGTGCTGGCCCTGGTGATGCGGGCGATCTTCATCGCCGTCGGCGCCGCCGCGATCAACGAGTTCAGCTGGATCTTCTACCTCTTCGGGCTCTTCCTCGTCTGCACGGCCTTCAAGCTCGCCAAGGAGGGATCCAACGACGACGACGAGTACGAGGAGAACCGGCTCATCAAGTGGGTCGAGACGCACCTCCCGGCCACCGACAAGTGGCACGGCGTCAAGCTGCTGGCCCGGGAGAACGGCAAGCGGGTCATCACGCCGATGTTCATCGTGGTCCTGGCGCTGGGCACGACGGACCTGCTGTTCGCGCTGGACTCGATCCCGGCGATCTACGGCCTCACCAAGGAGCCCTACCTGGTCCTGACCGCGAACATCTTCGCGCTGATGGGCCTGCGCCAGCTCTACTTCCTGATCGGCGGCCTGCTCCAGCGGCTGGTCTACCTGTCCTACGGCCTCGCGGTGCTGCTCGGCTTCATCGGCATCAAGCTGATCCTGCACGCGATGCACGAGAACGAGCTGCCCTTCATCAACGGCGGCGAGCCCATCGGCGCGGCGCCGGACATCCCGATCCTGGTCTCGCTCGGTGCGATCGTGGGCATCCTGGCGGTGACCACGGTGGCCAGCCTGATCGCCTCGAAGCGCGGGGTCGAGAACAAGAGCCAGCTCGCCGAGGCGCTCGATGACGACGGCGAGCAGGCCGACGACGTCGAGCCGGTGGGCGAGGCGGCCGACAAGCGGGCATGAGGGGTCGCGGGAACGGGTAGGCCTGGTCCATGACCGATGCGACCGACCTGTCCCGCCCCACCGAGGGCGACGTGCTCGACCTGATCCTCGACGACCACCGGACGTTCGAGGCGCTGCTGCGCGAGCTGCGCGACAGCAGCTCCGACCGGGACGCCGTACGCCGGACCTTCGCGGCGCTGCACGTGGCGCACGCCGAGGCGGAGGAGTCGAACGTCTACCCGACCCTGCGCCGCAAGGACGCGATCGACGAGCACGAGGCCGAGCACGGCGAGGAGGAGCACGCCGAGGGGAACCAGGCGCTGCTCGCGGTGCTGGAGGCCGAGCAGCTCGACGGCGGATCCTTCGACGACCTGGTCGAGGAGCTCGCCGGCAAGGTCAACCACCACCTCACCGAGGAGGAGCTGACCATCCTCAACCCGGCCCGCGAGGAGGTGGACGAGCAGGTACGTCGTGACCTCGGTGCGGCGTTCGCGCAGGAGCGCAACGCGCAGCTGGACCGCGACTGCGGCAGAGTGGAGAACGTGCGGGCGATCGTCGGCCGCGCGGGACGCGAAGGGCTGCTCTGATGGAACGACGACGACTCGGCCGGCTCGGCCACGAGAGCTCGGTGCTGATCTACGGCGCCGCGGCGCTGGGCGAGGTCGACCAGGACACGGCGGACGCCTCGATCCAGGAGGCGCTGGACGCCGGGATCAACCACTTCGACGTCGCGGCCGACTACGGCGACGCGGAGCTGCGGCTCGGACCGTGGATGCCGCGGATCCGCGACGACATCTTCCTGGCCACCAAGACCGGCCTGCGCGACGCGCGACCGGCCTGGGCCCAGATCAACGCGTCGCTGGAGCGGCTGCAGACCGACCACGTCGACCTGATCCAGCTGCACGCCGTCGGCGACCTCGAGGAGCTCGACAAGGTCACCGCGCAAGGGTGGCGCCCTCGAGGCGGCGCTGCGGGCCGTCGACGAAGGGCCTGGCCGGGGCGGTCGGCATCACCGGGCACGGCCACACGGCGCCCGCGACGCACCTCGAGGCGCTGCGCCGGCACCCGTTCAGCACGGTGCTGAGCCCGCTCAACATCGCCCTGTGGCTGCGGCCGGACTACCGCGCCGACTACGAGGCCCTGGTCGGCCGAGGTGCAGCGCCAGGACGCCGGGCTGATGACGATCAAGACGGTGGCCCGCCGCAACTGGCCGGAGGGGGCGCGAGGCGCCGTACGCCACCTGGTACGAGCCGCACGACCGGCCCGACGTGATCACCGCCACCGTGTCCTGGTGCCTGGCCCGCCCGGAGATCACCGGCATCGCCACGCCGGGCGACGTGCGCCTGCTGCGCCACGTGATCGCCGCCGAGCGGGACCGGATGGGCGTGGTCGAGGCCGAGGCGCTGCTCGCGACCGACCCGGCGTACTCCTCGCCGTTCATCTCGATGCCCGTTCTAGCGGTCGACGGCCGCGGCCACGCGACCCGCCGCGACCAGGTGCTCGACGCGGTGGCGGGCGAGCGGCGCGTCCTCGATCAGCTCGCCACCCTCCGGGGCGTGCAGCATCCAGCGGGTGCCGTCGGCGGCGACCGGCCGGGTCACGAAGCCGACGTGGTAGATCCGCTCGCCGGGCCGGGCGAAGAAGTACAGGTCACCCGGGCGTACGTCGTCCAGCGGCGACGTCCTCCACGTCGCAGACGGCCTGGTCGTGGGCGTCGCGGGGGACCGGCACGCCGAGACCGAGCGCAGCGTCAGGTGCACCAGGCCGGAGCAGTCCAGGCCCCAGCCGCTGGTGCCGCCCCAGAGGTAGCGCACGCCGAGGAACTGTCGCGCCGCGGCCAGCACGTCGTCCGGTCCGGGCACCGGCGGGCCGGTCGCTCGTCGGCCGAGCCGGAGGCCGTCGAGCGGGACCTCGCCGGTGCGGCCGCCCGGCAGGTGCAGGTCCGCGGTCTCCTCGCCCAGCGAGGCGACCCGGAGCACCGTGCCGAAGGACAGCTCGACCGGGTCGCCGTCCACGCGTGCAGGTCGTCGAGGGGCCGACCACGGTGGCGTCGGTGACGGCCCGTCGCGGCCGACGGGCGTCGCCGAGGTGCGCGCTGCGCACCCAGCCGGGGTAGCCGCGCGGCGTCGCGGGAGGACGCCTGCCACGAGCGCGACGACGTGCGACCAGCCGTCGCGCTCGTCGAGGACCTCGACCGGCTCGCCCATCAGCAGCTGGGTCTCGGTGCGGCCGTGCAGGCCGAGCCGGGCCTCCTGGTCCATCGAGTCGGCCCAGGCGTGCGCGTCCGGCAGGTCGCGGACGGCGGCCTCGTCGACGTCGCGGGGCGCCTCGGGGGACGTCCACACGGTCGCGACGGGCACGGACACCTCGCGGTTCATGACAGCTCCTCGATCCCGAGCCCGGGGGCGTCCGGCAGCACGACCGTCGCGCCGTCGTAGGTCATCCCGCCGACGACCGGGGAGCTCGCGGCCCACCAGGCGGCGTCGAGGTCGGACACGGTCGACGTCGGGTGCGCGGCGACCAGGCTGGCCGCGGCACCGACCCCGATGTGCGTCTCCATCATCGAGCCGACGATGCTGCCCATGCCCTGGGCGCGCGCGAGCTCGAGCAGCGTGGTCGCGACGGCGCAGCCCGCCGCACTTCGCGAGCTTCACGTTGACGAGGTCGGCCGACCGGCGCCGGATCACCTCGACGAGGTCGCGGACGCCGTACACCGACTCGTCGGCCATCACCGGCGTCGAGACCCGCGCGGTCACCCAGGCCATCCCGTCGAGGTCGGCGGCGGGCACCGGCTGCTCGACCAGCTCGACGTCGAGGCCGGCGTCCTCGAGGGCGCCGATCACCCGCACGGCGTCGCGCGGGGTCCAGCCCTGGTTGGCGTCCAGCCGCAGCCGCACGGTCGGGGCCGACGGCGGTCGCGGACGGCGCGCACCCGCTCGACGTCCGTCGCCGCGTCGGTGCCGACCTTCATCTTGAGCACCGAGAACCCGTCGGCGACCCGGTCCCGGGCGGTGTCGCCCGAGGGCGTCGGCGTCGCCGGCGGCCAGCGTCACGTCGGTCGGCACCCGCAGCGTGGTGCTGCCGAGCAGCACCGGCAGGCTGACGCCGCGGCGCCGCGCGGCCAGGTCGTGCAGGGCGACGTCGACCGCCGCCTTGGCGCCGTGGTTGGCGGCGACCGCCTTCGGCGAGCGACGCGGCACAGGTCCGGCAGGTCGTCCGGGTCCCGGCCCGTCACGACGGCGGCCAGCGGCCCCTCGACGCAGGCCTGGGCGCCGGCCAGCGACTCGCCGGTGACCTGCCAGACCTGCGGCGCCTCGCCCCAGCCGGTGACGCCGTCGCTGTCGGTCACCCGGACCACGACGGTGTCGGTGGTCGTGGTGCTGCGCAGCGCGGTGACGAACGGCGTGTGCAGCGGCGTGGTCACCCGGGTCGCCGTGACCCGCTCGATGCGCGTCACGCGGTCCACCTCTCCCAGACCGCCGCGCTGACCGCGGCGTTCAGCCGCGTAGAGCGTCTCCTCGTCGGCGTCCGCGGTGGTGCAGAGCGACCAGCACGTACGCCGGGTGGTCGCTCGGGCCGCACCAGGGCGACGTCGTGGGCGACCCCGTCGACCCAGCCGGTCTTGTTGGCGACGTAGGTGCCCTGCGGGCAGCCCGGCCGGCACCTGGTCCCGGTGCTCCTGCCCGCGAGCACCCGCTCGATCTCCTCGCACGTCCGGGGCGTCGCCAGCCATCGGGCGGCGACGGCGCCGAGCACCCGGGCCAGGTCGGCGGCGGTGACCAGGTTGTCCAGCCCCGCCCGGCGGGCGGCCGCGTCCTCGATGCCCGCGCGGCAGCGTGGTGGCGGGGGAGCAGCCGGCGTCCCGCAGCACGGCGGCGACCTCGTCGGTGCCGACGTGCTCGAGGAGCAGGTCGGTGGCGAGGTTGCCGGACTTGACGGTCGCGTGCCGGGCGAGGTCGCGCAGGCTGGCCGTCGTACCGATCCGGGCCCAGGTCTCGTCGTCCTGGTCGTCGTCCTGGTCGAGCGAGAACGGCGAGCCGTCGTACGCCGACCGGTGCTCGTTGTGCACCGGGCACCTCGGCGTCGAGGTCGAGCTCGCCGCGCTCGTGCCGCCGGTAGGCCGCGACCAGCAGCGGCAGCTTCATGGTGCTGGCGGCGTAGTGCACGCGGTCGGCGCGCGTGCGTGTACGTCGCGTCGCGGCCCGGCTCGCCGAGCCAGACCGAGACCGTCGAAGGCACCGGGAGGTCGAGGAACGCGGAGGGGTCGGTCGGCACGGCGTCAGGCTATCGGCGCGCGGCTCAGCGCAGCAGCAGCCGGACCGCGACGTCGAGGGAGGCGCCGACGTCGTGCGCGGAGGCACGCCCGGTGACCCACTGCACCAGGCTGGCGAGCCACACGTCACCGATCACCTTGGTGATCGCGAGCTCCTCCTCGGTCGGCTGGAGGGTCGTCGGCGTCGCGCGCGTTGCGCATCGCGGCCATCAGCATCCGGGTGACGTGCACCTCGACGACGTGGATCTCGTTGGCGACCGAGGCGTCGGCGAACATGAACGCGCGGGTCAGCGCCTCGGTGAGGTTGGGCTCGCGCTGGAGGGTGCGGGTGGTCCGGCCGAGCACGAACATCACCCGGTCGGCGGCGGTCTCGCCCGGGATCGGCTTGCGTCGACCAGCGACGACGTAGGCCTCCTCGAACTGCTGGCCCAGCACCGAGACGAGCAGGTGGATCTTGGAGGGGAAGTAGCGGTAGAGCGTGCCCAGCGCGACGTCGGCGCGCTCGGCGACGGCCCGCATCTGCATCTGCTCGAAGCCGCCCTTGGACGGCGAGCGCGACCGCCGCGTCCAGGATGCGCCGACGCCGCTCCCGCTGGGCCGGGGAGCCCAGCTCCTCGGACGTCAGCGCGTTGGTGCTGGTCACGATGGCTCTCCCGGTCGGGCCGAGGAATGTTGCGCGGTCGGGGGCGGCTCACCCACCCCGTAGGCTAGCACCGGCATCCTGCATAATCGGAACACGTTCCAGTTTGTCTGCGCAGCCGTCCGGCTGTCCCCGAGTCACCCCGGAGGTCCGGTTGCGCATCGCCCTGCTGTCCTACCGCAGCAAGCCGCACTGCGGCGGTCAGGGCGTCTACGTCCGGCACCTCTCCCGTGAGCTGGTGGCCCTGGGTCACGACGTCGAGGTGTTCTCCGGCCAGCCCTACCCCGTGCTCGACCCGGGCGTGCGGCTCACGAAGGTGCCGAGCCTGGACCTCTACCGCGAGCCCGACCCGTTCCGCACGCCGCGCCCCGGCGAGCTCCGCGACGCCGTCGACGTGCTCGAGGTCGCGACGATGTGGACCGCCGGCTTTCCCGAGCCGCGCACGTTCGCGCTGCGGGTCGCGCGGCTGCTGAAGAAGCGGCTGGCCGACTTCGACGTGGTGCACGACAACCAGACGCTGGGCGACGGCCTCCTCGCCGTCGAGGCGGGCCGGCCTGCCGCTGGTGGCCACCATCCACCACCCGATCACGTTCGACCGGCGCGTCGACCTCGCGGCCGCGACGTCCTGGCGGCGGCGGCTCACCCTGCGCCGGTGGTACGGCTTCCTGCGCATGCAGGGCCGCGTCGCCCGGCGCCTCGGCACCGTGCTCTCCCCGTCGGAGAGCTCGGCGCGCGACATCGTCACCGACTTCGGGGTGGACCCCGCCCGGGTCACGGTCGATCCCGATGGGCGTGGACGACGTGTTCCGGCCGCCGGTCGAGCCACGCGTGCCCGGCCGGATCGTCGCCATGGCCAGCGCCGACATCCCGATGAAGGGCATCGCCACCCTGCTCGAGGCCTTCGCCAAGCTGCGCACCGAGCGCGAGGTGGAGCTGCTGCTCGTCTCGAAGCCGAAGCCCGGCGGGCAGACCGAGCGGATCGTGGACCGGCTCGGCATCACCGACTCGGTCCGCTTCGTGCACGGCATCACCGACGAGGAGCTGGCCGCGACGGTCGGCTCGGCCGAGATCGCGTGCGTGCCCTCGCTCTACGAGGGGTTCTCGCTGCCGACCGCCGAGGCGATGGCCTGCGCGACGCCGCTGGTGGTGAGCCGGGCCGGTGCGATCCCCGAGGTCGTGGGTCCCGACGGGCTGTGCGCCGACCTGGTCACCCCCGGTGACGTGGGCGAGCTCGTGCACGCGCTGGAGAACCTGCTCGACGACCCCGCCCGACGGGACCGGATGGGGGCCGCGGGGCGCGAGCGTGCGCTGGCCGAGTTCAGCTGGCGCGCCGTGGCCGAGTCCACCGTCGCGGCGTACCAGCACGCGATCGACGTGCACGAGGAGAACCATGCTGACCGTTGACTTCGACCGTCTGGGGCTGCAGCCGGGTGACCGGGTGCTCGACATGGGGTGCGGCGCCGGACGGCACGCGTTCGAGATGTTCCGGCGCGGCGCCGACGTCGTCGCGTTCGACCAGGACGGCGACGAGCTGGCCGCCGTGCTGGACCTGTTCGGCGCCATGCGCGAGGCCGGCGAGGTCCCGCTGGGCGCCGATGCCGACATCAAGCAGGGCGACGCGCTCTCGCTGCCGTTCGCGGACGAGGAGTTCGACCGCGTGGTGGCCTCCGAGGTGCTCGAGCACATCCCCGCCGACACCGACGCCATCGCGGAGCTGGTCGCGGGTGCTGCGGCCCGGCGGCACGATGGCCGTGACCGTCCCGCGGTGGCTGCCGGAGAAGGTCTGCTGGGCGCTGTCCGACGAGTACCACGAGGTCGAGGGCGGCCACGTCCGCATCTACACCCGTGACGAGCTGGTGGGGAAGCTGGCCGCCGCCGGTCTGGTCTACGAGGGCCGCGACCACGCTCACGGGCTGCACGCGCCGTACTGGTGGATCAAGTGCGCGGTGGGCGTCGACAAGGACCAGCACCCGCTCGTGAGGACGCTACCACCGGCTCCTGGTGTGGGACATCATGAAGAAGCCGCTCGCCACCCGCCTCGCCGACCGGGTGCTGAACCCGCTGATCGGCAAGAGCCTGGTGCTCTACCTGCGCAAGCCGGAGACCGCATGAGCGGCGAGATCCCTTCGCTGCCTGGGCTGCTGGACACGTACGACGTCCTGGCCACCGCCGCGTCGATCGCCCGGGTCCAGGAACCGTGACGGGGCGGTCCCGTGGACCCCGGGGCCGCACACGGACACCTGGAACCACGTCGAGGCGGCGATGGGGATGCTCGTCGGCGGACGAGGTCGACGCCGCGCAGCGTGCCTACGACTGGTGCCTCGCCACCCAGCGCGCGGACGGGTCGTGGCCGATGAGGGTGACCGCCGGGGTCGTCGACGACGCCAGCGGCGAGACGAACATGTCCGCCTACCTGGCCGTGGGCGTCTGGCACCACTGGCTGGTCCGTCGGGACGAGGGCTTCGTGCGCCGCTGCTGGCACGCCGTACGACGCGGGCTCGACTTCGTGGTCGGCCTCCAGCTGCCGTTCGGCGGGATCGCGTGGGCGCGGGACCCGGCCGGGGCCGTCAACGAGGAGGCGCTGCTCGCGGGAAGCTCGAGCATCTTCCAGGCCCTGACCGCGGGCATCGCGCTCTCGGAGCTGATGGACGAGCCGCAGCCCGAGTGGGAGCTCGCCGTCGGCCGGCTCGGGCACGCGCTGCGCCACCACCGCGACCGGTTCCTCGACAAGTCCACGTTCTCGATGGACTGGTACTACCCGGTCCTCGGCGGCGCGGTCCGCGGCGACGCGGCCCGGGAGCTGCTGGACAGCCGCTGGGACGAGTTCGTGGTGCCCGGGCTGGGGATCCGCTGCGTCGACACGAACCCCTGGGTCACCGGCGCCGAGACGTGCGAGCTGGCCCTGAGCCTCGACGCGGTCGGCGACCACGGCCGCGCGACCGCCCTGCTGCGCGACATGCAGCACCTGCGCGCCGAGGACGGCAGCTACTGGACCGGCTACGTGTTCGAGGACGCCGCGATCTGGCCGGAGGAGCAGACGACCTACACCGCCGCCGCCGTGATCCTGGCCGTCGACGCGCTCTCGGTGACGACGCCCGGCTCGGACATCTTCCGGGGCAGCACCCTCCCGCTGGCGCACCCGGAGATCGGCCTCGAGTGCGGGTGCGAGGACGCGACCTCCCGCCAGCGGGTCAGCTGACCGGGTCGCCCGCGTCCCCGACGGTGCGGGTCAGCACCCGCATCGACCCGAGCACGTGCGTCTCGGCGAACCCGCTCTCCAACGCCCGCAGGTAGACGCGGTACGGCGGCTGGCCTCCGTCCGCGGGGTCCGGGAACACGTCGTGGATGACCATCGTCCCGCCGCGGGCGACCCAGCGGCCGAAGCCGGTGTAGTCGTTGCCGGCGTGCTCGTCGGTGTGGCCGCCGTCGACGAACAGCAGCGCCAGCGGCGTGCGCCAGTGCGCGGAGACCGTGGTGGACCTGCCGACGACGGCGACGACCTCGTCCTCGAGGCCGGCGTCCTTGATGGTGTGCCGGAACGTCGGGAGCGTGTCGAGCCGGCCGAACTCGGGGTCCGCGAGCGACGTGTCGTGGTACTCCCAGCCGGCCTGGTTCTCCTCCGACCCCCGGTGGTGGTCGACGGTGAAGACGGTGCTGCCCGCGGCCCGGGCGGCGGCCCCGAGGTAGATCGCCGACTTGCCGCAGTAGGTGCCGACCTCGAGCCCCGGCCCGTCCGCGAGGGCGTGCACCGCGACGTCGTACAGCAGGTCGCCCTCGTCCTCGGGCATGAAGCCCTTGGCCGCCAGCGCCTTGGCCCGCAGCTCGGACGGCATGCCGCGCACCGGCTCGGTCACCGGCCGTGCACCCAGGCGTCGTAGGTGAAGCGGAGGAAGCGGTCGACGCCACGGACCACGTGCGCCGAGCGGATGGACGGGAAGACGTCGAAGGCGTGCTGGGTGCCGGGCAGCTCGGCGTACGCGACCGGCTCCCGCGAGACGCCGCGCAGCGCCGTGACGAACTGGCGGGCCTGGTCGACGTCGACGAGGGAGTCGCTGCGGCCGTGGATCACGAAGAACGGTGGGGCGTCCGGGTTGACGCGCAGCAGGGGAGAGGCCCGCTCGAAGTCCGCCAGCTCGCTCACGGGGTCCCGGAACATCACCTTCGGAGCGAGGAACCGGTCGCGCATCGCGGTCGCGGCCGGCGCGCCGGTGGCCCCGGCGAGGTCGTACACGCCGTAGTGCGGAACGGCCGCCTGCAGCGACGTGTCCGCGTCCTCGAACCCGGGCTGGTACGCCGGGTCGCCGGGCGTCAGCGCCGCGAGCGCGGCGAGGTGCCCGCCGGCCGACCCTCCGGTGACCGCGACGAACGACGGGTCGGCACCGTACGCCGGACCGTGCTCCCGGACCCAGGCGATGGCCCGCTTCACGTCGACGATGTGGGCCGGGAACGGGTCGCGTGGGCTGAGGCGGTAGTTGATCGTCACGCACACCCAGCCGCGGGCGGCCATGTGCAGCATCAGCGGGATGCCCTGGTGCTCCTTGTCGCCGATCGACCAGGCGCCGCCGTGCACGTGCAGCAGCACCGGGGCGTTCGTGAGGTCGGCGTCCCGCTGGCGGTACACGTCGAGCAACCCGCGCTTGCCGTGCTCGGAGTCGTAGGCGATGTCCTTGAGGATCTCGACCTCGCCGTCGCCGACCCGGAACGGCATCGCGAGCTGGCGCAGCGGCGTGGACAGGTCCAGGTCGGTGTAGTTCGCCGACAGCCGGTCGCGGTAGTCCGCGCCGAGGGCCTCGACGAGCGCCCGGTCGACGTCCGCCTTCGAGCGCGCGGACTGCACGACGAGCCCGGTCAGCGCCGCCGAGCTCGCCGCCGCCAGCACCCGTCCGGCGCCGCTCCGGCCCCGGGCCGCGGAGTACGCCGTGTCGGCGGCCGTCAGCGCCAGCAGGTGCGGTGCGAGCTCGCTGGTCAGCCAGCCGGCCGCCATCGACGGGATCGCGGCCCGGTAGCCGGGGACCGGACGGACCGCGTTGGCGGTCAGCGCCGCGGTGACGAGCTGGCGGAGCAGGTATCCCGACATGCCGTCAGGCTACCGATCGGACTGGAACGTGTTGCAGCCCACCCGCAGGGTGGTTGAGGGTGCGCGACCAGGTTGGTTGAGGTGCCCGAGCCGCTGGCGTTCGGTGTGGCTGGTGCATCGGTAGGCCCAGGCGTTGTCGGTCATGATCCGTTCGATCGGGGTGATGCCGTGCTCGGCGAAGTAGTTCGCGGCCCGCCTCAGGAACCCGGCGCAGGTGGTGCCCTTTCGTAGGCAGGACCTCGGAGTAGGCCAGCCTCGAGTAGTCATCGACCAGCGAGTGCACGTAGTCGTAACCGACCTTGGTGTTCCGGTCGCCGCCAGCGGTCGTTGACCGTGCTCTGCACCGTGTGCGCGCCAGCCACTACCCCGGGGATCCTGCCGAGCTTCTTCACGTCCATGTGGACCAGCTAGTTCGGCTCGGTCGTCCCAGGTGCGGCGGTCCAGGAGCTCGATCTGCATCGATCCCCAGAACGACTCCATGAGCGCGTTGTCGTAGGCGCAGGCGACCTTGCCCATCGACCCCATCAAGCCGGCTTCGCGGAGCCGGTGTGCCGAACAGCCAGGACGTGTACTGGGTGCCGCGGTCCGAGTGCAGGATCGTCCCGACCGGCTTGCGGCGCAGTCGGGCCATCTCGAGCGCGTCGACCACGAGTTCGGTGCGCAGGTGATCCGCGATCGACCAGCCCACCACCCGTCGGGAGAAGACGTCGAGGACCGCGGCGCAGTAGACCCACCCCTCGCGAGGTGCGGTGCTGGGTGATGTCGGTGACCCAGAGCCGATCGGGGGTATCGGCGACGAACTCTCGGTTCACGCGATCGGGCCAGACCGCCTCCGAGGGCTGGTGCCGGCGCCAGCCACGTCGATGGACACCGGCCAGGCCGTGGCAGCGCATCAACCGGGCGACCTTGCGACGGCCCACCTCGGCTGAGTGTCCCAAGGCGAGTTCGGCATGCACCCGCCGAACGCCGTAGGTCTGCTCGGGCCGCGGCATGGACCTCGATGATCTGGTCGAGCAGGTAGGCATCCTCGAGATCCCGCGCCGAGGGTGGCCGGTTGCGCCACTCGTAGTAGCCGGAGGTCGAGACCTCCAGGACCCGGCACGCCACCACGACAGGAAACCCCTGCGTGGCGAGCTCACGAACGAGCCGGAACCCTATTTTGGGAGCACGTTCTCCCGCGCGAAGTAGGCCGAGGCCGCTTGAGGATCTCGATCTCCATCGCCTGGGTGCGGTTCTCGCGGCGAAGCCGGACCAACTCAGCACGCTCGTCGGTGCTCAGGCCCTCCTTCTTGCCCTCGTCGATATCGGCCTGTGCCATCCAACGACGCAGACCCGGACTCGGCAATGCCCAGATCCTTCGCGATCTGCGCGATCGGCTTCTCGCGCAGCCGCGCCAACTCAACAGCTCGCCGCCGGAACTCCCGCCTGCAGGCTCGACCGTCGGGGACATCACGACTAGGCGAGGGCCTCACGTCGTGCGGGCAGGGGTCAGTGGCCGGGGGATGGTCCGGTGGGTGTGGCCGTGCGGGTCGGTCCACTCGTACGGTGCCGTCGGGCAGTCGTTGGTAGGTCCAGGTGGTGAAGGTCTTGAGCCGGTGGTGCCGGCGGCACAGGCAGGCGAGGTTGGCTGGGCTGGTCTGGCCGGGTGGTCCGCCGTCGTCGGGTGGCACGTAGGGCTCGATGTGGTCGAGGTCGCAGGAGCGGGCGTCGATGTCGCAGCCGGGGAACACGCAGTGCCGGTCGCGGAGGATGACGGTCTCCCGCATCCAGCCGGGCGGGTCGTGCACGTCGACCGCGTCATCTCGGGCGAGGTCGAGGACCGGCCGGATGGTGCAGGTCGAGAACCGGCCGATCCAGTCGGCCAGCAGCTGGAGGGTGGCGGGTCCGAGCTTCTCCACGGTGCCGCCGGTCGCCGGTGTCGTGGGCGAGGTCGTCGGTGGTGACGTGCAGGAACAGCGTGCCTCGTGACCCGTTCAACCCGGCTCCGGGCTCGAGCGACGGTGCGCGGCCGCGTGGCCGTGGCCGGGGCTCCCGCTGTCGGCGTTGGGCGTGCTGGCGGCGAGGTCGAGGGCGCGTTGGGGGTGGGCGAGCAGGCCGAGTGCGGTGGCCTGCCGGACATCGTAGCGGGCGGTCGTCGCCGAGCCGGCCCAGGACACCGGCGAGGTCGCCGATGGAGGCTTGCAGGTCGAGGGCGTCGAGGGTGTCGAGGCGGGCGGTGACGATCGGTGGTGGCGGTCGAGGTCCGGTGGTCGAACCAGACGCCGCGGGCGTCCAGGGCGGCCTGCTCGATCCCGGCGGCCCGGTCGGGGTCGCAGCGCAGCATCGCCTCGTGCACCAGCTCGGACAGCTTCCCCGGCGAAGGGGTCTGGTTGCGGCGGGCGGTCACGGCGAGGTGCCGGTCCACGAACCCGACCGCCTCGGCCGACAGGCGGGTGGTCTCGGCGGCGACCCGGCGGGCCTTCCACGCCTGCAACCGGCCCGTCCTGGACCAGGTCCCAGAGCCGCGGCAGCCGGTAGCAGAGCTCGACCGCCTCGGAGACCAGCCGCAGCCCCGCGGCGTAGGAGAGACCGAGGGTGGCGGCGAGGGTCTCGACCGCGTACTCGGCGATCCCCGGCGTCCCCTCACCCGGCGAGCGCCGCGCTCGACGGTCGTCTCGCCCAGCACGATCCCGGCGACCCCGTGCGGCGCGGTGAACGACGCGGCCGGGCCGGTCGGGGGTGACCGGGTGCAGGTCGACCCAGTGCACCGCCAACGCCAACAGCTCGGCCTCGGCCCGGTCCGCGATCCGCCGCCGCCGGCGACCGCGTCCAGCACCTGCGCGGGGGTCAGGTCCCGCAGCCCGGGAGTCGACCTCGAGCGGGTCGTGGACGGTGCTGGTCATGACACCCAACCTAGGCCCGACCACCGACACTTTCGGCCCCAGAACCGGGCGAGAATCGTGTTGTCCACAAGGGGAATCTCGAAAGATTTCCCGACCGGGCGGCGAACTGGTCGAGTCGGTCGAGGCGTCGGTGCGGGTGGTTTCGACACGGGCTCCGCTTCGCTCCGCCCGGCTCAACCAGCGAGCCGGAGCGACTCGCGCGCGGGTGCGGGTGGTTTCGACACGGGCTCCGCTTCGCTCCGCCCGGCTCAACCAATGAGGGACACCGGCGTAGTGTCCGGTGGAAGGAGCCTCTAGCGCTCCACCAGGGAGCATCACCATGGCAGACAAGTCCCCCAGACAGCACATGTCCAAGAAGGACGGGAAGTCCCTGAAGGAGAAGCGGGCCGAGAAGCACGCCAAGGCCGACGCCAAGCACTCCGCAGCCGCCGTCGAGATCGTCCCCAAGGGCAAGAAGCGGTAGCAGCAGGTTTCGGAAATTCGGTCGCGCCCCGGCCCCCGGCGCGGCACGCTGGACGCATGGCTGACCTGGAGATCCATCGCTTCGGCCCGGACGACACGGACGACGTACGCGTGGCGTTCGAGATCACGAACTCGGTGGCCGCCGCCGACGCGCCCTGGGAGCACCCGTGGCTCGAGGGGCGCTTCGACACGTTCCTGCGCCGGGGCTGGGACGGCGAGCCGCCGGTCTGCTACCTGGCGAGCGTCGACGGGAAGCCGGTCGGGGACGCGTTCGTCTTCTACTCGGAGCGGGACAACACGCACCTCGGGTGGGCCTGGCTGGGGATCCTGCCCGAGCACCGCCGGCAGGGGTACGGCAGCGAGCTGTTCGAGCACGTCGTCTCCGAGGTCCGGGCCGCCGGCCGGACCAGCATCGGCACGGACGGCTGGGAGTCCGAGCGGGCCCTCGGCTTCGCGGCCAAGCACGGTCTCGAGAAGAAGTCGCAGGCGATCATGCGTCGCCAGCACCTCCACGACCTCCCGCCCGGCAAGCTGCAGGAGCTGTACGACGAGGCCGCCGCCGCCGCGAGCGACTACGAGCTGGTGCGCATCGTCGGCCGCACGCCGGAGGACCTGGTCGACGCGATGGTCGAGCTGGTCTCCGCCATCAACGACGCCCCGACCGACGACCTCGACATCGAGGACGAGGTCTTCTCACCCGAGCGGCTGGCCGCCTACGAGGAGGCCGCGATGGCCCGGGGGAGCCGGCTCTACCGGCTGGTGGCACGGCACAAGGAGACCGGCGAGCTGGGCGGTCACACCGTCATCGCGGTGGAGGAGCAGCGGCCGGAGATCGGCGACCAGCACGACACCGCCGTCGCGCAGGCGCACCGCGGCCACCGGCTGGGGCTGCTGCTCAAGGCGGGGATGCTGCTCTGGCTGGCCGAGGCGGAGCCCCAGCTGGCGACCGTCGACACGTGGAACGCCGAGTCGAACGACCACATGATCGCGGTCAACGAGGCCCTCGGCTACGGGTGCTGGGTCGCGAGATGCAGTTCCAGAAGTCGCTCTAGGAGCGGGCGGTCAGCACCAGCGGCCCGTCGTCGGTGATCGCGATGGTGTGCTCCATGTGGGCGCCGCGCGACCCGTCGCCGCTGCGCAGCGTCCAGCCGTCCGGGTCGGTGTAGAGCTCGTCGGTGGTCTGCAGGAACCACGGCTCGATGGCGATCACGAGACCGGGCTTCAGCGGGTAGCCGCGGCCCGGCCCGGCCGTCGTTCGGCACGTGCGGGTCGCCGTGCATCGTCCGGCCGACGCCGTGGCCGCCGAAGTCGGTGTTGATCGAGAGCCCGTCGGCGTGCGCCACCTCGGCGATCGCCGCAGAGATGTCGCCGATGCGGGACCCCGCCTGGGCGGCCGCGACGCCGGCGTCGAGGGCCCGGGTGGCGGTGTCGATCAGCGCGAGGTCCTGCGGGTCCGGCGTACCCACGACGAGGCTCAGCGCCGAGTCGGACACCCAGCCGTCGACGGAGGCGGCGAAGTCCACGCTGAGCAGGTCGCCGTCGCGCAGCACGTAGTCGTGGGGGAGGCCGTGCAGGACGGCGTCGTTGACGGAGGTGCAGAGCACCTTGCCGAACGGCATCGCGCCGAAGGACGGGTGGTAGTCGATGTAGCAGGACTCCGCCCCACGCTCGCGGATCATCTGGTGGGCGAGGGCGTCGAGCTCGAGCAGGTTGACGCCGACGTCGGCGGCCGCTTCGAGGCGGGTGAGCACCTCGGCGACGAACCGCCCGGCGGGCCTCATCTGCTCGATCTCGGCGGCTGTTCTGAGCTCGATCACGCGGCGAGCCTACGGCGCGGGCCCACGCCCGAGGCGGCGGGTCGCGCTAACTCGGTTGCCGACAGGGGGAGTCACCCGGAGGATCGGCGCATGTCCCTCGACCTGTGGACCAGCGCCGCCTTCCACGAGGAGGCGCAGGCGTGGGTCGCCGAGCAGCTGGCCGACCGTGGCGTGCGGTTGACGGGCGAGTGGGAGCAGCCGCACGCGCGGCTCTGGTCGAGCGCGATCCGGTTCGAGACGACGGGCGGCCGCGTCTGGTTCAAGGTGAACGGCGCCGGGACCGCCCACGAGGCGTCCCTCGTGCGGCTCATCGACGAGCGGGTCCCCGGCCTGGTCCCCGAGGTCCTGGCCGTCGACACGGGCCGCGGGTGGTCGGTCAGCCGGGACGGCGGGCCGATGCTGCGCGAGCACGCGCCGCCGCACGAGCTGTGGAGTGCCTGGGAGGGCATCGTCGCCCGCTACGCCGAGGCGCAGATCGTGCTGTCCGGCTGCCGCGACGCGGTGCTGGCAACCGGGGTGGCCGAGGTGAGCCCCGACCACCACGCCCGCGCTGGCCCGGGCGCTGCACGCCGAGCTGGCCGCCGTGCCCGAACCCGACGGCGGGCTGTCCCCGGAGCAGGCCGACCGGCTGGCCGCGGTCCTGCCCGACCTGGACGCCTGGTGCGCCGAGCTCGCGGCCGTGGGCGTGCCCGACTCCGTGCAGCACGACGACCTGCACTCGGCCAACGTCTGCTGGACGGGCAGCGTCGAGACCGCGCGCATCATCGACTGGGGCGACGCGTCCTGGGGCCATCCGCTCGGCACGATGCTGGCCACGATGAACTCCATCGCCTTCCACGCCGGGGTGTACGTCGAGGGGCAACCGGTGCGCGACCCGGCGGTGCTCCGCGTCCGGGACGCCTACCTCGAACCGTTCACGGCGTACGCCGACCGGGCGGACCTGGTCCGGGCCGTCGGCCTGGCGCGCCGTACGGGATGTGTCGCGAAGGCGCTCGCCTACCGCGCCGCGATGGCCGGACAGTCCGTCGCGACCCAGGCCGAGCACGACTTCCCGGTGCGCGACTGGCTGCTCGGCCTGCTGGAGGACTGAGCGCGCCCGACGGCCGGCGGGCTACTTGACCACGCAGACGTTCTTCTTGGCGACCTTGAGCTTCTGGTTGGCGGTGATCGTCACGTCGGTGATGACCTCCACGGAGCGACCGCTGCAGCCCTGCACGCCGAGGTCGACCGGAACCGGGTCGGCCGCCTTCGCGGCCTTGCCCGCCTTGCCTGCCTTGCCCGTCTGCGCCGTCGGCGCCGTCGGCACCCCGCGCGCCCGCTTCGCCCTGCGGTCCTGGCGGACCGGTGAGGCCGCTCTCGCCCTGCGGTCCGGCCAGCGAGCTCTGGAGCACAGCCACCGCCGCGAACGCGCCGACGAACCCGAAGACCACCGCGAGCACGCAGGTGACGATCAACTTACCCATGCGCGAACGGTAAAGGGCCGTGGACGGCCTCGTCCGGCAATCGGACAAATGGTGACGCAGCAGACCCCGTGGCACCGCTGGCACCACCGGCGTGTCCGTCCATGTCGTCGCCGCCTCTTCCAAGCGCGGTCTCCATGTGCTTCTCTTGGTGGAGACACGCACCCGGACCCCGTGCGCCTCGCAAGGATCAGCGAAGGAAACGCTGCTGGGCCCTCCCCCGACCCGGGACGCCCTTCGCAGGCCCGCACGGTGCACTCGGGACCCAGCTGCCCCACAGAACCCGAGGCTGTTCGGGCCGACCCCTCGCCCAGGGTGCCCCCCATACCCTGGGCGGGGGTTCCACGGCGTCACCAGCCGCGGTCGCGCCACTCCTGGACGTGGGGGCGCTGCGCGCCCAGCGTCGAGTCGTTCCCGTGGCCGGGGTAGAACCAGGTCTCGTCCGGCAGCCGGTCGAAGAGCTTGGTCGACACGTCGTCGACCAGGGACGTGAAGTCCGCGGGCGACCAGGTCTTGCCGACGCCCCCGGGGAACAGGGAGTCGCCGGTGAACAGGTGCGGGGTGCCGTCCGGGTCGTCGTACAGCAGGGCGATGGAGCCCGGCGTGTGCCCGACGAGGTGGATCACCTCGAGCCGGCAGCGTCCGACCTCGACGACGTCGCCGTCGCCGACGCGGCGGTCGACCGGGACGGGCAGCTCGTCGGCGTCCTCGGTGCCCGCGACCGTCTCCGCTCCGGTCGCCTCGACGACCTGGGGGAGCGCCCGGTGGTGGTCCCAGTGCTGGTGGGTGGTGACGACCCGCCGGAGACCGTCGGCGCCGACGACCTCGAGGATGTGCGCCGCGTCGTCGGCCGCGTCGACGAGCAGCTGCTCGTCGGTGGCCCGGCAGCGGAGCAGGTAGACGTTGTTGGACATCTCGCTGACCGCGAACTTCGTGATCGTCAGCTGCGAGAGCTCCCGGACGTCCGAGGGGCCGCCCGGCTCGACCTTGCCGTGATAGCTCATCTCCACCTCCCGAGGACCGGCAGCTCGCCTGCCGAGCAGGTTAGCCCGTGCCCGCCGCCCCGCCCGACCAGCCACCAGGCGAGGTCGCCCACGGTGCCGCGGATCTCCGGCCCCTGCCCCACGCCGAACTTCCAGAGCCCGTCGACGTCGGTCGAGCTGAGCACCATCGACGGGCAGCCCTGGGGCAGTGCGCCCATCTCGTCCTGCCGCTGCCTGACCATCGCGGAGGAGAAGTCGGTCGGCCACTCCGACGGCGCGTAGCCCAGGTCGAGGTCGGCGTGGTGGATCTCCACCTCCGCCCGGCGTCGCGGTCCGAGCGTCCGCAGCGGGAAGGTGGCGTCGCCGCCGGCGAGCCGCGCGTACGGCGTGTCCGGGTCGGCCTCGCACGCCCAGAGGGCCTCGGTCAGCCGGGCCACCGAGGCGATGGCGTCCTCGACCAGGCCGGGGAGGTCGTGCCGCTCGCACGGTCTCCTCGATGTCACCGTCCCGCTGCTCGTCGGAGGCGTACATCGCGGCGGGCTCCCCGGCCGCGACCGCGCGCGAGCACGCCGGTGAAGGCGTCGGCGTTGCGGGAGAGGTGGGCCACGACGTGGGCGCGGGACCAGCCCGGGAGCACCGACGGCCGGCGTACGGACTCGTCGTCGAGGACTGTCAGTGCCTGCAGATAGCGTGTCGTGGCGAGGAGTGTCTCGTCGATCTCAGGGAGTGCGGCTGACGTGGTCATGAGGCCATCCAACCCTGGGCAAGGAGCTTGTTCCACCCCGCTATCATGGCGAACGTTTGTTCGAACGAGACCGATGAGGATGTGCCGTGGCTGACCAGCTCGTGATCCGGGGTGCCCGCGAGCACAACCTCAAGGACGTCTCGCTCGAGCTCCCGCGCGACGCCCTGATCGTCTTCACCGGGCTGTCCGGCTCCGGCAAGTCCAGCCTGGCGTTCGACACGATCTTCGCCGAGGGCCAGCGCCGGTACGTCGAGTCGCTGTCCGCCTACGCGCGCCAGTTCCTCGGCCAGATGGACAAGCCCGACGTCGACTTCATCGAGGGGCTCTCGCCGGCCGTCTCGATCGACCAGAAGTCCACGTCGAAGAACCCCCGCTCGACCGTGGGCACGATCACCGAGGTCTACGACTACCTGCGGCTGCTCTACGCCCGCGCCGGTCGCCCGCACTGCCCGACCTGCGGGGCGCCGCATCTCGCGGCAGACCCCGCAGCAGATCGTCGACCGCGTCCTCACCCTCGAGGAGGGCGCCCGCTTCCAGGTGCTCGCTCCGGTGATCCGGGGCCGCAAGGGCGAGTACGTCGACCTGTTCCGCCAGCTCCAGACGCAGGGCTTCTCCCGGGCCCGGGTCGACGGCGAGACCTACACGCTCGACGACCCGCCCAAGCTCGACAAGCAGAAGAAGCACACGATCGAGGTCGTCGTCGACCGGCTCTCGGTCAAGGCGTCCTCCAAGCGGCGGCTCACCGACTCGGTGGAGACCGCCCTGGGGCTGGCCGGCGGGCTGGTGGTGTTCGACTTCGTCGACCGCCCGGCCAAGGACCCGGAGCGCGAGATGCGGTTCTCCGAGAAGATGGCCTGCCCCAACGAGCACCCGATCGACACCGACGAGCTCGAGCCCCGCTCGTTCTCGTTCAACTCGCCGTTCGGCGCCTGCCCCGAGTGCCACGGCATCGGCACCCGCATGGAGGTGGACGCCGAGCTGGTGATCCAGGACCCGGGGGCGACCCTCGGCGAGGGGGTCATCGGCCCCTGGTCGGGCGCGCACGTCGCGGACTTCTTCACCCGGCTGCTCAGCGCGCTGGGCGACGAGCTCGGCTTCGACCTGGACACGCCGTGGGAGAAGCTGCCCGCCAAGGCCCGCCGGTCGATCCTCGACGGGCACCCGACGAAGGTGCACGTCCAGCACACCAACCGCTACGGCCGCAAGCGCGCCTACTACACGAGCTTCGAGGGCGTCCGGCCCTACATCGAGCGCCGGCACCGCGAGTCGGAGTCCGACACCAGCCGTGAGCGCTACGAGGGCTTCATGCGCGAGGTGCCCTGCCCGGTCTGCGAGGGCAGCCGGCTCAAGCCGGTGTCGATGGCGGTCACCCTGGGCGGCAAGAGCATCGCCGCGGTCTGCCGGATGCCGATCAACGAGACGGCCGAGTTCCTGCGCACGATCGAGCTCTCCTACCGCGAGAAGCAGATCGCCGAACGGGTGCTCAAGGAGATCCAGGAGCGGCTCAACTTCCTGCTCGACGTGGGTCTCGACTACCTCTCCCTGGACCGGCCGTCGGGCTCGCTGTCCGGCGGCGAGGCGCAGCGGATCCGGCTGGCCACCCAGATCGGCGCGGGCCTGGTGGGCGTGCTCTACGTCCTCGACGAGCCGTCGATCGGCCTCCACCAGCGCGACAACCACCGGCTGATCGAGACGCTGGTCCGGCTCAAGGACCTCGGCAACACCCTGATCGTCGTCGAGCACGACGAGGACACCATCCGGGTCGCCGACTGGGTCGTGGACATCGGGCCGGGTGCGGGTGAGCACGGCGGCCAGGTGGTCGTCTCGGGCACCGGTCCAGGAGCTGCTCGACCACCCGGACTCGGCGACCGGCATGTACCTCTCCGGCCGCAAGGCAGATCCCGGTGCCCGCCGTACGCCGCCCGCGTACGCCGGGTCGCGAGCTGGTCGTGCGCGGGGCGAAGGAGCACAACCTCCAGGACATCGACGTGAGCTTCCCGCTCGGGATGTTCGTCGCCGTCACGGGCGTGTCCGGGTCGGGCAAGTCCACGATCGTCAACGACATCCTCTACACGTCGCTGGCCAAGCAGATCTACAACGCCCGCACGGTCCCGGGACGGCACCGCCGCATCGAGGGCGTCGACGAGGTCGACAAGGTGATCCACGTCGACCAGTCGCCGATCGGGCGCACGCCGCGGTCCAACCCGGCGACGTACACCGGCGTCTTCGACCACGTCCGCAAGCTGTTCGCGTCCACGGCGGAGGCGAAGATGCGCGGCTACCAGCAGGGCAGGTTCTCGTTCAACGTCAAGGGCGGCCGCTGCGAGGCGTGCTCCGGCGACGGCACGATCAAGATCGAGATGAACTTCCTGCCGGACGTCTACGTCCCCTGCGAGGTCTGCCACGGCGCCCGCTACAACCGCGAGACGCTCGAGGTGCACTACAAGGGCAAGACCATCGCCGAGGTGCTCGACATGCCGATCGAGGAGGCCGTGGACTTCTTCGCGGCCATCCCGGCGATCTCCCGGCACATGCGGACCCTGGTCGACGTGGGTCTCGGCTACGTCCGGCTGGGCCAGCCGGCGCCGACCCTGTCCGGTGGGGAGGCGCAGCGCGTGAAGCTCTCCGCCGAGCTGCAGAAGCGGTCGACCGGACGCACCGTCTACGTCCTCGACGAGCCGACCACCGGCCTGCACTTCGAGGACATCCGCAAGCTGCTGCTGGTGCTCGGCCGGCTCGTCGACCAGGGCAACACGGTGCTGGTGATCGAGCACAACCTCGACGTGATCAAGACGGCCGACTGGCTGGTCGACATGGGTCCCGAGGGTGGCAACCGGGGCGGCTACGTCGTCGCCGAGGGCACTCCCGAGGAGGTCGCGGACGACCCGACCAGCTACACCGGGCAGTTCCTGAAGCCGCTGCTCGTGGACAGCCCGGCGCGGCAGCCGGTGCGGAGGCGCACGGTCAAGAAGGCGCCGGCCAAGAAGGCGCCGGCCAAGAAGGCGGCGAAGACGGTCGCTGCCAAGAAGGGCGCTGCCAAGAAGACCGCGGTCAAGAAGGTCGCGGCCAAGAAGACCGTGCGACGCTCGGCGTAGTTGGTCGACCCAACCGTTCTCGAGACTGTCACACGATCCTCAGACCATTCTCAGGTATGGCGAAGCCGGGCTCCCTACCGTGAGGTTCAACCGTTTCGCCCGCCACCCAGGGAGCTTGCATGACCATCCACGACGAGACCTCCAGCTCGGAGATCAGCCGCCGCATGATGCTGCGGGGCGCGACGGTCGGAGGCGTGGCGCTGCCCCTCCTCGCCGCCTGCGGAGGCGGTGACGACGGCACCTCCGGCACCGACTCGGCCTCAGGCTCCGACTCGTCCGGGGCTTCGGGGTCCGGGGGCGGGGGCGGAGGCGGCACGACCGTGCCCGCCGCCGACGTGCCGGAGGGTGGCGGCACGATCGTGAAGGACGCGAAGCTCGTGGTGACCCAGCCGAGCTCGGGCGACTTCAAGGCCTTCTCAGCCGTGTGCACGCACCAGGGGTGCATCGTGTCCAAGGTCGAGAAGGGCCTCATCACCTGCGAGTGCCACGGCAGTCAGTACTCCATCGAGGACGGTTCCGTGCAGGCCGGTCCGGCCCCGAAGCCGCTGCCGTCCATGACCGCGACTGTCGAGGGTGACCAGATCTCCGTCACCTGAGCCTGTGGCCGGCGCGCTCGAGGTGCCACTCATCCGGTCAGCTCGGCCAGGGATGCGGCACGTGTCATCTCGGAGAAACCGCCAAGACTGGAACTTCCACGTAGAGCGGCAAAAGCTCGACATCCCCGAGTTGCGACACATGACGGTGCAAAGCACATTGCTGAGCCCCGCTGATAGTCATCTCGGGCCTCAGGACCGATGGACGGGTCCGCTGTTGCAGGTGTGACTCACGCACTAGTCAATGCGGAGTAGTTCCTGCGCGCGATGCCAACTGCTATTGACGCCTCCGGGGGCGTACTTGTTGCCCAAATTGCCGCTGCCGGTGGTTGCAGGTGGCCTGGTGAGCCGGACCTACCGTTCGATCCTGTGAATGCGTACTAGTGCGTTGGAGGTCGCAGCAGTCGCCGTGGTGCCGGTGTCTTACCCCGTTTGCGAGGACCGGGCGCATTGCGCCGGGAGAAGATCTGGTCTCAAGTGGCCATTGAGTGCAGTTGGAACCGCCACGCATGCTCATCTAGACCGAGGTATCAGAAGACGATTTCACGGTTCAACAACGGCAACAGGCGGGGACCACGGCCGGGGCGGCCATCTTGTGGTGACGGGCCGGGAAGCCAATCTCACGCGTGAGACCGCGCGAGTTGTCAGGTGTTGTTCCGGACCGAGGCAACAGGAGCTCCACCGGGGACAAAAATGAACGAATTCACAGGGCTACGAGTCGGCGTCGTCGGATGCGGCTACTGGGGCTCGAAACACGTGAGAGCACTGTCCGCCATCGACGCGGTCGACAAGGTCGTCGTCATAGATCCGAGCCGTCCCAGGCTCCAGGCCCTGACCCGGACCTTCCCGAACGTCGACACCTGCCCGGCGCTGCCACTCGCCTTGGACGAAGTGGACGCCGTGGTCATCGCTACCCCTCCGGGTACGCACAAGACGCTCGCCCTGGCGGCGATCCAAGCCGGCAAGCACGTCCTCGTGGAGAAGCCCCTGGCCGCCAGCGTCAGGGATGCCCGGGCGATGGTTGCCGCTTCCCGGAGGGCCGGTGTGGTGCTGATGGTCGGGCACACCTTCGCCTACCACTCGGCGGTCCGGACGCTGCGCGACATGGTGCAGGACGGGACGATCGGGGACCCGTACTACTTGGACAGCGCCCGGCTCAATCTCGGCCTCTACCAGCACGACGTGAACGTGATCTTCGATCTCGCTCCGCACGACGTGTCGATATCCAACTACGTCTTCGACGCACGTCCGGTGAAGGTCGAGTGCTGGGCCAGCCGGCACGCGCACCACTGGCTGGAGGACGTCGCCCACCTCCGCTTGCACTACGAGGATCCACCAGTGATCGCGAACGTGCATGTCAGCTGGCTCGATCCATGCAAGGTCCGCCGCGTGACGGTCGTCGGCAGCAACAAGATGGTGGTCTTCGACGACCTCGCCACCGAGGAGCGCATCCGGGTCCACAACAAGGGCGTGGTCGAGAACAGAGGGGCCGGCGAGGTACCCGCTGAAGTGGATCTCACCCAGCCGCCGATGTCCTACCGGTACGGCGAGATCGTCACGCCCTACCTCGCGCTCAAGGAGCCGCTGACGGTCGAGGACGAGCACTTCACCGACTGTGTTCTGAACGGTACGAGACCCCTGACCGACGGGGAGTCCGGCCTCGCCGTCGTGGAGGTGCTCGAGGCCGCGCAGCTGTCGCACGAGGAGGGGCGCCCGGTCGACATACGGGAGGTCCGGGAAGAGCTGCCGGCCGCTCACGATCTCACCATACCCCGCCAGCTTCCGCCGCCCCTCGCGGTCTCCGGCCGGGCCACCAGCACGGAGATCGGGGCTTGAGATGGGCCAGGCGACAATCGAGACAGACCGCTCACAGGTGCCCTTCCTCGACCTGTCCGCTACGACGGAAGAGGTTCGCCTCGAGGTACTGACCCGCTGGGACGAGCTGCTCGACTCGAACCGGTTCATCGGGGGCGAGGCGGTGACCTGCTTCGAGCGTGAGTGGGCCGCATACTGCGGCACGAGTCACGCGGTGGGGGTGGCGAACGGGACCGACGCCCTCCATCTCACTCTTCGCGCGCTCGGGATCGGACCCGGCGACGAGGTCCTCGTTCCTGCCAACACGTTCGTAGCCACAGCCGAGGCCGTCGTGCTCGCAGGTGCGTCGCCACGGTTCGTGGACGTCGACCCCGAAACGCTGCTGGTGACGCCGGAGATCATCGAGGAGGAAGCGACGGCGAACACTCGAGCCGTCGTGGTCGTGCACCTCTACGGGCAGATGCCGGACATGGACCGCATCATGTCCACGGCCCGACGACTGCAGGTCCACGTGGTCGAGGACGCAGCCCAGGCCCACGGGGCCACCTGGGGGTCGGGACGGGCCGGGTCCTTCGGGGACGCGGGCTGCTTCAGCTTCTATCCAGGGAAGAACCTCGGGGCTTTCGGTGACGCGGGCGCGGTCGTGACAGACGACCCGGTGCTGGCCGAAAGGTTGTGGTCAATTCGCGACCACGGACGCTCACGAGGCGGTCACCACGACCACACGTGCCTCGGTTCCAACAGCAGGCTGGATGCCCTGCAGGCAGTGGTGCTGAGCGCGAAGCTTCGCAGGCTGGACTCGTGGAACCGGGCGCGACGTGCACTCGGTGGCGTCTACCGGAAGCTCCTCGACCCGGACGTCGTCACGATGGTGCAGCAGAGTCCGGGTGGGAACGGCGTGTACCACCTCGCGGTCGCGCGCGTGGACCAGCGGGACTGGGTCAGAGCGGAGCTCGCCAGGGTGGGCGTGGAGTGCGGCATCCACTATCCGACGCCGTGCCACCTCGTTCCGCCGTTCAGGCGCTTCAGCCACAACAGGCTTCCGGTCGTCGAGCAAGCCGCCGGGCAGATCCTGTCGCTTCCCATGTACCCCCACATGCCGATGGAGAAGATCGAGCACGTGGCGACAGCGATCAACCGGATCGCAGCTGGCCTGGTGAGCCGATGAGGTCGGACGTGTGCACCGGTCCAGGGCTCTCGGCCGACCAAGACGTGATCCTCGGCTATCCGGGAAGGCGGTCCGCTCCGTCCGCGCTCCGGCTCGGCAGGGACGCAGTCGTCCGCAGCGGATCGGTCATCTATCTCGGAAGCACGCATCGGAGACCGGTTCGAGACAGGTCACCACGTCGTGGTGCGCGAGGAGTGCGAAGTCGGCGACGACGTGTCGGTCTGGAGCAACACCGTCGTCGACTACGGATGCCGCATCGGCAACCGGGTGAAGATCCACGCCAACTGCTACGTCGCTCAGTACACGGACATCGGTGACGACGCGTTCATGGCGCCGGGTGTCACTATCGCGAACGACCTGTACCCAGGTCAGCGCGCGTCTGCCGAGGTCATGTCCGGTCCCTCCATCGGAGCGGGCGCCCAGCTGGGTGTCAATGTGACCGTCCTTCCGTTCGTGGTCATCGGCGAGGGCTGCCTCGTCGGTGCCGGATCGGTGGTCACGCGAGACCTTCCGGCCGGATCGGTCGCGTTCGGCAACCCAGCGACGGTTCGCGGCCGTGTCGAGGACCTGGCCGACATCTCCACGAGGGTGAGGGCACGGGAGAACGGGAGGCGAGCATGACGGATGCCTCGGCGGCGCGAGGGTCACTGACCCCGGCGCATGCAGCCGACCTAGCGGTCAAACGCCTCATCGACGTAACAGTCGCCGTGGTCGCACTGGTGTGCCTCTCGCCGTTGTTCCTTCTGGTGGCCGTGCTGGTGAGGTGCTCAGGGCCTGGACGTGCCCTCTTCAGGCAGACGCGCATCGGCGTCGACCAGGAGCCGTTCGTCATGTACAAGTTCCGGACGATGCACGACGGCAGCGACGCGAGGTTGCACCAGGACTACGTTCTGCGGCTGCTGGCCGGCGACGCCGTACCGGAGGACGGGCTCTACAAGCTGCCCAATGATCCGCGGGTGACGAGGATCGGCCCCTTCCTGCGGCGTAGCAGCATCGACGAGCTTCCCCAGCTGTTCAACGTCCTGCGCGGGGACATGTCTCTCGTCGGCCCTCGACCCTGTCTCCCGTACGAGTTGGAGCGGCTCCCGCCGTGGGCAACGTCCCGGTTCGACGTCCGGCCCGGGGTGACTGGTCTCTGGCAGGTGAGCGGGCGAAACCGGCTGACGATGGTCGAGGGGCTCCGGCTCGATCTCGAGTACGTCGCACGCCGAAACCTATGGACGGACCTCGTGATCCTGGCGAGAACCGTGCGCGCCGTTCTGGAAGGTGGGGCACGGTGACGGTTCGACCAGATGCCGACATCTCCCGCGCGGACGAGACCGCCCGCGACTCGTTCGTCATCGGCACCTTCACGGTCCTGAGCAGGGCAACCGGGGTGGTGCGGGTGGTCGTGCTCGGCGCCGTGCTGGGACCGACGTTCCTGGGGAATACCTTCCAGATCACGAACACCCTGCCCAACCTCATCTACTTCGGTCTCCTGGCCGGCTCATTGTTCTCGTCGCTGCTCGTTCCGGCACTCGTGGTCCACATCGACAATCACGACTCGAGGCATGCGGCGCTGATCAGCGGGGGATTCCTAGGTGTCGCGTGGATGGTCCTGCTCCCAGTCGCGCCACTCGCCGTACTACTGCTCCCGGAGCTGTTGCACATCGTGGGGACGGACGCCGGGTCGAGCGCGGACCAGCTTCCAGCGGTGCGTCTCCTCGTCCTGCTTGCGGTGCCGCAGGTCTTTCTGTACGCAGTGGTGGGCTCCTCGACCGCCGCCATGAACGCCCACCGCCGTTTCGCGCTTGCCAGTGCTGCGCCAGCGGTGGAGAACCTTGGGGTCATCGCGGTTCTCGCAGCGGTGGGCCTCATCTACGGAGGTAGCTCGAGCCAAGGGGGCTCCCCACCCGTCGGCGAGCTCTTGTTGCTCGGCATCGGCTCAACGGCCGCAGTGGCCGTGCACGCGGGGCTCCAGTGGTGGGGGGCGTACCGGAACGGGGTGACGATCGTGCCGCGCCGTGGATGGCGCCAGCCGGAAGTCGTCGAGATCATCGGCCGCTCGCTGCGGGCGGCGACTCAGGCCGGTCTACTATCCGTGCAGGTGCTCGCTCTCCTCGTCCTGGCCAGCCGGGTCGGCGGCGGCAGCGTGGCCATCCAGATGGGTCTCAGCTTCTACTTCCTGCCGATCGCCCTCGTCGCCACGCCTGTGGGCCTCGCGCTCCTCCCTCGGCTTTCACGTCTTCACATCAAGGGAGACAGCATCGAGTTCGGCCGGGTCTTCATCGATGGACTCAACCTGGCACTGTTCCTCGCGATCCCGGCTGCGGTGGCCTACGTCGTTCTCGCCGAGCCGCTTGCCCGGGCCCTCTCGGCAGGTCAGATGAACACGCCCTTCGCCCTACACATCATCACTGCCTCGATCGCGGCTCTGGCATTGGGCCTGATCGGCCAAACCATCTTCTTCGTCTCGACACAGGCCGCCTACTGCCGCGGTGACACCCGCACACCGCTTCGCTCCATGTTCCTGCAGGCGGCTATCTGTCTGGCGATCTGTGCTGTCTCGCCGTTCGTCCCGGACGGAAGTCTCAACGCGTTGCTCGGAGGGGCGTTCGCGGTCGCCTCGCTGGTGGCCGGCGCTCACCTTCTGCACCGCGTCACCCGCGACGACCACATATCTGCCCGCCCCCTGGTGGGTTCGCTCGCTCGCGCGGGCAGCGGCGCGCTCGCGATGGCGGTGATCGTCTGGCTGGCCGTGGCGGCGGTCGGGCCGAGTGGCTCGGCACGTACAGGATGGATCGTCACGCTGGTGGTCGGATCCGGCGTCGGCCTCGCGACCTATGTGCTGAGCCAGGCCATGATGCGCTCCCCGGAGCTGTCCAGGCTGCGTTCTGCGATCCGCGGCCGTCGGTCACCCCTGGCGGACGTTGAAGGAGCCACATGACGACCGTGACGCGTGAGGTCTTCGACGACCCGCGGCTCAGGGGAGGCGCGCTGCTCCTGTGCACAGCGATCGCCGCGGTAGTCGCCGGCGGACTCGCCTCTGCCCAGCCGATGCTCGCGGCGGCCGTCATGGTCGGCGTCGGCCTCGTGGTCTGGGTCTGGAAGTATCCCGTGACGGCTGCGTTGCTGGTCATCGGTGTCACTCCGCTCGTCGTCGGCATCGACCGCGGCAGGCTCATCCCCTTGCTGCGACCGAACGAAGCCCTGCTGTTCGTGCTGGCCGGCATCCTCGCGGCCAGGGGGCTCGTTCCGCACCGAGCCGCGTCAGGATCAGGGACCGGCTGAACGCCCTGGAGTGGTCGCTGGTGGTGATGGCGATCGCCGCGTCCTTCGTTCCGCTGGTCTGGATGGTGGCCCGCGGGCAGCATCCGACAGGCGACGACATCAGCTATTCGTTGGTGCTCTGGAAGTTCCTCACTGTCTACGCGGTGGTGCGTGTCTCTGTCCGGACCGATCGCGAGGTGCTGTGGTGCCTGATCGCCTCAGTTGCCGCCGCGGCGGTGGTCGGGTTGATCGCGATAGGGCAGGCCCTCGACCTCTTCGGGGTCCGTGGCATGTTGGTGGCCTGGTTCATACCGGAGGGGACCAACCCCCTTGCAATAGCCGCGCCTCGCGCGGGCGCCACGCTGGCCTTGCCGGCCGCGGCCGCGGACCTCCTGGTCTTCAACCTCGCGATCGTCGTGGGGATCTGGTACCGGGTCCGGCGTTACGGAGCTCTGCTGGCCGTGCTCGTCGTCATCTACGTTCCTGGCGTCTTTGCGGCAGGGGAGTTCTCCAGCGTGCTGGCGCTTCTGGTCGGGGGCACTGCCGTGGCGGCGGCTCTGCGGCGGCTCGAGTTCCTGCGCTACGCGCCGTTCCTTCTCATCGGTACGGGAACCCTGACGTGGCCGGTGATCGAGCACCGGCTCACCGGTTTCCAAGGCGTGAGCGGAGTGCCGGTGAGCTGGACCACCCGGCTCTCCAATCTGCGGACGTACTTCTGGCCGCATATCTTCTCCGGACCCAACATTCTGCTCGGGGTTCGCCCGGGGGGCCCGGGTGCCCGTCGCGACCGAGGACGCCGGCTATGTCTGGGTCGAGAGCGGTTACACGTGGCTGGTGTGGGGCGGCGGCCTCCCGCTCCTTGCGGCCTTCGTGCATTTCGCGCGCACCGCCGGGCGCATGACCTTGCGTCGATGCCGAAGCCTGTCCAGCTGGAGCAGTGTGGCGGCCCTGGCTTCCTTCGCCGCGGTGAACGTCGTCGTGGTCACGATGATCTTCGATCCTCACCTCACCTACCGCGGTTCTGCGGACTCCTTGTTCTCCTTGTTGGCGTTGTCGATGACCGCGGGAGCCGAGAAGGTCCCGAGTGCCGACATTCCCGCCGCAGCACGTCAGCCAGTCGAAGGAGGAGACCGGTGAACTCAAATGGAACCCATCCACGCTCAAAGGGCTTCTTGGAAGCGCACGTGTGGATCATCCTGTTCGCGATGGTGGCGAGTGTGCTCGCGGCCGTGGCGGTCTCGTTCTCCGACGAAGTACGTCGCGAGCTCGAGCGTCAGCGTCAAGCCGGAAGTCTTGAATGGCGTGCCCACCCAAGCGAACATGAGCACCGAGGCGGCCATAGCATCCTCGGGCAACGTGTTTCGAAGGGCAGCGAATCTGCTGCACGAGCCGGTGCAGGTCGTGCAGCAAAGCCTTTCGGTGACCAACCCGGTGGACACCACGGTGCTCGGCATCAATTTCAAGGCGGCGACGCCCACTGCGGCGTACGACGGCGCGAACGCCGTCACTCGCGCGTACGTCGACTACCGGAACAGCGGGGGTGATGCACGTGTAGCGGACGTGATAACCACTCCCACCATGCCCACGGGGCCAACCGCCGTGAACTACACGCTGATCGTCGCGGTCGCTGCCATGTGCGATTCCTGATAGGACTCGTGGCCTCGGTTGTATGGGACTGGGCGCTCGGCGCCCGAGCCGGTGGACAACGCACCAGCGGGTACTCCGGCAGGGAGCCACCCGAGGAAGGGAAGCTGGATCCCTGGCCGACGCCCTGGCCGGAGCCGCGCACCAACGGCAGCTCGATCGAGCGCGAAACACATAGCCCTGAGATCAAGGACTAGCCGGCAATGTTCCTCGTCCCACGACCCGCCCGCAGCGGGTGGCAGTGTTCCTGGCGGTGGTCGTGGGCACGATGACCTTTCATGGCTCGCGTTCGCCGCAGTCGAGAAGACCCCGAGCGACGGTTTGCCTCCCGCGCGTCCGGCTACTTCCCCACGCTTCCGCCTGGTTCGTGGAAAGGTCTCCCGAGCGATGCCGCCTGCAGCAAGAGGGTCCATCGCTCCACGTGGGAGCCACGGCCGGAAACTCGGTTCCCAACCACGCCATGCCGAACGAGCGGGCGGTGCACGAGTCGTTTGCCGCGCGGTCGCAGTGGATCCACTCCAGGTGGGACTCGCGGCTGCTTCCCCGTGTCACTGGTCATCACGTCGGCACGACGGACGAGAACATCCAGTGGGCTGCCTGCAAGTGGGGCATCTCAGACAACCTGTTGCGGGCCGTTGCAGTCCGAGAGTCCAGCTGGTACCAGCACGAGGTCTACCCGAACGGCACCTGCGTGGTGACCTTCGGCTGTGCGGACCTGCTGAGCACGCCGGATCGAGCCGCGCGCCGGTACTGTGCGGGAGTCAGCCAGTCAGGCCGTGACTACGAACGGGACTTCGGTCCGGGTCGCTGTCCGAAGACCTTCTCGATCGTCGGCGTGGAGTCGTGGCAGAACCCCTCCTGGGGCCGGTCGCCGGAGTACCAGAACGGCACCTTTCCCTTCAACCGGGACTCGACCGCGTTTGCCCTGGACTACTTTGCTTCGTATCTCCGGGGTTGCGACGAAGGCTGGATCCACTGGCTGAAGAAGTCGGGTGACGGCACGTACGGCCCTGGTGACATATGGGGATGCGTGGGGTCCTGGGACGCCGGTGCCTGGTACACGAAGCCGGCACGCGACTACATCGCGGATGTCCGCCGCGAGCTCCGGAACCACGCCTGGCTCGACCCTGCGTGGGGGGAGTTCAGACCTCCTTGTAGTTCAGGATTCGGCTGTCCGCAGGGCCTTTGATCGTGGCCGGCGGGACCAACACTCAGGGAAGAAGGTGCGCGAATGACCAGAAGAGTCCGCGGTCCCCGTTTCACCTTGCTCACCGGGCTGGTGCTCACACTGGTTCTCGCGGTGTCATCTCTCGGTTCGGCTGCGGCCGCGGGGATGGCCTCCCGGTCGACACAACCGGGGTCGCCGGCGAAGACCGTCGTAAGCATCACATTCGACGATGGACAGGCCACCCAGTACTCGGTCTTCCCGCTCCTGCGATCTCACGCGATGGCCGCCACCTTCTACGTGAACTCGGGGATGGTGGGCAGCAGCGGCTTCTACATGGGATGGCAGCAGCTCTATCAGCTGGCCAACGCCGGCAACGAGATCGGCGGTCACACATCACACCACGCAGTCCTCGACCAGGTCAGTGAGCAAACGGCCATCAAGGAGATATGCGAGGACCGACAGCGCCTGATCCAGGAGGGCTTCGCTCCCGTGACGTCATTCGCCTACCCCACCGCTGCGGTGCGAGAGAGCCACTCGGCGGTGACGTCGTGCGGCTACAGGAGCGCCAGGGGAGTGGGTCAAGCAGCGGGGCAGTACTGGGAGAACGTGCCGCCGGCCGACCCGTACAAGCTCCGTACCCCTCAAGAAGCAAGGATCGGCACGACAGTCCAGGACCTCGAGCGGGCCGTCACGAACGCTGAGCAACAGAACGGCACGCGCTGGGTCATCCTCGTGTTCCACGGCATCTGTGACACCTCGTGTACCTCCCAGGAGTCGACCACCTCCTCGCGCTTCGAGCAGCTCGTGGCCTGGCTGGACGCACAGCGAGCCGCAGGCAAGGTCACGGTGCGTACGGTCGGGGACGTGATCGCGAACGGGCTGCGGGCATCCACCGCCGCACCCCACACGACGATGGCGTGCAAGCCGTCGCCATGCGCACAATCCGCAGCCCCATCCAGGGGCGTCAGGGTCAGCCTGCATGTCACCGGTGCAACGGGCTCTGCTGCCACCTACTACACGACTGATGGGACGAACCCCAAGACCAGCGCCTCCTGGCAGCGCTACACCCACCCGTTCGCCGTCTCCGGCCCGACAACCGTCAGGTTCTACTCGAGGGACGAGGCCAGCCACTCCGAGGCGGTTCAGACACAGCGCATCCAAGCGGGCGTCGCGGAACTGGCTGGGGGCGACGGCCCAGGACAGGCTCTTGGAGTCACCTCCTCTCGACGACTCATCGCGGGTACCTCCTTCGTTGCGTTCATGGTGACGCTTCTCGGAGGTACCGCCCTCCTATGGAGAAGCGCGTCCCGGCGTCGCTTGCAGCCGAGACGATGACGACGTCTTCGGAGCGGTCGCGGGGAGGTTGCGATGGGGCCGCGGCTTTCGCCGAGGCCCGGGATGCGGCCGTCGGGACAAGGGGGAGTGCCAGGCCATCTGGTGCGTCGTCGCTCATATGCGCCCGAACCACCTACTGGGAACAGGCCCTCGTCCAAGTGACCCGCGCCCACCCAGACCGAATCGGAGTTCCACCTATGAACACCGACCGGTCGCCCACGCAGAAGACCTTGACAGCCTCCGGAATCGACGACCGATGATGGTATCGACGTTCGCGCCCAGAGCCCGTGACGGAGCGGGCGTCGAGCCGTGGAGGAGTGGGGCACCGTGAGTAACCCCAACCGCGAAACTGGTCCTCGCTGGCACCAGGGTGGTCGCCGGCCGATCAGCCGGAGGAGCGCGCACGCTGGATGGTCGGCGGCAGCTGTCGCGACCCTCGCTCTGCTGGTGGGGGCGACCACGCTCGCCTGGCTCCTCCCGGTGCAGGCGCCAGTGCAGGTGCGGTACGAGGTGGGTTTCCCCCCTCCGCCGCAGTCCGGGTACTTCTCCACGCTTCCGCGGGGATCGTGGTCTCGGTTGCCAGGCGACGAAAGCTGTAGCCAGCGAGTCCACGCATCGACGTGGGAGCCACGACCTGACAACTACGAACCGAACCACACGATGCCGCCGAGGGGCGCAGTGCGTGCCTCCTTCGCTTCCCTGCCCCGAGACCGCAGCTATGCGGCGAAGTGGTACACGTGGCTGCTTCCGCGGGTGACGGGCGCCCACGTCGGCACCACCGACGCGAACATCCAGTGGGCCGCGTGCAAGTGGGGAATGTCCGACAACCTGCTACGAGCCATCGCCATCCACGAGTCGACGTGGACCCATTACGACACCTACCAGTCGGGTCGCTGCGTCCCGAACATGGGCTGCGGGGACATGATCACGCAGCCCACCCGCGCGAGCCGAAAATACTGTGCGTTCATCAGCCGAGCGGGCCACAACTACCAGCGGGACTACGGACGAGGACGATGTCCCGCGACGTTCTCCATCGTCGGCATCAAGTCTTGGCAGAACCCAGCCTGGGGAAAGATGCCCCACAACCAGAACGGGACCTTCCCGTTCAACCGGGATTCCACAGCGTTCGCATTGGACTACCTGGGCTCGTTTCTCCGCGGTTGCTACGAGGGATGGCTCCCATGGTTGGACAACACCGGTAACAGGCGCTACGCGCGAGGCGATCAGTGGGGTTGCGTGGGCGCCTGGTACGCGGGGGCATGGAGATCCCCCTCAGCGAGGAGGTACATACGCCTCGTTCAGGGCGACCTGCATGATCGCACGTGGCTGAACCCAGCTTTCCCGTACGAGGCCCCGCCCTGCTCGGCTGATTTTGGCTGCCCGCGTTCCCGGATGATCCGGGGAATGTCTAGCTGAGCAACGAGCATGTCGTCGAGGACGGAGACCGTCTCTCGACCCGGCGAAGGCCGCCAGGCCGTGCCGAGGGGCGCCGTCTCAGGCTGGCGTACGCGCAGTCGAGCGTGCGAAAAGCGTTGATCCGTTATATCCTCGTTTGCCAGACACGGCACCTATGCTCATTTGTGTCGCCTTCGGGGAGACGCGAAGAAAAACCACGGGGCCCAGCTCGACCATCCGATCCCTCCGGAGGCTTCCGTGCGGAAGATCTTTGTCCTGACCATTCTCGCGGGGGTGGTGGCGCTCGCCGTCTCCTCGCTGGGGCTCACGACCGCCAGCGCGAGGACCGTGGTCCAGAACTCTTCGCTGGAGAACGCCGGGAAGGCCTCTGCGCCGGACTGCTGGAAGCAGGGCGGATACGGCAAGAACAGATCACGCTTCGCGCGGACGTCCGACGCGCACTCCGGCTCCTGGGCCGAGAAGGTGACGATCTCCTCGTTCACGTCCGGCGCCCGGCAGCTCGTCGTCGGCACGGCCGACCGGTGCTCCCTGAAGGTGACGCCGGGTGCCCGCTACCGGATCAGTGGCTGGTACAAGCTCACAGGCAAGGCGCAGTGGGTCCTGTACACGCACAACGCCGCCACCGGTGCCTGGAGACGGTGGGACAGCGGCGTGTCCGCCCCAGCGAGCAAACGCTGGTCCAAGTCGGCCTACACGTCCAAGCCGGTGCCGGCCGGCGTCGACCGGGTCAGCTTCGGTCTCGCCCTGCGGTCGCGTGGCAGGCTGACCGTTGACGACATCCACTTCGTGCGGGCCGGGTCCGGCTCGACGCCGACCGCGACGGCCACGCCGAGCCCGACCTCGACCGGTCGTAGCTGGTACGTCTCCAAACGCGGCAACAACGCAGGCGGGACGTCATGGGCGAGCGCCTGGAACGAGATGTCGGCCATCAACTGGACTGCGGTCCAACCGGGTGACACCGTGTTGCTCGATGGCGGCTCGAGCCGATGCGCCAGCGCCTACGACTTCACCACAACCCGGCCGGGTGTCTCCTGCGGCATGACCTACTCGACGACGCTGACGGTCGGGCGGTCCGGCACGTCGACGGCTCCCGTCACCATCCGTCGGGCCTCGGAGCCGGGACGGGACGGGACCGTGGTTCTCTTCGGCGGTCGCGACGTCCCACTGCCGTACTGCCACCAGTCGACGTACGCCGCGCCCGGCGGCCGCAGCCGGCTGGTCGACCTCAACGGCCAGTCCTACGTCACCCTGGACGGCGTCGCCCGGTCGGGCATCATGGCCTACGGCGCCCAGAACGGTGTCGCCTTCGGGTCCGACAGCGCGCACCACGTCACGCTGCGCAACCTCGAGGTGTTCGACAACGGGGTGCCCACCACGATCTCCAACGGCTACAACTCCGATGGTGAGAACATCACCCTGCGCGGCAATCACCTGACCTTCGACCGACTGCTGGTGCACGATGGTGGCCAGGACGACTTCCAGGACCAGACCCACGCCGCCGGCACGTTGCACGACCTGACGTTCCAGAACTCGTGGATCTACTTCGCACGGGAGAACCCGCAGCACCCCGGCTACTCGTTCAACGAGCCCCAGTCGACAGGCTGCACGCACGCCGACGGCATCCAGATCTACTCCGGCGGGCACCAGTCCGCGATCACCGTCGACCACACGGTGTTCGGTCCGGGCGGCAACCAGGGCTTCTACCCGGGCGACAGCGGCACCGGGGCCAAGTTCGACAACGTGTCGATCACCAACACGCTCTTCCTGGCCTCCGCCTCGCACAACGTGATCACCGACCTCGCGGTCAGCGGCTGGACGATGGACCACAACACCATCTACGCCCCGCAGGGAGGCTCCGAGATTCCGGCGAACGGACCGATGAGGCTCACCAACACCATCAAGTTCGGTGGCTACTGGGACGCACCGGGCGGGACCTGGACGGCGTCAGGAAACGTCTCGTACGGAGGCGACCCGATCCCCGGAGGCACGTCGACCAACCCGGGTTTCGTGGGACCCATGCCGACGTCGAAGCCGCCTCGCTTCTCGGAGCTGCGGGCGGGGGACTTCACGCCCACCTGCGCGGCCTGCTCCACGGCCGGCGCCCCGCTGCACAAGGCCAGGGACGTCCTGAGCCGGATCGACACCCTCAACCAGTGAGCGCCGGACGCACCGCTGCCGCGAGGCCCGACGTAGCCGGACAACGGCACTACGCCGTCGCCGTCGATGCCTCCCGAGCGGTCTTCTGTGCGTTCGACCATCGCACGGTCTCCAGGAGCGGCGTGTCCGCGATCTCCTTCAGGATCTCGATGTTCGGCATGACGCAATGACCGCCGATCACGCCCGGAAAGAACTTGACGGGCGGTAGGTAACCGATCTGCTCGTAGATGGCGACGACCTCGTCGTAGTCGACCCCGACGGCCTCGCAGTATCGCTCGACCTCCTGTGCCCACGCGACCAGCACGCCGAAGTATGTCGTCTCTGTGAGCTTCGCCAGCTCGCTGGCTTCGGGTGAGGACAGCACTCTCGTGGTCATGCCGAGCGACTCGAAGTGCTGCTTGGCGAGAACTCCGGCATCGGCGTCGATCGGGCCGATGAACTTGTCGTAGTACGTCAGCTCCTCGACCATCCGAGCGTGCTTTCCACGGACCGGACTATGGACGATTCGTCCGCCGGTCCGCTCGTGAACGGCCCGGGTCGTTCCGACGCCGACGGTGCTGTTGATGACCGTGAGCTCGGGCCGGAGGCGGTCGACGTAGCGGGCCGTCTCGCCGACGAAGTCATCGATCTCGAACGGGAAACAAATGTGCATGACGGCGACCGTGCCCGGCGCTGGCAGGTCTACCGGGGCGGCGTCGACGCCGAGAACCTCGGCCCCGGTCCGCGCGACGAGTTCGCAGAGAGGCCGACCGACCTCGCCGAGTCCGATAACCACAGTGTGCTCAGCCATGTGTCCGTTCCTTGTCTAGGTTCCGCACAAGACTCGGTGCTCTGATCCGGGGTGTGCGAGAGGCAGCAAGCGATTCGATCAGCTCGTAGTACCGCTCGCTCTCACGATCCGGCGAGTAGCGGTCGAGAAACGTGTCGGCGCTGCGAACCAGCGACTCGCGCAGATCCGGGTCCCGCCGGAGAGCGATGATCTTCGCAGCCAGGTCGGCGACGTCGCCGGGGCGGACGAACGCGACCATCGTCTCGTCGAAATACGCACGAATTGTTGGCGTCTCGGACGAGATGACAGGAAGGCCCAGCGCAACGTACTCGAGGAGCTTCACCGGAAGCATGTACCGAGTGAACGGGTCATCGACGATGGGGACGATGCCTGCCGACGCGCGCTCGAACAGTGGTTTCATCTGCTCGATCGGCCGAAGGCCCTCGAGCCGAACCGCCTCACCGAGGCCGCGCGCGTCGATGATGCCCTTGACCCGCTCGACGTCGTCGCCCTCGCCGACGATGAGGAGCTCGATGTCGTCGTACGTCTGCCGAGCGATCTCGACGGCACGAACAGCAGTCTCGAGGCCGTGCCGACGCGAGATCGTGCCGTGATACAGAAGCACGAACGGTCCCGAGATGGATGGATTCTTCCGCCGCACGAAGAGCCGCGTGTCAGGCGTGTTCATCACGATGCTGAACTTGCTCTCGCGGTTACCGTGGCGCAGGAGCGCCTCTAGGTGCGGCCGGTGTACCGCGAGCGCGCGATCGGCGAAGCGGACGCTGCATCGCTCGACGAATGTCATCAGCTTGACGGTCGGGCTGCTCTCGTCGACGCCGAACTTTGCTGCGTAGAGCTCGGGAACGAGATCGTGCACGTCGAGCACGACCTTGGCGCCCAGCAGCTTTGGCAGCGCCGCGGCCGCGACGAGGTAGTCCGGCATCGTGTTCACATGGATGACGTCGTACGGGTTCCGGATATGCAGTCGCACGGCGGCGAGAGCCGCGCGCACGACGAATGCGACGTCACGATTGATGTAGGCCAGGGGACTCCGCTCGTGCTGCACCTCGAGCGTCCCAGCAGTATGGATGTCAACGCCTTCGATCGACCGCCGCCAGCCGAGGGACGGTGTCCACGGGCAGATGACGTCCACGCTCATCCCGCGTGCAACGAGCGCTTCTGCCTCGCGGCGAACACGCGTGTCCGCGGGGTAGTTCGTGAAGGCGATCGAGAGCACCCGGTACGGCGGACCAGGTGCAGGGGCAGCAGTCGTCCTGTCACGGCGAACGAACCGGTGGACCGTCATGCCGCGAAGTCCCGATAGAGCAGCTCACCGGCAACCCTGCCCACGAACGGGGGCGAGCGCCGGATGACCGTCGCCGCCAGCGCCGTGGCCGCGCCGAGCCGGGACGTCCACCCCTCCCAGCGTGCTGTAGGCGAGCGACGTCTCCACAGCCCCGAACGAACGCTTGAACGAGCACAAGCTGTCGTGGTCTGCGTCCGTCCGCCCGAAGTCGAGCCGCTCGAGGCCGTGCTCGCATGCCCAGCGGATCGTGTCCATGAAGAGCAAGTTGTTCGGGCGCTTGGCGAGCAGGCGAGGGTCTGAGGCGCCGTACTTGTAGATGAGTGTCCCGTTGGAGGACAAGAACACGGCCGCGGCCGCGGGGACGAGGCCGTCGCGGACAACAACAACGAACCCGAGCCCCTCCGCGAAAAGGTCCTCGAAGGCCATGATGAAGCGGCGGGGCTGCGTCGGCACCCCCTGGCGCTTGCGCGTGCGCACGTGAAGGCCAAAGAACTCGGCGAGGGCACCGCCATCGGTCCTGAACTCGACGCGCAACCCCTCACGGCGAGCGCGTCGCTCGCCACGGGCCATCTGCGGCTTCACGCCGCGTGCCACCGCCTCGTAGCCCTGCGTCAAGGACAGCAGATGATGCCGGAACGTCGCGACCGATTCCCGCCGAACGCCACCGGGAAGCTCACCGCGCAGCTCGATCGAGAGCGCGTTCTGCCGCTGGAACTGGTGCAACGCGATGCTCAGGCGGCGCCACTGACTCGCGCGAGCGTCGCGTGCAAGTGGCACGACCACGTCACTGAACGGAAGCGCGACGAGCCGGGCGCTGTTCACGCGGCCGCCGACAAGCGCCATCGGCAAGCCGGCCTCGAAGGCGCCCTGGTCGTCGAGCACCGCGCAGGCCATGACCGGATAGCCGTAGACGCGCTCGAGCAGCCGTAGCCATGCCGGATGGTGGAACGCGCAGCTGCCCGGCGCCGCCTGAGCGAGTGCCGCCCAGCGTGGGTCGCGAATCGGGTCAACGACCGCGAGGCTCGCCGGGGGCACCAGCCCCCGGCTCAAGGTTCCGCCTCGTGTGTGCACGAGCGACTCAGCCGGCATGACCACGGCGTAGCCGAGACGCGAACATCGAGCCGAGGAGAACGGTGTCGAGCAGCCCGGGCACGGGGTCGTCTCCGGCGAAGATCGCGTGCTCAAGGGGGCGGCGAAAGGATCGCAGGTATTCGCGCACTGTCAGCTGCCCTGTCCGCAGAGCGGCTGCGGCGGCCGGGACGTCGAAGACCATCCGCATCCAGCCGACACCTGGGCGCGCGTCGGCGGCACCGACGGGCAGGGCGCAGGTCATCTGCCACAACAGGTACGGGAAGTCCACGCCGGCCCTCGCACCGATCGACTGCCAGCCCCACGCACGCGGGTTGACGTCGAGCAGCAGATTCGCGCCCGTCCTCGGGTCCCGCTTGAACTCGACCTCGACGAGTCCGGTGAGGCGCATCGCAGCCAGCAGCCGGCGGGCGTCATCCTCTACGGTCTTGTCCTCGATCGTCTCCACGAATGTGCTCGCTCTCCCGAAATCCAGCGGGTACTGGCGCGTACGCCGCGCCGTGAGCGATGCGAGCACGCGACCGTCTCGACACAGCGCGCCGAACGAGAACTGGCCGTCTCCGGCAACGAGCTCCTGCACCATCACCGCCCTCGCGTCCATCAGCCCGCACGCACGTTCGTAGAGCGCCGACAAGGTCACCCGGTCGTCGGCGCGCCAGCACTTCGCTGCCGTCAGCTCGTTCGGCACGGCCTTGTGAGCAGGCTTGACCACGACAGGAAAGCGCTCGACACGGCTCAGCTGCTCGGCACTGCCCGGAAACAGCGTCGCCGGCTGCGCGATCTCCGCCCGTGCAGCGACCGCGTGCATGACCCGTTTGTCGTAGGCCGCCTCCAAGACGTCCCACGGCGGAACCGTCATGACCAGGTACTCGGAGAGCGCCGGATGCAGGCGCGCCATCGTCGCCGCATCCTCGTCGTCTGTTGCGATCAGCGCCCAGCCGGTCAGCCGGTTGCGCTCGACGATCCGCAGCAGCTCGTCGTGCCGCTCGGGATCGTCCCCCCGCGGCCAGCGTGCTGTGCCCACGGCGAAGCGGGAGTACCGCGCAACCGAGTGTTCATCGGTCTGAAGCACCCAGACCGGAACGCCGTGGCGGCCAAGGCTCCTGACGACCGCGAGCGCTCGGTAAGACGCCCCGGCGACGATCGCGCCCGGACAGCCCGTCATGCTTCGATCTCGATTCGGTCCTCGACGAGCAGCGCGTGCGCCACCGTCACGGAATCGGGAAGCCCGGAGGGAACCCGCCCCGCGAGATCCCGCTCGAGCGCCGCGCGCAACCGCCACCACGAGGCCACCTCGCGCGGCAGCGCATGCCAGCCGCCTGCCTGGCCCTTGAGGTGTGCGAGCAGCTGGTCGTACACCTCGAGTCGATGTGCGTCCGCGTAGTCCGGATGGACGAGTACGTTGACGAGCCCGCGGTTCTCTACGAGCCAGTCCGCCTTGGAGATCCAGATGTCCGCCGTCCGCTGCTGGAGGATCTCGAAGAGCGTGTGGTCCTGCAGCAGCGTGATCGGCAGCTCGACCAGGTCGCGCAGGAAGAACGGCAAGATCGAGCAGCAGCCGCCCGGCTGGGGCTCGAACGGGTCCGTATCGGGGAAGGAGCTGTCATAGAGACAGCCGAGCTCGTGCATCCACTCTGCAGTGCGGTGGGTCGCAGGCGAGCGGAAGCCGACCGCCCCCCACTCGCGCAGATACCGGTGAATCCCTGGCAGCTGCGACTCGAAGCTAGCCCGGTCGCGGAAGAGCGTCCCGTTGTGGGTCAGGCCGTGCAGCCCGACTTCACCTCCCGCGGATCGGATCAGCTCGAAGGTCCCGCGGGGGATCTCGTAGTCCTCGGCAACGAAGTACCACGCGGAAACGAGCCCGTGCTTGCGCTCGACCTCGAGGATCCGCGCGATGTTCGACAGGCCGACGGGGCCCTCGACATCGTGGGTGAGCACGAAGGCAAACCGCTTCGCGTCGGGCCAGAAGTTGATGAACGGGATGCGGTCGACTCCCCGCCGTTCCATCTCCGCGCGGAAGAGCTCCCCTTGGAAGCGCACCAACGAATCCTCGACAGGCCAGGCAGGAAACCCGTGCGTCGACCGTCGCCGCGCGTGACGACGGCGGGCCGCGAGCTGCAACCGGCGCGGAATGAACGGTTTGAGCGCGTAGTAGCCGTCCAGCCACCGCGAACGCGGTTTCGTCACGTCGTGTGCGCCGTCGAGGAATCGTGTCGCGTCGAAGAGCGGCTCGGCGGCGAGCGTCCCGTCTGCCGCTGCGAGTGACTGGGTCAGGATGCTTCGGCCGGGACGTTGACGGCCTGACGGTCACAGGTCATCGCCCACCGGTGCAAGACCCGGAGCAGCTGGCGCCTGTGACCCAGCGATCTTCCGGGTGAGGGCCGCGGCGCCATACCAACCACCGCACACGAATCGCATGACCGGGCCGAAGCTCCACGCTGCTGGTGCGCCCAGGAAGTGGAGGCCGTGAACGCTGGACTCCATCCCTCTCCGCAGCACCGGATACCCGTTGACCTGTTCGACACGGCGGGTCAACGATTCCGGCAAGAAGGGGTACTTCGACACGTTCACCCGGTAACCGGTGCCGAACATGAGGTGGTCGACCACCCGACTCGTCCCATCACCGAAGCGGACCATCACGCGGTCGCCGCGGGCGTCCGCTGCCACGACTGGCCGATTCACGTGGATGGGTACGTCCGTCAGGCGCGGTCTCAGCCAGTCCGCGCCAGCGGGACGGATCGCGCGATAGGCCATCGGATCCTGGACGGATCGGGGGAGGCGACGGAACAGGTCCGGCAGCGACACGATGCGTGAGATGCCCATGGGACCCACGTCGGTTGGCGCGTACGCCAAAGGCTCGAACCTGCCGAGCTTCTGGTGGTACTTCGCCCCGTGCAGCCAGTTGATCTTGCGGGCGCGTGCGAACACCTCGACGGATGCCCCGGCTTCACGAATCAGGGCCGCACACTCCAGGGCGCTCTGGCCCCCGCCGACCACCAGCACCTGCTTGCCCGAGAAACGGCTGAGGTCTCGGTGGTCCGCCGTGTGGGAGGCGAGCTCATGGGGCAGGTGAGCGGCCACCTCGGGCCGGTTGACGAATGGCGCGATGCCGCCCGCCACCACGACGTTGTGGGCGGCGACGCGGTCGCCGTCCGCCAGGGCGACGACGAACCCCCCCGGCTCCTGCTCGACGCTCACGACACGGCGCCGGTCGACATCGGGCGCTACTGCCGCGTGCACCCACATGCCGTAGTCGATGAAGTCGTCCAGCGGAACGGGGCGCTGGATGTCGGTTCCGGTGGATTCGCAGTAGCTCGTCAGCGACAGAGGTCCCACGTGTTCCGCGATGCTGGTGGCGGTCCTGTTGGACCGGAGCAGCATCCCTTTTGGCATCGTTCGCCAGAAGTCCATCGGTTCACCGAAGGTCAGGACCTCTGCGCCTCCTCGCTTGAGGTGAGCCGTTGCAGCGAGTCCGTGCGGCCCAGCCCCTATGACTACGACTTGTGCTTGATCCATACGAGAATCCCCATCCCCGTCGGCAGTTACCCAGACTAAGTTTGCTTGCGTTTTGACGATCGGTCACGATAGCAAGCAATAAGCACGGAATTGGCGACAGTAGGTGGTGCAGCCGTGGTGTAAACGAGCCATCAAACCTTGAAACCAAGGTGGCCCATTCGTGGTCTGTGGCCTGGCTTTCCGGAAAGCCCGCGAAAACCTCTGACGCCACGCCGCCGGAAAGCGTCTTGCTGTGCGGGGATCGCGGCCCCGGCGATCACAAGCACCTTTGTAGAAGAATAGGAGGAAAACGGACCTGCGGCATAAAAGTCTGACTGCGGGAAAATACAGCGATCCTCGAATTCCCGTTTAAAGGAAGACAAAATAGCGTGCAGCGTGTTTCAAGGTCGAGAAGGGCCTCATTGACCTGCGAGTGCCACGGCAGTCAGTGCTCCATGGAGGACGGGTCTGCAGGCCGGTCCGGCCCCCGAGCCGTTGCCGTCCACGACCGCGACTGTCGAGGGTGACCAGATCTCGGTCACCTGAGCCTGGGCCTGGAACCACTCGTCCCGGCGGCAGCGTCGGCGGTCCAGCCGCCGGTCGATGACGGTCAGCGCCTCGGCGTACCGGCCGGCCCTGACCAGCGCGCAGATCCGGGTCTCCTCGACGACCTCACGCTGCGCGTCGCTGCCGCCGACGCGCCACAACCGGGGCTCCAGGGCGGCGATCGCGTCCGCGGCGCCGGACGGGTCCCCGAGGACCAGCCGACGTAGCGCCAGGGCCAGCGGTGCGGTGACCTCGGTGTGCGCGACGTCCGCCCGCCCGGCACACCAGCGGGCCAGCGTGGCGAGCCCCTCGGCGTCGTCGGCGGCGCAGAGCGCGACGGCGGCGTGCATCGCCATGAACGGGCTCTGCGGGCGGGCCAGCAGGTTCTCGTCGACGACGGACAGCACCTCGGCGATGCCCGGGACGGCCGCGCTCCCCGGCGTCAGCGACCACCGCCAGAGCAGCGAGCCGGAGTCCACCAGGCTGCGACACCCCATGCTCGGGCTCCGGCCGGAGCTGGGTGTCGTAGCGGGCGCGTACGGCGTCCAGGTCGCCCATCGAGAGCTCGTGCATGGCGGCGTGCCACGAGAAGTGGCTGAGGCTGTCGACCTGGGCGCCGGCCCCGGTGATCCATGCGTCCATCCAGGCCAGGCCGCCGCGATGGTCACCGGTCTCGTAGTGCGCGTGCGCCCGGGCGTGCGCGGAGTGCCCGGCGCCGGGCTCGGTGTCGAGGGAGAGGCAGGAGAGCTCCATCGCCTCGTCGAAGCGGCCCTGCTCCTGGCGCATGAAGGCCAGCAGCCCGGTGAACCACCAGTCGTCGCCGTACGCCGGCGCGCAGCGCTCGACGATCTCCCACGCGTCCTGCGGCACCGTCGTGACCCCCGCGAACGCGATCGTGGGCACCGCCACGGACAGCAGCAGCGCGTCGGTGGGGTGCCGACGGAGGTGCCGGACCAGGGGAGCGGAGTCGCCGGCGACGTGCCGGGCGACCGCCTCGACGTGACTGCGCTCGCGGTCGGTGCCGCGGCGGACGTGCAGCCGGGCGTCGCGGAGCCGGGCGTCGATGTCGACAGGGGCGCACAGCTCGTGGCCCAGCAGGGCCAGGGCGGCGTGCCCGAGGGCGAACGTCGGGTCCAGGGCCACCGAGGCGGCCACGGCGTGCAGGGAGCCCTCCTCCAGCCGGAGCAGGTTGCCGACGCCGCGGTTGTACGCCGCTACCGCGTCGACGCCCCCGGTCAGCGGCAGTCCGTAGCGGTCGACACATCCCATGTAAGTACACTAAAGAACTGGGGTTAGATCGCCAAGTCCGCCACGCGGTAGGGCGGTCGGACCTCCCCCGTAGGGTTGGAGGGTGGCAGACCCGTCGACGTACCGCCCCGCCCCGGGGTCGATCCCGACGTCGCCGGGCGTCTACCGCTTCCGCGACGCGAACCGCCGGGTGGTCTACGTCGGCAAGGCCAAGAACCTCCGCTCCCGGCTGACGTCGTACTTCCAGGACATCGTCAACCTGCACCCGCGCACGGCCACCATGGTGACGAGCGCGGCGAGCGTCGAGTGGACGGTGGTGAACACCGAGGTCGAGGCGCTCCAGCTGGAGTACTCCTGGATCAAGGAGTTCGACCCGCGCTTCAACGTGAAGTACCGCGACGACAAGTCCTACCCGTGGCTCGCGGTCACCCTCAACGAGGAGTTCCCGCGGGTGATGGTCGGCCGCGGCGCGAAGAAGCGCGGCGTGCGCTACTTCGGCCCCTACTCCCACGCCTGGGCGATCCGCGAGACCGTCGACCTGCTGCTGCGGGTGTTCCCGATGCGGTCGTGCAGCAACGGCGTCTTCAAGCGGTCCGCGCAGATCGGCCGGCCCTGCCTGCTCGGCTACATCGGCAAGTGCTCGGCGCCCTGCGTCGGCCGGGTCACGCGCCGAGGAGCACCGCGACGATCGTCGACGACTTCTGCGACTTCATGGCGGGCCAGACGACCGCGTTCGTCAAGCGGGTCGAGAAGGAGATGTACGCCGCGTCCGCGGCCCAGGACTACGAGCGGGCGGCCCGGCTGCGCGACGACATCGGCGCGCTCAACCGGGCGATGGAGAAGCAGCAGGTGGTGCTCGGCGACGGCACGGACGCCGACGTGGTGGCGCTGTCCGAGGACCCGCTCGAGGTCGCGGTGCAGATCTTCTACGTCCGCGGCGGCCGGATCCGCGGCCAGCGCGGCTGGGTCGCCGACAAGGTCGACGACGCCGACACCGCCGGCCTCGTCGAGCGCTTCCTCCTCCAGCTGTACGACGGGGAGCTCGGCGACTCGATCCCGCGGGAGGTGCTCGTCCCCGCGCTGCCCGAGGACACCCCGGCCCTCGAGCAGTGGCTCAGCGACCTGCGCGGCGGCCGGGTGTCCATCAAGGTGCCGCAGCGGGGCGACAAGAAGGCCCTGCAGGAGACCGTCGGCCGCAACGCCCTCCAGGCGCTCGGCCTGCACAAGACCAAGCGGGCCAGCGACCTGACCACCCGCAACCGGGCGCTTGGAGGAGATCCAGGTCGCGCTCGGTCTGCCGACCGCGCCGCTGCGTGTCGAGTGCTACGACATCTCGAACCTCCAGGGCACCGAGGTGGTCGCCTCGATGGTGGTCTTCGAGGACGGCCTGGCCCGCAAGAGCGAGTACCGCCGCTTCGTCATCAAGGGCGTCGAGGGCCAGAACGACGTCGCCTCGATGCACGAGGTGATCACCCGGCGGTTCCGGCGGCTGCTCGACGAGCGCGTGGAGACCGGCGAGTTCGTCGACGTCCCGGACGACCAGCAGGGGCCGATGCTGATCGACCCGGACACCGGCCGGCCCAAGAAGTTCGCCTACGTCCCCGGGCTCGTGGTCGTCGACGGCGGTCCGCCCCAGGTGGCGGCCGGCGCAGCGGGCGCTCGACGAGCTCGGCATCGACGACGTGCCGGTGGTGCGGCCTCGCCAAGCGGCTCGAGGAGGTGCTGGCTGCCCAGCCAGGAGGACCCGGTGATCCTGCCGCGCACCAGCGAGGGGCTCTACCTCCTCCAGCGGATCCGCGACGAGGCGCACCGCTTCGCGATCACCCACCACCGGTCCCGGCGGTCCAAGAGCATGGTCGAGAGCGTGCTCGACGACGTCGCCGGGCCTGGGAGAGGTGCGCCGCAAGAGCCTGCTCAGGCGGTTCGGCTCGCTGAAGAAGCTGCGGGCTGCCACAGTGGAGGAGATCGCGGAGGTGCCGGGCATCGGGGCCCGGACGGCCGACGCGATCGTCGCCGCACTGGCCGAGCAGAAGGGTCGCGCGGCCGTGAGCGTGAACACCGCGACCGGAGAGATCGAGGAGTCGTGATGTCCGACGTCGACGCGTCCGGGTCGCCTGCCCGAGGACCCCGACCACCGCGGCGAGGTGGTGGTGGTCACCGGGATGACCGGGGCCGGCCGCAGCACCGCCGCCAAGGAGCTCGAGGACCTCGGCTTCTTCGTGGTCGACAACCTCCCGCCGCAGCTGGTCGCCGACGTGGTCCGCCTCGTCGACGAGACCCGCGGGCCCGATGCAGCCGATCGCGGTCGTGGTCGACGTACGCTCCGGCTCGTTCTTCGCCGGGCTGCAGGAGGTCATCGCGCGCGGCTCCACCGGCCGGCGCACGACGCTGCTGTTCCTCGAGGCCAGCGACGACGTGCTGGTCCGCCGGCAGGAGGCCGCGCGCCGGCCGCACCCGCTCCAGGAGGGCGGCCGGCTGCTCGACGGGCTGCGCCGCGAGCGCACCGCGCTCGACGACCTGCGCGCCGACGCCGACCTGGTGATCGACACCACCGGCCTCAACGTGCACCAGCTCACCGACAAGGTCGCGCGCGCCTTCGGCACCGAGCAGACCACGTCGCTGAAGGCGACGATCGTCAGCTTCGGGTTCAAGTACGGCATCCCCGTCGACGCCGACCTGGTCGCCGACATGCGCTTCCTGCCCAACCCGCACTGGGTGCCCGACCTCCGGCCGCTGTCCGGGCGCGACGACGCGGTCGCCGCCTACGTCCTGGAGCCGCGAAGGGCGCCCAGGAGTTCCTCGACCAGTACGTCCCCGCTGCTGCAGACGGTGGCCCGCGGCTACCTCGTGGAGGGCAAGCGCTTCATGACGGTGGCGATCGGCTGCACCGGCGGCAAGCACCGCAGCGTCGCGATGACCGAGGAGATCGCCGCCCGGCTGTCCGCGCGCCGGCATGGACACGCGGGCCAGCCACCGCGACCTGGGACGGGAGTGACGGTGTCCCACGCCGCGCGACGGCGACGCCCTCGACCTCCGGGTGGTCGCCCTGGGTGGCGGCCACGGCCTCTCCGCGTCCCTGGCCGCCCTGCGGCACGTCGTCTAGGACCTGACCGCGGTCGTCACCGTCGCCGACAACGGCGGCTCGTCGGGCCGGCTGCGCCGCGAGTTCGGCGTGCTGCCGCCCGGTGACCTGCGGCAGGCGCCTGCTCGGCGCTCTGCGGCGACGACGACTGGGGGCGGACCTGGGCCCGGGTGCTGCAGCACCGGTTCGCCAGCGACGGCGAGATGGACAACCACGCGGTCGGCAACCTGCTGATCGTCACGCTGTGGCAGCTGCTCGGCGACCACGTCGGCGCGCTCGACTGGGTCGGCCGGCTGCTCGGCGCGCAGGGCCGGGTGCTGCCGATGGCGGTGACCCCGCTCGACATCGTCGCGCGAGGTCCGCGGCATCGACCCGGCCGACCGCGACGCGCTCACCACCGTGCGCGGGCAGGTGCAGGTGGCCTCCACCGACGGCCAGGTGCACCGAGGTGCGCCTCGAGCCGGCGGACCCGCCCGCCTGCGCCGAGGCGATCGCGGCGATCGCACGAGGCCGACTGGGTGGTGCTCGGCCCCGGGCTCCTGGTTCACCAGCGTGATCCCGCACCTGCTGGTGCCCGAGCTCCGCCGGGCGCTGGTGGGCTCCACGGCCCGCAAGGTGGTGACCCTGAACCTGGAGCCGCAGGCGGGGGAGACCGACGGCTTCTCGCCGGAGACGCACCTCGAGGTGCTGGCCGAGCACGCCCCCGACCTGAGGCTCGACGTGGTGCTCGCCGACCGGGCCTCCGTGGTGGACCACGACCAGCTGGAGGCGGTCGCCCGGTCGCTCGGCGCCGGACCTCGTCGTGGCCGATCTGGCCGTCGGGGACGGAACCCCGCGTCACGATCCGGTCAAGCTGGCCAATGCCTATGCGGGTTTTCTCAAGCGGGCATAAGGTGGCCGCGGCCCTGACGGTGGTGGGGCCGGGGTGGGGTTCGCTCCGACTTCGGGGAAGGTCGACGACGTGGCAGGATCGGACGCATGGCGATGACGGCACAGGTGAAGGCGGAGCTGGCCAGCACGCAGGTGACGAAGGCCTGTTGCCGCAAGTCGGAAGTCTCCTCGATGCTTCGGTTCGCCGGCGGGCTGCACATCGTGAGCGGCCGGATCGTCGTCGAGGCCGAGCTGGACACCGGCGCCGCCGCGCGACGGCTGCGCCGCGACATCGCCGAGGTCTACGGCCACCCCTCCGACGTCGTGATGGTCTCCGGCAACGGCATCCGCAAGGGCAGCCGGTACGTCGTCCGCGTGGTCCGGGACGGCGAGGCGCTGGCCCGCCAGACCGGGCTGCTGGACGGACGCGGACGACCGGTGCGCGGGCTGCCGCCGCAGGTCGTCTCCGGCGCCGGCTGCGACGCGGTGGCCGCGTGGCGCGGGGCGTTCCTCGCGCACGGCTCGCTGACCGAGCCCGGGCGGTCCTCCGCCCTCGAGGTCACCTGCCCCGGTCCGGAGGCCGCGCTGGCCCTGGTCGGCGCCGCGCGCCGACTCGGCATCCAGGCCAAGGCACGTGAGGTCCGCGGGGTCGACCGCGTGGTGATCCGCGACGGCGACGCGATCGGCGCGCTGCTGACGCGGCTGGGTGCCCACGAGTCCCTGATGGCCTGGGAGGAGCGGCGGATGCGTCGCGAGGTCCGGGCCACCGCCAACCGGCTCGCGAACTTCGACGACGCCAACCTGCGCCGCTCGGCGCGCGCGGCCGTGGCCGCCGGCGCCCGCGTGGAGAGGGCCCTCGAGATCCTCGCCGACGAGGTTCCGGACCACCTCAAGATGGCCGGTGACCTGCGCCTCGAGCACAAGCAGGCCTCGCTGGAGGAGCTCGGCGCGCTGCACGTGCCGCCGCTGACCAAGGACGCGATCGCCGGACGGATCCGTCGGCTCCTCGCGATGGCCGACAAGCGGGCCTCGGACCTCGGGATCCCCGACACCGAGGCCAGCCTGACGCCCGACATGCTGGCCGACGCCGAGCAGGCCTGAGGCACGCCGTGTCGCCACCGCCGTCTCCGGTCGAGCGGGCGCTGGCGGCGCTGGACGAGACGGGAGCCGCGTGGGCGGTCCTGCGCGGAGCCGCACCCTTCGCTGGCCCGCAGGACGACCTGGACGTCCTCGTGTCGTCGGGTGCGCTCGGCGACCTCGACGCAGTCCTCGCTCCGACGGGATTCCTCAGGGTGTCGCCTCGTGGTCAGGGGTCACACCGGTTCCCTCTGCGCGTGCGCGAGCTCGAGTTCCACTGCTTCGACGCTGACCGCGACGTCTGGGTGGACCTGGACGTGCTCAGCGCGATCGACCTGGGGCCGGACCTGGAGTACCGCACGGACCTCGCACCGGCACTGCTCGCTCGGCGCGGCCGGGACGGGGCCGTGAGCCGGCTGCACCCGGACGACGAGTTCTGGTACCTCCTGGCCCATGACCTCCTCAAGCGCGGCACGGTCGTCGAGCACCGGCGGGACGCGCTGGTCGCGCGGGGGCGCGACGTCGCCGACCAGAGCCCGGTGGCGGACCTGCTGGAGGGCTGTGCTGCCGGTGTCGTCGCGGCCCTCAGGTCGGCGGTCCTGTCGGGCGACTGGGACGAGGTGGCCCGGCTCGGCGAGCGGATCCGCTCGGGGTGGCACCGAAGGAGCCGGTTGGACATCCGGGTGGTCCGGGCCGTGAGCGCGGTCGTCGAACACCTGCCCGCCCGCTCGCCGCGGGGGCTGACCGTCGCCCTGCTGGGACCCGACGGTGCCGGGAAGACCACCCTGGCACACGCCCTGGGGGAGACGGTCCCAGTCCCTTCCCGCTACGTGTACCTGGGGATCTGGCGTGAAGGGCGGTTCGATGGCGTCCTGAATCACGTGCTCGGGGCGCGGCTGCTCGTTCGGCTCGTCAGCCTGCTCGTCAAGGCGCGGGTGATCGACCTGCACCGGCGTACCGGAAAGCTGGTGCTGCTCGACCGCTACACCTCCGACGCCGACATCCCCTACGACCGGGCTGACTGGAAGGGCCGGGTGAGTGCCGTGCTGGTCAAGCCCACCGTGCGCGAGCCGGACCTCGCCGTGTTGCTGGACACACCCGGCGAGGTTGCGTTCGCGCGCAAGGGGGAGCAGACCGTCCAGGACCTGCAGTTCGTCCGCGACCGCTACATGAGCACTCCCTCCACCTTCCGGAACTTCGCCGTCGTCGACGCCACCCAGCCCCTCGAGACGGTCCGTCGTCGCGCGACGGCGCTGCTCTGGGAGGCGTGGACCGTCGCCCGTCAGGAGGCCAGCCGGTCGAAGCGCTCGAGGGCGTGCAACCACAGCGCGTAGTCCCGGTCCGCCTCGAAGGTGGTCGTGAGGGACGTCGTCGGCTCCCGACCTGGCTCCGGCTCCAGGCGCCGTAGCAGCCCCGCCGCGCATCGGGCCCAGCTGGCGAGGACGAGGCAGGGCACAAGGTCTCTGTCGACACCCAGCGCCTTGGCGTAGCGGCGAAACCACGGCGTGGCCCACGCCTCGGGACCGGTGAACGCGAGGTCGAAGGCCCGCAGCTGGCCGGGGCGCTCGAAGGTCGACAGGCGTGCCTCGGACAGGTACTGGAGGAAGAACACCAGGTCGCCACCGGGCAGCCCCCGCGCCTCGGCCCGCTCCCAGTCCACTGCGCCCAGGCGGCGCCCGTCGTACAGCAGGTTCGGATGGCCCAGGTCACCGTGCTCGACGACCAAGGGCAGGCTCGCCGTGCGCAGCGGATCGAGACGTTCGATCGTGCGGTCCACAAGGTCTCGAGCGGTCGGCAGGTCGACGCGTTGCGCGACACCTTGCAACGGGTTCTCGACCAGCCGGGTGAACCAGGACGGCTCCGCGTCCGTCGAGCCGCTGACCGGGAGCCGTCCGACGAAGTCCAGCCCAGCCTGGACCAGTCGCTCACCCCGGGCCCGGACGACCTCGGGACCCACGAGCGCTCCGGGCACGGCGGTCTCGAGCAGGAAGGGGCGGCCGCCGTCGGTCGAGAGCTGCACGACGCGGGGGATCCGGTCCCGGAGGGCGTCGGTGCGGCCCGCGACGTCCGTGAGCACCGCTGCCTCCCGGCTGATGCCCGACACGTCTCCGGGACGCCTGGGCAGCTTGGCCACGCCCGTCATCGTGCGCGTGTCCGGGTCGATGTAGAGGCAGACGACGTGCCGCGACGCCTCCTCCCACGGCGTCACCAGCAGACAGGCCGCGGGGGCGGTCGAGACGCGGGGCAGGCCGGGGAAGGATGGCTCGCTCGCCCCGGTCTGCCGTCTCGCGACCGGCGACCAGGGTCAGGTCCCTCGCCACCCAGCCGTTCCGGCCGAGCCGGTTGACCGCGCGCGCGACCAGGGACTTGAGGAAGCCCCACCGCACCCCTTGATGACGACGGAGCATCGCCGAGACGGCGACCCTGTCGCCCAGGGGCACGATGTAGGAGCAGCGCTCGCGGTTGGGGGCGTGCCAGTAGGTCGTGATCACGTCGTGACCGCTGTTCTCCAGGGCCCGCACCCAGCCCGCCCGGGACGTCGGTCCCCAGGGGGCACGCAGCCAGCGACGGTGCAGCCTGACGAGCACCCACCGGTGGTCCGGAAGCGTGGACGGGTCCGCGTCTCCGCTGATCACCAGGACTCCCAGATCGGTCGACGTCCTCGAGGCATCCACGCGCTCCGCGCCGGCATCGCCGAGCACCCGCCACTCGTCGGCAGCGACCGGCTCGAGGAACCCGACCCGACCCGAAGCGGTCTCCGGCAGCAGGAATCGCCAGTCCACCGAGCGCCAGGCCGTCAGGGGCGCCGGCGCGCCGCCCGTATCCGTGGCTCCGCCTCCTCGCGCTGCGTCAGTTCACTGCCACACGCGAATGTAGTCGACCCTCCCCTTACCTTGGACCTCTCGCCGGGCGAGATCGTCCGTCGTGGGGGGCGACAGATGCGATATGGCGAGGACAGGAGACGTCCTCGGGCCCCGGGGCTAGGGTCGTCACATGGTGAGGTCTCCCCATGTGTTCTCGGGGAGGCACCGTGCCGGCGGACGGGCCGGAACGGTGCCGCGGACCCTCGTGGCGTCCTTGGCGGGAACGGTCCTGGTGGTCGGCACCATGGCTCTGCTGCCCGGGGAGCGGGACCTTCCGGCCGAGGCGGTCCTGAACCCGTCCGCCCGGACCAACCTCTCGAACTGGCGGACCTCCTCGGCTGATTCGCGCACGTCGCTGCGGCGGGTGAGCGTCGACGACGGTCCCGACGGATCCGGCACCACTGCGGTGGAGGTGCGCAGAACCGGTAACGGCGACTCGTCGCACGCCCTGGCGACTCTGCATGACCCGGAAAGGTTCCTCCGGGAGGGCAACACCTATCGGTTGCAAGCCTATGTCCGTGACCTCCGTTCTTCAGGGCGGAGCATCGGAGTCCTCCTCGCGGACATCGACCACGGCCCCAGTTCTCCGACCGCGCAGCGGTACGAGCGAATGTCGGACCGCTCGTGGCACCTGCTGCGACGCACGTTCGTCGCGAAGGCGGACGGCGAACCGGACACGGCCCTCCTCCTCGACCTGCCCGGTCGTGGTCCGATGACCGTGCAGGTCACGGGGGCGAGCCTTCGTCGAGCCACCCCTTCGCGCACTTCGCGCCCTTCGCGCCCTCCGCGCCCGTCGGGTCCACCGACCACCAAGCTGACCTTCGCCGGACCGAGGGGGGCCCCGCCGAATCCCAGGGTCTGGGTGCACGAGGTCGGCGGCAACGGATGGGGCGCTGATGAGCGGCAGACCTACACCGCCCGGACGGCGAACGCCCGCGTCGACGGGCGGGGCAGGCTGTCTGTGATCGCCCGAGCCGAGAAGCTCACGGGCGGGGACGGGTATACGCGGTCCTACACCAGCGCCCGGCTACGGACGAACCTCGCGGTGCCGCCCGGCTCCTACGTCGAGGCCAAGCTGGTCGCACCCGTGGGGCGCGGTCTCGCGCCGGCCTTCTGGCTCATCGGAGCCAACTTCGACCGCGTCGGCTGGCCGGCCTGCGGGGAGCTCGACGTGATGGAGACCTCACAGTCCCGCCCGGGCAGCATCCGGCAGACCATCCACGTGTCCTCCCTGGCCCATCCGACCCGGGACCGGCCCTACGGAGACCAGGTGGCAGCGGGGCGGACGACCATGCCCCGTGGTGCAGACCGGACAACGCACCGGTACGGCGTGTACTTCGACGACTCGACCGTCCAGTTCTTCGTGGACGGGCGCCGGCGGCTCGCGCTCTCCCGACGGGAGGCGGTCACGAGCGGACGCGCGTGGCCCTTCGGCCGGCCCCAGCGCATCCTGCTGAACCTGGCCATCTCGGGACCGACCAACCCTGCCACGCTTCCCGCCACCATGACGGTGTCCAGCATCTCCGTCTGGGCAGACGGCGTCCCCTTCGACCGCTGACAGTGGCCTTGTCGAAGTCAGCGACGGAGCTCCTCGTCCACGCGGTCGAGAACGGTGCTCGAGACTCCGCTGGCGAACTTCCGGGCGAAGAGCTTGCGATGTCTCGGGCGCGTCGCGGCGGCCAGTGCGGTCTCCGGGTCGATCGGCGGATCATGCCGCGCGCGGGCCAGACGCCCCCAGTCGTCGGTACCCAACACCCGCGGATGGTCGCCTCCGGGCGGGAACTCGACGAACCAGGGGTGGGCCAGGCACGGGTGCAGCGGCGGCCCCGTGACGAGCCCCGGCGTGCTCAGGACTGACGCCGCGAAGCTCTCGTCCGGAACGGTGGTAGTGCGCCAGAAGCGGACGACGTCGGCGCGCTCCTCGGTCACCCGCAGCAGGTTGCGCGCGTCGTGCCGGCTGTAGATCTTCCACTGGGAGGAGGCACGTAGCTCCAGTCCGTCGGGGATCCGACGAGGGAAGGGGGACCGCACCGTCCGGCCACGCCAGCTGATCGCGTTGTCGCCGGAGGTCAGGACCCGGTAACGCATTCGCCACCGACCGCCGTCATGGTGCAGTCGGGTGTTCCAGCGAACGAAGGGAAGGGGACGGTTGTAGAAGAACGAGTGGTCGCTCCACGGGTCGAGCGTCCGGACGAGCTCGTCGACCGGGACGAGCGGGTAGTCCGCCCCACTCAGCACGGCGATGTGACGGGGACTCGCGGTGTCCAGCGCAGCCCTCACCCCCGCGAGCTCCGCCCGCACCAGCGACCAGCTGGCGAGCCGGGTGTCGAGCCGGTCCAGCGCCGTGACGTCGCGTCCGCGGCCCTGCATCTGCGCGGCGTCAGCGCGCGGCGTCTTCGCGTCGCAGTGGAGGTAGATGGGCAGCCCCGCGAGCGCGGACACGAGCCGACGGACGTGGGTGGGGTCGGCATGGGCGAGGACGACCACCGCCAGCTCAACCACGTCGTCTCCCCTGGGCGGTGAGGAAGTCGCGCGTGAACCAGACCAGGGTGACGAGCACGAGCAACGAGCGAAGCAGCCACCAGGACGTGGTGGGCGCGAACGCCAGCCCCACGACGAACGCTGCTGCGCCCGCGAGGGCCAGGAGCAGGTGCAGCGGTGAGGACACCGAGGTCGTCACCCGCCTCACACGGTGGGAGAGGAGCAGCGCGAGAGTCGCCAGGGACAGGGCGGTCGCGGCAGCCGAGCCCACCAGACCGAACCGGGGGAGGAGCAGCAGGTTCAGAGCCACGTTGAGGCCGGCGGCGACCATCTGGCAGCCCGCCAGGTAACGGGTGCGGCCCTCGGCCATGAGCGCCCGGGTGGAGGAGAGCCCGGCGGTGTACGGGATCGCGCTGATCAGGATGACCGCGTTCACGAGGAGGAGCGTGTCCGGCAGGTACTCCGGAGGGGCCCACACCCGCAGGACGAACGGTGCGCCGGCCGCCAACCCGACGAGGGCGGGAATCAGCAAGCGGTACAAGAGGTCCCGGCTCGCGGCCAAGCACAGCCGCCCGTTCGTGCTCGACCGTGAACGAGAAGATGCGAGGCATCCACGAGGAGTTCAGCACCCCGAGAAGCAACATCGGGAGCGAGCCCACGTTGTAGGCGACCTGGTAGCGCGCGACGGCGGGGGAACCAAGCTCCGACTGGATGATCAGGCGATCCGACGCGTTCAGCACCAGCACGCTCAGCACCGCCGGAACCAGGGGTGCCCCGAAGGCGAAGGCGCGCCGCACCATCGGGGCGTCGCGCCGACGAACTCCCCTCGGGGGCGCCCAGACGAGGGCCATGACCAGCGCCAGGGTCTGGGCCAGCACCTGCCCGAGCACGAACATCGTGGCGGTCGCCTCGACGACGCTGACGAGGACAAGGCTGGTCGCCTCGGCGACCACGGACTGCGCCAGGCTCACGAAGGAGAACGCGACCAACCGGTCCTGGCTCCGCAGAAGCGCCAGGGCCGTGTTCGTCCCCGCAGAGAGGCCGGCCCACACGACGGCCAGCAGGACCGGAGCGGGCTGTTCGAAGCCGGTCACGCCCATCCACATCGGCGAGCTCGCCGCGACGACGACCGCCGTCGCTGCGGAGATCACGAGGCTGACCGATACGAGACGGTGCGGGTCGCGCGGATCGGCACCGGTCGCGAACTGGCGCTGCAGAGCGGGCTCCAGACCGAGGCCGCACAGCACGAACGTCACCTGCATCACGGCGTTCGCCGCCGCTACGACGCCGAAGGCGGAGACATCCAGCAACCGGGTGAGGAAGGGAGTGACCAGCGCGGCGGCCACGATCTGGATCCCCCAGAGGGCGACGTACGCGGTGTCCCGGCCGAACAGTCGTCGGATGGCCTCGTCGACGACTTCGCCGTCTTCCGGCTCGGGGTCGTCCGAGCCATCGGCAGTCCCCCCGGTCTGCCTCACCGGGGCGTCCCGGGCGGACGCCCTCCGACGAGTCTGAAGACGAAGGTCCCTTCCCCGGCGGACGACGGAGCCCAGTCCTCGGACGCGGCGAAGGCCGCACGCAGGGCCTTGGCGTCGGCCGAGGACTGCAGTGCGTAGGCGCGACCGTAGTTCGCTCCCGACTGCGACCACATCGCGTAGACCACGGCCTGGCTCCCGGGCAGTCCGGTGAAGTCCTCCACCCGGTCGGTCAGCAGTCGCACCCGCTGCGCCGGCGGCAGCTCATCCAGCTTGTCCAGCTTGAGCTCGAGCTGGTCGAGTCCCCAGATGAAGTGGCGACCCCCCTGCTCCGGTCGGGGTGGTGGGCTGGTCTCCCGGCTGGAGCAGGACCAGGTAGTGCGGGGACGTCGGCACTCGGCCGCCCTGTGCCTCGAAGGCTCGCACCGCGGCCAGGTCCGACTTGCGGATCACGTTGGTCCCGTCGAGGCCGAAGGACGAGATCAGGAAGGTCGAGACGAGGCAGACGCAGACGACGAGCAACGCGATGGACGAGCCTCGCGTGCGCGCGGCGAACAGGTCGGACGCCAGGATGGCGAGCCAGGGGATGCCGAACAGGACCGCGCGGAAGATCCCCTCCTGCCCGTACGGGTTGACCGCCACCAGCAGCAGCCCGACCCCCGGGCAGGCGGCCAGTGCCCACGCCTCGAGCTCGGACCTCCGACGGAGCAGGGCGACCGCCGCCAGCGTTCCCACGATCATCACGCCGAGCACCAGCGAGAGGATCGTCTCCGGCACGACCGGCAGCCGGTCGAGACCCGGCACACCGACCGTGCGGGGTGGCGCGAAGTTGTCGGCGTTCCCGAGCGAGTCGAGCGTCAGGTACTCCCTGACCGAGGTCCAGTGCACGGCGACCCAGACCAGCCGCCGGCCCGAGGACCAGGCCGGGCAGCCACCACGGACGCACCTGGCGCAGCACCACGAGCACTACCAGCACCCCGCCGACGACGAAGGGGCTCAGCTGGTGGGAGACCGCGAGAGTGACCCCGCACAGCAGCAGCACTGCTTCCCGGACGCGTGTCGGGATCCGTCCGTCGAGTGCGACCCCGAAGGCGAGCACACCCACCACGAACCCGACGGACTGCGGCGAGAAGTAGTCCGCACCGATCGAGTCGCACAACACGGCCAGGACCACCGCCACCCAGCACTGCGCCGAGCTGCGCAGCACCGCTCCGGCCAGGAACCGGAGGGCCACGACGCGTACGACGCCCAGCACCACCGGCCAGGCGACCGCCAGCGACATCGGGTCGGCGATGCCGCAGATGTCGCACAGCCAGGCCATCGCGCCGAAGAAGCCGCTGAAGGCGTTGTAGATCGGGACCGAGGAGGCGAGCTCGTGGAGGTCCCGTATCTGCGCGACGAACGCCACATGCTTGGCCGCGGACTGGGAGCGAGGTCCGTCGTACACGAGGGCTGGCGTGACCGTCAGCACGAGGACGAGCGCGAACACGGGCAGGGCCCGCCCGGCCTCCGTCCGCGCGCCGAAGGTCACGGCGACGAGCACCAGGGCAAGGCCGACGTACCACGCCGGGCCGACGACCGGGAGGAAGCCGTAGAACCCCGGGTCGAGGTGGCGATGGGTCATCGCCGCGCCGACGCAGATCGCGGTCCCGACGCCGGCAACGATCCCGGGGTGGAGGATCTCTGCCTTCCCCGCGAGCGTGGGCGCCACGGACCCGCGGTCGAGGAAGGCGGGCCAGCGCCACACCGTGGGCCGGGGCGCAGACCGCGACGACGAACGCGAACGCCCAACCCGGTTGCCAGACGTGCACGGACATCATCAACAGCGGGATCACCGTGAGCACGCCGAACGACGTCGCGAAGGAGAGCGCCAGCCGCTCGTACGGGTCGAGCGAGGCGACGCGGTGCCACGCCGCCGAACCGATGCCGACGAGGCAGAAGACGAGCAGCCCGGATGCCCGCAACCAGTCCGGGCCGAGCAGAGCACCGACGAGGCCGAGGGCCAGCGACACGAGGCTGAGGGCTGCGAGGGAGGCGCGGGCCGTGTCCCTCCCGGAGCCCGGCCCGTGGCCTTGTGCTCCCGCTTCGGTGGCGGCGTCCTTCGTGGTTCCGACGGACATGGACCCACTATCGCCTTCCTCGTGGCCTGGTGCCACAGGTTGGCGCAGCGACTCTTCCGTCGATCCCTCGTCCGCGGGCATGATCGAGCCAGGCCGAGAGGAGGACCGCGGATGTCGCCACCCTGGGTGCCGGTACGGACCACCGACATGGAGCTGCTCCACCGGGGTCCGTCCTGGACGGGTGCCGAGGCCGGTCCCCTGCTTGTCCTGGTCCGGGCCCACACGCGCTGCCTCGGGCTGGTGCCGGTCGAGCTGCGGCCGGGGGAGACGCTCGACGATCATCGTGAGGACCTCGTGAGGCTGCTCGACCGTGAGCTCTCCGAGCATGCGCGCCTGCACGGCTGCACGCGCGTCCCCGACCAGCCCGCCCGATGTCTCGAACGCCGACGTTCGCTCCTCCTGGACGCACCGACGGTCTCGGTCGTGATCGCCACGCATGACCGCGCTCCGCTGCTGCGCCTCTGCCTGGACTCCGTGCTGGCCCAGGAGGTGAGTCCGCTGGAGGTCGTCGTGGTGGACAACGCCCGGTCGTCGGACGAGGCCGAGAGGCTGGTGGCGGAGCCGACGTACGCCTCTCGAGGCGTCTGCTACGTCCGCGAGGACCGGCCGGGCCTGGGACGGGCCCACAACGCGGGTGTCGCGCGGGCGCGCGGCGACGTGGTAGCCATCACCGACGACGACGTTCTCGTCGACCGGTTCTGGCTGTCGGCGCTGCTCGAGGCCGTCGCGGATGGTGCCGGTTGCTGCACGGGACTGATCCTGCCGCTGGAGCTGCGCACCCGTGAGCAGTCGTGGGTCGAGCAGTACGGCGGCTTCGCGCGCGGGTTCGAACGGACCTCGTACCGTCTTGCGGATCCCCCGGATCACGACGTGCTGTTCCCGTTCTCGGCTGGACGCTTCGGTTCGGGGGCGAACATGGCGTTCACCCGGCGGACCCTCGACCTGATCGGGGGGTTCGACGACGCGCTGGGAGCGGGAACGCCCGCCCAGGGCGGTGACGACCTGGCTGCCTTCGCCCGTACGGTCCTGGCCGGCGAGACGCTGACCTACCAGCCGGACGCCGTGGTCAGGCACCGGCACCACGAGGACCTCGCGGGGGTGGAGCGGATGGCCCGGGGGTACGGGGTCGGTCTGGGGGCCTACCTGACCAGTCTGGTGTGGTCGCGCCCGAGCACGCTGGCGACCATGCTGCGCCGTGCTCCCGCGGGTGTCCGGCACCTGATGAGCCCGACCTCGACGAAGAACGCCGCGAGGTTGGCCGACTACCCGAGACGCCTGGTGGTGACCGAGCGCGTCGGCCTGCTCACGGGTCCCTTCAGGTACGTCCAGAGCCGGCGGGCGAGCCGTGGGAGCTGAGCAGCGGGTGCCGATCCTGCTGTACCACAGCGTCGGCGAGGACCGCTCCGGACCGCTGGGGCCGTACTCGTGCCCTCCGCCGGCCTTCCGGGACCAGATGGCGTGGATCGTCGACGAGGGGTTCAGCACCCTCACGCTGCGCGACCTGACGGAGGTGCGGCGCGGGATCCGGCCACTGCCGCCACGACCGCTGGCGATCACCTTCGACGACGGTCTGGCCGACTTCTTGGCCAACGCCCTGCCGGCTCTCCGGTCGCACGGTCTCACCGCGACCATGTTCGTGACGACGGCCGCCATGTGGCAGACGCGTCCGCGGGCTCTGGGCGGGCGGCCGACGATGTCCCGCTCCGAGGTCGCCGAGGTGGCCGGGCCGGATGTCCAGGTGGGCGCCCACAGCCACGAGCACCTGCAGCTCGACCTGCAAGGACGCGCCGAGGTCTCCCGGCAGCTCGCGCAGTGCAAGGACCTGCTCGAGCAGACCGTGCAGGAGACGGTCGATGCGTTCGCCTATCCCCACGGCTACCACCGGGCCGTCACCCGGCGTCTGGTCCGTCGGGCCGGCTTCACATCGGCGTGCGCCGTGCGGAACGAGATCAGCCACGTGGACGACGACCCCTTCGCGCTGGCGCGGATCATGCTCACCTCGGACCAGTCGGTCGCCTTCCTGCGCCAGGCACTGGCGCCTGACGGAGCTGCGCGTGAGCCGTGGACGCTCCCGTCTGCGCTCCCACGCGTGGCGCTGGGTACGTCGGGTCCGGACCCGCGGGAGGCCGTTGGTCGAGGTCAGCCTCGTGTGAGCCCGACATCGCGCGACTTCTGGCGGATCCCGGCCTCGGTGAACCCCGCCGTGGTGACGAGGAGTCCCACGACGATGACCGCTGCCCTTCGCAGCGGGGTCAGGCTCCGGTCGCGGGCCGACTCGGCGAGCTGTCGTGCCACCGCGTTCGCCAACGTGCGGGTGACGTAGCTGCGTTCGGCACTGAGCGCCTCGGTCGCGCGAGTCAGACGGACGACGTCGTACTTGCTCTGCCCCTCCGCCCAGCAACGGCGCCAGAAGTAGTCCCAGCCGGTGCGGTGGGCCGGGACGTAGTGGCGCACCGCCGCCTGTGGGTCCAGCAGGATCCGTCCGCCGGGGGAGCGGCCGACGAGCCGGATCGACAGCTCGGTCTCCTCGCAGCCTCGGGGAACGGCGCCCACGCGGCCGAGCGAGGAAGCGAAGCCACCAGCACTGGTCAGGGCCGAGCGTCGGAACGACATGTTGGCCCCGATCGGGTTGCGGACCTCTGCCGTGGTCGTGGGCTGCCCGACGTAGCTGCACCCGACCACCCACGTGAACTCGGGCGGGAACCAGCCCGGTGGGCCCGCCTGCCAGCGAGGGAGCACACTCCCCCCGACCCCGAGCACGTCCGGGTCGTCGTAGTGCCGCGCATGACAGGCCAGCCATCCGGCCTCGGCCTCGGCGTCGTCGTCGAGGAAGACCACCACGTCCGCGTGGGCGTGCCGGATGCCGGTGTTCCTGGCGTCCGAGAGACCGGGAGACCCCTCGTTGGGCATCACATGGACGCCGAGGCGGTCGAACACGTCGTGAGCGGACTCCAGCAGCCCCGGGTTGTGGTCGACCACCAGGAGCACCTCGAGCGGCGCCGGTGACTGCGCGAGCGTCGATCGGACAGCCGCCTCAAGAAGGGCCCACCTCTGCGCGGTGTAGGCGCAGACGACGACCGACAGCGTGACGTGGCGCGACGTCGCCCCCGCGGCGCCGTACACGGTCAGCGCTGCGGACGCGGCGACCGGAGCGCGGCAGCGGCCCGGCGGGTGCGCGGGGCGAACCGGGTGGCCAGCATCGACTTGACGATCTTGGTGCCGTCGCGCGCCGGTGCGAGGTGCGAGTCGCCGGAGAGGCGGGGCATCTCGATGCTGGGGATCTCGGCGATCCGCAAGCCGGCCAGGGCCGCACGGGTGAGGATCTGGGACTCGATCTCGAAGCCGTCCGCGTCGAGCGCCAGACGCGGCAGGCAGTCCCGTCGGAACGCGAGGAAGCCGTAGCAGAGGTCGGTCCAGTGGGTGTGGAACAGGGTGTTGGCCAACCGGCACAGTGCTCGGTTCCCGAGCTCCCGCACCGTCGTCAGGTCGTGCGACCCGCCACCGCAGGCCAGGCGCGAACCCTTCACGAGGTCGAACCCGAGGGCGATCATGGCCAGGAACACCTCGATCTCCGCTGGGTCCATGCTTCCGTCGGCGTCCATGATCACGATGACGTCGCCGGTCGCCACCTCGAACCCGGCCCTCAGCGCGTCTCCCTTGCCCCGCGGCGCACGTTGCACGAGCCGCAGGTCCGGGCGGACCGCCGCGATCCGGTCCACGGTCCCGTCCGTGGAGAACCCGTCGACGACCACGATGTCGTCGAACCGTTCCAGCGATCGGAGGACCGGGACCACGTTCTCGGCCTCGTTCCACGTCGGGATCACCAGGCTCACCGACAGCGCCGGGCGGCTCCCGACCTCGGTGACCGGGAGCGCGGACTCCTCCACGACGACCATCGGAATCGGGTCCGGATGATGCCGTCGGAGGTCCTCCGGTTGCCTCTGCGCCGGCATCGCGCCCACGGCACGACGTGGCGTCAACAGCTCGGACTCGTGGACTCTGTTCTCTCCGCCGAACTCATGGGCCCCCCTCGGGCGCACTCCTTCGCACTCGGCGCCGCTGCCCCGCGAATCGAGCGGCGGTGAGTAGTTTCGTCAAGGACGACGTCCTGCTGCCGAGTACCCCCCCGGGCAGCCGCACGAATGACGAAGCCGCCGGCCCCTAGCTGGACGAAGGCCTCTGCTCGACCTTCGTCGTTTTGTGAAGCCTGAAACAGCCCCTTGGTAAAATCAATAGTCCGAGTACGCGGTCTCCATGGCTCGATCGGTCTCTCGCGACCCCGCTCTCGGTGTGGTCGGGTCACTATCGGTGGGGGTGTAGTTGTTACCCGTACGTACCTCGGACGGACCGTGCGGCGGTCCCGTCGCCACCCGGTAGGGTCGCCGTGACGTCTGCCACCTGGCGTCGCGACCCTGACTGCAAACGAGGAGACTTCCCGTGACCGTTCGCGTGGGCATCAACGGATTCGGCCGGATCGGCCGCAACTTCTTCCGCGCCGTGCAAGCCTCCGGTGCCGACATCGAGATCGTCGCCGCCAACGACCTCGGCGACCTCAAGACGATGGCGCACCTGCTGAAGTACGACTCGATCCTGGGCCGGTTCCCGGCCGAGGTGTCCGTGGTCGACGACGGCATCCAGGTGGGGGACAGGACCCTGAAGATCCTGGCCGAGAAGGACCCGGCCGACCTGCCCTGGAAGGACCTCGGCGTCGACGTGGTGGTCGAGTCCACCGGCTTCTTCACCGACGGGGCCAAGGCCAAGGCGCACATCGACGGCGGGGCCAAGAAGGTCATCATCTCCGCGCCCGCCTCCAACGAGGACGTCACGATCGTGATGGGTGTCAACCACACCGACTACGACCCGGACTCGCACCACGATCATCTCCAACGCGTCGTGCACGACGAACTGCCTCGGCCCGATGGCCAAGGTGCTGCACGAGTCCTTCGGCATCACCAAGGGCCTGATGACCACGATCCACGCGTACACGCAGGACCAGAACCTCCAGGACGCCCCGCACAAGGACCTGCGCCGGGCCCGCGCCGCGGCCCTGAACATCGTGCCGACGTCGACCGGTGCCGCGAAGGCGATCGGTCTCGTGATGCCCGAGCTGAAGGGCAAGCTCGACGGCTACGCGCTGCGCGTGCCCGTCCCGACCGGCTCGGCCACCGACCTCACCTTCGAGGCCAGCCGGGAGACGTCGGCCGACGAGGTCAACGCCGCCGTGAAGGCCGCTGCCGAGGGTGATCTCAAGGGCATCCTGCTCTACACCGAGGACCCGATCGTGTCGGCCGACATCGTCACCGACCCGCACTCGTGCATCTTCGACGCCGGCCTCACCAAGGTGATCGGCAACCAGGTCAAGGTCGTCGGCTGGTACGACAACGAGTGGGGCTACTCCAACCGGCTCGCGGACCTCATCACCTTCGTCGGCAAGAGCCTCTGAGCGCGATGTCGACTCTCGACGCCCTGGGGGACGTGAGGGGCAGGCGGGTGCTCGTGCGCTCCGACCTCAACGTGCCTCTCGAGGACGGCCGGATCACCGACGACGGGCGCATCCGGGCCAGCGTGCCGACGATCCGGGAGCTCGCCGACCAGGGCGCCCGGGTGATCGTGGTCGCGCACCTCGGCCGGCCCAAGGGCGCGCCGGACCCGCAGTACTCGCTCCGGCCCGTCGCCGACCGTCTCGGGGAGCTGCTGGAGACCCCGGTGGCGTGCGCCGAGGACACCGTCGGCCCGGCTGCCCGCGCCTGCGTGGACGCGCTCCAGGACGGCCAGGTCGCCGTGCTCGAGAACGTTCGCTTCAACGAGGGCGAGACCAGCAAGGACGACGCGGCCCGCGGCGCGTTCGCGGACCAGCTCGCCTCGCTGGCGGATGCCTTCGTCAGCGACGGGTTCGGCGTCCTGCACCGCAAGCAGGCCTCGGTGTACGACGTCGCGCAGCGGCTGCCGCACGCCATGGGCGGTCTCGTCGCCCGGGAGATCGAGGTGCTCCGCCGGCTCACGGAGGACCCGGAGCGCCCCTACGCGGTGGTGCTCGGTGGCTCGAAGGTGTCCGACAAGCTCGGCGTCATCGACAACCTGCTCGGCAAGGCCGACCGGCTGCTGATCGGCGGCGGGATGGTCTTCACCTTCCTCAAGGCGCAGGGCCACGAGGTCGGCAAGAGCCTGCTCGAGGACGACCAGCTCGACACCTGTCGCAGCTACCTCCAGCGGGCCGAGGAGACCGGCGTGCAGATCCTGCTGCCCACCGACATCGTCGTCGCGCCCGAGTTCAAGGCCGACGCCACCCCGACCGTCGTACCCGCCGACCAGATCCCGGCCGACCAGCTCGGTCTCGACATCGGGCCGGAGTCCGGCAAGGCCTTCGCGGAGGCGCTGGCCGACGCGAGGACGGTGTTCTGGAACGGCCCGATGGGCGTGTTCGAGTTCGACGCGTTCGCGGCCGGCACCCGTGCGGTCGCCGAGGCCCTCACCAAGGTCGAGGGGCTCTCCGTCGTGGGTGGCGGGGACTCTGCCGCGGCCGTGCGCCAGCTCGGCTTCGACGAGTCAGCTTTCGGGCACATCTCCACGGGCGGGGGGGCCAGCCTCGAGTATCTCGAGGGCAAGAGCCTGCCCGGCATCGAAGTTCTGTCCGACTGACCTGACCCCCCGAACGAAGGACCTGCATGCCGAAGCACGACCGCGTCCCGTTGATGGCCGGCAACTGGAAGATGAACCTCAACCACCAGGAGGCGGTGGTCCTGGTCCAGAAGCTCGCCTGGACGCTCTCGGACAAGAAGCACGACTTCAAGCAAGGTCGAGGTCGCCGTCGTGCCGCCGTTCACCGACCTCCGCAGCGTGCAGACGCTCGTCGACGGTGACCGCCTGGACATCCGGTACGGCGCGCAGGACGTCTCCGAGCACGAGGAGGGCGCCTACACCGGCGAGATCTCCGCCGGGATGCTGGCCAAGCTCGGCTGCTCCTACGTCGTGGTGGGGCACTCCGAGCGACGCCAGCACCACGGCGAGTCCGACGCGACCGTGAACGCGAAGGCGGTCGCAGACGATCGCCGCGAAGATGACGCCGATCGTCTGCGTCGGCGAGGGCCTCGAGGTCCGCAAGGAGGGCCGCCACGTCGAGCACACGCTCGCCCAGGTCGACGGCTCGCTGGCCGGGTTCACCGCCGAGCAGGTGGGCGCGCTGGTGATCGCCTACGAGCCCGTGTGGGCGATCGGCACCGGCGAGGTGGCCACCCCCGACGACGCGCAGGAGGTCTGCGCGGCGATCCGGGCCCGGGTCGCGGAGGCGTGGTCGACGGACGCCGCGCGCGCCGTACGCATCCTCTACGGCGGCTCGGTCAAGGCCGCCAACATCGCCGGGATCATGGAGAAGCCGGACGTCGACGGCGCGCTCGTCGGTGGCGCGAGCCTGCAGCCCGACGAGTTCAGCGGCATCTGCCGGTTTTACGACATGCCCGTCATCTGACACGCCTCCCGTGAGTTAGGCTTTCCCACCGTGGTTATCACCTTCACCGTGCTGCTCATCGCGACCAGCCTCCTGCTGATCCTGCTCGTCCTCCTCCACAAGGGAAGGGGCGGCGGGCTCTCCGACATGTTCGGCGGCGGCGTCTCGAGCGGGCTCGGGGGATCGTCGGTGGCGGAACGCAACCTCGACCGCATCACGATCGGTGCCGGTCTGATCTGGTTCGCGTGCATCATCGCCCTCGGGCTGTTGCTCAAGACCCAGGGCTGACCGACCGATTCACCCGAGCATTACCGGAGAAGGAGCACGAAGCGTGGCAGCAGGTGGTGGAAACGCGATCCGGGGCAGCCGGGTCGGTGCGGGACCGATGGGCGAGGCCGAGCGGGGCGAGGCCGCTCCCGCGGCAGCGCGTCGTCTACTTCTGCGCGCACGAGCACGAGTCCGTGATCACCTTCGCCGTCGAGGCGCAGATCCCGGACTCCTGGGACTGCCCGCGCTGCGGCCTGCCGGCGAGCCTGGACTCGGAGAACCCGCCGCCGCCGCCGAAGATCGAGCCGTACAAGACGCACCTCGCCTACGTGAAGGAGCGCCGCTCCGACAAGGAGGCCGAGGACATCCTCGACGAGGCGATCCAGACCCTGCGCGCCCGCCGCAAGCGCGGCGAGATCATCTTCTAGGACCGCTTCGAGGCGGCGTCCTCGTCGAGGAACCACACGGTGGTGTCCTGGCCGTGGACGCCGACGGCCGGGATGTCGTGCACGTCCGGCGCGTCGTCGCCGGTCGCGAGCGCCCTCGCGACCGCCTCGGCCTTGCCCGCGCCCGACACCACGAACCACACCTCCGCGGTGCGGTTCAGCGCGGCGAAGGTCAGGCTGACCCGCTCCGGCGGCGGCTTGGGGGAGTCGGTCACCGCGACGGCGATCGCGTCGTCGACGTCGAGCTGCTCCGAGCCCGGGAAGAGCGACGCCACGTGGCCGTCCGGCCCGACGCCGAGCATCACCACGTCGAACCGGCCGGTGCCGCGCGACGCGGACGAGGTCGCCGTACGCCGTCGGCGGCGTCCTGCACGCTGTCGTGCGGACCGTCGGAGGCCGGCATCTCGTGCACGCGGCCCGGGCTCACGTCGAGGTGGGACAGCATCGCGTCCCACGCCTGCCTGGCGTTGCGCTCGGTCGTCGTCGTGCGGGACGTAGCGCTCGTCGCCCCACCAGATGTCGACCTTGGACCAGTCGACGTCCTCGTGGCCCTCGGTCGCGGTCACGACCGCCTCGTGGATCTTGTCGGCGATGGTGCCGCCGGTCAGCGCGATCGCCGGCGTCCGTCCCGCGGCCTGGATGGCGGCGAGGCGCACCACGAGCCTCCCGGCGACCGCGGCAGCCAGCGCGTCGGGGGACGGGAAGGTCTCGATCTCCGGGTCGCTCATGTCAGCCCTTCTTCGCTGTCCGGTGCGGCGCGGGAGCCGGTCTTGGCCATCCGCTTGACGGTCGCGGCGTAGACGTCGTCGGGGTCGAGCCGGCGCAGCTCCTCCGACAGCAGCTCGTCGAGGTCGCGGCGCTTGAGCGCCACCGGCCGGTCGGGCGCGTTCGGGGAGGAGAGCGTGGCCAGCCGGCCGTCGGAGCGGGTGACGGTGATGTCGCCGAGCTTGGTGCGCAGCACCACGGCGGTGATGCCGGGGCCGTTCGAGTTCTCGCGGGTGACATCGCACTTGAGCCGGTCACCGAGCCAGGCGGAGAGCAGGTCGGCGCTGGGGCTGATCCGCTCGGCGGTCACCGACGCGGACGTCACCTTGCCGGGGTTCTGGTCGAGCGCCGCGGCAAGCAGTGCGCGCCATCCGGTGATCCGGGTCCAGGCCAGGTCGGTGTTGCCCGGTGCGTAGCTGCGGCACTGGGTCAGCATGGCCTGCGCCTTCGCGGTCGGCACGGACGCGGCGTCGGTGATCCGCCGGGTGCCGAGCCTGCCCAGCGGGTCGGCCGCGGGGTCCTCGGGGGCGCGGCCGGGCCACCAGACGACGACGGGGGAGTCGGGCAGCAGCAGCGGCAGCACGACGGACTCGGCGTGCCGGGTCACCTCGCCGGAGAGCCGCAGCACGGCGCGCTCGCCGGAGGCGCCGGACCCGATGCCGACCTGCGCGTCGACCTGCCCGGCGCCGCGCTTGTCGCCGAAGACGACGACCAGGATGCGGGCGGGGTGCTCGCGGGAGGCGGAGCGGGCGGCCGAGAGGGCCTCCTCGGCGTCCGCCTTGTCGGCGACGATCACCAGCGTCATGATCATGCCCATCGCCGGGCTGCCCGAGCGGCGCCGGGACCGGACGAACTCCGCGGCGATCGCGCTGGAGTTGGTGTCGGTCAGCTCGATCATGGTCGCCTCCAGGTGCGTCCGTCTCGGGCGAGCATCTTGTCCGCGGACGGCGGGCCCCAGGTGCCGGACTCGTAGGTGTCGGGCTGTCCCCTTGCCTGGCCCAGTACTCCACGATCGGGTCGAGGATCTTCCAGGACAGCTCGACCTCCTCGTGCTGCGGGAACAGCGGCGGGTCGCCGAGCAGCACGTCGAGGATGAGCCGCTCGTAGGCCTCCGGGGACGACTCGGTGAACGAGCCGCCGTAGGCGAAGTCCATGTTGACGTCGCGGATCTCCATCGCGCTGCCGGGCACCTTCGAGCCGAAGCGGATGGTGATGCCCTCGTCGGGCTGCACGCGGATCACCAGGGCGTTCTGGGTGAGCTCCTCGGTGGCGGTCTCCGTGAACGGCAGGTGCGGCGCCCGCTTGAACACCACGGCCACCTCGGTGACGCGGCGGCCGAGACGTTTGCCGTGCCGCAGGTAGAACGGCACCCCGGCCCAGCGCCGGGTCTCGATGCCGAGCTTGATGGCTGCGAACGTCTCGGTGGTCGAGCTCGCCGGGATGTCCTGCTCCTGCTTGTAGCCGAGCACCTTCTCGCCGCCGGCCCAGCCCTCGGTGTACTGGCCGCGGGCGGTGTGCAGGTCCAGGCGCCGCGGGAGCACGACGGACGACAGCACCTTCTGCTTCTCGAGTCGCAGGGTCTGCGGCGTCGAACGAGGGCGGCTCCTCCATGGCGATCAGCGCCATCAGCTGGAGCAGGTGGTTCTGGATCACGTCGCGGGCGGCGCCGATGCCGTCGTAGTAGCCGGCGCGGCCGCCGATGCCGATGTCCTCGGCCATCGTGATCTGCACGTGGTCGACGTAGTTGGCGTTCCAGATCGGCTCGAACATGGCGTTCGCGAACCGCATGGCCAGGATGTTCTGGACGGTCTCCTTGCCGAGGTAGTGGTCGATGCGGAACACCGACTCCGGCGGGAACACCTCGTGGATCGTCGCGTTCAGGGCCTGCGCGCTCTTCAGGTCGGACCCGAACGGCTTCTCCACGACCACCCGGCGCCAGCTGTCGCGGCCCGGGTCGGCCAGCCCGTGCTCCTTGAGCTGGCCGATCACGTCCGGGAAGAACTTCGGCGGGATGGACAGGTAGAACGCGTGGTTGCCCTGCGTCCCGCGCACCCGGTCGAGGTCGAGGATGGTCTGCCGCAGGGTGTCGAACGCGACGTCGTCGCTGAAGTCGCCCTGGACGAAACGGAAGCCCTCGGCGAGCTGTTCCCAGACCTCCTCGCGGAACTCGGTGCGGGCGTGCTCCTTGACGGAGTCGTGCACGACCTGGGCGAAGTCCTCGTCGGCCCAGTCACGGCGGGCGTACCCGACCAGCGAGAATCCCGGTGGCAGGAGGCCGCGGCTGGCCAGGTCGTAGATCGCCGGCATCACCTTCTTGCGCGACAGGTCGCCGGTGACCCCGAACAGCACCATCCCGCAGGGGCCGGCGATGCGCGGGAGCCGCCGGTCCTGCGCGTCCCGGAGCGGGTTCACCGGCGTCACGCCAGGGCCGCCCGCACCGCCGCGACGCCGGACTCGAGGTCCGTGAGGTGCAGCCGGAGGACCGGCCGCCCGTGGTCGGCGAGCACGCTGGCGTCACCGGCGGACTGCGACGCGATCAGCCGTCCGAACGTGTAGTCCTTGCCGGGCACCGCCAGGTCCTCGGAGGGCTCGGCCGTGATCTGGACGTAGACGCCCTCGGGCGGTCCGCCCTTGTGGAACTGGCCGGTCGAGTGCAGGAAGCGCGGGCCCCAGCCGAACGTCACCGGCCGACGCACGCGGTGGGCGAGAGTGTTGCGGACCTCGGCCAGCTCGGCCTGGTCCAGCCGGTCGAGGTAGGCCATCACCGCGACGTACCCGTGCTCGTCGTCGACCTGGCCCAGCAGTGCGTTCACGGCGTCCTGGACGCTCGCGGCGTCGCCGAGCCAGTCACCGCCGAGCGCGCGCACCTCGACGGAGCCGTCGGTGAAGTCCGCCGGGGTGGTGTCGGGGCTGCCCTCCAGCATGGTGCGGGCCGCGATCTTGGCGGACTCCACGTCGGGCTGGTCGAACGGGTTGATGCCGAGGATCCGGCCGGCCGTCGCGGTCGCGACCTCCCAGAGCAGGATCTGCGCGCCGAGCGGCCCGGTCACGGACAGGTCGGACCCGGTCGCTCCGTCGTCGGCGGTGACGTCCGCGCCGTCGTGGTCGCCCTCCATGGCGTCGTCACCGACGAGCCGGGCGACGGTCACGTCGTGCGGAGGCAGGGCGACCTCGGGCGCGGAGTCGTCGGGCACGACCACGGGGAGGATGCCGGTCCCGCCCTTGCCGGTGCTCTCCGCGATGAGCTGCTCGGCCCAGTCGGGGAAGCCGGTGAGCCCGGACCCCTGGTCGACGAGGACGAGCTTGTTGCGGAGCGGGCTGGTGCCGGCCATCGCGGCGCCGAGCCGGAGGCCCGGGTTGGCCTCGTCGTCCTCGGCGAGCAGGTCGGAGACCGCCTCTGCCTCGTCGAGGAGCGCGCCGATGTCCGCGCCGGCGAGACCACTGGGCACGAGGCCGAAGGCGGTCAGGGCCGAGTAGCGTCCGCCCACGTCGGGGTCGGCGTTGACGACGCGGTAGCCGGCCTCACGGGACGGCCTTGTCGAGCGGACTGCCCGGGTCGGTGACGATGACGATCCGGGTGGCGGGGTCGATGCCGGCGTCGGTGAACGCCTGCTCGTAGGCCCGCCGCTGGGAGTCGGTCTCGACGGTCGACCCGGACTTGCTGGAGACGACGACGACGGTGCGGTCGAGCCGGTCGGCGAGCGCGTCGCGGACCTGGTCGGGCTGGCTGGAGTCCAGCACGGTCAGCTCCACGCCGTACGACGCGCAGATGACCTCCGGGGCCAGCGACGAGCCGCCCATGCCGCAGAGCACGACGTGGTCGACGCCCGCTTCCTCCAGCTCGCTGGCCAGGGCGGAGACCTCGCCGACGAGGGGCCGTGAGGTGCGGGGGAGGCCCACCCAGGACAGCCGCTTGGCGGACTCCTCCTCGGCCTCGGGGCCCCACAGCGCCGGGTCCTGGGCGAACAGCGCGCCCGCGAACCCGTCCCCGACGAGCGCCGGGACGTGCGCGCGGATCGCGTCTGCGGCTGCCCCCGTGGCCGTCACCTCGAGGGTCTCGCTCACTTCTGCGAGTCCCGGGACGCGGCCTCGAGCTGGCGGCGGACCGTGTCGACCAGCTCGTCCCACGACGCCACGAACTTCTCGACGCCCTCGCGCTCGAGGGTGGCGATGACGTCGTCGTAGTCGATGTCGACCTTGGCGAGGTCCTTCATGACCTGCTCGGCCTCGGCGTAGTTCGTGGTGACCTGGTCGCCGTCCAGCTCGCCATGGTCGGCGAAGGCGTGCAGGGTCTTCTCGGGCATGGTGTTGACCGTGTTCGCGACCACGAGGTCCGTGACGTACATCGTGTCGCGGTACTCCGGGTTCTTGACACCGGTGGACGCCCACAGCGGACGCTGCGTGTTGGCGCCGTCGGCCTTGAGCGCCTGGAAGCGGTCGCCCGCGAACTTCTCCTCGTACGCGCGGTAGGCCAGCCGTGCGTTGGCGACCGCGGCGAGGCCCTTCAGGTTGCCGGCCTGCGGGTCGCCGGACTGGTCGAGGCGCTTGTCGATCTCGGTGTCGACCCGGGAGACGAAGAACGACGCGACCGAGTGGATCTTGGAGAGGTCGTGACCGTTGGCCTTGGCCTTCTCGAGGCCCTCGAGGTAGGCGTCCATGACGGCGTCGTAGCGGTCGAGCCCGAAGATCAGGGTGACGTTGACGCTGATGCCCTCGCCGAGCACGTCGGTGATCGCCGGGGCGCCCTCGGTGGTCGCGGGGATCTTGATGAAGAGGTTCTCGCGGCCGACGGCGGCCCACAGCTCCTTGGCGGAGGCGATGGTGGCCGACTCGTCGTGGGCCAGCCCGGGGGCCACCTCGATCGAGACGCGGCCGTCGACCCCGCCGCTGGCGTCGAACGCGGGCTTGAGGACGTCGCAGGCGTCGCGCACGTCGCTGGTGGTGATCTCGAAGATCGCCTCGTCGGCGTCCTTCCCCGCGGCCGCGAGCTCGCGCACCTGGTCGTCGTACCGCTCTCCGTCGGAGAGGGCGCTGGCGAAGATCGTGGGGTTGGTGGTCACCCCGACCACGTGGCTGTTCTTCACGAGGTCGGCGAGGTTCCCGGTCTCGATGCGCTCGCGGGACAGGTCGTCCAGCCAGATGGACACTCCAGCGTCTGCCAGAGCCTTGAGTCGTTCGGACATCGGGTTCCTCCCGGGTTCTCGGTCTTCAGTTGGATTGGTGGATCAGCCCTGCGAGTCGGCGATGCTCCCCTCCGCAGCCAACGCCACGGCCTCGGCGGTGATGCCGAACTCGCGGTAGATCGTCGCGAAGTCGGCCGACGCGCCGTAGTGCTCGAGCGAGACGCAGCGGCCGGTCGAGCCGACCAGGTCGCGCCAGCTCATCGCGATGCCGGCCTCGACGCTGACCCTCGCCTTGACGATCGGGGGCAGCACCGTGTCGCGGTAGGACTGCTCCTGGCGGTCGAACCACTCCCGGCACGGCATCGAGACGACACGCGCCCGGATGCCCTTCTCGGCCAGCGTGGTGCGGGCCTGGACGGCGAGCTGCACCTCGGAGCCGGTGGCGATGAGGATCACGTCGGGCGCGCCGCCCTCGGCGTCGAGGAGGACGTAGCCACCGCGGGAGACCTCGTCGGTGGTGGCGAACCCGTCGGTGCCGCGCGGGTACGTCGGGACGTTCTGCCGGGTCAGGATCATCCCGGCCGGGAGGTCGGTGTTCTCCAGCACCGCCTTCCACGCGGCGACGGTCTCGTTGGCGTCCGCGGGGCGTACGACGTCCAGGCCCGGGATCGCACGCAGGGCGGTGAGGTGCTCCACCGGCTGGTGGGTGGGGCCGTCCTCGCCGAGCCCGATCGAGTCGTGGGTCCAGACGTAGGTGACCGGCAGCTGCATCAGGGCCGCGAGGCGCACCGCGCCGCGCATGTAGTCGGAGAAGGTGAGGAACGTGCCGCCGTACACGCGGGTGCCGCCGTGCAGGGCGATGCCGTTCATGATCGAGCCCATGCCGTGCTCGCGGATGCCGAAGTGCAGCACTCGGCCGTACTCGTCGCCGCTGAAGTCCTTGGTCGACAGGTCGGCCGGGATGAAGGACGGCTGGCCCTTGGGTGTGGTGTTGTTCGACTCGGCCAGGTCGGCCGAGCCGCCCCACAGCTCGGGAAGCTCGGGAGCGATGGCGGAGAGCACCTCGCCGGACGCCTTGCGGGTGGCGACGCCCTTCTCGTCCGCGGGGAACGAGGGCAGCGCCTTCTCCCAGCCGGCGGGCAGCGTGCGCGTGCGCATCCGGTCGAAGAGCTCCTTGCGCTGGCGGTAGCGCTTCGCCCAGGCGTCGAACGACTCCTGCCACTCGGCCTCCTCCGCCTTGCCGCGGTCGATGGAGGCGCGGGTGTGCGCGAGCACCTCGGGCGGTACCTCGAAGGTCTGGTCGGGGTCGAAGCCGAGGATCCTCTTGGTGGCCGCGACCTCCTCCTCGCCGAGGGCGCAGCCGTGCGACTTGCCGGTGCCCTGGGCGTTCGGGGCCGGCCAGGCGATGACGGTCTTGAGCGCGATGAAGCTGGGCCTGTCGGTGACCCGCCTGGACTTCTCGAGCGCGGCCCACAGCTCCTGGAGGTTCTCCTCGTAGCGGGTGCCGTCGTTGGTCCAGTCGATGCGGTGCACGTCCCAGCCGTAGGCGGCGTAGCGCGCGGGGACGTCCTCGGTGAAGGCGATGTCGGTGTCGCCCTCGATGGAGATGTCGTTGTCGTCGTAGATCAACGTCAGGTTGCCGAGCCGTTGGTGCCGGCGATGGAGGAGGCCTCGGAGGAGACGCCCTCCTCCAGGTCGCCGTCGCTGCAGATGCAGTAGACTGGTGGTCGAACGGGCTCTCGCCCGGAGCGGCGTCGGGGTCGAAGAGGCCGCGCTCGCGGCGGGCCGCCATCGCCATGCCGACGGCGTTCGAGACCACCACCGGCCCGCTCGGGCAGGGCGTGGGAGAACGCCGTCGGCATGGCGATGGCGGCCCGCCGCGAGCGCGGTCTGTTCGACCCCGACGCCGCTCCGGGCGAGAGCCCGTTCGACCACCAGATCTCTGCATCTTAGCAGCGACGGCGACCTGGAGGAGGGCGTCTCCTCCGAGGCCTCCTATCGCCGGCACGCGCGGCTCGGCAACCTGACGCTGATCTACGAGCAACGACATCTCCATCGAGGGCGACACCGACACCGCCTTCACCGAGGATGCCCGCGCGCGCTAGGCCGCTTACGGCTGGGACGTGCACCGGGATCGACTGGACCAACGACGGCACCCCGCTACGAGGAGAACCTCCAGGAGCTGTGGGCCGCGCTTCGAGAAGGCCAAGGCAGGTCACCGACAGGCCCAGCTCCATCGCGCTCAAGACCGAGCATCGCCTCGCCGGCCCCGAACGCCCGGGCACCGGCAAGTCGCACGGCATCGCGCCCTCGGCGAGGAGGAGGTCGCGGCCACCAAGAGGATCCTCGGCTTCGACCCCGACCGGACCTTCGAGGGGCCGGGCCGAGGTGCTCGCGCACACCCGCGCCTTCCATCGACCGCGGCAAGGCGGAGCGAGGCCAACGGCAGGAGTGGTTCGACGCCTGGGCCAAGCGCTACCGCCAGCGCAAGGAGCTCTTCGACCGGATGCGCACGCGGACGCTGCCTTCCGGCTGGGAGAAGGCGCTGCCTCGTTCCCCGCGGACGAGAAGGGCGTCGCCACCCGCAAGGCGTCGGGCGAGGTGCTCTCCGCCATCGCTCCCGAGCTTCCCGAGCTGTGGGGCGGCCGGCCGACCTGGCCGAGTCGACAACACCACGGCCGAGGGCCAACCGTCGTTCATCCGCCGCCGACCTGTCGACCAAGGACTTCGGCGGCGACGAGTACGGCCGAGTGTGCGCTTCGGCATCCGCGAGCACGCGCATGGGCTCGATAGTCAACGGCATCGGCCTGCACAGTGGCGCCCGCAGCCTACGGCAGCACGCTCCTCACGTTCTCCGACTAATGCGCGGCGGCGGTGCGCCTCGCGGCCCTGAGAGCTGCGGTCACCTACGTCTGGACCCACGACTCGATCGGGCTCGGTGAGGACGGCCCCACCCACCAGCCGGTCGAGCACCTCACCGCCCTGCGTGCGATCGCGGGCCTGGACGTCGTGCGCCCCGCGGACGCCAACGAGACCGTCGCCGCGTGGAAGGCGGTCCTGGAGAACACCAGCTCCGCCGGCCGGAATGATCCTGACCCGGCAGAACGTCCCGACGTATCGCGCGGCACCGACGGGTTCGCCACCA
>CAWBAQ010000014.1:0-262667 GCA_963786795.1 uncultured Actinomycetota bacterium
CCTGGGTCTGTTCCCGAGAGCCGGAGAAAGGTCGGCGGTCAGCCGATGGTCACGCGGACCGGATTCGACTTCTGCCCCGTGGCCTTGTCCATGACGCGGAAACGGTTGGGGCCGGAGCGTCCGGTGAAGATGTACGTCGTGAACGCGCCGCCGCTCACCGAGGCGCTGACCGGGAAGTCGACCCAGCTGCCCTCGAACCGCTGCACCTGCAGGCTGGCCCCCTCGGCACCCGGGTAGACGCCGGTCAGGTTGACCCGCTCATTGGCGGAGACCTGCCGCGGGAACGCCTGGAGGCTGATCGTGCGCTTCTTCCTCGGCTTCGGGGACGCCTTCTTCGACGGTGCCGGCGGGTTAGCGGACTCCCCGAACCCTCCGGGTCGGGGAACGGCTCGGGCCGGGTGGTGGGCTCACCGCTCGGGAAGTAGAGGCTCGGGGGCGCGGTCGAGGTCGCACGCGCGTCGTCGATCCCGGACACGCGGGCCGCTCCGAGCGCGACCACGCTGACCACTCCCCCGATGACCAGGGACACCGCCACCAGCACGCCCAACCCGACCAGCAGCTGCCTGGTCCAGGGGGCGTCCTCGTCGTCGTCACGGGCCATGCGCCAAGTTTGCGGTAAGCACGGCCCGAAACGTAGTCAGTTCTGCAAGCCGGCCCGGGTCGGTCCACAGCACGCGCGGAACGAACCTTCCCGCTGGGTGATGCCTCGAGCGGAACGAGCCTCGATATCACTGCACCTCCGCGTCGACTCGACCGGTTTCGAGGCATGCGCGCCGGGGCGTACGTCACGGGGCAGGTGCTGACCTCGGCGATCGGGCGATCGGCTCGAGGCGGTGATTCTTCGTCAGCCGAGCCTCTGCCACGCAGCCGCGGGTCCCAGCTCCGGCCGGGCGTGGTCCGGTCGGTGTGCGGCCCAGAACACAACCAGGTCAGCCACGGAGGCTTCCAGGTCCAAGCATCCACGTGTCGAGGCACGCGGGTCGCGCTTGAACGCGCGAGGGCAGGGGTCAGTGGCCGGGGGTGACCGGTAGGTGTGGCCGTGCGGGTTGGTCCATGCGTAGGTGCCGTCGGGCAGGCGCTGGTAGGTCCAGGTGGTGAAGGTCTTGAGCCGGTGGTGCCGGCGGCACAGGCAGGCGAGGTTGGCCGGGTTGGTCTGGCCGGGTGGTCCGCCGTCGTCGGGTGGCAGGTAGGGCTCGATGTGGTCGAGGTCGCAGGAGCGGGCGTCGATGCCGCAGCCGGGGAACACGCAGTGCCGGTCGCGGAGGATGACGGTCTCCCGCATCCAGCCGGGCGGGTCGTGCACGTCGACCGCGTCGGTGCGGGCGAGGTCGAGGACCGGGCGGATGGTGACCGCCGAGAACCGGCCGAGCCAGTCCTGCAGCAGCTGGAGGGTGGCGGGTCCGAGCTTCTCCACCCCGTGCCGCCGGTGCCGCCGGTGTCGTGGGCGAGGTCGTCGGTGGTGACGTGCAGGAACAGGGTGCCTCGTGACCCGTTCAGGCCCGGCTGCGACCGGGCGCGCCGGCGCAGCCGGGTCGCCGGTGCCGTTGGCGGCGAGGTGGAGGGCGCGTTGGGGGTGGGCGAGCAGGCCGAGCGCGGTGGCCTGCCGGATCTCGTACGGGCGGTCGTCGCCGAGCCGGCCCAGGACAGCGGCGAGGTCGCCGATCGAGGCTTGCAGGTCGAGAGCGTCCAGGGTGTCGAGGCGGGCGGTGAGATCGGTGGTGGCGGTCGAGGTCCGGTGGTCGAACCAGACCCCGCGGGCGTCCAGGGCCTCTTGTTCGATCCCGGCGGCCCGGTCCGGGTCGCAGCGCTGGATCGCCTCGTGCACCAGCTCGGACAGCTTCCCCGACGAAGGGGTGCTGGTTGCGGCGGGCGGTCACGGCGAGGTGCCGGTCCACGAACCCGACCGCCTCGGTCGTCAGGCGGGTGGTCTCGGCGGCGACCCGGCGGGCCTTCCACGCCTGCAACCGGCCCGACTGGACCAGGTGCCAGAGCCGCGGCAGCCGGAAGCACAGCTCGACCGCCTCCGAGACCAGCCGCAGCCCCGCGGCATAGGAGAGGCCGAGGGTGGCGGCGAGGGTCTCGACCGCGTACTCGGCGATCCCCGGCGTGCCCTCACCCGGCGAGCGCCGCCTCGACGGTGGTCTCGGCCAGCACGATCCCGGCGACCCCGTGCGGCGCCGTGAACGCGCCGCCGGGACGCGTCGGTGACGGGGTGCAGGTCGACCCAGTGCACCGCCAACGCCAACAGCTCGGCCTCGGCCCGGTCCGCCCTGCGACGCCGCTCGGCGAGCGCGTCCAGCACCTGCGCGGGAGTCAGGTCCCGCAGCCCGGGATCGACCTCGAGCGGGTCGTGGACGGTGCTGGTCATGAACCCAACCTAGGCCCGACCACCGACACTTTCGGACCCAGAAACGGGTGAGAATCGTGTTGTCCACAAGGGGAATCTCGAAAAGTCTTCGATCCCCCGCGCTCGGGTGCGCGTGATGTCGAGGCTCGCAAGCGCGATGCGCCGCCTCGAGTCAGGGGGTGGGGGTGGCCGGCGTCTCTTGGTCCGGGGCGTTCTCCGGGAAGTGGCAGGCGACCTGGTGACCCGGCGCGAGCTCGACCAGCGGCGGCTCCTCGGTCTTGCAGATCTCCTGCGCCTTCCAGCACCGGGTGTGGAACCGGCAGGCCGGCGGCGGGTTGATCGGGCTGGGCACGTCGCCCTGGAGCCGGATCCGCTCGCGCTGGTGCCGCGCCGCTTCGGTGTCGGGCACGGGCACGGCGGACATGCAGCGCCATCGTGTACGGGTGCATCGGCGCGCTCGTAGAGGGCCTCCCGGTCGGCGATCTCGACGATCTTGCCGAGGTACATCACCGCGACCCGGTCGGAGACGTGCCGCACGACCGACAGGTCGTGCGCGATGAACACGTAGGTGAGGTCGAGCTCCTCCTGCAGGTCCTCCAGCAGGTTGACGACCTGGGCCTGGATCGAGACGTCGAGCGCGGAGACCGGCTCGTCGGCGACGATCAGCTTGGGCTTGCAGGGCGAGCGTGCGGGCGATGCCGATGCGCTGGCGCTGGCCGCCGGAGAACTCGTGCGGGTAGCGGTTGTAGTGCTCGGGGTTGAGCCCGACGAGCTCCAGCAGCTCCTGCACCGCCTTCTTCACGCCGCCCTCGGGCGTCGACGCCCTGGAGCCGGAACGGCGCGCCGACGATCGTGCCGACCGTGTGCCGCGGGTTCAGCGACGAGTACGGGTCCTGGAAGATCATCTGGATGTCGCGGCGCAGCGGGCGCATCGCGCCGTCGCCGAGGTGGGTGATGTCGCGGCCCTCGAAGACGATCGTGCCCGGCCGTCGGCTCGAGCAGCCGGGTGATCAGCCGGCCCGTCGTGCGTCTTGCCGCAGCCCGGACTCGCCGACCAGGCGAGAGCGTCTCGCCCTGCCTGACCGTCGAAGTCGATGCCGTCGACCGCCTGCACGGCGCCGACCTGGCGCTGCAGCAGGCCCTTGCGGATCGGGAAGTGCTTCGGACCAGGCCGGACACCTGCGAGCAGGTCGCCGCCGTCGCTCTGCCGGTCGCCCGGGGCGGTGCCGCCGGTGGTCTCGGTGACTGTCATGTGCTCGGTCGTCCTTGCCGTCTTCAGAGGAGGGGCTGGATCTCGTCGCGCCAGATCTGCTGGCGCTGCGCCGGCGGACAGGTGGCAGGCGCACCAGGTGGCCCTGCCCGTCGTCGCAGCAGCTCCGGGCGCTCGGTCGCTGGGCGAGCCCGCCGGTGTTCGTCTGCGAAGCGGCAGCGCGGGTTGAACGCGCAGCCCGGCGGCACGTTGATCAGGCTGGGCGGGGTGCCCTTGATCGGCAGCAGCCGGTCGGCTGCGGTCCCGGTCGAAGCGCGGCATCGAGCCCAGCAGGCCCCAGGTGTAGGGGTGCTCGGGCTCGTTGAAGATCTGCTCGCGCGGTGCCGTACTCGATCGCGCGGCCGGCGTACATCACCAGGATGTCGTCGGCGAGCTCGGCGACCACGCCCGAGGTCGTGGGTGATGATGATGACCGCGGAGTCGAACTCCTTCTGCAGGTCGCGGATCAGGTCGAGGATCTGCGCCTGCACGGTCACGTCGAGCGCCGTCGTCGGCTCGTCGGCGATCAGCAGGTCCGGGTCGCACGACAGCGCCATCGCGATCATCGCGCGCTGCCGCATGCCGCCGGAGAACTGGTGCGGGTAGGCGTCGCACGCGGCGGTCCGGCTGCGGGATGCCGACCCGGTCGAGCATCTCGATGGCGTGCGCTGCGGCGCCTTCTTGTTCGACACGTCGTTGTGGACCCGGTAGGCCTCGATGATCTGGTTGCCCACCGTGTAGTACGGGTGCATCGCGGACAGCGGGTCCTGGAAGATCATCGCCATCCGCTTGCCGCGCAGCCGGCGCACCTCCTCGGCGGAGGACGCGACCAGGTCCTTGCCGTCGAGCCGGATCTCGCCGGTGATCTTGGCGCTGTCCCGCTTGTGCAGGCCCATGATGGCCAGGCTGGTCACGCTCTTGCCCGAGCCGGACTCGCCCACGATGCCGAGCGTCTTGCCGCGCTCGAGGGCGAAGGAGAGCCCGTCGACGGACTTGACCAGGCCGTCGTCGGTCGGGAAGTGCACGCGCAGGTCGCGGACCTCGAGGAACGATCCGCCCGTCGGGGACGGCGGCGGGGCTGTCGTGGTCGGTGAGGTGTCACTAGGTCCGCACTCTCGGGTCGACGACGGCGTACAGCAGGTCGACGACCAGGTTGGCAAGGACGACGAAGAAGGCCGCGACAGGGTCACGCCCGAGCACCTTCGGCAGGTCGTTGTTGACGATGCCGTCGATGGAGTACTTGCCGAGGCCGTGCAGCGAGAACATCTTCTCGGTGAGCACCGCGCCGCCGATCAGCAGCCCGAAGTCGAGGCCGAAGATCGTGAGCGATCGGGGTCAGCGCGGCGCGCAGGCCGTGCTTGACGACCACGTCCGTCTCCGGCAGGCCCTTGGCGCGGGCGGTGCGGATGTAGTCCTCGCCCATCGTCTCGAGCATGCCGGCGCGGGTGAGCCGGGCGTACTGCGCCGAGAACAGCAGCGCCAGCGTGATCCACGGCAGCAGCAGGTCGTAGGCCCACTCGCCGGGTTCTCGGTCAGGAACGGCGTGTAGGAGCCACCCGGCGGGGAGATGTGCCAGCTTGTAGCTGAAGAAGGTCAGCGCCATCAGGCCGGTGCAGAAGATCGGCAGGGAGACGCCGGCCAGGGCGAACGTCATGGCGGCCCGGTCGAAGAAGGACCCGCGTCTCAGCGCCGAGAGCACGCCGATGCTGACGCCGAAGACCAGCCAGATGACGCGGCGCCGACGGCCAGCGAGAACGTGACCGGGCACCGGTCGAGCAGCTCGGGCCAGACCGGCTGCTGGGTGATGAAGGAGTAGCCCAGGCAGGGTGCCGGGCAGTGGACCACGCTCGGCGCCCATGTCGAACTCGCCACCGACGCACGACGGCCTTGGCCCAGTTGCCGTACTGCACGTGGATCGGGTCGTAGAAGCCGAGGCGCTCGGCGGTCGCCTTGACCGTCGCGGCGGTCGCGGTGCGTCCGACGTACCGGGTGGCCAGGGTCTCCGGCGTCGCCCCGGCCAGGCGCGGGACCAGGTAGAAGATCGAGAACGTGAGGATGCTGACCACGCACCAGCATCCGACCGCGGCGACGAGCCGCCGGAGATGTAAGCGACCACGGTGTTCGGCATCGGTGCCCGGCCGGGGTCTCCCCCGGCCGGGCACCTTCGCCTTCACTCCTCAGATCTGTCGATCGTTGCGTGAACGGTGATGCTGGACTACTGCTTGACGCCCATCGCCATGTAGTCGTACATGCCGTAGGCGTCGTTGACGAACACGTTCGTCAGGTTCTCGCTCCGCAGCAGCACGCTCTTGGCGTCGATGCCCGGGTAGATCACGGCGTCCTCCATGACCCGCTTGTCGATCGCGCCCCAGTCGGACTCGCGCTTGGCCTGGTCGAGCTCGACCTGGGCCTCGTCGAGCATCTTGTCGACCTCGGGGATCCGGACGCTCGTGTTCGACGAGCCGCCGGTCTCCCGGATGACCCGGCTGTCCACGATCTGCGACAGGAAGCCGAAGCCGTCGTTCCAGTCCGCACCCCAGCCGTTGACGACCAGGCCGAGGTTGTTCTTCTTCACGAACGGCGGGTTGCCGGCGTACGCCGAGAAGTAGTCACCCTGCGGGTAGCCCTTCGGCGTGGCGTCGATGCCGACCTTGGCCAGCGCCTGCTGGAAGGCCTCGGCGGTCGCCTTCTCCTTGGGACGCTCGGTCCGGTAGGAGATGTTGGTCTTGAAGCCGTCCGGCTGGCCGCACTGCTTCAGCTCGTCCTTGGCCTTGGTCGACGTCGCCCTTGCCGTCCGGGGTCGCGTAGAGGTCGAACTTCTCGTAGCCCGGGATCTGCGGCGGCAGGATCGTCGTCGCGAGCTCGCCACCGGCGACCGGGCCGCCGTACGCCGTCTGGTAGGACGACGCGGTCCATGGCGTACATGCACGGCCTTGCGGCAGTGGATGTTGTCGAACGGCGCCACCGTCGGGTTGATCGAGGTGTACCAGAGACGAGCGATCGTCGGGTTGTCGGTCTTCGCCTTCAGCGACGGGTCGTTGAGCACCCGGGCCAGCGCGGCCGGCTGCGCACCGGTGCCCGCGATGTCGAGGTCGAGGTCACCGGACAGGATCCGGTTGTCGATGTCGTCGGCGTTGACGTTCAGCGAGACGTCGTACTCGTCCGGCAGCGCCTTGCGCTGGTCGTCGGTGCTCTGGTCCCACTGGTCGTTGCGCACCAGCTTGAACGACTTGCCGGGCTGCAGCTCCGCGAACTTGTAGGGGCCGGTGGAGACCACGCTGTTGCGGTACTGCGCGCCCTTGTCCTTGGCCTCGCGGGACCGGCATCGTCTGGGTCAGCTGGGCCAGGTAGTCGAACCCGGCGAACGGCTGCTTGAGGTGGAAGACGATGGTGGAGTCGTCCGGCGTCGAGATGGCGGAGGAGAAGTCCACGCCCTTCGACTTGTAGGGGCCCTTGTAGTCGGCCGGCCAGTTCGAGCATGGCGTCGAAGTACGCCGGGCCGTTCGGGAAGGTCTCCTTGTCGATGGAGCGCGGCGACCGCGTAGGCGACGTCGGCGGCCTTGACCTCGGTGCCGTCCTCGAACTTCACGCCCTTGCGGAGCGTGTAGGTCCAGGTCTTGCCGTTGTCGGTGGGCTTGCCCAGGTCGGTGGCGAGGTCCGGCACCAGCTCGTTGCTGGCCTCGCCGGGGGCTGCCTTGAAGGTCAGGAGCGAGCGGCCGTACAGACGCGCGAAGTTCCACGAGTAGCCGTAGTAGGTCTCACCCGGGTCGAGGGTGTCCCAGTCGCCCGAGTTGGCGATCCTGATGACACCGCCCTTCTTGTCGGACGGGTTGAAGATCTTGCCGACGGCCGCGTTGGCGGAGGCCGACGCCGATCCGCCGTCGCCCCCGTCGCCGTCGCTGCCGCTTCCTCCGCCACAGGCCGACAGGCCCAGGGCAGCTACGGCGGTCAGGGCCGCAAAGGCCCTCCATCGCGTGCTAGTCATCGTGCGGTTACGCCCCTTCTTGAGGAGTGGGTGGTGCTCTTCTACTGGGTGGAGCAGTCAGCGGGCCCGGGGATCGAGCGCGTCGCGCAGCCCGTCCCCGAACAGGTTGAAGGCCAGGACGGTGCTGAAGATCGCGAGTCCGGGCCAGAACATGAAGTGCGGGATCGTGTAGAAGTTCACCGCGTCGGAGAGCATCCCGCCCCAGGTCGCGGTCGGGCGGTCGGACACCGACACCGAGGAACGACAGCGCAGCCTCGAACAGGATGTTCGTGGGGATCAGCAGCGTCGAGTAGACGAGGATCGGCGCCACGAGGTTGGGCAGCACCTCGGTGAACAGGATGTACGGGCGCCGGGCACCGAGGCTGCGCGCCGCGTCGACGAACTCACGCTCGCGCAGCGAGAGCGTCTGGCCGCGGATGATGCGTCCGATGTAGGGCCAGTTGAAGAAGCCGATGATGAACACCAGCAGCACGATCCGCAGGGTGTTGCCCTGCGAGCCCGAACGCCTGGTCGGGGATGACACCGGCCAGCGCGATCGCGAAGACCAGGAGCGGGAACGCCAGGAAGACGTCCATCGTCCGGCTGATCACCGCGTCGACCCAGCCGCCGAAGAACCCGGCGACGGTGCCCAGCGTGGTGCCGATGACCACCGAGAGCAGCGTGGCCAGGAACGCGATCAGCAGGGAGATCCGCGCGCCGTAGACGATGCGGCTGAAGATGTCGCGACCGTTGACCGGCTCGACACCCATCAGGTGGTCCCAGCTCTGGCCACCGCGCGCCCCGATGGGCAGGCCACCGGTGGCGGGGTCGATGAGGTCCTGGTGGAACGTCGTTGGGCGGGGAACCCAGGTACTTCACGATGAGCGGCGCGAAGATCGCGACCAGGACGAGGAAGACCAGGAAGGCGGCACCGGCGATCGCGACCTTGTCCCGCTTGAGCCGGCGCCAGGCGATCTGCCCCAGGGAGCGACCCTCGATGATCGGTCCGGACCCGACGAGCGCGGCTTCGCTCGGGGCGCCGCCGGCACCCGGTTCGAGCTTCAAGGGGCGTGCTCACGCGGTCGGACTCCTCGGGGTCGTTTCTCGCCCAACACGGTGGGGACGCACACGTGTGCGCCGATAGGTCAACGTCGTCCTAGTTGGCCCCGGAGTCAAGCAACGAACCCGCCGTGTTGCGCAATCGTGACGGTAGTGACGCCGACCGTCACATGTTCCGCCCGTATCGGCTCAGGAACACGTAAAACTTGCTGCGTCAGCCGACGACGACACGGGCGCCGTGCCGGGGCACGCTGGTGATGTTGCGGACCCGCGGGAAGTCGGTCGCGCCCGCGGGCAGCGCGACGTCGTAGCGTCGGAGCACCTCGCGCAGGACGGCCACGCCCTCCATCAGCGAGAACCCGGCCCCGATGCAGCGACGCACGCCACCGCCGAACGGGATCCACGTGTTCGTCGCGACCTCCCCCTCGAGGAAGCGTTCGGGGCGGAAGGCCGTCGGGTCCCGGTGGCTGTCCTCCCGCGCGTGCCCGATGAGGATCGACGGACCGATGTTCGTGCCGCGCGGCAGCTCGACGCCACCGATGGTCGCGGGAGCCATCAGGTGGCGGGCCACCATGGGGATCACCGGGTGCAGCCGCATCGACTCCTTGAGGACCGCCTCGAGGAAGTCGCGGTCGTCGTCGGCCGCCGCCCTGCGCGCCCGGGTCATCAGCCCCGGGTCGCGGCCGAGCTCGTAGAGCGACCAGGCCAGCGCGGTCGCCGTGGTCTCGTGCCCGGCGAGCAGGAGCGTGACGAGCTGGTCGCGGAGCTCGTGGTCGGACAGCTGGTCGCCGTCGTCGACGGACAGCAACCGGGACAGCACGTCGGTCCGCTCGGCCAGGTCCGGGGCCGTGCGACGCTCGGCGATCTCGGCGTACATGACGTCGTCGAGGTCGCGCTGGTTCTGCACGGTCGCCTTCCACGGGCCGAACCTCTGGAGGAAGGGGTATCCCCAGCCCAGGAGCACCGCGGGCGAGATGTCGACCGTCTTGTTGACGAGCGGCCGCAGACGGGCCAGCCGGGACTCGTCGGTGACCCCGAAGACGACGCGGAGGATGACCTCGAGGGTCAGCGCGTTCATCCGGTCCAGCGACCGGAACGGGACACCCGGCTCCCAGCGGTCGACCTCCTCGGCGGCCAGCGCCGCGACGACCGACTCGTAGCTGCGCAGGGCGGCGCCGTGGAAGGCGGGCATCAGCAGCTTGCGGGCGCGCTTGTGCTCGCCGGAGTCCTGGAGCAGCAGCGAGTGCTCCCCCATGATCGGACCCAGGATCGCGTTGCCCTTGCCCGCATGGAAGACCTCGGGGTCGCCGGCGAAGATCTCCTTGGCGTGCTCGGGTCGGGTGAACAGCACGAGCGCCGAGCCCTTCGGCATGATCCGGACCGTGAACACGTCGCCGTACCGTCGGTGCATCGCGGGCACGAACTGGTGACGGAAGCGGACCAGGGCGATGCTCTGGAGCAGGGTCGGCCAGCGCGGGCCGGGCGGCAGGTCCTTGGACGAGAGCCGTCGCGGCCGCGTTCCCGCACCGAAGGGCTGCATCCTCTGGAACCGGTCGTCCGTCACCGTCATGGTTCGCATACTACGAGTATGTAAGCGTCCGAGGTCAGCAGCGCGTCCAGCGCGGGCTCCACGACGTCCGCCGGCACCAGTCCGACATAGCGCCCCTTGGGGTGTGGCGCACGTCTCGCCAGATCCCGCGTCACTGTTCGCGTCTGGGCCGTCTCATTCATGGGTGCATGAATGGACGGCCAGCCCACGCAGGCCAGTTCCTCCCGTCACCGGCACGCAACACAACGCCGACCGCGCCCGACCAACGCCGGGACTGCATCCCGGAACCCCGCGGGACCAGCGCGTCCATGCGCACGACCACCACCACCTCAGGAGACAACACCGAATGACCACCGTCCGCCCAGTCCACCGTTTCAGCATGACGAGGCGCATCGTCGCGCCCGTCGGCGTGATGGCATCGGTCCTTGCGACCCTCGCCGTCGGGCTCCCCGCCGCGCAGGCGGCGACCGGCGGGAATGAGGCACAGTGCGTTCCGTCGCAGGGCACCCCCGCCGTGTTCGGCGACTGGGCGTGGTCCCACGACACCGCGTGGCAGGCGGACTCGAACCCGCCCGCCGACCCGGACGGTGAGATTGGCGAGGACAACCTCGCCAACGTCACGCAGATCGACGGGCTTGACGAGCAGGTGGTGCACGGTGCTTCGACCCATCAGGTGAGCGACTGGCTGCTCTCGCCGCCCGCGGGCGACGGCTGGTCCATGGCATCGCAGCGCACCGTGACCGACGCGGACGCGATCAGCGACGAGACCGTTGTTGACGAGGCTGCTCACTGGCAGCGCTACTCGTGGACCGACGGTCCGTACGAGGGCGACTCCCCGCCGGCGTTCCCGTCGGGTGATTGGCAGCCGAACGTCAAGGGTGACCCGCACGGAGTGGGCCATGCCGGGGCGTACTTCCGCAGCCACGGTGGCAACGGCAACGGCGACTGGTTCTACCTTGACTGGGTAGCAGCCAAGACCCACGTCAAGCACACCGACGCAGTCGTCCACACCGAGTACCGCTACGAGCGTCGTGTCGAGACGCCGGGCCACACGGAGTACCGCTGGTCGATCTACGAGCGCACCATCAAGCCCGGCGAGCCCTCCAAGGTTTGCGACGCGACCACGCCGACCGACCCGACCACGCCGAGCCGACCCGACCACGCCAGCCGACCCGACCACGCCAGCCGACCCGACCACGCCAGCCGACCCGACCACGCCAGCCGACCCGACCACGCCGACGGACCCGACCACGCCAGTCGACCGGACGACACCGGCGAGTCGAACGTGCCGAGCGCGCCGATCGTGAAGGGCTTGGCATCGAAGTCGGACAAGCCGAGCCCCGCGATCAAGAAGGGCGCGACGTCGAAGTCGAAGCAGCCGAGCGCCCCGATCGTGAAGGGCGGCGCGGCCACGCGTTCGAACGGATCGACGCAGCCGGCCGAGTCGGCGCCAGCGCGTCCGCAGTGCCCCTCTCCATCGACGCGGGGCTCTGAGATGAAGCGGCTCCTGCTGTGCCTGACCGCCCTCGTGGCCCTGTCGGGCTGTGGAGAGGCGGCGGCGCACGGGAGCCGCATGCGTCCAGTGCATCGCCGTCGGCGCGAACGTCGGCGCCGTCGACGAGGCCGGTGGCTCGGACTCCGTGACCCCGGAACGCTGTGCCGCCGTCTGTCCCGACGCGGTTGCGCCTCGGGGACATCAAGGCGCCGGTCGTGCCGGTGGAGCTGACCGGCTCCGCCCTGACACCGCCGGACGACCCCGGCGTCCTCGGCTGGTGGGGCAAGCGCGCAGGCTCCCCGCACGGCACCACGCTGCTGACCGGTCACACGGTGCACGACGGCGGCGGCAAGTTCGACGACCTCGAAGACACGCGAGTTGGTGCGCGTGCCCACCTCGACGGCCACTCTTACGAGGTGTCGTTCGTCGAGGTGATCTCCAAGCGCGAGCTTGCCCGGCGTGCCCCGGCCCTGTTCGCCCAGACGGGACGCCCGAAGCTCGTGCTGGTGACGTGCGAGGACTACGACCGAGCCACCGGCCACTACGCGAGCAACGTGGTCGTGACCTTGAAGCCGGTACCGTCGCCTTCGCCCGGGAGTCCTACTCCGAAGGCGTAGTGAAACCTCGGCCGCTTGCGCCGCTCCTCACGGGGCCTGGCGCAGGGAGCGCTCGCGTACGGCGTGCTCGTCGGTGCGGCTGTCGTAGGACCAGAAGTCGCGGAGCCACAGGGCGGTCGCCGCGACCCCGACCACGCAGAGCGCGCCACCGCTGGCGATCGCGCCGCGCACGGTCCAGAGGTCGGCGACGACCCCCGCACGGACCTGCCCGCCGAGGGGGCCGACGGAGTAGGAGAGCATCTCGATCCCGGCGAGGCGGCCGCGCATCGAGTCCGGGATGGTCTGGTTCCAGATGGTCGAGCGGAAGATGCCGCTGATCATGTCGGCGGCACCGGCGAGCGCGAAGAGCGCGACGGCCAGGCCGATCGACGGTGCCAGGCCGGCGAGGCAGATCGCCGCGCCGTAGGTCATCGCCGCCGTCACGATCGCGCGACCGTGGTGGTGGACCCGCGAGGTCCAGCCCGAGGTCGCGGTGGCGACCAGGCTGCCGATCGTCTCGGCGGTGTACAGCAGGCCGAGCAGCTCCGGGTGCCGGAACACGTCCTCGGCCAGCGCCGGGAAGAGGACCACCGGCATCGCCAGCACCATCGCGGTCATGTCGACGAGGTAGGTGCCGAGCAGGTCCCGGCGGCGCAGGGCGTAGGTCAGCCCCTCGCCGATGCCCTTCAGGCTGGGCGGCGTCGTCTCGGCGGTGTGCGGGTAGGGCCGCATCACCGCGAACAGCGCCGTCGCGACGACCAGGCCCGCGACGTCGACGGCGAAGCACCAGCCGACGCCGACGGTCGCGACCAGCACGCCACCGATCGCCGGCCCGGCCAGCAGCCCGACCTGCGAGCCGAGCGAGGAGAGCGCACTGGCCGCGGTGATCTGGTCGTGCCGCACGGTGCGCGGCTCGAGCGCCTCCTTCGACGGCCGCTGGAGCGATCCCGCAGCGGCCAGCGCGGCGCCGACGACGTAGATGACCCACAGCCGCTGCGGTCCGAACGCGTTGACCATGAGTACGGCGGTCAGCAGCACCTGCGCCACGCCGGTGCCGACGAGCAGCCGTCTGCCGGTCGACGTGGTCGGCCAGCGCGCCGCCGTACAGGCCGAAGAAGAGCAGCGGCACCAGCTCGACGAGACCGAGGGCGCCGACCGCGAAGTTGGAGCCGGTCAGCCGGTAGACCTGGTAGGGCAGCGCGACGTAGGAGACCATCCCGCCGAGGTAGAACACGGTGCCGGCGAGGAACAGCAGCCGGAAGTCGCGCGACGTGCGCAGCGGCGTCGTGTCGACGCGGAGCCCCACGAGGCGGTCGGTCCAGCTCACGATCGCCGATCGTCCCAGGACGTCGCCGTCGGCGCGAGCCGTTTGCGGCTACTGCGGCAGCAGCCCGTCACGCCGGGCGATGGCGGCGGCCTCGGTGCGACCGCCCGCGCCGAGCTTCGCGAGGATGTTGGAGACGTGCACGCTGACCGTCTTGGCGCTGATGAACAGCTGCCGCGCGATCTCGCCGTTGCTCCTCCCCTGCGCGACGAGCCCGAGGATCTCCGTCTCCCGACCGGTCAAGGTCGCCGTCACTGCGGGCCTCACGCGTCCGAGGCTCCGCGCCGAGCAGGTCGAGGACCGGCTGCGCACCGAGCGCCCGTGCGCCGGCCCGAGCCGCGTCGGAGAGCTGCGCGCGCCTCGGCGGTCTGGCCGTTCGCACGGAGCACGGAGGCGAGCCGGGCCTGCGAGCGGGCGACCTCGAACGGGTGGCCCATCTGCTCGAAGGCCACCACGGTGCGCTCCCAGGCCACCACGAGCTCGTCGGCGTCGGGCGGGTCGACGTCGGCCAGCCAGCGCAGCCGCAGGTGCTCGGCGTGCGTGCGCTCCAGCCACGCGACGCCCTCCGGTCCGAACGGCCGCTTGCGTCGCCGGACCCGCTGCATCACCCGGTCCACGCCGCCGAGCAGGGCCGGGGCGTGCTCGACGAGGTCGGCCCGGTCGGCGTGCGGCGCGTCGGCGGCCGCGTCCGCGAGATGCCCCAGCACCAGGGCGGTCAACCGGATCCGCGCCTGGAACGCCTCGGACCAGGCCACGCCCGACGACCTCGACCGCGCGGTCGAACGTCGCCAGCATGCGCGGGACGTCGCGCTGGGCGCCGTACCAGTCGATCTCCGCCGACGCCCCGCTGATGCCGACCAGCCCGTCGAGGGGCCACAACGGTCGCAGCTGCTCGAGCAGGCGTCCGGCTGCGGGGTCGCCGCGACCGACGCAGACCATCACCCGGATGCCGAGGAGCATCGCCTCCGCGATCGGCGGCGGTGACTGGCCACCGACCATGGTGAGCTCGAGGGCGTCGTCCCACTCCCCGGTCTCGTAGGCGACCAGCGACTCCATGAGCCGGGCCTCGAAGGCGTACGGCGCCCACGGCAGGCCGATGTCGCGGGCCAGGAGGTACCCCGCGTGGTAGGCGTCCTTGGCCGCGGCCAGGTCACCGCGCTCGTGGTGCAGGCTGCCGAGCAGGTAGCGGCTGCGCAGCTCCGCGTGCGTGTCGCCGTCCCGGTGAGCCTGCTCGATCACGCCGGCGAGCACCCGTTGCGCGGTCTCGGTGTCGCCGGCCCGGTCGTCGATGCCCGCCAGGGTCGTCGTCACGTCGGCGACCAGGGAGGGCAGGTCGAGCTTCTGCGCCAGGCCGAGCGCCTCCATCGCCTGCTGCGCGGCCGCCTCGTCGAGCCCGTGGAACAGGTGGGCGCGCGCGTGCAGGCTGAGCAGCCTGCGCCCGGGTCGCGGTCGGCTCGTCGGGCACCAGACCGAGCGCCTCGGTGGTCAGCTCCAGCGGGTCGCCCACGTTGTCGAGCGTCATGCGTCGCGGTGGCCAGGGACATGAGCAGACGCGCCCGGTGGTGGGCGGGCGCGTCTGCCGGCAGGTGGGACAGCTGGGCCCGGACCAGCTTGACGGCGCGCTCCGGGTGGCCGGAGGCGAGCAGGGCGTCGGCGGCCCTGACCGCCAGGTCGACGTGGTCGAGCTCGACCGCGACCCGCGGGTCGGCGACCAGCTCGAGCGCGGTCTCGAAGTGCCGGGCCGCCTCGTCGGGGCCGCCGACCGACATCGCCTCGTCGCCGGCCTCGACGCTGGCCCGCACGGCGGTGGCCGGGTCGTGCGCCAGCCGGGCGTGCCGGGCGAGCTCCGCGGCGGTGCCGTCCACGCGGTGCGAGCTCAGCGCCTCGGCGTACGCCGCGTGCAGCCGCACCCGTTCGCCGGGCAGCAGGTCGTCGTAGACCGCCTCGGCGAGGAGCGCGTGCCGGAAGGCGTAGCTGTCGGCGCCGACCCGGACCAGGATGTTCTGCTCGACGGCGGCGCGCAGGGCGCCCTCGAGCACGTCCTCGGGCTGGCCGACGACGGTGGCGAGCAACGGGTGGCTCACCCGACGGCCGGCGCAGGCGGCGGCCCGGACGACGGCGCGCGCGTCGTCCTCGAGGCGGTCGAGCCGCACCAGCAGCAGGTCGGCGAGGTCGTCGGGCAGGCCGCGCGCCGTGCGCGCCCTCGCTGGCGCTGACCAGCTCCTCGGCGAAGAACGCGTTGCCCTCGGCACGGCTGACGATCGCGTGCAGGTCGCTCTCGGACAGCGGGCCGGGCAGCAGCGACCGCACCAGGCGGCGTACGTCGCCGGTCCGGCAGCGGGTCGACCTGGACGCGGTGCACGCCCGGGACCCGGACCCACTGGGCGGCGGTCGCGCGCAGCGGGTGACGGCGGTGGAGGTCGTCGGTGCGGTAGGACGCGAGCACGACGACGGGCCCGCGGAAGGCGCGGGCGAAGAGGAAGGAGAGCAGGTCACGGGTGGAGCGGTCGGCCCAGTGCACGTCCTCGATCACGACGAGCACCGGGCGCTCCTCGGCGAGGTCGTCGAACGCGCCGTGGATCGCGTCGAAGAGGTCGGAGCGCTCGAGGTTCTCGGCGCGCCTCGGCGGTGGCTGCCGGAGATCAGCCGGCGGCCCGGCTGGAGGTGCGAGAGCACGGGACGGTCGCCGGTCAGCTCGGCGATCACCTCGGGCCGGTCGCCCGCGAGCCGGCCGAACAGCTCGGAGAAGGGGAGGTAGGGCAGGGCGCTGTCGCCGAAGTCCAGGCAGTGCCCGACCAGCGTCTGCCAGCCGGCCGTCCCGGCGCGGGCCACGAGCTCGCGCAGCAGCCGGGTCTTGCCGACGCCCGCGTCGCCGACCAGCAGCACGGAGCACGACCGCGGCTCTCCCGCCAGGCCGAGGAGGTCGGCCAGCAGGGCGAGCTCGCGGTCGCGCCCCAGGATCGGCTGCGTCGTGTCGGGGAGCGGTGCCACGCCCCCCATCATCGCGGAGAGCACCGACAGTTCGCTCTGCGTTTTCGGGACCGTCGTACGCTCCGCGACTGCCTCCGCGCTCACGCCACGGAGAGCGGCCGGCGCCGCGGCTGCGGCAGCTTCAGTGACGGCCGACGAGGCACCCAGTGGCGGCGTCCCTTGCCGTACTGGTCCGCCAGGTGCTGCTGGCGGTACTCGATCTCTGCACTCAGGAAGGGCTCCGGAGTCATCATGATCGTCATCTCCTCGATGGCTGCTGGTTGATGACTCGATCCTGCGTGTCTGAGGTGGCGCCGCACATCGGCAGAACTCCCTAACTGTGCCGCCTCAGGCGGGGTCCGACCCCCTGAGGTACCTACGCCGGTGCCTACGCCGGGAGGGGAGCAGCCGCGCGGGAGACGGGCCGGCGCCGAGGCGTCGCGATGATTCGGTACATACCGCTCAAGGTTCCCTCAAGGTGCCCGCTGCACCCTGGTCAGGCGGCGAGGACCGCCGCCGGGGAACGCCCAGGGTGGGGAAGGCATGGCTGTCGTCAAGAGGGCTCGAGGGGAACCGCATCGCGGCAGGGGCCTTGTGGGCGCCCTGCTCGTGATGGCGGTCGCCGCGTCCGGATGCAGCCCCGGAGGCAGGCTCACGGCCCCCGAACCCACCGTGATCGCCCAGCCCGCCGACCAGCCGGACGAGGCGCAGGCATCCCCGTGGGACGCCGGCACCGCGGGCCCGGCCACCACGCCGGGAGTGAAGACTCCCCACCGTGATGCGGCGAAGGCCGGGACCAGCGCGGACGCGGATCCGGATCCGGACCCGGCCCGAAGCCCGCGCGTGCTGACCGTCCGGAGGCCGGCGTCGGACCCGGGTCGGCCCTGCCCACCCGACCTGCTGCCCGAGGCCGCCGGGCCCCCGCGCCCAGGGCCGTTCCCGGTCAGAAGGCGCCCAAGCAGGTCGCGCCGAGCCCAAGGGTTCGAGGCGCTGCGCGAGCAGCTCGCCCGGGCGGCCAGGATCCCCACCGGCGGTCACCTCGCTTCCCGACGCGGCGCAGACCACGTTCGCGGGGATGTACGCCGATCGGAACAGCTCGGCCGAGGCCCTCTCCCGGCTCACCCCGGAGGAGGACGCGAAGACCGTGCACGCGGCCGTGGAGCGGGCGGCCGCCGGGTTCGACACCTGGCTGACACGGCTCGAGGCGACCTCCTGGCCACCGGTGGCGCAGTCCTACGTCGACAACTACCTCGCACTGGCGTCCACCACGGGCCGCGACATCTACGAGCACGCGAAGAAGGCCGACTCGGTGCAGGAGTTCCAGGACCCCGCCCAGCTGCAGGCAGCGTTCGAGCTTGCCCATGCCGAGGCCTTGATGCGCGACCACATCGGCGGCGGGAGCTAGCACGCGCTCGGCCGTGCGGCGGCTCGCCTCCCGTCGGGCGCCGGGGATCTAAGGTCGGCAGGGTGACCGATCTCCCCGTCCTGGACCCCGAGGACCAGCGCATCCTCGGCAGCCTGCTGGAGAAGCAGACGACGGTGCCGGCGTCGTACCCCCTCACCGCCAACGCGCTGCGAGCTGCCTGCAACCAGTCGAGCAACCGGGACCCCGTCGTCGACCTCGACCAGCCGACCGTCGAGCAGACCGCGCGGGCGCTCAAGGAGCGGGGACTGCTGCGGATCGTCTGGTCGGACACCGGGCGGCGGACGCTGAAGTACCACCAGATCCTCGACGAGCGGCTCGGGCTCGACCCCGACGAGCGGGCGTTGCTCACCGTGCTGCTGCTCCGGGGACCGCAGGCGGCCGGCGAGCTGCGCACTCGCACCGAGCGGTTGTTCGGGTTCGCCGACCGCGGCGAGGTCGAGGCGTGCCTGCGCCGGATGGCGGGCCGCCCTCAGCCCCTGGTGCGCGAGCTCGAACGGCGGCCGGGACAGCAGGACCGTCGCTGGGTCCATCTCCTGGGTCCGGCCCCGCAGCAGGACGCGTCCGCGGTCCCACCGGCTGTCGACCGGGAGGCGGTGATCGCCGACGGAGCGGACGAGCGCGACACGCACGTGCTGTCGTCGTACGACGCGGTCGCCGCCTCCTACGCCGACCACCTCGTCGACGAGCTGCGGGGACTTCCGTTCGAGACCTGGCTGCTGGACCGGGTGCTCGCCCACGCGGCCGGGCAGCCGGTGGTGGAGGTGGGGTCCGGCCCGGGACACGTCACGGCCTACCTGGCCGACGGGGGCGCCGAGGCGATCGGGCATCGACCTCTCACCGTCGATGGTGACCGAGGCCCGGAGGCGCTTCCCGGGTCGGAGCTTCGAGGTCGGCGACCTGCGCCGCCTGAGCCGGCCGGCCACGAGCTCCGGGTGGGCGGCCGTCCTCGGGTGGTACTCGCTCATCCACCTGGCGGCCTCCGAGCTGGCCGATGCGGTCGCGGCCCTGGTCCGCCCGTTGACGCCGGGCGGATGGCTGGTCCTCGGCCTGCACGCCGGAGCCGAGGTCCGTCACCTGGACGAGTGGTTCGGCCACGAGGTCGACCTCGACTTCGTGCTGCACGAACCTGCCTTCGTGGTCGGGCTCGTCGAGGCGGCCGGCCTCGTCGACGTGGAGTGGTACCTCCGCGGGCCCCTCACCGCCAGAGGTGAGACGACGCAGCGCTTGTACGTCGTCGGCCGCAAGCCGGGCTAGCGCGGCATCCACCGGCCGCGCCGGCAGCTCAGCTGGTCCAGGCGCGCCAGAGGGCGGCGTACTCGCCGTCCCGGCGCGACCAGCTCGTCGTGGCTGCCGAGCTCGACGATCCGGCCGTCGATGACGACCGCGATCCGGTCGGCGTCGTGGGCGGTGTGCAGGCGGTGGGCGATCGCGACGACGGTGCGGCCCTCGAGCAGCGCGTTCATCGAGCCCTCGAGCGTGCGGGCGGTGCGCGGGTCGATCAGCGAGGTCGCCTCGTCGAGCACCAGCGTGTGCGGGTCGGCGATGATCAGCCGGGCCAGCGCGATCTGCTGGGCCTGGGCCGGGGTCAGCGGCTGGTTGCCGGAGCCGATCTGGGTGTCGAGCCCGTCGGGCAGCCGCTCGACCCAGTCGCGCGGAGCCGACCGCGCGCAGCGCCGCCCACACCGCCTCGTCGTCGGAGTCCTCGCGGGCCGAGCACGATGTTGTCGCGCACCGAGCCGACGAACACGTGGTGCTCCTGGGTGACCAGCGCGACCTCGGTGCGCAGCGTCTCCAGCGGCAGCGCGACCAGGTCGACGCCGCCGACCGTGACCGAGCCGGTGCGCGGGCCGTTGATGCCGGACAGCAGCCGGCCGAGCGTCGACTTGCCGGAGCCGCGACGGGCCCGACGATCGCCAGCCGCTCGCCGATGCGCAGGTCGAGGTCGACGCCGTGCAGCACGTCGTGGCCCTCGCGGTAGGCGAAGCGGAGGTCCTCGCCGACCAGCTCCGGGCCCGTCGGGCACGCGCGGTGCCCGGCTCCCGGTCCGGCGGCACCTCGGCGATGCCGAGCAGCCGGCTCGTCGAGGCGGCGCCGACCTGCAGCCGGTCGACCTCGCCGACCAGCCGGTCGAGCGGACCGCTGAGCGCCTCGACGTAGAGCACCGCGGCGGTGATCTGGCCCGAGCGAGACCCAGCCGTGCCAGTAGCCCCAGGCGCCGACCAGCAGCGTGACCACGCGCGGGGTGTTGAAGGCGACGTCGATGACCGCGAACAGCAGGTTGCGCAGCGTCATCGTGTAGCGCTCGGCCTGCGCCGACACCGCGATGTCGTCGTCGCCGGCCCGCACCCGGCGGTCGCGCCAGGCCGAGCGCCTCGACGGTGCGGGCGCCCTCGACGGTCTCGGTGAGCGTGCGTGTTGATGCGGGAGTACGTCGCCCCCTCGGTGATGTAGCCCTTCGGGGCGCGCCGCAGGTAGCGGCGCACCTGCGACGCACGACGACGCCGATCACCAGCAGCGACGGCACGCGCGAGCAGCACGCGAGTTGAGCAGCATCGCGACGACCGAGAGCACGACGGTGAGCAGCGAGATGATCGCCATCGGGCACGCCGTACTGCACCGCCCGGCTCATCGTGCCGACGTCGCGGGTGACGCGGGTGACGAGGTCGCCGGTGCTGGCGCCCTCGACCCGGCCGAGCGGCAGCCGCAGGATCGTGTCGGACGATGTACTCGCGCGCGGAGGCGAGCAGGTCCTGGCCGAAGAGCGTCGAGGTGACGCTGGCCGGCGAAGGTGAGCAGCGCCTGGGCGCAGCACGACCGCCACGATCACCAGCGCCAGCGAGCCGAGGCCGCGCGGCGGGGCCGGCGACGGTGACGCGGTCGACGAGCTCGCCCGAGCAGCCGCGGCACGACGAGCGCGGCGCCGCGGCGAGGGCGTTGAGCACGACCAGCGCGACGAACGCACCGGCGCCGCGTCGCGGATCAGGTCGCGCGAAGAAACGCGAGCACGGCGCGGTCGTCGGCGACCGGCCAGCCCGCGCTCGGGGCTGCGCGAGTCGGCGTAGACCCGCTCGGCCCGCTCGCCGGCGCAGGCGGTGGCGATCGCGCAGCGCCCGTGAGCCGCGTCGCCGCGGCCGGCGCCGTCGAGGGCGTCGGCCAGCTCGGGCGGCAGGACCGGCGGGTCGAGGGTCGCGGTCGCGCCAGGTCGCGGCCGAGGTCGCCAGCGAGGTCAGACATGGCTCGCCTCCTCCATGCGTCCATCGCGCGGGCGACCACGCCGCGGTAGGCCGGGCTCGTCGGCCAGCAGGTCCTCGTGCGTGCCCTCGGCGACGACCCGGCCGCCGGCGAGCAGCACGACCCGGTCGGCGTGGTGCAGCCACAGCGGCGAGACGGTGGTGACCACCGTCGTCCGGCCCGCGGCGGTGCGTCGGCGACCCGCTCGGCGATCCGGGCCTCGGTGTGGGCGTCGACGGCGGACGTCGGCTCGACCAGCACCAGGATCCGGCGCGTCGGCGGCGAGCGCCCGGGCCAGCACGACCCGCTGCCGCTGGCCGCCGGACAGGCCGCGGCCGCGCTCGTCGAGCTCGCCCTGCCAGCCGCCGGGCAGCGCGTCGTAGACGTCCTCGGCGTCGGCGACGCGCAGCGCCTCCTCGGCCTGCTCGCGGGTCAGCCGGCCGTGCGGGTCGACGGCGTCCTGCAGGGTGCCGGCGAACAGCTGGCTGCCGGTGTCGCTGACCAGGATCGTGCGGCGTACGTCGTCGAGCGGGCACGCGGCCGAGGTCGACGCCGCCGAGGTGACGCCCCACGGCGCGGGCGCGCTCCTCGTCGCGGCGGCGATCCGGGCGCGCTCGGCAGCTCGCGCGCTCGGCGCGGGCGCGCCGGGCCGGCGCGGCCCTTGACGGCCGGTCCTCGAGCCGTGGCTGACGGGCTCCGTCGTCGGCCGGGAAGGTAGCGGCCCAGCCGGTCGGCGAGCGCGGCCGAGGCCTCCGGCACGGCGCTGACCACGATCGTCAGCTGCCCGGGCGTGCGCGACGAAGCCGGTCGCCTCGTCGACGAGGTCGCCGTCGTCGCGGCAGCGACACGCGGGGCGGCCGGGTCGCGCCACGGCGGCGTGCTGCTCGAAGATCGCGATCGCCTTGCGGGCCGAGACCAGCGCCCGGGTGAGCTTCTGGGCGAACTCGAAGAAGGTCCGGATCGGGTCGATCATGAACAGCCCGTAGCCGAGGAAGCTGACCAGCTGGCCGACCGTGAGCTCGCCGGCGATCACCGCGCGGGTGCCGAGCCACACCAGCAGCACGAGGAAGCACGCCGGAGAACAGCACGCCGACGCGCCTCGATCGCGGCCTGCCAGATGCCGGCGGACGACGCCGGCCTGCCGGGCGAGCTGGGACTGGCGCGGCGTAGTTGCGGCCGAAGGTGCGCTCGCCGCCGATGCCGCGCAGGATCCGCAGGCCGGCGACGATGTCGGTGGCCATCGAGGTCAGGTCGGAGTTGCGGCCGCGCTCGATCTCCTGGCGGCGGTGCAGCGGCCGCAGCAGCGGCAGCGCCGCGCCGACCAGCACCGGTGCCGCGACCAGCACCAGCACGCCCGAGCTCGGGCGAGGTGCTCAGCACGATGGCGGCGACGACGAGGTAGGCGACGAGCTGGGACGCAGGCGCGCGCCAGTGATCTCGGTCAGCGCGCCGAACTCGTCGGAGTCGCTCGACGGCGACGCTCAGCACCTCGCCGGTCGGGCGTACGCCGCGGGAGCACGTGGCCCATCTGCGCGGCCTTGCGGGTGACCATCATCGTCGTGCCGTAGAGCGCGATCAGCCAGCTGCGCACGATGAGGGTGTGCATCACGATGCCGAACGACCGCGCCGATCAGGGTCACGAGGAGCAGCAGCCCGGTCCACTGCAGCGTGGCCGTCGCCGAGTCGCGCGAGCGATGCCCTGGTCGACCGCCCGGCCGACGAGCCACGGCCCGACCGTCAGCGGCAGCTGCCACAGGACGCCCGACCACGGTCGCGCTCGCGATCACGGCTGCCTGCTGCCGGAGCTGCCACAGCAGGAATCGCGACGGCGATCTCAGGTCCGGCGCCGACGTCGGGGTCTCTCCGGGGAACGTGTGGAAGACGCTGACCGGTGGGGGAAAGTTCTGCATCGCACAGTCGAGGGTAGATGCCCGGATGAGGGTGAGTCGACCGGGTTTCGTCACGCCCCGGGGGCCCGTCGGCGGCGCGCACAACCGCTTGTCCGCCCTCTCGTGAGCTCGTGGTCGCTCGACCCTCTTGCCTCGGCGGGCCGGACGGGATGAGAGTGGGACAAGGTCGTCCACCTCGACGCGAGGAGGGTCTCGTGAGCACCGTCATCACCCCGTTGGACCAGCCCGCCCGCACAGGCCGCCGTGAGCGGCGGGCCGAGCGGCGCCGCCTCAAGCGCCACGACGCCCTGTCCGGCCGACTCGCCGAGCTGCACGCCATCCGCGCACTGCTCGGGCAGGCCGCCGAGGTCGTCCGCGGCGGCTGGGTGCAAGGCGCGTGGTTCACCGTGGCCACGGCCGGAGGCGGACGAGTCGTCACGGCGTACGACCTGAACCTGGCCGCGGACCACCCGGTCACCGGCGCGTGCCTGGTCGGAGCGGTGGTGCAGGCGGCCGGCGGGCCGGACGCCGTTCGGTCGCAGCTCGTCCAGCGGACCCTTGACCTGACCTGGCACACCCTGCGCGCGGAGCCCGACCGGCACGTCCAGTGGTGTCCCGGTCCGCGCATCCGCATGGTGCGCGTGCTGGAGATGACGTACTGGAACGACGCCCCCGCACGGACGCAGAGCGAGGTCGTCGACCTGCTGCTGGCGGCCCGGCAGACGGCCGACCTGGAGCGGGACCGGTGCCGCTCCGAGCAGGCGACGCTCGCCGCTGCCCTGTCCCCGTCGCCCGGCTGAGCACGAGGGGCTGGTCAGTCGCGCTTGGCTGCGAACGGTCCGCCGCTCGCCGAACGCCCGCTCGGCGAAGCGTTCGCCGATGCGGCGGTGCGTGGCGGCGTCCGGGTGGAGCTCGTCGGGCAGCGGCAGCTCGGCGAAGTCCGCCTCGCCGTACAGGTCGCGGCCGTCGAGGTAGTGCAGGTTCGGGTCCTCGGCCGCCCGCTGCGCCGACGATGCGGGCGAGCTCGTCCCGGATGACGCTCGAGCGTCAGCCGCGGCGGCGCGTCCGCGGGGTCGCCCGTGGCCAGGAAGCTCAGCCTGCCCGCTGCCGAGGCTGCTGAGGTCCGGCGCGGCGGGGCCGGGGGTGTCCTCGTGGATGGGGCACAGGATGCGGCGAGACGACCAGCAGCGGCGTGGTGGGGTGACCCTCGCGGATGGTGTCGAGGAAGCCGTGCACGGCCGGGGCGAAGGCGCGCAGGCGCATCAGGTCGGTGTTGACCAGGTTGATGCCGATCTTGACGCTGATCAGGTCCGCGGGCGTGTCGCGCATGGCGCGGGCGGTGAACGGGTCGAGCAGGGCGCTGCCGCCGAAGCCCAGGTTGATCAGCTCCACGCCGCCGAGGGAGGCGGCCAGGGCCGGCCAGGTCGTGGTCGGGCTCTCGGCGTCGGAGCCGTGGCTGATCGAACTGCCGTGGTGCAGCCACACCGTGCGGCCGCTCGCCGGCACCGGCTTCGGTCGGGGCGTCGGTGCGCAGGGCGACCAGCTCGGTGATCTCGTTGTGCGGCAGCCAGATCTCGACGTCCTTCACGCCGGCGGGCAGGCCGGCGAACCGGACGCGTGCCGACCGGGCCCGGCCGGGTCGCCGACGGACCCGGTCGGTCATGTCGATCGTCCGGACGTTGCCGCCGGTCACGCTCGGCCCGGCCGGCCAGACGGCCGTCGACGAGCAGGTCGTAGACGCCGTCGGGACGGGGCGGGGCGCCCACGTAGGCCGTCTTGGTGGGCAGCACGTCCAGCTCGACGGCGGTGGCCCGGGTGCGGAAGACCAGCCGTACGCCGGAGGGCTGGGCCTCGGCCATGGCCAGCTGGTCGTCGGGGATCTGTGCGCGCGCTGCGGCGGGCAGCCGGTGCGGCAGCACCCCGTGCGCGGTGCGCTCCAGGTCGAGGGCGCCGCGCAGGAGGTCCGACGGTGATCGGGGTGGGGATCCAGTCCGTCGCCTCCGCTCGGTCGCCGCGGTCAAGGTCTCCGTCGAGCCGATCGTCCATGGGCCACAGTGTGCCTACCGGATGACCCGGGAAGACCGAGCACCCCGCGGTGAACGGCCGCGCACCGGTCGCGGATCAAGGTTTCTTCAAGGCGGACGGGCTTTGCTCGCAGGGATCGCTGTCCAGGGCGCGCCCGGGCGGGGGCATCGCGAGGCAGTGATCAGGTCCCCGTCTGCGCGCGCAGGCGGGGACCGCTGCCTGAGGTGACCGGGCAGGGCTGCCCGGTCAGGACAGAGCGAAGCGACCGACACCAAGGGGACCAAGTGCCGGCCGCTTCTTCCCCTTGACTCCCCGTCCGGCGTTGGGGGGGCGCAGGATGGGGACAGCAGCAGACTGCACCTGCACCTTGGGCAAGTACATAGCCGACTTCGGCCCCACGGCCCTTCCGGGCGGGTCATGAGGCTCCTCCACATGGGCCATGCACTCCCGCGCGGTCGACGGGGAGGAGGCCAACCGGTCCAGACCGGCGTGTCGGACGAGCCCCGGGTGGCAACCTCTCCGTCGAAGCTCCCGCCTGTTGGAGAGGCCTCGCAGCCGGGAGCACACACAGATCCGCCCCCGGCTCCCCCCGAATGCCGGAGGCGGATCTGTGACGAATCGGGCGGACGCCCCACTCGGCGTCGGTGCACTGGGCCATGCTCGCTGCGAGGGGGCCTTCCGGACCCGCAGCCTAGTCTCGGTCCGGAAGTTCGGCAATGATCCGAGAAGGGCGCCCGCGCGCCGTCAGTCCGACTCGTCCTGCGGGCGGGCGTTCCGACGCGAGCTCTGGCCCGACGTCACAGCAACAGCGAGAACAGGACAAGGCCGACGAGTGCGCCCGCGACCCCTACCAGGGCACCCACGCCGGCGCTGCGGGCGCTGTTCGTGTCGCCACCGGTGATACCCGGCAGCAGATAGCCGACGATCGCGCCCACCACCGCCATGACGGCGAGCAGCACCGGGACGATCAGCTGGTCGGTCGACTCGCCGTCCAGGAAGGCGGCGACGACGGGCAGACAGGCGATGCCGGTGGCGAACAGGAGCGCCAGGCCCAACGTCCGCTGACCTCCGGACCCCGATCCTGCTGTGGCCATGCCGGCTCTCCTCCCGTTGGTCTCAGTCGGCGGGTGGGAACGCGAGCTCGGCCCACACGACCTTTCCGGAGCCGGGGGCGTCGTCGAGCCCCCACGCCGCGGTCAGGGCATCGATCAGGTGCAGTCCTCGACCGTGCTCCTCGGAAACGCTCGTCGGCTGTGGCTCCGGCGTCCCCACGCCGCCGTCGCTCACCTCGATGCGCAGGGTCGTCGGTGCGAGCGAGAGCTGGATCCGGAAGTCCGAGGCGGCGTGGGTCACGGCATTGGCCGCAAGCTCGCTGGCCACCAGCAGGGCGGAGTCGAGGAGCGGCTCCATGTCCCACTCGGCGAGAGTCTTGCTGACGAACTGCCGCGCGAGCGCCGGGCTGGTCAGGGAGTTGGGCAGGTCCAGCGCCGTCTCCCGCGAGGTGCGGGTCCCCACGGAGGCCAGCAGCTCGACGAGGTAGTCGAGAGCCTCATCCTTGAGGACATAGCCGTCGACGTGGTCCCGCACCCAGGTGTCGTCGTTCTCCGCGCCCGAGAAGACGATGACCTTGGAGTCGGGTGAGCTCTCGCGGATCTGGCTGAGGACGTCGCGCCCAGCGATGTCCGGGAGGCCGAGATCGAGGACGACGACGTCTGGATGGTGCGATGCAGCCAGGCTGACCGCTTCGGCTCCGTCACTGGCCTCGGCCACGACGTCGAACCCGCCGTGAAAACGCAGCGCGGTGCGCACCAACCGTCGTACGTCGGCGATGTCGTCGACCAGCAGGGCACGGATGCGCACGGATGCAGCCTAGTTGGTCTCGATCGGCTCATCCGCGGCTCGGGGCAGCACCAGGACGAACGCACCGGCGGGGGCACTCGCTGTCGGGGGCTCGTAGAACGCGTCACCGTCGTGAGCTCGGGCCAGCTGCCGCACGATGTAGAGCCCGAGCCCCGTGCCGCCGCCCCGGGTGCTGCCGCTGGCGAATCGCTCGAACAGGCGCGACCGCATGTCGGGAACGACGCCGGCGCCGCTGTCGCTGACCCTCACCGTGACGGTGGCCGGATCCGCCTGCAGGGTGACCCGTCACTGGTGGCTTGCCGTGCCGGACGGCGTTGAGCAACAGGTTCTCCAGCGCCTGCGCCAGGCGGTCGCGATCGCCGACGACCGCTAGGTCTCGAGGTCCCGCGATGAGCGGCTCCGCGTTCGGATAGGAGGACTGCACCATCGTCACGGCGTCGGGAAGCACGTCGGCCAGACGTACGGGGACCCTGCTCATCTCGAGCGCGCTCGACTGCAGCTTCGATGCGGTGAGCAGATCTGCCACGAGCCGACGCAGTCGCGCGGATCCCGTGGTCATGGCGCCCAGCAGGTCGCCCCGCTCCTCGGGGGTGAGCTCGTCGGCATGGCGTGACAGTGTCTCCGCCGACCCGGCCAGGAGCCCGATCGGGGTCCGGAGCTCGTGTGCGGTCACGGCGAGGAACTGGGCCTGGTCGTCCGCCGCCTGCTGCAGACGCTGGTTGAGCGCCTCCAGCTCGCGGTTCGCGTGGGCGAGCGCTTCGAGGGCACTCTCGCGCTCCTGCTCGAGGCGGCGTCGATGCGACGTGTCGCGGGTGACTTTCGCGAAGCCGATGTGCTCGCCGGCGGGATTGAACACCGCGGTGATCACGACGGTGGCCCAGAAGCGCGATCCGTCCTTGCGGAGCCGCCAGCCCTCTTCCTCGTAGTGGCCCTCGCGCAGCGCGACCGCGAGCTCGTACTCCGGATGACGGGCTTCCCGCAGCGGCGCCGGGTAGAAGACGCGGAAGTGCTGGCCGATGATCTCCTCGGCCGTGTAGAGCTTGCTGCGCTGGGCTCCACTGTTCCAGCTCACGATGTGCCCCGTCGGATCCAGCATGAAGATCGCGTAGTCCTCCACGGCCTCGACCAGCAGCCGGAAGCGTTCCTCGCTGCTGCGGAGCTCCTCGAACGCTGCGTGCTCTGCGGTGACGTCCTGCACCTGCATGAAGACGTAGAGCGCCCGGCCACCGGAGTCCCGCACCGGCGCGAGGGTGGCGCGAACCTTGCGGGGCGGTCCCTCACCGGAGATGTCGTGCTCGAGCTGCACGACCTCGACCGGCCCGGCACGGATCTCGTCGAGGGTGCTCGCGACGAGGTCGTCGGAGTCGTCGACGAGGCTGGCGTACAGCTCGCCCACGAGACCGCTCTCCGGGCAGACGGAGCAGGCTCGCCAGCGCTCGGTTGACGCGGACCAGGCGCCCGGTGAGCGTCATGGTCGCCATGCCGATCGCGGCCTCGTCGAACACCTCGCGGAACCGCTCGAGATGCTCGTCGAGCACCCGCACGTCGGCAGAGGACGGCACGTCGTCCGTCTCGGGCGGTGCCTCCCGCGGCCGGCGCCCCGCCGGCGATCTGGAGCAGCCGATCGATCACGGACTCGATCGGCATCGACTTCTTGAGGAAGTCCGCCGCCCCCAGGGCCTTCGCCCGCTCCACCAGGCCCTCCTCGTCGAAACCGGTGAAGAGGACGACGCGTGTGCGCTGGTGAGACCTCGCGGATCCTGGGCAGCGCCTCGAGCCCGTCGAGCCCGGGCATCGACACGTCGAGGAGCATCAACGACGGCTGGTGCAGGCCCGCCAGCTCGATCGCCTCGTGACCGTCGGCCCCCTCGCCCACCACCTCGAACATCCCCGAGACGCGGAGCCGGGTCCTCATCAGCCGACGCACGTCGGGCGCGTCGTCGACGACGACGATGGTAGGGACCCCCGCGCTCATGCCGGTGACGCTATCCGACCCCCCGGGCAGACCTCAGGAGTTGGCTTCGCGTTGGGCCGCTTCGAGACTGGCGTGGGTGCCGGCGTACGTCGGTGCCGCATCGCCGGGATCGCGGAACTCCAGGCGCCAACCGGTGAAGGTCGACGTGATGCGCCACGCGCGGTCCCGTTTGCCCGTGCCCATGTAGGCGCCGCGACGATGCACGAACTCGATCTGGTCCTCCGCGCCGCTCGGCGCCCCACGGCCCCCGTTGGCCGACTGCTCGTCACCCCGTGCCATGTGCCCCCACCCCGTCGATCCCGTCCCGGGCTCCCCCCACGGGTCCCAGGTGTTCACAATGTAGGCCCGCGCCGACGTGTGCGCCAGTGTCTGCCCGTCGCACCGACCCCTGCGGACCGCACCGCGCACCGCCGGCCAAGGAGCTCGGCTCTCCTTCTATGATCCGGGGGTGTCGACACCGGTGCTCGCCACCAAGCTGTTCGCGCCGACCCGGCGCCCGCAGCTCGTCGCGCGCCCCAGGCTGACCGAGCAGCTCGATGCCACGCTCGAAGCGAGCCAGCGGCTCACTCTCGTGTCCGCCCCGGCCGGGTTCGGCAAGACCACCGTGCTCAGCGACTGGCTCACCCACGTCGACCGGGACCGGCAAGACATCCGCGTCGGGTGGCTGTCCCTCGACGGCGGCGGACAACGACCTGACGCGGCTCCTGACCCACCTGGTGGCTGCCCTCCGACGGCTCGCGCTCGACGTCGACACCGCCGTTCTCGAGTCCTCGCGCTCCGCCCCGACCTCGACCGCCCTGACCGCCCTCGTCAACGAGCGTCACCCGCGCCAGTGAGCACGCGCCGGGGCAGCAGTGGATCCTCGTGCTCGACGACTACCACGTCATCGAAGCATCCGATGTGCACGAGGCGGTGACCTTTCTCCTCGACCACCTTCCCGATCAGCTGCACCTGGTGGTGGCGACCCGCTCCGACCCACCGTTGCCCCTGGCCCGGCTGCGCAGTCGCGGCCAGCTCACCGAGCTCCGCGCCGCCGACCTCCGCTTCACCCCGTCGGAGGCGCGCGAGTTCCTCAACCAGGTCATGGGTCTGGGCCTCACGGCCGCCGACGTCGGGGCGCTCGAGGAGCGCACCGAGGGCTGGATCGCCGGTCTGCAGCTGGCGGCGCTCTCGCTGCGCGGCATGCCGGAGCGTGATGAGGTCTCCGGCTTCATCGAGGCGTTCACCGGAAGCAACCGGTTCGTCATCGACTACCTCGCCGACGAGGTTCTTGCCCGGCAAGCGGCCCACGTCCGCGACTTCCTGCTCCGCACCGCCGTCCTGGACCGGCTCACCGGACCCCTGTGCGACGCCGTCACCGGCCGCGCCGACGGCAGCCGCATGCTGGAGGACCTGGAGCGGGGCAATCTCTTCCTCGTCCCGCTCGACGCCCGGCGTTCCTGGTACCGATACCACCACCTGTTCGCCGACGTCCTCCGTGCACGCCTGCTCGCGGAGCACGCCGACGAGGTGCCGGGTCTGCACCGGTCGGCCGGTGACTGGTACGCCGCGCACGACTTCGTCGCGGACGCCGTCCAGCACGCGCTCGCCGGCGAGGACTTCGACCGGGCCGCCTACCTGGTGGAGCAGGCGCTCCCCGAGCTGCGCCGCACCCGGCAGGACGGTCAGCTGCTGGCCTGGACACGGTCCCTGCCGGAGTCCGTGGTGAGCCGGAGCCCGGTCCTCAGCATTCTTTCCGGCTGGTCGCTGTTGATGTCCGGGGACCTCGACGCGGTCGAGCTCCGGCTCGACGACGCCGAAGCGGCACTCGTCGCCGGCGCCCTCGACGAGGACCTCGCGGCCTCGTGGGCGGACACCGAGGATCTGCGCACCGCGCCGGCGACCATCTCGGTCTACCGTGCGTCGCTGGCCCAGGCCCGCGGCGACGTCGCGGGCACCGTGCGCCATGCCCGGCGCGCGCTGGACCTGGCCGGACCCGGCGACCACTTCGTGCGCGGTGCCGGAGGCGGCTTCCTCGGCCTGGCCGCCTGGGCGGCGGGAGACGTCCGGCAAGCGCTGTCCACCTTCGGCGAGGCGGTCCGCAGCCTGCACGCTGCCGGGAACCTGGTCGACGAGCTGGACACCACGGTGGTCCTCGCCGACCTGTGGGTCGCCTCGGGTCGACCCGGCCGCGCCCGTCAGCTGTACGAGCAGGCCCTGCAGACGGCCACCGAGGGCGCCGGGCCCTACACCGCGGGCCGCGGCCGACCTGCACGTCGGCCTGGCCGAGCTCGACCGTGAGCTGGACGAGCTCGCGAGCGCCGAGGCACACCTCGAGACGGCGCGAGTGCTCGGTGAGCGTGCCTCCATCACCGAGAACCGGCACCGGTGGTTCGTGGCCATGGCGCAGGTGCGCGCCGGCCGCGGGGACCTGGACGCGGCGACGCACCTGCTCGACCAGGCGGAGACCTCTGTACCGGCACGGGTTCTACCCCGACGTCCGTCCCCTTGCCGCGATGAAGGCACGGCTCCAGATCGCCGCCGGCGACCTGTCGTCCGCCGCCGGATGGGCCCAGGACCGAGGCGTGAGCGTCGATGACGACCCGGACTACCTGCGCGAGTACGACCACCTGACCCTGGCTCGGCTCCTCCTGGCCCAGCACCACGCTGCCCAGGACGGCGGCCCTCCAGGGACTGCCGCCTCCTCTGTCGCTGCGACGCTCGGTCTTCTCGACCGACTGCTCGCGGCCGCAACCAGCAGCGGTCGCGAGGGGAGCGTGCTCGAGATCCGTGTGCTGCAGGCGCTCTCCCACGATGCCCATGGCGACCGACCAGCGGCGCTGGCGGCGCTCGGCCGGGCCCTCGTCGAGACTCCCGAGCCGGAGAGCCACGTCCGGCTGTACCTGGACGAGGGCGCCCCCATGCTGACACTTCTGCACCACGCCGCCCGGGCCGTGACCCCCGCCGGCGAGCTGGCTCGTCGGCTCCTCGAGCACGCAGTGTCGCCGGTCGAGGGCGACGGGGCCGGGACGCAGCAGTCCCTGGTCGACCCGTTGAGCCAGCGTGAGCTGCAGGTGCTCCGACTCCTCGACAGCGAGCTGACCGGGCCGCAGATCGCCCGCCAGCTCTACGTCTCGCTCAACACGCTGCGCACCCACAACAAGAGCATCTTCAGCAAGCTGGACGTCAACACTCGAGCCGCCGCCGTACGCCGAGCGCACGAACGTGGTCTGCTCTAGCCGGCACCTCACGTCCAGAACGGAAGGTGCTGATGGCGTGCTCGGCCTCCTTCGTCGAAGACGTCACCGCCGCAGCCACCAACGGCCACCTCTCAGGTGACATCGGGCTGCTTCAGCAGGCCATCGCGGTCCAGGGTGTCGGCTACCTGCCGGGCGGCCTCCTCATCGGGCATCGCGCTGTTCCGGGCCCGCGTCCTCGCCCGCTGGGCAGCCGGCCTCGGCTGCTGGCGTTCCGAAAGGCATCGCCATGATCGCCCTGGGTCACTCGCTGCGGCTGACCTGGTCGTCCAGCTCGACACCGAGGTGGTCGGCGACCGTCACCGTGCGGAAGCCGCAGTCCTGATGCCTTAGTCCCACCCCCTCCCTTCCTAGGTTTCGGGTCATCCCCGCGGCACCCGCCACGGACCGTCAAGAAACAGGGACCGGACATGACCGTCACACCCAGCACCCTCACCCGGGCGGCCGGCGTCGCGGCCGTCGCCGCCGGACTGATCTTCATCGGGGTCCAGATCAACCACCCACACCTGGACGCCACCTCCATCACCACGACCGAGCTGGCCGTGCGCAACTCCCTGAAGGTGCTGATGGCCGCCCTGGCCCTGGTCGGCATCACCGGCATGTACCTGCACCAGGTGAAGCAGATGGGCATGTTGGGCCTGGTCGGGTACCTGCTGTTCGGCGCCAACTACCTCGTCATCATGGGCACGTCCTTCGTCGCGGCCTACATCCTGCCCTCCATCGCTGAGAGCAACCCCTCCTACGTCAACGACGTCCTCGCCGCCGCCTCCAACGGCCATGCGCATCGGCGACATCGGCCTGCTGCAGAGCGTGCTCGCGGTCGAGGGGGTCCTCTTCCTGGCTGGCGGCCTCGTCTTCGGCATCGCGCTGTACCGGGCCCGTGTCCTCACCCGGTGGGCCGCCGCCCTCCTCGCCGTCGGCGGCCTCGTCACCGCCGCGCTCACCGTGATGCCGGACGCCTTCTACCGGCTGCTGGCCTTCCCGAACAGCATCGCCATGATCGCCCTCGGCTACTCGCTCTGGCTGCTCCGCACGCGCACCGAGACCACGCCCGCAGCCGACGGCTGCCGGCACAGCCCGCGTCCTCACCGCGGCCGGTGCCGAATGAGCTCGCGCACCGGCCGGTGGGTGAGCCGGTCGCGGCTTGGTCGCACTGCTGGCCGTGCGAGATCCCCGTCCTCGGCCGGCATCGCCCGGCTCGTCGAGATCCTCGGCGGCCCGGAGCTGATGCCGGCCGACCCCCGCTTCGTCGGCCTCACCGGCACCTGTCGTCGTGCACGTCGCGGCAGCCGCTGTCTACGCGCTGCTCGGCGCACTCCAGCTCTCCGCCGGCATCCGGCGGCGCCACCCCGGGTGGCACCGCCGAGCGGGACGGGTCGCTGGTCGCGCTCGGTCTCGCGGTCGCTCTGTCGGCCCTGTGGATGACCCTGGTTCTACCTCGCAAGGACGGCACCGGTGACCTGCTCTACGTGCTTCCGGCTGCTCGCGGGGTCAGGGATGGCCATCTGCATCGTCCTCGGCCTCACCGCCATCAGGCGCCGCGAGATCGCCCGCGCACCGCGCCTGGATGACCCGCGCCTACGCGCTCGCACTCGGCGCCGGCACCCAGGCCCTCACCGTCGGGCTTCGGCGAAGCCCTCTTCGGCTCCGGCGTCGTCCGCACCGACCTCGACGATGGGAGCCGGCTGGGCCATCAACCTCGCCGTCGCGGAATGGCTCATCCGCCGTCCCGCCGCCCACCGGGCTCGTATGGCTCGCACCCGCGTGGCCCTGGCCGGCTCGCGATGAACCGGACGTCCCGGATCCCACGCACCCGGCCCGCTACGAGCTCCGGGTCGAGGGGCACCTCGACGAGCACTGGGCGACCTGGTTCGACGGCCCCACCCTCGTCCGTGAGGACGACGGCACGACCACCCTGCGTGGGGAAGTGATCGACCAGGCGGAGAGAGGCCGTCCACGGAGCCAGGTCTGCTGCACCAGGGGCACGCCCGGGCGGTAGGCGAGGTGGAGGTAGGACGGTGCGTCGAGGACGACGAGGTCGGCCGAAGCACCCACGCCGAGGTGGCCGACGTCGGTCCGCCCCAGGGCGCGGGCCCCGCCTCGCGTCGCTGCGGTCAGCGCCTCCGCCGGGGACAGCCCCATCTCCCGGACGGCGAGCGCGATGCACAGGGGCATCGACGAGCTGTAGCACGAGCCGGGGTTGCAGTCGCTCGCGATCGCGACGTGCACGCCCGCGTCGACGAGCCGGCGTGCGTCGGGGTAGGGCGACCGCGTCGAGAACTCCACCCCGGGGAGCAGGGTCGCGGTCGTGCCGGACGAGGCGAGCGCCTCGACGTCGTCGTCGGTGAGGTACGTGCAGTGGTCGACGGCGTCCAGGCCGAGCTCGCACGCGAGGCGGACACCCGGGCCCGGGCCGAGCTGGTTGGCGTGCAACCGCCCGGAGAGCCCTTTCGCCTTGCCTGCTTGGAGGATGGCCCTCGCCTGGTCCTCGTCGAACGCGCCGCGTTCGCAGAACACGTCGATCCACTTCGCGTGCGGCGCGCACGCATCCAGCATGGGACCGGTCACCAGGTCGACGTACGCACCGGGGTCGTCGGCGAACTCGGCGGGGACGACGTGCGCCCCGAGGAAGGTGGTCTCCTCGGTGACCTGCCGGGCGATCGCCAGGCTGCGCGCCTCGTCGCGGACGGTGAGGCCGTAGCCGCTCTTCACCTCGACGGTCGTGGTGCCCTGGCGGCGCATCTCGTCGACGAGGCGGGCGAGGTTCGCCGCGAGCTGCTCGTCGGTGGCGGCGCGGGTGGCGGCGACCGTGGTGCGGATGCCGCCGGCGGAGTACGGCGTCCCGGTCATCCGCGCCGCGAACTCCTCGGCGCGGTCCCCCGCGAAGACGAGGTGGCTGTGCGAGTCGACGAACCCCGGGACGACCGCGCGACCGCCGACGTCGTACGCCGTGTCGGCGGCGGGCGCCCGGCCCGCGGGACCGACCCACGCCACCCGGCCGCCCTCCATCACGAGAGTGGCGTCGTGCAGGACGCCGAGCTCGTCGTCCTGCGTGGACAGCTCGCCGATCCCGGTCAGCGCAACGGAAGTCATGCCAGCAACCTACGGATCACCCGGTCGAGCTCGGCACCCACGTCGGCCGGGTCCCGGGTGACGTCGACGCCGTCGCGCAGGACGCGCGTGACGTCGGCGCCGGACGCGGCGAAGACGGCCGTGCCCGAGTCGGCGCCGGTGCCCGCCGTGCGGACGCTGGCGGTGTCGAGGGTGACGAGGTCGGCACGCGCCCCGACGGCGATCCGGCCGGCGTCGAACCCGAGCGACGCGTGCCCGTCGCGGGTCGCGGCGAGCAGCAGCTCGTCGGCCGACCAGTGCCCGCGCTCCTGGGTGGCCAGACGCTCGTCGAGCTCGACGGCCCGCATCTCCTCGAACGGGTCGACGACGGCGTGGCTGTCCGAGCCCAGCGTGAGCACGGCGCCGGCGTCGTGCAGCGCCCGGGAGGGGCCGATCCCGTCCCCGAGGTCGCGCTCGGTCGTCGGGCAGAAGCACGCGCGGGTCCGCGAGCCGCCGAGCAGCGCGACGTCGCGCCCGGACAGGTGCGTGGCGTGCACGACGCTCGTGCGCTCCCCCAGGGCACCGGCCTGCTCCAGCACCTCGGTGGGCGTCGCGCCGTACGCCTCGATGCACGCCTGGTTCTCGGCGACCTGCTCGGAGAGGTGCACGTGCAGCGGGGCGTCGTGCTCGGTGGCCCACGCTGCGACGGTCGGCATCTGGTCGCGGGGGACGGCGCGGACCGAGTGGATGGCGGCGCCGTAGCTCACCGTCGACCCGTCACTTGTGCCACGACCCGCCGCGGAAACTGCTGCATTGGTGACGGGTCGGCGGGAGAGGCGGGTGGCCCAGGCGTCCGCGGTGCCGTCGGAGAAGCGGCGCTGCACGCCCTCGGCCGGCGTGCCGATGCCGGCGGTGAGGTAGCAGGTGTCCAGCAGGGTGATCCGCAGCCCCGCGTCGTGCGCGGCCTCGACCAGCGCGTGCGACATGGCGTTCGGGTCGTCGTACGGCGTGCCGTCGGGACCGTGGTGCAGGTAGTGGAACTCCCCGACCGTCGTGATGCCGACCGAGACCATCTCGCGGTACGTCGCCCGGGCCAGCTCGAGGTAGCGTGTCCGGGGTCAGCGTCGAGGCGAGGGCGTACATCTGCTCGCGCCAGGTCCAGAACGTGCCCCGCTCGCGTTGCGTGCGACCGCGCAGCGCCCGGTGGAAGGCGTGGCTGTGGCAGTTCGCGAGACCGGGAATCGTCAAGCCGGCAAGGCGTTCCGCGTCGCCGGCGGCCCCGTCGGCGACGCGGGTGAAGACGCCGTCCTCGACGTCGACGAGGACGCCGTCGCGCACGGGACCGTCGCCGAGCCAGGCGCGCTCGAGCCAGTACGTCGTCACGCCAGGCGCTCCAGCGTGTCCGCGAGGGCGTCGACGCCGGCGAGGCAGTCGGCGGTCTCGGCGAACTCGTCGGGCGAGTGCGAGATGCCGGTCGGGTTGCGGACGAACAGCATGGCCGTGGGGATGCCGGCCGACGACAGCACGCCGGCGTCGTGCCCGGCCATCGTCGGGATGACCGGCCAGCCGTGCGGCCCGGCGATCCGGGCGGTCAGGTCCCGGTCGAAGTGCACGGCGCCCGACACCGACTCCGCCGTGACGGTCAGCGCGGTGCCGTCCCGGCCGGCCCGGTCCTGCGCGAGCCGCTCGACGTCGGCGAGCATCGCGTCGAGCTGCTCGGGCGTCTCGGCCCGCGCGTCGAGCCAGGCGGTGACGGCCGACGGCACGGCGTTCGTCCCGTTGGGGCGTACGTCGAGACGTCCGAACGTCGCACGCTGGCCGGACACCCGCGCCTGCTTGTTGGCGGCGAGCACGGTCATGGCGTAGGTCAGCATCGGGTCGTGCCGGTCCTCCATCCGCGTCGTGCCGGCGTGGTTGGCCTGCCCCGTGAAGTCGAAGCGGTAGCGGCCGTGCGGCCAGATCGCGCTCGCCGCACCCACCGGGACGCCCCGGTCCACGAGGTCTCGGCCCTGCTCGACGTGCAGCTCGACGAAGCAGCCCACGCTGCCCAGCAGGTCGGCGTCGCCGTGCTCGACGTCGGCGAACGCGTCCTCGAGCGCGACGCCTTCCCGGTCACGCAGGACCCGCGCCGTCGTCCCAGGACAGGGCACCCGTCGCCAGCCGGGACCCGAGACAGGCCAGCCCGAACCGGGAGCCCTCCTCCTCGACGAAGACCCCGATCCCGATCGGGCGCGACGGCGTGAAGCCGCGGTCGCGGAGGAGGTCGACGGCGGCCAGCGAGCTCACGACGCCGAGCGGTCCGTCGTACGCGCCCCCGTCGAGGACGGAGTCGAGGTGGGAGCCGGTGAGGACCGCCGGGCCGGAAGAACCCGCCGGGCGCCACCAGGCGACGGTGTTGCCGAACCGGTCCCGCTCGACCTCGAGGCCGCGCGCTGCGGACTGCTCCACGAACCAGGCGTCGAGCTCGCGCTCGGCGGAGGTGAAGGGTGAGCGGTTGTACCCGCCGCTCGAGGCCGACCGCCCGACCGGCGCGATGTCCCGCCAGAGGCTGTCGTAGTCAGCGGGCATGATGCGGTCCATGGAGTTCCAGGACGTCGTCCGTCGCCGCAGGATGATCCGCAACTACGACGAACGGCCGGTCGACCCGGCCGTCGTGGACCGGGCACTGCGCAACGCCACCCACGCGCCGAGCGCGGGCTTCAGCCAGGGCTGGGGGTTCCTGCGCCTCGACACCCCCGAGGACGTGCGCCGGTTCTGGGAGTCGACGACCGACGCCGGGTCGCTGGCGGCTCCGGACTCGTGGCTGAGCGGGATGATGCGCGCGCCGGTCGTGATCGTGCCCTGCTCCAACAAGTCGGCCTACCTGTCCCGCTACGCCGAGAGCGACAAGGGCTGGACCGACGAGGACGAGGCCCGCTGGCCGGTGCCGTTCTGGCACATGGACGCCGCGATGGCCTCGCTGCTGATCCTGCAGACCGCCGTCGACGAGGGCCTGGGCGCCTGCTTCTTCGGCATCCCGCCCGAGCGCACCGGGACGTTCAAGGAGGCGTTCGGGGTGCCCGAGGAGTTCACGCCCGTCGGCGTCATCACCCTCGGCCACCGGGTGCCCGACGCCGGCGCCCCCGGCTCCCCGACGCGCCGCCCCCGCAAGCCCGTCGAGGACGTCGTGCACCGCGGGACCTGGTGAGCCGGACATGGGTCCAGTCCACTGACTCCGCCTGCCCGGGTCAATCAGCCACGCACGGCACGCGTCTCGGATCCGAGATGGACGAACACCCCGGTCGGGCTATGGACCCGCGTCCCGCCGCCAGCGGACACTGCAAGAGGTCGAGGCGGCTTCGACGAGGAGGGGCGATGTCTGCAACCACCCAACCGACGAGCGGGTCCCTGCAGCGGTTGCCCATCCGGGTGCCGCGTCAGCACCGGCACGCATCGCAGATGCCGCACGGCATCCGGCACCGCCGCCCCCGCGACGTGTCCGCCTGCGCGCGCCTGGTCAGGCGGGCCTTCTTCGAGGGCCAGTTCCCCGGCCTGCACGAGGAGGACCCGCGCGACTGGCTCGCAGCGCCCGAGGTGCGCGACGCCTGGGTCGCCGAACGGGACGGCGAGATCGTCGGGCACGTCGCCATCTCGCGGGTCGGCCAGGACACCCTCTCCGCGCTGCGTTGGCGCGAGGTCACCGGGCATCCCGCGGCCGAGCTGATCGCGGTCTCCCGGCTGTTCGTGCGGCCGCAGTTCCGCGGGCAAGGCCTCGGGTCCTCGCTGGTCGACGTCGCCGTCAAGGAGGCCCGCTCCCAGGGCCTGGACCCCGTGATGGAGGCGACGACGACGAGCCCCGTTGCTCCGTCGTTCTCCCACGACCACGGCTGGAAGCTCCGGGCCACCGACGTGCTCCCCGCCCCCGAGGGGCATCACCACGAGCTCTGGGTGCACCGCCACGAGAGGGATCCCCTGGACGGGATGCTCTAGCGGGCGCAGCACGGCGTCCGCCGCCTCGGTAGCCTGGAGGGCACGCAACGACACCGCCGGGGGTGAGCATGCCGAACGAGCCCGACGAGCAGGACCCCAGCGGGCGCGCCCAGCGCGCCCGTCTCGAGGACGAGCGTGACGAGCGGACCGGCCGGGCGGCCGCCGCCGAGCGGATCCGCAACCAGGCGCGGTGGGTCGACCTGCAGGTGCAGCGGGCCATGGAGCGCGGGGAGTTCGACGACCTGCCCGGTGACCGGCAAGCCGCTGGACCTGCCGGACAAGCACGACCCCGACTGGTGGGTGAAGCAGCTCATCGAGCGCGAGCAGATCACCGGCATCGCGCCCGCGGCGATCGGTCTGCGCAAGGAGGACGCCGAGCTGGACGGGCTCCTCGACCGGGAGGCCACCCCGGACGGCGTACGTCGGATCGTGGCGGACTTCAACGCGCGCATCGTCGACGCCCGGCGTCAGCTCACCGGCGGGCCCCCCGTGGTCACCCGCACGCGGGACGTCGAGGGCGAGGTCGCGCGATGGCGGGCGCGGCGGGAGGCCCGACGCGCCAGGGCCGCCAGCCGAGCCGTCCCCGAACCCGAGCCCCGCCGCCGCGGCGGCTGGTGGAGGTGGCCGCGGCGCTAGGACTCCTGCATGGGGATGCGGACGCCGCGCTCGGCCGCGGCCCGCTCCGCCTCGGGGTAGCCGGCGTCGACGTGCCGGATGACGCCCATGCCCGGGTCGTTGGTCAGCACCCGCTCGATCTTCTGCGCGGCGAGGTCGGTCCCGTCGGCGACGGTGACCTGGCCGGCGTGGATCGAGCGGCCCATGCCGACACCGCCGCCGTGATGGATCGACACCCAGGTCGCCCCGGACGCGGTGTTGACCAGGGCGTTGAGCAGCGGCCAGTCGGCGATCGCGTCGGACCCGTCGAGCATCGACTCGGTCTCCCGGTAGGGCGAGGCCACGCTGCCGCTGTCCAGGTGGTCGCGGCCGATCGCGATCGGACCCTTGAGCTCCCCGCTCGCGACCATCTCGTTGAACCTGAGCCCGGCCAGGTGGCGCTCGCCGTACCCCAGCCAGCAGATCCTCGCCGGCAGCCCCTGGAAGGACACCTTCTCGCCGGCCATGGTGATCCACTTGCGCAGCCGCTCGTTGTCGGGGAACAGCTCGAGGATCGCCTTGTCGGTGGCCGCGATGTCGGCCGGGTCGCCGGAGAGCGCCGCCCAGCGGAACGGGCCCTTGCCCTCGCAGAACAGCGGACGGATGTACGCCGGCACGAATCCGGGGAAGTCGAAGGCCCGGTCGTAGCCGCCCTTGCGGGCCTCGTCGCGGATCGAGTTGCCGTAGTCGAAGACCTCGGCCCCGTTGTCCTGGAACTCGACCATCGCCCGCACGTGCACGGCCATCGAGTCCCGGGCGCGCTTGGTGAACCCGACCGGGTCGGCCTCCCGCTCGCTGTCCCAGTCCTCGAAGGCGGTGCCGACGGGCAGGTAGTAGAGCGGGTCGTGCGCGGAGGTCTGGTCGGTGACGATGTCGATCGGGGCGCCCTGCTCCAGCAGCGCCGGCACCAGCTCCGCGGCGTTCCCGAGCACGCCGATCGAGAGCGGCTTGCGGGCGTCGCGGGCCTCGATCGCCATCGCGACGGCCTCCTCCAGGGAGGACGCCCGCACGTCGAGGTAGCGGTGGTCGATGCGGCGCTGGATGCGCGCGTCGTCGCACTCGATGCAGATCGCGACGCCGTCGTTCATGGTGACCGCGAGCGGCTGCGCGCCACCCATGCCGCCGAGTCCCGCGGTCAGCGTGATCGTCCCGGCGAGCGTGCCGCCGAACCGCTTGTCCGCCACGGCGGCGAACGTCTCGAACGTGCCCTGCAGGATGCCCTGGGTGCCGATGTAGATCCACGACCCGGCCGTCATCTGGCCGTACATGGTCAGGCCGAGGTGCTCGAGCCGGCGGAACTCCTCCCAGTTGGCCCAGTCGCCCACGAGGTTGGAGTTCGCGATCAGCACCCGCGGCGCCCACTCGTGGGTGCGCATGACGCCGACGGGCTTGCCGCTCTGCACGAGGAGGGTCTCGTCGTTCTCCAGCGTGGTCAGGGCGCGGACGATCGCGCCGTACGCCTCCCACGACCGGGCGGCCTTGCCGGTGCCGCCGTACACGACGAGGTCGTCGGGCCGCTCGGCGTTCTCGGGGTCGAGGTTGTTCATCAGCATCCGGAGCGGCGCCTCGGTCTGCCAGGACTTCGCGGTCAGCTCGGGGCCGCGAGGTGCGCGTACTTCGCGGGGTCCAGAAGTCATGCCAGTTCTCCCATCAGGTTCTCCACGGCGGCGACCAGGGCACCGCTGCGTACGTCGTCGAAGGCGTGCTCGATCTCGGGGGCGAGGTGCCGGTCCGGCCCGGGCCCCTCCACGTTCTTGCGCAGGAGCGCGACCGCGGCGGCCGTCGCGGGGGACGGTGCGAGGGGGGCGCGCATGTCGAGGGCGCGGGCTGCGGTGAGGTACTCCACGGCGATCACCCGCGCCAGCCCGTCGACGGAGCGCCGCAGCTTGCGGGCCGCCGACCAGCCCATCGAGACGTGGTCCTCCTGCATCGCGCTGCTCGGGATGGAGTCGACGCTCGCGGGGTTCGCGAGCCGCTTCATCTCCGAGACGATCGCGGCCTGGGTGTACTGCGCGATCATGTGCCCCGAGTCGACGCCGGGGTCGTGCGCCAGGAAGGGCGGCAGGCCGTGGCTGCGGGACCGGTCGAGGAACCGGTCGGTGCGGCGCTCGGAGATCGACGCGACGTCGGCCGCGACGATGGCGAGGAAGTCGAGCACGTAGGCGACCGGCGCCCCGTGGAAGTTGCCGTTGGACTCGACGCGGCCGTCGTCGAGGACGACCGGGTTGTCGACCGCGCTCATCAGCTCGCGCGACGCGACCAGCGCGGCGTGGTCGACGGTGTCGCGGGCGGCGCCGTGCACCTGCGGCGAGCAGCGCAGGGAGTACGCGTCCTGCACCCGGTTGCAGTCCGGTCCGCGGTGGCTCGCGACGATGCCGGAGTCGGCGAGCAGGCGGGTCAGGTTGGCCGCGGACGCGGCCTGTCCCGGGTGCGGGCGGAGCGCCTGCAGGTCGGCCGCGAAGACGCGGTCCGTGGCGAGCTGGCCCTCGACGCTCATCGCCGCGGTGATGTCCGCGGCCTTGAGCAGCATCCGCAGGTCCTCGATCGCCAGCACCAGCATGCCGAGCATCCCGTCGGTGCCGTTGATCAGCGCCAGGCCCTCCTTGGCCTCCAGCTCGACGGGCTCGAGGCCGGCCTCGGAGAGTGCGACCGCGGCGGGTCGACGTACGCCGCTGCGCGTCGGTGACCTCCCCCTCACCCATCAGCGCGAGCGCGCAGTGCGAGAGCGGGGCGAGGTCGCCGGAGCAGCCGAGCGAGCCGTACTCGTGCACGACCGGCGTGATGCCGTGGCTGATCATCGCGGCCATCGTCTGCGCGACGACGGGCCGCACGCCCGTGTGCCCGGTGGCCAGGGTCGAGAGGCGCAGCAGCATCAGCGCTCGCGTCACCTCGCGCTCGACCTCCGGACCGCTCCCGGCCGCGTGCGAACGGACCAGCGACTTCTGCAGCTGCGCGCGCATCTCGGTCGGGATGTGCCGGGTGGCCAGCGCGCCGAAGCCGGTCGAGATCCCGTACGACGGGGTGGGCGCGGCGGCGAGCGTCTCGACGACCTTCCTGGCCCGCTCGATCGCCGCCACGGCGTCGTCGCCCAGCTGGACGGGGGCGCCGGCCCGGGCCACGGCCAGGACGTCGGCGAAGGACAGCGGGCCGGTGCCCACCGTCACGGGGGTGCGTGCTGCGGTCATGGCTTCATTCCACTGCGCGCCGCCGCGCCTCGCCAGCCCGCACGCCCGGCCGCCGTCTCGGATCCGAGACCGAGCCGCTCCCGGGGTCAGCCGAGCTGGTTGGCGTAGCTGGGCAGCCGGAACGCCCGCTCGTAGGAGCCGCCGGTGAAGTCGGTGTCGCGGTTCCCGACGTTGGCGATGATCGTGTACCCCTCGTCGACGAAGTGCCGGCGGCAGCGCTGCTTGCCCTGCACGAGCTTCTCCCCCGCGTTCCGCCCGCAGATCTCGCGGACGTCGTACCCGGCCCGGCGCAACGACCGCGCGACGCCGCCCAGCTGGCCGCTCCGACGCCCGGTGTTGAACAGCAGCGTCACGCCCCGGTCGATCGGCGTACCTCGCGAACCGGAGCACGACCGGCACGGCAGTGCCCTTGGCGTAGTAGGTGGCCAGCGAGGTGTTGTCGATGTCGAGGTTCACGGCGAGCCTGCTCCCGCCGCTCGCGACCCGGTCTCCGACGTACGCCCGCGAGCCGTACATCGCCGTGCGGGTGTCGGCCAGCCACTGGTCCTTGCTGGGCACCTCACGCGCCTGGGCGGGGACGGACAGGGACGAACCGATGAGGGCGACGACGAGCGTCGCCGCCTGGATCAGCCAACGGGACACGGGTGCTGCCTCTCCTCGCGGGTGCGGTCGCGGCCCAGTCTGCGCGAAGCCGGGGTGAGGTTCCACCGGAACGGGCCCGAAAGTGGCCCCTGCCAGTCGGCCACTCGCGGGCGAGGGCGGCAGCGGACGGCTAGGTTCACGGGCATGGGACAGGTGCCGGCGGCGACGCGTGCCCTGCGGGTGCTGCGCTACCTCGCCGGCCAGCCGGACCCCGTGACGCTCGACCGGCTCGCCGCCGAGGTCGGGCTGCCGCGCTCCACGGCGTACCACCTGGTCACCGCCATGATCGAGGAGGGCTTCGTGGTCCACCTGCCCGAGGAGCACCGCTACGGGCTGGGCGTCGCGGCGTTCGAGGTGGGCAGCGGCTACGCGCGCCAGGAGCCGCTGCAGCGGATCAGCCGGCGACACCTCGCCACCCTCGTCGACGAGGTCGGCCAGAGCGCGCACCTCGCCGTGCTGCACGGTCGCGACGTGCTCTACGTCGTGGAGGAGCGGGCCCCCGGACGGCCGCCGCTGGTGACCGACGTGGGCGTCCGCCTGCCCGCGCACCTGACCGCGAGCGGCCGGGCGGTGCTCGCGGCGCTGCCCCCGGCCCAGGTCCGGGCCCTCTACCCGGACCGTACGGCGTTCGTGGACCGGCACGGCGTGGGACCGCAGTCGCTCGGCGGCCTGCGCACCCTGCTGTCGGAGACCCGGCAACGCGGCTACGCCGTCGAGGAGGGTGAGGTGACGCCCGGCTTCGCGTCCGTGGCCGCCGCGGTGCTCGACCACAACCAGCACCCGGTGGCCGGCGTGGCCGTGACCTACCCCGTCGACGCCGACGTCGAGGTGGACCAGGACCGTTGCGGCGACCCGCCGCTGCGCCGACAGCCTCACCCGTCGGCTCGGCGGCGGGCAGCCCCGGCAGTAACCGACGACAAGTTACCCACAGGTAAGATCTTTGTCACAGGGCGCGGCCGGTGACGGTGCCAGCGCTGCGCCCTACGCTCGCACAGCAGGTACCTCGCAGCACACAGGAGCCCCCATGCAGATCCTCGCCATCGTGGTGTCGCTGGCCATCGCGGCCGTCGGCATCGCCCTGTTCGTCAAGGCGATCCGCTCGATCATCGCCACGGTGAAGATCGGCCAGCCGGCCGTGGGCCGCACCGACGACAAGGGCGCCCGCTGGGTCACGATGCTCAAGGAGACCCTGGGTCACACCCGGATGCTCCAGTGGACCTGGATGGGGGCCGGCCACTGGTTCGTCTTCGTCGGCTTCGGGCTGCTGTTCTTCACGCTGCTGACCGCCTTCGGGCAGCTCTTCGACGCGCACTTCGCGCTGCCGCTGATCGGCCACTTCGTCCTCTACGAGTGGGTCTCCGAGCTCTTCACGGTCGGCATGCTGGTCGCGATCGTCGCGTTCATCGGCTACCGCGCGACGCGCCCCAAGGAGCGCACCCGCGGCGCCACGGGCCGGTTCTACGGCTCCACGATGTGGCAGGGCTTCTTCGTCGAGGCGGTCATCCTCGGCGTCGGGCTCTGCATCGCGGTCCTGCGTGGCGCGGAGTACGCCATCTCGCAGTACGCCGGGGAGCCCGCCGGCGCGCTGCACTTCCCGTTCTCGTTCTGGATCGGCGAGCTCGATGAGCGGGCTGTCCGAGTCCACGCTCGCCAACGTCATCTACCTCGTCGCGATGGTCAAGATCGTCATCTCGTTCACCTGGATGATCGTGATCTCCCTGAACACCACGATGGGTGTGGCCTGGCACCGGTTCACCGCGTTCTTCAACATCTGGTTCAAGCGCAGGGCCGACGGGGGTACGGCGCTCGGCGGACTCCAGCCGATCATGGTCGACGGCGCCCCGATCGACTTCGAGAACATCGAGGACCTCGACGAGGACGCACCGCTCGGTGTCGGCAAGGCCGAGGACTTCTCCTGGAAGGGCATCCTCGACTTCACCTCGTGCACCGAGTGCGGCCGCTGCCAGAGCCAGTGCCCGGCCTGGAACACCGACAAGCCGCTGTCCCCCAAGCTGTTCATCACCGCGCTGCGTGACCACGCCTACGCGAAGGCGCCGTACCTCCAGGCCGCCGAGGGCGACCGGGCCGCGCTCCTCGAGGGCAACGACACCCTGACCAAGGAGGTCGAGCGGCCGCTCGTCGGCGACACCGGCGACGACTGGTTCTACATGCCCGAGTCCGGTGCCGCGGTGATCGACCCGGAGGTGCTGTGGAACTGCACCTCCTGCGGCGCCTGCGTCCAGCAGTGCCCGGTCGACATCGAGCACGTCGACCACATCATGGACATGCGCCGCTACCAGGTGCTGGTCGAGTCGAACTTCCCGGCCGAGCTCAACGCGCTGTTCAAGGGCCTGGAGAACAAGGGCAACCCCTGGAACATGTCGCCGAACGCGCGCATGGACTGGGCCAAGGGTCTCGACTTCCCGGTCAAGCAGGTCGGCACCGACGTCGAGGACCTCGACGAGGTCGACTGGCTGTTCTGGGTCGGCTGCGCCGGCGCCTACGAGGACCGGGCGAAGAAGACCACCCGCGCGGTCGCCGAGCTGCTCGACCTGGCCGGCGTCTCGTTCGCGGTGCTCGGCGACGGCGAGACCTGCACCGGCGACCCGGCGCGTCGCTCCGGCAACGAGTTCGTCTTCCAGCAGCTCGCGATGCAGAACGCCGAGGTGTTCAAGGAGACCAAGGTCAAGAAGGTCGTCTCCACCTGCGCCCACTGCTTCAACACGCTGAAGAACGAGTACGCCGAGTTCGGCGTCGAGCTCGAGGTCGTGCACCACACGCAGCTGCTCAACCGGCTCGTGCGCGAGGGCAGGCTGACCCCGGTGGCAGCCGAGACGAGCGCGCCGAAGAAGTCCATCACCTACCACGACCCGTGCTACCTGGGCCGGCACAACCAGGTCTACTCCCCGCCGCGTGAGCTGCTCGCGGTCCTCCCGAACGCGGAGATGAAGGAGATGCCGCGCAACAGCGAGCGGTCCTTCTGCTGCGGCGCCGGCGGCGCCCGCATGTGGATGGAGGAGAAGACCGGCGAGCGGATCAACATGAACCGCTCCACGGAGGCGGTCGAGACCGGCGCCGACCAGATCGCGGTCGGCTGCCCGTTCTGCCGGGTGATGCTCTCCGACGGGCTCACCTCGCTCCAGGCCGACGGCAAGGCCCGCGAGGAGGTCGAGGTCCTCGACGTCGCCCAGATGCTGCTCGCGTCGGTCAAGCGCGCCGACGCCCCGGCCACCGTCGCGACCAAGGCCGAGCCGGACGAGGGCGACGTCACCCAGACCGCGGACACGGTGACCGACCCCCAGGACGTCGGCGCCGACGCCGCCGCCGCGAAGGAGCCGGACCCGGAGGTCGAGCCCGCCGAGAAGACGACCGAGTCACCGCCCCGCAGAAGCGGACCGCCGCCACCAAGGCCGACAAGCAGCCCGACAGCGAGCAGGACAGGCTGTTCTGATCGCACCCCACGACGGCCCGCACCCGACCGGTGCGGGCCGTTTCGCATCCACGTGACACCACGTGACACCACCTGACGTCGCTCTGACGCCACAATGACGTCAGAAGGTGTTGACATGACGTCACCGTGGTGTCAGGATGATGCACATGGACATCACCCCCTACGTCGAGAGCCTGCGACACGACCTCGCGGCTGCCGCCGAGGCCGGCGGCGACGAGGCCAAGGCCGCCGCGGAGCGGCTCGCACTGGCCCTCGACCCCGCCGTGCGGCTCGCCCTGATGGACGCCCTGTCCCAGGCCGCGGCCGAGATCACCAGCGAGCTGCCCCAGGGCAGCGTCGACGTCCGGCTGCGTGGCCGCGAGCCCGAGTTCGTGGTCGACGTACCCACCATGCCGATGCAGGCGCCCGCGTCTCCCGCCCCGCCCATGCCGGCGTCCGCCGAGGAAGGCGAGGAGTCCGAGGACGACGCGATGGCCCGGATCACGCTGCGGATCCCCGAGTCGGTGAAGTACAAGGCCGAGGAGCTCGCCGCCAAGGGCGGGCACTCGCTCAACAGCTGGATCGTCAACGTCGTCCGCGCCGCCACCCGCGACCGGGGGGCCGTCAACGTCGACATCGACCTCTCCAGCATCCCGTTCTTCGAAGGCCAGGGCTTCTCCTCCAAGCACGGCCGCGGCTCCAAGCGCATGACCGGCTGGATCTGAGCCGGCCCACCCGCCCCACCCCACCCACCAACCGACCGGCGTCGCCGGCCCGGTAGCCGAGCACACCCTCGGCCAGACGAATCGGAGACATCATGCAGAAGACCTTCAGCACCCCGGAGCCCGTCTCGCTGCTCGTGGAGCTCGGCTCCGGCGACCTGGTCGTGCACACCGACGAGACGTCCGAGACCGTCGTCGACGTGGACGGCACGCACGCCGACCAGGTCGTCGTCGAGCAGCGGGGCGACTCGATCGTGGTGCTCGCCAAGCAGAGCCGAAGCGGCCTGTTCAGCTCCTCCCGCGACCTCAGCGTGCACGTCTCCCTCCCGCACGACAGCCGGCTGAGCACCAAGCTCGGCTCGGCCGACGTGGTGGTGCACGGGCGGCTCGGCGAGACCCACCTCAAGTCCGGCTCCGGTGACATCCGCGTCGACGTCATCGCGGCGCCCGCCTACCTCGAGACCGGCTCGGGTGACATCTCGGCCGACCGGATCGACGGGCCCCTGGAGATCAAGTCCGGTTCCGGCGACGTGTTCCTGGAGGAGATCGGTGGCCCCGCGAAGGTCTCCACCGGTTCCGGTGACGTCCAGGTCACCACCGCCCGGGAGCCCGTCCAGGTGAAGTCCGGTTCCGGGGACCTGCGCATCAAGGAGGCGTTCGAGGACGTGGCCCTCAGCACCGCCTCCGGAGACCTCGTCGTCGACCGGATGCAGCGCGGTCAGGTCGCCGCCAAGAACGTGTCCGGCGACATCCGGGTAGGCGTCCCCAGCGGGGTGCCCGTCTGGACCGACATCAGCAGCATGACCGGCAGCGTGCGCTCCAACCTCGACGGGGTGGGCGAGCCCGCCGAGGGCCAGGACTACATCGAGCTGCGGGCCAAGACCGTCAGCGGCGACATCTCCCTCGAGCAGGTCTGACATGCGGGTCACCTGGCTCTGGGCCCCGACGCCCGACGACGAGACCGGTCCCACCAGGTCCGTGCCGCAAGCACGGTCAAGCGCCCGGCGTACGCCGCGCAGCAGGATCGACACCACCACGAGCACCCACCGACCCGGCCCGACCGAAGGGAACCCCCACCATGTCTGAGTTCAGCTACTTCACCGACCGCATCGCCGACCAGCAGATCGCCGAGCGCGTGGCCACCGCCCAGCGCTCCCGGGTCCCGGGGCAGCACCGCCCCCACGGCCGTCGGGCCCTGGCCCAGCGCCTGCACCGGATGGCCGACCGCCTCGACGGTTGAGCCGGGTGTTGGTCACCGTCGACCCGGGCCTTGTTCACGTCACCACCGTGAACAAGGCCCGGGTCATGTGTCACGGAGTCCAGGCGCGGACGTAGTCGACCTTCATCTCGCCCGCTTCGCCGGTGTGAGCGGTCCGGCTGGCGGACGCTCCGACGTTGAGGATCAGGGACTGGCCTGCGCTGGTTGTCGTCTGTCGGGTACGACTTGACCTTGACGCCGTCCCAGTAGACGTCCGCGCTGGTCGCCTTGCGGTGCAGCGTGTAGACGTGGAAGGCGTTGCGCCAGGTGCCGGGAATGGTGCCCTGGTTGTGGGAACCGGACGGCGAGTGGTAGTTGACCGTCGCGTCCCCGCCGAGGCCCTCGGCGATGTCGTGCTCCCCGGCGGCGGGCCAGCTCGGGCCGGACGCCCACCAGGCGGGCCAGTTCCAGTAGGTCCTCGCCTGCCGCGCCGGGGAAGTACACGCGTGCCTCGGCGACACCGCCGACGGGCAGCGCGTATCCGGCGCCGCAGTCGCCGCCCGAGCAGACCTCCGCACCCGACGTCGAGGACGCGAGCCGCAGGTGCAGCAGCCCCCCGGAGACCGAGACGTTGGCGGCACGGGTCGTCACGTTGTTCATCTCGCCACCATCCATCGGGTTCCACTTGGTCCGGTCGAGCGCCGTTCCGGAGAACTCGTCCTGGAAGCGCAGCGTCCAGGCACCGGCGGGGCCTGCGGGCTGCACGGCCCCGGCCGGAGGCGGCACCGGCACTGGTGCGGGTCTCGGCGCGGGCTTCGGCGCAGGCTTCGGCGCGGGTGTGTGGCGCACGGCACCGCGCTCGCGCGGCGGTGCACGGCACCGCGATGCGCGAACCCGCACCGGGGATGCGCGTGCAGGTGCCGGTGATGGGTCGCCGGGCCACGATGCACGAGGACCCGGTGATGCGGACAGTCGTGATGATGGCGAACCGGTCGCTTCACCACAGCATTGGACGGGGCTCCGGTCACCAGCACCATGACCAGCGCAACCAGGAGCCCAACGGATCTCAGAGCCTGCATGACAAACCTCTCGGGGGGATTCCGCCCTCAATCTCCGAGATGGACAGGAGAGAAGGCCTTCGTGGGACGCGCCAGAACATACCCGGCGTATTGGCACCTAACCCAACCGATGCGTCCGAAAGGGACGTGCTGCTAGACCACCTTGCGGGGTCAACTTCGGCGTTTTCCTCGACGAACCCGATGGAAATCGGGGGTCCAGCCCGAGCGCCGCTACCGCCTCGACGGTTGAGCCGGGTTCAGATCTCGGTGCGGTGGAAGTTCAGGTGCGACCGCGACGGCGTCGGGCCGCGCTGGCCCTGGTAGCGCGAGCCGTACTTCTCCGAGCCGTAGGGGTGCTCGGACGGCGACGACAGCCGGAAGAAGCAGAGCTGCCCGATCTTCATGCCGGGCCACAGCTTGATCGGCAGGGTCGCGACGTTCGACAGCTCGAGCGTGACGTGACCGGAGAACCCGGGGTCGATGAAGCCCGCCGTCGAGTGCGTCAGCAGGCCGAGCCGGCCCAGCGACGACTTGCCCTCCAGCCGGGCGGCGACGTCGTCGGGGAGCGTGACGACCTCGTACGTCGAGCCGAGGACGAACTCACCGGGATGCAGGATGAACGGCTCGTCGCCGTCGGGCTCGACCTGACGGGTGAGGTCCGGCTGGTCGGCCGCGGGGTCGATGTGGGGGTACCGGTGGTTCTCGAAGACCCGGAAGAACCGGTCCAGCCGGACGTCGACGCTGGACGGCTGGACCATCGCCGCGTCGAAGGGGTCCAGCGCGACCCGGCGGGCGTCGATCTCGGCGAGGATGTCGCGGTCGGAGAGCAGCACACGGGCACCCTACCCACCTCGGCCCCCGCTTCCCCGAGTTGTCAGAGCCTCACTCGGCCAGGACCGGGTGACGCTCTGACAACTCAGCGGGACGGGTCAGCGCAGGGTGACGACGAGGACGGTGCGGCCGACCTCACGACCACCGTTGACCCGGACCTCGCGGCCGCGGGCCGTGGACAGCACCCGGAAGGACGCCTTGCGGCCGTCCACCCTGACCGCCTTGACGTGCTTGCCGTTGGGCAGCAGCGGCGCCGACCGTGAGCAGGTGACGCCGGTCCTGCCGGACGATCGTCGCGAGCCGGTTGTTGCCGCGCAGCGCCGTCACGTTGACCAGCCCGGTGCCGACCCGGATGTCGCGACCCGCGACCTTGAACTGGCCGGAGGGGATCTGCGGGACGACGGTGAAGCGCTTGCGGCCCACGTCCGGGCTGACGCCGAGCTGGTAGTGCACGACCGGCCAGAGGATCCCGTAGGTGCCCCACGCCTGCAGGGCCATCGACCGCTCGGTGAACTTCCTGTCGATGTTCGCGGGGTCGAAGTCCGGCGAGGGCACGATCTCCGGCATCGCGCCGGGCAGCTCCCACACGGTCGGGTCGAGCTGCACCTTCGCGTTGCCGGTCGTGTAGCGCTTGGGCTGCGTGCGCGGCCATCCGGCCGAGCGCCGCCTCGGCGACCGCCATGATCGAGGTGTTCAGGGTGAACACCGCGCGCTCGGCCTTGACCGTCGAGCGTGGCCGTGTCGCAGGACGGGCCGGGGTTGCCCTCGGTGGCCGTCGTCGCACCGGTGCCGGTGTGGAACAGGCCGTACTTCCCGCTGTAGCAGGCCGTCTCACGCTGCTTGACGAGAGCCCGGGCATGCCCGAGCGGGGCCAGCGGGGCGGCCGGCCTGCCGGGCCGGTGGATCTCGGCCTCGACGGGCGTGACACCGATCCAGTGCCGCTGGAACACCTTCGTGTTGCCCGGGTCGTCGAGCGAGTCGGCGTACTGCTGGGCCGACGAGCCGAACCACCAGGCGGCGTCGAAGCGGGCCTCCATGCCGGCGGCCTTGCCGTTGGCCCAGCGGGCGGTGGCCCGGTCGCCCTTCGAGGCGGCCATGTCCGCGAGATCGCGCAGCCCACGGATCGTGTAGACGGTGTTGTCCAGCTTCTCCTCGCCCATGCCCTCGCGCTCGACGTTGCCGAGACCCTCGGGCCAGCCGTCCTTGTCGGCGTCGAGCTCACGGAAGATGTACTCCATGTTCCGCACGCTGAAGCGGTACATCTCGTCGCGGAACCTGTCGTCGCCGGTCCACCGCCACACCAGCGCCACGGTGCTCGGGAACTTGGCGGTCTCGTCGGTGTTGCCGGCGTCGCTGTTGGCCCCGAAGTAGACCTGACCGTCCTGGCGTCACCTCGTGCACGACCTTGCCGCTGGTGCCGTTGGCGACCTCGCTCACGTCGCGGAGCGCGCGCAGATGGTCCTTGACCGCCCGGAACTGGCCACTGGCCACCGCCGCGAACGCGGTGTACTCGCCGTCCGTCGCGAACAGCCAGGGATAGTCCGGCCAGCCCGCGCCGAACCAGCGTGCCTTGGCCACGGTGCCCTGCGGGGCCGGGTAGACCTTGCCGGCGTTGGTGACCCGGATCTGGAGGTTGCGGGACTCCTGCACCGAGTCGGCGAGGTTCTGCTTGCTCCAGGTGACGCTGCGCTGGAGCAGCCGGTCCCCCGGCAGGGACACGCGGGTGTGCGCCTGACCGCACGTCGCTGCGCGAGCTTGGTGCGCAGCAGCGCCGCCGGGTTGCTGAGCGCGGCGGCCTGGGCCGCGCGGGCCTCGGCGACGCCGCGGTCGGAGCCGGCCACCGCGAACCAGATCGTGCGGCCGCCCTTGGGCACGGTCACCTGGTAGGTCAGCCCGCCGCCGGCACCCTTGCCGTAGACCGTGTCGTCGCAGCGGGCCGGCTGCGGCGTCGTCTTGTCGTCCGATGCCGGGCAGATGATCGCGCCCTGCGGACCGCGGTGGGCGCCGTTCAGGTCGGTGGCCGACGGCGTCAGCTTCGACCCGACCAGGGCGGCGTAGTCGTGCGGCTCGGCGTTGGCCACCGGCGGCGTGCCCTGCTCCCGGAACAGCAGGCTCCTGCCGTCGACCGCCGCGGTGTCCGCGAGGTTGTACGTCGTCTGGTTCGGCGTGGTCTCGCCCCACGGGTAGACCTTCATCAGCTCGGAGTGCGCGTCGACGCCCAGGGTCACGGTCCGCGCCGAGGCCGCCGAGAGCCGCAACCCGACCAGCCCGGCCCGCACGCCGTCGGGTGCGAAGTCGGTCCGGGTGACCCGGACGCCGTCGTGGGTCCCGAGCGACATCCGCTGGTAGCCCCACCCGCTCGTGTAGCGGCTCGCCGTCAGCCACGTGTCGCCGAGCTTGAACCACAGCCCGTCGAGCAGCTTGACCGGCGGCGTCCAGAAGCCGCCCATCTCACCGCGGGTGTGGAAGCCGGTCGCGGGGTAGCTGCCGTTCTCGGCGCCCATCTCGAAGAACCGGTCGCCGACGACGAGGCTGCGCCGCTCGGCCAGCCGCGTCGAGGTGGAGAGCTCGGGCGACCGCAGCGCCGACGACTCGGGGTCGTCCGGGGCAGCCGGCTTCGCACCGGCGCCCGACGCCCCGGACAGCAGCGAGACGGGAAGGACCAGTGCGGTGGACAGGAGGGCGGCAACGAACGGCGTACGACGCATGGGGCTCTCTTCCCGAGTGGCGAGTGTCACACGAAGGAAATACCTGCGGGACCGCGGTTGGCAACCCCTGTCCCGCGCGGGCAGGGTGGCGGCATGGACTACCGAACCCTCGGGCGCAGCGGATGCGCCGTCTCCAACCTGACCCTCGGCACGATGACCTTCGGCAAGGAGACGGACGAGACGGGGTCGCACGAGCAGCTCGACACCTTCCTCGAGGCCGGCGGCAACCTGGTCGACACGGCCGACGTCTACACCGCCGGGACGTCCGAGGAGATCATCGGCCGCTGGCTCGCGAAGGCCGCGCCGGAGGTCCGGGACCGGGTCGTGCTCGCCACCAAGGGCCGCTTCCCGATGGGCGACGACGTCAACGACCTGGGCCTCTCCCGCCGGCACCTGCAGCGCGCTCTCGACGACTCGCTGCGCCGGCTCGGCGTCGAGAGCGTCGACCTCTACCAGGTGCACTCCTGGGACCCGGTCACCCCGCTCGAGGAGACCCTCGGCACCCTCGACGACTTCGTGCGCGCCGGGCAAGGTGCGCTACGTCGGGCTCTCGAACTACACCGGCTGGCAGGTGCAGAAGACCGTCGCCCTGGCCAGGGCGCACGGGTTCGCGAGCCCCGGTCACGCTGCAGCCGCAGTACAACCTGCTGGTCCGCGAGCTGGAGTGGGAGATCGTGCCGTCCTGCCTCGACGCCGGCCTCGGGCTGCTGCCCTGGTCGCCGCTCGGCGGCGGCTGGCTGACCGGGAAGTACAAGCAGGACGAGCGACCCATCGGGTGCCACCCGGCTCGGCGAGGACCCGGAGCGCGGGGTCGAGGCCTACGACCGGCGCTCGACGCAGCAGCGCACGTGGGACGTCGTCGACGCGGTGCGCGAGGTCGCCGAGGCCCGCGGCGTCTCGATGGCGCAGGTCGCGCTGGCCTGGGTGGCGGACCGGCCGGCCGTCACGTCCGTCATCATCGGCGCGCGGACCACCGAGCAGCTGAAGGACAACCTGGCGGCGGCGGACCTCCACCTCGACGAGGCCGAGATCGCCGCGGCTGGACGCCGCCAGCGACCCGGGCGCCGCGGACTACCCGTACGGCGGGCCGGGCATCCACCAGCGCGGCCGGACGGTCGACCCCGCGGAGTGGCTGGCCGACGCTCCCTGACCCGAAGCCGCGCGACGACGCGTGCATTGGGTACTATCTGCGTCGTCCCCGCGCGGGACAGGCGGATGTAGCTCAGTTGGTAGAGCGCGACCTTCCCAAGGTCGATGTCGCGAGTTCGAGTCTCGTCATCCGCTCCACTCCCAGATCTCACGCACGTCGCGCCGAGCGCGACACTCTGCCGACGACCGTCGATGTCGCCGAGCTCGACGCTCCACTCCTGACCTCGAGCACGTGCGCCGAGCGCGTCACCAACTCCAGACCTCAAGCACGACCCCTCCCCTGCCGACACTCCCTGTGTCCGTTGTGTCCGTATGACGTGCAGCCGGGGGGCTCATGACCAGCCATCGCCTCACCACGGGCGTGCCCGGCCTCGCCGTGCGCCTGCTGCTCGCCTGCGCCTGCGTCCTCGCGTCCTCCCTCACCCTGGTCGGCCCGGCCGACGCGGCGTACCGCTTCACGGCGCCGAAGACGCTGCGCGCGGCCGCGGTCGACCTCGACCACGGTGTCGCTGCGCTGGGCCGCGCCTCGAGGTGCGCGCGCCTTCCAGGTGCAGTACGCCGCCAGCTCGTCGATGCGGGGCGCGAAGTACCTGCGCACCACCAAGGCGTCCGGCACGCTGCGGTCGCTGAGGCCGGCCACCCGCTACTGGTTCCGGGTGCGGGTGATGAAGCCGCGGACTCGGCAGCCCGCTGAGCGCCTTCACGAAGGCGGCCCGCACCGCGACGGCCGCCGGCCCGCGTCGTGACCACGCCCCACCCCGCGCCGCGACCCCGATCGTCTGGCCGACGTCGACGCCCGGCACCGGCGGCACGAGCGTCGGCGCGGCCGACGTCCGGGTCGCGAGCTTCAACCTCTTCGGCGTCAACAACGACGCGAGCGCCTCCGGCGAGCAGACGCCCGTGGCGCGACGCGGCGGCCGGCCGTCGTCCGCCAGGTCCTCGGTGAGCAGGCCGACGTCGTCGGTCTCCAGGAGGCCAACCAGAGCACGACGTACGCCGCAGCAGCCTGGACTACGGCAGCGACGCAGTACGACGACCTGGTCGGCGCGCTCGCGGCGCGCGGGCGGGCACTACGCGGTGACCAACGCCAGCTCCTACAACTGCCAGAAGGCGACCAGCTCGACGGGCTGCGTGCCGACTCTACCGCGGCGCCTCGAACAGCACCCGGATCCTCTACAACACCGACACGCCTCGAGCTGGTCGCGCAGGGCTCGATGCGCTACGACGGCGCAGGCCGCCGGCAAGATCGACCGCTACCTCGCCTGGGGGGTGTTCCGGGTGAGGGCGACCGGCGGCGAGCTCTTCTTCGCGGACACCCACCTCGACTCCTACGACACCAGCGTGCGGGTCGCCCAGTGGCGCGAGCTGATCGCGCGCGTGAACCTGCTGAAGAACGGCCGACCGGTGGTCGTGGTCGGCGACTTCAACACGACGAAGTTCAGCGCCTGGGCGGCCGAGATGCTGCCGCGGATGCAGGCCGAGGGGTACGGCGACGTGCTCGACCAGCAGTACGACAGCGCCGAGATCGCGTCGCCGCGGGCGCGGTCGCTGGTGAACGCCTGGGTGAGCTCGTCGAACCACTTCGCGCGGGACGTGCACGACTTCTCCTACGACAAGGACCGCGGCACCAAGATCGGCAACAACATCGACTGGGTGTTCGCGAGCAACGGGCTGGCCGTCAAGGAGTGGAAGACGGTCGTCGACTTCGACCCGCAGTCGCTGGTGGTCGACGGCGTGATCCCCTCCGACCACTGCATGGTCCGGGCCACGCTCGTCATCCCCTGACCGGCCGGCGTTCCAGCACCAGCCGCTCCCCCTCCCGCCCCAGCAGGTACGGCGCGCTGAGTGCACCGGCCCAGCCGTCGCCGGTCACGCCACGGAGCCAGAACAGCACCACCGGCCGGCCTTCGACGTCCCGGAACGTCGTGGCCGCGTACGGCGCACCGTCCGTCAGCTGCTGCCAGGAGCCGTGCTCGAACCGCCCGTCGACGAGGTCGCCGCAGGCCGCGGCCACGTGCAGCGTGTCGCGGCCGTCGTGCACGGACACGACCAGCGTCGTGATCCCGTCGAGGTCGACCAGCTGCGGGCACTCCCAGACGCGGTCCGTCCCGCGACCGTCAGCAGCGGCCAGCACCCCGTCGTACGTCCAGGTCTCGAGGTCCTCGGAGACGTAGGTCAGCGCCGCGCCGACGCCGCCGGGCAGTCCCGCGCCGACGACCATCCGCCACGCACCGCCGTCACGGAGCACGAACGGGTCGCGGAACACCTCCACGCCGTCCGGCCTCTCGAGCGTGACCTCGTGACGGCTCCAGGTGACGAGGTCGTCGTCGAGGGGCCGGGCGGCGCGGATCCTCCCCAGGTCGCGGTCCGGCTCGCTGACGGACGTGTAGAGGATGGTCGGCCCGTCCGGGCCCACGACCAGGCAGCCGGTCCAGCAGCCGAGCTCGTCCGCGTCCGGGGCGAGGGCGACCGGCAGCTCGGTCCAGTGCTCGAGGTCGTCGCTGACCGCGTGCCCCCACGAGACGTTCGGCTGCCACGTCAGGCTGTCCGGGAGGTGCTGGAAGAACAGGTGGTAGCGGCCCCGGTGGTGCACCACTGCGTGCGGGTCGTTGAGCCATCCGCGAGCCGGGTGGAAGCCCGGCTCCAGGTCCGTCACGGGAGGTCGTCGAGCGCGACCCACGCGGCCCAGGTCAGGTCGCGTCCGACGTACCTCGGGTGCTCCAGCGGCCAGTCCTCGGCGACCCACCGGGGGACGAGCTCGTCGAGGGCGGCCTCGACGTCGCTGCCGACGCAGGAGTCGACCACCCACCAGGAGATCTCCGCGTCCGCGCCGCCGACCTTCTCGGGCGGGTCGAGATAGACGCAGCCGAGCAGCACCGTCTCGGCCTCGTCGAACAGCGCGTAGTTGAAGGACTCGTGCCGCTCGATCTCGTCGGCGTGGCGCTGGAGGTCCTCGCGGTCCTGCTCGGCGGTCATCGTCTCGGGCGGCCAGCCCCACGCCTCGCCGTAGATCGAGAACAGCCGCTCCTGCGACCCCATCACCGCGACCATGTCGAGCTCGGTGTCGGCCGCACGGATCGGCCGCAGGTGGTGGCCGGTCGGCAGGTCGACCCGCAGCGGGTGCTCGAAGTCGGCGGGCAGCCACGGCTCGTCGGTCATGTCGCCTCCCCCTCCTGCAGCGCGTCCAGCAGCGCGGCGTACGTCGCGTCCTCGTCACCGTCCACGCTGGCGACGACCCGGACCTCCGGACGGGAGGCGATCACGTCGACGACGCTGCGGTGGCTCTCGCGCAGCAGTCTCTCACCGCCCGCCGCGGCGACGACCTGCTTGACCTGCTCGTGCCAGGGGTCGACGACCGGTGCGCTCGGTGAAGCGCCGCACGGAGCTGTCGACGTCGTCCATCAGCACCACGTGCACGAAGGTGCCGCCGCCGTCGCGCGCCGCCCGCTCGAACCGCTCGACCTCGGACGGGCGGCCGAGGTACTGCGGCATCACCACGTCGCGACCGCCGCGCAGGTGCGTGGTCAGCATGCCGAGCGCCAGCGGGCGGACGATCTCCCCGGTCTCGTCGAAGCGGTCGCGGGCACCACCCACGAGACCGCGGAGCACGTCGATGTCGAGGTCGAGCACGCCCGGGTGGTCGGCGACGTACCTCCGCGCCAGCGTCGACTTCCCGATGCCCGGCGGTCCGTTCAGCAGCAGCAGCCGCGGCACGTCAGTCGGGGACGGACGAGGGCTGCGGGTCCGCGGTGAACCAGTCACGGTCCCCGGCGCAGCACGTCCTGCTGCTCGACCCGGTTGCGGCCGAGGGTCTTGGCCCGGAACAGCGCCCGGTCGGCTGCGGTCAGGGCGTCGGTGAACTGCGGCGAGTCGGCGCCGCCCGCGAAGGTGACGACGCCGAGGCTGACCGTCGTACGCCTGCCGCTGCCCGGCAGCTCACGCTCCGCGACGGCCCGGCAGAGCCGCTCGGCGATGGCGTGCGCCTCCTCGGCCCGGGTGTCGGGAAGGAACACGCAGAACTCCTCGCCCCCGAACCGGCCGACCAGGTCGCGCGCCGCGCAGCTGCTCGCGCAGCACGTCGGCGACCGCCAGCAGCGCCGAGTCGCCCACCAGGTGGCCGAACTCGTCGTTGTAGCGCTTGAAGTGGTCGAGGTCGGCGAACGCGATGCTCCACGGCCGGCCCTTGAGCTCGCAGCGCCGCTGCTCGGTGACGGCGAGCGCCCGCCAGGACTCGAAGCGGAGCAGCCCGGTCTTGTCGTCGGTCTCGGCCCGCTCGCGCAGCGGCTCGTTGAGGGCGGCCTGCTGGGCGAGGGTGAAGACGGGCACGAGCAGCAGCATGAACCAGGCGCCGGCCGTCCAGACCGCGGCGAACAGCGCCCCCATCAGCAGCACGCAGGCCTCGGTGACGTAGAACGAGCGGCCGGCCAGCGTCCGTCGCAGCCAGACCTCGTCCTCGGCGTGGTTGAGGTAGGCGCTGCCGTGGAACAGCAACGTCTCGACGGCCAGGAACACGGCCGCGCCGCAGCAGCTCGCGAGCAGGCCGTAGCCGCCGTCGTCGTCCATCAGGTTGGGGTTCGGGCCGTGCAGCGCGCGGACGACCACGGCCGCCGCGACGCCGGCCAGGACGACGAACGCCGCCGATCCCACCCACTTCCACAGCGGGACCCGCATGCCGCGCCACCGGGCGTGGGCGTAGCTCACCGCGACCACCGGCAGGATGAACGGCATCGGGAGCAGCAGCGCCGCCCAGAAGCCCCAGGCCGACAGGGCCTTGTGGGCCCGGTCGGTCGTCGAGATGCCGCCCTCGAGCAGCCGACCGATCTCGACGTTCAGGATCGAGACGACCAGAAGGGCGACGAACGTCGCGGCCAGCGGGTTCTTGGTCGAGGTCTGACCCAGGTGTCGGAGCAGGAACGGCAGCACGAGCGCAGCGACGACGCTGCCGACGATGAACGTCCGCAGGGCAACAGGGGCGCGGCGGAAGGGAGGCCGGATCGGGGCCACCGGGGTGCTCCCGGATCCCGAGAAGGGCGTAGGCGCCGAACCGCTCACCCCCCGAATATCCCACAGCGCCGCCGTCCGCACCGGGGTACTCCCGGACCCGCCGACTAGGGTTTCCACGTGCCGGTCCCCGACTTCGTCCGCGAGCTGCGCCGTCACGTCGGCACCGCACAGCTGTGGATGCCCGCGGCCACCGCGGTCGTACGGCGCGACGACGAGCTGTTGTTCGTGCGGCGGGCCGACACCGGCGAGTGGGCACCCGTCACCGGGATCGTCGACCCCGGCGAGGACCCCGGTGTCGCGGCCCGCCGGGAGGTGCTGGAGGAGGCCGGCGTCGTGGTCACCGTCGACCGGCTGGCCTGGGTGCAGGCGCTGCCGCCCATGACCCACGTGAACGGCGACCGGGCGACCTACCTCGACCACACCTTCGCCTGCACCTACGTCTCGGGGCAGGCGCACGCCGCGGACGACGAGTCGCACCGACGTGCGCTGGTTCCCGGTCGGCGCGCTGCCGCCGCTCAGCCGGAGCTTCGCGGAGCGGGTGGCCTGCGTGCTGGCCGACGACCGGGCCACCCGGTTCCGCGGCTGACCCGCCGAACTATCCTTCGCGGCATGGACGGACCCGACGTGGCCTTCGACGGGTTCCCCGTCGCGGCCCTCGACTTCTACGACGACCTCGAGATGGACAACACCAAGTCCTTCTGGACCGCGCACAAGGAGGTCTACGACACGGCGGTGAAGGCGCCGATGACCGCGCTGGCCGCCGCCCTGGAGCCGGAGTTCGGCCCGGCGAAGCTGTTCCGTCCCTACCGCGACGTCCGGTTCGCCAAGGACAAGACGCCCTACAAGACCCACCAGGGCGCGTTCGTGCAGTCAGGACCGGGCACCGGCTACTACGTCCAGGTCTCGGCGCCGGGCGTGCGCGTCGGCGTCGGTTTCTACCACGCGGAGACGGCGCAGCTCACCGCGTTCCGGGAGGCCGTCGCCGACGACAGGACCGGCGCCCGGCTGCGCCGCATCCTGAACAAGATGGCCGGACAGGGCTGGGAGCTCGGCGGCGAGACCCTGAAGACCACACCGCGCGGGTACGACGCGGACCACCCGCGCATCGACCTGCTGCGGCACAAGTCGTGACGCTCGGGAAGTCCTACGGCTTCGAGCCGGTCATCCACAGCGCCGCGCTGCTCGACCAGGTCCGGTCGGACTGGCAGCAGGCCAAGCCGTTCGTCGAGTGGGTCCGCGCGCACGCACACGTCTGAGGGACCGTCAGGCGCCGGGCTGCTGCTCCACGCCGGTCCCCCGGAGTCTCCGACGCGATGCCGTCCCAGGTGGCGCGCGACCCGACGGGAAGGTCTCCGTCGCGGCAGCGCCTCGACGATGTTGCGGGCCACGTCGCGGACCTTGACGTTGACCTGCTGGGAGTAGCGACGCAGCAGCAGGAACGCCTCGTCCGGGTCGAGGCCGTAGGTGACCATCAGCGCACCCTTGGCCTGGTCGATCGCGGGCCGGCTGTGCGACATCAGCTCCATCGCCTCGTCGACCTCGCGGGCCGTCGTACGACGGACGGCCTCGGTCACGTCGACGAGGAAGCCGCTGACCCCGACCAGGGTGCCGTCGACGGCGAAGTCACCCACCACCACCGTCACGACCTGACGAGTGCACGCCGTCGGCGTCGAGCAGCCGGTGCCACAGCGGAGTAGGGCCGTCCCGGTCGTCGATGGCATCCAGCAGCAGCTGCTCGACCTCGGCGCCGGTCGTCGGGGTGCTGGTGGGACAGGACCAGGTCGGTCGTCGGCACCACGTCACCGGGGGCGAAGCCGAAGATGGCGTACACCTGGTCCGACCACGTCCAGGTCCCGGACGCGCGGACGAAGTGGAAGGTGCCGGTGGAACCAGGGATCGACGTCGTCACGGACCAGCCTCGGGCTAGCGCTCAACCCGGCTGTCTTCTCAACCGCGGAGGGATAGTAGCCGGACGGTCCGTCAGTGCGGCTGCCAGGCGTCCTCGGACCCGGTGCGCGAGGTGACTGCGCGCGGCAGCTTCCCGTCCGCCAGCGCCCGGATGGTGACCTGCTCGAAGACGTCGCGCAGGCTGCTTCGAGCCGCGATCCAGACGTGCTGGAGCACTTCGGCGGACTCGTTGTAGGACACCGCCTCGGGACGCAGCCCGTAGACGCTGACCAGCGGACCGTCCACGGCGCGGATCACGTCGGCGACGCTGACCGTCGCGGCGTCGCGCGCCATCCGCCAGCCACCGGACTGGCCGCGCTGGCTGATCACCACCCCGGCCCGCCGCAGGTCCGCGAGGATCGCCTGGAGGAACCCGTGCGGGATCTCCTGGAGCCGGCCGAGCTCCTCCGCACTGACGGGCGAACCGTCCTTGCGCGTGGCCAGCTCGATCAGCGCCCGCAGGGCGTAGTCGGACTTCGCGGAGACTCGCATGCGCTAAGTCTGTCAGACAACTACACAAGACCACGCGTCCAGCGCGCTCCGCTTCCCGCGGACGTGAAAAGCGGGGTCCGGCGGAGGGTGCACACCGCCGGACCCCGCGACCGTGGGGTCAGACAGCGACCGGCTCGTCCTGCGGCTCGGCGTCGAGCACGCGCGCGAGCCGCTCCTGCTTGACCGCCCAGACGACCAGGCCGACCCAGACGGCCGCGACGACCGACGCCACCGCGATCTCGACCGTGCCGTTGCCGCCCAGCGCCTTGACGATGGTGTCGACGTTCGTGAGGACGATGAGGCCACCCGCGGCGACCCCGAGGACGCGGGCCGGCAGGTGCTCGCACGAGCCAGGCCGCGAACGGAGCGGCGATCACGCCACCGACCAGGAGGGCCGCGGCGAAGCGGAAGTCGATGCCCTGCCGGCCGAGCGCGAACAGGAAGCCGAGCGAGCCGCCGACGGCGACGACGAACTCGGAGGTGTCGATCGAGCCGACCACCTTGCGGGGCTCGAGCCGGCCGGAGGAGAGCAGCGAGGTGGTGCCCACCGGGCCCCAGCCACCGCCGCCGATCGCGTCCATCAGCCCGGCGACGACGCCGAGCGGGGCGAGGAAGACCGCGGACAGCCGGCCGTCGAAGGACGGCCGGCGGCCACCGAGGGCCAGGAACCGGTAGACGACGTAGACCCCCAGGCCGAGCAGCAGCGCCGCCACCCACGGCTTCGCCGTGTCGCCGGGGATGCTGGACAGGAACGTCGCGCCGGCGAAGGCGCCGATGCCACCGGGTACGGCGATGATGCTCACCGTGCGCCAGTCGACGTTGCCGAGCTTGTGGTGGGAGAAGCCGGAGACCAGCGTGGTGCCGATCTCCGAGAAGTGGACGGCGGCCGAGGCGGCTGCGGGTGCCACACCGGTGGCCAGCAGCAGCGTGGACGACGTGACGCCGTACGCCATGCCGAGCGAGCCGTCGATCAGCTGGGCGACACCGCCCACGATCGCGAGCAGGATCAAGCTACGCATGGAAATCGCACCCTTCGGTCAGCGTCTGACGTGCACCCGTCACACGGTGATCGGTTGACTACTTTGTCGATCAGTTCACTAGCGTAAGAACCGGTGGTTCGGTAAGTCAACTGAACTAGTGTTCTTCGGGGTGTCGTACCGGTCACACCGGCTCAGGCCGCGGCCCACCAGGTGTCCATCCGCGGCACCGTCGCCGCCGTCCGGCCCTCGCGCAGCACCCGGCCCGTCCGGAACAGCACGGCGGCGATGCCCGCCGCCCCCTGCATCCAGCCCACGCGTGGAGGCAGCAGCGGATCGGCGTTCCGGTGCTCGGTGAACCGCCAGTACGCGTGGGGGCCCTCGCGTATCGCGTGCTCCACCAGCGCGTCGGCGAGGTGCTCCGCGAACCCGAGGTCGTCCTCGACGCCCCCGTGCCGCCACGCGTCGAGGAACACGTCGGCCACGCCCGCCGTACCGCAGCAGCGCCCGTCGTTGTCCCAGAAGCCCGGATGGAGCCGGGCGGGCAGCCCGGAGGTCCGCACGCTGTGCAGGCAGCGGCGACGCCAGGCCGCCGGCGACCTCCCCGCCACCTCGGGCACCCCGGCGTGGTCCAGGGCCGCGAACAGGAGCGAGGTGCCGCTGACCCCGTGGCACCAGGTGAAGGTGAACTCGTCCTCGTCGTTGATGGTGCTGGGCAGGTAGCGCGGCACGAGCAGGCCCTCCCCGCTCGCGTCCCCGAGGGAGAGGAGGTGCTCGGCGCCGCTGCGCGCGGCGTCGGTCAGGTCGGGTCGGCCCAGCTCGGTGCCGGCGACGGCCAGCGCCGCGGCGACCCCGGCCACGCCGTGGGAGAAGTTCGGCATCTGGCCGCGGGGGGTGGTCTCGAAGCGAGGCGGGACGAAGCTCCAGTTGGTGCCGGCCGGGGTGGGCTCGGCCTCGGCCAGGAGCACGTCGACCGCGTGCTCGGCCAGACGGGTCGCGCCCTCGACGTCGGAGCGCCGCGCCCACAGCGCACCGAGCAGCACCCCGGCCGTGCCGAGCGTGACGTCGTTGATGCGGGCGTCCGGGAGGTAGCCCGGCGGGCCGGCGTGGGTCTGGGGCCAGCCGTCGGGGGTCGCCAGGGCGGTGAGCCGGTCGACGGCCGCCTCGGCCCCGTCACGCTCCAGCGCGGTGAGGACGCCGATGTCGCTGACCAGCCCGTCGAACAGGCTGTAGTCGACCTGCGACGAGATGCGGGAGGAGATGCGGTCGGCGATCGCGTCGGCCAGCCCCGACTCCTCCGCGGTCCACGCGCGGGCCAGCCGGATCTCGGCCAGGACCAGGGCGAGGCCCCCGACGCCGCTGTACGTGCCGTCCCGGTCCCACGCCGGCTCCGTGGTCGCGGGGTCGGTCACGGCCTCCGGGATCCAGGGCCCGTCGTCCCAGCGGACCTGGTCGAGCACCCATCTCCACGCGGCCTCGGCGGTCTCGACGTACCTGCTCTGTTGGGTCACCCGTCCGATGATGGCCAGTCGCGTCACGACGCGCCAGGCGGGAACGCCTCTGGGTCATGCCGTCCGCGCAAGCCGAGTGAGGGAACGTACGCCGCGCCGGGCTTGCCTGACGTACTCGTCGGTAGCATAATGATGTTACTGATGAGTAGGGCCGACGTACCCGGCCACCGACCGCCCCGCGTGATCGGATCCTCCTAGTTCGAAGGTGGAGCAGTGAGCCACTACAAGAGCAACATCCGGGACATCGAGTTCAACCTCTTCGAGGTCCTCGGTCGCGACGAGATCCTCGGCAAGGGTCCCTTCGAGGAGATCGACACCGACACCGCGCGGACGATCCTCGCCGAGGTGGACCGCCTCGCGCGCGAGGAGCTCGCCGCGTCGTACCAGGACAGCGACCACAACGCCCCCGTCTTCGACCCGCAGACCGGCACCGCCGACGTGCCCGCCTCGTTCGCGAAGAGCTACCAGGCGTGGATGGACGCGGAGTACTGGCGCCTCTCGATCCCCGCCGAGCTCGGCGGCCAGCCGGCCCCGTCCACCCTGAACTGGGCGATCGGCGAGCTGGTGCTCGGCTCGAACGCCCCGGTCTGGATGTACGCCTGCGGCCCGAGCTTCGCCTCGATCGTGCACCGCAACGGCAACGACCGCGACAAGCGGATCGCGACGCACATGATCGAGAGGAACTGGGGCGCGACCATGGTGCTCACGGAGCCGGACGCCGGTTCCGACGTGGGCGCGGGCCGGACCAAGGCCACCCGGCAGGAGGACGGCTCCTGGCACATCGAGGGCGTGAAGCGCTTCATCACCTCCGCCGAGCACCAGATGAGCGAGAACATCCTGCACCTCGTCCTCGCCCGGCCGGTCGGCGTCGAGGGCAAGGGCGGTCCGGGCACCAAGGGCCTGTCCCTCTTCATCGTCCCGAAGCTCCACTTCGACCACGAGACCGGCGAGCTCACCGGCGAGCGCAACGGCGCCCACGTCACCAACGTCGAGAAGAAGATGGGCATCAAGGTGTCCAACACCTGCGAGGTCACCTTCGGCGAGCACGAGCCGGCCCAGGGCTGGCTGCTCGGCGAGGTGCACGACGGCATCGCCCAGATGTTCCAGGTCATCGAGAACGCGCGCATGATGGTCGGCACCAAGGCCATCGCGACCCTGTCGACCGGCTACCTCAACGCCCTCGACTACGCCAAGGAGCGGGTCCAGGGCCCCGACCTGACCCGCGCCTCGGACAAGACCGCGCCCCGCGTGACGATCACCCACCACCCCGACGTACGGCGCTCGCTGATGACGCAGAAGTCGTTCGCCGAGGCGATGCGCGCACTGGTCCTCTACACCGCGTCCTGGCAGGACAAGGTGATGATGGCCGAGCACGCCGGCGAGAAGGACGAGCTCGCCGAGCGCGTCAACGACCTGCTGCTCCCGATCGTGAAGGGCTACGGGTCGGAGCGCTCGTGGGTGCTGCTCGGCACCGAGTCGCTGCAGACCTTCGGCGGCTCCGGGTTCCTCCAGGACTACCCGATCGAGCAGTACGTCCGGGACGCCAAGATCGACACGCTCTACGAAGGCACCACGGCGATCCAGGGCCAGGACCTGTTCTTCCGCAAGATCGTCAAGGACCAGGCCACGGCACTCGGCTTCCTCGCGGGCGAGATCGAGAAGTTCATCGCCAGCGAGGCCGGCAACGGCCGCCTCAAGAACGAGCGCGAGCTGCTCGCCCAGGGCCTCGAGGACACGCAGGCGATCGTGGGTCACCTGATCAACGAGCTGATGTCGGCCGACCCGAACGCCGACGGGGGCAACCTGAACAACATCTACAAGGTGGGCCTGAACACCTCGCGCCTGCTGATGGTGCTCGGTGACATCGTCTGCTCGTGGCTGCTCCTGCGTCAGGCCGAGATCGCCCTGGAGAAGCTCTCCGGCGACACCGGCAAGGACAAGTCGTTCTACGAGGGCAAGGTCGTCGCGGCCCAGTTCTTCGCGCGCACCGTGCTCCCGAAGATCACCGCCGAGCGCGCCATCGCCGAGGCGACCGACCTCTCGATCATGGAGCTCGACGAGTCCGCGTTCTAGCTCCACCCGGTGGGGCTGATTGAGAGGCCCCACCGCGGGGTATCCCCTGGGTCGAGGGCATTTCCCTGTCCTCACGCGGCCCTGGTCGCGCAACCCCAAGGAGAGAACATGGGTATCGGAACCGGCATCGTCCTCGTGGTGATCGGCCTGATCCTGGTCCTCGGTGTCATCAACTTCGACATCAGCTTCGTGGACGACGGCGCGCTCGGGTGGATCCTGCTGGTCGTCGGCATCCTCGCGATCATCCTCGCGCTGGTGATCAACCAGCAGCGCTCCCGGACCACACACGTCGAGGAGCGCCGCTACGACGACCGCGGCCCCCGCTGACGTCCCGCCGTTGACGCCGAAGGGGCGCCGAGACTCTCGTCTCGGCGCCCCTTCGTCATGCGTGGGGATCAGCGGTCGGCGGGCGCCCAGCGCTCGCCGCGGCTGACGGTCTTCGGGCGACGGTTGCCGCTCTGACCGCCGCGGCCCTGACCGTCGCGACCGCTACCGCCGCGGTAGCCACCGCTGCTGCGACCGGAGCTGCTGCCACCGCGGTAACCACCGGTGCTGCTGCCACCGCGGTAGCCGCCCCGCCCACGGCTGGCCGCGGTCGAGCCTCCACGGTTGGCCTGCGGAGCCGGGGTCCCGGACGTCGCGAGCGCGGCCGCCGTCATCGGACGCGGCGTGGTGCGGGAGTCGTGGTGCAGCGACTCGACGCCTGCACGGCTCATCATGCGCACGACCTCGTCGACCTGGCGCGGCGTGGTGATCGAGACGACCGCGCCCGACTCGCCCGCGCGCGCCGTACGACCGGAGCGGTGCAGGTAGGCCTTGGCGTCCGCCGGGGCGTCGAAGTGCACGACCAGGCCGACGCTGTCGACGTGGATCCCGCGCGCGGCGACGTCCGTGGCGACGACCACGGAGGCCTTGCCGGAGGAGAACTTGTGCAGGTTGCGCTCGCGGACCCGCTGGGAGAGGTTTCCGTGCAGGTCGACGGCCTCGATCCCGTGCGTGCCGAGCGCGTCGGCCAGCTCGGTGGCACCCTCGCGGGTCCGGGTGAAGACGATCGAACGCGGGTTGGCCTCGACGAGCGCAACGGCCGCCTCGACCTTGTCGCGGAACCCGCCGACGACGAGGACGTGGTGCGCCATCGTCGTGACCGAACCCTTGTTGGCATCGAGCTCGTGCTGCACGGGCTCGCGCAGGTGCGCGCGGACCAGCCGGTCGACGTCGCCGTCGAGCGTGGCCGACAGCAGCATCCGCTGGCCGGTGACGGGCGTGGCCTTGAGCAGCTTGTCGACGGCCGGGTAGAAGCCGAGGTCGCACAGGTGGTCCGCCTCGTCGAGGACGGTGATCTGCACGTCGTCGGTGCGGCAGTGGCCCTTGTCCATCAGGTCCTGGAGCCGGCCGGGCGTGGCGACGACGATGTCGGCACCGGCGCGCAGCTGCTTGATCTGGCGGTCGTACGGCGTGCCGCCGTACACCGTGACCAGCTTGAGCTGCGTGGCGAACGCCAGCGGCTCGAGCGAGCGGCGCACCTGGGTGGCCAGCTCGCGGGTCGGGACGATGATCAGCGCACGCGGGTGCTTGGGACGGCTGTGCTCACCGGCGAGGCGGGCGAGGATCGGCAGGCCGAAGGCGAGCGTCTTGCCGGAGCCGGTCTGGGCGCGGCCGAGCACGTCCCGGCCCTTCATGGCGTCCGGGATGACGGCGGCCTGGACCGGCGTCGGGGTGGTGATCTCGACCTTCTCGAGCGCCATGATCACCTTGCCCGGACAGGCCGAGCTGGGCGAAGGAGGGCAGGGTCGGAGCAGGGGATGACAAGAGGGTTCCTCAACGATGGGGGGCACGCCTCTACGCGAATCCACGGCGTGGTCCGGCGAGCCTGCGAGACGCAGTTCGTGCCCGATCACTGGTCTTGCGCGAGATCCGCGCACCCACACCGGGCCACAAAATAAAGGCCGACGAGCGGCCTTGGCTGAAACAGATTCTACCAGGGTGCGGGCGACGTCCCGACCACTGGCTCCTCAGGAGCGGCCGGACAGCGGCAGCACCAGGCGGGCGTCCCCGTCGGGGGTGACGCGGACCGGGACGCCCCAGTCCTGCTGGTGCAGGTGGCACGCCGCGCCCTCGCCGCCGTGCGCGTCGCACGACGCCGCCCGGGCCGCGACGTGCAGCACGCCGTCGCCGACGGCCGGGTCGATCACGACGACGCGGGAGAGATCCGTGCCCCGACCCTCGCCCTGACGGATCAGGGCGGGCGGGGTCGCCGTGACGAGCAGCTGCGTGGGCGGCCCGAACCGGTCGTCGACCTTCTGCCCCGGCGGGGGGCTGGAAGTCCACGACGATCTCCAGCGCCCCGCCGGCGATCTCCGTGACGGGTCGCTGCGTGCTGTGCGCGAAGCCGTCGGCGGCCGCGACGCCCGCGAGCGAGATCCGCGTGAGCCGGTGAGCGGCCGACTCCACGACGACGAGGTGGTCGCCGTCGAGCACGGCCCCGCTCGGCTCTGCCAGACCGGTCGCGATGGTCGTGACGTGACCGTCCGCGATCCGTCGTACGGCGCCGTTGTAGGTGTCGCACACCGCGACCGACCCGTCGGGCAGCGCCACCACGCCGAGCGGGTGCTGGAGCAGCGCGTCAGCGGTCTCGCCGTCCTGGAAGCCGAAGTCGAACAGGCCGGTGCCCACGGCGGTGTGCACCTGGCCGTCCTCGACGTAGCGCACGCTCGACGTCTCGCTGTCCGCGATCCAGAGCCGGTCGTCGGTCGCGGCGAGGCCGGAGGTCTGCGCGAACCACGCGTCGAGCAGCGGGCCGTCGAGCAGCCCCTCGTTGGCGGTGCCGGCGGCGACCTCGGCGGCACCGGTGCGCGGGTCGAAGGTCCAGAGCTGGTGCACGCCCGCCATCGCGACCCACACCCGGTCGTGCCACCAGGTCACGTCCCAGGGGCTGGAGAGCGCACCTGACGCGTCCCCCTGCATGAGCTGTTTCCCGTTGCCCGCAACCGTCCGGACGTGTCCGTCGGCGAGCCGGACACCGCGCAGTGCGTGGTTGACCGTGTCGGCGACCACGACGTCGTACCCGACCTCGGCGGCGACGTGGTCGGGCAGCAGGCACAGGCCGTTGGGCTCGTTGAACGACGGAGCGCTGCCGTCGACCAGACCGCGCTCACCCGAGCCGATCCGGCGTACGACGGTCTCCGCGTCGCTGGCCAGCTCGACCAGGCTGTGGTGTCCGGCGTCGGCGACGAGGAACCCCTCGCCCGGCAGGGCGACCGCCTTCGCCGGGAACCTGAGGTCACCCGCCTCGGCGACGGGCGCGACGTAGGGCGAGTCGCCCGGTTGGAGCGTGCCCCTGGCGCGGTGGTCCTCGCGCAGCTCCGCCACGAGCGCGCCGATCGGCGTGGGCGTGACCCTCGCCGGCGTACTGCGCGACGACGTACCCCTCCGGGTCGACGAGGACGAGCGTCGGCCACGCACGGGCGGTGTAGGCCTGCCAGGTCACCAGCTCGGGGTCGTCGAGGACCGGATGCTCGACCTCGTAGCGCTCGACGGCCGCGGCCAGCGCGTCCGGGTCGGCCTCGTGGACGAACTTCGGCGAGTGCACGCCCACGACGACGAGGTCGCCGGCGTACTCCTGCTCGAGCGGCCGCAGCTCGTCGAGGACGTGCAGGCAGTTGATGCAGCAGAAGGCCCAGAAGTCGAGCAGCACGAAGCGGCCGCGCAGGTCCGCGAGCGTCAGGTCCTCGCCACCGGTGTTCAGCCAGCCGCGGCCCCGCAGCTCGGGGGCGCGCACGCGCGGACGGCGCGCGGTGTCAGGAGTGCTCACGGCGGTAGTCAACGCGATGCCACGCCGATGTCATCCCCGATGGGTCAGCCGGCGGGTCAGCCGCTGGTCGAGGCCACCGTCGCGGCCGTGACCGCGGTGGTGACGGCCGCCATCATCGCGTCGATCGTCTGGCGCACGGCCTGGGAGCCCCAGTTGCCCTCCGCGATCTCCTTGGCGCGGCGGTCCAGGTCGCGACGACGCAGGCCGTGCTCCTTCGGGTCCACCACCTTGTGGGTGGAGCGCAGGGCGTGCAGGAGGGCGACGAGCGCGGCCGGCCGGGGCTCGGGCGTGAGCCCGTGGACCAGCAGCCCGACCAGCACCCGGCGTACGACGGCCTCGTGCTCGGCCGCGGCGGTGGGCCAGCTCGTGGTGGGGAACAGCCCGAGCACCTTCCCGTGCTCGCACCTGAGGATCCCGGTCCTCTCCAGGCGCTCGTAGAGCGCCGGGCGCAGCCGCTTGCCGAGCGGGCCGATCACGGCGGACGGCTTCTTGCCGGCATGCCGCTGGACGACCGCGAGGGCGTCGTCGAGCAGCGACTCGCCGGTGGGTGACCCGTCGAGCACGACGAGCCGTTTCCGGTCGTCGATGTCGACCCGGCCGGTCAGGCTGAGCTCGACGAGCTGCGCCCCTCCCAGGGCCACGTCGACGTACGAGCCCGACACGACCAGCCTGCCGCTCACGTCGTCCGTCAGCAGGAGCAGCAGGTCCTCCGCGAGCAGCATGGGGGCGAGGCTACCCGTCCACGGATCGGGGCGCGAGCGGGAACGTTCTCCGGTTGCTGCGACAGTGGGACACGTGAAAGCGCTGCTCCTGGAGAACCTGCACCCGCTCTCGTCGGCGATCCTCGGCGACGCCGGCATCGAGGTCGAGACCCTGTCGTCGGCCCTCGACGAGGACGAGCTGATCACGGCCCTCGACGGGGTCGACCTGCTCGGCATCCGGTCCAAGACGGAGGTGACCGCGCGCGTCCTCGACGCCCGTCCGGACCTCGTCGCGATCGGCGCCTTCTGCATCGGCACCAACCAGATCGACCTCGGCGCAGCCACCCGGCACGGCATCGCGGCGTTCAACGCGCCGTTCTCCAACACCCGCTCGGTCGTCGAGCTGGCGGTCGCGAACATCATCGCGATGGCCCGTCGGTTGACCGAGCGCGACAAGGCGCTGCACGCCGGCGTCTGGGACAAGTCGGCCTCCGGCAGCCACGAGATCCGGGGCCGCACGCTCGGCATCGTCGGCTACGGCAACATCGGCTCACAGCTCTCGGTGGTCGCCGAGATGCTCGGCATGCAGGTGTACTTCTACGACACCGACGACAAGCTCGCGCTCGGCAACGCCCGGCGCTGCTCCTCGCTGGAGGAGCTCCTCGACACCGTCGAGACCGTCACCCTCCACGTCGACGGTCGGGCCGGGAACGCCGGCATCTTCGGACCGGAGCAGTTCGCCCGGATGCGCCCGCGGTCGCTGTTCCTGAACCTCTCCCGCGGCTTCGTGGTCGACTACGACGCGCTCCGCGACAGCGTGGTCTCCGGCCACGTCGCCGGCGCCGCCGTGGACGTCTTCCCCACCGAGCCGAAGGGGCGCGGCGACGCGTTCGAGTCACCCCTGCGCGGCCTGCCGAACGTGATCCTCACGCCGCACGTCGGTGGCTCCACCGAGGAGGCGCAGGAGGACATCGGCCGCTTCGTGGGCGGCAAGCTCCGCGACTACGTGCACTACGGCAGCACGTCCCTGTCGGTGAACCTCCCGACGCTGACGCCCGGCCGCTCGAGCCATGCGCAGCGGATCGCGCACATCCACGAGAACACCCCCGGCGTGCTGGCCCACGTCAACCAGGTGCTGGCCGAGCACGACGTGAACATCGGCGGGCAGGTGCTGGCCACCCGCGGGCACACCGGGTACGTCGTGACGGACACCGACTCGGGCCTCTCGGACGACGTGCTCGCCAGCCTGCACGACGTACCGGAGACCGTCCGGCTGCGCGTCATCGACTGACCGGCCGCCCCCCGTGCCGGGACCGCGGAGGGGCGGGTACGGTCGGAGGATGAGCGACTACAAGACCGTGAACCCGGCCACCGGCGAGACCGTCAAGGAGTTCCCGAGCCTCGACGCCCAGGGCGTGGAGACGGCCCTGGCCCGGGCCACCTCCGGCTTCGCCACCTGGCGCGCCACGTCGCCGGCCGACCGGGCCGCCGTGCTCGCCCAGGTCGCCCGGGCCTACGACGAGCGCGCCGACGAGCTCGCGAAGCTGATCGCGCTCGAGGTGGGCAAGCCGGTCCGGCAGGCCGCCGGCGAGGTGAAGCTGTCCTCGATGATCTACCAGTACTACGCCGACAACGGGCCCGGCCTGCTCGAGGACGAGCGGCTCGACGTCCCCGGCGCCGAGGAGACCGTCGTCCGCAAGCTGCCGATCGGCCCGCTCGTCGGGATCATGCCGTGGAACTTCCCCTACTACCAGGTCGCCCGCTTCGCGGCGCCGAACCTGATGCTGGGCAACACGATCCTGCTCAAGCACGCCCCGAGCTGCCCCCAGGCCGCGCTGCTGATGGAGGAGATCTTCGTCGCGTCCGGTCTGCCCGCGGACGCCTACGTGAACGTCTTCGCCAGCAACGACCAGGTCGCCGACATGATCGCCGACCCGCGCGTGCAGGGCGTCTCCCTGACCGGCAGCGAGCGCGCCGGCGCCGCGGTCGCCGAGGTCGCCGGCCGCAACCTGAAGAAGGTCGTGCTCGAGCTCGGCGGGTCCGACGCCTTCATCGTGCTCGACACCGACGACATGGACGCGACCGTGAAGTCGGCGACCCGGGGACGGATGTCGAACACCGGCCAGGCCTGCAACGCCGCCAAGCGGTTCGTCGTCCTCGAGCCCTACTACGACGAGTTCGTCGCCAAGCTCACCAAGTCCTTCGAGGCGATGCTGCCGGGCGACCCGATGGACCCCAAGTGCGCGATCGGCCCGCTCTCCTCGCAGGGCGCCGCCGACACGCTCACCGAGCAGATCGAGGCGGCCAAGGCGGAGGGCGCGACCGTGCTCACCGGAGGAGGCCGCGTCGACCGTCCCGGCGCGTACGTCGAGCCGACGCTGCTGGCCGACGTACGCCCGGGGACGCGCGCGTTCTCCGAGGAGCTGTTCGGCCCGGTCGGCGTGGTCTACAAGGTGGCGTCGGCCGACGAGGCGGTCGAGCTGACCAACTCCTCGTCGTTCGGCCTCTCCGGCTCGGTGTGGGGCACGGACCTGGACACCGCCCGCGAGGTCGCGGACCGGCTCGACGTGGGGATGGCCTTCGTCAACGAGCACGGCACCACGCTCCCCGGCCTGCCCTTCGGCGGCGTGAAGCGGTCCGGCTTCGGCCGGGAGCTGGGCCCGTGGGGCATGGACGAGTTCGTGAACAAGAAGCTGGTCCGCGTCTCGAAGGGCTGAGCCCCCGATGGCCGACGCTCGGCGTCAGCTCGACAGCAGTGCGCCCGGGTACGACTGGGCGCCGGCGATGTTCACCAGCCACTGGGTGCCGAAGCGGTCGACGCACATGCCGAAGAAGTCGCCCCACGGCGCCTTCTCCAGCGGCATCGTCACCGTGCCACCGTCGGCGCTGAGCTTCTCGAAGAACCCGGACAGCTCGGACTCGGAGTCGCTGTCGCCGCTGAGGGAGACCGAGATGTTGCTGGTCGGCGAGTACTCCATCCCCTGCGGGGTGTCCGCACCCATCAGCGTGTAGCCGCTCGGTGTCTCCAGCTGCGAGTGCATGATCTTGTCCGCCTCGGCCGGGTCCTCACTCGCGTGCATCTCGGCGAACGTGCTGATCGTCAGCTCGCCGCCGAACACGGACTGGTAGAACTCCATCGCCTGTCGGGCGTCGTCGCGGAAGCTGAGGTACGGGTTGAGCTTGCTGGTCATGGGATTCCCTCCTCCGGGTTGAGACCTCCGATTGTGGCCCTGTCCGTCCCGTCGCGGAACCCACTCGCCCTCTAAGGTTGGCCCGTGGCCGACGAGACGAAGACCGACACGCCCGCTGCTCCCGGGACGAGCACGACCCCCGCCGTCGAGACGAAGCCGGCCGAGCCGACCGACGACGTGGTGAGCACCCAGCACCACCTCCGCGTGGGCCGCAGGACGCTGGACTACACCGCGACGACCGGCCGGGTCGTGCTCCGCGACGAGGTCTACGAGGACGGCAAGTTCACCGGCTTCAAGGCCAAGGCCGAGATGTCGATGACGTCGTACGTCGTGGACGGCGGCTCCGAGAACCGGCCGGTGACGTTCGCGTTCAACGGCGGCCCCGGCAGCTCGAGCGTGTGGCTGCACCTGGGCCTCCTCGGCCCGCGACGCGTGCTGATGGGCGACGTGGGGGCGCTCCTCCCGCCGCCGTACGAGCTGGCCGACAACCCCGAGTCGCTGCTCGCCGTCAGCGACCTGGTCTTCATCGACCCGGTGTCGACCGGCTACTCGCGAGCGGTGGAGGGCACGAAGCCGGAGCCGTTCCACGGCTACCAGGGCGACATCGAGTCGGTCGGCGAGCTGATCCGCATCTGGACGTCGCGCAACAAGCGCTGGATGTCCCCGAAGTTCGTGGCCGGCGAGTCCTACGGCACGCTGCGCGGCGCGGCTCTCGTCGAGCATCTCCAGTCGCGGCACGGGATGTACGTCAACGGGCTGATCCTGATCTCCAGCGTGCTCGACCTGTCCTCGATCGACTTCGAGAACCAGCGCAACGACCGGGCGCACGCGCTGTACCTCCCGACGTACGCCGCCGTCGCCCACTACCACGGCAAGCACCCGCGCAAGTCGCTCAAGGCGGTCCTCAAGGAGGCCGAGGAGTACGCCGCGCGCGACTACCCCTGGGTGCTGTCCCGCGGCGACCGGCTCACCGCCAAGGAACGCGCCGCCGCCGTCAGGAAGCTCGCCGCGCTCACCGGTCTGAGCGAGGACTACGTCGACCGGGCCGACCTGCGCATCGAGCACTGGCGCTTCTTCGGCGAGCTGCTGCGCGACCAGCGTCGTACGACGGGCCGCCTGGACGCGCGCTTCGTGGGACCGATGGCCAGCGCGATCGCCGAGGAGATGGACGCCGACCCGTCGCACGACGCGATCTCCGGGCCCTACGCCGCCGCGTTCAACCACTACGTCCGCGACGAGCTGGGCTACGAGAACGACCTGCCCTACGAGCAGATCTCGCGGCGGGTCCAGCCCTGGTCGTTCAAGGACTTCGAGGGCCGGCCGATCGACGTGACACCCAAGCTGGAGAGGGCGATGCGGGCCAACCCGCACCTCAAGGTGCACGTCGCCTACGGCTACTACGACGGGGCGACGCCGCACTTCGCGGCCGAGGACGTGGTCGCGCACCTCCACCTGCCCGACGAGCTGCGCGCCAACTTCGAGCACCGCTACTACGAGGCCGGGCACATGATGTACGTCCACGAGCCGTCGCGCCTGCAGCAGAGCAAGGACCTCGCGGCCTTCGTCACCGGAGCGAGCCCCGCCCCCGCTGAGCCTCAGGCTCCGGTCCGGCCCTCGATCGCTGCGGCCACCAGCCCGGTGAAGAGCCCCGCGTCCTTGCGGGCCTCGGGGTGCCACTGGACCGCCACCTCGAAGCGGTCACCGGGCGCCTCCATCGCCTCGAGCGTGCCGTCGGCGGCGTACGCCGCAGGCTCGTAGCCCGGGTGCTCGACCACCGACTGGTGGTGGTGGCACGCGACGAGGCCCTCCTCGCCGACGAGCATCCGCAGCCGGGTCCCGGGGCGCGTCTCGACGTCCACGTCGCCGAAGGCGTCCCCGCCGGGCGAGTGCGTCTCGTGCCCGACGGCGTCCGGGAGGTGCTGCTCGAGCGTCCCGCCCGCGTGCACGGCCATCACCTGCATGCCGCGGCAGATGCCCAGCACCGGGAGCCCCCGCGCGTCGGCGGCGTCGAGCAGCGCCAGCTCCCAGGCGTCCCGGTCGGTCCGCCAGCTCACCGTCCGCGGGTGCGGCTCGGCGGCGTACCTGCCCGGGTCGACGTCGGCACCGCCCGTCACCACGAGGCCGTCGAGGCGCGCGACGACGGCGGGTGCGGACGACGGGTCCTGCGGCGGGAGCAGCACCGGTACGCCGCCGGCCCGCTGCACCGCGTCGGCGTACATCGTCGGGAGCAGGTCGGCGGTCTGGTCCCACACCCCCCACCGGGCCTGCTCGCGGTAGGTGGAGAGCCCGATCAGCGGCACGGTGCTCGTCGGGGTCACAGCGGCGTGACGTAGGCGCCGGAGATGCCGCCGTCGACCAGGAACGTGTTGGCCGTGATGAAGCTGGACTCGTCGGAGGCCAGGAACAGCACGGCGTTCGCGATCTCCTCCGGCTCGGCGAAGCGCCCCATCGGCACGTGCACGAGACGCCGCTGGGCCCGCTCCTCGTCCTTGGCGAACAGCTCCTGGAGCAACGGGGTGTTCACCGGCCCCGGGCAGAGCGCGTTGACCCGGACGCCCTCGCGGGCGAACTGCACGCCGAGCTCGCGGGACATCGACAGCACGCCGCCCTTGGACGCCGAGTAGGAGATCTGCGACGTCGCCGCACCCATCACGGCGACGAACGAGGCGGTGTTGATGATCGAGCCGCGCTTCTGCTCGAGCATGTAGGGCAGCGCGGCCTTGCAGCACAGGTACACGCTGGTCAGGTTGACCTCCTGCACCCGGCGCCAGGCGTCGAGGTCGGTGTCGAGGATCGAGTCGTCCTCGGGCGGCGAGATGCCCGCGTTGTTGAACGCGATGTCGACCGATCCGTAGGTCTCCTTGGCGGTCCGGAACAGCGCGTCGACCTGGTCCTTGTCGGTCACGTCGCAGTGCACGAACAGGCCCGCGATGCCCTCGACGATCTCCTTGCCGCGGGCGTCGTCGAGGTCGCCGATGACGACCTGCGCGCCCTCCTCGGCGAAGCGGAGCACCGTCGCCAGCCCGATGCCGGAGCACCCGCCGGTGACGACCGCGACCTTTCCGTCCAGCCGTCCTGCCATGTCGTGCGTCCTTTCTGGTGCGACCCGTCACTTCTGCCGCGACACGCCGCGAAAACGGCTGCACGAGTGACGGGTCAGCGGGTGGGGGGTCTGGGGTCAGTGGGCGATGAAGACGTTCTTCTCCTCGGTGAACGCGTTCGGGGCGTCCGGGCCGAGCTCCCGGCCGAGACCGGACTGCTTGTAGCCCCCGAACGGTGTCCAGTAGCGCACCGCGGAGTTCGAGTTCACCGACAGGTTGCCGGCCTGGATGCCGCGTGCGACGCGCAGCGCCCGGCCGACGTCGCCGGTGAAGACGGACCCCGACAGGCCGTACTCGGTGTCGTTGGCCTTCTCGACGGCGTCGGCCTCGTCGTCGAACGGCATCACCGCGACCACCGGGCCGAACACCTCCTCGCGCCAGATCGGCTGCTCGGTCGAGTCGGCCAGCACCACGGTCGGCGGCACCCAGAACCCCGGCCCGTCCGGCGCGGGTCCGGTGAACGCGACGTCGACCTGGTCGACGTACCCCTGCACGACGGAGCGCTGGTGCGCCGAGATCAGCGGACCCATCTCGCTGGACCGGTCGCTGGGGTCGAGCACGGCCATCCCCTTGACGGCCGGCTCGAGCAGGCCGAGGAACTCGTCGTAGGCCGAGCGCTCGACCAGGATCCGCGAACGCGCGCAGCAGTCCTGGCCGGCGTTGTCGAAGACGGCGTACGGCGCGGCTGCGGCGGCCGCACGCAGGTCGCTGTCGGCGAAGATCACGTTGGCGCTCTTGCCGCCGAGCTCGAGGGTGCAGCGCTTCACCTGCTCGGCGCAGCCGGCCATGATCCGCTTGCCCACCGCGGTCGAGCCGGTGAACGCGACCTTGCGGACCAGCGGGTGCGTCACGAAGCGCTCCCCCACGACCGAGCCCTTGCCGGGGATCACGGTCAGCACGCCTTCGGGCAGTCCGGCCTCGAGCGCCAGCTCGCCGATCCGGATCGCGGTCAGCGGCGTCAGCTCCGCCGGCTTGACCACGACGGTGTTGCCGGCCGCGAGCGCGGGCGCCATCCCCCAGCCCAGGATGGGCATCGGGAAGTTCCAGGGCACGATGATGGCCACGACGCCGAGCGGCTCGTGGAAGGTCACGTCGATGCCGCCGGGGACCGGGATCTGCCTGCCGAACATCCGCTCCGGCGACGCGGAGTAGTAGTTCAGGCAGTCGCGGACGTTGCCCGCCTCCCAGGTCGCGTTCCCCCACGTGTGGCCCGCGTTGCGGACCTCGATCTCGGCGAGCTCCTCGACGTGCTCGTCCACGACGGTGGCGAACCGACGCAGCAGCCGGGCCCGCTCCCCCGGCGCGACGTCGCGCCAGGCGGGGAAGGCGGCGTGCGCCTTCTCGATCAGGGCGTCGGTCTCCTCGACGGAGGCGAGGTGGACGTCGGTCACCGGTTGCTCGGTCGCCGGGTTGACCACCGTGTAGGTGCTCATGGAGCGGTAGTCACATCCTCTCGAAACCGCGGCGCAGCTCCCAGTCGGTCACGGCGGCGTCGAACGCCGCGAGCTCGACGTCGGCCATGTTGGTGTAGTGGTCCACGACCTCGTCCCCCAGGACGTCGCGCGCCACGGTGGACGAGGTGAACGCGTCACGCGCGGCCCGCAGCGTGTGCGGCACCTTGGGCTTGTCGGACGTGTACGCGTTGCCGACCTGCTCCGGCTCCAGCTCCAGCTGGTGCTCGATGCCGTGCAGGCCGCCGGCCAGCATGGCAGCCAGGGCCAGGTAGGGGTTCACGTCCCCTCCCGGCAGCCGGTTCTCCATGCGGGCCGAGGCGCCGTGCCCGACGAGGCGTACGGCGCAGGTGCGGTTGTCGAGACCCCAGGCCACCGCCGTCGGCGCGAAGGACCCGTCCGCGAACCGCTTGTAGGAGTTGATGTTCGGGGCGTACAGCAGCGTGAAGTCCTGCATCGTCGCCAGCACGCCGGCGACGAAGTGGTCGTAGAGCTGCGGTGCGCGCGCCGTCCTCCCAGAACACGACGCCGCCGTCCGTGCCGCGCAGGGACAGGTGGATGTGGCAGGAGTTCCCCTCGCGCTCGTTGAACTTGGCCATGAACGTCAGCGCCTTGCCGTGCAGCGCGGCGATCTCCTTGGCCGAGGTCTTGTAGACCGAGTGGTTGTCCGCGGTGACCAGCGCCTCGTCGTACAGGAAGCCGATCTCGTGCTGGCCGAAGTTGCACTCACCCTTGGCGCCCTCGACGTTCATGCCGGCGGCGTGCATCGAGTTGCGGATGTCGCGCAGCAACGGCTCGACGCGCGTCGTACCCACGATGGAGTAGTCGACGTTGTACTGGTTGCTCGGCGTGAGGTCGCGGTAGCCGGAGCGCCAGGCGCTCTCGTAGGTGTCGTCGAACACGATGAACTCGAGCTCGGTGCCGGCCAGCGCGACGTAGCCGAGCTCGGCCGCGCGGGCCAGCTGCTTCTTCAGGATGCGTTCGCGGGGACGGCTCGACCGGCGCGTGGTCGGCGAGCACCAGGTCGCACTGGACGAGCGCGGTCGCCGGGAGGTGGGGAAGCAGCCGGATGGTGTCGTAGTCGAGGACGAACTCCATGTCCCCGTAACCCTTGCTCCCACGAGGTCATCGCGTAGCCGTCGACGGTGTTCATGTCCACGTCGACCCCGAGCAGGTAGTTGCAGCCCTCGGCCCCCTGCTCGATCACGACGTCGAGGAAGTACGCCGCGTGCAGGCGCTTGCCCTGGAGGCGCCCCTGCATGTCGGTGAAGGCGATGACGACCGTGTCGATCTCGCCGTTGCCGATCATGTCCTTGAGGTGCGAGAGGCTCAGCAGGCGCGGGTTGCGGGTGGGCAGGCTCATGCGGTCTCCAGGCTGGTCGGGCACGTGGGTCGGGACGTCATGTGAGCAGGCCGCGGAGCAGCGCGGCCGTGTCGTCGCAGTGGCTCTCCATCACCCGGCGGGCCCTGGTGGCCTCGCCCTTGAGGATGGCGTTCAGGATCGCGCGGTGCTGGCGTGAGGAGTGGTCGATGTTGACGTCGAGCACGGGGATCGCGCTGAGCATGTCGTGCAGGTCGGACTGCACCGCGGCCACCGACCGGATCGTGAGCGGCGACTCCGTCACGGCCGCGATCGCGAGGTGGAACCGCGAGTCCGCCTGCCGGTGCTCGGCCGGGCCCGTCGCGGCGGCCACCTCGTCGTGGGCCGCGCGCCAGGAACTCCCGCTGCTGCTGCGACAGCTCGCGGCCGGCGGCGATGTGGCAGGCGCCCGGCTCCACGACGCGGCGGAAGACGAGCATGTCCCGCAGCGCGTCGCTCCTGCGGCCCCAGCGCCCGGGCTCCGCGGGCCGACGGCTTCCTGGGGCGATAGCTCACGACCGTCCCACCGCCCCGGCCGCGCGTCGTGCTCACGAAGTCGGCCGACCGGAGAGCGGCGATCGCCTCGCGCAGCGTGGCCCGGGAGACCCCCATCCGCTCCGCGAGCTCGCGCTCCGGCGGCAGGGCCGAGCCGCGGGGGTAGACGCCCAGCCGGATCGCGGTGGCGAGCTGCTCGACACACCCCTCGAAGGCGTGGTGCCCACGGACGGCACGCAGGACGGTCTCGCTCAGCTCGATGCTGGGGTTGGCCGACACGCGCACAGTCTCGTGACACGCGGGAACCGAGTCAATGGTTTGACTTCAAACCTTTTACGCCTCGGGTCTGGACGCGCTTTCGCGGGCGGCGCTACCTTGAGCCAACTTCGTTGCGTTGCATGGGAGTCCCACATGACTGACTTGTCCCACCTCTCCGATGACGAGAAGCGGCTCGCGGAACTCGGGTACAAGCAGGAGCTGAACCGAACCTGGTCCGGTTTCTCCAACTTCGCGATCTCGTTCTCGATCATCTCGATCCTGGCCGGCTGCTTCACCAACTTCGGCGCCGGCTGGAACAACGGCGGCCCGATCTCGATCTCGTGGTCGTGGCCGATCCTCAGCGCCTTCATCCTCATCATCGGGTTCACGATGTCCGAGCTGGTGTCGGCGTACCCGACCTCCGGCGGCATCTACTGGTGGGCCTCCAAGATGGGCGGGCCCGCGGCCGGCTTCTTCACCGGTTGGCTGAACATGATCGGCCTCATCGCGGTCACCGCGCGGTGTCGCCTACGGATGCGCGACCTTCATCGACCTCACGATCAGCACCTACTCCAGCTCGTTCGCTGACGGCTACTCGCTGACCCGGGTCTTCATCATCTTCGTGGTGGTGCTCGTCGGCGCGTCCGTGCTGAACATCTTCAGCAGCCACCTGATGGCCGTCGATGAACAACGTCTCGGTCTGGTGGCACGTGGCCGGTGCGTCCGCCATCGTGCTGATCCTGATCCTGGTGCCCGACCAGCACCAGTCGTTCAGCTACGTGTTCACCGAGCGGTTCAACAACTCCGGGTTCGACGGCGGAAGCACGTCAGGGATCCCCTACTGGCTGGCGATCGTGCCGTTCGGCTTCCTGCTGACGCAGTACACGATCACCGGGTTCGACGCTTGCGCCCACCTGTCCGAGGAGACCTCGTCAGCGACGATGGCGGCGGCCAAGGGGATCTGGCGGTCGATCTTCTACTCCGCGCTCGGCGGCTACATCCTGCTGCTCTGCGTGGTGTTCGCGGTCGCCGAACGCAACCGACGGCTCGCCCGACAACGCCGGTGTCGGCGGCGGGGGCGTCGCCTACATCTTCGTGAACTCACTCGGCACCAACTGGGCCACGGCGGTGCTCTTCATCTCCGCCTCCGCCCAGTTCTTCTGCGCGACCTCCTGCCTGACCTCGGCCTCCCGGATGACCTTCGCGTTCAGCCGCGACCGCGCCATCCCGGGTTCGCAGCTGCTGGTCCAAGCTGACGCGACCCGGGTCCCGGCCAACGCCGTGATGGGTGTCGCCGCTGGTCAGCGCGATCGTCACCCTGCCGGCGCTCATCGAGGTCAACATCGGCACTCCCGACGAGCCGCTGATCGTGCCGGTCGCCTTCTACGCGGTCACGTCCATCGCCGTGCTCGGCCTCTACCTCGCCTTCGCGATCCCGATCTACCTGCGCTGGCGGCACGGGGACCGGTTCGAGGTGGGCGCGTGGAACAACGGCAAGAAGTACAAGTGGATGAACCCGGTCGCGGTCGCGGAGATCGTCATCGTGTCGCTCTACCTGATGATGCCGTTCGTGCCCGGCGGTGTGCCGTTCAGCAACGACTTCGAGTGGAAGTTCGTCAACTACGCACCGATCGTGACACTGGGAGCCCTGCTCCTGCTGACGATCTGGTGGCAGGTCGTCGGCCAAGAAGTGGTTCAAGGGCCCAATCCACAACATCGACCCGGCCGTCGTCGAGGCTTCGACGAGTGACTGACCCCGACGTCGTGTCGCTCGAGGACGCTGAGCTGGAGGCCCTGCTGGACCGGATCCCGGTCCTGCGGGGCCTTCCGCGCTCGGTGGCGGAGCTGCCCGGTGGGCTGACCAACCAGAACCTGCGCGTCACGACGCCCGAGCGCGACCTCGTCGTCCGTCGGTTCCGCGGTGACGCCGCCCTGCTGGGCATCGACCGCGACGCCGAGCACGACAACACGGTGGCCGCCGCGGCCGCGGGGGTCGGCGCCCCGGTGGTGGACTACCTCCCGGACCTCGGGGTGCTGGTGATCGGCTACATCGACGGGACGACCTACGACAACGCGAGCTTCGGTGACCCCTCCGTCGTACGGCGTGCCGGGCAGGCGATCCGGCGGCTGCACGAGGGTCCGCGCTTCACCGGGGACTTCGACATGTTCGCGCGACAGGCCGGCTACCTCAGGACCGTGCGGGACAAGGGTTTCCGGCTGTTCGACGGCTATCCCGACCACGACGCCGCGTTCCAGCGCACCGGGCGTGCCCTCGCGGTCCGTGCCGCGCCGACGGTGCCGTGCAACAACGACCTGCTGGCCGGCAACTTCGTCGACGACGGCGACCAGGTGTGGCTGATCGACTACGAGTACTCCGGCAACAACGACGCCTGCTTCGAGCTCGGCAACACCGCCACCGAGTGCGACCTCGACGACGACCAGGTCGAGGCGCTCGTCGCGGCGTACGACGGCCGGGTCGCCAGGAACCGGCTGGCGCGGGTCCGGCTGCAGGCCCTGGTGTCGGCGTACGGCTGGTCGTTGTGGGGCGCGATCCAGGCCTCGGCCAGCACCCTCGACTTCGACTTCGACGCGTGGGGGCTCGAGCGCTTCGAGAAGGCCGCGCGGGGATTCACCTCCACCGGGTTCGAGACGGCTCCTGGAGGACGTCACCCGTGCCGACTGAACTCCCGTCCCGGGCTCGCGTGGTGATCATCGGCGGAGGCGTGATCGGCACCAGCACCGCCTACCACCTGACCAAGCTGGGCTGGGCCGACGTGCTGCTGCTGGAGCAGGGTCACCTCTCCGGAGGGACGACGTGGCACGCCGCCGGGCTCGTCGGGCAGCTGCGCGCATCGGAGAGCGGGACGCGGCTGGTGCAGTACAGCGGTGAGCTCTACGCGGAGCTCGAGGCCGAGACCGGGCTGTCCGCCGGCTACAAGCAGTGCGGCGGCGTGATCGTCGCCCGCACCCCCGACCGGATGACCCAGCTGCGTCGCACCGCCGCGACCGCCGACGCCTACGGGCTCGAGTGCTCGATGATGACCCCCGACGAGGCGCTGTCCCGGTGGCCGGCGATGCGCGTCGACGACCTGCTCGGCGCGATCTGGCTGCCCGGCGACGGCAAGGCGAACCCGACCGACCTGACCATGGCGCTCGCGAAGGGCGCCCGGCAGCGCGGGGCCCGCGTCGTCGAGCAGACCCGCGTGCTCGACGTGCTGGTCCGCGACGGCGCCGTGACCGGCGTGCGCACCGACCACGGCGACGTGGAGGCCGAGGTCGTCGTCAACTGTGCCGGGCAGTGGGCCGCGCAGGTCGGGGCGATGGCGGGGGTGCCGGTGCCGCTGCACTCGGCCGAGCACTTCTACGTGGTCACCGACCAGGTCGAGGGCGTGCACCCGGACCTGCCGATCCTGCGGGACCCCGACGGCTACACCTACTTCAAGGAGGAGGTCGGCGGCCTGGTGGTCGGCGGCTTCGAGCCCGAGGCCAAGCCGTGGGTGTCGCCGGACGCGATCCCCTACCCGTTCGAGTTCGCGCTCCTCGACGAGGACTGGGAGCACTTCTCGGTGCTGATGGACAGCGCCCTGCACCGCATCCCGGCCCTCGACGAGACCGGGATCCGCAAGTTCTACAACGGTCCGGAGTCGTTCACCCCCGACAACCAGTTCCTGATGGGCGAGGCTCCCGGCGTGCGCGGCTTCTTCGTCGGCGCCGGGTTCAACTCCGTCGGCATCGCGTCGGCCGGTGGCGCCGGCCGGGCGCTGGCCGAGTGGGTGGTGGAGGGCGAGCCGACCAGCGACCTGGTCGCCGTGGACATCCGCCGGTTCGCACCGTTCCACGCCGAGCCGGGCTGGCTGCGCCAGCGGGTCGTCGAGATCCTCGGGCTGCACTACGCCGTGCCGTGGCCCAACCGCGAGCTGACCAGCGCCCGGCCCCTGCGGGTCTCACCCGTCTACGACCGGCTGGCCGCCCGCAACGCCTGCTTCGGCTCGAAGATGGGCTGGGAGCGGGCCAGCTTCTTCGCGCCCCGCCGGCGAGGAGCCGGTCCTCGAGTACTCCTGGGACAAGCCGCGCTGGCTGCCCTGGTCGGCCGCCGAGCAGACCGCGACCCGGTCCGCGGTCGCGGTCTTCGACCAGACCTCGTTCTCGAAGTACCTCGTCTCCGGTCGCGACGCCGAGGCGTCCCTCCAGTGGATCTGCAGCAACGACGTCGCGGTGCCGCTCGGGACCGTCGTCTACACCGGGCTGCTCAACGGGCGCGGCACCTACGAGTCCGACCTCACCGTCACCCGGGTCGCCGAGGACGAGTTCCTGCTCGTGAGCAGCTCCGCGACCACGGAGCGGGACCAGGACTGGATCCGCCGCAACGTCCCCGCGGGTCACGACACCGTGGTGGCCGACGTGACCGCGTCGTACGCCGTGCTCGGGGTGATGGGGCCGAGGTCGCGCGACCTGCTCGCACGGGTGAGCGGCGGAGCCGTTCGACGACGCCGGGTTCGCGACCTCTCGCATGGTGCGCATCAACGGGGCGGACGTGCGGGCGTCGCGCATCACCTACGTCGGAGAGCTCGGCTGGGAGCTGTACGTCGAGACGGGATCGGCCGCAGCCGTGTACGACGCGCTCATGGCCGGCACCGACCTCGGCGTCGTCGACGCGGGCTACTACGCGATCGAGTCGCTGCGGCTCGAGAAGGGGTACCGCGCGTTCGGTCGCGAGCTGACCCCCGACTTCGGCCCCGTCGAGGCCGGGCTGCTGTTCGCGTGCAAGCTGCGCGGTGACGTCGACTTCCTGGGGCGAGCGGCGGTCGAGGAGGCACGGTCCCGTGGTCCGCGGCGACGTCTCGTGTCGTTCGTCGTGGACGACCCCGGACCGATGCTGTGGGGCGGCGAGCTGGTGCTCCGCGACGGCGTGCCCGTCGGCCAGGTGACGAGCGCCGCGTGGGGCGAGACGGTCGGGGCGTGCGTCGGGCTCGCGTACCTCGCCGACCCGACCGGCGTGACGACGCGGGACTGGGTCACGGCCGGGGCGTGCAGCGTGAACGTGGGCGGCTCGGTGCATCCGGTGTCCGTCGGCCTCCGCGCGCCGTACGACCCGGACAACCTCCGGGTCCGGGCCGAGGGGCGCGTGTCGTGACCGGCCTGTCCATGCACGAGCATCTCCCGTTCGACGAGGAGGCCACGCCGCCCGGGTCTCGACCGGCGACCTGCCGTCGGTCGGCTCCGTGCGGAGCCTGGTCACGGAGGCCTACGAGCGCTACCGGACCAACACCGAGGGCATCGTGGCGGACTACATCCCGGCCCTGGCGACCGCATCACCGGACCTGTTCGGGATCTGCGTGGTCGGCGCGCGCGGCCGCTTCTTCGAGATCGGGGACGTGGACACGCGGTTCTCGATCCAGAGCGTCTCCAAGCCGTTCGTGTTCGCCCTGGTGTGCGAGACGATCGGCTACGAGGCGGCTCGGCACCGGCTCGGCGTCAACGGCACCGGGTTCCCCTTCGACTCCCTGATGGCCGTCGAGCTCAACGCGGCGCGAACGATGAACCCGCTCGTCAACGCCGGCGCGATCGCGACCACCAGCCTGGTCCCCGGGGACACGCCGGAGCGAGCAGTGGCGGCTCGTGCGCGACGTGCTCTCCCGCTTCGCCGGCCGCGAGCTCGAGATGAGCGAGGACGTGTACGCCTCCGAGTCGGCCACCAACCTGCGCAACCACGGCATCGCGCACCTGCTTCAGAGCTACCAGCGGCTGTACTTCGACGCCGACGAGGCCACCGACGTCTACACCCGGCAGTGCTCGCTCGACGTCACCGTGCACGACCTCGCGACGATGGCGGCCACGCTCGCCAACGGCGGGGTCAACCCGCTGACGGGCGAGCGCGTGATCGGCCGCGGCGTGTGCCGCCGGGTGCTGGCGGTGATGGCGACCGCGGGGCTCTACGAGCTGTCCGGCGACTGGCTCTACGAGATCGGCGTGCCCGGCAAGAGCGGCGTCAGCGGCGGGATCGTCACCGTCTCGCCCGGCAAGGGCGGGCTGGCCACCTTCTCGCCGCCGCTCGACGTCGCCGGGAACAGCGTGCGCGGCCAGCTGGTCACGAAGTACCTCTCCGAACGCCTCGGCCTCAACCTCTTCGCCTCGGAGCCCGCCGACGAACGACGCCGCACCTCGACCTGGTGGCTAGGGTGTCGGACGTGCCCGACCTGCGACATCTGCGCGACACCGACCTGGCCGACGTGCTGACCCTCAACGAGCGCAACGTCGCCGAGCTCGCCCCGATGGACGAGACCCGGCTGCACGAGCTGCGCGACCTGGCCGACCGGTTCGACGTGCTCGACGTGGACGGCGCGTTCGCGGGGTTCGTGATCACCTTCGCCCCCGGCACGACGTACGACTCGGAGAACTACCGCTGGTTCACCGGCCGGCACGAGCGCTTCTACTACCTCGACCGGATCGTGCTGCACGACGACTTCCGGCGGCGCGGCCTCGGCAGCTTCGTGTACGACGAGATGGAGCGGGTCGCGGCGCCGTACACCCGGCTCTGCCTCGAGGTGAACCTGGTCCCGCCCAACGAGCCGTCGCTCGCGTTCCACGACGCCCGGGGCTACACGCGAGGTCGGCCGGCTCGGGGACGAGGAGCACCTCGTCTCGCTGATGGAGAAGCCGCTGTGACCCCGGACGAGGTCGCCCGGCGCAGCGCGGAGGCGATGTGGGCCGACGACGCGGCCAGCCGGTCGCTCGGCATGGAGATCGTCGACGTCGCGGCCGGCCGCGCGACGCTCCGGATGACGGTGCGCGAGGACATGGTCAACGGGCACGCGATCGGGCACGGCGGCCTCACCTTCACCCTCGCCGACTCGGCGTTCGCGTTCGCCTGCAACTCCTACAACCGGAGCACGGTCGCGGCGGGCGCGGAGATCCGGTTCCTGGCCCCGACCCGGCTCGGCGACGTGCTCGTCGCCGACGCGGTGGAGCGCAGCCGCGAGGGGCGGGACGGCGTCTACGACATCACGGTGCGCTCCGGCGAGACCGTCGTCGCGGAGTTCACCGGGCGCAGCAAGGAGATCCGCGGGACGCTCTTCGCCCCGGAGTCGACGGAGGAGGACGTAGCACGAGGCCGGAGTTCAAGATGCCCGACGCGACGCCGGACGGCATGCGGCAGCTCCAGCTGGAGCACCTGCGCGAGACGCTCGAGCGCGTCTACGAGCACGTGCCGCACTACCGCCGCGCGTTCGACGACGCCGGCGTGACCCCGGCGGACCTCGGGTCGCCTGGCCGACCTGGCGAGGTTCCCGTTCACCACCAAGGAGGACCTGCGGCAGAACTACCCCTTCGGCATGTTCGCCGTCCCGCGCGGCCAGGTCGCCCGCGTCCACGCGTCGTCCGGTACGACGGGCAAGCCGACCGTCGTGGGCTACACCCACGACGACCTCGACGTCTGGGCCGAGGTGATGGCCCGGTCGATCTACGCCGCCGGCGGTCGTCCCGGGGACATCGTGCACGTCGCCTACGGCTACGGGCTGTTCACCGGCGGGCTCGGCGCGCACTACGGGGCGGAGCGGCTGGGCTGCACCGTCGTACCCGTCTCCGGTGGCATGACCCCGCGCCAGGTGCAGCTGATCGTGGACTTCGAGCCGCGGGTGATCATGGTGACCCCGTCGTACTTCCTGGCGATCCTCGACGAGATGGAGGCGCAGGGCGTCGACCCCCGCAGCACGTCGCTGGAGATCGGCATCTTCGGCGCGGAGCCGTGGACCGACGAGATGCGGCGCGAGGTCGAGCGGCGCAGCGGCATCAAGGCGGTCGACATCTACGGGCTCTCGGAGGTGATGGGTCCCGGCGTCTCGCAGGAGGCGGTCGAGACCCAGGACGGGCTGCACGTCTGGGAGGACCACTTCTACCCCGAGATCGTCGACCCGGTGACCCACGAGGTGCTCCCCGACGGCGAGGAGGGCGAGCTGGTGTTCACCTCGCTGACCAAGCAGGCGATGCCGGTGATCCGCTACCGCACCCGGGACCTGACCCGGCTGCTGCCCGGGACGGCCTACCCGGCCTTCCGCCGCATGCAGAAGGTCACCGGCCGCACCGACGACATGATGATCGTGCGGGGCGTGAACGTCTTCCCGACGATGGTCGAGGAGCAGATCCTCAAGGTCGAGGGCCTCACCCCGCACTACCTGTGCGTGCTGACCCGGCCCGGCAACCTCGACGAGCTCACCGTCCAGGTCGAGGCGCACGAGTCGGTCGCCGCGGACGACCGGGATGCGCTGGCCCGGCGGCTCGCCGAGCACGTCAAGGACAACGTGGGTACGACGGTCCGGGTCGAGGTGCTGGCACCGCACAGCCTGGAACGCTCCCTCGGCAAGGCCAAGCGGATCTCCGACCAGCGCTGACCCTCCCGCGCAGCGAGGTGTCGTCAGCCCAGCAGCCGGCGGGCCTCCTGGGCGTCCGGGTGCCGGCCGAGTGCGCGATACGAGCGTCGTAGGTGGCTCAGCAGCGCGCGGGCGGCCGCAGGGTGCCCCCACTCCGCGAACAGCCGCGCGTACAGCGGGCGCTGGTCCGGCGGGAAGATCCGCTCGGGGTCACCGCTCACCCACTGCGCGAGCGCGGCCCGGGAGCGCGTAGCGTCCAGCCACGGCAGCACCTCGCCGGTGACGGCCGCCAGCACCACCGCCGGCACCGGCGCGACGTTCACCGCGTTCATCGTCGTGCAGTGGCCGACGGCGAAGAACCGGAGGTCCGACGTCAGGGGGCTGCGGGCCGTCTCGGGCACCCGCACCCCGAAGTGCACTGTCACCGTCTTGGCCAGGTCGGTCCCGTCGGAGAGCCGGCCCAGCCCCCGGGCGAGGCTGACGGCCTGGACGAAACCGTCCTCGCCGACCCGGTGGAAGTAGGAGCGGTCGCGGGGGTCCCCGGTCTTCCGGACGAAGCCGGCGCCGACCAGCACCGGCGCCACGTCGTCGGCGAGGGCGTGCGCCTGTTCGTCGGTGACCTCGTCCGGTGGGGTCACGGGAGGCCGGGGCGAGCGGTTCACCGCGACGATCGCCCGGACGACGGCCGCGTGAACGTCGCCCAGGGCCAGCGCGGTCCGGAGGTGGACGACCTCCCGGTCCTCCGCGAACACGTCGTCGATGCCCGACTCGTCGGCGAGGGCCGCATCGAGACCGTCGTCGGCCGCGTCGGTGTAGGAGGCGATCTCGTCGGCGAGCAGGACTACGGTGTCGAAGCTGGCGGGCCCCTTCTCGTCCCGCACCTCGACCCAGTCCCGCAGGTCCTCGAGCCGGAGGTCGTCCTCCTCGAAGCGTGGCACCAGCGGGCCTCCGGCGGCCGCCTCGGCCAGCGCCCGTCCCACCGGGTCCGGCCCCGAGATCGTGCGACGGGATGTGCGCTTCCGCCAGCCCATGTACGTCCTCCCGCGTCCGGTGTCGGACCATGATCCCGCACGGCCGGCCACGACGTCAGCGACTCGGACTCCCCGGGGTGGACTGCGGAACTACCATCGAATCATGGACTGGCAATCCGCCCTGAGTGCTGGGCTGGTGGCTGCCGTGATCCTGGCGAGCATCCTGGGTCGCGAGCGGCTCGCGCGGCTCCACACCGCGCTGGTCCGGACCATCGACCGGGTCCGCGCGTCCAGGCCGGCGAAGCCCCACCCGACCGGCCGCCCGATCGAGGCCATCGCCCGTGACGCCCACCGGCTCGGCGTGCGGTTCCGGTGCATGCCGGAGCGGGTCTCCTTCGCCCAGCTCGAGGGGAACCGGATGGCCTACGACCGGGTGCTCGTCGAGGCGTGCACCGCGCTCGGCGTCGACCACCTGATCGAGGTGCTGCCGCCTGGTCCCGAGCTCGACGGCGAGCGCCGGCGGGTGGAGCTGGTCCTCGATGCATGGGGCCTGGGGCTCGGCCTGGGCGACGCCGCCTGACGTCGCGGGGCATGCGAGGAGAAGCCCGGCGCGGAGGAGCTCCGCGCACCTACACTCAGCGGGTGAAACGTCGCCTCGCCGCCGTGCTGGCGTTCGGGCTCGCCATCGGTGTCACGGGCCCGGCGCGGTCCGCCGAGACACCGGTCCTCACCTCCCCCGGGCAGCACACCGACAGCTACTACCCGTCGGTCGGCAGCCCCACCGTCGACGTGCTGAGCTACGCGCTCGACCTGCACTGGCAGCCCACGACCCGCACCCTCGAGGGCGAGGCACGACTGCGGCTCGTCCCCGCCCGGGACGACTCGTTCCGCCTCGACCTGTCCGGCCGGCTGCGCGTGGCGACGCTGGCCGTCCACGACGGACGCTCCGGCACGGTCGTCCGGTCGACGTACCGGCGGGCCGGCCACACCCTCACCGTCACCGCTCCGGGCCTGCTCGCCGGCGCGCCGTACGCCGTGACCGTCGGTTACAGCGGCCGGCCGGGACCCGCGAAGGCGCCCTCGAGCCGGCAGGACATGAGCGGCCTCGGCTGGCACACGACGCGCACCGGCCAGGTGTGGGCGATGCAGGAACCGTACGGCGCGTTCACGTGGTACCCGGTCAACGACCACCCCTCCGACAAGGCGACGTACGACGTGCGGCTCGACGTGCCGAGGCGGTGGGTGGGCGTCTCCAACGGGCGGATGGTCAGCCGCAGCGTCTCGCACGGCCGGACCGTCACCCGCTTCACCAGCCGCGACCCGATGGCGTCCTACCTCGCGACGGTCGCGATCGGTCCCTACCGGCGCTATGCGCAGACCGGCCCGCACGGCATCCCGCTCACCTACTGGCTGCCGCGCGACAAGCCGCAGTACCTCGCCGCACTCAAGGCGACGCCCGCGACCCTGGCCTGGCTCGAGAGCCGGCTCGGGCCGTACCCCTTCGACCGGGCCGGGGTCGTGGTCACCCCGTCGGGCTCCGCGATGGAGACCCAGACGATGATCACGTTCGGCGCGGACAACTACCGGTTCGGGGCCCGCGAGGTGCAGCAGACGGTCGCGCACGAGCTGGCGCACGCGTGGTACGGCGACACCGTCACGCCGGACGACTGGTCGGACGTGTGGATGAACGAGGGAATGGCGATGTACGTCGAGGCGGCGTACTCGACCGCTCGCGGCTGGCGTCCCGCGGCGTACTGGGAGCGGGAGTTCTCCCGCAACGACGCCCTCTGGCGCAAGCTCTACGGGCCGCCGGGCGCCTTCCGCCGCAACCAGTTCGCGCAGATCAACGTCTACTACTGCGCGGCGCGGATGTGGGTCCGGCTGCGTGAGGTGGTCGGCGCCGCGCAGTTCGACGAGCTGATGCGCCGGTGGCCGCAGGAGCACCGCAACACCGTGCAGGACCGGGCCTCGTTCGTCGCCTGGCTGAGCGCCGGCACCGGTCGCGACCTGCAGCCGTTCTTCGACGAGTGGCTGACCTCGCGGACGCCGCCCGCCTGATGCTCCTCGGGACGAGCCCGTGCCCGGTGGTCAGGGGCATGACCACCGGGCACCGGCGTTCCTGGCGTCGGCGGTCAGGGGCATGACCGCCGACGCCGGACCTCGGGTAGGACGACGTCCTACAGCAGGTTGAAGGCCCTGTTGAGCACCTCACCCCCCAGCGCGGTCTTCACCGTCACGGTGCCGGCCACGGTGGCGCGGAGGGCGGTCGGCGTGTTCTTGAGCCGGAAGTCGTAGCTGCAGACGCCCAGGTCGGCGGCCGGGGTGGTGGTCCCCAGCAGCACAGGCGTGCTGCCCGGCTTGTTCCAGTAGACGCTGACCAGGTTGTTGGCCGAGCAGTACTGCGCCGCGCCACGGACCCGCCACTCGAGGCTGCCCCGCTTGTACTGGGCGTCGTCGACCGTGATGGTGCCCGGTGCGGTGGTGACGACCACGGTGTCGGTCGAGGCGGTTCCGTTGACGTCCTGGATGGTCAAGGTGAACGTGTACGACACGCTCGTGGTGGCGCTCGGGACGACGAACGTCGGGTTGGCGGTGGCGGCGTTGTTCAGCGTGACGGCCGGCCCGCCGGACTGGACCCAGGCGAAGCTCGAGGCGAACTTCGAGGCGGTGCCGTCCAGGGTCACGGTGGAGGTCGGGACGATCCCCGTCTGGTTGGCCCCGGCGTCGGCCACCGGAGGTGCGGCCGGGTCGGAGACCGTCACGGTGTAGCGGTCCGTGCTGGTGTTGCCGGCCCCGTTCCCGGCGACGGTGAGGGTGACGACGTACGTTCCCGGTGTCGTGGCGGTGAACGTGCGGGACCCGCCGGTGCCGGTCAGTGACGCGGCGGGGCTGACCGACCAGTTGTAGGACGTGATCGTGCCGACCGACGCCAGCGCGTCCAGCGTCACGGCCTGGCCGACCTGCACGCTGTTCGTGTCACCGGTGATGGTGGCCACGACCTGCGCCGAGGGGTCCTCGGCTCCGGTGATGACGACGTCCTCGGAGTCGACGCCACCCTTGTTCGAGGTGACCAGCACCTCGGACGGCGGGACCGGGAGGTTCGGCACCGTCCAGGTCGTCACGCCACCCGACGTGCTGCTCACCGTCGCGGTCGGGTAGTCGTCGAGCTTCAGGGTGGCCGAGCTGTCACCCGACTCCGCGGACAGGCTCAACGAACGGTTGTCGTTGTTGTAGGCCGCGCTGGTGATGTGCACCCGGTCGCCGAACATCGCCTGGTCGACGTTGTCGACGGAGAGCGGGCGAGTCCGACCGGTTGGTGACCGCGAGGTCGCTGGGCGGGGCGCCGTCGGCGAACACGCGGGCGTAGTAGCGACCGCTGCCCGCGCTCTCGCGCATCTTGGTCTGCGGGATGCCGGCGCCGGAGACGACCAGGTTCTGCCCGGGCTCCGACATCGCGAACAGGTCCATCATGTGGCCGGTGCCCGAGTTCGCGTAGTAGGCCCGTGTCACCTGGACCCCCGCGCGGGTGGCGAGCTTGCCCTGGACCGAGAACTGGTCGGACTCGATGCAGTCGTCGGTCGCGGTCGGCGAGTTCCCGAGCGCAGCGTTCGCGCAGAGCTGGGTGGAACCGGTGAACGAGCCGGCGGGTCCCTCGATGCGGAAGATGTTGGTGTTGTAGGGGCTACCGGTGACGGCGTGCTCGACGGCCGGGTCGCCCAGGTAGCCGGCCGGCGCGCCGGCGGTCCACTTGAGGAACGGCGCCGGGCGGCTGCCGAGGGTCTGGTCGAACACGCCGTCGGGTGTCAGCGAACCGATGTCCTCGGTGACGTTGATCCCCTTGACGGCACCGGCCTCGGCGGCGACGGTGTCGACGCCGTACGGGTGGGTGACCTTGTAGTCGGCACCGTCCACCAGCCCGGACGCCCGGACGCGGATGCGGCCGAAGCTGACCTGCTGGCCCTTGGCCGGCAGACCGTCGGCGCTGCCGAACGCGGCCTCGACGGCGGTCACCAGCAACGCCTTCTCGCCACCACCCGCGTCGAGCGAGGAGTCGGCGACCGACCAGAACGCCTCGTCGGGGAAGTTGCCGGGGAACGACACCGGCGCCTGCATGTCGGGCCGGTCGCCCATGATGCAGTAGGCGTCGTTCGGGTCCAGGCACAGCTCGAGCCGGACGTTGTTGGTGTCCTTGTACCAGAGCGGGAAGCCGTTGGTCTCGTCGATCGGGCCGACCTGCTTGAGGCCGACCTTGTTGGCGAGGTGGGCGGGCGGTGGGGTGGCGGCGTCGGCGACGAGTACGCCCGTCGCGGCCATGGCGAGCGCTGAGAGCCCCACCAGGAGGCTGCGCCGCCTTCTAGCTGTGAACATGTTGATCTCCCTTGAAGGATTCCGGATGGACCTGCGGCGGCTGGCTCCGGATCCCGAGGAGTTCGTGAGTCCGTTGCGTTGCCCCATTGCTTGTACTGCGAAGTGAAGTTAGGAGTCGAGCCGCGACGAGCCGACAGGTGCACGAACGTCCTAGTACCTGCGGAACGGGCAGGATGCCCGTGAATGTCCGGATATGGAACCTTGGGAAAACCTTGGGATGCGCTCCCACAGGCCCTGGGATGATCGGTCGCATGACCGACCGGCTGTCCGCGACCGACCTGATCGACCTGGTGCTCGACGAGGGCTCGTTCCGCTCCTGGGACACGCCGCCCGTGCGCGGCCCGATCTCGGACGAGTACGCCGCCGAGCTGGCGGCCGCGCAGGAGAGGATCGGGCCTCGACGAGTCGGTCGTCACCGGGGAGGGCCGGATGCGGGGGCGGAGGGTGGCCGTCGTGGTCTGCGAGTTCCGGTTCCTGGCCGGCTCCATCGGCGTCGACTCGGCCGAGCGGTTGACCCGGGCCGTGGAGCGGGCGACCGCCGAGCGGCTGCCCCTGCTCGCAGCCCCCGTCTCCGGCGGCACCCGCATGCAGGAGGGCACCCTGGCGTTCGTGCAGATGGTGAAGATCTCCTCGGCGATCGCGGCGCACAAGAAGGCCGGGCTGCCCTACCTCGTCTACCTGCGGCACCCCACCACCGGCGGCGTGATGGCGTCGTGGGGATCCCTCGGGCCACGTGACCGTCGCCGAGCCCGGCGCGCTGGTCGGCTTCCTCGGCCCCCGTGTCTACGAGGCGCTCTACGGCAGGCAGTTCCCCGAGGGCGTGCAGACCTCGGAGAACCTCTACGCCCACGGCCTCATCGACGGTGTCGTCCCCCACGACCAGGTCGCCGACATCCTCGACCGTGCGCTGTCCGTCCTCACGGCGCGCAACGAGGTGCTGGTCGACGTACCCAACCCGCCCGTCGACGACGTGCGAGGACGTGGACACCTGGGAGTCGGTGACCCGGTCACGACGGCCGGAGCGACCCGGCGTACGCCGGCTGCTGAAGTACGCCGCGACCGACGTGATCCCGCTCAACGGCACCGGACAGGGCGAGTTCGACCCGGGTCTGCTGATCGCGCTCGCCCGGTTCGGCGGGTCGCCGTGCATCTTCCTGGGCCAGGACCGGCGCGGCCAGACCAAGGCGCACCCGCTCGGGCCGGGGGCGTTGCGCGAGGCCCGGCGCGGGATGCGTCTCGCCGCCGAGCTGCACCTGCCGCTGATGACCGTGATCGACACGCCCGGCGCCGCCCTGTCCGTGGAGGCCGAGGAGGGCGGGCTGGCCGGGGAGATCGCCCGCTGCCTCGCCGACCTGGTCACCCTCGACGCGCCGACGCTGTGCCTGCTGCTCGGCGAGGGCAACGGCGGCGGGGCGCTCGCGCTGCTGCCCGCCGACCGGGTGATCGCCGCGCAGCACGGCTGGCTCTCGCCGCTGCCGCCCGAGGGGGCGAGCGCGATCGTGCACCGCGACCTCGACCACGCGCCGGAGCTGGCGCGCGCCCAGGGCGTGCGGTCGCTCGACCTGCAGCGCAACGGGATCGTCGACCGGATCGTGGCCGAGCGGCCGGACGCCGCCGACGAGCCGGAGGCGTTCTGCGCGCGGCTGGCCGACGTGCTGCGCTACGAGCTGGCCGCGCTGATGCAGCGCGACTCGGCGACGGTCACCGCCGACCGCGCCGCCCGCTACCGAGCCCTCGGAAGGGTCTGACGTACTCCTCCAGCCCGCTCATGTCCCGGAACGTCTCGGGCTGGGTGTCGGCGAGGTGCGCGCGGGCTCGGTAGCGGTACCTCCACACCTGCAGGCCGCCGCCGATCCAGAAGAGGTACTGCACGCACATCGCCCACTTGTACGCCGCTGCCCCGTAGTCGGTCGACGCACCGGGCGTCATCGCGTCGAGCACCAGGCCGATGCCGAGCACCGCGAGCAGCGAGGCGGTGAACCCGCCCACGTTGACGATGCCGCTGGCCGAGCCGAGCCGGGACGCGGGCGCGAACGTCCGGGCCAGGTCGAAGCCGATCATCGACCCCGGGCCGCCGAGGCCCGTGGTCACGACGAGCAGGACCAGCATCCACGCGGGGGCGTCCCCGGGCCACAGGAGCACGACGGTCCAGGTCAGCATCATGACCCCGACGATGGTCAGCACGATCGTCGAGCGGCGCCACGGGTGACGCGTGATGTAGCCACCGACCGCCGGGCCGCCCACGATGAACACGCCGACCAGCAGGCTGAGCAGCGCGGCGGCCTCGGCCTCCGACCGGTGCTCGGCGTGCACGAAGAACGGGAAGCCCCACAGCAGCCCCATCACGGTGGCGGCGAACTGGGTGGTGAAGTGCGACCAGAGTCCGAGCCGGGTGCCGGGATCCCGCCAGGCCAGCAACAGGTCGCGGCCGACGGTGCGGGCGTCCTTGACCGACCGCGAGGACGGCGCTCCGGGCGGCACGTCGCGCACCAGCAGGACGGTGAGCAGGCCGAGCAGCACCCCGAGCGAGGCACTCGCCACGAACGTCGCCGTCCACCCGTACGCCGAGAGCGCCCGGGCGAGGGGGATGGCCGCGAGGAGCGCACCGGCCTGCCCCAGCATCGCGGTGAACGCCGTCACCAGGGGGCTGCGCGCCGGCGGGAACCACGAGGCGATCAGCCGCAGCACGCTGATGAACACCATCGCGTCGCCCATGCCCACGAAGACCCGTGCGACCAGAGCGCCGCCGTACGTCCCGGTGTAGGCGAAGCCGAGCTGGGCCAGCGTCATGAACACGGCCCCTGCCATGAGCAGCCACTGCGGCCCGTACCTGTCGAGCAGCACCCCGACGGGGATCTGCATCGCGGCGTACACCAGCAGCTGGAGCACCGTGAACGTGGACAGCTGGGACGCCGTGATGTCGAAGCGCTCGGCCGCGGCGAGGCCGGCGACGCCGAGCGAGGAGCGGTGGAAGACCGCCAGGAAGTAGACCGAGACGGCCGTGCCCCAGACGACGACCGCGCGCGGCCCACCGAGTCGCACCGGCTCGCTCAATGCGACTCCCGGGCCAAGGCGATCGACCACTTGAGGTGCTCGTTGACGGTCGCGCAGAAGGTGTCCAGGTCGTCGCCGCGAAGGGTCTCGATGATCTTCTCGTGCTCCTCGATCGCGGCCTGCATCCGGTCGGCGCGGCCGCGCATCATGACCGAGGTGAACAGCGTCTGCCGCTCGCGGAGGGTGCGGTAGATCGACGAGAGGACCGCGTTGTCGGCGGCGTCGACGATGAGCTCGTGGAACAACCGGTCGGAGGCCGTGAAGGCGGCGGTGTCGTGCTCACGACAGTTGCGGATCAGCGACTCGTGGGCCGCCTCGACCTGCGGGAGGAGGGTCTTGCGCCGGGCGAAGGACCGCAGCGGCGGTGTGGTTCTCGACGAGCACCCGCGCCTCGAGGACGTCCTCGACGTCGTGCATCGAGAAGGTGCTCACCACCGCGCCGCGCCGCGGCTCGAGCCTGACGAGTCCCTCGACCTCGAGCCGCAGCAGCGCCTCGTGGACCGGGGTGCGGCTGAGACCGAGCTCGTGGGCCAGCCCGGCCTCGGTGATCACGGACCCGGCAGGGTAGACCGCGCTCAGGATCGCCCACTTCGCGAAGTCGTAGGCGCGCTTGCTGGCGGAGCCCTCGGCGGGGCCGGACGGCGTGCTCATCGGGCCCCATCGTAGGTCTGCCCCGACCCGGGGCCGACCCGGCTCAGAAGAACAGCGCGCTGCTCGGATCCTCGAGGACGGCGGCCACGTCGGCCAGGAAGCGGGAGCCCTTCTCCCCGTCGACCAGCCGGTGGTCGAAGGAGAGCGCGAGCGTGGTGATGTCGCGGATCTTGATCTTCGGCCCCTTCTTGGTGGAGTGGACCCACGGCTGCGGCCGGACCGCTCCGAAGCACAGGATCGCCGACTCGCCGGGGTTGATGATCGGTGTGCCCGCGTCGACGCCGAAGACGCCGACGTTGGTGATCGTGAACGATCCGCCGCTCATCTCCGCGGGCTGCGTCCTGCCCTCGCGCGCCGTACGCGTCAGGGCGTTGATCGCGGCGCCGAGCTCCGGCAGCGACAGCGCGTCGGCGCCCTTGATGTTCGGGACGACCAGTCCGCGCGGTGTCGCGGCCGCGATGCCGAGGTTGACCCCGGACTTGAAGACGACCTCGCCGGCCGCCTCGTCCCAGGTCGCGTTGATCTCCTCGGTGCGGCGCATCGCCAGGCAGACCGCCTTGGCGACCACCAGCAGCGGGGAGACCTTCACGTCGCGGAAGTCGCGGTGCGCCTTGAGCTTCTCGACGAGCTTCATCGTCTTGGTGACGTCGACGGTGATCCACTCCGTGACGTGCGGCGCCGTGAACGCGGAGTCCACCATCGCCTGCGCCATCATCTTGCGGACGCCCTTGATCGGCTCGCGGCGGTCCGCCGACGTGTCCGCACGTGGGGTCGCCGGGGCGACCTCGCGCTTCTGACGCCTCGGGGGCGGAGACCGCTGCGTGCACGTCCTCGCGGGTGACGGTGCCGCCGGGGCCGGTGGGAGTCAGCGCACGGAGGTCGACGCCGAGGTCCTTGGCCAGCTTGCGCACGGGCGGCTTGGCCAGCGCGCGTACGTCGGACGCGGCCGGCTCGTGGCGGGCGGCCGGTGTCGCGGGCACCGGGGGCTCGTCGGCCTCGACGACGTCGGCGGTCTCGGGCGTGGCCCTGGCCGAACGCGCCCTGGAGCTGGAGCTGCGCTGCGGCGCCGGCCTCGGTCGACGGGGCTCGCGCCCCCGCGGCGGGCACGGCGCTGCACGGCGGCGGTGCGGGGGCCGTAGCCGACCAGCGTCTGGTTCTCGCCGCCGCCGGTGGCAGCGGGGTTCGACATGTCGATCTCAGCCGAGGCCGTCGCCGCGGCACCGGCCTTCTCGGCCATCCCGAGGTAGGGGTCGGACTCCGTCGACGTCGTCGGGCGCCGGGGCCTCCGGCGCAGCGGGCGCAGCACGCGTCGCCGATCGTGATGATCGGCGTGCCCACCGGGACCGTCTCGCCCTCGGGGACGTGCAGGGCCTGCACCGTGCCGGCGTACGGCGACGGCAGCTCGACCAGCGACTTCGCGGTCTCGATCTCGACCACGATGTCGTTGATCTTGATGACGTCGCCGACCTTCACCTTCCAGGTGACGATCTCGGCCTCGGTGAGGCCCTCGCCGACGTCGGGCAGCTTGAAGTCAGACACGGAGTTTCTCCTACGCAGTCAGGGCGAGGTCAGTACGCGAGCGAGCGGTCGACGGCGTCGAGCACCCGGTCGAGGTCGGGGAGCCACTCCTCCTCGATGCGGCTCGGCGGGTACGGCGTGTCGAACCCGCCGACCCGGAGCACCGGGGCCTCGAGGTTGTAGAAGCAGTGCTCGGTGATCCGCGCCGCGATCTCGGAGCCCATGCCGAGGTTGACGTGGGCCTCGTGGGCGACCACGGCCCGGCCGGTCTTGCGGACCGACTCGAGCACCGGGCCCATGTCGAGCGGCGAGAGCGTGCGCAGGTCGATGACCTCGATGCTCTTGCCCTCACCGGCGGCCGCCTCGGCGCTCTGCAGGCAGGTCTTCACCATCGGCCCGTAGGCGAGCAGCGTCAGGTCCGAGCCCTCGCGCACCACGCGGGACGAGAACAGGGGCTGGACGTCGGCCAGCCTGGTCGACTCGTCGAGCTCGGCCTTGTCCGCGTGGTACTGCCGCTTCGGCTCGAGGAAGATCACCGGGTCGTCGCACGCGATGGCCTGCTGGATCATCCAGTAGCCGTCGACCGGGTTGGAGCAGGCGACCACCTTGAGGCCCGGGGTGTGCGCGAACTGCGCCTCGGGGCTCTCGCTGTGGTGCTCGACCGCTCCGATGCCGCCGCCGAAGGGGATCCGGACCACGATGGGCATCTTGACCTTGCCCATGCTGCGGAAGTGGATCTTGGCGACCTGGCTGACGATCTGGTCGTAGGCCGGGTAGACGAACCCGTCGAACTGGATCTCGCACACGGGACGGTAGCCGCGCATCGCCATGCCGACCGCGGTGCCGAGGATGCCCGACTCCGCGAGCGGCGAGTCGATGACCCGGTCCTCGCCGAAGTCCTTCTGGAGACCGTCGGTGATCCGGAAGACGCCGCCGAGCTTGCCGACGTCCTCGCCCATCACGAGGACCTTGGGGTCGTCCTCCATGGCCTTGCGCAGCCCGCCGTTCAGGCCCTTGGCCAGGGTGATCTTGCTCATCGGTGACCTCCCGCGGTCTCGAAGGAGTCGAGGTACGCCGCGTAGCCGGCCTTCTGCTCCGCGAGCTCCTCGGTCTGCTCGGCGTACACGTAGTCGAAGATGTCCAGCGGTCGCGGCTCCGGCAGGGCGCGGCAGCCCTCGCGCAGGTGCTCACCGAGCCGCTCGGCCTCCTGGTCGAGCTCCTCGAAGAACTCCGGCTCGGCCAGGCCGTTGCGGGTGAGGTAGGCCTTCACGCGCTGGATCGGGTCCTTGAGCTTCCAGGTCTCCAGGTCCTCGGAGAGCCGGTAGCGGGTCGGGTCGTCGGTCGTGGTGTGCGCGCCCATCCGGTAGGTGTACGCCTCCACCAGCGTGGGGCCCTGGCCGTCGCGGGCCCGCTGGAGCGCGGCCTGCGACACGGCGTACGTCGCGAGGACGTCGTTGCCGTCGACGCGGACGCCGGGGAACCCGAAGCCGAGGGCGCGCTGGTAGAGCGGGATCCGGGTCTGCCGCTCGATCGGCTCCGAGATGGCCCACTGGTTGTTCTGGCAGAAGAAGACGACCGGCGCGTTGTAGGACGCGGCGAAGATGAACGCCTCGTTGACGTCGCCCTGGCTGCTCGCGCCGTCACCGAAGTAGGCGACGACCGCCGCGTCGCGGTCCGGGTCGCCGGTGCCGACGACGCCGTCGCGCTGCATGCCCATGGCGTAGCCGGTGGCGTGCAGGGTCTGCGCGCCGATCACGATCGTGTAGAGGCCGAAGTTGCCGTCGTTGGGGTCCCAGCCGCCCTGGTCGACGCCGCGGAAGAGCCCGAGCAGGCGGAGCGGGTCGATGTCGCGGCACCAGGCGACGCCGTGCTCGCGGTAGGTCGGGAAGGCGAAGTCCTGCTTGCGCAGGGCGCGGCCGGAGCCGATCTGCGCGGCCTCCTGGCCGAGCAGCTGCGCCCAGATGCCGAGCTCGCCGTGCCGCTGGAGCGCGGTGGCCTCGGTGTCGATGCGCCGGGTCAGCACCATGTCGCGGTAGAAGCCCTTGATCGCCTCGTCGTCGAGGTCGAACGAGAACTCGGGGTGCTCGACCCGCTCGCCCTCGGGGGTCAGCAGCTGGACCAGGTCGGGGCCGCCGTCGGCTGCGTGGGGACCGAAGACCTCGCCGAGGTCCGGTCCGAAGTCGGACTTGTGCTCGCTCATCCAGACACTCCTTCGGGTCGTCGGCGCGCGGGGTGTCCGCTGCCGGCTGGGGAGCTCACGACGCGCTGCGCGACACACGCGCGGGGGTGGTGCGTCGCGGCCGTGCGGCTGGTCGTGCTGTGACCGGTGACACACCGGTCGGGGTGCACATAACGTACCGGTTCGTTCCGAGCGACACCTAATCCGGGGCTGTCCGGATCTGGTGGTCTCGATGTCCGAAAGTCGCGCGACAGCGGTCCGTCCCCCGCCCTAGCCTTGTCAGGAGTCACACGAGAGGACGGTCATGACACAGACGCTGCAGCCACCGGTCGTCAAGGCCGCTCCCGCGTTCGGCCTCGTGCTGGCCGCCCTCGGCATCGTGTACGTCGTGTGGGGCTCGACGTACCTCGCGATCCGGATCGTCGTGGAGCAGGCGCCGCCGCTCACCTCGATGGGCCTGCGCTACACGACCGCGGCCCTCCTCCTCGGACTGGTCGCTGATGCTGCGCGGCGGCCCGCGGCGTCTCCGGCTGACCCGCCGGCAGGCGCTGGGCACCGCGTTCCTGGGCCTGATGCTGCCGATGCTGGGCAACGGGATGGTCTCGGTCGCGGAGAACCTCGGCGCACCCTCCGGCATCGCGGCCCTGCTGATCGCCGCGGCCCCGCTGATGATCGTCGTGTTCCGCGCCCTCGAGCGGCGACCGTCCCCGCGGGCTGACCGTCGCCGGGGTGCTGCTCGGGTTCGCCGGCCTGGCGGTGCTGGTGCTGGTCGGCGGAGGGGCGGCGGGCGGCTTCCCGGTGGGGCCGGCGCTGATCGTGCTGTTCGCCTCGGCGTGCTGGGCCTTCGGGTCCTACAGCCAGCCCCGGCTCTGGCTCCCGAAGGACGTCTTCGTGACGACGGTCTACGAGATGCTCTTCGGCGGGCTGATCCTGCTCACCGTCGGCCGGCTCTCCGGTGAGTCCTTCACCGCCGCGGCGTACGGCGCCGCGCACCTGGACCGCCCTGGGCTACCTCGTCGTCTTCGGGTCGGTGGTCGCGTTCACGTCGTACGTCTGGCTGCTCGTCGAACGCGCCGATCTCCTTCGTCGCGACGTACGCCTACGTCAACCCGGTCGTCGCGGTGTTCCTCGGCTGGCTGGTGCTCGGCGAGCGCCTCACCTGGGCCGTCGTCGTGGGAGGCGGGATCGTCGTGGGTGCGGTGGCGCTGGTGATCCGCGCCGAGCGGCCCGGACGGCCGGCGGCACAGGCGGTGCCGGACGCCGAACCCGCCCAGCTACGTTGAGGGCATGAACGACAGACTGGTCTCGGACAGCACGACCATCGACGCCCCGCCCGACGTGGTGTTCGCGATCGTGGCGGACCCGCGGCAGCACCCCCGCATCGACGGGTCCGGCTCCCTGCAGGGCGTGATCACCGGCCCCGAGCGGCTCGCCGCCAAGGGCGACACGTTCGGCATGGACATGAAGATGTTCGGGCTGCCCTACAAGATCCGGAACAAGGTGGTGGAGTTCGAGCAGGACCGCCGGATCGCCTGGCGGCACTTCGGCGCCCACCGCTGGCGCTACGAGCTCCGGCCCACCGACGACGGCGGCACGCAGGTCACCGAGACGTGGGACGCGACGCGTTACGCGGCGCCGGTGTTCGCCGCCCTGCGAGCGCTCGGCTTCCCGGCCAAGAACCAGGCGGGCATCACCGAGACGCTGGTGCGGCTCAAGCGGGCCGCCGAGGCCGACGTAGCCGCCCGCAGCTGACCGCCGACCCGTCACTTCTGCAGCAAGACACGCGTGTCTTTGCTGCACAACTGACGGGTCGGCGGTGGGGTCAGGCGAGGGACTCGAGCCAGGCGTCGTGGAGGTCGGAGAACCGGCCGGAGTGGCTCGTCGATGAGGTCGTGCGGGGCGCCGTCCTCGACGATCCGGCCGTGCTCGAGCACCAGCACCCGGTCGGCGATCTCCACGGTGGACAGCCGGTGGGCGATGATCACCGCCGTCCGGTCGGCCAGGATCGTGCGCAGCGCCCGCTGCACCAGCCGCTCGGAGGGTACGTCGAGCGAGCGACGTCGCCTCGTCGAGGATGAGCACGTCGGGGTCGGCGAGGAACGCCCGCGCGAACGCGACGAGCTGGCGCTGGCCGGCCGACAGCCGGCCGCCCTTGTTGGCGACGTCGGTGTCGTAGCCCTGCGGGCAGCCGGGTGATGAACTCGTGGGCGCCGATCGCCTGCGGCGCGCCGCGACCACCTGCTCCATGCTCGCCTCGGGCCGGCCGAACCGGATGTTGTCGGCGACCGTGCCGCCGAACATGTAGTTCTCCTGGGTCACCATCACGACCGGCCTTGCGCAGCGTCTGCTCGTCGAGGTCGCGCAGGTCGACCCCGTCGAGCGTGCACCCGCCCGGCGGTGGGGTCGTAGAACCGGGACAGCAGCTTGGCGATCGTGGTCTTGCCGGCGCCGGTGGTGCCGACCAGGGCCAGCGTCTGCCCCGCGGGGACGTCGAGGTCGAGGCCGGGCAGCACCGGCGTGCCCTCGACGTACTCGAAGCGGACGCCGCTCGAACCGCACGTCGCCGCGCACGTCGTCGAGCCGGCGTCGGGCTGACCGGCTCGGGGACGCTCGGCTCCTCCTCGAGCACGCCGGAGAGCTTCTCCAGCGCGGCGCTGGCGGACTGGAAGGTGTTGTAGAACTGCGAGATCTCCTGCATCGGCTCGAAGAACTGCCGCAGGTAGAGCAGGAACGCCGCGAGCACGCCGACGGTGACCTCGCCGTGGAACGCGAGGTAGGCGCCGTAGAGCAGCACCACCGAGATGGTGATGTTGCCGATCAGCTTGATGCCGGGCATGAACCAGGCGACCAGCCGGAACGCGCGCAGGTTGGCGGCGCGGTACTGCTCGTTGACGTCGTCGAAGATCTCCTGGTTGCGCGGCTCGCGGCGGAACGCCTGCACCGCGCGGATGCCGAGCATCGACTCGACGAAGTGCACGATCACCAGCGCGACCTTCTCGCGGGTGACGCGGTAGGTCTTCGCGGACTCCTTGCGGAACCAGTTGGTCAGCCACGAGCAGGAACGGGAAGCAGACCAGCGCGACCAGGGCCAGCTTGACGTCGAGCGTGAGCAGCAGGACCGCGACGCCGACCAGGGTGAGCAGCGGCGGTGACCAGGCCGTCGAACCCGGTCTCGAGCATCTCGTAGATCGCGTCCATGTCGGAGGTCTGCCGGGAGATCACCCGGCCCGAGGTGTACTCGTCGTGGAAGGCCGGGCTGAGCCTCTGGAAGTGCCGGAAGACCCGCCGCCGGACCTCGAAGAGCATGTCCTGGCCGATCCTGCCCGGACTTCACCAGGAAGGTCCGCCGGGTGACCGCCTGCATGATCGTCGCGACCAGGACGAGCGCCACGATCGTGTAGCAGCGCTGGAGGTGTCGCCGGTCGCCTGGATCGGCGGGATGCCGCGGTCGATGCCCTCCTTGACGAGGTAGGGGATCGACAGCCGGGCGGCGTTCTCGAGCAGCACGATGCCGAGCAGGATCTTGAGGACCCGCTTGTGCGGCCGCAGCAGGTCGCCGAGCAGCCGGCGGGACCGGTCCTGGAGCAGCCCGGACTCGGTCGCGGTCAGGTCGTCGGCGCGGTCGCTCGGCGGCGACGCCGCGCCACTCGGTCTCCGTCGGCGCCGCGCCGGTCGCGGACTGGCCGGCGGGTGCGGTCGGCGTCGTCGTGGCGGGCGCTCACGCGGACACCTCCTCGAGCTCGGCGTCGGCCGCGAGCAGCTCGCGGTAGGCCGGGACGGTGGCGAGCAGCTCGCTGTGGTCGCCGACGTGGGTGATCGTGCCGTCCTGGAGCAGGGCGACCTTGTCGGCGAGCAGCACGGTGGAGGCGCGGTGCGCGACGACGATGCCGGTCGCGTCGCGCGAGCACCCGGCGCAGCGCCTCCTCGACCAGCTTCTCGGTGTGCACGTCGAGCGCGGACAGGGTGTCGTCGAGGACCAGGATGCGCGGCTGGGCGAGCACCGCGCGGGCGAGCGCGAGCCGCTGCCGCTGACCGCCGGACAGGGACATGCCCTGCTCGCCGATCCGGGTGTCGAGGCCCCAGGGCAGGTCGTGGACGAACTGGGCCTGGGCGACCTCGACGGCGTCGTGCGACGTCCTCGCTCGGTGGCGTCGCGGCGGCCGAGCAGGAGGTTCTCGCGCGCGCTCATCGAGAACAGCGTCGGCTCCTCGAAGGCGGTCGCCACGATCTGCCGCAGGTTGGTCAGCTCCAGGTCGCGTACGTCGACCCCGTCGACCGTGATCCGGCCGGCCGTGACGTCGTACAGGCGCGGGACCAGCGCGGTCAGCGTGGTCTTGCCGGAGCCGGTGGCGCCGACGATCGCGACGGTCTCGCCGGGCGCGACCTCGAGGTTCACGTCGTGCAGCACCGGCTCGTCGGGCTGGTCGGGGAAGGCGAAGCCGACGCCCTCGAGCCGCAGGTGGCCGCGCGGGGCGCTCGATGCACGTGCGTCGCCGGACACGATCGACGGCTCGGTGTCGAAGATCTCGAGGATCCGGGCGGCCGCGGTCATCGCCTCCTGCGCCATCGCGAGGATGTAGCCGAGCGAGGCGATCGGCCAGACCAGCGAGAGCATCAGCGTGATGAAGGCGACCAGCGTGCCGGGGGTGAGGTCGCCGCGGCCGACGCCGAGCGCGCCGAACAGCAGCACCACCGACCACGGCGAAGTTGGGGATCACCTCGAGGAAGGTCCAGAACTTCGCGGAGAGCCGGACCTTGTCCATCGAGGTGTCGTAGAGCGTGCGGGCCGCCTCGTCGTAGCGCCCGGCGACGAACGGGCCGCGGCCGAAGCACTTGATGACCCGGATGCCGACGGCGCCCTCCTCGGCGGCGGTGGCGAGGTCGCCCTGCTGGTCCTGGACCCGGCGGGAGACCAGGACGTAGCGGCGCTCGAAGCGGTTGGACAGCGTGATGATCGGGACCGAGGCGGCGGCGACGACCAGCCCGAGCGGCCAGTACATGTTCAGCAGCACGATCGTGACCACGACCAGCTGCAGGATGTTCATCACGAGGAACAGCAGGCCGAAGCCGAAGAACCGGCGGATGCTGGACAGGTCGGTGGTCACCCGCGAGAGCAGCTGGCCGGACTGCCACTGGCCGTGGAACGCCATCGGCAGCTGCTGGAGCCGGGCGTAGAGGTCGTGCCGCATGGTGGTCTCGACGCCGAGCACCGCGTTGGACTGCACCCACCGCCGGATGAAGATCAGCACCGCCTCGAGGATGCCGAGCACGAGGGCCAGCAGGCCCAGGGGCAGCAGCGGCTCGATGTTCCCGCTCGGCGATCGGGCCGTCGATGATCGCCCTGGTGACCAGCGGGATCGCGATCGTCAGACCCACCCCGGCCAGCGCCGTGGTGGCCATGACGACCAGCGCGGGCAGGTGCGGGCGGAGGTAGCCCCGCAGCCGCCACAGCGACCCGACCCCGGCCGGGGGGTGGTCGTCGGGGCCGGCTGTCTCGGCTGGTGCGTCCGTCATCTGCTGGTGGCAGTCCCCTCGTCCGGTGCGGTCAGCCGCCTCGGGGCAGGGCGGGTGGCCCGGTGTCCGAGACGACTGGAAGTTGTAAGGCACAGATTACCCGCTGGTCCTGACCGCCCCAACTCGTTTTCTCCGGTCCGAGCCAAGCAGCCACCACCGACAGCCCCGATCCGGGCCTGCCGAGAGCCCCGGTCAGGCGAAGCGCGCGGCGACGCTCGAGCAGGACGTCGTTGCCGGCCGGCTCCCCGATGCTGACGCGGACACCGTCGCCCGCGAAGGGCCGGACCATGACCCCGGCCTGCTCCGCTGCGCCGGCGAACTCGACCGCGCGGTCGCCGAGCGGCAGCCACACGAAGTTGCCCTGCGCGTCCGGGACCGCCCAGCCCTGCTCCCGCAGCGCGCCGACCACGCGGTCGCGCTCCGCGACGATCCCCTCGACCCGCTCGAGCAGCTCCGCCTCCCGCTCCAGCGACGCGACCGCGGCGGCCTGGGCGACGGACGAGACCCCGAACGGCAGGGCGCAGGCCCGCACGGCGGCCGCGATCGGCTCCGGCGCCACGGCGTACCCGACCCGGAAGCCGGCCAGCCCGTAGGCCTTGGCGAAGGTGCGCATCGCGACCACGTTGGCGCGCGACCGGTAGACGTCGACGCCGTCGAACGGGTCCTCGTCGCGGACGAACTCGCGGTAGGCCTCGTCGAGGACCACCACGACGTGCGAGCGGGACCCGGTCGAGGAAGGCCTCGAGCTCGGCGCGTCGTACGGACGGGCCGGTCGGGTTGTTGGGGCTGCAGACGAGAACGACCTTGGTGCGGTCGGTGACGGCGGCGGCCATCGCGTCCAGGTCGTGGCGGGCGTCCGCGGTCAGCGGCACCTGCACCGAGACGGCGCCGGGCACGGCGACCGCGATCGGGTAGGCCTCGAAGGAGCGCCACGCGTAGACGACCTCGTCGCCGGGCTCGCAGAACGCCTGGAGCAGGTGGTAGAGCACCGCCACCGAGCCGGTGCCGGCGGCCAGGTGCGACGGCGGGCACGTCGAGACGCGCGGCCAGCGCGGCGTACAGCTCCGTGCAGCCCATGTCCGGGTAGCGGTTCATCCGGCCGGCGGCCTCGACCGCCGCCTCGAGCACGCCCGGGCAGCGGCTGGTTCGGGTTCTCGTTCGAGGAGAGCTTGTACGTCGTGAGGCCCGGTCGCGGCGCCGGCGGACGGCCCGGGACGTAGGCCGGGAGGTCCCGGACCGCTCGACGGACCTGCGGGCCGGACGCGACGGGGAGCTGGAGGTCATGGCCCGAAGGTTAGCCGGTTCCACCCCCTGACACGACAGGGGTGAGGGGCCGGTTGACCCCTTACGCTCGTGCCCATGCACCGCCCCAACCCCGCCCTCGGCCTGGCCCTGGTCGTGCTCGGCGCGCTGCTGTTCGTCCAGAACGCCGGGGTGTCCCGGGTGGCCCTGCGCGCCGGGGTGGACCCCACCGCGCTGACGTCCCTGCGCGTCACCGGCACGTTCGCCGTGCTCCTCGTGGTCGCGCTGCTGTTCCGGCGGGACGCGCTGCGGCCGCCGCGCGGCCGTCTCGGTCTGCTGCTCGTGGTGCACGGACTGGTCGGGGTGGCGGCCCTGCAGTGGACCTACTTCGTGGCCCTGGACCGGCTGCCGGTGGGCATGGCGCTGCTGCTGGAGTACCAGGCGCCGATCCTGGTGGCGCTGTGGGCGAAGCTCGTGCAGGGCGAGCAGGTCCGCGGCCGGCTCTGGATCGGCCTCGCGCTGGCGTGGGGCGGCCTCGCCGCCGCGACCGGCATCTGGAAGGGCCTCACCTTCGACGGGGTCGGGATCGCCGCCGGGCTCGGCGCCGCGCTGTGCTTCGCGGCGTACTTCCTGATCGGCGAGCACGGCGTGGCGCTGCTCGACCCGCTGCGGGTGATCCTCTGGTCGTTCCTGTGCGCGACGGTCGCCCTCAACCTCGTGCACCCGGTGACCGGCACCAGCTGGGAGGTGGTGGGCGCCCGGGCCTCGCTGCTCGGCCGGCTCGAGGGCTACTCGGTGCCGGTGTGGCTGGTCCTCGGCGTGGATCGTCGTGGTCGGCACCCTGCTGCCGTTCGGGCTGACCCTCCTCGCCCTGCGGCACCTGTCGGCGACCACCGTGACCATGGTCGCGATGCTCGAGCCGATCGGGGTGAGCGCCCTGGGATGGGTGTGGTTCGCCGAGACGCTGGACGCGGTGGCCCTGACCGGCGGTGTCGCCGTGGTCACGGGCATCGTGCTGGCCCAGAGCGCTCGCCGCGGCCCGGTGCTGGTCGAGCCCCCGCACCTGGCCTGACCCTCCCCCGACCGGGCCGCCCAGTCCGACCGTTCGGACGAGGTGCCGACCGGTCCCCGTGCCGCACGATGGACCCGTCGGCGACGCGAGGGGGGCCATGGTGCCGCCGACGCCGGCGCGTCGGCACCGCTCGGGTTCGAGCGGGTCCCGACGGGTCGCACCCCCGGGGGGACCAGGGCGGGGACCTGGAGCGGGCCCGCACAGGTGTGCGGGCCCGTGTGGTGCGCCGCCACGCTCCGTGACCCCGCCCTCTGGACGGACCTGGCAAGATCGGTCCCGTGAGCTTCCTGATCCGGGTCGTCGTCAACGCGCTGGCCCTCGCCGCCGCCACCTGGCTGCTGCCCGACATCTCGGTCGGCGGGGGTAGGCAGAGCTCCCAGCTCGTCACGCTGCTGCTCGTCGCGCGTGATCTTCGGCCTCGTCAACGCCATCGTCCGGCCGATCGTGAAGCTGCTGTCGCTGCCGTTCATCATCCTGACGCTGGGCCTGCTGATCTTCGTGATCAACGCGTTCATGCTGCTGCTCACCAGCTGGCTCTCCAAGCAGCTGGGACTGGGCTTCCACGTCGACGGGTTCTTCACCGCCCTCGTCGGCGCACTGATCATCACGGTCGTCACGTGGGTCCTCGAGCTGGTGCTCCCGGACCGAGACGATGACGCCTGCGCCCGAACGACCTGCCGCCCCGGACCACACCGGCCGGGACGCCGTACCGCGTCGCCGTGGTCTGCCTGGGCAACATCTGCCGCTCGCCGATGGCCGACGTCGTGCTCTCCGACCGCATCGAGTCCGCCGGACTCGGCGGCCGGGTCGAGGTGGTCAGTGCCGGCACCGGCGGCTGGCACGTCGGCGGGCCGATGGACGACCGGGCGGCCGCGCTGCTCACCGCGCGCGGGTACGACGCGTCGCGGCACGTCGCGCAGCAGTTCGGGCCCGACTGGTTCGACGACGTCGACCTGGTGCTGGCCATGGATGCCGCCAACTACGCCGACATCGTCGCCCAGGGTGCGGACACGAACGTCCGGATGTTCCGCGACTTCGACCCGCAGGCCTCCGACGGCGGACCGGGACGTGCCCGACCCGTACTTCGGCGGCGACGACGGCTTCGCCGACGTGCTCGCGATGGTCGAGCGCACCTGCGACGCCCTGGTCGCCGCGCTCCTGCAGGTGCCCGTGGGCGCGGGCGACTGACGTGGCGCGGTTGGGCGGCATCGCGCACCGGGCGGAGACGCTGCTCGGCACGGCGGTCGTCGCCACGACCGCGGTCGCCGGCGGGGACATCTGCACCGCCACCCGGCTGCGGCTCTCCAACGGCACGTCCGCGCTGATGAAGACCCGGCCGCACGCGCCGCCCGACTTCTTCCGGACCGAGGCGGCGTCGCTGCACCTGGCTCGCGGACGCCGGCGGCGTCCCGTGCCCCGAGGTGCTCGCCGTCGAGGACGACTGCCTGGTGATCGCGTGGGTCGAGGGCGCCCGGCCCACCGCCGAGGCGGCGGAGAGGTTCGGTCGCTCGCTGGCGGCGACGCACGGCAGCGGCGCCCCGGGGTTCGGCACGGCCGACGGCACGGACGGCTACATCGGCACGCTGCCGCTGCCGAACCGGTCCGCGCCGTCCTGGCCGGAGTTCTTCGCGACCCGGCGGCTGCTGCCCTACCTCAAGCTGGCCAGCGACCGGGGCGGCATCTCCACGTCCGACGCCGCCGCGGTCGAGCAGGTGGTCCGCCGGATCGTCGAGCTGGCCGGACCCGACGAGCCACCGGCCCGGCTGCACGGGGACCTGTGGTCGGGGAACCTCGTGTGGGGACTCGAGCACACCGTCTGGATGATCGACCCCGCGGCGCACGGCGGCCACCGGGAGACCGACCTCGCGATGCTCGCGCTGTTCGGCTGCCCGCAGCTGCCGCGGGTCGTCGACGCCTACCAGGAGGTCAGCCCGCTCGCCGACGGCTGGGAGGACCGGCTCGCGCTGCACCAGCTGTTCCCGCTCCTCGTGCACGCCTGCCACTTCGGCCGCGGCTCGCACGGGGCCGGCTACGGCACCCGCGCCGGCGACACCGCCCGCAGCCTGCTCTGAACCTCGGGCCGTTCTCAGCGACGGCTCAGGCTCAGGTGGCAGAGTTGGGTCGTGACCACCGAGCCTGCGCAGCAGACCCCGCACGTCCTCGTCGTGGACGACGACCGGGCGGTGCGTGAGTCGCTGCGCCGCTCGCTGGAGTTCAACGGGTACGCCGTCAGCCTGGCCAGCGACGGGGCCGAGGCACTCGCCACCATCGCGGGGCAGCCTGCCGGACGCGCTCGTCATCGACGTGATGATGCCGCGGCTGGACGGGATCGAGACGACCCGCGCGCTGCGCACCGCCGGCAACGACCTGCCGATCCTGGTGCTCACCGCGCGCGACTCCGTGGGCGACCGGGTCGAGGGCCTCGACGCCGGCGCCGACGACTACCTCACCAAGCCGTTCGCGCTCGACGAGCTGCTGGCCCGGCTGCGCGCCCTGCTCCGGCGGGCGCACACCCCGGAGCCGGGCGGCCTCGACGACGAGGTGCTCGTCCTTCTCCGACCTGACCCTCAACCTGGCCACCCGCGAGGTGCGTCGCGGCGACCGGCAGATCGAGCTGACCCGCACCGAGTTCACGCTGCTGGAGATGTTCCTGCACCGGCCCCGCCGGGTCCTGGACCGGTCGTTCATCCTCGAGGACGTCTGGGGCTACGACTTCCCGACGACCGCCAACTCGCTCGAGGTCTACGTCGGCTACCTGCGCCGCAAGACCGAGGCGGAGGGCGAGCCGCGGCTGATCCACACCGTGCGCGGTGTGGGGTACGTGCTCAAAGAGTCATGAGCAACGCGTTCGGCCGGTTCCGCTACCGGCGGTCCCTGGCCAGCCGGGTGATCCTGCTGACCACCTTCGCGGTGGGGCTCTCCGTGGCGATCGTCGCCCTCGCGGCGTACCTCACCGTCCGGCACCAGCTGCAGTCGACGATGGACGAGTCGCTGCACCGGCGGGCCTACGAGGGCGCGCGCTACGACCCGACCCGCTACCCGCCGTCGGACATCCCCGCGTTCGTGCAGGGCGCCTCCGACTCCCGGATCGGCTACGTCCTGGCCGACGGCACCTACCTACACGACGCCAGGAGCGGACGACCTTCGGGGCGCCCGAGTTCGCCGTGGCGCGCGGCGAGGAGCACGCTACTCCTGCCGCACGCTCGCCACCAGCGACGGGGACTTCCGGGTCGCGGCCGTGCCCACGAACCAGAAGGGCATCGCGTTCGTCGTCGCACAGTCGCTGGAGTCCAACGAGCACACGCTCGACAAGCTCGGCCTGGTGATGGCGATCTTCGGGATCGCCGGCGTGATCGCCGCGTCCCTGGCCGGGTGGGGAGTGGCCCGCAACGGCCTGCGTCCGGTGCGACGGCTGACCGACGCCGCCGAGGACATCGCGCGCACCGAGAAGCTCGACCCGATCGAGGTGCGAGGGCAACGACGAGATCGCCCGGCTGGCGCGGGCGTTCAACGCGATGCTCGCCGCGCTGTCCGCCTCGCGCGACCGGCAGCGCCAGCTGGTCGCCGACGCCGGTCACGAGCTGCGCACCCCGTTGACGTCCCTGCGCACCAACCTCGACCTGCTCACCCAGGCCGACCGGCAGGGCGGTCTCTCCGAGGAGTCGCGGGCCGAGCTGCTGGACGACGTACGGTTCCAGATCGAGGAGCTGACCACGCTGATCGGCGACCTCACCGAGCTGGCCCGCGACGAACCCGCCCAGTTCGCGCTGGAGGAGATCGACCTCGCCGAGATCACCGAGCGGGCCGTCGCAGCGGGTGCGCCGCCGGGCCAGCAGCCTGCAGTTCGACCTGCACGCCGAGCCCTGGTGGGTCATCGGCGACTCCGCCGCACTCGAGCGCGCCGTCACCAACCTGCTCGACAACGCCGCCAAGTGGAGCCCGCCGCTCGGCGCGGTCACCGTGCGGCTCCAGCGACGGGTCGCTGCTGGTCTCCGACCAGGGCCACGGCATCGCCGAGACCGACCGGCCGCACGTGTTCGACCGGTTCTACCGCTCGCCGGAGTCGCGCACGATGCCCGGCTCCGGGCTCGGCCTCTCGATCGTGCGCCAGGTGGCCGAGCGGCACGGCGGGACGGTCCGGGTCGGACAGCGACGAGCAGGGCGGCGCCGCGTTCTGGCTCGAGATCCCCGGCAGAGTCACGGCCAGCGTCCCAGGGGTCTCTCAGCGGCGACTTAAGCCTGCGCCGACATGCTCGTAGGCATGACGGAGCAGAACCCTTATGAGCCAGCAGGAAGCCCGACGAGAGCGGCAGCGACGACACCCGGCGGATCCCGGGCGACGTGACCGGTGGCAGCACCCACCGGTACGACGGCCCCGAGGACGCCGGCACGGACCGGCAGGGGCCGGCGCCGTACGCGTCGCCGTCCGGTCTCCCCGCTCGACCGACACCGCACGGTTCGGCGGGTTCGGCTTCGCGGACCGCACGGACGACCGGCCGGATCGCACCCGGTCGCCCCGTCCGAGCGGCGCGGTCGTCGCCGGCCTGCTGGCGGGGGCCCTCCTCGTGGGTGGACTCGGCGGCGTGGTCGGCGGCGCCGGGTTCACCGCGGTCGACGACCTGGTCGGCGGCGGCTCCTCCTCGCGACTCGGCGTCGACGGGCACCCAGAGCCCGGTCGTGAACCGCAAGGACGTCGCGCCCGCGGCCGACTCGGTCGAGGGCGTCGCGAAGTCGGTGCTGCCCTCGGTGGTGAAGATCAACGTGAAGGGCCAGCAGGGCGAGGGCTCGGGGTCCGGCATCATCCTCAGCTCCGACGGCGAGATCCTGACCAACAACCACGTCGTCGAGGTGGCCGCGCAGGGCGGTGACATCTCCGTGAACTTCAACGACGGCACCGCCAAGAACGCGAAGGTGGTGGGCACCGACCCGCTGACCGACCTGGCCGTGATCAAGGCCGAGGGCGTCTCCGGTCTCAAGCCCGCCACCATCGGACGCTCGACCCAGGTCGACGTCGGCGAGAACGTGGTCGCGATCGGCTCACCGTTCGGCCTCGAGGCCACCGTGACCAGCGGCATCGTCAGCGCCCTGAACCGGCCCGTGTCCGTCGGCAGCGCCTCCGAGCAGGGCGGGCAGGACACGACGTACCCCGCCATCCAGACCGACGCGGCGATCAACCCCGGCAACTCGGGCGGTCCGCTGGTGAACCTCGCCGGTGACGTCGTCGGGATCAACTCCTCCATCCGTACGGCGTCCAGCGGCGGCGTCGACTCGTCCTCGGGCGGCTCGATCGGTCTCGGGTTCGCGATCCCGATCGACCAGGTGTGGCCGGTCGTCCAGCAGCTGCGCAACGGCGAGACCCCCACGCACGCCCGCCTCGGCGTGTCCGTCACGGACGCCGCGAGCAACAACGGCCTGCTCTCCGGTGCCGGCATCGAGTCGGTCAACTCCGGGTCGGCCGGCGAGAAGGCCGGGCTCAAGAGCGGCGACGTGGTCACCAAGGTGGACGACGACATCGTCACCGGGTCCGACTCCCTGGTCGCCACGATCCGCGGTCACCGTCCGGGCGACAAGGTCACGCTGACCGTCGTGGAGAGCGGCGACAAGACCCGCACGGTCGCGGTCACCCTCGACAGCGACGAGGGCTCCGCCAGCAGCTGACGCCCCAGCCCCGGGTGCGCGCCCCGGGGCGGATCAGCCGACGACTCCGGTGGGGTCCTGGCCCTGGGCGAGGGCGCGGCACTGGGCGGGGGTGCAGGAGGCGTACTGCAGGAGCTTGGTCTGCATGTCCTGCACCCACGGCTGGTTGCGGTAGCGGGCGTAGACGTTGGTCCGCTCGTAGGGGTTGGCGTTGTAGTCGTAGAGCTCGTAGGCGTAGTCCTGCCCGCCAGCGTCTTGTCGAGGTCCCAGCGCACGAGCAGCGCGTCCTTGCTGCGGATCGCGATGTAGCCGGGCAGGGTGACGCTGCTGCCGCCGAGGTCGGAGTCGAAGTCCGGGTCGGTGTCCGGGTTGGTCCGCGAGTAGGTGTGCTCGAAGAACGTGTAGGTGTTGCTCGGGGCCGCCGGGTCCTGCAGCGCCGGCAGGAAGCTGAAGCCGGCCCGCTCCGGGCTCGGCGTGAGGCCCGCGATCGTCTCGAACGTCGGCGCGAGGTCGACGTTGCCGATGACCTGGCTGCGCGACCCGGGCACGACGCCGGGGCCGACGACGACCATCGGGACCTTGGCGTCACTGGAGTACGGCGTGCTCTTGCCGTAGTGCAGCCGGTGCTGCCCGAGGTGGAAGCCGTTGTCGGAGGTCAGGACGACGTAGGTGTCGGGACCGACCGTCGCCCGGACCCGGCCGATGAGGCGGTCGATCGACTGCGCCATCTGGGCCCGGTTGCGGTAGCGGCGGTTCTCCAGGTCGGAGTTGACCACCAGGTCGTTGGGCTGCCAGGCCTTGGCGCGGGTGCCGTCGGGGTAGACCGGCGTGTTGTCGATCCGGTCGTCGTTGAAGCCGGGCAGGTTGCGCACGTTCATCCGCGGTGCAGGCGACGAGGCCGCAGTTGCCGTACTTCTTGGTGTGGCCGGGCCGGTCGGCGTACGCCGGAGGGAACAGCGGGTCGTCCTTGTGGGCGCTCCCGAAGGTCCGGCTGTGCGTCCCGTAGGTGGAGATCTCCAGGAAGTACGGCTTGGCATCGCGCCTTGTGGCGCTTGATGAAGTCGACGCCCCAGTTCGCCATCACGTTGGTGGAGTAGTCGGAGTCCTTGCGGGTCAGCGGGCGCTTGGCCAGGACGTTCGTGCCGGCCGAGACCATGCTGTACATCCAGCCCCACTGCTTGTAGCCGGCGCCGTAGATGGCCCGCCACGAGTCCCACCCGGTCGGCACCTCGGGCGCGACCTTGCGGCCGTTGACCGTGGACACGTCGTACCCGTTGAGGTACTTGCCCATGAAGCCGGTGTAGTAGCCGCCGGCCTTCAGGGCGACGTTGAAGCTCTTGGCCATGTCGCCGTTCTGCTTGAAGGCGCGCCAGCCGCCCATCGGCTTGGTGGAGCTGTTCGGGTTGTTGGTGTAGACGCCGTTGAGGTGGGGGTACTGCCCCGTGAGCAGCGCCGAGCGGGACACGCAGCACAGCGAGTCGGCGACGAACGAGTTCGTGAACGACGCCCCCTGCGCCTTCATCCGCTGCCCGTTCGCCATCGTCGCGAGCAGCTCGGTGGAGAAGTCGTCCATCAGGATCAGCACGATGCTGGGCGGCTTGGCGGCCGCGGCGACGGGCGTCACCGCGGTCGCGGGCTCGTCGGCGGGGCCTGGTGCGGCACCGAGCGCCAGAGCGGCCACGAGCGCGGCGACGAGCGCCAAGCGCCGGCAGCCGCCGGCGTGAGAGGAAGGACATCCGGGACCCCCGAAGTGGCTTTACTTTACTTTGCGGCGTCCATCATGCCCCGGGAAGACTCAGGCGTCCGGCGAACCGAGAAGGTCGAGGACCAGGTCGTGGATCAGGTCGTAGCCGTGCTCGGTGAGGATCGACTCGGCGTGGAACTGGATGCCGCGGTAGTGCGGACCCTCCACGAGGTGCACGTCACCCGTGACCGGGTCGGCGTGCGCGGACACCCCGTCGGGCAGCGGACGCGTCGACCCGGCCGACGAACGTGTTGTAGAAGCCGACGTTCTCCTCCCGCTCGCCGAGGTCCACGCGCGACTGGGTGCCCTGGAACACGATGTCCTTGAACCCCAGCTCCAGTCCGAGCCGGCCGCAGAGCACCTGGTGCCCGAGGCAGACCGCCAGGAACGGCTGCTTCCTCTCCAGCAGCCCGTCGACCACGGCCCGGAACGCCGCGATCTTGGGGTGGTCGCCGTCGCGGGGGTCCCCGGGACCGGGCCCGACGATCACCAGGTCGTAGCCCTCGACGGACTCCGGCGTCGCGTCCTCGTGGCGTACGACGGAGCTGGTCATGCCCATCACCGCGAGGACGTGCCGGAGCATGTTCACGAAGTCGTCCTCGCCGTCGACGATCACGGCGGACTTGCCCTTGAGCTCCGGGGCGGGAGGCGAGCCGCCCTGGTCGGTGAGCCAGAACCGGCTCAGCCGCTGGTTGCGGGAGCCGAGCGCGATGACCACGTCCTCGTCACGGGTCAGCTCCTCGAGCCCCTCGGCCGCCGACGACGCCTGCTCGACGAGCCCGAAGGCCGAGAGGATCCCGCCGGCCTTGGCGTGGGTCTCGGCCACCTCGTGGGCGGCCTCGGAGTCGCGGACCAGGGTCGCTCCGGCGGTCACCTTGAGCCGACCCTCGAGGTCGACGTCCGCGGTGCGGATCACGATCGGTGAGTCCGCCGTGGCACGGCCCGAGCGGTCGCGGCCGAGGAGCGCGAGCGCCGCGCCGTAGTAGCCACGCCCCTCGGTCTCGTACTTCTTGATCAGCCGGCAGGCGTTCTCGACCGGCGAGCCGGTCACCGTCGCGGCGTACATCGTGTCCCGCAGCACCTCACGGACGTCCCGGTCGGTGCGTCCGGCGAGGAGGTACTCGGTGTGCACGAGGTGCGTCATCGGCTTGAGGAACGGGCCGAGGACCTGGCCGCCCTCGTGGCAGATGTCGCACATCATCTTGAGCTCCTCGTCCACGACCATGAAGAGCTCGTAGATCTCCTTCTCGTCGGCGAGGAACTCCAGCAGCCGCTCCTTGCGCTGCTCCGGGTCGGTGAGCCCCTTGAGCCGGAACGTGCCGCTGATCGGGTTCATCCGGACGTCGCCGCCGTGCACCGACACGTGCCGCTCGGGGCTCGCGCCGACGAGGAACCGGTCGCCGGTGAAGAAGCAGTAGGTCCAGTAGGCGCCGCGCTCACGCTCGAGCAGCCGGCCCAGGACGGTCAGCGCCTTGGCCGCGTCCCAGTCCTCGACCTGCGCCCGGTAGTGCCGGCCGACGACGAGGTTGGCGCCCTCGCCGTGGCCGATCTCGTCGCGGATGATGGCGTCGACCACGACGCCGTACTCCTCGTCGGAGGTGTCGAACCCGCCGCGGTCGGCGAACGTGACCTCCTCGCGGGGCAGCGCCGCCAGCAGGTCGGCGAGCGGGACCTCGGTCTCCTGGTCGATGTCGACGACGGTCAGCGGGGTGCCGTCGTCGTGCGCCTCGAAGCCCCGCTCGGCGACCTGGCGGAACGGGATCGCGACGAGCCGGTCGAAGCGCCGGCCGTCCTCGGGCACGCCCTCCTCGAGGGGTACGTCGACCAGCCGCTCGACCACGCTGCGCCGACCGCCGACCAGCGTCACCGTGCCGGAGTCCCGCAGCCGGATCACCGCCCAGGCCTCGTGCCCCAGCATCGCGTCGAGCGCGGCCGTGGCATCGGGAAGGTTGTCCATGGTCGCGGACTCTACGACGGAGGGCACCGATGTCGAGATGGCACGATCGGTTCCGTCCCAGGGGTGAGAGCGGCACGGAGCCGCTCCGGACACGAGGAGACCGACATGCCGAAGTACCTGCTGCTCAAGCACTACAGCGGTGTCCCCAGCAAGACTGGCCAACGACGTCCCGATGGACGAGTGGACGCCGGACGAGATCACCGCGCACATGGCCTTCCAGGACGAGGTCGCCCGGATGCTCGAGGAGAACGGGGAGTACGTCGACGCGCAGGCGCTCAGCCCGACCGGCGCCTGGGTGCAGTACGGCGGGCCGGACACGGGTCCGGTCGTGCTCGACGGACCGTTCCCGGAGACCAAGGAGCTGATCGCCGGCTGGTTCATGATCGACGTGGAGTCCGAGGCGCGCGCCTACGAGGTGGCCGCACTGGTCTCGAAGGCCCCCGGCAAGGACGGCAAGCCGATCCACGAGTGGCTCGAGGTCCGGCCGGTCATGGAGATCCTCCCGGGCGCGGAGTGAACGAGGCGCTTCTGCGCGAGCTCGGCCCGCAGGTGCTCGGTGTGCTCGTCCGTCGCGGGGCCGACTTCGCGTCGGCCGAGGACGCCGTTCAGGAGGCCCTGCTGCAGGCCCACCGCACCTGGGACGCCGGGCTGCCGGACGACCCGAAGGGCTGGATGGTCACGGTCGCCCAGCGAAAGCTGGTCGACGCCTACCGGTCCGAGGGCGCGCGGCGCCGGCGCGAGGAGGCCACCGTCCTCGAGCCGGGTCCCGGCCCGACCGAGACGGCCGACGACACCCTGCTGCTGATGTTCCTGTGCTGCCACCCGTCGCTCAGTCCCACCTCCGCCGTGGCGCTCACCCTCCGCGCGGTGGGCGGGCTGACCACGAGGGAGATCGCGGAGGCGTACGTCGTACCCGAGACGACGATGGCGCAACGCATCTCACGCGCGAAGCGGACGGTCTCGGGTCAGCCGTTCTCCGCGCCGGGCGACGTCGCGCGGGTGCTGCGGGTGCTCTACCTGATCTTCAACGAGGGGTACGGCGGCCGGGTCGACCTCGCGGGGGAGGCGATCCGGCTGACCCGCCTGTTGTCGCGCGAGACGGACGAGCCCGAGGTAGCCGGGCTGCTGGCGCTGATGCTGCTGCACCACGCCCGTCGCACCGCCCGGACCGACGCGCACGGAGCGATCGTCCCCCTCGACGAGCAGGACCGGGCGTCGTGGCACCACGACGAGATCGCCGAAGGCGTGGGCATCCTGACCGCGGCCCTGGCGCGTGACCAGCGGGGCGAGTACCAGATCCAGGCGGCCATCGCGGCTCTGCACGACGACGCTCCGACGGCCGAGGAGACGGACTGGACGCAGGTCCTCGAGTGGTACGACGAGCTGGTGGCCCTGACCGGGAACCCGATGGCGGCCCTGAGCAGGGCAGTCGTCGTCGGCGAGGTCGACGGGCCGCTCGCCGGGCTGCGGGCCGTGGACGAGGTGGCGCTGACGGACCACTACCGGCTCGACGCCGTGCGCGCGCACCTGTCCGAGCGGGCGGGGTACGTCGAGCAGGCCGTCGAGCTCTATCTCCGCGCCGCGCGTCGAACGACCAGCACGGCGGAGCGGGACCACCTGACGAAGCAGGCGGCCCGGCTCCGCAGCAGCTGACCGGCCCCACAGATACCGTGCGGTCCTCTCGCCCCGACGTTAGAGTCCGGCCATGGCCGAGATGAGCATGAACAAGGTGATCCACGGCGCTTTCAGGCGGGACCTGGACAGGTTCATCAGCGCGCTCAGCACGTTCACGCCGGGCGACCTCGACCGGGCACGACAGCTCGACGCGGCGTGGGCGAACTTCGACGACCAGCTCACGCATCACCACGAGGGCGAGCACGAGACCGCCTGGCCGGCGCTCCAGTCCGTGGGGGTGAGCACGGAGCGTCCTGGCGGAGATGGACGCCGAGCACGAGACCATGGCACGCGGCGTTGGCCGAGACCCGCACCGCGATGGCCGCCCTCGCCCGGACCGCCGGCCGCGACGAGTCCGCGGCAGCGCTGGCCGCCTTCCAGAAGCTGCAGGCGGTGACGGTCCAGCACCTCGACCACGAGGAGTCCGAGATCGAGGAGGTCTACCTCGCGAACCGCGACACGGCCGAGATGAAGGCGATGGGCAGGGCCTTCGGCAAGGTCAGCCCGGCCAGGGGTGGCCGCTTCTTCGCCTGGCTGCTGGACGGGGCCTCACCGGCCGAACGCGAAGCGGTGACCCGAGACGTCCCCGGACCGGTGATCACCATCATCGGCGGCATCTTCGGCCGGGGCTACCGCAGGAAGATCGCGCCGGTCTGGAGGTCCTGACCCCGGACCACGAACACCTGCGCCTGGCGCGGCCTCAGGCGGCGAGGACGAGTCGGGCGAGGGCGCGTTCGAGGGGGCTGGTCGAGGTCTCGGCGGTCTCGAGGGCGGGGCTGGCGGGGAGCGGGTGGGTGCCGTGCTGGTCGACGCGGCACCAGTAGCCGTGCGGGGTGCGCCACAGGTAGACACCCGGGACGGGTTGGTGGTGTCGCCAGCCGCGGCCGTGGGTCTTGACCCGGTGCGCGAACCGGGTCATCGGACCCAGGTTGGCGATCCGGGTCTGCCCGGGCGGACCACCCCGGGCCGGGCGGCAGGTAGGCGAATGGTGTGGTCGAGGTCGGGTTCGGCGCTGGTGTGGCTGAACGGGAACACGCTCGAGGGCCGGGACAGCCTCACCGCCTCCCGCATGCCGGTGGGGACCTCGTAGGCGTCGACCGGGAGCTGGTCGCGCAGGTCGAGGACCGGCCGCACGGTGACCCGGCAGTGCCCCAGAAGGTCCCTGACCTGCTGCACGGTGACCACCCCGACGGTGCCCGCGCCGCCGGTGCCGCCGCAGACCGCGACCCCGAGCCCGCGACCAGCGACTCCGCGCTGATCCGGACGTAGAGGGTCGCCTGCGGGCGCAGCCGGTCCGGATCGACCGGGAACGGCGCCGCCGCAGGGTCGGGCGCCGCCGCGGCGCGCCCGCACGTCTCGCACGGCTCGACTCGCAGGCTCGGCGGGCTCGTCCGGGTCGGCTCGTCGGGATCGGCGGGTGCGAGGGCGGCGTGCCGTTCCAGCAGCGCCAGCGCCAGCGCCGGCTGGGCCAGGATCCCGACCGCCTTCGACCGGCGCACGTCGACCGGGTCGGTGTCGCCGTCGGCGAGCAGGCACTGCGCGATCCGGTCGCACATCGCGACGAAGAAGATCACGTCCCCGGCGTTCGCCCTCACGATCAGCGTCTTCAGCCCGAACTCGTCGGACTGCCCGGTGGACACGAACCGGGCCAACGACTCCGCGACCCGCCGGGCCTCGGCCGCGGCCGGGTCGGCCTCGATGATCTTGGCCGCCACCAGGTCGGTGAACGGCTTCCACGGCAACGAGTCGACATAGGGCGCCACCGCCGCGTCCACCGTCCAGCGCCTGCTCCCGCGACAGCCCCGCCTCGTGGACCATCCGGGCGACCTTGCGGGCCTTCCACACCCGCGCCCGGCCCTCCCCGAGCGCCGCCCACAGCAGCGGGTGCCGGTGCCGCAGGTCCAGCGCGTCCCGGATCAGGTTCTCCGCCGCGACGAGCCGGTGCCCATCAGCACCCCCAGCTCGGCACACGCGAACTCCGCCACCAACGGCGTGCCCGCCCCACCGACCCGCTTGGCCCGCTCCATCCCCGCCAGCACCGGACCGGTCGGCCCGGGCACGGTGTGCTCGTCGTGCAGGTCCGCCCAGTGCGCCGCCAGCGCCAGCTCGCGCCACTCCGCCTCGCGCAGCTCCACCTGCGTGCCCGCGACCGCCCGGCACGCGCCAGCGGCGTCCAGGTCAGCGATCCACGAGGTGTCGAACATGTGTTCGATTCTACATCGACCCGCCGACAATTCGCGAGAGCGAATCCCCTTATCCACAAGGGAGATCCGGAGTCTCTGTCGGCCATCGCGCGCTGGTCGACCCCGCCAGGGTCAGGTCGTCAGCGTGACCATCCGCTGGGTGGCGCGGGTCAGCACGACGTAGAGCGTCGACCTGCCGGTGACCGACTCGGCCTCGATCTCGTCGGGCGCCACGACCACGATGCCGTCGAACTCGAGGCCCTTGGTCTCGAGGCCGGTGAGCACCGCGACGCGTGCGAGGCTGCCGCCGGCGGTGTCCTCGGCGAGGTGCGACCAGGCGTCGAGCCACTCCTGCACCTGCTCGCGGCGCGCGTGCGGCACGACGATGCCGACCGTGCCCTCGACGCGTCTCGGCCAGCTCGGTCACCGCGTCGCGCGTGCCCTGACGCAGGTCGGACGACCGTGCGCTCCTCGGGGTCGACGCCGGTCTCGCGCACCGCGTTCGGCAGGTCGGCGTGCAGGCCGGCGCGCTCGGCGTAGCGGGCCGCGAAGTCGTAGATCTCCTTGCTGTTGCGGTAGTTCGTCGACAGGTGGAACCCGTGCCGGGCCTTGTCGCCGAGCGCCGCCTCGCGGGCGGTCGTCGCCTCGTCGGGCGACCGGCCACGACGACTGCGCCGGGTCGCCGACGACGGTCCAGGTCGCGGCGCGGCCCCGCCGCCCGACCATGCGCCACTGCATCGGCGTGAGGTCCTGCGCCTCGTCGACCAGCACGTGGGCGTAGCCGTCGTCCTCCACCCGCACCGTCGTGCGCGGGTTCTGCTTCGGCTGGTCGCGGTCGACGAACGTGGTCAGCTCCGGCACCTCGTCGTCGAAGAGGTGGGCCAGCGGGTCGTTGTCGTCGTCGCGGTCGCCGCGCGGCTTCTCGGGCACGTCACCGAGCTCGTAGCGCAGCTCGTCGAGCAGCGCGACGTCCTCGATCGACCAGTCGTCGGGGGTGACCCGGAACTCCTGCGGCTCGCGGACCGGTCCCCAGGACCGGGACAGCAGCGCCTGGTCCTCGCGGCTGACGACACCCTCGCCCACCCGGGCGAGCACCTCGGGGTCGCGCAGCCAGCCGAGCACGTCCGTCGCGTCGAGCGGCGGCCACCAGGCCAGCACGAAGTCGACGAAGGCCGACGTACCGAGCAGCACGTCGTTGAACTCGTCGCGACCGCGTTCGCGGCCGCGGTCGCCGCGCACCTGGCGCCAGAGCGCGTCGAGCAGGGCGTTCGCGACCCGCGGCATCTGGCGGTTGCGCTTGCCCTGCGCGAGCAGCTGGCGGCGGATCGTGGCGAGCTCGCGCGGACCGAGCACCAGGTTGTCGTCGCGGTAGAACACCCGCAGGTCCTGGGGTGCGCCCGGGACCGCCTGCCGCGCCGTACGTCGGACCAGCTCGGCCATCCGCGCGGCGCCCTTGACGTCGGCGACGGCCGGCTCGTCGTGGCGGAAGGACCGGATGCCGTCGACGACCTCGCCCAGCGAGCGCAGCGCCACGGCGGTCTCGCCCAGCGACGGCAGCACCCGCTCGATGTAGCGCATGAACACGCCCGAGGGGCCGATGATCAGCACGCCGCCGCGCTCGTAGCGGGCGCGGTCGCTGTAGAGCAGGAAGGCCGCCCGGTGCAGCGCGACGACCGTCTTGCCGGTGCCCGGGCCGCCGGAGATCGACGACGACACCCTTGCTGGGCGCGCGGATCGCCTTGTCCTGCTCGGCCTGGATGGTCGCCACGATCGAGTGCATGGTGCGGTCGCGGGCGCGGCTCAGCTGCGCCATCAGGGCGCCCTCACCGACGATCGGCATGGACTCGGCCGCTGCGTCGTCGGGGTCGAGCAGGTCGTCCTCGACCGCCACGACCTTCGCGCCCGCGCACCGCAGCACCCGGCGGCGCAGCACGCCCTGCGGGTCCGCGGCGGTCGCCTGGTAGAAGACGGCGGCCGCCGGCGCCCGCCAGTCGATCAGCAGCGTGTCGCGCTGCTCGTCGCGCAGGCCGATCCGGCCGATGTAGCGCGGCTTCTCGTCGGCGGTGGACAGGTCGAGCCGGCCGAACACGAGGCCCTCGTGGGCGGCGTTGAGGGTGGCGATGCGCTTCGCGGCCTGGAAGACCATCGCGTCACGCTCGACGAGGCCGCCCTCGTGGCCGAGGTGCGCCCGGCCGTGCCCCTCGCGGGCCAGCGCCTGGGCGTTCTTGGTGGAGCGCTCGAGCTGCTCGTAGACGGTGTCGACGAACTCCTGCTCGTGCGCGATCTCCTGCTGTGCCACCGTGTCGGGGGTCGACGCGACTCCCGTGGGGACCTGGTCTACGGACAAGCTTCGGCTCCTGGATGCGGGCAGAACCTGGGGCGGTCGTGCGGGCTCGCCCTGGTTCGGGCAAGTGGACAACTCTACCCCGGCGCGGTGAGCGCAGACCCGCGATTCCGCCAGGTCAGCGGCGGGTCAGAAGTGCTCGGGCCCGTAGACCGCCGCGCCGATGCCTCGCCCGTGCACCGGACGTGTCGCGCGCACCGTGATCAGGTGCGTGACGCCCGGGCTGAGCACGACGCCGTACTCGAACCTGCCGGCCGGGCCGCGGCTGACCACCTCGCCGTCGACGCTGACACGACGACCTTGCCGGGCGTCTCGGGCGACGTGGACCAACCCAGCACCTGACGGGACGCCGGACGCCGCGACCGGCATCGTGAGCCGCTCACGCTCCTGGTCGACCTCCTGGCCCCGGACGTACTGGTAGGTGACCTTGTCGACGGTCACCTTCAGCGGCATGACATAGCCGGCCAGCCTCGGCGGCGCGTCCACCATCGGGTCGTTGATCGTCGCCGCCGGGGGCGGGTCGGGCAGGAGCGGGGGGATCACGACGACCGCGGCGACCGCGGCGACGACGGCTACCGCGAAGGCCAGCGCCGAAGCTGCCCCGCCGCCGTGCCCCCGTCGACTGGACCTGCCGCACGACGCGGTCCGCCCGGGCCTGGGGTGCCAGCGGCTCCGTGCCGGCCAGGTCTTCGGCCTCCTCGCGCAGTGCCTCGCGCAGCTCGTCGATCCTCATGCCGTCTCCCAGGTCTGGGTCGGGTCGTCGTGCCGGCCGTCGTCGAGCAGGGCCGCATCGACGCGGAGCCGGGCGAGCGCCTTGGAGGTCTGGCTCTTCACGGTGCCGACCGAGCAGCCGAGGGTCTCGGCGGTGTCCTCGGCCGACAGGTCGTCGAAGAAGCGGAGCACCACGACGGCCCGCTGCCGGCGGGGCAGGTGGCCGAGCGCGACCCACACGTCGTGCCGGCTCTCGAGCGTGGAGGTGTCGACCGCCTTCTCCGGCAGCCGCTCGGTGGGTCGTTCGCCGCGCCACTTGCGACGCCACCAGGTGGCGTAGGTGTTCACCAGGACCCGGCGGACGTACGGCTCCGGCTGGTCGTCCAGCCTCCCCCAGGCGAACCAGGCCTTCGTCAGCGCCGTCTGGAGCAGGTCCTCCGCCAGCGCCGGGTCGCGGGTGAGCAGGTACGCCGTGCGCAGCAGCCGGTCCGAGCACACGACGACGAACTCCTCGAAGTCGGGACGGGCGTCCCTGCGAGTGCTCACCGGCGTGCTCCGCTCGAGGACCGGGGCCCCGAAGCCCGGGTCGATGGTCGCTTCCACACCACCATCTACCACTTGGGGCGGCTGTTTGGTTGCCTTCGAGGACAACTCGGTTGACCTCTAGTCCGGTTGAGGTCACAGGATGGCCCCATGACCACCTCATCGCCGACCGTGGCCCCGCGGCTTCGCGAGCACCTCGCCCTGTCCGTGGGGGCGGTCGCGATGGTCACGCTCGCGGCGTTCGCCGACCGTGCCGTGGGGACGGCGCTGCCGACCGTCGTACGCGACTTCGACGCCCTCGCGTCCTTCGGGCTGGCCAACGCGGCACCCGCGGCGAGCTTCCTGGTGGCGCTGGCGGTGGCCGGCGCCTGGGCCGACCGGCGCGGCCCGCTTCCGGTCCTGCGCACGGGCGTCGCCGCCTTCGCGGCGGCCCAGCTGCTGGTCGGGCTGGCATGGGCGATGCCGGTGGTGGTCGTCGGGCGGCTGGTCAGCGGTGCCGGCGAGGCGCTCGTCGACGTGTCCCTGCTGGTGCTCGTCGCCCGCGTGCTGCCGTCGCAGCTGCGACCCCGGATGTTCTCCCTGGTGTCGGCCGCCTGGGTGCTGCCGTCGGTGGTGGGGCCCGTCGTGACCGGCGTGGTCACCGAGCAGCTCGGCTGGCGGTGGGTCTTCCTCGGCGTGCTGGTGCTCGTCGGGCCGACGTGGCTGCTGCTGCGCCCCGCGCTCGGCGTCGGCGCCCGTGGGTCTCGTCGTCGCCCGCCCCGGGCGAGCCGGGCGCCGGACTCGGCTGGGCCGCTGCTCGCCGGGGGCGGCCGTGCTCGTGCTCACGCTGGCCGGGGAGCACCTGTCCGACGGCGGTCCGGTCGCCTGGCTCGTGCTCGTCCTGTCCGCGGTGCTGCTGTTCGTCAGCGTCGTCCGGCTGCTGCCCGACGGCACCCTGCGCGGCGCGAGCGGGCCTGCCGGCCGTGGTCGCGGTGCGGGGCCTGGTGAGCCTCGCCTTCGGCGGCGTCGGGGCGTTCCTGCCGCTGCTGCTGACCCTCCTGCACGGCTTCCGGCCGGCCACGGCCGGCATCAGCCTGACGGTGACGGGCGTGACCTGGGCGTTCGGCTCGTGGCTCCAGGGCCGGGACACCGGCTTGCGTCGGTCGGACGTGCTGCGTGCCGGGTTGGCGTTCATGACCGTCGGTCTCGCCGTCGCGACGCTGCTCGCCGTCCCGGGCCTCCCGCCGTGGTGGGGCCTGGCCGGATGGGCGCTCGCCGGGGTCGGGATGGGCATCTCGTCCTCGACCCTGTCCGTGCTGGTGCTCGACCTCTCCCGCGACGACGAGCAGGGCCGCAGCAACGGCGCCGCCCAGACCTCGGCGGCCGCCAGCATGGCGGTCGGCCTCGCGTTCGGCGGGGCCCTGGTGGCGGCCGCGGCGCCCTCACCCGGGCCGGTGGTGTTCGCGGTGCTGCTCGCGGCCGGGACGCTCGCCGCGGCGGTGGGGCTGGCCCTGACCGGACGGACCGCTCGGCGCCCCGCAACCGTCTAGACACCTGGGCGAAGGCACTCCTCGGGTGAACCTCCGGCGCGGAGCCACCGTGCTTGAGACAAGGAGGCAAACACATGAACCCATCGACATCGCTTCGGCGGAACGGAACTGTCCTTGCCCTCACGACGTGCCTGCTTGCGGGGGGATCGGTGACGACGCTCGGCGCCGCGAGCGCGGAGCAGGCTGCACCGGTGCGGCTCGAGGCACGGCTGAGGCCCAGCGGCGACCCCGACGGGGCGGGGCAGGCGGTCTTCCGTCTCAACCGGGCCACCCAGCGGGTCTGCGCCAACGTGGAGTGGCGCCGGATCGGGGCACCCCAGGCCGCCCACATCCACCGCAAGTCCGACTCCGCGGTGGTGGTGGACCTGGTCGGCTCGGTCACCGGCGGCAACCACTGTGCCGGCAAGGTGTCCCGCGCCCTGATCAGCGCGATCATCGCGCACCCGGGCCGGTACTACTTCAACGTGCACAACGCGAAGTACCCGGCCGGTGCGATCCAGGGAGCCCTGCACCGCTGATCTGCACCGCTGACTCGGTCTTCCGCGGCCGGTTACTTCTTCCGGTCGAGGAAGGCCCGCATCGCGGCCTTGGCCTCGTCGGAGGCGAACAGGGACGCGGACAGCTTGGCGAGGTCCGGGCCGAGCGCGTCGATCCGCTCCAGCAGCGGCCGGGACAGCAGGCGCTTGGTCTCGCGGAGGCCCTGGGGGCTGCCCTTCGCGAGCGACGCGCAGATCTCGTCGACCTCCAGGTTCAGGTCCTCCTCGGGCACGGACCTGGTGACCAGGCCCGTCCGCTCGGCGTCCCGGCCCGTGAACACGTCTCCCGTGAGGAACGTGAGGGACGCCGAGCGGTCCGTCATCCGCGGCAGCACGGACAGCGAGATCGCGGCCGCGGCGAGACCGAGGCGGACCTCGGTGAAGGCGTACGTCGCGTCGTGGGCGCTGACCGCGATGTCGGCGGCCGCGACGATCCCGATGCCCCCGGCGCGGACGTTGCCGTGCACGCGTGCGACGACCGGCTTGGGCAGCGCCACGATCCGGCGCTGGAGCTCGACCATCTGCGACGCGGTCTGCTCCATGCCGTCGGCGCTCGCCTCGGACAGGTCGGCACCGGAGCAGAACGTGCGCCCCTCGGCCCGGACCAGCACGACCTTGACGTCGTCATCGGCCTCGGCCTTCGCGAGCCCGTCGTACACCTCGCGTGACCAGCTGACGGGAGAGGGCGTTGCGGTTGTGCTGGCTGTCGAGCACCAGGGACGCGACGTGGTCGTCGACCCGGTAGTGGACGAGCTCGCTCATCGGTCTCCTCTTCTCGCCGACCCGTCACTCATGCAGGCCTTTTCGCGGTGTGTCGTCGCAGATGTGACGGGTCGCTCAGTACGACTTCGGCAGACCCAGAGTGTAGGAGCCGACGAAGTTCAGGATCATCTCGCGGCTGACCGGGGCGATCCGGGTCGCACGGGCGGCGACGAGCAGGCCGGCCATGCCGTACTCGCTGGTGATGCCGTTGCCGCCGTGCACCTGTACGGCGCGGTCGGCGGCGTCGCACGCGGCCTCGGCCGAGGCGTACTTCGCCATGTTGGCCGCCTCTCCCGCCGCCATGTCGTCGCCGGCGTCGTAGAGGGCCGCGGCCTTCTGGGTCATCAGCCGGGCCAGCTCGATCTCGATCTTGGTCTGCGCCAGCGGGTGCGCCACGGCCTGGTGCGCGCCGATCGGGGCGTCGAAGACCTCACGCTCCTTGGCGTAGGCGGTCGCCTTGTCGAGGGCGAACCGGGCCAGGCCGGTGGCGAACGACGGCCGCCATGATCCGCTCCGGGTTGAGGCCGGCGAACAGCTGCACGATCCCGGCGTCCTCGTCGCCGACCAGGGCGTCCGCGGGCAGCTCGACGTCGTCGAGAAAGACCGAGAACTGCTTCTCGGGGCTGACGATCTCCATGTCGATGGGGGTGTACTCGAGGCCCTTCGCGTCGGTCGGCACGACGAACAGGCACGGCTTGAGCTTGCCCGTCCTCGCGTCCTCGGCGCGCGCGACCACGAGCACCGCGCCGGCCTCGTCGACCCCCGAGATGTAGATCTTGCGGCCCGTGAGCACCCAGCCGTCACCGGTGCGGCGGGCGGTGGTGGTGATCTTGTGCGAGTTCGAACCGGCGTCCGGCTCGGTGATCGCGAACGCCATGGTCAGCGAGCCGTCGGCGATGCTCGGCAGCCACCGCTGCTTCTGCTCCTCGGTGCCGAACCGGTTGATCACCGTGCCGCAGATCGCGGGCGACACGATCATCATCAGCAGCGGGCAGCCCTGGGCCGCGAGCTCCTCGCACACCGCCGCGAGGTCGCCGATGCCGCCACCTCCGCCGCCGTACTCCTCGGGCAGCGCGACGCCGAGGTAGCCGTGCCTGCCCATGTCCCTCCACAGGTCGGTCGTCTTGCCGCCGCTGCGCGCCTGCCTGACGAAGAACTCCCGGCCGTAGCCGCCGGCCAGCTTCGCCACCTCGCGGCGCAGGCTCAGCCGCTCGTCGGTCTCGGTGAACGCGATCTGCTCCGTCATGCGGGTTCTCCTCGGGTTTCGTCGGTCGAGACCACCGCCAGCACCTCGCCGGACGCGACCTGCGCGCCCACGGCGACGGGGAGGTCGGTGACCGTGCCGTCGTGCGGGGCGGTGATGGTGTGCTGCATCTTCATGGCCTCCAGGACCAGCACCGGGTCGCCGGTGGTGACGGACTCGCCCGCCGCGACGTGGAGACGTACGACGGACCCGGGCATCGGCGCGAGCAGGGAGCCGCTCGCGACCTGGTCGGCGGGGTCCACGAAGCGCGGTCGGCGGGTCAGGGACACGTGCCCCAGGGACGACTCGACGTCGACGTGCTCGCGGTCGACGTACACGCGGAAGCGTCGGACCACCGAGCTGTCGGACGCTGAGGTGGTCACAGCGACCTCACCGTCCGACAGCTCGGCGACGGAGGGCGGCCGCTCGCGAAGCCGGTGCGGGTGGGCATCCACTCGACCTCCGTCTCCTCGAAGGCGGTGCGCTGGGGCTGCGAGGCGACGTTGCGCCAGCCGGAGGGGATGCCGCGCTGCACGCTGCGGCGCCGCCCGCGCCTGCTCGGCGAGCACCACCGCGGCGGCGAAGGCCGACGCCTTCAGCGTGTCGTCGTCGACCGGCCGGGGTGTCAGCGCGGCGAGGTCGTGCCGCTCGAGGAAGTCGGTGGACAGCGTCCTCGCCGACGAACGCGGGGTGCCGCAGCACCTCGACGAGCAGGTCGCGGTTGGTGCGCACGCCGTGGATCTCCGCACGCTCGAGGGCGTCGGCCAGCCTGCGCAGTGCGGCGTTCCGGTCGGGGCCCCAGCAGACCACCTTCGCCAGCATCGCGTCGTAGTGGGTGCCGACCTCGTCGCCCGCCTCGTACCCGGCGTCGACCCGCAGGCCGTAGGAGCCGGGACGCCCGAACGCGGCGGTGGCACCGGGGATCTCGAAGCGGGTGAGGCGTCCGCTCTGCGGCTGGTACCCCTGGGCGGGGTCCTCCGCGTAGAGCCGCACCTCGACGGCGTGACCGGTCTCGCCGGCGTGGCCCACGCCGAGGGTGGTCGGGTCCTCGGCCGCCGTCAGCTGCAGCTGCACGAGGTCGACGCCGAGGACGCACTCGGTCACCGGGTGCTCGACCTGGAGCCGGGTGTTCATCTCGAGGAACCAGAACCGCTCGGTCTCCGGGTCGTAGAGCAGCTCGACGGTGCCGACGCCGACGTAGCCGATCGCGTGGCCGGCGACACGCGCCGCGTCGTACATCGACTCCAGCGTCTCGCGGGTCAGCCCCGGGGGTGGCGACTCCTCGACCACCTTCTGGTGCCGTCGCTGCACCGAGCAGTCCCGGGCGCCCAGGACGGAGACGTTGTTGCCGTGGAGGTCGCCCCAGATCTGCACCTCGACGTGCCGGGACCTCTCGACGTACGGCTCGCAGAACACGGTGGCGTCACCGAACGCGGAGGCCGCCTCCGCGGAGGCCTGCTCGACGGCTCCCGCGACCTCGGCGAGCGTGCGTACGACGCGCATGCCGCGGCCGCCGCCGCCCGCCGACGCCTTGACCAGCAGGGGCAGGTCGTCCTCCGTGACCTCGGACGGGGAGAGCTCGGGCAGCACGGGCACACCCGCGGCCGCCATCAGCTTCTTGGCCGCGACCTTCGAGCGCCATCTGCTCCATCGACTCGGGGGTGGGCCCGACCCAGGTCAGCCCCGCCTCGATGACCCGCCGGGCGAAGTCGGCGTTCTCGGAGAGGAACCCGTAGCCCGGGTGCACGGCGTCCGCGCCCGCGTCGAGCGCGGCCTGCACGATGAGGTCACCGCGGAGGTACGTGTCGGCCGGCGTGCTCCCGGGCAGCCGCACCGCGACGTCGGCCTCCCGCACGAACGGCAGCCCTGCGTCCGGGTCGGAGTGCACCGCGACGGTCCCGATGCCGTGCTCGCGGCACGTCGCGAAGACCCGGCGGGCGATCTCGCCCCGGTTGGCGACGAGCAGTCGGGTGATCACCTGTTCTCACATCCTGAAGACGCCGAAGCGGTCGGTGCCCTTGATCGGGGCGTTCTCGATGACGGACAGGCAGATGCCGAGCACGGTCCGGGTGTCGCGCGGGTCGATCACCCCGTCGTCGTACACCATCCCGGACAGGAAGAACGGCAGGCTCTGCTCCTCGACGGACTGCTCGACGTAGGCGCGCATGCCGGCGTCGGCCTCCTCGTCGTACGGCTTGCCCTTGGCCTCGGACGCCGCCCGCGCGACGATGCTGAGCACGCCCGCGAGCTGCGCCGGCCCCATCACCGCGGACTTCGCGGAGGGCCAGGTGAACAGGAACCGCGGGTCGTAGGCGCGTCCGCACATGCCGTAGTTGCCCGCGCCGTAGGACGCGCCCATCATCACCGAGAGGTGCGGCACCGTGGAGTTGCTGACCGCGTTGATCATCATCGCGCCGTGCTTGATGATCCCGCCCTGCTCGTACTCCGCGCCGACCATGTAGCCGGTCGTGTTGTGCAGGAACAGCAGGGGTACGTCGATCTGGTTGGCCAGCTGGATGAACTGCGCGGCCTTCTGGGACTCCTCGGAGAACAGCACGCCCTGGGCGTTGGCCAGGATGCCGATCGGGCGGCCGTGCAACCGCGCCCACCCGGTCACCAGCGACGGTCCGTACAGCGGCTTGAACTCGTCGAACGCGACCTCGTTGCCGGGCCCGGCGCCGTCGCAGACGCGGGCGATCACCTCGCGCGGGTCGAACGGCTCCTTGAGGTCCACCGGGATCAGGTCCAGCAGCTCCTCGACGTCGGCGTCCGGCTCGCGTCGTAGCCGACGTCGTCGAAGCTGGTCGTCGGCAGCGCACCGGCCTCGTATGAGCTGCCTTCCGGTGGTTGAGCCGGGCGACGATCCGCCGGCCGATCCGGATCGCGTCGTGCTCGTCGACGGCGAGGTAGTCGGCCAGCCCGGACCGGCGCGCGTGCATCTCCGCGCCGCCGAGCGACTCGTCGTCGGAGTCCTCCCCGGTCGCCATCTTGACCAGCGGCGGTCCGCCGAGGAACACCTTGGCCTGCTCCTTGACCATCACGACGTAGTCGCTCATCCCCGGCACGTAGGCGCCGCCCGCGGTGCTGTTGCCGAACACCAGCGCCACGGTCGGACGGCGGTCGGCGCTGGCCTCGGTCAGCCCGCGGAACAGCGCGCCGCCGGGGATGAAGATCTCCTTCTGCGTCGGCAGGTCCGCGCCGCCGGACTCGACGAGGTTGACCGTCGGCAGCCGGTTCTCCTTGGCGATCTGGGCGGCCCGGAACAGCTTCTTGACCGTCCACGGGTTGCTCGCGCCGCCGCGCACCGTCGGGTCGTTGGCGATCACCATGCACTCGACGCCCGACACGACGCCGATGCCGGTCACGACGGACGCGCCGACCGCGAAGTCCGAGCCCCACCCGGCGAGCGGGGACAGCTCGAGGAACGCCGAGCCCTCGTCGACGAGCAGCTCGATCCGCTCGCGGGCCAGCAGCTTGCCGCGCCGGTGGTGCCGGTCGACGTACTTCTCGCCACCGCCCGCCACGGCCTTGGCGTGCTCTGCCTCCAACGCCGCGATCTTCTCCAGCATCACCTCCCGCCGACCCGTCACTTGTGCAGCGGTTTCGGCGGCGTGTCGTTGCAGAGTCGACGGGTCACTCATGGCGCGTACCCCAGCAGCTTCGCGGTCAGGTCGTCGAGCACCTCGGTGGCTCCTCCTCCGATGCCGAGGATCCGGGCGTCGCGGTAGTGCCGCTCCACCTCGGTCCCGTGCAGGTATCCCGTGCCGCCGTGCAGCTGCACCGCCTGGTCGCAGACGTACGTCGCGGCGTCGACCGCCAGGGCCTTGGCGTGCAGCGCCTCGACGAGCGGGTCCTCCCCGTCGACGAAGCGCCGTGCGACGGTCCGGGTGTAGGTGCGGGCCACGTCCACCCGCCGGTGCATCTCGACCAGCCGGTGGCGGACCACCTGGTTGGCGATCAGCGGCCGGCCGAACGTCTCCCGCTCCTTGGCGTAGGACACGGTCAGCGCCAGCGACCGGGCCGCGATGCCGTAGCCGTGAGCGGCGAGCGCCAGCCGCTCGGTCACGAAGGCCCGGGCGATCTGCGCGAAGCCGGTGTTCTCCTCGCCGACGAGGTTCGCGGCCGGCACGCGCACGTCGCCGAACCCGAGCTCGGCGGTGTCGGAGCAGTGCCAGCCCATCTTCGACAGCGACCGGTCGACCGTGAACCCGGGCGTGCCCTTCTCCACGACGAGCAGGCTGATCCCGGCGTACCCGGGACCGCCGGTGCGCACCGCGGTGGTCACGAAGTCGGCGCGTACGCCGGAGGTGATGAACGTCTTGGTGCCGTTGACGACGTACTCGTCACCCGTCGCCGTACGGCGGTCGTCCGCAACCCGGCCACGTCGGAGCCGCCGCCCGGCTCGGTGACCGCGAGTGACCCGATCGTCTCGCCGGCCAGGGTCGGTCGCACGAACCGGTCGACCAGGTCGGCGTTCCCCGACGCCACGATGTGCGGCAGGGCGATGCCGCTCGTGAACAGCGCGGCGAGCAGGCCGGAGGACGCACCGGCGTCGGTGAACGCCTCGGTCACGGCCAACGCGTCGAGGAACGTGCCACCGGCACCGCCGAGCTACTCGGGGACGCCGAGGCCGAGGAACCCGAGCTTCGCTGCGGCGACGTGCAGCTCGCGCGGCACCGAGCCGGCGTCCTCCCACTCCTGGAGGTGCGGCACCACCTCGGCGCGCACGAACGCCCGGGCGCTGTCCATCAGCGCGACCTGCTCCTGGCTCCAGAACCCGTTCACAGCAAGGCCTCCGGGACGTCGACGTGCCGCGAGCGCAGCCACTCGCCGAGCGCCTTGGCCTGGGGGTCGAACCGTGTGGACGCGGCCACGCCCTCGCCGAGCAGCCCGTGGACCAGCACGTTCACCGCGCCGAGGTTCGCGAGCGGGAACACCTCGACCACGAGGTCCGCCGCCTCCGGCAGCAGCGCCCGCACGCGCTCCGGGGTCAGGAAGTCCAGCAGCCAGGCCGCCCGGTCCGCACGGCCGTCGCGCGCCCACACCCCGATGTTCGCGTCGCCGCCCTTGTCGCCCGACCGGGCGAGCACGACCGTGCCGAGGGGCACGCGCCGCGTCGGTCCGGTGGCGGGTCGACCCGTCACTTCTGCGCCGACACGCCGCGGATCCTGCTGCATATGTGACGGGTCGGCGGGAGGGGTGGCGTGGGGGGCAGGTCGAGGGTGGTGCCGTCGTGGAGGACGACCTGCTCGGTGACGGCGCACCGGGGGACGTAGGCGGGCCGGTAGACGCCGTACGGCGGTGGCGGGCGCGGGCGGGCCGGTGAGCGTGAACCCGGCGTACGACGCGAGGGCGAGCTCGACGAGCGGGGCGGTGAACGCCTTGCCGACCTTGTCGCGGTCGGGGTCCCGCACGGAGAGCCGCAGCCGGCACGACGCGGCCTCCTCGGTGTCGGCGTCCTCGTGGTCGGTGCGGGCCAGGGTCCACTCGACGGAGGCGGGCGGGTCGCCGGCGAGCGCGCTCGTCACCTGGGACCGCACCCACGCGGCCTTCTCGTCGATGTCGAGTCCGACCAGCACGAACTCGGCCGTGTTGCGCCAGCCGCCGAGCTCGTTGACGCAGACCTTCAGCGTGTCCGGCGGAGGGGAGCCCCGGACACCCGAGACACGCACCCGGTCCGGGCCGTCGGGGGTCAGGACCACCGTGTCGAGGTGGGTCGAGACGTCGGGGCCGAGGTACGTCGCGGACTGGATCTCGTAGACCAGCTGCGCGGTGACGGTGTCCACCGAGACGACGCCGCCGGTGCCGTCGTGCTTGGTGACGACGCACGACCCGTCGGCGCCGATCTCGGCGAGCGGGAACCCGAGCGGCCGGCCGTCGGGGGCGTACCCCGCGAGGTTGCCGCCCGTCGCCTGCGCCCCGCACTCGATGACGTGCCCGGCGACCACGGCACCCGCCAGCTCGTCGTACGACGTCGGGGTCCAGCCGAAGTGGGCGATCGCGGGGCCGACCACGACCGAGGCGTCGGTGACCCGGCCGGTGACGACGACGTCGGCGCCGTGCCCGAGGGCGGCGGCGATGCCGAAGGCGCCCAGGTAGGCGTTCGCGGTGAGCGGCGCGCCGCCGAGGCCCAGCGAGGCCGCGCGGGCGAGGAGGTCGTCGCCCTGGACGTGCGCGACGTGCGGCGACAGTCCCAGGCCCGGACGCGACCTCCCGCAGCCGCTCCGCGAGTCCGGCCGGGTTGAGGCCGCCGGCGTTGGCGACGATCTTCACGCCCCGCTCGAGCGCGAGACCGAGGCAGTCCTCGGCCTGGCGGAGGAAGGTGCGGGCGTACCCCAGTGACGGGTCCTTGAGCTGGTCCCGGCCGAGGATGAGCATGGTCAGCTCGGCGAGGTAGTCGCCGGTGAGCACGTCGAGGTGCCCGCCCTCCAGCATCTCGCGCATCGCGGAGAACCGGTCGCCGTAGAAGCCGGAGCAGTTCCCGACCCGCAGCACGTCACGCATGCGACGGCTCCCGTCCCGGGACCGGGCGGCCCGGCGAACGCCTGCGCGATCTCGAGCCACTCCTGCGCGTCGGCGCCCACGACCGTCAGGTCGGCGTCGGCCAGGTGCAGCCGCTGGGTGACGACGAGGGCGAAGTCGTGGGCCGACCCGGTGACCGACGCCGCCGCGTCCTGCCGGACCGTGCTCGACGCATCGTCACCGCTCGGCAGGACCAGCGAGACCCGTACGTCGGACGCGGGCGCGTCGAGGCCGCGGTTCGCGTAGGCGAAGCCGCGGGTGCGCACGCCGAGGTGGACGACGTGCCGGACCCGGTCGTCGGCCGGGAGCTCGACCCCGAGGCCGGCGGCGACGTCGCGGCCGTGCGCCCAGGTCTCCATGAACCGCGCGGTCGCCATCGAGGTGGCGCTCATCGGCGGTCCGTACCACGGGATCTTCGTGCCCGCGGGCACGGCGGCCAGCGCCTCCGCGAGGCCGGGCCCGGGAGGTGCGCCAGCGGTCGAGCAGCTCGGAGGCGGGTACGTCGGCGCCGCGGGCCGCCTCGACGTCCACGAAGCCGTCGGGGTCCTCGAGGGCCTCGAGCACGGCCGCGTCCCAGCGGGCCCGGTCCGTGACCGCGAACAGGGCCGTCTCGTCGGTCCAGGCCAGGTGCGCGACCTGGTGGGCGACGTCCCACCCCGCGGCCGGGGTCGGGGCGCGCCAGCCGTCGGCGTCGTCGGGCAGCGGCGCGACGAGGGCCTCGATCTGGTCGCCCTCGAGCCGGAGGTCGGCGAGGACGCTCGCCAGCCGGTCGTTCATGCGCGCACCTGCGCGTCCAGGACCCGGGCCCACTCGTCGAGGATCCGGCGCACGGCGCGCGGCGTCGTCGGTCAGCGTGTTGGCGAGGCCGAGACCGCGGACCAGGTCGAGGGTGGCCTGCACCAGCTCACGGGCACCGGGCTGCGACTGGTCGAAGCCGAGCAGCCCGACCACTGCGTGGTGCGTCTCGCGGCCGATCCGTTGCTCGAGGGGACCGACCGCCTCGCGGAGCGCCTCGTCGGTGCGGGCCGCCACCCAGAGCTCGAGCGCCGCGGAGAACACCGGGCCGGTGAAGTGCACGGCGAGCATCTCCAGGACGGCGCGGGTGCGACGGCGGCCCGTGGGCAGCTCGGCCGCGGCGGCCTCGAGGTCCGCACGCCGGGCGTCGGAGAGGTGCTCCACGGCGGCCAGCACGAGGTCGGCCTTGGTCGGGAAGTGGTGCAGCTGCGCCCCCCGGCTCACGCCCGCGCGCTGCGACACCAGCGTGGTCGACGTACCGCTCCAGCCGCGCTCGACCAGGCACTCGACCGTCGCGTCCAGCAGCCGCTGCCGCATGGCGCGGGTGCGCTCCTCCTGCGGCACGCGCACGGTCATCGACACGGCCTCATCGTGGCCCGTGCACCAACAAACAGTCAAGCCTGACTTTTACTGCCTCCCGGCGCTGGCATGTGCCGGTCCGGGGTGCGAGCATGGCGGCATGTTCCGGGAGGCGACGCTCGACGACCTGACCGCCCTCCGGGACCTCGAACGCACCGCCAACCTCGCCGGGCTCGGCCACGTGTTCCCGCCGGACCGGTTCCCGTTCCCCGACGACGACGTGCTCGCCCGCTGGGCCCTGGTGCTCGACGAACCCGGGGTCGACGTACTCGTCCGGGACACCGAGGACGGCTCCGGGATCGACCTGTTCGCGGCGTACGACGAACGCTCTCTGCGCCACCTCGCCGTGCATCCCGACCACTGGGGCGACGGCCTCGCGACGACCGCCATCGAGACGGTGCTGCACGCCATGGACGAGCGGGGTACGACGATCGCGGAGCTGTGGTGCCTGGAGGAGAACCACCGGGCCCGTCGGCTCTACGGGTACCTCGGCTGGCGCGCCACCTCCGACCGACGCCAGGCGCCCTGGCCGCCGCACCCGACCGAGATGCGCTACACCCGGCTGATCCCCCAGTCGGACCGGTAGCGCGTGCCCGGCCCCGGCATCGCCGCGGGGACGGCCAGGGCCGGTGGGTCCTCGCCGCCGCCGTGCTCGGCTCCGGCATGGCGATGCTCGACGGCACGGTCGTCAACATCGCGCTGCGCAGCGTCGGCGAGGACCTCGGCGCCTCGATCGCGCAGCTCCAGTGGGTGGTGAACGCCTACCTGCTCTCGCTCGCGTCGCTGATCCTGGTCGGCGGGTCGCTGGGCGACCACTTCGGTCGCAAGCGGATCTTCCTGGTCGGCGTGACCTGGTTCGCGATCGCCTCCGCGGTGTGCGGCGCTCGCGCAGACTCCCGGCCAGCTGATCGCCGCCCGGCTGCTCCAGGGCGTCGGCGCCGCGCTGCTCACCCCCGGCAGCCTGGCGATGATCCAGGGCTCGTTCCGTCCGACCGACCGGGGCAAGGTGATCGGGCAGTGGGCCGGGCTCGGCGGCATCGCCGCGGCGATCGGCCCGCTGCTCGGCGGCTGGATCGTCGACGTCGCGAGCTGGCGGTGGATCTTCCTGATCAACGTGCCGGTGGCGGCCGCCGTCCTGCTGGTCGCCGCGCGGCACGTGCCCGGAGTCCCGCGACCCCCAGGCCGCCCGCAGCTTCGACGTGGTCGGCGCCTCCCTCGGCGCCCTCGGGCTCGGCGGCGTGACCTACGCCCTGATCGAGAGCGGCTCCGCGCCCACGCCGTACGTCGTCACCGCGGCCGTCGCTCGGCGTCGCCGGCCTGGTGCTCTTCGTGGTCTACGAGCGGCGTCACCCCGACGCGCTGGTGCCGATGCACCTCTTCGCGTCGCGGACGTTCTCGGTCACCAACCTGCTGACCCTGCTGGTGTACGGCGCGCTCGGGGCGATGCTGTTCTTCCTGGTCCTCCAGCTCCAGGTGGTGACGGGCTGGACGCCGTTGAAGGCGGGCCTCGCGACCATCCCGCTGACCCTGGTGATGCTGCTCCTGTCCTCGCGGTCCGGCGCCCTCGCCGCCCGGATCGGGCCACGCCTGCCGCTGTCGATCGGGCCGGTGCTCTGCGGGGTCGGCACCCTGGTGCTGCGCGGGGTCGACGCAGGACACCGGCTACCTGACCGGGGTGCTGCCCGGGGTCCTCGTGTTCAGCCTCGGCCTGGTCATGCTCGTGGCGCCGCTGACCTCGAGCGTGCTGGCCGCCGCTCCGGACCGCTACGCCGGCATCGCCAGCGGGATCAACAACGCGGTCGCCCGCACCGGGTCGCTGCTCGCCGTGAGCGCCCTGCCCGCCCTGGTGGGCATCGGCGGTGCCGACTACCAGCAGGCCGCCGTCTTCGCAGCGGGCTACGCGCGCGCCCAGCTGATCTGCGCCGTGCTGCTCTTCGCGGGCGGCGCGGTCGCCTTCGTGGGCCTGCGCGACGAGTCGCGCGGTGGAGGTCACCGCCTGATCCGGCGTGTCTACTTGACCGCTACAGAACACCGGGGTACTGTAGCGGTACAGTTCATCGCAGCAACCTCAAGGAGATCCACCATGTACAGCCTTCTCACCCTCGACGTGGCCCGCGACGCCGTCGCCGACCAGTTCACCTACGGCGAGCCGCTGTCCTCGGTCGTCGAAGCCGAGGAGCTGGCCCCGGTCGCCCCGCGCACGCGCTCGGCCCTGTCCGCCGTGCTGCACCGCGTCGCCGACCTGGTCGCCCCCCGCGACTACAGCCCGGCCCACTGACCTCCTCGCGCGGAATGGCCACTCGCGCCCACGCCGTTGCCGGTCCTGGCTACCCTGACGGCGTGGCGCGAGTGACTCTCCAGACGATCGCCGACCAGGTCGGCGTCAGCAGGATGACGGTCTCGAACGCCTTCTCGCGCCCGGACCAGCTCTCCGCCGCCATGCGGCAGACCATCCTCGACGCGGCCAAGAAGCTCGGGTACGCCGGACCGGACCCCGCCGCCCGCAACCTGGCCCGCGGCACCACCAACGCCATCGGCATCGTGCTGACGTCCTCGCTGCGGTACGCCTTCGACGACGACATCGCCACGGGCTTCCTCGGCACCATCGCCGGCGAGCTGGCGCCCACCGGCCTGGCGATCACCCTGCTGTCCTCGGGCGATGGTGGACGACGTGATCCCGGCTCGCGACGTCCCGATGGACGCCGCGATCGTCTACTCCTGCGACCCGAACATGACCGCGGTCGACTGGTTGACCCGTCGCAACCTGCCGATGGTCTTCGTCGACCAGGAGCCGACCCGGGGCGTCACGTCGATCAACGTCGACGACCGCGGCGGCGCCCGGGCGGCCGCGCAGCACCTCGTCGACCTCGGGCACACCCGGGTCGCGGTGATGACCGCCGCGCTCGGCGGCACCCCCGGCTTCGTGGCCGACCCGGTCTCCGACGCCGAGGGGTCGAAGTTCGTCTCACGCGAGCGTCTGCTCGGCTACCTCGACGTGCTCACCCCCGCCGGGATCACACCGGTCGTGCACCGACAGCTCAACAGCGACGACGAGGAGGGCCACCTGGCCGCCCGCGCGCTGCTCGGCCGTCCCGACCGGCCCACGGCCGTCCTGTGCTTCTCGGACGTGATCGCGAGCGGCGTGATGCGTGCCGCCGAGGAGCTCGGCCTCGAGCGTCCCCGACGACCTCTCGGTGGTCGGCTTCGACGACAGCCCGCTGGCCCGCCGGCTGCGCCCGCAGCTCACCACCGTCCGCCAGGACATCGCGGAGAAGGGGCGTACGTCGGCCGCGGAGCTGCGCCGCGTGATGGACGCCAGGCGGTCCGGCACCAAGGCCCGGGCCAAGCACGTCGTGCTGCCGACGGAGCTGGTCGTGCGCGGCAGCACCGCGAGGCCCTCCGGCGACTGACCCGGATCAGTCACCCGCCGCGGGCGCACGCGACGCCCACCAGAGCCGCTCCTTCTCCTGGATCTCCTGGGCCAGCCGCTCGGTGATCGGCGAGACGTCGTTCCTCCACGAGGTGGTCGAGACGGTGCAGGACGCCCTCGCCCAGGCGAACGCCGAGATCGACTAGCAGGGGGCTCGCGAACGAGGTCGAGAACGTCGCCATCGTCGACTGACGCCCGCCGCACGCGGTCAGCGACGACGCAGCCGGGACCGGAGGCCCGGTGCGGGCGGTGCCGGCCCGCTCCCACGACAGCCGCCGCTCGCGCCGGATCTCCGTCAGGTAGGCGTGGAAGTCGACCTGGATGGTGTGCCGCTTCGACGCGACGTACCGCTTCGCCAGACGTCTCGTCGTACTCCCGGATCTGCCGGCGCATGTCGTCGTACGACGGGAGGGCACCCTGCCCGTCGACGAGGTCGGCGACCCACGCCGCCTGTGCCTCGGCCAGCGGCATGATCGCTCCGAGGGGCTGGATCAGGCCGACGAAGTAGAGCCCGGCATGGTCGGGGCTCACGACGCGGCGGTAGAGGTCGACGCGGTTGTCGCGGACGGGGACGAACCGCTCGTCCAGGAACGGGAACGTCACCTTGTAGCCGGTGCAGTAGACCACCGTGTCCACCTCGGCGGCCGTGCCGTCGACGAAGAAGACCTTGCTGCCCTCGAAGCGGTCGATGTTGGGCCGGACCGTGATGTCACCGTGCCCCAGCCGCGTGAGCAGCTCGTCGCTGACCGTCGGGTGCGCGTGCAGCACCGCGTGGTCGGGACGCGGCAGGCCGTAGTCGGTGACGCGCCCCTGCGCGACCCGCAGCATCGCGGCCATCCCGAGCTGCTGGAGCCGCACCGGTCCCCGCGCGAGCGGTGAGCTGGTGAGGTGGTCCGTGGGGACGCCGAAGATGAACTTGGGGATGATGTGCGCGCCGCGGCGCATGGCGAGGTACGTCTCCTCCGCCACCCGCGACGCCTCGACCGCGATGTCGCTGGCGGAGTTGCCGATCCCCAGCACCAGCACACGCTTGCCCTCGAGCGCGTCCGGCGTCCGGTAGTAGTGCGCGTGCAGCTGCTGCGCCGGGGAACGTCTCCGCACCGGGGAACGACGGCTCGGGCCAGCGCGGGTCCCAGTGGTGGCCGTTCGCGACGATGACGTCGGTGAAGTGCCGGACCTCCGGCTCGCTGACGTCGCCGTGCTCGTCGCGCGCCCGCAGCGTCACGTCGTACCCCGCACCGGGACCCGGGGTCGGCGCGACCTTGACGACCTCGGTGCGGAACGAGATCCGGTCGCGGAAGCCGAAGTGGTCGACGTAGGCGTCGAAGTACGCCGCGATCTGCCAGTGGTTCGGGTAGTCGGGAAGGTCGTCGGGCATCGGGAAGGAGGCGTACTCCATCTGCTGCCGCGACGTGTTGATGTGCAGAGACCTGTACGCCGACGACATGCCGTTGTCGTTGAGGTAGCGCCAGTTGCCGCCGATCTCGCTGCCCGCCTCGAAGCAGTCGAACTCGATCCCGCGAGCGTGGAGCACCTGTGCCGCCGCAATGCCTGAAGACCCGGCACCGATGACGCACACGCGCTTGTCCATGGGTTCCCCTCCGCACCGTTCCGGAGTCCGCGGAACGGCAGATATGAAGGTCCCACCTTGCCAGAACTCCTTGCCCCGTGGGGCGTCCGGAACGCACGGGTTCGACCTACGCTGTCGGGCATGCCGTTCCCCTCGCCGCCCTGGCAGCTCGAGGCCGAGATGTGGCTGTCGGTGTTCGTGCTGCGCTCCTCCCCGCGACCGGACCGGCCGGCCGGCGTGTACGGCGCGGCCGTCGTGGACTACCGCGAGGGCGGCGTGCTGGCCTACCACGAGCTGCTCGTCGCGAGGCTCCACGACGCCCTCGCCCGCGAGATCCGGATCACCGACATCTGGGTCGACTCGCCGGAGTCCCGGGCGGGAGGGCGCGCCCTCTGGGCGATCCCCAAGCAGATGGCCGACCTGCCGCTGCGGACCTCCGCCGTGGGACCGGCGTCACGGACCAGGTTCAGCGCGGTGGCGTCGGGTCAGGAGGTCGCCCGCGGGTCGTTCACGTCGCTGCCGGGCGCCGCACTGGTCCGCACGCCGTTCGCGATGCGCACGTCGCAGGAGCGGTCGGACGGGTCGGTCGTCGTGACCCCGTTCGGCGGCAGCGGCCGCGGGCTGCTCTGTCAGGGGTCCTGGCACTTCGACCCTCAGGGCCCGCTGGACTTCCTGCACGGACGGCGGCCGGTGCTGTCCTGCCGGCTGTCGGACGCCCGGGTCCGGTTCGGCTGACCCGCTGGTCGCTGCAGGCGAGAAACACTGCTCGGGTAGCCTCATCGCGATGTGACGACGGCGACTCTGGAGGCTTGTAGGGTGACGCGACCCGGTGCCACTTTGCTCATGCACGGCGCCAGCCCGGGCGACGCTTCGACATAAGAGTCGGTCCGCGCATGGGCGAGTGCCCTGAAGTCCTCGGACATGGATTCTGGTGGCCGAGTCGTCCTGCTTCGATCAGGTCCTGCCTCCTTCGTTCGACACCGAGCTGGAGGGCTTGGCCCAGCTGTGCGAGAGCCCTCACCGTCGGCTTCTCGCACTACTCGCCGCCGTCTGGGTACAACCCTGCAGAGCCGCGGTTGCTCACCTCGAGCGTCGATGGCTGACGACCTGCTCGTACTCGGGGACATCGCGGACATCCCTTCGCCGTTGCTCGATTTCGTCAGCTGGCGGCCAGCCCTGCGCGACTCCTCGGTCGCCGTGGTCCAAGCACGACCTCTCCCCCTCTCCCGGCATGGTGACGGGGATCCGGGTACGCACGGCCTGTGCGTGATGACGCGTGGCCGAGATGCGGACGCGCTTGGGGACTTCGCGATCTCGGCCTCGCACGAGGATCCGCGCCAGCTGTTGGACAGGGCGCAAGGACAGGGGCTGCGCGTGACAGCGGAGACTGCGGGTGCGGTGTTCTCACGGGCGCGCTGGGACGGGGATCAACAGCAGGCGCGTGCCTCCACTGAGCCTGGCTATGCCGACTGGCACGCCCCAGCCGACTCGGATGCCCACCCGGCAAGCCTCGCGTCCACGAGCCTCGGGCAGCTGCTGCGCGCGACCGGAGTGGAGGCACCGGTCCGGGCCACGACGGGGGATCCCGCCCAGTGCTTCCTCACCGTGATCACCCGGACCCAGGGCACGCGATCTCAGTGCCTGGAGGACATGCTGACCTGCCTGGCCGGTCAGACGGTCCGTGACTTCGAGGTGATCATCGCGAGACACCGGGTGGCCGAGGACCAGCGGTCGGAGACGGCCGACGTGGTCGCGCGCTCGCCCGGATGGCTGCAGGAGCGGATCCGGATCATCGACGTCGATCGACCGGGACGCGCTGCGCCGCTCAATGACGCTCTCGACGTGGCGAACGGGCGATACGCGGCTGTGCTCGACGACGACGATCTGGTGCTTGCGCACTGGGTCGAGTCCTTCCTTGAGCTGGACGCCCGCGCTCCGGGACGGGTTCTCCGCACCGTTGCACTTCGACAGGACGTGACCCCGATGCAGATCGACGGTCACCTGGTCGCGAGCGAAGTAGGGACACCCCTACGGGAATGGCCGCTGACCTTCGAGCTGGTCGATCATCTCCGCGCCAACTACACACCGTGCATGACCGTCGCCTTCCCCCGCGGCGTGTTCCGCACCCTGGGGCATCGCTTCAACGAAGAGCTCCAGACGACCGAGGACTGGGAGTACCTGGTGCGGGCGGCATCGGTTGTCGGAGCCGAGTCCCTCCCCACCGTCACCAGCGTCTACCGCTGGTGGCTCGACGAGGCTTCTTCGCGTGCCGTGCACGCTCCGGAGGACTGGGAGCAGAGCCGCGAACTGGTGCTTCGCGCCGTCGATGATCAGGTCATCCTGCTTCCTCGCGGTAGCGCGCGTCGCGTCCGCGCCCTCATCGACGAGGTCTGGGAAGCTCACGGCGTGCTGATGACCGAGTACCGCCGTACGTCCGGGGTCTACCTCCAGTTGGTCGACACCCATCAGCAGACGGTGGCCCGTGCCCAGCAGGCAGAGGCCAAGGTCAAGGACCTACGGACCCGCCTGGCCAAGCGGCGACGTCAGGCGGAGCGCAGGCTCGCTCGAATCCAAGAGCTCGAGGCCCTCTTGGGTGACGATGCCCCGCTCGAGGGTACGGCCAGGAAAAGTCGCCGAGGGGTAGTGGGACGCATGGGTCAGCGCAGGGGGAAGTCGCTCAAGAGTTGACCCCCTCGGAGCGTCCGGATGCGCACCTCGGTCCCCAACTCAACCGGTGTTGAAGTGGCTGCGAAAGTGCCTACCTGGGTCGGGCGCCCGGACATCATGTAGTCGATGAGGTGTTGAGGGACTGTGCGAACCCACACGCACGTTGCAACGGTATGTCGAGGCGTAGTGCGAATCACACTTTCTGGAGCTCGGCACGGACCTTGAGCGCTCTGGCCACGAACGTGAGCGAGTCGGGGTCGGCGTACTCACTGAGGCTGTCTCAGTGGTGTGGACGGTTCGCACGAGGTAGGGCGCTGGTGGAGCGTCCAGAACCCCGCTTGGAGTCAGGCGGTCATCGCACCAGACCGGATCGATGTGAGGTGGAGTGATGGCGCAGCCGGTGACGCGGGATAGGCGACGGGATTTCTGGGACCAGGTCAGGTCCGGGAAATGGGCCCGGGATGCTGCGGTGGCTGTGGGCGTGTCAGCGGACGCGGGCCGTCGATGGTTCGCGGAGGCTGGAGGGGTGATGGAACCTCGGGTGTCGGCGACTGGACTGCGGCTCAGCCACAGCGAACGTGATGAGATCTTCGCGCTCAAGCAGCAGGGCTTCAGCAACCGTGCAATCGGGGTCCGGGTGGGGCGCTGTCACACCACGGTCGCGCGGGAGCTGGCCCGCAACAGCAACGCCAAGGGCCTCTACCGGCCGCTGAGTGCGCAGCTGCGTGCCGAGCAGCGGGCGAGACGCCCCAAGGCCGCGAAGCTGTCCACCCATCCACGGCTGCGTGCCTGGGTAGAGACCAAGCTCGAAGACGAGCAGTGGTCACCGCGGCAGATCAGTAACGCTGCTGTCGATGGAGTTCAAGGATGACCCAGACGATGCAGGTGCAGCCACGAGACGATCTACCAGTCGCCTCTACGTGCAGTCTCGAGGTGCGCTGCGTCGCGAGCTGACCACGGCATCTGCGGACCCAGCGCGAGCCCTCCGCAAGCCCGCAGAAGCGTCCGGTGCGCCGCAAGGGCCGACTCGTGGACACGATCCACGATCAGCGAACGCCCCGCCGAGGCCAAGTGACCGGGCCGTGCCCGGGCACTGGGAGGGCGACCTGATCCTCGGCAAGGCCGGCGGCTCGGCGATCGGGACCCTGGTGGAGCGGTCCACCCGGTTCGTGATGCTGGTGCATCTGCCCGAGCGCCGCACCGCGCCAGGACTTCGCAGAACGCGATCGTGACCCGGTGCTCGAGCCGCTGCCCGACCAGCTACGTCAGCTCCCTGACCTGGGACCAGGGCAAGGAGATGGCGCTGCACCAGACAGATCGCCGATCGAGGCCGACATCGACATCTACTTCTGCGACCCGCCGCAGCCCCTGGCAACGCGGCTCGCAACGAGAACACCAACGGGCTGCTGCGCCACCGCGTTACAGCAGCGTGGGACGCGCTCCGTCGACCGAGCGTCAGGCGTTCTGCCAGAGACCCATCAGGTTGGCCTCGGGGTCCTTGAAGTAGGCGGAGAAGCCCATCTCGCCGACCGCCTGCTTGGCGGAGACCGTCGTGCCGCCCCGGTCCTCGATCTCCGCGAGGCTCGCCTCGATGTCCTCGACCTCGATGACGAGCACCGGACCGCCGACCGGGGCGCCTCGCTCGAGCAGGCCGCCGTTGATGAAGCCCGGCTCGCTCGGCGGGCCCTGGTCGCTCGGGCCGGTGGTGGCCAGGACGTACCTCATCTCCGGCAGCGGGGTCAGGTCCCAGCCGAAGGTCTCGCTGTAGAACGCACTCGCCCGCTCCTGGTCCTCGAAGGGGATCTCGAAGTGCACCACGCGTCCGCTCATGCCGACAGGCTGGCCCGGATGACGCACGCCGGTCAAGCGGCACGGAGGCCCGGGTCGACCTGGCCGGCCTCGACGTGCCAGCGCTGGTCGAGGTGCACTCCTGCGAGCAGCCGCCGGTCGTGGGTGACCAGCAGCAGCGCGCCGGTGTAGGAGGCCAGCGCCTGCTCGAGCTGCTCGATGGCCGGCAGGTCGAGGTGGTTGGTCGGCTCGTCGAGCACCAGCAGGTTCACGCCGCGGGCCTGCAGCAGCGCCAGCCCGGCGCGGGTGCGCTCGCCCGGCGAGAGCCGGCCGACCCGGCTGGTCACCTGGTCGCTCTTGAGGCCGAACTTGGCGAGCAGGGTGCGGACCTCGGCCGGGGGCAGGTCGGGCACGACGGCCTCGAACGCGTCCCCGAGGGGCAGGTCCTCGTCGAAGCCCGACCGCGCCTGGTCGATCTCGCCGACCGCGACGCTCGCGCCGAGGCTCGCCGTACCGGTGTCGGGGGTCAGCCGGCCGAGCAGCAGGCCGAGCAGCGTCGTCTTGCCGGCGCCGTTGGGGCCGGTGATGCCGATCCGCTCCCCCGCGTTGACCTGGAGCGAGACCGGCCCGAACGCGAAGTCCCCGCGCCGCAGCGTCGCCTCGTTGAGGGTCGCCACCACCGAGCTGGACCGGGGCGCGGAGCCGATGCTGAACTGCAGCGCCCACTCCTTGCGCGGCTCCTCGACCTCGTCGAGCCGGGCGATCCGCGACTCCATCTGGCGCACCTTCTGGGCCTGCTTCTCCGAGGACTCGGCCGGCGGCCTTGCGGCGGATCTTGTCGTTGTCGGGGCTCTTCTTCATCGCGTTGCGGACGCCCTGGCGAGCTCCACTCGCGCTGCGTGCGCGCCCGTGACGACGAGGTCGGCCTTGGTCGCGGCGAACTCGTCGTACGCCTCCCGCGCGTGCCGACGGGCGACCGCCCGCTCGGCCAGGAACGCGTCGTACCCGCCGTCGTAGACCGCGACCTGGTTCTGCGCCAGGTCGAGCTCGACGACCCGGTTGACGCAGCGGGCCAGGAACTCGCGGTCGTGCGAGACCAGCACGACGCCGCCGCGCAGCCCGCGCACGAACGACTCGAGACGCTCGAGGCCCGCGAGGTCGAGGTCGTTGGTGGGCTCGTCGAGCAGCACGATGTCGAAGCGGCTGAGCAGCAGGGCGGCCAGCGCGGCGCGGGCGGCCTGACCGCCGGACAGCGAGGTCATCAGCGCGTCCGGCGTCGACGTCCGAGCCGAGGTCGGCGAGCACCGGCGCGATCCGCTCGTCGAGGTCGGGCGCACCGCTGGCCAGCCAGTGGTCGAGGGCGCGGGCGTACTCGTCGTCGACGCCCGGCTTCCCCGAGCCGAGCTCGTGCGGCGGCCGCCTCCATGGCGGCGGTGGCCTCCGTCGCGCCGGTACGACGGGCGACGTACCCGGCCACCGTCTCGCCGGGCACGCGCTCGTGCTCCTGCGGGAGCCAGCCGACGAACGCGTCGCGCGGGGCGGCCTGCACCGACCCGTCGAGCGGGGCGATGTCGCCGGCGAGGAGCCGCAGCAGCGTGGTCTTCCCGGCGCCGTTCGCGCCCAGGACGCCGATCACGTCACCCGGGGCCGACGGTCAGGTCGAGGTGCTCGAAGAGCGTGCGGTGCGCGTGGCCCCCGGACAGGTCCTTCGCGACGAGGGTGGCACTCACGGCGTCATCGTAGGAGGCCGCCTCAGCCCATCAGCCGGCGGGCGAGCGGGAGCGGGAGGTGACGCAGGGCGAAGCCGACCGGGACCCACGGCCAGGCCGGCACGCGGGCGGAGGGCTTCTCCTTCTCGATGGCCTCGACCATCGCGGTGACGCCGACCTCGGTGGAGACGATGAACGGCGCGTCCTTGACCTTCTCGTTCATCTCCGAGCGGATGTACCCGGGGTAGATGACCGACACCTTGATCGGCGTCCCCATCACGTCGGCCCGGACGCCCTCGGCCAGGTGCGCGACCGCGGCCTTGGTCGCGGCGTAGGTCGTGCCGGCCTTGGGCATCCCGCGCATCGCGGACATCGACGAGATCATCACCAGGTGGCCGGCGTCCTGGTCGCGGAAGATCTCCAGCGCCGCCTCGGTCTGGGCCAGCGCGGCCGACGAAGTTGGTCATGCGCGGTCTCCCGGTTGGCGTCGAAGCCGCCGGTGCCGAGCCGGGCGCCCTTGCCGACTCCCGGCGTTGACCACCACCCGGTCGATCCGGCCGAAGTCGGCCGCGGAAGGCCCGGAACACCTCGAAGACCTGGTCGTGGTCGTTGACGTCGAGGGCCCGCGACCTCGACGCGGACGCCGGGGTGCCTCTCGCGCGATCTCGGCCTGGAGCCTCTCCAGCCGGTCCGTGCGGCGGGCCGCGAGGGCCAGGTCGTGGCCGAGCGCGGCGAACTGGCGGGCCATCTCCTCGCCGAGGCCGGAGCTGGCGCCGGTGATCAGGATCGTCTTGCGCATGGGGTCCTCAGCGGTAGGTGAGCAGGTCGGGGGCGCCGCCCTCGAGATGGCTGTGGTCGTTGAACGTGATCAGGTTCGTGCCGCCGCGACCGGAGAGCACCTTGGTCACCGAGGAGTTCACCACCACCTTCGACAGCCGCGCCCACGCGGGCAGGCCACCGTCGGTCAGGGTCGCGGCCACCCAGGACACCGGTCCCGCCGGAGGTGAACACCACCGCGGTCTGCTTCGGCTCGAGCCGCGCGAGCGCCCGGTCGAAGGCGCCGCGGACCCGGTCCTGGAAGGCGGGGAAGCTCTCGTCGTACTCCGCGTCGTGCTCGCCCGAGGACCACCGCGCGATGGTGGCGTTGAACCGGCGCACCCGGTCCTCGTCGTCCTCGTCGTCGAGGTGCTCGAACAGCTGCGGACCCGTCGACGGTGCCGAGGTGGTCGAACTCGTCCCAGCCGGCGTCCTCGACGGCGGCGGCGTCCCAGCCGGCCCCGGCGACGGCCGCCTCCGCGGTCTGCCGGTGCCGCAGCATCGAGCCCCGCAGGACGAGGTCGGGGCGTACGCCGCGCGCGGCCAGCGCCGCACCCAGCACGCGGGACTGCTCCACGCCGACCGACGAGAGCCGGTCGTAGTCGCCTCGGACCCCAGGACGCCTGCCCGTGCCGCACCAGCAGCAGCAGGCTCATCCGTCGGCCTCGTCGATGAGCCGGTTGCAGCGCTGCTCGAGGTACTGCGTCATCGGCAGGAACCGGGCGTAGGCCTCGTTGGTGGTCTGGCCGTGGTGGTAGCGGTAGTAGATCTGCTGCGCGATCACGCCGAGCCGGAACAGCCCGAACACCTCGTAGAACCGCCACTGCTCCGGCGTGACCGAGAGGCCCATCCGGGACGGTGTAGTAGTCGACCATCTCGGCGCGGGTCAGCATGCCGGGCAGGTGCGACGGCTGGCGCCGGGCCGCCCGGAAGGCGTCGTCGTCGTCGGGCTGGATCCAGTACGCCAGCGCGCCCGAGAGGTCCATCAGCGGGTCGCCGAGGGTGGCCATCTCCCAGTCCAGGACGCCGATGACGCGCAGCGGGTCGTCCGGCGGCGAGCACCACGTTGTCGAGCCGGAAGTCGTTGTGGATCACGGTGGTCGCGACGTCGTCGGGCTGCTGCTGGTCGAGCCAGCCCATCACCCGCTCGTAGTCGCCGACGTTGTCGGTGCGGGCCCTGCGGAACCGGTCCGACCAGCCGCCGACCTGGCGGCGGACGTACCCGGCGCCCCGGCCGAGGTCGTCGAGCCCGGCCTTCGCCGGGTCGACCTGAGTGGAGGTCGACGAGCACGTCGAGGAAGTTCGTGCAGAGCGTCCGGGCGTCGTCCTCGGACAGCGACAGGCCCTCGGGCAGGTCGCGGCGCAGGATCGTGCCGTCGAGCCGCTCCATGACGTAGAAGTCGGAGCCGATCACGTCCTGGTCGTCGCAGAACGCGACCATCCCCGGCACCAGCCCGAAGACCGGCTGCAGCTTCGACTGGATGGTGAACTCGCGGCGCATGTCGTGCGCGCTCTTGGCCTTCACCCCGGACGGCGGCCGGCGCAGGATCAGGTCGCGGTCGGCGTAGGAGAGCAGGTAGGTCAGGTTCGACGCGCCGCCCGGGAACTGGCGCACGTCGGGCGTCCCGTCCGGCACGTCGCTGCCGTGCTCGCGCAGCCACGCGGCCATCGCGGGCACGTCGAACGCGTCCTCCTCGCGGACCTCGACGGAGGGGTCGCTCATGCGTCCTCCGCTCCTTCGCCCGGGCGGCGGTGGCGCGCATCTGCTCGTCGTACGCCTTCCGGTCGGAGAGCTTCAGGGCGTACGCCGCGCGGGCCGGCTCGTCCGGGACGACGAGCTCCTCGCCGCGGTCGATGCCCTCGAGGACCGCGGCCGCGATGTCGTCGGCGGTGATCGGGGACCGCTCGACCAGCCGGGAGATCTGGGCCGCGAGGTCGGCGTCGCCGCCGCGCATCGAGCTCATCAGGTTCGTCCTGAAGTACGACGGGCAGACGGCCGTGACCCCGATGCCGTAGGGCGCGAGCTCGTGCGCAGCGGTCTCGCTGAACGCCACGACGGCGGCCTTGACCGCGTTGTAGGAGCCCATGCCCGGCGGGTGCACGAGCCCGGCGAGCGAGGCGGTGTTCACGATCCGCCCGGACCCCTGCTCCTTCAGCATCGGCACGAACGCGCGGGTGCCGCGCACGACGCCGAACAGGTTGATGTCGAAGATCCACTGCCAGTCCTCGAGCGAGCACTGCTCGATGCGGCCGCCGCCCGCGACGCCGGCGTTGTTGACGAGGATGTCGAGCCCGCCCCACTCGGCCGCGACCCAGTCCCGCGCCGCGGCCCAGTCGTCCTCCGAGGTCACGTCGAGGACGCGGTGCACGACCTCCCCCACCGAGTTGTCAGAGGGTGACTCGGCCATAGCCGAGTGAGGCTCTGACAAGTCGGCGGACAGGACCTGGTCGCCGCGGGCGGCGAAGCGCTGCACCAGGGCCGCGCCGAGGCCGCTGGCGCCGCCGGTGACGAGGACCCTCACCGGTACTTGCCGAGCTCGAGCTTGGCGATCACGCCGCGGTGCACCTCGTCGGGCCCGTCGGCCATCCGCAGCGACCGGGCGCTGACCCAGGCCGCGGCGAGCGGCAGCTCCTCGTCGAAGCCGGCGCCGCCGTGCATCTGCATCGCCATGTCGACGACCTGCTGGGCCATGTTGGGCACCGCGACCTTGATCTGGCTGACCTCCGACAGCGACCCCCGGGAACCGGCCGTGTCGAGCTTCCAGGCCGCGTGCAGCACCAGCAGCCGGGCCTGGTCGATCGCGATCCGGGCGTCCGCGATCCGCTCCGCGTTGCCGCCGAGCTTGGCGAGCGGGCGGCCGAACGCGGTCCGGGTCGACGCCCGTCGTACGGCGTGCTCCAGCGCCATCTCGGCGAGCCCGACCAGCCGCATGCAGTGGTGCACACGACCCGGGCCGAGCCGCCCCTGGGCGATCTCGAACGCGCGGCCCGGGCCGAGGAGCACGTTGGAGAGCGGGACGCGTACGTCGTCGAAGGACACCAGGCCGTGGCCGTGCGGCTCGTCGTGCATGCCCATCACCGACAGCATCCGCTCGACCGTGACGCCCGGGGTGTCCCGCGGGACCAGCACCATCGTGTGCCGGGAGTGCCGGTCGGCGTCGGGGTCGGTGAGCCCCATGAACACGAAGATCTTGCAGTCCGGGTGGCCGACGCCGGTGGACCACCACTTGCGACCGTTGATCACCACCTCGTCGCCGTCGACGACCGCGGTCGCGGCCATGTTCGTGGCGTCCGAGGAGGCGACGTCCGGCTCGGTCATCGTGAACGCGCTGCGGATCCTCGGCCTCCAGCAGCGGCTCGAGCCACGTCGCGCGCTGCTCGTCGGTGCCGTACTTCAGCAGCACCTCCATGTTGCCGGTGTCGGGGGCGTTGCAGTTGAAGACGTGCGGCGCCAGCGCGGAGCGGCCGGTCAGCTCGGCGATCGGCGCGTAGTCGACGTTGGACAGACCCTCGCCCGCCGTCGGTGCCGAACCGTGCGGCGTACTCCCCGGCGTGCTCCTTCGGCAGGAAGAGGTTCCACAGCCCCTGCGAGCGGGCCTTGGCCTGGAGCTCCGCGAGCAGCGGCAGCGGCTTCCAGACCGCGCCACCGCCCTGCTCACGCAGCGCGGCGAGCTCGCGGTGGTAGTCCGCCTCGACGGGCTCGATCTCGGTCTGCAGGAACGAGCGCACCCGCTCGGTGAGCCCGGCGGCCCGCGGTGACGGTGAGAAGTCCATGGCCCGACACTAGAACGTGTCCGGAAGGTCGGTCACCGGGCGGCCGTCGTTATGCTCGACGGACGGGGGCTCCCACACCACGGATCGGGGAACCATGAAGAAGACGCTGGCGGCCGCCGGGGCGGTCGTCCTGGCCCTGGGCCTCTCGTCGTGCGGGGGCGGCAGACGACGACGCCGCGGCGTCGGCGGCGCTGTCCGACTCGATCATGAAGTCGCAGAAGTCCGGGAACGACGCGGCCTCCTCCCTGCTCACGCTCAAGCAGAAGGAGGCCGACTGCATCGGCGACGGGCTGGTCGACAAGATCGGCACCGACCAGCTGCAGAAGTACAAGCTGCTCACCGAGGACAACAAGGCGAACAAGGACGTCACCCAGGTCAAGATGTCCAAGGGCGACGCCAAGTCCGCGACCGACGTGCTGTTCAGCTGCACCGACGTGCCCGCGATGATGAACAAGGCGATCACGAGCAGCGGCCAGGTCCCCGCCGAGATGAAGGCCTGCGTCACCAAGGCGCTCAACGAGACGGCGCTGCGCGGCATGTTCACCAGCGTGTTCTCCGGCGACGAGGCCGGCGCCAGGCAGAAGCTCATCGAGCCCGTGACCAAGTGCGCGGCTCCCGGTGGCGGCTGACCGGCTCCGCCGCGGGCGCGACGCCCTAGCTGCGCCACGGTGGCGACCACGCGGGAGCGCTCGACCGGGTCCGACCAGCGGTTCGACGTGCGCAGCAGCTTCACGCCGGACCAGAGCAGGAACGGCACGGCCAGGACCAGCGAGTAGGCCCAGGGCGCGGCGCTGGTGGCGCCGAAGAGCAGACCGGTGAACGTCGTGCTCAGGGCCAGGCGGGACGAGTAGCCGACCATGACGAGAGGCGGCGCCGGGGTGGCGCGCGAGCTCCGCAGGTCCACGGCGTACGGGCTCCGCACCGACCAGCGCAGCGACGTCGCCACCACCTGCACGGTGACCACCACCGCCGCGCAGACGATCGAGACCAGCTGCGACACCGTCGGAACGCCCGGCCCGCAGCGCCGCGAGCAGCAGCGTGACGGCGATCGAGGCGAGCAGGATCTCCATCAGCACGGTGACCCGGGAGACGAAGGCGAGCCGCGGTGAGACCGGCAGGCTGTCCCGCCACAGCGCGCCGCGGCCGTCCAGGCACCACGAGTTCACCCCGAACAGCAGCACGCCGCCGGAGGCGACCAGTCCCGGGAAGATCGCGAGCTTGTCCCAGCCGAACGAGCCACCGATGGCGACCAGTCCGGGGAACAGCGCGAGCACCGCCATGCCCCTGCGCATCGGCACCGAGCGCCAGATCCCGGAGCGGTCCGTGCGCACCAGCGCGACGAAGTCCGAACCGGGGTGCTTGCGCGCCGGGTGCCCCGACGACTCGACCCGCAGCTCGTCGCTCGCCGGGCGCCGGGAGCACCCGGTCGGCCATCCAGGCGCCCACCACCACGGCGACGACGAGGAGCCCGAGCAGCCAGACCAGGAACTGCGCCACGCCCACCAGTCGCCCTGCGGCCCCGGCGAGCACGGCCAGCGCCACCCGCAGGGTCGGGCTGCTGTCGAGCAGCGGGTGTGACCCGGTCCGACGCGATCAGCATGGCCAGCGCTCCGGCGAGCGCCACGGCCGACCACGCGCACCAGCAGCGAGCCGCGCGCGACCGCGGCGCACGTACTCCACGCACCAGGCCACCGTCTGCGCGAGCGCGGTGCCGGTGAACAGCCACAGGTAGACCGGCACGAGGGCCGCCGGCGAGCAGCGGCCGGGGACCGACGCCGTAGGCGGTCAGCGCCCAGCACCGTCCAGCCCTGGAGCAGCCAGGCGATGTTCAGCGGCGCCATCAGCAGCGCGCCGAGGTGGTCGGTGGTCGGGCTCACCGGGAACGCGACCGCCTGCTCGCGAGGCAGCAGCTCGCGGCCTCCGCCGGACGCGGCGGCCGAGACCAGCGAGATCGACCAGCACGCTGATGTAGGCCGTCGGCAGCAGGATGAGGGCGTCCGTGCGGCTGAGCCGGGGCGAGTCGATGAACGCGGGTACGACGGACACCAGCAGGGTGATCAGGCCGAGCACCGACAGGGCGATCGGGGCCGCGCGACGGGCCCGCCCGCGAAGCCCCGAGAGCCGGAACCCCAGCAGGTGCCGCACGTCCCGGGCCGCCCGCAACGCCTCCTGGGTCGCCGAGCCGAGCCGGGCCGGGCCCTTCTTCCAGTCCAGCCACCTCGCCGGGCGTCGCGCCGTGCCCCGGGGTGGCCTCTGGGCCTCGGTCGTCATGCCTCAGGCGCCCGGCTGGTCGAGGAGGGCGCGGTAGATCCGGGCGCCGTCCTCGCCGCCGATCTCGGCCGCGGACATCTCCGCGACGGCGGCACCGCCGCGGAGCACGATCGCGTGCTGGCAGGCCTGGACGGCGAGCTCGCGCAGGTGCGTGGAGACGAGGACGGCCGAGCCGTGGGCGCGGGCGTCGGCGATCACCTCGAGGGTGGCCTCGACGCCGAGCGGGTCGACCCCGTCGAACGGCTCGTCCAGGAGCACCACGCGGGGCTGGTGGAAGACGGCGAGGATCACCGACATGCGCCGGCCCATGCCGTGGCTGAAGCCGCCGGTGACCCGGTGCGCGACGCCGCCGAGGTCGAACCGCTCGAGCAGGTCGCGGGCCCGGTCCTCCCAGCCCGTCGGCATCCGGCGGAGCCTGGCGGCGAGCTGGAGGTGCTCCCAGGGGGTGGCGCGCGGCACGAGCCCCCCGACGTCGGGGCAGTAGCCGGTGACCCGCTTGACGGCCAGCGTCTCCGAGCGGATGTCCAGCCCGGCCACGTGCACGCGACCCTCGGTCGGCGGGATGACCCCGGCGAGCACCCGCATCGTCGTGGACTTGCCGGCGCCGTTGCGGCCGAGCAGGGCGGTGGCCGCACCGGGCAGCACCTCGAGGTCGATGCCGCGGACGGCGTCCACCGTGCCGAACCGGACCCACAGGGACTCGATGTCGACCACGGGCGCAGGCAGGTGGGCGTCGGCGGGCGGCGGTCACCGGCCCATTGTTCCCCGATCCGGTCCGCCGCACCGGCGTACCGGGCAAAGAATCGCGCCGTGGGGCTGACCGCCCCTCCAGGACGTGCGCACGGCTCAGGCCGGGAAGCGGCCGACCCCGGCGCGGCGAGGTCGACGACGTACGACGGGGGCGTGAACCGGTCACCGTAGGCCGCGGCGAGCTCACGGGCGCGGGCGACGAAACCGGTCAGGCCCGTGCCGGCGGGGCCCTCGTAGCCCTGCATGTACTGCACGGCGCCGCCGTGGAGCGGCGGGAAGCCGATGCCCATGATCGAGCCGATGTTCGCGGCGGCGGCGGAGTCGATGACGCCCTCGTCGAAGCAGCGCACGGTCTCCAGCGCCATCCGGAAGAGGTACCGCTCCTGGATGTCCCCGAGCGGGACCTCGACGTCGGGCCTGGTGAAGTGCTCACGCAGGCCGGGCCAGAGCCGCTTCCTGCCGCCCTCGGGGTAGTCGTAGAACCCGGCGCCGGCGGCCTTCCCCCGGCGACCGAACTCGTCGACCATCCGGTCGATCGTCGCGGTGCCCGGCTGCTCGGGGAGCTCGACGCCGTCGCGGGCGGCCGCCTCGACGGTGGCCTTGCGGATGAGCTGGGTCAGGGTCAGGGAGACCTCGTCGAGCATCGCCAGCGGCGGCGCCGGGAAGCCGGCCATCGTCGCGGCGCGCTCGATGGTCTGCGGGTCGACGCCCTCGGCCAGCAGGGCGGCCGCCTCGGTGAGCAGCGTGCCGTAGACGCGGGACGTGTAGAAGCCGCGGCTGTCGTTGACCACGATCGGCGTCTTCTTGATCTGCTGCACGACGTCGATGGCGCGGGCGACGGTCTCGTCGACTGGTCTTCTCGCCGCGGATGATCTCGACGAGCGGCATCTTGTCGACCGGCGAGAAGAAGTGCATGCCGATGAAGTCCTCGGGGCGGTTCACCGCTCCGGAGAGCTCGGTGATCGGCAGCGTCGAGGTGTTCGAGGCGAGCAGCGCGTCGGGGTTCACGACGTCCTGCACCTCGGCGTACACCTTGGCCTTGAGCGAGGGGTCCTCGAAGACCGCCTCGATGACCGAGTCGCAGCCGGCCAGGTCGGCCGGGTCGGCGGTCGGAGTGATGCGGGCGAGGATCTCGGCCTTCTTCTCCTCGCTCATCCTCCCGCGGGCGACCTGCTTGTCGAGGACCGTCGCGGAGTACGCCTTGCCCTTCTCGGCGGCCTCGATGCTGACGTCCTTGAGCACGACCTCGATGCCGGAGCGGGCGGCGGAGTACGCGATGCCGGCGCCCATCATCCCGGCGCCGAGCACGCCCAGCTTCGTCGCGGTGAACGTCTCGACGCCCTCGGGGCGCAGCGATCCGGAGTTGATCGCCTGCAGGTCGAAGAAGAACGCCTGGATCATGTTCTTCGAGTTCTGGCCGACGATCAGCCTGGTCAGGTAGCGCGACTCGATCCGCGCGGCGGTGTCGAAGTCGACCTGGGCGCCCTCGACGGCGGCCGAGAGGATCGCCCGCGGCGCCGGGTAGTTCGCGCCCTTGGTCTGCTTGCGCAGGTTGGCCGGGAACGCAGGCAGGAACGCCGCCAGCTTGGGGCTGCTGGGCGTGCCACCGGGCATCCGGTAGCCCGGGCGGTCCCACGGCTGTACGGCGGCCTCCTCGTCGTCCTGTGTTCCGCAGGATCCACGCCTTGGCGGCGGGCACCAGGTCGTCCTTGTCCTGCACGAGCTCGTCGACGAGACCGAGCTCGAGGGCCTTGGCCGGCTTGAAGCGGGTGCCGGTCAGCAGCACGTTCGTCAGCCCGTCGGTCAGGCCGAGCATCCGGACCACCCGCGTGACGCCGCCGCCGCCGGGGAGCAGGCCGAGGGTGACCTCCGGCAGGCCGAGCTCGGTCCGCGGGTCGTCGTAGGCGATGCGGTGGTGGCAGGCGAGGGCGATCTCCAGGCCGCCGCCGAGCGCGGCGCCGTTGATCGCGGCGACCACGGGACGGCCGAGGGTCTCGAGCCGGCGCAGGTCGGCCTTGATGCCCTCGATCTCGGCGAACAGCACGGGCGCGTCGTCGGGACCGGCCTCGATCATCTTCTTGAGGTTGCCGCCGGCGAAGAACGTCCTCTTGGCGCTGGTGACGACGACGCCGGTGACGGACTCCTTCTCGGCTGACCAGCCGGTCGACCGCGGCCGACATCCCGTCGCGGTAGACCTCGTTCATGGTGTTCGCGCTGGCGGTCGGGTCGTCCAGCGTGAGCGTGACGATGCCGTCGGTGTCCTGCTCGTAGCGGACGGCGCTCTGCTGCGTGCTCGTGTCAGTCATGTCTTCTCGAGTCCTTGGAGGTCGCGGGGAGGGTCAGATGCGCTCGACGACGGTGGCGATGCCCATCCCGCCGCCGACGCAGAGCGTGGCCAGGCCGTAGCGCAGGTCGCGACGCTCGAGCTCGTCGACCAGGGTGCCGAGGATCATCGCGCCGGTCGCGCCGAGCGGGTGGCCCATCGCGATGGCCCCGCCGTTGACGTTGACCTTCTCGTGCGGCAGGTCGAGGTCGCGCATGAACCGCATCGCGACGGCGGCGAACGCCTCGTTGATCTCGTAGAGGTCGATGTCGCCGGCGTCCAGGCCGGCCTTGGCCAGCGCCTTGCGGGACGCGGGCGCGGGGCCGGTCAGCATGATCGTCGGGTCGGCACCGGACACCGCCGCCGCCAGGATCCGGGCCCGCGGGGTGAGGCCGAGGTCGACGCCGACCTGCTCGGTGCCGATGGCCACCAGGGCGGCGCCGTCGACGATGCCGCTGGAGTTGCCGGCGTGGTGGACGTGGTCGATCTCCTCGACCCAGTGGTACTTCTCCAGGGCCACGGAGTCGAAGCCGCCCTGGTCGCCGATCGCCGCGAACGACGGCTTGAGCCCCGCGAGGCTCTCGACGGTCGTGCCGGGGCGGATGAACTCGTCCTTCTCCAGGACGGTCACGCCGTTGAAGTCCTTGACCGGGATGACCGAGCGGTCGAAGTAGCCGTTGGCCTGGGCCTTCGCGGCCCGGGCCTGCGACTCGGCCGCGAAGCCGTCGACGTCCTCGCGGGAGTAGCCCTCGAGCGTCGCGATCAGGTCGGCGCCGATGCCCTGCGGGACGAACGAGGTGTCCAGCGCGGTCCGCGGGTCCATCGCCCAGGCGCCGCCGTCGGAGCCCATCGCGACCCGGGACATCGACTCGACGCCGCCGGCGAGGATCAGGTCCTCGAAGCCGGAGCGGACCCGCATCGCGGCCTGGTTGACGGCCTCGAGCCCGGAGGCGCAGAAGCGGTTGAGCTGCACGCCCGCGACGGTCTCGGGGTAGCCGGCCGCGAGCGCCGCGGTCTTCGCGATGTCGCCGCCCTGGTCACCGATCGGGCTGACCACGCCGAGCACCACGTCGTCGACGCGGTGCGGGTCGAGGCCGGGGTTGCGGGCCTTGATCTCGTCGAGCAGCCCGACCACCAGGTCGACCGGCTTCACCTCGTGCAGCGAGCCGTTCTTCTTGCCCTTGCCCCGAGGGGTGCGGATCGCGTCGTACACGAATGCCTGCTGCTGCTCAGCCATGCTCGGTTGTCCCAACTGCTCGGTGACGGGGCTGTCCCTCGATTGTGACACTCGTACTGTTAAGGTCGTCAACCAGCGTGACCATGTGATCTGCATCTCCCCAGCCCCGAGGAACACGATGTCCGAGCTCCCCGACATGACCGACGAGGTCGCCGAGCTGATCACGCTCGACACCCTGACCCGACGGGTCGGGATGAGCGTGCGGAACATCCGCTTCTACACGACCAAGGGCCTGGTGCCGCCGCCGATCCGCCGTGGTCGGTCGGGCTACTACTCGCCGGACCACGTGGCCCGGCTCGAGCTGGTCAGCGAGCTCCAGGCGCACGGCTTCACGCTGTCCGCGATCGAGAGGTACGTCGCCCGCATCCCGCGCGACGCGACCCCGGAGACCATCGCGCTGCACCGCACGCTGCTCGCGCCCTGGATGGCCGAGCTGCCCGAGACGATCTCGCGCCGCGAGCTCGGCCGGCGCGCGGGGCGGCCGCTGTCCGACGACGACCTGGACACCCTGAACGCGCTGGGCATCGTGTTCCCGACCAAGCAGGGGAAGTACCAGGTCGCGATCGCCCACCTGTCCGTCGGCGTCGCGCTGCTCGACCTCGGCATGCCGCTCGACGCGGCGCTGGCGGCGCAGGACATCTTCACCGACCACGGCCGCAAGGTCGCCGAGGAGCTCACCGAGCTGTTCCGCACGAAGGTGTGGCCGGCCTACAAGGAGGGCGACTCCACCCCGGACCAGCTCCGCGAGGTCGTGGAGCGGTTCAAGCCGGTCACGATCGCGGCCCTCGTCACGGCCTACGAGTCGGCGGTCAACGAGACCAAGCGCGAGACGATCACCCGCCGCACCCGCTGAGCCGGGCCGCCCACCGGGTCGGCAGACTCGACCAGTGATGCCCCTGCCCGTGTTCCGCTACCACCCGGACCCGGTCACCACCGAGATGGTGACCGAGACGGCCCGGGCCTGCCGCTGCTGCGGCCGGGCACGCGGGGTGGTCTACGCGGGGGCGGTGCACGCGGCCGAGGACCTGGTCGAGCAGCTGTGCCCGTGGTGCGTCGCGGACGGCTCGGCGGCGCGCACGTTCGGCGCGGAGTTCACCGACGTCGGGCGTCGGCGTCCCGCCCGGCGTGCCCGCCCGAGGTGCTCGACGAGCTCGCGACCCGGACCGTGGGGTTCGCCGGATGGCAGCAGGAGCACTGGATGTACCACTGCAACGACGCCGCCGCCTTCCTCGGGCTCGCCAGCGACGCACCGTCGGGCCTGGCCGCGGTCGGCAGCGTGAGCACGACCTACCTGTTCCGCTGCCTGCACTGCCCGGCCGAGCTGTCCTACTCCGACGCTCCCTGAACCGCGGCGCCGCTCTCGAGCAGGGCGTCGACGTCCTCGACACCCCAGGCGCGTCAGCGCCTCGCGGGTCTGTCCGCCGGGTGCGCTCGGGCCGGTCGTGAGGCGTCGGCTCGGTGCGCGAGAACCGCGGCGCCGGCGCGGGCTGCAGGACACCGTCGCGGTCGACGTACGTGCTGGCGTGCCTGCGAGGTGCGGGTGCTCGGCGGCCTCGGTCAGCGGCAGCACCGGGGCGACGCAGGCGTCGGTGCCGTCGAAGACCTCGCTCCACTCGGCCTGGGTGCGCTCCTTGAACCGCTGCTCGAAGGCGGTCGCGGAGCGCCGGCCACTGCGCCGGGTCGTCGCGGTCGGGTGCGTCGGGCAGGCCGAGCTTCTCGACGCAGCACGGCGTAGAACTGCGGCTCGAGGGCGCCGACGCTCATGTGCCGGCCGTCGGCCGTCTCGTAGACGTCGTAGAACGGCGCGCCGCCGTCGAGCAGGTTCGCCGCCCGCCGCTCCCGCGCGAAGCCGCTCGCCAGCATGCCCGCGAACATCGCCGACAGGTGCGCCGTGCCGTCCACGATCGCGGCGTCCACGACCTGCCCCTGCCCGCTCGTCCGCGCCTCGAGCAGCGCGGCGAGGACGCCGATGACGAGGTACGTCGACCCGCCACCGAAGTCGCCGAGCAGGTTCGTCGGGAACTGGGGGCGGTCGGCGTCCTGGCCGAGGCCGTGCAGCGCGCCGGCGAGCGAGACGTAGTTCAGGTCGTGCCCGGCGGTGTGCGCGAGCGGACCGGTCTGGCCCCAGCCGGTCATCCGGCCGTAGACCAGCCGCGGGTTGCGCGCCAGGCACTCGTCCGGGCCGAGGCCGAGGCGTTCGGTGGTCGCCGGGCGCATGCCCTCGAGGAGCACGTCGGCGCCCTCGACCAGGGTGAGCACCGCCTCGACGGCCTCGGGGCGCTTGAGGTCCAGCGCGACGCTCGGCCGGCCGCGGGTGAGCAGGTCCGTCTCCCGGGTGCCGGGGCTCAACGGGCCGCCGGGCCGCTCGACGCGGATCACGTCGGCGCCGAGGTCGGCCAGGAGCGTCGCCGCGTGCGGGCCGGGGCCGATCCCGGCGATCTCCACGACGCGGACGCCCCGCAGCGGTCCGGTGCCCTGCCCCAGTGCGTAGCTCATGCCCGCGATCCTGCCAGCCCTGCTGTCGGACTCTCGGCTTGGCCGCGAGCCTCAACCGGCGTGGTGGTGGGCGTGCACGACCGCGTGGCCCTTGCCGCGGGAGATCATCGCCCGGTTCACCGGGACCGTGACGACGAACGCGACGACGAGCGAGAACGCCAGCGACGCCCAGAACAGCAGGTCGAGCAGGCCGGCCTGCAGCGCGCCCGGGGACGGTCAGCATCACCAGGTTGTCGACGATCTCCATCACCAGGATCGAGACGGTGTCCGCGGCGAGCGCGACCGTGACCGCCGTACGCAGGTCCATCCCGGCGCGCAGCACCGAGGTGGCGGTCAGCAGGTAGCCGAAGAAGAACGCGAGCACCACGGCAGCGCGATGCTCGGTCCGTTGGCCCAGCCCCACCAGGTGGCCAGCACCATGCCGAGCACCTCACCGATCGCGCAGCCGGTCAGGCAGTGCAGGGTCGCGGAGACGGCGGTACGCCAGGAGCTGTCCATGTCTCCAAGGTATACCCCCAGGGGGTATATCGGTCAAGCGGGCAGGACCCGGCGCAGGAACTGCCGGGTGCGGTCGTGCGTCGGGAGAGCCGAGCACGGCGTCCGGGGTGCCCCGCTCGAGGATCGACGCCGTCGTGCAGGAAGCAGACCTGCGTCGCGACGTCGCGGGCGAAGGCCATCTCGTGGGTGGCGAGCACCATCGTCGTGCCGCCCGCCGCGAGGTCGCGCAGGATGTCGAGCACCTCGCCGACCAGCTCGGGGTCGAGCGCGGAGGTCACCTCGTCGAGGAGCACCAGCGCGGGTCGGTGGCCAGCGCGCGGGCCAGGGCGGCGCGCTGCTGCTGGCCGCCGGAGAGCCGGTCCGGGTGCTCGTCGGCCTTGTCGGCCAGGCCGAACCGGCCGAGCAGCTCCCGCGCCCGCGACTCCGCCTCGGCCCGCGAGGTGCCGTGCACCCGGCGCGGCGCGAGGGTGACGTTGTCGAGCACGGTCATGTGCGGGAACAGGTTGTAGGCCTGGAAGACCATCCCCATCCGGCCGCGGACGCGCGCGGGCGTCGACGCGCGGGTCGGTGATCTCCTCGCCCTCGAACCAGATCGCCGCCGTCGTCGACGGTCTCCAGCAGGTTCAGGCAGCGCAGCAGCGTCGACTTGCCGCTGCCCGGAGGCGCCGATCAGGCAGACCACGTCGTGCTGCGCCGACGTCGAGGCTGACGTCGCGCAGCACCACCTTGTCGCCGTACGCCTTGCGGAGGTTCTCCACGCGCAGCAGGGAGGTCATCGGGCCCCCGCCCGCTCGCGGCGGGCGTAGCGCCGGCCCAGCCAGTCGGTGAGCCGGGCCAGCGGGATCGTGAGCGCCACGAAGAACGCCGCCGCGACCAGGTAGGAGGTGAAGTTGAAGTTGAAGCTGGAGTAGACCTGCGCCTGGCGCAGCGCCTCCACGAGCCCGACCGACGCGACCAGCGCGGTGTCCTTCTGCAGCGAGACGAAGTCGTTGAGCAGCGGGGGACGACGCGGCGGACGGCCTGCGGGACCACGACGTAGCGCAGGGTCTGCGCCGTGCGAGAGCCCCAGCGCCTGGGCGCTCGCGACCTGCGAGGGGTGCACCGCCCTCGATGCCGGAGCGGAACACCTCCGCGACGTAGGCGCCGTAGGACAGCACCAGCGCGAAGACGCCCAGCCAGAACAGGCTGTTGGTGACGCCGCTGCAGCTGCAGCGCCGGCAGCCCGAACGCGACGAGGAAGACCACGAGCAGGGTCGGCACGCCGCGGAACAGGTCGGTGTAGAGCGTCGCCAGCGCCCGCACCGGGAACAGCACCGGAGCGACCGTGCCGCGGGCGACCGCGACCAGGACCCCGACGACCAGGATCAGCGGCTCGGCGACCAGGAACATCCGCACGTTGACCCAGAACGCCGACGCGATCGCCGGGAACGCAGCCTTCGCGTCCGGCCAGGACAGGAACGTCTCCTTGACCCGCGGCCAGCCCGGCGAGGCGGTCAGGCCGACGACGAGCAGCGACGAGCACCACGACCGTCGTACCGGTGGCGACCAGCCGGGACCGGTTGTCGAGCCGGCGGCGCACGCGCAGCCGCTCGACCTGCCGGTCGCTGGGCGACCAGCTCGGCTCACTGCAGGACGGGTACGTCGACCACGTCGGACAGCCACTGCTTCTCGATGTCCGCCAGCGTGCCGGCGTCCTTCAGCGCGGCGAGCGCCTGGTCGACGCACGGCACGAGCGTCGCTGCCCTTCTCGAACAGCATCCCGAACTCCTCCTGCTGGCCCGGTCTCCGGCTGGAACTGGCCGACGATCGTGCTCTTCGGGATCTCCGCGGCGGTGATGTAGAACGCCGTCGGCAGGTCGGAGAGGATCGCGTCGACCTGCCCGTTGAGCAGCGCCTGCTTGGCCTGCGTTGGTGTCGTCGAAGACCAGCGGCTGCGTCGACGGCTTGATCACGTCGGTGATCGCGGTCAGCGACGTCGTGCCGGTCTGGGCGCCGAGCTTGAGGCCCTTGAGGTCGGCCAGCGACGTGACGCCGGCGGCCTTCGAGCCCTTCAGCGCGATGACGCCCTGGGCGGCGGAGTAGTAGCCGTCGGAGAAGTCCACGACCTCGGCGCGCTTGGGGGTGATCGAGATCTGGTTGATGTCGAAGTCGAACGCCTTCGCGCCGGGGGCGTAGGAGTTGTTGAACGGCACCTTGACCCAGGTGACCTGGTCGCGCGGTGAAGCCGAGCTGCTTCGGCGACGGCGTAGGCCACCGCGGACTCGAAGCCCTTGCCGTTGGTCGGGTCGTTGTCGGAGAACCACGGGCTCGTACGCCGGCGAGTCGGTGCCGATCGTGAGCGTGCCCGGCTTCTTCAGCGCCAGGTCCTCGCGGCGCACAGTCGTCGGGCGGTCGCGCCGACGCGCTGCTCGAGGCGGACGGCTGGTCGCCGGCGTCGGTCGAGTCGTCGACGGGCGCGCAGGCCGACGGCCGCGAGGAGCAGCGGGAGGGTGGCCAGGACGAGGCGGCGAGTGCAGGCGCATGCGCCGATCGTAGGACCCGCCGGTCCGCTCGCGCCGCCGGTCTCACGCGGCGTGGGCCGGTTCACATCTGCAACTCGTTGCATAGGGCGGTGCCGGCTGCGGCACAGTGGCCGCCATGGCCCTCGAGCACGCGATCCTGGTGTCGCTCTCCGAGCGGCCCGCCTCGGGCCTCGACCTGACCCGGCGCTTCGACCGGTCGATCGGGTTCTTCTGGAGCGCCACCCACCAGCAGATCTACCGCGTCCTGGCCCGGATGGAGGCCGACGGCTGGGTCCGCTCGACCGCCGGTCGCGCAGCACGGCCGGCCCGCCAAGAAGGTGTACGACGTGGCCGCCGCCGGCCGCCGCGAGCTCGGCCCGGTGGATCGCCGAGCCGACACCCCGATGGAGCAGTTCCGCAGCGAGGTGGCGGTCAAGCTCCGCGGCGCGTCGTACGGCGACCGGGCGGCCGTCCTCGCGCAGGTCGAGGAGCACCGCGCCGAGCACGCCACCCGGCTGGCGCACTACGAGCAGCTCGCCGCCGCGCTACCCGCGCCCGGCGTCGCTCGCCGGGCACGACCTCGACGTCTACCTGGTGCTGCGCGGCGGCATCCGCCTCGAGCAGTTCTGGGTCGACTGGCTGACCGAGTACCTCACCGCCCACACCTCACGCAGGAGTCACGCTCATGACGACGTACCCGCACCTCCTCGCCCCGCTGACGCTCGGGCACCTGACGCTGCGCAACCGGACCGTGATGGGCTCGATGCACACCGGCCTCGAGGACCGGGCCAGGCACCTGCCCGAGCTCGCGGCGTACTTCGCCGAGCGGGCCCGCGGCGGCGCCGGGCTGATCGTCACCGGCGGCTACTCCCCCAACGTGCGCGGCTGGCTGCTGCCGTTCGGCTCGATGATGACGCGGCGGCCGCACGCCGACCGGCACCGGCAGGTCACCGACGCGGTGCACGCCGAGGGCGGCGCGATCGCCCTGCAGCTGCTGCACGCCGGCCGCTACGGCTACACCCCGCTCAACGTCTCGGCCTCCGCGACCAAGTCGCCGATCACGCCGTTCAAGGCGGGCGCGCTGTCCTCGCGCGGGGTCGAGCGGACCATCGGCGACTACGTCGACGCCGCCCGGCTCGCGCGGCGGGCGGGCTACGACGGCATCGAGGTGATGGGGTCGGAGGGGTACCTCATCAACCAGTTCCTCGCCCCGCACACCAACCACCGCACCGACCGGTGGGGCGGCTCGGCGGAGAACCGGATGCGGTTCCCCGTCGAGGTGGTCCGCCGGATCCGCGAGGCGCTCGGCGAGGACTTCCTGGTGATGTACCGGATGTCGCTGCTCGACCTGGTCCCCGACGGCCAGACCTGGGACGAGACCGTCACGCTCGGCCAGGCAGGTCGAGGAGGCCGGCGCGTCGGTGATCAACACCGGCATCGGCTGGCACGAGGCCCGGGTGCCCACGATCATCACCCAGGTGCCCCGCGCCGCCTGGGCCGCGACGACCGCCCGGCTCCGGCCCGAGCTCGGCATCCCGGTCTGCGCGTCCAACCGGATCAACACCCCCGAGGTCGCCGAGGAGATCCTCGCCTCCGGCGGCGCCGACCTGGTCTCGATGGCCCGGCCGTTCCTGGCCGACCCCGAGCTTCGTGGACAAGGCGGCGGCCGGTCGCGCCGACGAGATCAACACCTGCATCGGCTGCAACCAGGCCTGCCTCGACCACACCTTCGCCAACCAGCGCGCGTCCTGCCTGGTGAACCCGCGCGCCTGCCACGAGACCACGCTGGTGCTCTCGCCCACCCGACGCGCACGTCGCGTCGCGGTCGTCGGCGCGGGACCGGCCGGCCTCGCCGCCGCGCGTGTCCGCCGCCGAGCGCGGGCACGACGTGACGCTGTTCGAGGCCTCCCCCGCGCTCGGCGGGCAGTTCCGGCTCGCCATGGCGATCCCCGGCAAGGAGGAGTTCGCCTCGACGCTGCGGTACTACGCCCGCCGGCTCGACGTGCTCGGGGTCGACGTCCGGCTCTCCACGCCGGCGTCGGTGCGATCTGCTGACGTCGTACGACGAGGTGGTGGTCGCGACCGGCGTGACGCCCCGGGCCGCGACGTTCGAGGGGGCCGACCACCCGAAGGTGGTGTCCTACGCCGACGCGATCTCCGGGGCCGTGCCGATCGGCCGGCGGGTCGCCGTGGTCGGGGCCGGCGGCATCGGCGTGGACGTGTCGGTCTTCCTCACGCACCCCGCCGACGGTCCCGAGGACCTCGACGAGTGGATGGCGCACTGGGGCGTCGGCGACCCCGCGCTGCACCCCGGCGGCCTGACCGAGAAGAAGCCGCGGACGCCCGGCGCGCGAGGTGTACCTCCTCCAGCGCAAGGACGACCCCGATCGGCAAGGGCCTGGCCAAGACCTCCGGCTGGGCGCACCGCGCGGTGCTCAAGGACTCCGGCGTGCACCTGATGCCCGGGGTGACCTACGACCGGGTCGACGACGACGGCCTGCACGTCACCGTCGACGGCGCCCCGCGGCTGCTCGAGGTCGACCACGTCGTGGTGTGCGCGGGCCAGGAGTCCGAGCGCGGCCTGTACGACGACCTGGTCGCCGCCGGCGTCACGGCGCACCTGATCGGCGGCGCCGACGTCGCCGCCGAGCTCGACGCCAAGCGCGCCATCAAGCAGGGCACCGAGCTCGCCGCCGCGCTCTGTAGGCGCCCCGGCAGCCTGGCCGGCTCAGGCGTGGGCCTCGCCGAGGTCCTCGTGGGCGCGGTGGCTCTCCGGCTCGATCTGGAACGTCACGTGCTCGACGGCGAAGTGCGACGCGACGCAGCCGCTGAACTCGTCGAGCAACGAGCCCACCCCGCGCTGGGCGAGGCAGGCGTCGGTCACGGTGACGTGGGCCGACAGCACCGGCATGCCGCTGGTGATCGTCCACGCGTGCAGGTCGTGCACGTCGACCACGCCCGGCACCCGCGCAGGTGGTCGCGCACGTCGTCGAGGTCCAGGTGCGCCGGTGTGGTCTCGAGGAGCACGTTCACCGCGTCGCGGAGCAGGCGCGAAGGACCGCGGCAGGATCAGCACGGCGATGGCCAGCGACACGAGCGGGTCGGCGCGGAGGAACCCGGTCGTCATGATCACCACCGCCGCGACCACCACGAGCGCCGACCCGAGCAGGTCGCTGAGCACCTCGAGGTAGGCGCCCCGCATGTTCAGCGAGGCGTCCTTGCGCCGGGCGAGGAGCGCGAGGGACCCGGCGTTCGCGACCAGCGCCGAGGACTGCGAACACGAGCATCGGGCCGGTCTCGACCGGCGCCGGGTCGACCAGCCGGCTGACCCCTTCGACGGCGAGGTACCCGCACACCCCCAGCAGCACCACGGCGTTGACCAGGGCGGCCAGGATCTCCGCGCGGTGGAAGCCGAAGGTGCGCCGTGAGGTCGGCGGCAGCGACGCGACGTAGGACGCCGAGAGCGCGACCACCACGGCCGCGGCGTCGGTGAGCATGTGCCCGGCGTCGGCGAGCAGCGCCAGCGACCCGCTGACCCACGCCCCGACCACCTCGACCACCGCCATCGAGACGGTGACGGCGAGGACGACCTTGAGCCGGGACCGGTCGACGGCGCGACCGGCCGCGTGCCCGTGCCCGTGCCCGACGCCCATGGGACGAGCCTACGAGAGCGGGTCCGCCCAGCCGACCCTTCGCAGCACGGCCGCCGCGACGTCTCGCACCGAGAGGTCGGACGTGTCGACCCGGTGGTCCTCGACCGCAGCCGCGTCCAGGATCGCGGCGAGCTCGCCGGCTCGGTGCAGGTGCCAGCGGCGCAGGTCGTCGTCCTCGTCGTGCCGGCCCAGCAGCCGGGCGCGTACGACGTCGGGGGAGGCGACCAGGCGGCAGACGACCAGCGGCATGCCGAGGGCGCTCGCGTGCGCGTCGCGGTCCGGGCGCGTCTCGACGACGCCGGCGAGCACCAGGCGCTGGGCTCCGGCTGCCACGTAGTTGGCGACGACAGCCGCGAGGTTGCGCAGCGCCACGACCTGGTTGAACGGGTCACCGGGCGGAGGCGGCCAGGCGGCCCGAAGCCAGTCCACGTCGACCACGGCGTGCGGGACCCCGGCCCCGCGCAGCAGGTCACCGACCGCCTCGGCGGCGGAGGTCTTGCCCACCCCGACGGTCCCGGTCAGCAGCAGCGCCTCCGCGGCGGGCGGCATCAGCGCGCGGGCGCAGGCCGACGATCAGCAGGGCGACGCCGAGGCCCGGCGACGACGGGTCCGAGGATCGCCCACAGCTCGACGCCGGTCATGGCGCTGCCCTTGAGGTAGCCGAGGCCCTGGAGCGTCCAGATCGCACCGATGACGACCATGAGGACGCCGAGCGCGACCGGCAGTGTCTTCCGCATGCGGCCAGCGTAGGGGGAACCCGGTTCGCGAGAGGTTTCCCCGGCGTGTCAAGCGCGACACGCCGATGATGGCACGATTTCACGCCCGGTCTCTCAGGTTCGCCTGCGCGGCTGCCGATGAACCAGGGAGCCTTTGCTGTCACAACAGCACCGCTGGACCCTGGGGACACACACATGCGCAGCAGGTACGACGTACGCCGGACCGACGAGGCGTCACGACGCCCGCCCGGACGTCGCACGCGGCCGGCTGCTCGCGCTGGTCACCGCGCTGCTGGTGCTCGCGCCGGTCGCCGCGTCCGCCGTACCCATCGAGGGGTTCGCGACCTACGACCCGCAGACCAACTGCAGCCCGAACGCGAAGCCCGGCACCACCAGGCTCTCGACGTGGCTCCAGGCGCAGTACCCGGGCAGCGGCTCGCTGGGCATCTCCCGCTCCTGCAAGGACGGCGGGGTCTCCGAGCACAAGGAGGGCCGCGCGTTCGACTGGGCGGTCAACGTCAGCTCCGCGCGGGACCGGGCCTACGTCGCGGACTACTTCGCGCAGCTGTTCGCCACCGACGCCGAGGGCAACACCGACGCCCTGGCCCGCCGGATGGGGATCATGTACCTCATCTGGGACGACCACATCTACTCGTCCTACTACGGCTTCAAGGCGCGTGACTACAAGGCCTGCAAGGTGCTCAGCACCTGCGGCGACACGCTGCGGCACCGCAACCACGTGCACATCTCGCTGAGCCGGGCCGGCGGCAACGGCACCACCAGCTGGTACACCGGCGCCACCACCGTGCCCGCAATCCCGACGGTCCCCACGGTCCCGACGGTCCCGACGACCGTCCCGCCACCGCCGGTCGTGGCCCCGTCCGTGCCGCTGGTCCCGAAGACCAAGGACGGCATCCTCGACCTGCGGAAGCGGAAGTTCGTCACGGTCGCGCTCTCGCCGAAGGGAGCCGTGAAGACCACCGGCTTCAAGCTGCGCAAGGGATACGGCTACACGGTCACCGCCTCCGGCCTGTTCGGCTACGGCACACCGTCCCAGGTGGCGGATGCGTCGTGCCGGTGGTCGCCCACGACCAGGTCGCTGGACGCCGTACCCGGGCAACGCCGAGCTCAAGACCCACGGCTCGCTCAACCTGCTCGTCAACGGCCGCCGCATCAGCGCCACGACCTGCACACCCCACCCACGTCTACGCGACGACCGTGAAGCCGGCGAGGACCGGGCCGCTGCAGGCTCCAGGTGGCGAACAAGCCGGCCGGCGCCACCGGGGCGCTGCGCGTGCTCGTGTCCCGCACCGGCACCGACGTGACGTCCGGCGTCGCGGTCGCCCCGACGCTGGCCGCTGCACCCGTCGCCTCACCGGCCAGGGACGGCAGCGGACTCGTCACCGAGACGGTCGCCGTTCCCGCGGCCAGCGGCAGCGTCTCCTCGACGCAGGCCGTCGAGGCGGGCGCCGCCTACCGGATCACCGTCGCCGGCGCTGCTGCTCTCGGCGGCGGCGTGCAGACCGACGGGCGCTGCGTCGCTGTCCGGCGGGACGTGGTGGCCGCAGGCGTCGCTCGACCGCTGGAACCCGGCGCTGGGCCACGGCCGGCTGTACGTCGACGGGGTGCCCCTCGAGACCGCAGCCACCGACGGCGGCTCGCTGTGCGCGACCCGGTCGCACACCGCGACGTACACCGCCACCCGCAGCGGACAGCTCGACCTCGCGCTCTGGGACCCGCTGGCCCGCACGGACAACGGCGGCCAGGTGACGCGTCACCGTCCAGCGGCTGACGCCGGTCGCGACTCCGGACGCCGCGCCGGCCGAGAGCCGTCGCCTCCGGCACGCCGTGGACCCAGCGCACCGACACCGTCTCCGTGAACCCGGCGAGCCCGGCCGGCACGCTCTCGACGATGAAGGTGAAGACCGGCCAGAAGGTCACCCTGACGGTTCGCGGCACCGTGACCTCGGGCGGCACCCAGGCCGACGCCGCCTGCGTCACCACCGCGGCCGGCTGGTCTCCCGCCGACCCCGCGGTGCTGCTCGGCCAGGAGCCGCTCGAGCTGTGGGCCGACGGCCAGCGGGTCGACTGGCACCCGGTGGCGGGTACGTCGGCCTGCGCGAGCGACCACGCCTACACCGACCACGTTCGCCGCCACCAAGAACGGCCCGCTGCGGCTCGGGGTGCTCGACCTCGACCACCGCGACAACACCGGCACCCTCACGGTCACCCTCGCGCGCTGAGGCCGGCCTACCGCACGCCGCGGATGTTGCGGACGAACAGCGAGCCGAGCAGGCAGACGCCGCAGGCCACCGCGTAGAGCGTCACGTAGCCGCCGGCGTAGGCGACCAGGAACGAGCCGACGAACGGCGCGAACACCTGCGGGAGCGCGACCGCGATGTTGATGACCCCGAGGTCCTTGGCGCGGGCCTCCGCGGCGGGCAGCACCTCGGTGCACAGCGCGAAGTCGACCGACAGGTAGACGCCGTAGCCGACCCCGAAGACGACCGCCCCCGCGATCGCGCCCGGCCACGTCGGCACGATCGCCAGGACCAGCGCGCCGAGCCCGGTCACCGCACCGGACACCACGACGAAGATCTTGCGGCGCTGGAGCCGGTCGGACCAGAGCCCGAACACGACCGTGCTCCCGACGATGAACACGGCGTAGACCACGGTGAGCACGAAGACGCCGGCCTCCGGGTCGGGGTAGCCGACCGCGTCCTGGAGGTAGAAGAACAGCAGCAGCGTCCCCAGGGAGTTGCCGAGGTTGACCAGGAACCGGGTCAGCCAGGCCCACGCGAAGTCGGGGTGCCGGCGGGGCGAGATCCAGAACGACCGGACGAGCTCCCGCCACGAGAACTCCGGCCGCAGCGCGCGCGGCAGCTGCACGTCCCGGCTGCCCAGGACGTAGGGGACCGCGAGCACGACGACCGCTGCGGCCGTCGCGTAGTACCCCGCCTCGATGCCGCCGGTCGCCGTCGCGATGCCGACCCCGCCGACGATGCCGAGGGTCTGCGAGACCGCGACCCAGCCGCCGACGACGCCCCGCTCCCGCACCGGGACGAGGTCGGGGACGGTGGCGGTCAGCGCCGCGAACATCGCGTTCAGCGACGCCTGGGCCAGGCTCCACGCCAGCACCATGGTGAGCACCGAGTGCGCGTTCGCGAGCAGCACCAGGGCGAGCGCCCCGAGCAGCGCACCGGCGACCACCCACGGCACCCGCCGCCCGAAGCGGGAGGTGGTGCGGTCCGACAGCGCGCCGAACAGCGGGTTGGCGACGACCGACACCGCGGAGCCGACGCCGGTCACGACGCCGAAGACGAACTCCTTGTGGCCCGGCGCGACGACCTGCGCCTGCTGCGCCAGCAGCACCTGGATCGGCCCGAAGAACCCCGCCCACAGCCCGAGCCCGGCCAGGGTGACGGAGGCGACCCACCGTTTCGGCACCGAGACGAGCGGCTCGGCGAGGGCGTCGAGCACCGGCACGGGCTCCGGCGGGAGGCGTGGTCACCGGTGGGCGGCGATCACGTCGCGGTACCAGCCGAAGGAGTCCTTGGGGGTGCGCTTCTGGGTCTCGTAGTCGACGTGCACGAGCCCGAAGCGCTTGGTGTACCCCTCGGCCCACTCGAAGTTGTCGAGCATCGACCACGTGTAGTAGCCGCGGACGTCCACGCCCTGCTCGACCGCCTGCGCCACGGCCCGCAGGTGCTCGTCGAGGTAGGCCACCCGGTCCGGGTCGTGCACCGCCCCGTCGGCGTCGACCTCGTCGTCGTAGGCACAGCCGCTCTCGGTGATGTAGACGGGCGGCAGCTTCTCGCCGTACGTCGACCGCAGCCCCGTGAGCAGCTCCCGGAGCCCGTCCGGGACGACGGGCCAGTCGAACGCCGTGCGGGGGTAGCCCTCCACCTCGACCAGCTTGAACGGCGCCCCCGCGAGGGCCACCCCCGGCGCGGCGGGGACCGGGGAGGCGGGGTCCGCGACCCGCGCCGGGTTGTAGTAGTTGACGCCGTAGAAGTCGAGAGGTGCGGCGATCACGGCGAGGTCCTCCTCGACCGGACCGGGCATCAGCTCCGCGAACCCGTCCGGGTAGCGCCCGAGCAGCATCGGGTCGGAGAACAACCGGTTCATCAGCACGTCGTACAGCCCCGCCGCCGCCACGTCCGCCCGGGACTCGCTCGCGGGCCAGACCGGCGCGTGGTTGTTCGCGGTGCCGACGCTGCGGGCACCCGTCGCCCGCAGCGCGGCCGACCGCCCGGCCGTGCGCGAGGTTGAGGTGGTGGGCGACCGGCAGCGCGTCGAACATCAGCTGCCGGCCCGGGGCGTGCACGCCGAGGGCGTGCCCGAGCATCGTCACGATGTTGGGCTCGTTGACGGGGCACCAGTGCTCGACGCGGTCGCCGAGCCGCATCCCCACGAGCGTCGCGTACTCCGCGAACCGCTCGACGGTGTCGCGCTGGAGCCAGCCACCGGCGTCCTCGAGCGCCTGCGGCAGGTCCCAGTGGAACAGCGTGACCATCGGCCGGACGCCTGCCTCGAGGAGCGAGTCGACCAGCCGGTCGTAGAACGCGAGCCCCGCGGGGTTCACGCGGCCGCTGCCCGTCGGGCTGGATCCGTGGCCAGGACACCGACAACCGGTAGCCGCCGATCCCGAGGTCCCGCATCAGCGCGACGTCCTCGGGATAGCGGCGGTAGTGGTCGCAGGCCACCGCTCCGCTGCTCCCGTCGGCGACCGTCCCGGGTCGGGCGCAGAACGTGTCCCACACGCTCGGCCCGCGGCCGTCCGTCGTCTGCGGCACCCTCGATCTGGTAGGCCGCGGTGCTCGCTCCGAAGCGGAAGCCGTCGGGCAGTCTGGGGAGGTCGGTCGAGGACATGCGCTCACCCTGGCAGATGCCGCGGGCCTAGTCCGAACGGGTCATCTTGCGACTGAGCGGACATCGCCCGCGGATCTTTCGTGCAGAAAGCGTCGCGTGCGCATCAGTCCGGCGCCCGGACGACCGATGGATGAGGTGCAGCAGGAAACCCTCGGACTCGTCAGGAGAGCTCCCCGTGCTACCGGTCGTGCAGGAGACGCGCATCCGCAGCCTTGCGGACATGGCGCGCGCCCTGGGCCGCTCGGAGGCGCTGTTCCGCCTGCTCGAGATCGCCGCCGAGGAGGCCCGGGTCGCGCTGGAGGCCGCGAGCGTCTCGGTGAGCCGGCTCGAGACCGGCACGAGCACGGTGCGCACGATCGTGAACGTCGGCGACCTGGGACCCACCGAGGAGCGGTGGCCGGACAGCGAGATCTACGACATGGAGGACTTCGCGAACCTCGCGGTGCTGGCCGAGGAGCGGCGCCCGTGGCGCGCCTCGCTGGACGACCCCTCGTCGGACGCGCGCGAGCTGCTGCTGCTGGCCGAGCTCGGGAAGCACTGCGCGATCGGCTCGCCGATCATCGTCGACGGACAGCTCTGGGGCGAGTTCTACGCGACGCGGGAGACCGGCCGGCCCGACTTCGGCAGCCTCGACGCCTCCTACATGGAGGCGCTGATGGCGATCCTCGGCGGCGCCATCTCCCGGTCGCTGCGGGAGGAGTCGCTGGAGCAGCTGGCCTACCGGGACCCGCTCACCGGCCTGCTGAACCGGCGGGCCCTCGACGAGCGGGCCGCGCAGGCCTTCGAGGTCTCACCCGGTGGCCGGCGCACGGTCACCGTCGTGTCCCTGGACATCAACCGGCTCAAGCAGGTCAACGACACCCTCGGGCACCTGGCCGGGGACCAGCTCATCCAGTCCGTGTCGCGCGCACTCACCACCGAGTTCGGGCGACTGCCGGGCAGCGCTCGTCGCACGCGTGGGCGGCGACGAGTTCACCGTGCTGGCGAGCGGCCACGACCCCGTCCAGGTGGTCGCCGTGGCCGACACGCTCTGCCGGCGCACGTGGCGGTTCGGGCCGGGCGCGGGGGTCTCGGCCGGAGCCGCCACCGTGACGATCACCCACGGCACGGGGCTGACGCCCGGGCGGCTGTTCGCGGCGGCCGACCGTGCGCAGTACGTCGCGAAGCACGGTCGGCTCTCCTCCACGGTGGTCGCCGACCCGCTCGTGTGAGTGGAGGCCCGCACTATCGTCGGGCCATGCGTCACCGCGTCCTCGTGCGAGCCGTCCCGTGATCGACGTACGACGGGGTGCGGAGCGGTTCACGACGACCGGCGACGGGCTGACCACGCGGCACTCGTTCTCGTTCGGGCACCACTACGACCCGGCCAACGTGCGGCACGGTGCGCTCGTGGCGCACAACGACGACCTGGTCGCCCCCGGTCACGGGTACGACCCCCACCAGCACGTCGACCTGGAGATCGTCACCTGGGTGCTGGAGGGGAGCCTGGTCCACGAGGACTCCGACGGGCATCGCGGCCTGGTGCGAGCCCGGCGTCGTGCAGCGGCTCGGGGCCGGCAGCGGTGTCCGGCACAGCGAGCGCAACGACGCCGAGGACACCCAGACCCGGTTCGTGCAGATGTGGCTCACGCCCGACGAGCCGGGCCTGCCTCCCGCCTACGACCTCGCACCGGTCGACGTGCAGCGGCCTCACCCCTCTCGCCTCGGGCGTCGCCGGCCTCGACGCCGCGGTCCCGCTCCGGGTCACCGGTGCCGCGCTGCACGTCGCCCGGCTCGCACCCGGCGAGTCCGTGCACCTGCCGCAAGCCCCGCGGCTGCACGTGTTCGCGGCGCGCGGCACGGTCGACGTCGAGGGCGTGGCGCGGCTCGACGAGGGCGACGCGGCCCGGTTCACCGACGAGGGCGGCGCAGATGTGAGAGCCGTCGGCGCCTGCGAGGTCCTCGTCTGGCAGCTGCCCTGACCCGCAGCGGTCAGGTCCGCAGGCTGCTTGCGGGTCTCACGGCACCAGCACGCCGGGGTTGAGCACGCCCTGCGGGTCGAGCCGTTCCTTGACGGCACGCAGCATCTCCACGCCGACCGGGCCGATCTCCTGCGCGAGCCACCGCACGTGGTCGCGGCCGACCGCGTGGTGGTGGGTGATCGTCGCGCCGGCCGCGATCATCGCGTCGGACGCGGCCGCCTTGGCACGGGCCCACTGCTCGAGCCCGTCGGCCTCCTGCCGGGCGGCGACCGTGAAGTACAGCGAGGCTCCGGTCTCGTAGACGTGCGAGATGTGGCAGAGCACCAGGGGCGAGGCGCCGTCCAGCGCACCGACCAGGGCGGCCGTGACGGCGGCGTAGAGCGCCGGCAGCCTGGACCAGAACGTCGCCGTCTCCAGCGTCTCCACGAGCACGCCGACGTCGAGCATCGAGTCGCGCAGGTAGGGGCCGTGGAAGCGTCCGGCGGACCAGGCCGCGCCGGCCTCCTCGCCGAGCGGGGTGCCGCCGGCCGCGGAGAGCAGCCCGGACGGCCACCGCGCGGGAGTGCTCGACCGTCGACGCGTCGCCCTCGTAGCCGGCGATCATCAGGGCGCCGCCGGCGCTCTCGCCGCCGACCTCGTCGGGCTGGGCGAGGTTGATCGCGGTCTCGTTCTCGTCGGAGAGCCGCAGCACGGTCGGCGCCGCGCCGGACTGGGCCAGCATCCGGAGAGCGGTCGAGCCCTCGGCGAACGACGCGAACCGCCAGCCGTCGTACACCTTGACGGCCGGGACCGGCCGGACCCGCACGGTGACCGAGGTGATCACGCCGAACGCACCCTCGGACCCGAGCACCAGCTCACGCAGGTCGGGGCCGGCGGCGTTGGCGGGGGCGCTGCCGAGCTCGAGGGTGCCGAGCGGGGTCGCGACCGTGAGACCCATGACGAGCGCGTCGAAGCGGCCGTAGCCGGAGGAGGCCTGGCCGCTGGACCGGGTGGCCGCGAAGCCGCCGATCGACGCGTACTCGAACGACTGGGGGTAGTGCCCGAGCGTCAGGCCGTGCTCGGCGAGCAGCGACTCGGCGCGTGGTCCCAGCACGCCGGCCTGGAGCACGGCCGTCCCGGACTCGGTGTCCACCGAGACGAGCCGGTCGAGCCGGGCCAGGTCGAGCGAGACCACGCCGGCGTACCCCTCCCGCAGCACCGACCAGGCCGCCGACGACCGACGTACCTCCGCCGAACGGCACCAGCGCCACCCGGTGCTCGCTGCACCAGGCGACCAGGGCAGCGACCTCGTCGTGGTCGGCGGGCCGCACGACGACGTCGGGGGCGTCGGACGCCGTCGCCGGCACGCATCCGCAGCAGGTCGGAGGTGGACTTGCCGCGGGTGTGCCGGACCCGGGTCTCGTGGTCGGTGTGCACGTGCCCGTGGCCGAGCAGGTCGCGCAGCTCGTCGAGCAGCGGCGGCGGCGAGCCCCGGCGGCGGCAGCGGCCACCTCGTCGAGAGGGGTGGTCGGGTGCTCGACCACCGGGCCGAACGCCAGCTCGACCAGCCCGCGGGCGGCCTCGGGGAGCGGTGCGGCCTCGGCCGGGTCGCCCCAGCGGGCCCAGTGCATCGGTGTGCTCATGCGTTACACTGTGACAGATGTCGTCACTTCGTAACAAGGTCGGCGGTGGCACCGACCACACCGGCGCGGGCGGCCAGCGGGCGGACGACGCGCTGCTCGACGCGGCCCGGGCGAGCATCGTCGCGGTCGGCTGGAAGCGCAGCACGCTGACCGACGTGGCCCGGCGGGCCGGCGTCTCGCGGATGACGATCTACCGTCGCTGGCCGGACATGCAGACGCTGCTGGCGGACCTGATGACCCGCGAGTGGTCCGGGCTGGCCGGCTGCCTCCGATGCCGGGAGCCCCCTGGAACGGCTGGCGCAGGGGGTGGCCGGGACCGTCACCGCCCTGCGCGACAACGAGCTGTTCCACAAGATCGTGCGGGTCGACCCCGAGCTGCTGCTGCCGTACCTGCTCGAGCGACGCGGCCGGACGCAGGACGGGCTCCTGGACGTGCTCGAGGCCGGCATCGCCGAGGGACAGCGCGACGGCTCGGTTCGCGACGGCGACCCGGCCCTGCTGGCCCGTTCCGTGCTGCTCACGGCGTACGGCTTCGCGCTCTCCGTCCCCACCATGACGGACCGGAAGCGCCCCGTCGCGGCGTACGACGGACAGCTGCACGACCTGGTCGAGCGGTACCTCCGCGCATGAGCGGCCACCCGGGGTCCCTGAACGCCGGCACGCCGGACCCGCGAGCTGTCCGAGGCGACCGACGGCCGCGTCGTCGACCTGCTCGTCGTCGGCCTCGGGGTGACGGGCGCGGGCGTGGCCCTCGACGCGGCGTCCCGCGGGCTCTCGGTCGTCGCGGTCGACGCGCACGACCTCGCCTTCGGCACCTCGCGGTGGAGCTCCAAGCTCGTGCACGGCGGGCTGCGCTACCTCGCCAACGGACAGGTCGGCGTCGCCCACGAGAGCGCCGTCGAGCGCGGCGTCCTGATGACGCGCACGGCCCCGCACCTGACCCGCGCGCTCCCGATGCTGATCCCGTTGCTGCCGACCATGTCGCCGGCGCAGGCCCGGGTCGCGCGCGCCGGCCTCGTGGCCGGGGACCTCCTGCGTGCCGCTGCGCGCACGCCTCGCTCGGTGCTGCCGAGACCGAGACGGCTCTCGCCGCGCCGAGACCCTCGCGCTCGCGCCGGTGCGGTCCACCGGGCTGCGCGGCGGGCTGCTGTCCTGGGACGGCCAGCTCGAGGACGACGCGCGGCTCGTCACCGGCATCGCCCGCACGGCCGCCGCGCACGGCGCCCGCATCCTCACCCGCACCCGTGCCCTCGAGCTGACCGGCGAGGGCGCCACGGTCCGCGACGAGACGACCGGCTCCACCGCGACGATCCGGGCCCGGGCCGTCGTGAACGCCGCGGGCGTCTGGGCCGGCGGTCTCGTTCCTGACGTCCGGCTCCGCCCCTCGCGCGGCACCCACCTGGTGCTGCGCGCGAACGCGTTCGACGGCCTGACCTCCGCGGTGCTGGCCCCGGTGCCGGACGAGTCGAACCGCTTCGTGTTCGCCCTGCCGCAGCCCGACGGCGACGCCGGCCTGGTCTACGTCGGCCTCACCGACGAGCCGGTCGACGGAGACGTCCCCGACGTGCCCGTCCCCAGCGAGACCGAGATCCGCTTCCTGCTGGACGTGATCTCCGGGGCCTTCGACCGGCCGGTCACCCGCGGCGACGTGGTCGGGGCGTACGCCGGGCTCCGGCCGCTGCTGGACGGAGGACCCGGGGGCTCGACGGCCGACCTGTCCCGCCGCCACGCCGTGCTGGTGTCGCCCGACGGGGTCGTGACCGTCGTCGGCGGCAAGCTCACGACCTACCGGCGGATGGCCCAGGACGCCGTCGACCTCGTCGTCGCCCGGACCGGGCTGACGGCGGGCCGCTGCCGCACCAAGGACCTGCCGCTGCTGGGTGCCGCGCCGCGCGAGGAGCTGGCCCGGGTCGCGGCCCCGGACCGGCTGGTGCGCAGGTACGGCACCGAGGCACCCGCCCTGCTCGCGCACGGCCGCTCGCTCGGCGTCGACGACGCCGCCCTGCTCGCCCCGGTGGCCGACGGGCTGACCACCACGACGGCCGAGCTGCTCTGGGCCGTGCACCACGAGGGCGCCCTCGACGTGGACGACCTGCTCGACCGGCGTACCCGCATCGGCCTGGTCCCCGCCGACCGCCTGCTCGCCGAGCCCGCGGCCCGCGCAGCCCTCGCGACGGCCACGCCGCACGCCGGCTGAGGCGCCCGCGCGGTCGACGGCTCAGCGGCCGAGCCGCTCGACGACCTCGGCGCCCGGCAGGTCGGCGAACCGGTGCCCGGGGACCAACAGCTTCGACCGGCGGACCCCGCTGCCGACCAGCGCCACCTCGATGTCGAGGCACGCAGCGTCGACGAGCAGCCGCCACTGCTCCGGCAGCCCGACGGGCGTGATGCCGCCGTACTCCATGCCGCTCTCCTCGACCGCACGGTCCATCGAGAGGAACGACGCCTTGCGCACGTCGAGGGTGCGCTTGGCCAGGTTGTTCACGTCGGCGCGGGTGTCGGCGCGGACGAGGCAGGCGGCGACCCGCTCCTCTCCGTCGCGACGGCCGGCGATCACGACGCAGTTGGCACTGGCCTCCAGCGGGATGGAGTAGGCCTCGGTCATCGCGGCGGTGTCGGCCAGGTCGGGATCGATCTCGACGACGGCGACCTCCGCGCCGTACGGCCACGCGGCCAGCGCCCGGGCGACAGGGGCACCCAGCAGCTCCGGGTGCTCGAGGGCGGGAAGGGACTCCAGGGAGTCGACGCGGGGCAGATCCATCGGGTCACCGTAGCCGTCACCGAAACTTCACCTTTTCGGGACCAACTACCCCTCGTGCATCGGCCGTTCTTGGGTTAGGGTCACCGGGTTCTTTACCCCTCGGGGGTTTGCGTGTTCTCGGGACACGGTGCCGTATGCACCGTCGACCACCCCCGTTCTTCCCCGCTCGACCCACTCGGCTGCAGCCGGCATGCCCACAAGGCGCCGCTCCGTGCTGCCCGCACCTAGGAGAAAACCGCGTGACCAGTCCGTCCACGAGACGATGGGGAAGAGGGGGTGTCGCAGCCGTCTGCTGCGCACTCGTCGCGACCCCGCTCACGATCACCCCGGCCGCCCAGGCCGACCGCGCCGGCACCGGCCTCGTCATCAGCGAGGTGTACCTCGGCGGCGGCAACGCCGGCGCGACGTACAAGAACGAGTTCATCGAGCTCTACAACCCGACCGGGGCCGCCGTCGACGTCGCCGGCGATGTCGCTGCAGTACCGCTCGGCGACCGGCACGGCGAGCACCTCCACGACCGTGCCGCTCAGCGGCAGCGTCCCGGCCAGTGGGTACTACCTCATCGAGGGCGCAGCAACGGCGGCACGACGCCGGCCGGCGCGGACCTCCCCACCCCCGACAAGCCCGCGACCGGCTTCAACCCCGTCCGGCACCGCCGGCACCATCGTGCTGGCGAACCAGACGGCCCCGCTCACGATCGGCGCCTGCCGACCGGCAACAACGCGTCCAACGCCAAGGTCGTCGACCTGGTCGGCTACGGCACGACGCAACACCTTCGAGGGCACCGACGACGACGACGGCGCCAGGGCAACACGAAGTCCCAGGCCCGAGCGGCCGACGGCACGGACACCGAACAACAACAAGCCGCGACTTCACCGCCGGCGACCTCACACCCGAAGGCTCCCGGCCGGTCGCCGTCGACCCCCGGTCGACCCGCCGGTCACCAAGACCATCGAGGAGATCCAGGGCAGCGGCTTCTCCAGCCCGCTCGCGGGCACCAACGTCACCACGCGCGGCGTCGTCACGGCGGCGTACCCCACCGGCGGCTTGCACGGCCTCTACATCCAGACCCCCGGCACCGGCGGCGTCGTCGACCTCGACTCGCACACGCACCTCCGACGCCGTGTTCGTGGACATGGGCGAGAACACCGCCCCGTCCGCCTACCCCGCGCTCGGCGACTACGTCGACGTGACCGGCATCGTCGCCGAGAACTTCGGCCTGACGACCGTGCATGACCGCGAGCCCCGTCGGCGGTCGCGACCGCTCACCGGCACGTTCACGGCGCCGAAGGCCGCCTCGGTCGTCTGGCCCGGCGGCAACGCCAAGCGCGAGTCGCTCGAGGGCATGCTGCGTCAACCCCGCCGGTGACTACACCGTCACCGACAACTACTCGCTGAACCAGTACGGCGAGATCGGCCTCGCGCGCGGCACCAAGCCGCTGCGCCAGCCCACCGACGTGCGCCCGTCCCGGCGCCGCGGCCCAGGCCGTCGACGCCGCCAACGCCGCCAAGGCGGTCGCTGCTCGACGACGGCGCCGCGCACAACTACCTGAGCGGCGCCGCCCAGCAACCAGGCGCTGCCCTACCTGACGCCCAGCAACCCGGTCCGGGTCGGCGCCGCCGGTCGACTTCACCAAGCCGGTGGTCGCTCGACTACCAGCAACAGCGCATGGAAGCTTCCAGCCGACCACCCAGCTCACCGGCCGACGACGGACACCGCCTCAGCCGGCCACCTTCGGCGACACCCGCACCGACGCGCCCGGCAGCCGTGGGCGGCGACCTCAAGATCGCCTCCTTCAACGTGCTCAACTTCTTCCCCGAGACCGGCGACGGACTACCGACGCGGGCGGCGACCGCACCTGCACGACTTCTACGACGACCGGGCCGGCAACCCCATCACGGTCAACACGTGCAACCGCGCACGGCCCGCGCGGTGCCGCCGAGGACGAGGACCTGCCAGCGGCAGCAGGCCAAGATCGTCACGGCGATCAACGCCCTCGGCGCCGACGTCGTCTCGCTGGAGGAGATCGAGAACTCCGCGCAAGTTCGGCACCGACCGCGGACGACGCGCTCGCCAAGCTGGTCGACGCGCTCAACGCCGACGCCGGCCGCCAGGTCTGGGCCTGCGTGCCGCCGCCCCGGCCAACCGTCCGGCCCTGGCCGACGAGGACGTCATCCGCACCGCCTTCATCTACAAGGCGGCCAAGGTCGACCCGGTCGGCGACTCGCAAGATCCTCACCGACAGCGCCGCGTTCGCCAACGCCCGCGAGCCGCTGGCCCAGGTCTTCAAGCCCGTGGGCGGCACGCTCAACCAGCAGTTCCTCGCGGTCGTGAACCACTTCAAGTCGAAGGGCTCCGGCAGCGGCACCGACGCCGACCGGGCGACGGCCAGGGCGGCTCCAACGCCTCGCCCGCGTCGCGCAGGCCAAGGCGCTGGTGGCGTTCGCCAAGGACGTGCAGAGGCTCGACGCGGCACCGAGCAGGTGTTCCTGACCGGCGACTTCAACTCCTACACCAAGGAGGACCCGATGCAGGTCCTCTACGACGCCGGCTACACCGACATCGGCTCGACGTTCCCGACGAGTCGACGTACCTCTTCGGCGGCGTCGTGGGCTCCCTCGACCACGTCCTGACCAACTCCGCCGCGCTGCGGCAGGTCACCGGCGCGGACGTGTGGAACATCAACTCGGTCGAGTCCGTGGCGTTCGAGTACAGCCGCTACAACTACAACGTGACCGACTTCTACGCGCCGAACCAGTTCCGCGCCAGCGACCACGACCCGCTGGTGGTCGGCTTCGACGTCCCGGCCGCGAACAAGCGACCTGCACGCTCAACCTGCTGGACATCAACGACTTCCACGGCCGCATCGATGCCAACACGGTCGGCTGGGCCGCCACCATCGAGAAGCTCCGCCAGGACGCCGGGCGACGACAGCGTGTCGACCCTCATCTCGGCCGGCGACAACATCGGCGCCTCGCTGTTCGCCTCGGCGTCCGCCAAGGACCAGCCGACCATCGACGTGCTCAACGCGCTGGGGCTGCGACGCTCCGCGGTGGGCAACCACGAGTTCGACAAGGGCTGGGCCGACCTGACCGGCCGCGTCGCCGACCGGCTCGCGAACTGGGACTACCTGGGCGCCAACGTCTACGCAAAGGGCACCGGCACCCGGGCTCCTGGACCCGTACAGCATCGTCACGGTCAACGGCGTCAAGGTCGCCGTCATCGGCGCCGTCACCCAGGAGGCCCCGTCCCTGGTCACGCCCTCGGGCATCGACGGCCTGGAGTTCAGGGACCCGGTCGCCGCGGTCAACAAGGTCGCCGACGAGCTGACCGACGGCATCGACACCGGCCAACGGTGAGGCCGACGTCGATCATCGCGGAGTACCACGAGGGCGCGCCCGAGGGCGCGTCCGACGGCGCGACGCTCGAGAAGGAGCTCGCCGCCAGGCCCGGTGTTCAAGCACATCGTTGAGGACACCTCGCCGAAGGTGGCCGCGATCTTCACCGGCCACACCCACAAGGCGTACGCCTGGGACGCACCGGTCCCGGGTGCCGCGGCCACGACCCGTCCGGTCATCCAGACCGGCAGCTACGGCGACAACATCGGCCGGGTCAAGCTGACCGTCAACTCCGACACCAAGAAGGTCACGTCGTACACCTCCGGCCTCACCCGCGAATGACTGCCGTCGACGTGGACAAGGACGGCACGGTCGACGCGGCCGAGCAGAAGCCGTTCGACGACCAGATGGTCGCCGCCTACGGGCCGCGGGTCGCCGACCGTCGCGGACGATCGTCGACCACCGCGCTGGACAAGGCCAACGATCGCCGGCGCTCCGCAGGTCGGCGCAGATCGGTCACGACATCACCACGGCGTTCGCCAACGGCAAGCGGGACGACCGCACGTCGGAGTCGACGCTCGGCAACACGGTGGCGAACATGCTCCGCGACACGCATGGCCACCGCCGCGCTACGGCAACGCCGAGATCGGCGTCGTCAACCCGGGCGGCCTGCGTGACGAGCTGATCTACGCCGGCACCGGCACGCCGGCGACGAACACCGACGGCGTGGTCACGAAGGGCGAGGCCAACTCGGTCCTGCCGTTCGCGAACAACCTGTGCACGGTCAAGCTGACCGGCGCGCAGTTCAAGCAGGTCCTGGAGCAGCAGTGGCAGCCAACGCGGACGGCACCGTCCCGTCGCGGGCCTTCCTGCACCTGGGCCTCTCGGACAACGTGCAGTCACCACGCTCGACCCGACCCAGCCCGAGGGTTCCCGCGTCACCTCGGTGACCGTGAACGGTGCGCCGCTCGACCCGGCCCGCACCTACACGATCGGCACGTTCTCGTTCCTGGCCACGGGCGGTGACAACTTCCGCGCCTTCAAGCAGGGGACGATGCACCGACACCGGGCTGGTCGACCGCGAGGGTGGTTCGAGTACCTGGGCAACCACCGACGCCGGCGCTCGAGCCGAGCTTCGCGCGTCACCAGGTCGTTCGGCACCGGCATGCCGGCGTCGATCAAGGCCGGCCAGGCCGTGTCGTTCACGCTGAACAAGCTGGACCTCACGTCGCTGGGCAGCCCGGCCAACGCCACGGTCGACGTGGTGCTGAAGCACGGCACCTCCTCGACGCCGGTGGGGTCGCCGACCCCGGTCACCGCTGGCACGGCCAACGTCTCGTTCACCGCTCCGGCCAGCATCCCGGCCGGCTCGGTGTTCGTGGTCACGGCCCGCCCGAGCGGCACGGCGATCACCATCCCGGCGACCGTCACCGCCGAGCCCGCGAAGAACACCACGACCACCGCGCACGGTCTCCCCGTCCCGGGTCGTGGTGCGGGCGACCAAGCCCGTGGTCACCGCCACGGTCAAGGCGACGGACGGCACCCCGGCCGCCGGCGGCACGGTGAACGTGTACGTCGACGGTGAGAACCGTCGGGACGGCGACCGTCTCCAACGGCACGGCCAAGGTGACGCTGCCGGCGTTCGGCGCGACGGGTGCCAAGCGCCTCGTCGTGCAGTACACCGGCGTGCCCGGCACGACGAACGACTCGTCGGCGTCCCGCACGGTCGCGGTCGTCAAGGCGAAGCCGTCGATGCAGGACGGCGGTCGGACCCCGGGCGATCCACCGCAAGCGCACGCACCCGAGGCTGACGATCACGCTGGCCGCTCCCGGCCAGACCGTGACCGGGTACGTCGCGGTGCGCGCCCAGGACCGGCAGGTCGCCCTGGTGCGGCTCGTCGGCGGGAAGGCACGTGTCAGCCTTCCGACGTACACGTCGAAGGGTCTGACAGTCGGCCAGCGGTCCGCTACCTCGGCAGCTCGCTCGCCGGCGAGGTGGGCAGGACGGTGCGGTTCCGCGTCGTGAAGTAGCTCCACCGCAGCACAGCTGAGGGGTGGTCCCGGTTCTTCCGGGGCCACCCCTTCTGCTTCCGGCCGACGTCCGCGCCGTCAGGCGTGCACGAAGGACGGGTCGACCACGAGCCGCGGGTCGCAGAAGGCGCCCAGGTGCATCCCGTCCGGCACCAGCCGCGGCCCGTCGACGACGTCGGAGACCACGCAGGTCACGTTGTCGGTGCCCCCGCCCGCCAGCGCCGCGTCGACGAGAGAGCGCACCGCGAGGTCCGCCTCAGCGTCCTCCAGGCACCCCCGGATCTGCTCGTCCTCGACCAGGTCGGAGAGCCCGTCGGAGCAGACCAGCAGCCGGTCCCCGACGCGTACGTCGACCAGCGTGATGTCCGGGGCGGGCGGGTAGCCGGCCTCGACGGCCTGGAGCACGACGTTCCTGCGCGGGTGGTGCCGGGCCTCGTCGAGGCTGATCGTCCCTCGTCGACGAACGTCTGCACGAGCGTGTGGTCCCGGGTCAGCCGGTCGAGCCGCCCGTCGCGGTACAGGTAGGCCCGCGAGTCGCCGACGTGGCAGAGCGCGACGTGCACCCCATCGGTCAGCAGAGCCGTCAACGTCGTGCCCATCCCGGTGCGGGTCGGGTCGGCCGCCGTACCCACCTGCAGCTGCTCGTGGGCGAGCCGCGCCGCGCGTGCGAGCAGCTCGACCAGGTCGGTGCCCGGACTCCGCGCCGAGGCCAGCGCCAGGGCACTGGTGACGTAGGCGGCCGTGGCGGAGGCGACCTCGCCCGCCGCTGCGCCGCCCACGCCGTCCGCGACGAGCTGGAGAGTCGGCCCGGCGAACCCGGCGTCCTCGTTGTTGCCGCGGACCAGCCCCGGGTGGCTGCGACCGGCGTACTGGAACCTCAGCATGCGGCTCTCCTCGCGCGTCGCAAACCAGCCTGCGTCCTCGGACCCGCCCGGGCAAGTCGGCCAAACCTGCACCGGTGGCGGCGAACCCGTGACAACCCTTCACGCATTCACTAGCGTCGTTGTCCCGGGGGTTCGCTCGACCGCCGGACCGGCTCAGCCCACGTAGGAATCGAGGGAGCACGATGAGCGACTCCACGCAGAACCCGCCACCCGAGGGCAGCAGCTACCAGCCCCCACCGCCACCGCCCGAGGCCGCCACCCCGGGTGCCCAGCCGGGCTACGGCCAGGCGCCCCCCGCCCAGCCCGGCTACGGTCCCGGACCCGGTGTGCCGGCCTCGGGCGTCGGGCAGCCGGCCGACCTGCTGGCCCGGTTCCTCGCCCGGCTGATCGACGGCCTGATCCTCGCCGTCGTCAACTTCGTCCTCGTCGGCGCCGTGGTCGTGGCGACCCTCACCGGCGCCTCCTCGGGCGTCGGGCTGAGCAGCGGGTCGAGCTTCGGGGCGTCCGCGCTCTACGCGATCCTCAGCACCGCGATCAGCCTGGGGTACTTCGTCCTCCTCGAGTCGCGTCGCGGGCAGACCGTCGGCAAGATGGCCCTGAAGCTGCAGACCCAGGGCCCCGACGGTGGCCGCCCCACGACCGAGCAGTCGCTGCGGCGCAACGCCTTCCTCGCGATCGCGCTCATCGGGATCATCCCGTTCCTCGGCCTCCTCGCGAGCCTGGCGACGCTGGCGGCGTACATCACCATCGCGGTGACCATCAACAGCTCGCCGACCCACCAGGGCTGGCACGACAACTTCGCCGGCGGCACGAAGGTCATCAAGATCGGCTGACCTCGGCCCGGGGCGCCGACACCCCCGCCGTCTCGCCCGCCGCGCCTCAGCGCCCGCCGGCGGCCCGGAGGAAGCGGTCGAGCAGCGGGCCGGCGGTGCCGGAGCCGGAGTCGCCGACGTCCACGAACACCGCGACGGCGAGGTCGCCGTGCACGGCGATCATCCACGCGTGCGTCTGCAGCGGCTCCTTGCTGCCGAACTCGGCGGTGCCGGTCTTCGCCAGCACCGGCGCCCCCGGGACGCTCGCGAGGAACCGGCCGCTGCCCTGGGTGACCACGCCGCGCATGAGGCCGCGCAGCTGCTCGGCCTCGGCGGCGGTCAACGGCTTGTCCGGCGCCGCGTCGTCGGCCGGCTGGTCCGGCAGCAGCCGCGGCACGACGACGCTGCCCTTCGCCACCGACGCGGCCACGGCGGCCATCGCCAGCGGTGAGGCGGTGACCCGGCCCTGGCCGATGAGCGATGCGGCGTGCCCGGTCTCCGATCCCGCCTCGGCGTCGGTGGCCGGCACCTCGCCGAAGTACGCCGGGAAGCCCAGGTCGTGGTCGACGCCGAGCCCGAGGGACGCTGCGGCCACGGCCAGCTCGGGCTGCGTGATGGTCTCCCGCTCGCCGATGAAGGCGGTGTTGCAGGAGTTCGCGACGGCCGTGCTGAGCGGGATCCGTCCGATGCCGCCCGACGGGTAGTCGTCGTAGTTCTTGAACCGCTTGCCGTCCACGACGACCGTGGCCGGGCAGAACATCGTGCTCGACGGCTCGACCCCGGACCGCAGCAGCGCCAGGCTGCTGACCACCTTGAAGGTGGAACCGGGGGCGTACTGCCCGACGGTCGCCGTCGAGAGCCCGCCGCCGCCCGCGCCGCTCGCGGCCGCGAGCACGTCCCCGGTCGAGGGCCGGATGGCGACCAGGGCGCTGGCCGGGCGTACGTCGGACAGCACCTGCTCCGCGAGGTTCTGCAGGCGCAGGTCGAGCGTGGTGGCGAGCGGCTCGCCGGGCGCCGGGTCGACGCTGAACACCTGGCGGCCCTCGCCGTTGGCGTCGACGGTCTCGACCTTCGCGCCGGGTGTGCCGCGCAGCCGCTCGTCGTACCTCGCCTCCAGCCCGCTCAGGCCGGCCTCGTCCCCGGCCCGGTAGGCGCCGTTGGACTTCTTCACGATCTCGGCGGTCACCGCGCCCGACCGTGCCGAGGATCGGACGCGCGAACTCGCGGGTCGGCGCCAGCGGGAGGGTGTCGCGCACGACTCCGCCTCCGTCGATGTCACCGACTGCCCGCAGCGCCTGCTGCGCCTCGCCGGCGCGGAGCACGATCGCCTCGACGAACGCCTTGGGGCGCGGCCTGCTCCACCCTCGCGGCGTACGACGCGACGTCGACCCCGACCTCCCGGGCGAGCCGACGGGCCGCGGGGACGGCGGACGCCGCGGACACCTGCGCCTTGTCGATGCCGAACCGCAGCACGGGTCGCTCCGTGACCAGCGCCTTGCCGCCGGCGCCCGTGATGTCGGCCCGGTCGGCGCTCACCGAGGTCAGCCGGAGCGTCTCCCCGTCTGCGAGGTCCGGGTGGACGAGGTCCGGGTCGAGCGCGTACCGCCAGGCGTCGTCGGCGCCCTGGGTCAGTCGAGATCGCTCGTGTCGTAGGTCCACGGCTGGGCGCTGCCCGCGAGCCGCCACACGTAGGTCAGGCTCGCGGTCGACGGCTTGCCGTCGGCGCCCTCGGTCACCTTCCCGACCTCGACCCGCGGCCGGGAGTCGCCCAGCCCCTCGGTGGTCGTGGTCCAGAGCTTCTGCGCCTGCTGGGGCGTGCCGCCGCTGAACGCTGAGCGTCGACAGCCGGCCGGCGGTGAGCGCGGCGGCGAGGTCGCCGGCCGCCTCCTCGGCGCTCGTGCCGGACGAGCCGCCGGTGCAGCCGGTGGCGACGAGCAGCAGCGAGGCGAGTACGACGGTGCGGTTCCCCCAGGGCTTCACGCCCCGATCGCACCATGCGTCACAGGGCCGGGTCAAAGACGGGTCCCGCCACCGATGAGTTCTGCTCGGCTCCCGGGTCTGTACCCGTGAAGCGCACCGGACCTAGGGTGGGGCGCACACGGAGGAGGCGCCGAGTGAGCACGACCCAGACGGTCCCGCAGCAGGACGCCGGCGAGCGGCGCCGACGAGCGCGGACTTCCCGCAGGCGACCGACCCCTACCGTCGCGAGCTGCTCGCGCACTGCTACCGGATGACCGGCTCGGTGCACGACGCCGAGGACCTCGTCCAGGAGACCTACCTGCGGGCGTGGCGCGCCTACCACGGCTTCGAGGGCCGCTCCTCGGTGCGCACCTGGCTCTACCGGATCGCCACCAACGTCTGCCTCACCGCGCTCGAGGGCCGCGGCCGCCGGCCGCTGCCCACCGGCCTCGGCGCCCCGTCGACCGACGCCGGCGCAGCCCTGGAGGAGAACGGCGAGATCCCCTGGCTCGAGCCGGCGCCCGACGCGGTGCTCGACTCCGGCACCGCCGACGACCCGCTGGCCGTCGTCACCGACCGGGAGACGATCCGGCTCGCGTTCGTCGCCGCGCTCCAGCACCTGCCGGCCCGCCAGCGCGCGGTGCTGATCCTGCGCGACGTGCTCCGCTGGAAGGCCGCCGAGGTCGCCGAGGCCCTGGAGACCACCACGGCCTCGGTGAACAGCGCCCTCCAGCGGGCCCACGCCACGCTGGCCAAGGCGAACCTGTCCGAGGACACCGTCGCCGAGCCGACGCCGGAGCAGAAGGAGATGCTCGACCGCTACGTGCAGGCCTTCTGGGACAAGGACATCGAGGCGATCGTCTCGATGCTGACCCGGGACGCGGTCTGGGAGATGCCGCCGTTCACCGGGTGGTACCAGGGCGCCGAGAACATCGGCCGGCTCATCGACACGCAGTGCCCGGGCGGCGTGCACGACATGCGGATGGTGGCGACCCGCGCCAACGGCCAGCCGGCGTTCGGCCTCTACATGCGCGGCGAGGACGACATCTTCCGGCCGTTCCACCTGCAGGTGCTCACCCTCGGTGCCGACGGCGTCGAGCACGTCGGCGCGTTCTTCGAGCGAGTCGCTGTTCGAGCTGTTCGGCCTGCCGGAGTCGCTCCCGGCCGACTACGTCCCGGCCTGAGGCGCACCATGTCCACGCCCTCCGCTGGGCGGCGGCCGCGGGCACGCCCCGCCCGGCTCGCCGGGCCCGAGCTGCTGGAGCGCGCCGTCGGCTACACCCGCGGGTCGCTGATGCTGGTCGCCACGCACCGACCTCGACGCGCGCACGCCCTGCGACGACTGGGACCTGCTCGGCCTGCTCCGGCACATGGACGACTCGCTCGCGGCGTTCACCGAAGCCGCCGAGATCGGGTACGTCGACCTGGTGCCCGTCCGCGGGACCGACCCGGGGGTCGAGCTCGTCGAGCGGCTCAGGAACCGTGCGTGCGCGCTGCTCGCGGCCTGGGCCCACCACCCCGGGACCGGGTCGGTCGACCGTCGCACGACCGCGAGCTGCGCTCCGACCTGCTGGCCGCGGCCGGGGTCGCTGGAGATCGCGGTGCACGGCTGGGACGTCGCGCAGGCCTGCGGCGTCGACCGGCCGCTGCCCCGCGGCGCTCGCCCTGGAGCTGCTCGACGTGCGTGCCGCTGTTCGTGCACGACACCGACCGTCCCGCGCGGTTCGCCGACGCGGTCGACGTACCCCTGCACGCCCGGCCGTCCACCCGGCTGCTCGCCGCGCTCGGCCGCCGCTCCCGTAACCGGCTGCGGATCGTAGGCTCGACGCCTCGCGATCCCGACCGGAGGAGCCGTCTTGATCTTCATCACCGCCAAGTTCCAGGTCCTGCCCGAGCACGCCGACGACTGGCCGCAGATCTCGCGGGAGTTCACCGAGGCCTGCAACGCCGAGGACGGCTGCCTGTGGTTCGACTGGTCGCGCAGCGTCGCGGACCCGAACGAGTACGTCCTGGTCGAGGCGTTCCGCGACGGCGACGCGGGCGGCGCGCACGTGCAGTCCGACCACTTCAAGCAGGCCCAGCAGGACCTGCCGCCGTACCTCGCCGCGACGCCGAGGATCGTGAACTTCGAGGTCCCGGGCACCGACTGGTCCGAGCTCGGCGAGATGGCCGTGCAGGACCCGGCCTAGCAGCCGAGCCGGTCGGCGCGCCCTGGTGCCGTGGACTCAGGACGCGACGAGGACCGCCACCAGCGCGAGGACGGCCGGGACCGCCTGCACGACGAGGATCCGCCGGCTGACCGTGGCGGCGCCGAACACGCCGGCGACCACGACGCAGGTCAGGAAGAACGTCAGCACCGGCACCCGCAGGTCACCGCCGGCGACCAGACCCCACAGCAGGCCGGCGGCGAGGAACCCGTTGTAGAGGCCCTGGTTGGCGGCCAGCGCCTTGGTCTGCTCCGCGAACTCACGCTCCAGCCCGAAGGTCTTGCGGCCCGAAGGCTTGGTCCAGAGGAACATCTCGAGGACCAGGAAGTACGCGTGCAGCAGGGCGACCACGGCAACCAGCACGTCGGCGACGACTCTCACGGTCGCAGCATGGCAGTCACGGCCCCACCCCGGTGCGAGGCGCACAGGAACCCCACAGGTCGGGCACACCCGCGATGCAGCCGGATGGGTCACGCTTGTCGACGTACCCCGCAGCCCGCACCGGAGAAGAGACCACCATGGCCCGCAGACGCATCGCCGCCACCCCCCGTCAGAGCTGGGTCGGTCAGGACGGACGCGAGATCGACGAGGAGGACCGCGGTCTGGTCTACGACGTCCAGACGCTCGTCTCCCGCCGGTCCGCGCTCGGCCTGTTCGGCGCCCTCGGCGCCGGTGCGCTGGTCGCGGGCTGCTCGGGTACGACGGGCACGTCGACGTCGAGCGGGGGCTCCACCACCGCCTCCGGCTCGGCGTCGGCGTCCTCGTCCCCCTCCTCCTCCCCGTCCTCGTCCTCGGCCCCGGGAGACCTGACCGAGGTCCCCGACGAGACCGGCGGCCCGTTCCCCGGCGACGGGTCCAACGGCGTCAACGTGCTCGACGACTCGGGCATCGTCCGCTCCGACATCCGGTCGACGTTCGGCGACGCCGACACGACGACCGCGGACGGCGTACCTCTCACCGTCCGGTTGACGGTCCGCGACGCGTCCACCGGTGACGCGATGAAGGGCGCGGCGGTGTACATCTGGCACTGCGACCGCGGCGGCGCCTACTCGCTCTACAGCCAGGGCTTCGAGGACGTGAACTACCTGCGCGGCGTCCAGGCGGCCGACGACACCGGCACCGTGACGTTCTCCTCGATCTTCCCCGGCTGCTACGAGGGCCGCTGGCCGCACATCCACTTCGAGGTCTACGAGGACGCGGCGAACGCGACGTCGTCCGGACCGATCGTGAAGACGTCCCAGATCGCCCTGCCGAAGGAGACCTGCGACGTGGTGTACGCGACGAGCGGGTACGAGCAGAGCGTGGCCGCGCTGGCGCGGACCTCGCTCGCCTCGGACATGGTGTTCGGCGACGACGGCGGCATCCACCAGATCGCGTCGATGTCCGGCTCGGCGTCGAAGGGCTACGTCGCGGCACTGACCATCGGCGTGTGAGCGCTGGCTAACCTGGAGACCTCGGCGGGAGGTGTCCATGACTGAGCCGCTGATCCGGAAGGCGGACCGGCCGGGCGACCTGGGCTGGATGGTGCAGGCGCACGGCGAGGTGTACGCGCGCGAGCTCGGCTGGGACGTCGAGTTCGAGGCCCTGGTGGCGCGGATCGTGGCGGAGTACGCCGTGTCGTGCGACCCCGACCGCGAGGCCGGATGGATCGCGGAGCTCGACGGCCGACGCGTCGGCTGCGTGCTGTGCGTGCGTGAGACGGACGAGGACGCCAAGCTGCGGATCCTGCTGGTCGACCCCGCCGCACGGGGGCACGGACTGGGCCGTGCCCTGGTCGGGGCGTGCGTCGACTTCGCCCGCTCGGCGGGCTACCAGCGGATCGGGTTGTGGACCAACGACGTGCTCACCTCCGCGCGCGTCATCTACGAGAAGGCCGGCTTCCGGTTGGTGGAGGAGGAGCGCCACCACAGCTTCGGGCAGCACCTCGTCGGCCAGAGCTGGTCGCTCGAGCTCACCGACTGAGCACGGTCGGCACCCGCACCCTCACTCCCGGAGAGGTCTTCGGCGCAGGGCGGTGTCACGGTGGCGGCCGGCGGGCGGCGTGAACACGGGGCGCCCGTCGTGCGGGTCGATCGAGACCTGCCACGGCGTCGTGTGGATCACGGTGTGATGGGCCCGGCAGAGCAGCACCAGGTTCGCGAGCGCCGTACCGCCACCGTCGGCCCAGTGCCGGACGTGGTGGGCGTCGCAGGCGACCGGCGGTCGGGAGCAGCCCGGGAAGGCGCACTGCCGGTCCCGGGCGACGAGGGTGAGCCACAGGCCGAGGGTGACGAGTCGGGAGGTGCGCCCCACGTCGAGGACCTGCGAACGCGACCCGAGCACCATCGGCAGGATCTCCGCGTCACAGGCCAGCCGGCGCACCGCCGTCGCGGACAGGTTCGAGCCGAGGTCCAGGACGGTGCCGTCCCCGTGACCGGAGACCAGGTGGTCGTAGTCGATCGTCACGGTGACCCTCGGCGTCGCGCCGTGGGAGTCCGGCAGAACCTCGGTCCCGTCCAGGAGCCGCATCGACTCGACCAATGCGTCCCACATCCGGGCGCCCGCCTCGCGGGCGTCGCGCCCGTCGTGGGCACAGTCCGCGACCCCGCAGCCGGCGGCCGAGCGCAGGGGACCAGGGGTGCCGCCGCAGGCCCCGGGCTCGCTGGTCGGCTGCGGTGCCGCCAGCGGGAGCAGCACGGTCTTGAGCCACGCCGCGTCCTCCACGCTCCCGCGACCGGTCAGCCGCACCCCGCCGATGCCGTCCTCGCGGATCGCGAGGAACCGGGCGTGGTGCGCGGCCCGCTCCTCGCGTTCCAGGGCGCGCTCGTCCCGACGGTCCACCCCGTCCGGGTCCAGCCGCTCCACGACGTGTCGACCGACCTTCGCCAGGTCGGTCGCGTCGTGGTCCCGCGCCTGCGTCAGCATCAGCCCCTCGGCCGCGGCCCGCAGCTCCGGACGGCCGGGGAGCCGGTCCACCGCGGAGACCACGACCTCCGCCTGGGCACGCGAGATCCACCCTGCCCCCAGGTGCCTCGCCGTCTCCGCCCGGTCCGTCGTCAACGCCTTGGCCAGCGCCACGGTGCGACGCCCCGCCCCTTTCGCACCGCCGCTCGCCGCGGTGACGAAGTCCTGCGTCGACGCCCAGCCGTCTGTCCGCGCCGCCTGCGTCGCCTCGATCCCGGCGACCACCGACAGCTCGACCCCGTCGAGAACCGAGCGCAGCCGCTCCAGGCAGCGCACCATCGCCAGCATCACCTCCGGCGGTCGCAGCTCCCAGGCGATGTCGTCGAGGTCCTGCATCGTGTCGGTGACCGCGGCCAGCACCTGCACGGGGAGGTCTGGCGGGGCGGCCACCCACTCGTCCCGGTCACCCAGGTCGTAGCGCTCCAGCAGGTCCGACATACCCCGACCCTGCCACTGACCACCGACAGGAACGGCCGACTGACCGACCCTGTCCACAGACCCTGTCGAACGTGCCGAACCAGCCTTCAACGGCCTGGTGACGCGGCGACGGGCCGGCACTAGGGTCGGCGCATGGCGAGGGACTGGGACGCCCGGGCGGACGAGCTGTCGTCGGCGGCCATCGCGGACGGGGAGCCGACGGCGTGGTTCGACCGGCTGTACGCCGCGGCCGAGTCCGGCGAGGTCTCGATGCCGTGGGACCGCGACGAGCCGCACGTGCTGCTGCGCGAGTGGGCCGAGGCGCCAGGACCTGCGGGGTGGCGGCAGGACCGCCGTGGTCGTCGGCTCCGGGTTGGGTGCGGACGCGGAGTACCTCGCCTCCCTCGGCTTCGCCACCACCGGCTTCGACATCTCCGGGACCGCCGTACGCCTGGCCCGCGAGCGGCACCCGGAGACCTCCGTCGACTACCGGGTCGCCGACCTGCTCGACCTGCCGGAGGAGTGGCGCCGCGCCTTCGACCTGGTCGTGGAGGTCTTCACGATCCAGGCCCTGCCGGATCCCCCGCGCGACCGGGCGGTGGCGGCCGTCGCCGGCCTGGTGGCGCCGGGCGGCACCCTGCTGGCGATCGAGTTCCGGCACGCGCCGGGGCTCGACGAGCAGGCGGGACCGCCGTTCTCGCTGACCCGCGCGTCGATGCAGGCACTGGCGACCGACGGCCTCACGACCGTCCGGGCCGAGGAGCTCGAGGGGCCGCGGTGGCGGGTGGAGTACCACCTGAGGAGGACCAGATGGCCAGGTACGAGCTGAACGAGGCCGGCGTACGCCGGTGCCGGGAGCTGATCGACGCCAAGCAGTACGTCCTGGACAGCGAGTGGGGAGAGACCCAGCCGAACGCCGCCGCGGAGAACTCCTACCTCGAGAACCACTCCTGGGAGGAGTACGCCGCCTGGCACCTCGGCCTGACCGTCGGGGCGCGTGACCACACCAAGGCGAGGTACGCGTTCGTCTACGGCGACTTCCGGCGGGTGCACCGCAGTGGGCTGATCGCGTGCGTCTACCGGGCGGCGGAGTGGCGGCACAAGCAGGTCGAGCTCGCGGCGCACGACCTGCTGCAGAGGCTCGACGAGGCCGCCGGGATCAGCTAGCGGGACCGTAGTCGCGCTGCACGACGGCGACCCGGACGCGGTAGTCGGAGTACCACACGTCGCGACCGCGCTCCTGGGCGACGAGGTGGGCCGCGACCTGCTTCCAGGCCCGCGCGGCGCCCTCGTCGGCCCAGTAGGACACCGTGATCCCGAGCCCGTCCCGCACCGCTTCGAGGCCGAGGTAGCCCGGCTGCTGCGCCGCGAGGTCGTCCATGCGCGCGGACATCCGGGCGTAGCCGTTGTCCCCCTCGGTGCGCAGGGACGTGAAGATCACCGCGACGTACGGCGGCTCGGGGGTCCGTGCGATCTGGTCCACCCGCTCATCGTCCCAGGCCGCGTGATCGGGGCCGGCTCACGCGGACGCGCGCTCGCGACCGGCGGCGATCCGGGAGAACCGCAGGACGTCGTCCTCGACCGGCCCGCGACGGATCGTGAACACGTCGCGGAGGTAGTTCTGGCGCAGCCGCCAGGGCGCACGCGACGCCCTGCTTCGGAAGCAGGTGCAGGGATCTCTGCACGTAGCCCGAGGCGAAGTCCATGAACGGCTCCTCCTCGACGTCGTCCTCGCGCTCGGCCACCACGGCGTCGTGCCCGCGCCTGCTGCATGTGCTCGAGCAGCCGGCAGACGTACTCGCTGACCAGGTCGGCCTTGAGCGTCCACGACGCGTTGGTGTAGCCCACCACGTAGGCGAAGTTGGGCACGCCGGAGAGCAGCATCCCCTTGTAGGCCATGGTGTCCGGCAGGTGACACGTCGACCCCGTCGACGTCGAGCGCGATCCCGCCGAACGCCAGCAGGGACAGGCCGGTCGCCGTGACGACGACGTCGGCCTCGAGCTCCTCGCCCGAAGCGAGCCGGATGCCGGACGGGGTGAAGGTGTCGATGTGGTCGGTGACGACGTCGACGTCGCCGCTGCCGGATCGACGCGGAACAGGTCGCCGTCGGGGACCAGGCAGAGCCGCTGGTCCCAGGGGTCGTACGCCGGCTTGAAGTGCCGGTCGACGTCGTAGCCCTCGGGCAGCCGGCGGGCGACGCCCTTGCGGATCAGCTTCTTCATCAGCTCCGGCCTGCGGCGCGACAGCTGGTAGCTCGCGGTGGTCACCAGCACGTTCTTCCAGCGGGTCACGGCGTAGGCCCGGGCGGGCGACAGCCTCTCGCGCAGCTTGACCGCGACCCGGTCGATGCCCGGCAGCGAGAGGACGTAGGTCGGCGACCGCTGGAGCATCGTCACGTGCGCGGCCCGCTCGGCCAGCGCCGGCACGAGCGTCACGGCGGTGGCACCGCTGCCGATCACGACGACCCGCTTGCCGTCGTACGCCAGGTCCTCGGGCCACTGCTGCGGGTGCACCACCACCGCCCGGCGAACTCCTCGATGCCCGCGAACTCGGGCGAGTAGCCGGCGTCGTAGGCGTAGTAGCCGCTGCAGCACCACAGGAAGCCGCAGGTCATGGTCGTCGCCGGACGCGAGCCGCACGGTCCAGGTCGCATCGTCGCTCGACCACGAGGCGCCGAGCACCTTCGCGTCGTAGCGGACCTTCTCCGCGACGCCGTAGGCCGCCGCGGTCTCGCGCACGTAGGCCAGGATCGACGGCCCGTCCGCGATCGACCTCTCACCGGTCCACGGGCGGAAGCGGTAGCCGAGCGTGTACATGTCCGAGTCCGACCGGATGCCCGGGTAGCGGAACAGGTCCCAGGTGCCGCCGATCGCGTGCGCGCGCCTCGAGGATCGCGTACGACGTGCCGGGCAGCCGCTCCTCGAGGTGACAGGCGGCGCCGACGCCGGACAGCCCGGCTCCGACGATCAGGACGTCCACGTGCTCGCTCATGACCCGACTCTAGAACGTGTTCCCACTACCGCCGCTCGGAGCCGTCAGAGCCAGGTCAGGGCGCGCCCGTGACCCTCGGTGAGGGCGACCGCACGCCCGTCGAGGGCGAGCACGAACGGCGCGGGCCCGACGGCCGGCCCCGGCACCGCCTCGCTCGGCGGGGCGGCGGTCCCCGGGGGCAGCACCTGCGGCCCCTCGTTGCTGACCCAGTGACCACGGGTCGACGCCCATCAGGGAGACGAACCGGTCACGGTCCTCGGCGGACAGGTAGGCCAGCACCGCCGAGTGGAACACCACCAGCGTCGCGTCCGGCGGCACCTGCTCGAGCAGCGCCGGCAGGGCTGCGTTGAGGTCCCCGCGGACCAGCGTCGGCGGGTCCGCGCGGACCAGCTCGACGGCCGCCGCCAGCCGGGCCCGGCGGTCGTCGTGCTCGGGCCAGACCAGCGTCCGCAGCCAGCGCATCGCGTCCTCGTCGTCGACGTCGAGCGGGTTCAGGTCGACGCCGCCGCGCCAGACCACGTCGGGCAGCGCGTCGGGCAGCGGCACGTCACCGTCGACGGCGCACTCGAGCACGACCCGGCTCGGCCCGGCCGCGGGGTCGAGCGCGTGGTCCCCCGAGGGATGGCCGGTGTAGCGGTAGGAGTACCGGTCCGGGTAGAGGCAGAGCCCCGCCGACGCGCCCACCTCGAGCAGCGCGAGCGGGCCGGGCAGTCCCGCGAGCACGGGCAGCAGCGTCGCGCAGCGGCCGACCTCGTTGGTCTGGGTCGCGCGTGCGAGCACGGTCGCGCGCACGGCGTCCCAGTCGTGGAGCAGGACGGTCCGGAGTCCGTCGTACGGTCCGGGCGCCGCGGCCCCGTGCCAGCGGGCGGCGGCGAAGACCAGGTTGGGCTGCTGCTTGTCCCCGGGCAGCGTCCTCGACCAGCTCGAGCACCTCGTCGTCGGCCGCGACGGCCAGGGCCCAGTCGCGGAAGCACTCCGACGACCCGACGGGCCTGACGCTCGCCGAAGTCGGTGTAGACGTCGACGGTCTCCGCGCCGCCGACCGGGTTCACAGGCGGCCCTGCGCCAGCCCGAACAACCGGTCGAGGATGCGGCCGCCGTCGGCGCGCAGCCCGTTGTGCTCGTACTCGTTGGTGACCCAGGGCCGCAGCGTCGGCACCAGGGCGGCCGTCTCCTCGGAGAACGCCCGGTCGACGTAGGCGTCCTCGGCGTAGATCGCCGCGGCAGCCGGTACGTCGCACGAGCGGAGGGCGTCCTCGTCGTAGAGCCGCGGCCACTCGTACGACGCGAGCAGGTCGGCCGCCTCTGCCAGCGGGGCGAGCTCGCTGTCGTCGGTGAGCGACCACGGGAACACGTGCTCGCCGGTGAACAGCGTCGGGTCCTCGCGGAACTCGTCGGGCAGCACGCGCTCGGCCGACCACCCGGTGGTCACGCCGTCGGCGTAGCAGGCCTCGTGCACGGCGGCGTAGAGCGGGTTGCGGCCGCCGAAGGGCAGCGCCGCCGCCAGGTCGTGGCGGAACATCGGCGAGTCCGGGTCGAGCTCGAGCAGGTAGTGGAGGCGCTCGGCCCCGTCGCTCATGCCGAGACCGTTGCCGACCTGCCGGAACCAGCGGGTGGTCATCGCGTCCCCGTTCGGCAGCCGGATGTCGCCGGCGTCGAACCGCTCGTGCAGCGCGCGCACCCGGTCCCGGTCGCCGGGGTAGCGCGCGTAGTAGCGGCGGTTGCGCTCGAGCTGCGTGGCGTACGTCGCGACGTACACCTCGTCGACGGGGCGTGCGACCGGCGGGACGCCCCCGGTGAAGTACGCCTCGCGCAGGCCCTCCGGGGCGAAGGACAGGTAGGTCAACGTGCAGAACCCGCCGAACGACTGGCCGAGCACGCTCCACCGGTCGACGTCGAGCGTCTGCCGGACCAGCTCGGCGTCCCGCACGATGGAGTCCGCCCGGAAGTGCTTGAGGTGGTCGGCCTGCTGCCGGGGCGTCAGGCCGGGCAGGGTGCCGACCGGCGTGGAACGGCCCGTGCCGCGCTGGTCGAGCATGAGCACGCGGTAGTCACGCAGGGCCCGGTCGAGCCAGGTGGGGCTGGTCGGGCTGCGGCGTCGGCCGCGGGGCCTCGCTGCCGGGGCCGCCCTGGAGGAACACCAGGAACGGACGGTCCCGGCCGTCCACGTCGGCGACCTCGCGCGCGAAGACGGTGATCGTCTCGCCGTCCGGCCGGCTGTGGTCGAGCGGGACGGCGACCTCGTGCTCGGTGAGCACGAGGCCCGGGACGTGCACCGTGTGCGTCTGGTGGTCGGTCATCCCCCGATCATGCCGTTCCGGCTGGCCGGGCCGGTCGAGCCCGGTCAGGCCAGCGTGGCGAGCAGCTCGTCGAGCTTCTCGTAGCCCTCGACGACCCCGGACTCCATGCCGCTGGCCACGAAGGCGTCGCGCTCCTCGAAGGAGTCGACGAGCGACACCGACGTGACGCGGCTGCGGCCGTTGCCGAGGTCCTCGAACGTCGCGGTCTCCAGGGCGACCCCGTCCGGGAAGCCCTCGTAGGTGAAGGTCTGCACGATCCGCTCGTCGGTCCGCACCTCGTGGAAGGCGCCGAAGAACTTCGCCTCGAAGTTCTCGTCCGTCGTGCTGTAGCGCCAGGCGCCGCCGGTGCGGCAGTCGAACTCCTGGAGCTCGAACGTGCGGTTGCGCGGACCGATCCACTGCTTGAACAGGTCCGGCTCGGTGTACGCCCGGAACACGAGCGCCACCGGGGCGTCGAACTCGCGGGTGATGGTGACCGTCGGGACCTCGCGGCTGACCTCGATGCTGGTCTGGTTGCGGGTGTCTGCGCTCATGCTCCTGCTCCTGTCTGCTCGGTGCTGCCGGTCGTGTCGCTGTCCGTCCCGTCGTCCTGCAGCCGGGCGAGGACCTCGTCGAGGCGGCTGAACCGCTCCTCGGCCTCCCGCCGGTAGCGCTCGATCCACTTCGTCATCAGGTCGAACACCTCCGCCTCGAGGTGGCACGGCCGGCGCTGGGCGTCCCGCGTGCGGCTGACCAGCCCGGCGTCCTCGAGCACCTTGAGGTGCTTGGAGACGGCCTGCACGGTCACGTCGTACGGCTCGGCGAGCTCGTTGACGGTCGCGTCACCCACGGCGAGCCGGGCGACCATGTCGCGCCGGGTCGGGTCCGCGAGCGCCGAGAAGACGCGCGAGAGCGGGTCCGCTGCCACCGATCCACCTCCTGCTAATTCAACTGAACGGTTGAATAGACGCGTACGACGGAGGGAACGGTGTTGTCAACCATTCGGTTGAAGAGGAGCGCTCAGCGCACGACGGTCAGCGTGAGCGCCCGCGAGGTCGAGCCGTAGAGGCCGCGGTAGCCGCCGTAGGACGCGACCACCCGATGCTTGCCTCGCCCCAGGCGGGGCAGGGCGAGCGCGACGCTGCCGAGCTGGTCGGGCCGCAGCGTGGTGGCGACCCGCTTGCGGCCGTCGATGCGGACGGTGACCGAGCCGGTGGGCGCGAGCGTCGACGGCGTCACCGTGACGCGCACGCGACCGCGGGCCGTCGTACGGATGCGGGAGTAGGCGAGCCGCAGACCGGTCGCGGAGTAGCCGCGCTTGATCTCGGTCTCGTCGGAGTAGCCGTTCTCGGGCGCGTAGCCCGGCCGCTGACCGGTGACCCGGACGCGGACGCCGTTGCCGGTCTCGGCGGGCGTGAGGAGGTACGTCGGAGCGGTGGCGCCGGGGATGTCGCGGACGGTGCCGCGGGAGTCCACGCGCTGCCACTGGTAGCCGAAGGTCATCGTCGGTGTCGGCACGTTCCAGACGCCAGGGGTCGCGGTCAGCCGGTAGCCCACCCTGCGGAGACCGAGGACGTCCGGGGCGGCGCCCTCGTTGCTGAGCTGGCGGAGCACGAAGACGTCGAGCGGCGGGACCTCGGCCGGGGCCGGCGCCTCGGGGTCGACCGGCGCGTCCCGCACCTCCCGGACGGCCGGGTCGGAGGGGGAGGACGGCATCGGGCCGGTCGGCCAGGTGTCGTCGACGTAGGTGCCCGAGTTGTCCCGCACCCGCACCGTGTAGAAGCCGGGCTGCAGGTGGGTGAAGGCGTAGTGGCCGCGTCGGGTGTCGTCCTGGGTGAGCGTGAACGTGCCGCTGGGCACGAAGGCCCCGTCCTGCCAGACGTAGAGGACCGGGTGCGCGCCGTTGGTCAGGTCGACGCCGCCTTCGACGTCGCTGATCGTGCCCTGGAGCGTGTCGGTCACGGGTGGCGGGGGCGTCGGCTCGGCGCCGGTCGCCGGGAGGGTCGCTCCGGACAGCAGCAGGCCGGCGACCGTCCCTGCGACGAGCAGGTGGGCACGGACTCTCATGATGGTCTCCCCCGAGGCGGGTGGCTTCTGGCCCGTCGAGCCTAGGTAAAGAACTCGGGCGCGGGACCGTTTTCCGCGAAACCGGCGGCCCCGACGGCCGTGGCGAGGGGTCGAAGTAGCAGAAGTTTCGCGGAACGGGTGATGCCACGCCGATCTGGCGTTTACCTTTTACTCCATGGGAGAGAAGTTGACGCGTGTTTCCACTGTGACTGCTGCGTTCGTGGTGCTGCTGCTCACCACGGCGCTGAGCCTGTCTCTGGTGGAGCCCGCCTCCTCCACGACCCGGCGCGCCACACCGCCGTACGCCACCGTCACGGTCGCCTCCTTCAACGTGCTCGGCGCGAGCCACACGCCGTCCGGCGGCAAGCGCGCCAGCGGCGCCACCCGCATCGTCTGGACCAAGCAGCTGCTCGACCAGCACCACGTGCAGGTCGCCGGCTTCCAGGAGATGCAGGCGAGCCAGGTCGCCAAGTTCCAGCAGATCACCGCCGGCACCTGGTCGCTCTACCCGGGCGCGACGCTGGGTGCGCGGGCCGGCGAGAACTCGATCGGCTGGCGCACCGACGCCTTCGACCTGGTGTGGGCCAGCACCGTGAACATCCCCTACTTCAACGGCAACACGCGGCCGATGCCGGTCGTGGTGCTGCGGGAGAGGTCCACGGGCCTGATGGCGTACTTCTCCAACTTCCACAACCCCGCCGACACCTCGCAGTACCGCAACCAGGGTGCCTACCGCGCCGAGGCGACCCGCATCGAGATCGCGCTGCACAACCAGCTCGCGGCCTACGGGATCCCGCGGTTCATGACCGGTGACATGAACGAGCGAGCGTCGTACTACTGCCGCGTCACCGCGGGCGCCCCGCTCAAGGCCGCGCGCCCGCAGAGCACCTGGACGAACGGGGTCTGCACCGCCGGCAGCCCGCGGGCCGTGGACTGGGTCTTCGGCTCGGCCGAGCAGCCGTTCAGCGGCTATCTCGAGGACCGCAGCGCACTCGTCGGCAAGACCAGCGACCACCCGATGATCGTCAGCGACGCCATCCTCGACGCCGCGATCTTCCCCAACGCGCTGTCCGCGACCCCGCCGCCTCCGCTGGACCCGAACGCCGTCTACTGACGGTCCTGTCACAGTTCGAGCATCCCGCTCTGACGGGTCCCGGACCCACGGTATCTTTCGTCGGTGAAGTTCACCCCCGGCGTGCTCGCGACGGTGACGGCCGCCGTCTTCGTGACGCTCGTCGCGGTCGGGATCGGGTACGTCGTGCACAGCGACGACGACCAGGTGAGCGGGGACCAACGGCCCACCCGGAGCACCCCTGCCTCACCCACGACGCCGCCGGTCTCACCGTCCGGGACGCTGACCACGGCCCCGACCACGGCGCCGCCCACGCAGCTGCCCGGCCCGCTGGTCACGATGACCGCGAAGCCGAGCCCCACCAAGAAGCCCACCAAGAAGAAGCCGAAGCCGACGCCGACGCCCGAGCCGCCACCCGTCCTCGACTTCACGATCAGCTCGTTCAACGTGCTCGGCGCCAGCCACACGTCCGGGGCCGGCAAGCGGCCCGGGATGGCCTCGGGCCGGGTCCGCGCCAGCCGCGCCGTCGACCTGGTCCGCCGGCACGGGTCCGACGTGGTCGGCTTCCAGGAGCTCCAGGGCGTCCAGCTCGCCACCCTGCAGCGGCAGACGTCGATGGACTTCTGGCCGGGATTCGCGCTGCGCAGCCGCGACACCGAGAACTCGATCGGCTGGCGCACCGACAAGTTCACCGCCGTCGAGAAGCGCACGGTCACCATCCCCTACTTCAACGGCAGCCCCCGCCCGATGCCCGTGGTCAAGCTGCGCAGCAACGACACCGGGCTCGAGGCGTGGTTCGCGAACTTCCACAACCCGGCCGACACGTCGCGCTTCCACCGCCAGCAGCGCTTCCGGGACCGCGCCACCGGCGTCCAGATCGGGCTCGCCAACCAGCTCGTCGCGACCGGCCTGCCGGTCTTCATCACCGGCGACATGAACGAGCGCGCCAGCTACTTCTGCCGGATGACCTCCGGGGCGCCGATGGTCGCGGCCCGCGGCGGCAGCAACAACGGCGGCTGCCAGCCGAACAACCCGCGGGCCGTGGACTGGATCTTCGGGTCGCAGGACGTGACGTTCACCGGCTACTTCGAGGACCGCAGCCACCTCGTGGACATCACGACCGACCACCCCGTCGTGGTCGCCCAGGCGCGGATCGTCGGCGAGTCCAAGGACGACGGGTCGGGCAACTAGGAGGTACGGCGGGCTTTCACGTAGTTTGTCCCGATGACCTCGCGACCCCGTCTCCGCCGCCCGGCCGCACTCGGCGCCGTCACCGCCCTCGCCCTCACGCTGGGCGGGCTCACCACCTCCGCCGAGGCGCACCACGCGCAGCCGCCCGGCCCGGTGAACGCCGCGAACACCTACGGCTGGGGCAAGCACGTCTGGCAGGACGACTTCGTCGGTCCGCGCAAGGGCATCTGGACGGTGTCCGCCGCCGGCGCGGGCAACGTCCGCACCCAGCACGGCATGCTCACCCTGAACACCGGGAGGACCGGCAGCGTCAGCGCCACCCTCGAGGGCGCCGGCCACTCCGTCGGTCGCTGGGAGATCCGGCTGCGCTCCCGGCAGTACTCCGCGGCCGCCGCGTCGTACCGCGTCCGCACGGAGCTCGTCCCGGCCGCCGGTGCGCCGCAGAACTGCGGCGCCCGCGACGTCGCGCTCGAGTCCTACCGGCTCGGCACCGACCGCGCGCACTTCTACATCCGCAACCTGCCGAACCAGGAGTTCGCCTCCCACAACGGGATGAACCTCGGCAACGACCGGTGGCACACCTTCGCGGTCGAGGTCACCGAGAGCCACATCTCCTGGTTCGTCGACGCCCACGTGATCAGCACCGAGCGTCGCGACGAGGCCCGGTCCGGCGTGCCGCTGACCGTGCGTTTCGCGATGGTCGGCGAGCCCGGGACGCGGATGAACGTCAGCCGGATGCAGATGGACTGGCTGCGCTACCACACCCTCCGCAAGCCGAACACGAAGCCGATCGCCGCGCCCGCCCCCAACGCCGGGGCGTACGCCGACGCCTGCTGACCCGTCCGGGACCGCGCGTCACCGGAGCGCGGGCTCACCCACCTCGTCCACGACCCGGTTCGCGGACGCGGGCACGGCGCGACCCAGCGCGCCCTGGACCGCCACGGCCGAGAGTGCAGCCACGCCGACGACGGCCCACGGCAGCCAGGACCGCACCGCGAACAGCGCGACGACGGCCGGCGCGACGACCTGTGCCAGCGTGAAGGCGTACTGGTAGGTCGCCATGTAGGCCGCCCGGGAACCCCGTGGCGGCAGCGCCTCCGAGAGCGCTCCCGACACCGGGAAGAAGACCTTGCTGCCGGCCACGACCAGCACCCACACGACCCACGCCAGCGGCACCAGGGCGGGCCGTGGCACCAGCTCCAGCGACGCCATCAGCAGCGCCCAGACCACGAACACCAGGCTGCCCGCCTGCAGCGACCGTGTCCTCCGGTAGGGACGCAGCAGCAGGACGACGCGGACCCCCAGCACGCTGGAGAGTCCGGTGCTCGTCGCGAGCAACGCCCCCGGCAGCCACGCCGGCCCGTGGAGCACGTCGAGCAGGTAGACCGGTCCGCCGAGCAGGGCGACGTCGATGGCCAGGCCGACCATGGCCGCGGAGGTGATCAGGGCGAGGTAGGTCCGGTCCCGGAGCACCGCGAGCGTGCCGACGGGCGGCTCCGCCGGTGACGTCGGCGGCGTCTCGACGTACGTCGCGAGCAGTCCCGCGGCGACGAGATAGGTCAGCGCGTCGAGCCCGACCAACCAGGGCAGCGCCCGGGTGCCTCCCGTCGCGAGCGAGACGGCCGCGACCAGGTTGCCGAGCCCGAAGGCGCCGGCGCGGACCATCGCAACCAGCGCGAAGGGGCGTTCCTTCGACACCCCGGTGCTCACGTCGGCGACCATCACGAACACCGAGCAGTAGAACAGCTGGGTCCCCACCGCCAGCAGCGCCGCCGCCGCGAACACACCGAGGGCGTCGCGGGCGACCAGGTAGGTCAACGCGCCGGTGGCCTGCACGACCTGGGCCAGCACGACGACGTACCGCGGACCGAACCGGTGGGCGAGCCGGGCGGCCAGCGGAGGCACGGCGAACCCGAGCAGGCCCGCAGCCGCGACCACCGGTCCGGCGGTCTCGACGCCCAGCCCGACCACCCGGATCGCGAACACCAGCCCGAGCGGCAGGAACAGGCCGGTGCCGAAGTTGTCGATCCCGAGCGCAGCCAGCAGGACCAGCCGCGACCGGTCCCCACGAGCTCCCCCGAGACGAACCATCCGCCGACCCTAGCGACCTGGTTCGGCGACACGGGTCGTCCGCCACGCCTCCGATCGCAGCCGCTGCGACATGCGTACTCCAGTTGACGCTTGATCAAGCGGATGCTTGAATACCGGCATGGGAACCACCGTCGAGGATCAGCGGCTCGATGCCCTGTTCACGGCGCTCAGCGACCGCACCAGGCGAGACATCGTGGCCCGGCTCAGCGCGGGCGAGGCGACGGTCAAGGAGCTGGCGGAGCCGTACGCCATGAGCATGCAGGCCGTCTCGCAGCACATCCGGGTGCTCGAGCGGTCCGGCCTGATCAGCCAGGGACGGCACCGGCAGACCCGGCCGTGCCGGCTCGAACCCGCGGCGCTCGAGGCCGCGCTCTCCTGGATCGAGGAGAGCCGGCGCACCTGGTCGGACCGGATGGACCGGCTGGAGACCCATCTCGCCCGCCTGCAGGAGCGTGAGGACCAGTGAACGACGACGAGCTCGTCTACGAGCGGGTCTTCCGCGCGCCGCGCGAGCTGGTGTGGCGGTGCCTCACCGAGCCCGCCGAGCTCGCCCAGTTCTGGGGCCCGAGCGGCATGGCCACGCCGATCGACGGGATCGTCGTCGAGCTCCACCCCGGTGGCCGGTTCGAGACCCTGATGCTCGGCGAGCACGGCAGCCACCGGATGGTCGCCACCTTCACCGAGGTCGTCCCGCCCGAACGGCTCGCGTGGGTCGAGTCGGCGACCGGGATGCACACCACCAGCACGCTGGACGACCTCGGCGACGGCAGGACCGCAGTCGTCATCCATCAGCGGAACGTGCCGGAGGCGATGCGCGTGCCCGAGGCCCGGACCGGCTTCCTCACCTCCCTCGAGAAGCTCGAGGAGCACCTCGCTCACCTCATGCAAGGAGACCGATCATGACCGACCCGCAGTCGTGGGTGGCGCCGACCTACCAGGGGCTCGCGGATCTTCTCAGCGCCACGGCCGTCGACACGTGGGACGCCCCGTCGCTGTGCGAGAAGTGGCTGGTGCGCCACGTCGTCGCGCACGTGACGATGCCGGCGCGGCTGACCCCCGCGCAGTTCGGGGCCGAGATGGCGGCGGCCGGCGGCGACTTCACCGTGCTTTCCGACACCGTCGCCGCGCGGGACGCCTCGCTGCCCGTCGCCGACCTCCTCGACCAGCTCCGGTCGGCGAGACTGCACGCGTGGCAGCCGCCGGGCGGTGGTGCAGCCGGTGCGCTGAGCCATGCCGTCATCCACTCCCTGGACGTGACGATCGCGCTCGACCGGCCCGCGGTCGCACCGGCGGAGGCTGTGACCGCCGTCCTCGACCAGCTCACCGCCGCAGACGGCACCTGGTTCGGGGTCGACCTGACCGATGTCCGGCTCGAGGCCGCCGACACCGACTGGAGCTGGGGACGAGGCCGGCTCGTTCGCGCCGACAGCGGCTCGCTCGTGGCACTCCTGAGCGGCCGAGCGCTGCCCGACGGTCGGGCGCTGCCCCGCAGCTGACGCCGGAGACGACGCGGCCTCCCTCAGGAGGGTCGACCCGGCTCCTCGACGCTCGAGGACACGCGGACGACGACCTTGTCCCCCGTGCGCCGCGCGGCCGCGGTGAAGGCGTCGGCGGCATCGGTGAGCGGATACCGCGCGCTGACCAACGTGTCGAGCTCCAGCCCGCTCGTCACGAGCGAGATGGCGAGGGGATACGTCTCGTGCATGCGCCGCGCCATCACGAACGTGAGGCCCTTGCGTCGAGCAGCGGAGGCGGTGAACGAGGAGCTGTCGCCGCTCGGAATTCCGCCGAGCACGACGCGGGCCCCGGGTCGCGCAGCCCTGACGGCGGTCGCGATGGCGGCATCGTCGCCGGCCATCTCGATCACCACGTCCACCCCGCGGCCGTGGGTCACGTCGTGGAGCGCGCCGTCGACCTCGTCCGGTGCCCAGGCCTCGTGGACGCCGCGGCGTTCCGCGGTCGCGCGACGGTGCTCGAGCGGCTCGCTCACGAACACCCGCCGGGCTCCCGACCGGAGGGCGACCTGTGCCGCGAGCACGCCGATGGGTCCCGCGCCGACGACCAGCACGTCCGCGCCCAGACGCAGGTGAGCCAGCCCGACCGCGTGGATGGCGACGCCGAGAGGTTCGAGCAGCGCTCCTGCATCGTCGCTGACCTCGTCCGGCAGCGGCACCAGGAGCTGGTCGGGCCACACGATCCGCTCGCGGAGGCCGCCGTCGAGAGCGCCGTGCCCGGCGAACCGCACCTGCGGGCACAGGTTGCCGTGCCCGGAGCGGCAGGACTCGCACCGGGTGCACGGGATGGCGGGGTCCACCGCGACCCGCCGACCCGCGTGGGGCCCGGTGAGCGCGACCCCGGCGAACTCGTGACCCGGCACGACCGGCGACTCGATCCGGTTCTCGCCGATGCCGCCGTCGGTGAACCAGTGGAGGTCGGACCCGCACAGTCCCACCGACGTCACCTGGACCGCGGACCACCCCGGTGGCGGATCATCCGGGTCGGGCTCGTCCTGGATCCTCAGATCACCCACGGCGTGCAGGCGTGCGACGCGCATGCCGACTCCCTCCGTACCTGTCCTGGGTGGCAGCCATCCGACCTCGTGGCGAGATCCCGCATTGTGCCTCGGTCGGCGCTCCGCCGCCACGCCGGCCGGGACTCGCACGTCCGGGCCGCGGGTGCGTCATCGCGCGAGCCCGGAGCGTCGGCGGGGCGGAGTACCGTGAAGGTGTGCGTGGTGACCGCGTGGAGATCGTCATCGATGCGGGCGGCGAGGTCCGCACCTACGACATCGTCGCGAGCCGCAACGGGCGCCGGGTCGAGATCGAGACCGGACGCGGGATCGTCACCGTGTCCGAGGTGACCCGCACCGGGACACCGGTGCGGACAGCCCGTTTCATGGCGAGCCGGATCCTGGCCCTGGTCGAGCACCCTGCGGCGGACCAGAACATCGCGCGGGAGGTCATGGAGCCACGGCGCGATCCGCTCCTCGGGCTAGACCCGCTGCGACGGTCCATCAACCGGGGCTCGGGCACATCAGCGCACGAGGTGCGCCAGCCGCGCGACCGCGTCGGCCACCCGGGGCCCGAACATGACGGGGTCGTTGTGGTCGGCGTCGCGCGAGCACCACCCGCTCGGCGAGGGCGGGAGCCTGGTCCGCGACGCGGGCACTGAGCTCCGAGGGGACCACCGAGTCGCGGTCGCCGTAGATGACCGTCACCGGTACGTCGCTGGTGGCGAGGTGCTCCACGACAGGGAACCGGTCGCGCAGCAGCGCGCGCACCGGCAGCCAGGGGTAGTGGTGCGCGCCGACGTCGGCAAGCTCGGTGAACGGCGAGCGGAGCACCATTCCCGCCGGTGGGTGCCGGGCCTGGAGCGCCGCCACGCACGCCTGACCCCAGGGACTCGCCGAGGTAGAGGGTGCGTCGCGTCGGGTAGCCGAGCCGTTCCAGGGCCTCGACGGCGGCGTCCGCGTCCGCGGCGAGGCCGTCCTCGCTGGGGCGGCCCGGGTTGCCGCCGTAGCCGCGGTAGTCCATGAGCAGCACGGCGAGCCCGCGGCGGCTCAGCTCCTCGGCGAGCCCGGCCCGGCCGGCCCGGTTGCCACCGTTGCCGGGCGCGAGCAGGACCGCCATGCCCCGTGTCCTCCGAGCCGGCCGCCGGGACGAACCAGGCGCCCAGCTCGAGTCCGTCAGCCGTGTGCAGCGTGACGTCGCGGGCGCCGGCGATGACGTCCGCGGCCGGCGGCACCGGCGCGGGGTCGGGGAAGTAGATCAGCTGACGTTGCAGCGCCCGCGCGAAGAACACGATCAGCCGTGGGCCATGTCGACGAAGCGGGAGTAGTGGCCCTGGAACGCGACGGTGAGGTCGCGGGTGGGGCCGTTGCGGTGCTTGGCGACGATGATGTCGGCCTCGCCGGGGCGGGTGGACTCGCGCTCGTAGACGTCCTCGCGGTGCAGCAGGATCACCATGTCGGCGTCCTGCTCGATCGAGCCCGACTCACGCAGGTCGGAGAGCATCGGCCGCTTGTCGGTGCGCTGCTCGGGGCCACGGTTGAGCTGGGAGAGCGCGACGACCGGGATCTCGAGCTCCTTGGCCAGCAGCTTGATCTGCCGGGAGAACTCCGAGACCTCGAGCTGGCGGGACTCGACCTTCTTGCCGGACGTCATCAGCTGGAGGTAGTCGATGACGATCAGCCGCAGGTCGTGGCGCTGCTTGAGCCGGCGGGCCTTGGCCCGGATCTCCATCATCGTCATGTTGGGCGAGTCGTCGATGAACAGCGGCGCCGACGAGACCTCGCCCATCTTGCGGGCCAGCCGGGTCCAGTCGTCGTCGTTCATGTTGCCGTTGCGCATGTGGTTGAGCGGGATCTTCGCCTCGGCCGAGAGCAGGCGCATGGTGATCTCGTTGCGCGTCATCTCCAGGGAGAAGATCACGCTGGCCATGTTGTGGTGGATCGAGGCGGCGCGGCAGAAGTCGAGGCCGAGCGTGGACTTGCCCATCGCGGGACGCGCCGCGATGATCGACCATCTGGCCGGGGTGCAGGCCGTTGGTCAGCTCGTCGAGGTCGGCGAAGCCGGTCGGCACGCCGATCATCTCGCCGTCGCGGTTGTTGATCGCCTCGATCTCGTCGAGCGCCGACTCCATGATCGCGCTCAGCGGCGCGTAGTCCTCCGACGAGCGCTTGTCGGTGACGCCGTAGACCTCGGCCTGGGCCCGGTCGACGACCTCGTCGACCTCGCCCTCCCCGGCGTACCCCATCTGGGCGATCCGGGTGCCGGCGTCGACCAGCCGGCGCAGGATCGCCTTCTCGCGGACGATCTCGGCGTAGTAGCCGGCGTTGGCGGCGATCGGCACGCTCGGCGACAGGGTGTGGAGGTACGGCGCGCCGCCGATCCGGGCCAGCTCGCCGCGCCGCTGCGAGCTCGGCCGTCGCGGTGATCGGGTCGGCCGGCTCGCCGCGGCCGTAGAGGTCGACGATCGCGTCGAAGATCGGTCTCGTGCGCCGGGCCGGTAGAAGTCGACGCCGCGGACCGACTCGATGACGTCGGCGATCGCGTCCTTGGAGAGCAGCATCGCGCCGAGCACGGACTGCTCGGCGTCGTTGTCCTGCGGGCGGCGTCCGGTCGTGGCCGCGCCCACCGCCCCCGCCGCCGCCCTGGCCGGGCACCCGGGCGTCGCCGAGGGCGGCCCACTCGTCGGGCGGGTAGGGCGCGTCGTCGGGGAACGCGCTGCCGGACGGGGCGATGCTCACAGGGGCCAGGTCTCTTTCGTCGTTCGGTGGTGCCGAGGGTGGCAGCGCCCACCGACAGAATGATCGGGCAGCCGGAGCCGGCGTTCGTCCGGCCGCCGAGCCGCACCGGCGGATCCGGGTCTCGGCGGGTCGCGAAGGCAGACGCTACGGGTCCGGGGCCCCCGCGTGGAAGCCGGTCATCCACAGGCGCCTGGGGATAACCGGCCGGCCCGTGTGGAACACGCCCGGGGACATGTGCACAGCCGGTGGACGCACCTGTGGAGAAGACTCGACGGCGAAGCCCGGAAACCCGCGTCTGACCTGCGCAAACAGCGTCCACGTCGTGTGGACCGGAGAAACCCGGCGAAAGATTCCGTTCACCCATATCACCCCGGACGTTCGGCTGTCTCCATGTCGACAAAGCGCGATGGCAAAGATGGTCCTCAACAAGTTTGGAGTAGTTACACACAGCCACGGCCCCCTAGTCGCGTCATGGTCACATCCGCCTCATGACTCTTACCCCGTACACTGTCGCAGGTGAGAGCACCGACCGGACGCCGGCCCGACGTGAGGACGCGCGCCGCGGCGCACGCCTGGGACCGGGAGATCCTGCGGCTGGCCGTCCCGGCCTTCCTCGCGCTGGTCGCCGAGCCGCTGTTCCTGCTCGCGGACGCCGCGATCGTCGGGCACCTCGGCACCCCCGAGCTCGCCGGACTCGGCATCGCCGGCGCGGTCGTGCAGACGGCCGTCGGGCTCTGCGTCTTCCTGGCCTACGGCACCACCGCCTCGGTGGCCCGCCGGGTCGGGGCCGGCGACATCCGCGGGGCGCTGGCCCAGGGCGTCGACGGGGTCTGGCTGGCGGTGCTGATCGGCGTGCTCACCACCGTCGTCGCGGTCCCGCTGTCCGCCTGGCTGGTCGGGCTGTTCCACCCGGACCCCGAGGTCGCCGACCACGCCACGACGTACCTGCGCCTGGCGCTGCTCGGCGTCACCCCGCTGCTCGTGATGCTCGCGGCCACCGGCGTGCTGCGCGGCCTCCAGGACACCCGCACCCCGCTGGTCGTCGCGGTCGTCGGCAACCTCGCCAACATCGGCCTCAACCTCCTGCTGGTCTACGGCCTCGACCTCGGCATCGCCGGGTCCGCGCTCGGCACCGACCTCGCCCAGGTCGGCTCGGCCGTCGCCCTGGTCGCCGTGGTCGTCCGGGCCGCCCGCCGGGAGGGCGCGTCGCTGCGTCCGGACCTGCCGGGCGTACGCCGCGCCGCGCACGCCGGCGTCGCCCTGGTGGTCCGCACCCTGACCCTGCGGGCGTCGCTGCTCGTCGCGACGTACGGCGCCGCCACCCTCGGCGCCACCGCGGTGGCCACCAACCAGCTCGCCCTGACGATCTGGACGTTCCTCGCCTTCGCGCTCGACGCGATCGCCATCGCGGCCCAGGCGCTGACCGGCCGGTCCCTCGGCGCCGGGGACGCTCGACGGCACCCGCGCCGTCACCCGCCGGATGGTGCAGTGGGGGCTGCTGTCCGGCGTGGTCACCGGGCTGGCCCTGGCGGCCGTCTCCCCGCGTGCTCGGCCGGCTGTTCACCGAGGACCCCGCGGTGCGCGACCTGCTGGTGCCGGTGCTGCTGGTGGCCGCCGCGTTCCAGCCGGTGGCCGGCGTGGTGTTCGTCCTCGACGGCGTGCTGATCGGCGCCGGGGACGGCCGCTACCTGGCCTGGGGCGGGCTGCGTCGTGCTCGCGGTCTTCGCACCGCTGGCCCTGGCCGCGGTCACGCTCGCGCCGGACGCCGGGCACCGGGCTGACCTGGCTGTGGGTGGCCTTCGGGGTCGGCTTCATCGGCAGCCGCGCCGTGGTGCTGCTGCACCGCGCGCGGGGCGACGCCTGGATGGTCACCGGGACCTGACCGGGGGTCAGTCGGGGACGCGGCCGCCGCCGCCCGGCTCCTCGTAGATCGCCCACGTGCTCGACGAGCGCCGGGCGCGCATGAAGTTCCAGTGGTCGACGTAGGCGTTGTAGACCGACGTGGACGGGATCCGCGGATCGTGACCTCGTCGGCCTTGATGCTGCGGTCGGCCCAGTTGTTCGAGCCGGTCCAGGTCACGTGCGCCGAGCGTGTCGCGAGCCGACGCGACCCGACGCCGCGAACATCTTCATGTGCGAGTACTTCGCGGCGACCAGGCCGCTCGCGCCCGGGAACAGCACCCGCCGCGCGATCATCCGGCTGCCGGTGTTGCGGGTCAGCAGCGAGTACGTGCCGTGGCCCATGAAGCTGTAGAGGATCCGGACGTAGCAGCCGTGAGTCGTAGAGCTGCCGGACCCGCTTGGCGAGGTAGAGGCCGCGGTTGCCGTGCCAGGCGTGCATCGCGATGTAGACCACGGTGCGGCCCTTGATAGCCGGCGCCGCCGGTCGCGCCGGTGCAGTGGATCGTGTTCAGCGCGTCCAGCGTCTTGTCGTTGTTCTGGGTCGCCTGGCGGCAGCGGGTAGAACGTCGAGGTGTACGGCCCGGACTGGAAGACGCACGGGCCGTTGCCGCGTCGGTCCGGCGCCATCTGGTTCCACATGTGCGTGTACTGCGTCGTAGAGCGCGGTGTTGCCGTTGTCCACGGTGAACAGGTCGTTCCACTGCACCCGGACGGCGTTGCTGGTCATGTTCGTACGAGCCGGTACCATCACGGTGTCCGTGACCTTGCCGGCCTGCGCTGAACAGGTAGAACTTCGTGTGCAGCACGGTGCGTGCCGAGGCAGCCGTTGCTGCAGCGGTAGGCGTAGCTGCGCTGGTTGACGAAGTTGCCTCCGACGTGGCGCCGAGGCCGTTGACCAGCCGCCGCCACGACGGCGAGTTGTCCGAGTTGAGGTGGCGAGTTCATCAGCAGCTTGACGCAGACGCAGCGCTGGTGCGCGTCGATCAGCGCGTCGACGAAGCGACTGGTCCGCGATCGAGTAGAGCGCGATCCGGATCGTCGTACGGGTACTCCGCCGGGTTCGTCGGGCAGGCCACCTTCTTGCCGGTGGCCGGGTCGATGCCCTCGGGGAGCCGGTAGCCGGGCACGCTCTTGACCGCTCTGATCACGTGGGTGAGCAGCGTGCGCCGCGCCGACCTGCGAGCCGTAGGGGTTGTTGAACCTCGGGCCCGACCGGGCGGCGTGTAGTGCGAGCGGCGAGAACCTCTTGTACGTCGCGGGCTGGCCCGGGATCGGGACCACGTCGCGGCGAGGGGTCGGCGCCGACGCCTGCCGCGCGGCGGCGGACGGCGCACTCGCGGTGGCCGTCGTCGCGGGCACGATGAGGACCGCCGAGGCGGCGACCGCCGTCGCAACGACGAACCTGGTCACAGCACGCATGGAGAGAGAACCCCTCTGTCGAGTTCTGGGGACCCGCCCCACGAACACCCCGGAATGGCAGCACGGACGATGGAAACACACCGGCCGGAGGATCCTCGCATCAGGTGATCGGCGGATCCTGCTGCCGGTGACCGGATCTGGACACGCCGACATCTGGATGGCGCCGACGGCATCACCGCACGAGCCTCGTAGGCTCGGCGGGTGACGCCGCTGCAGAAGGTCGCGATGGGGCTGGTGATCGTCTTCGTCAGCGCCCGGTTCTCCGGGTACGACGCCCTGCCGGACCCCGTGGGCTGGGCGCTCGTCGTCGCGGGGCTGCTGCCGCTGCGCGGCCGTGTCCCGCTCGGCGGCTGGGCCGTCGCCCTCGCGGTGCTGGCCGGCGCGGTCGCCGTACCCCTCGTGCTGCCGGCCGTCGAGGAGCGGCTCACGCCCGAGCGGCCAGTGGGGCGTGAGCCTGCCGCAGACCTGTTCTGCGTCGTGCTCTGCACGTCGTTGTGCGCGGTCGCCGACCGGGCCGGCGACAAGGAGGCGGCGCGGTTCGGCCTGCTGCGCTGGGCGTTCGTCGCGGTCGGCGCCGGCCCGGTCCTCGTGTACGGCGGCGGGGTGGACGCCCTGGCGACCCCGGTGGCCGTGCTCGCCGTGCTCGCCAACGTGGCGCTGGTCTACTACCTGTTCAAGGTGTCGCGCCGCGGCTACGGCAGCACCGAGACGCAGCGAGTCGAGCGCTCCCGCGGCCGGCTAGACGCCGGCGTCGATCGCCCGTCCGCCGCCGATCGGCTCGGCGAACGAGGCGTAGGTGCCGGACGTCCGGCGTCCGGGTGATGAACGCGAACTGGCTGGTGTACTGCAGGAAGGCCGGCCGCGAGGCGATGCGCATGGTGACCTCGTCGTACTTCACGCCGTCGTTGGTGAAGTTGTTCGAACCGGTCCACACCACCGACGCGCCACGGTTGGTGCCGACGACCCCGGAGACCGCCAGCATCTTGAAGTGGCTGTACAGGGAGGCGTGGATGCCGCCGTGCCTGGAGAAGATCGTCCGCCGCACGGACATCCGCGACCCGGTCCCGTAGGTCAGCTTCTTGTACACGCTGACGCTCAGGAAGCTGTAGAGCACCTTCACGTAGCAGCCGCGAGTCGTAGAGCTGGCGGACCCGGCTGGCGAACGCGTAGCCGCGCACCCCGAACCACGCGTGCATGTTGATGTAGACGGTCGTCCGCCCGGCGAAACCGGTGCCGCGAGCGGCGCCGGTGCAGTGGATGGAGTTCAGCGCGGCCAGCGTCGGGTCGGCGCTGCCGGGGGTCAGCGGGGTGAACGTCGACTGGTAGATCCCGTCGGCGAACGTGAACGTCCGCTTCTCGTCCCGGTCGCGCTGCATCCGGCCGAACATGGAGAGGTACTGGCTGTGCAGCGTCGGGTCGCCGACGCACCGTGTAGAGGTCGTTCCACTGCACCTTCGAGGCGTTGGCGGTCATGTTCGACGACCCGACCATCACGGTCTTGGTGATCTGGCTGTGCCCGGGCACGGCCAGAGGCGAGTCGAACAGGTAGAACTTCGAGTGCAGCACGCCGCCACCGCGGCAGCCGTAGGCGCACCGGTGGGCGAAGCTCCGCCGCACGAGACCGGTCGTCGGGTCGGTGACCCGCCCGCCGAGGTAGTACTCCAGGTACTTCACCGCAGGGGTGTGCTTCGGGCCCAGGTGGTTGTTCATCAGGACCTGGACGCTGATGCAGCGCCGGCTGGCCATCCGCAGCGCCCGGGCGACCGGCATGTCGGTCAGCGAGTACAGCGAGATCCGGATCGTCGACGGCAGGTTGTTCGGGTCGCAGACCGCCGGGTCCTTGACGCCGTAGCCGGGCATCGAGTTGATCGTCCGGATCACGTGGGTCAGGTTGCGTCGCTGGGCCGGGCTGTCGGCGACCGGGTTGTTGAAGGTCGCGCCGGTCACCGGCGTGTAGCTGTCCGGTGCGGTCACCTTGCACAGCGTCATCGTCGTCGAGCAGTCGAGCACCTGCCAGGCGAACTCCGGGGTGGGCGGGCCGAACGTCACGCCGCCGTCGATGGACGCCTTGGCCTGGAAGACGAACGAGCCGCCGACCAGGTCGGGGTACGTCGCCTGGCCGGGCACGCCCGCCGGGGCAGCCCTCCCAGAGGCCGCGCTTGCCGCCGGGGCCGAGGATCCGGCACTGGAAGGTGGCTCCCGGTACGTCGGAGTGGAACGTGAACACCGACGGCACGACCGTCCCGTCAGGGACGACGGTCGGGTTGTTCGGCCGCTGGTCGAGGAAGGTGGTCGGCGCAGCGCGGCGTCGTGTCCGCGAAGGCGGCCGGGGACACGGCCGCGCCGCTCAGCACGACACCGAGCAGGACCACCAGACGAAGGAACGTGCGCAACCGGAACTCCCGAAAGCCGAGCCGCCGCAGGGTTCCCGCGGGCGGCTGCCGGACCAAAGCAGCTCATCAGACCACGCGGCCCCCGAGCGGCGCAGACGAAAGGTAAAAACAACACCGAGAAGACGAGTGGTGAGCGGCCCGGTGCGGGCCGCTCACCATCGATGGGTCGTGCTGGGTGGAGCTGGGTCAGCCGGCGACGACGTTCAGGTTGACCGTCGCGTCGACGTCGTCGTGCACCTTGACCGTGACCTGGTGCGTGCCCAGGGACTTGATCGGGTTGCCGACGATGATCTTGCGCTTGTCGACCGGCGCGCCCGCCTCGGCGATCGCGCCCGCGATGTCGCTGACGGTGACGGCGCCGAAGAGACGCCCGCCCTCGCCGGCGCGGACCGGCAGGTCGACCGTCGTGCCCTCGAGCTTCGCCTTGATCTCCTGCGCGTGGTCGAGGTCGCGGACCTCACGGCTGGAGCGGGCGGCCTTGATGGAGTCGACCGTGCGCTCGCCGCCCTTGGTCCAGCGGATCGCGAAACCACGCGGGATCAGGAAGTTGCGGCCGTAGCCGTCCTTCACCTCGACGATGTCGCCGGGGGCTCCGAGGCCACCGACCTCCTGAGTCAGGATGAGCTTCATGTGTTCTCAGCCTCCTCAGCGAGCGGTCGACGTGTAGGGAAGGAGTGCCACCTCGCGGGCGTTCTTGACCGCGATCGCAACGTCGCGCTGGTGCTGCACGCAGTTGCCGGTGACCCGACGCGCGCGGATCTTGCCGCGGTCGGAGATGAACTTGCGGAGAAGGGTGGTGTCCTTGTAGTCGACGTAGGACACCTTCTCCTTGCAGAACTGGCAAACCTTCTTCTTCGGCTTGCGGAGCACTGGCTTGGCCATTGTGGTGCTTCCTTTCGTGAAGCCCGGCTGGTCGCCGGAATGGTCAGAGATGGATGTGTGTTCAGATCAGAACGGGGGCTCGTCGGACGAGCCGCCCGCACCGCCGCCCGGTGAGGCCCAGGGGTCGGACTGGCCGCCGCCCTGGCCGCCGCCGGAGTAGCCGCCGCCCTGGCTGGCCGCCCCACGAGCCGCCGCCCTGGCCGCCGGCCGGAGCGGCAGCGCCGCCCGCCTGGCCGCCCGGGCTGCTGGCCCACGGGTCGTCGCCGCCGCCGGACTGCGAAGCCCTGACCGCCGCCGGAGCGGCTGGTCTTCTGGACCTTGGCGGTGGCCATCTTCAGGCTCGGCCCGACCTCCTCGACGTCGATCTCGAAGACGGTGCGCTTCTCACCCTCGCGGGTCTCGTAGGAGCGCGCCTTCAGTCGACCCGAGACGATGACCCGCATGCCGCGGGTCAGCGACTCGGCCGCGTTCTCGGCCGCCTGCCGCCAGACCGAACAGTTCAGGAACAGGGTCTCCTGGTCCTTCCAGTCGTTGGTCTGCCGGTCGAACGTGCGCGGCGTCGAGGCGACGGTGAAGTTCGCCACCGCCGCACCCGAGGGGGTGAAGCGCAGCTCGGGGTCGGCGGTGAGGTTGCCGACCACGGTGATCGGGGTTTCGCCTGCCATGTTCAGGCCTCCAGTCGTAAACAGTCGTGGGTGACGGTTCGGTGCAGCGGTGACCGGGGGAATCGGCCGAGGATCGCGCGGGACGGTTCGACCGGTGGCTGCGGGCGGTCTAGCGGATGTCGGGCCGGATGACCTTGGTGCGCAGCACCGACTCGTTCAGACCGAGCTGACGGTCGAGCTCCTTGACGGTGGCCGGCTCGGCGTTCAGCGTGACGACCGCGTAGATGCCCTCGGGCTTCTTGTCGATCTCGTAGGCGAGACGGCGACGTCCCCAGACGTCGACGTTCTCGATGCTGCCACCGTCCTGACGGACGACGTTGAGGTACGTGTCGAGCGAGGGCGCGACCGTGCGCTCTTCGAGATCGGGATCGAGGATGACCATTACTTCGTAGGCACGCAAAGCAGTCTCCACCTCCTTCGGACTCAGGCGGCCACGGCGTTTCCGTGGCAGGAGGGCTTGCGTACGCCGCACCGCCTGGCCAGCGTGCTGGTCGAGCAGGTCCGGCGTGTCAACGGCCCGACACCCACTCTGGACGCGGGGATCGAGCCGATCGACGCCCGTCAGGTTACCAGCGGACGACCACGCCGCGGAAATCGTCGTCCACAGGCCGGCGCAGACCGGCACGGGCCGGCCGGAGACGGCACCGGGTGCTGGTCTGGTCCACCGGGTCGGGACGGACCGCGTCGGACTGACCGGGCGGCCGGGGCGGTGGGAGGCTGCCACAACGCGACTGCCCTCTCGAGGTGATCCCCGTGCCCGACCCCCCGACTTCCCGACCACGTGTGCGCGGCGCTTCCAGCGCACCGTGGCCCGCGACCCGGACGCCGTCGCGCTGCGGACGCCCGGCGACGCGGTCAGCCTGACCTGGCGCGAGTACGGCGAGCGGGTCCGCCGGATCGCGGCGGGCCTGCACGCGCTCGGCGTACGCCGCGGGCGACACCGTCGGCCTGATGCTGACCAACCGCCCCGAGTTCGCGCTGGTCGACGCGGCCGCGATGCACCTCGGCGCGGCGCCGTTCTCGGTCTACAACACCTCCTCGCCCGAGCAGGTCGCCTACCTGTTCGGCAACGCCGGCAACCGGGTGGTGGTCTGCGAGGACGCGACCTTCGACGTGGTCGCCGCCGCCGGCGCCGACCTCGACCACGTCGTCTGCGTCGACGCCGACCGGCCCGGCACCATGACGCTGGCCGCGCTCGAGGAGGACGCCCGCGGACGGCTTCGACTTCGAGGCGGCCTGGCGGGCCGTCGAGCCCGACGACCTGGTGACGCTGATCTACACCTCGGGCACCACCGGGCCCCCGAAGGGCGTGCAGACCACCCACCGCCACGTCGATGGAGCAGGTCCGCGCGATCACCGGCGTGGTCGACGTGCACGACGGCGACCGGATCACCTCGTTCCTGCCCGCGGCCCACATCGCCGACCGGGTGACCACGCAGTACTTCGGGGCGCTGCTCGGCGTGCAGGTCACCTACGTCGCCGACGCGAGGACGATCGGCGCCGCGCTCGCGGACACCCGCCCGACGATCTGGTTCGCGGTGCCGCGGGTCTGGGAGAAGCTCAAGGCGGCGCTGGAGGCCAAGGTCCCCGGTCTCGACCCGGCCACCGCCCCGGAGCCGCTGCGGGCCCAGCTGCGCGCGGCGATCGGGCTCGACCAGGTGCCGCTGGGCGTGGTCCGGCGCCGCGGCCATCGCCCCGGAGACGCTGGACTTCTTCACGCGGCCTCGGCGTCCCGCTGGTCGAGCTGTGGGGCATGTCGGAGGTGACCGGCGCCGGCATCCTCAACCCGCCGGACCGTCCCCGGGTCGGCACCGTCGGCATGCCGCTGCCCGGGCTCGAGACCCGGCTGCTCGACGACGGCGAGCTGCTGGTCCGGGCGCCGTACCTCACCTCGGGCTACCGCAACGACCCGGAGCGGACCGCCGAGGCGATCGACGGCGACGGGCTGGCTGCACACCGGCGACGTGGCCCGCATCGACGCCGACGGCTACGTCACGATCGTGGACCGCAAGAAGGAGATCATCATCAGCGCCGGCGGCAAGAACATGTCGCCGGCGAACATCGAGAGCACCCTCAAGGTCGAGCTGCCCGCTGGCCGCCGCGATCACCGTCATCGGCGACGGCCGGCCCTTCAACGTCGCGCTGGTCGCGCTCGACCCGGACGCCGCGGCGGCGTACGCCTCGCAGCACGGGCTGCGCGGCCGAGCCCGCGGTCCTGGCCCAGGACCCCGGCCTGCCGGGCGGCGGGCGCGGCGGATCGAGGCGGGCAACGCCCGGCTGTCGCGGGCCGAGCAGGTCAAGGAGTTCGAGGTCCTGCCGACGTTCTGGGAGCCGGGCGGCGACGAGCTGACCCCGACCCTCAAGCTGCGTCGCAGGCCGATCGCGGCGAAGTACGCCGACGTGATCGACCGGCTCTACGGCTGACCGGCCGGTTCTCGTGGTCGGCGGGCGGTCGTAGGCTGGGCGGCATGGCTGGCTTGAAGATCGGTGCGCACGTCGACCAGACCGACCCGGTGGCGGAGGCGAAGGCCCGCGACGCCGACGCTGGTGCAGTTCTTCCTCGGTGACCCGCAGGGCTACAAGGGCCCCGAGGTCCGGTACGCCGGTGGGGCCGACGGGCTGCGCGAGGACGCCGAAGCGGCCGGCGTCGACCTCTACGTGCACGCGCCCTACATCGTCAACGTCGCCACCACCAACAACCGGATCCGCATCCCGAGCCGCAAGCTGCTCCAGCAGCACGTCGACGCGGCAGCCGGCGATCGGCGCCAAGGGGCTGATCGTGCACGGCGGGCACGTCAACAAGGACGACGACCCCGCGAAGGGGTTCGACAACTGGCGCAAGGCCGTCGAGGCCACCGACCTGAAGCTGCCGCTGCTGATCGAGAACACCGCGGGCGGCGACAACGCGATGACCCGCTACCTCGACCGGATCGCGCCGCGTCTGGGACGCGATCGGCACCGCCGAGGGCTCCGACCTGGTCGGCTTCTGCCTGGACACCTGTCACGCGCACGCCGGCGGCAACGACCTCGCCACCGTCGTCGAGGACGTCGTGAAGATCACCGGCAGGGTCGACCTGGTGCACTGCAACGACAGCCGCGACGAGTTCGACTCGGGCGCCGACCGGCACGCGAACCTCGGGAAGGGGCGCATCGACCCCGACGCGCTGGCCTCGGTCGTGCGCGACGCCGGCGCACCGGTCGTGTTCGAGACGCCCGGCGGGGCCGACGAGCACCGGGCCGACTTCGCGTTGCTCCGCGAGCGGCTGTGACCCGACCGGCCGATACGCTTCCGGCGTGACCTCCCCCGCCCTGACCGTGCGCACCCTCACGCCCGAGCAGCACCTCGACTTCCTGCGCTCGTGGACCGCGAAGGGCGGCGCGGCGAGCTTCCTCCAGACCCCGGCGTGGGGCGAGGTGAAGAGCGAGTGGCGTCGCGAGTCGATCGGCTGGTTCGCGCCAGGCTCGGGCGGGGAGGGCGACCTCGTCGGCGCCGGACTGGTGCTCTACCGGCAGCTGCCCAAGGTCAAGCGGTTCCTGGCCTACCTCCCCGAGGGCCCGGTCATCGACTGGGACGCCGACGACCTGCGGGCCTTCCTGACCCCGATGGTGCGGCACCTCAAGAAGGCCGGCGCGTTCGGCGTCCGCATGGGACCGCCGGTGGTGACCCGTCGCTGGGACGCCGCCTCGGTCAAGCAGGGGGTGGCCGACGACGCGACGAGCCGGCTGGGCGACGTACCCCCGACCGAGCGCTCGCAGGGCGGCGCCCGGGTCGTGTCGCAGCTCCAGGAGCTCGGCTGGAAGCCGCAGACCGTCGAGGGCGGCTTCGCGGCCGGCCAGCCGCAGTACAACTTCTGGATCCCGCTGCGCGACGCCGACGGTGCGCCCCGCAGCGAGGAGGACGTGCTCGCCGGGATGAACCAGCAGTGGCGCCGCAACATCAAGAAGGCCGCCAAGGCCGGCGTCGAGGTCACCCACGGCACGCCCGACGACCTCGCGGCCTTCCACGCGCTCTACGCGCACACCGCCGAGCGCGACCACTTCACGCCGCGGCCGCTGTCCTACTTCCAGACCATGTTCTCCGCCCTGCTGGCCGAGGAGCCGGACCGCATCCGGCTCTACCTCGCCCACCACGAGGGCGACCTGGTCGCGGCGACCGTGTGGATCCGGGTCGGCGACCACACGTGGTACTCCTACGGCGCGTCCTCGACCGAGAAGCGCGACGTGCGCGGCTCCAACGCCGTGCAGTGGGCGATGATCCGCGACTCGCTGGCCGCCGGCGCCGACGTCTACGACCTGCGCGGCATCACCGACACCCTGGACCCCGACGACTCGCACGTCGGCCTGATCCAGTTCAAGGTCGGCACCGGCGGCGAGGCCGTGGAGTACGCCGGCGAGTGGGACCTGCCGCTGAACCCCCTGGTCTACAAGGCGTTCTCCCTCTACATGAGCAGGAGGTGAGTCCGCGATGCCGCTGACGCTGTACGTCGACGGGGGCCGCTGGCGCTCGCACCTGGCCGAGGTCCGCGACCTCCACCCCGGGATCGTGCCGGTGCTCAAGGGCAACGGCTACGGCTTCGGGATGCGACCGGCTCGCCGCGCGGGCCGCCTGGCTCGGCGTCGACACCGTCGCGGTCGGGATGTACCACGAGGTCGCGCGAGGTCGCCGAGCACTTCTCGGGCTCGATCATGGTGCTCACCCCCTGGCGGCCGTTCGAGACCAGAGCGGTGTTCGACAGCCACGTCGTGCACACCGTCGGCCGGCTCGAGGACCTGCAGGCCCTGTCGCCGCGCCGGGAGAGGCCCCGCGTCGTGCTCGAGCGGCTGACGTCGATGCGCCGGCACGGCTTCTCCGCCCGCGACCTCCGCGAGGCCGCCGGCCACCTCGACGGCGTCGCGGTCGAGGGGGTCGCGATGCACCTGCCGATCTCGCAGGGCTCGCACCTGACCGAGGTCAACCGGCTGATGACCGACGTGGTGGCCGCCGGCCTGCCCACCCGGCGCGTCTACGTCTCGCACCTGACCGACACCGAGCTCGGCACGCTGCGGCAGTCCTACCCCGACTACGAGTTCCGTCCCCGGATCGGCACCCAGCTCTGGCTCGGCGACCGCGAGGCGCTGCGCGTGCGCGCGACGGTCCTCGACGCTGCACCCCGTCGAGCGCGGCGACGTCTTCGGCTACCGCAGCCGCACGGCCCCCGCGGCGGGCACGATCCTGGTGGTGTCCGGCGGCACGGCGCACGGCATCGGCCTCGAGGCGCCGACCGGCGGCGCGACGTTGAAGGACCGGGCGGCCCGGCTCGCACGCGGCGGCCTCGACGCGGCCGGGTTCGTCCGCTCGCCGTACACCGTCGACGGGAAGGCCCGGCTCTTCGCCGAGCCCCCGCACATGCAGGCCTCGATGCTGTTCCTCTCCCACGGCGCGAAGGTGCCCGAGGTCGGCGACGAGGTCGACGTGCGCGTCCGGTTCACGGCCACCACGTTCGACGAGACCGTCATCTCCGAGTAGCGCTCAGCCCTGCAGGTCGAGCACGACCTTGACGTCGTCGGGCTGCGCCTCGAACGCGTCGGCGAAGTCCGCCAGCGGCACCCGGCGGCTGATCACGCTGCCCGAGCCAGTCGAGGTCCGCTCGCGGCGAGCGCGTCGGCCGCCTGCGCGTAGTGCCGCAGGTTCGCGTTCACCGAGCCGACGACCGCGTCGTTCTCCAGCACGATGTCGCGGTTCAGCTCGCCCGCGTCGACCCTGATCGTGCGGCCCCGCGACGAGACACCGGTCAGCACGGTGATGCCGTAGGGCGCCGTGCCGCGCAGGGCGCCGAACACCAGGGCCGGCGCCCCGGTCGCCTCGATCACCACGTCGGGCCTGACCCGGGCCATCACGTCGTCCATCGCCGAGTAGTGGTAGGTCGCGTCGATGCCGTGCACCAGCTGGGGCTTCGGGCCCTTCGTCGACCAGGTCGAGCACGTGCACGTCGAGCCCGCGCTGCGTGCCGAGCAGGGCCGCCAGCAGGCCGATCGGGCCGGCGCCGGTGACCAGCACCGTCCGCGGCTCGAACCAGGCCCGCGCCGCCGACCCGCTCGACCTGCTCCCAGGCCTTGGCCACCACCGTCGTCGGCTCCATCAGCACGCCGACGTCCGCGAGCCGCTCGTCGAGCCTGCACGGCGTAGTCCGGCCTCGACGCTCCACTGCTCGCTGGCGTACCCGTCGATCTGCTTGATGCCGCGCTCGGTGTACCTCCCGTTGCGGCACATGTCGAACTCCCCGTGCGCGCACGCGCCGCACGGCTCCGGGTCCGGACGCCGGACGACGCCGACCACCAGGTCACCGCGTCGACGAACCCGGACCCGTCGGGCGCCTCGCGCACCCGGCCGAGCGACTCGTGCCCGAGCACCAGCCGGTCGCGGCCCGGCGGTGCCCAGCCGTACTCCCCGCCGGCGATCTCCCGGTCCGTGCCGCACACGCCGACCGCGATCCCGTCGACCAGCAGCTCGCCCGTCGCGCGGCTCCGGGTCGGGGACGTCGACGACCGCCAGCGAGTCGGGCTGCAGCGGGACCGTCGTGAGTGCGCGCATGCGTCCGTCGTACCACGGCACCTCGTCGTCGAGGCGCTCGCGCCTCAACCAGCGGAGACGGCAGGGACGGCGGTGGGCTCGGCCGGGTCGTCGGTCAGCCCGTCGGCGCGGACCGGGTCGTGCCAGGGCTGCAGGACGTCGCGGACGACCAGCACCGCGATGTAGAGCTCCGCGGCCATCCGGACCAGGATCGCGAGCCAGTAGAACCGGTCCGGCTGCCCGCTCGCGGCGGGCGCCGTCCAGCCGCCGAGGTAGAGCCACACGCTGGCGAAGTAGAACACCTCGCCGGCGGTCCAGATCAGCACGTCGCGCCAGCGCGGCCGGGCCAGCGCGACCAGCGGCAGCAGCCAGAGGACGTACTGCGGCGAGTACACCTTGTTGACCAGCAGGAACCCGACCACGACCAGCAGCGCGAGCTGCGGGATCCGGGGGGTACGGCGGGCCCGCAGCCCCAGCACGAGGACGCCGACGCAGACCGCCGCGAAGAACACCAGCGAGACGGTGTTGATCAGGCCCGGGGTGACGGTGTGCCCGGCCTGCTGCCAGACCAGCCAGATCGAGCCGAGGTCGGCGCCGCGTTCGTTGTTGAAGGTCCAGAACACCTTCCACTCGTCGAAGCTGCGTCAGCATCGCCGGCAGGTTCACCGCCAGCCACGTCACCACGGCCGCGGCGGTCGCCGCCGGCGAACGCCGGCAGCCGGCCACGCCGGAGGCACACGACCAGCAGGGCCCCGAGCAGGAACAGCGGGTAGAGCTTCGCGGCGGTGCCGAGGCCGATCAGCACGCCGGACAGCACCGGCCGGCCGCGGGACCAGGCCCAGAGGGCGCCGGCCACCGCGGTGACCGCGAGCAGGTCCCAGTTGATCAGCCCGGCGAGCACCAGGGCCGGTGAGGCGGCGAAGAGCATCGCGTCCCAGGGGCGGCGCCGGTGCACGCCGGCCAGGAACCAGGCGGCGAGCAGCGCGAACGGCGCCAGCAGCACGGCGGTGACGATGAAGTAGAGGCTCGACTCGGCGGCGACGCCCGGCTCGCCGAAGATCACGTCGCTCCCGGCCGTCCCGGCGCTCGGCCAGGTCGGGCGACCCGGCCAGCGTCCGGGTGATCCAGGCGGTGCCGTAGGCGAAGTAGCCGATGACGACGGGGTACTCCATCGCCTGGTAGCGGCCGCCGTTGTCGGCGTAGGGCAGGTAGCCGGCGGCGAAGCCGCGCCCGGAGTAGAGGTAGGGCACGTCGGAGTAGCACATCGCGGAGTACCGCAGCTTGTCGCCGGACCAGTCGTCGTGGACGCACGGCGTCTTCTGCACCATGCCGAGCACGAAGGCGACGGCGGCGACGGCGAGCACGACCCGGACCGGCGTCCACCAGGGGTGGCCGCTCGCGTGCGTGCCGACCGGTCCGCCGACGCATCTCGCTGGCCGCCGTGGCCAGCGGGTCGCTGCGGGTGGGGCGGACGACCCCGCTCATCGAGCGGTCGGGAGGGCCGACCTCACGGGTTTCCCGCCGGGGCACCGTTCCCGCCGCCGCCGCTCCCGCTGCCGCTGCCGCTCCCGTTGCCGTTGCCGTTGCCGTTCGCGACGCCGGGAGTGGGCGGCACGATCGTCGGCGGGGCTGTCGGGGTGGGCGCCGGCGTCGGCGTCGGGGTGGGCGTCGGGGTGGGCGTCGGCGTCGGCGTCGGGGTCGGGCTGGGCGACCGCGTCGTCGGCTTCCGGGACGGCTTCCTCGTCGGCTGCGGCGCCGGGGTCGGGGTCGGGTCCGGTGTGAACGTCGGCTGCGGCGCGTGGTCGGTCAGCTTCGCCTCGACGTTCGCCGGCGGCGGGAACTGCAGCGACCGGGGTGTCGTCGAGCGCCTGCCTGGTCACGTCGGTCCAGGTCTTGGTGGGGTACTCGGCGCCGAAGTACGGGACGAGGTAGCCCGGGGTGCAGTCCTCGCCGTGCTTCTCGACGCAGTTGAGGTTGTCGTTGCCGTCACCGCGCACGTACATGACCGCGGTGCTCAGCTGCGGGGTGTAGCCGACGAACCACGACGAGGAGACGTTGCCGTCGGCGTTGGTGGCGGTGCCGGTCTTGCCGGCGGCGGGACGGCCGAGCGAGAGGGCGTTCTGGCCGGTGCCGGCCTTGACGACCTGCTGGAGCGCGTAGCTGACGTCGCGGTCGACGTCCTCGGGCAGCACCCGCTTGTCCTTCTTCGGGGCCCGGTAGCGCACGTCGCCGGCGCCGGACGTGACCTTGTTGATGACGTACCACTTCTTGGCGCGTCCGCCGTCGGCGATCGTGCCGTAGGAGTTGGCCATGTCGATGGGGCTGATCGTGGCCGAGCCCAGCGAGATGCCGGCGACCGGCTCGAGACCGGGCGCGCTCGCGGGCACGCCCATCTTCACGGCCATGTCCAGGATCTTGTCCGGCCCGTTGTCCATCGACTCGGTGAGGTCGACGAACGCGGTGTTGACCGACTCCTCGGTCGCCGTGGTGAGCGGGATCGCCGAGCCGTAGTCGTTGCCGTCGCCCGGACCCTCGTTGACGACCTTGTCGCGCCCGTTGGGGTAGACGTACGGCGAGTTGCCCTGGAACGTGCTCTTCAGCGAGTAGCCGTCGTCGATGCCGGCCGCGAGCGCGAACGGCTTGAACGCCGAGCCGGGCGAGCCGGCCGCGCGATTCGCCCAGTTGATCTGGCTCTTGAGGTAGTCCTGGCCGCCGTAGAACCCCTTGCAGCGCCCCGGTCTTCGGGTCGACCGAGGCCGCCGCGACGTGCAGGCCCTTGAGCCCCTGGGGCCGCTGGGCGGCGACGCCCTTCTTGGCGGCGTCCATCGCGTTGCGGGTGAAGGTGGTGGCCACCTTCAGCCCGCCGCCGGAGATCTCCTGGTCGCTGAAGCCGTGCGCGAGCAGCTCCTGCTTGACCAGCGTGAGCACGTGGCCGCGCTGGCCGCCGTACTGGTCCTCGCTCTTGATCCTGGGGAACCTCGGCAGCCTGGCCTTGGCCTGGTCGGCCTCGTCGGCGGGCGAGGTTGCCCATCGAGACCATGCCGTCCAGGACGTACTGGTAGCGGCCGAGCAGCCGCGCCCGGTTGGCGTCGCCGCCGGCCGGGTCGAAGGCGGTCGGCGAGTTCAGGACGGACGCGAGCACCGCGCCCTCCTGGACGGTGAGGTCCTTGGCGTCCTTGTCGAAGTACGCCTGCGCCGCGGCCTGGATGCCGTAGGCGCCGCGGCCGAAGTAGATGGTGTTGAGGTAGCCCTGGAGGATCTCGTCCTTGGACTGCTGGCGCTGGATCTTCAGCGACACGAACGCCTCCTTCACCTTGCGGGTGAGGGTGCGCTCCTGGGACAGGTAGAGGATCTTGACGTACTGCTGGGTGATCGTCGAGGCGCCCTGGGTGGAGCCGCCGCGCGCGTTGCTGAACGCCGCCCGCAGGATGCCCTTGGGGTCGATGCCCTTGTTGGTCTCGAAGGTGCGGTCCTCGGCGGCGATCACCGCGTCCTGGACGTGCTGCGGCACGTCGGAGAGCGGGACGCTCGTGCGGTTCTGGTTGGCGAACCGGCCGATCTCGTGCTTGCCGTCGGAGTAGTAGACGAAGGTCGTCTGGGTCTGGAAGTCCTTGTTCGGGTCCGGGATGTCGGTCGTCGTGGTAGCCGCAGGCGAAGGCCACGCCGCCGAGCAGGAGGAACGCCAGCACGGCGAGCAGGCCCCACTGGGCGATCCGCCGACCGAGGCTCTGGCGCGGCTTGCCGGCTGGCCGTCTTGCTGCCGGGCTTCGCCGCCTTGCGGGACGTCGGGGCCGTCGAGCTCGTCGGGGCGCGACGGCTCTTCGGCGCGGCGGTCTTCTTGGGGCCGCTCCCGCCGCGCGACGGGGTGGCCTTTCGGTCAGGACTCACAGGGGCGACTCCGGGTAGGGGTAACGGACGTGCACGTGCCTGGACAGGGTGCACCGGCGACGGGTCCGCACCGCGGCCAGACCAACGCCTCCCGGCCGTGTGGCCGACGTCGCACGTACCCGTCCGGCGCCGGCTGTTTACACGTTCGATATATCGATGCGATAGGTTGGCCCGATAGGAACGACCGATACGAACGATCAGGAGAGACCCCGTGGCCCGTCGTGGTGAGACCCTCGAGCTCGCAGTCCTCGGACTGCTGCACGAGTCACCCATGCACGGCTACGAGCTGCGCAAGCAGGTCAACGGGGTGCTCGGCTGGAGCCGGCTGCTGTCCTACGGCTCCCTCTACCCGGCCCTGAAGAAGATGCTGCAAGGCCGGCTGGATCGCCGAGCACGTGACCGCCCCGGAGCCGGGGGCCACCAGCCGCCGGCAGCGGATCGTCTACGAGCTCACCCCCGCCGGCACCGAGCAGTTCACCGGCCTGATGGCCGACGTCGGTCCCTCCGCGTGGGAGGACGACAACTTCGACGTCCGGTTCGCGTTCTTCAGCCGCACCGACATCGAGGTCCGGCTGCGCATCCTGGAGGGCCGCCGGTCCCGCCTCCAGGAGCGGCTCGACCGGGTGCAGCACCAGCTCGAGCGCACCCAGAAGCAGATGGACCGGCAGATCGACCGCTACGCCATGGAGCTCCAGCGCCACGGCGTCGAGTCGGTCGAACGCGAGGTCCGGTGGCTCTCCGACCTGATCAACGCCGAGCGTCGCGACGACGCGAACGCCCGGCGCGACCCCTCGTCCGGACAAGGGCCTGCCCCGTCATCGCAGGCCGGCAACCAGGGGGCGACCCCGCACGACATCCAGCACCTGTAAGCGAACGAAGAACATCCGAGGAGATACCCCATGGGTTCGGTACGAGTAGCAATCGTGGGAGTCGGCAACTGCGCGACCTCCCTGATCCAGGGCGTGGAGTACTACCGCGACGCCGACCCCGCCGGGTCCGTGCCGGGACTCATGCACGTCAAGTTCGGCGACTACCACGTCTCCGACGTCGAGTTCGTCGCCGCGTTCGACGTCGACGCCAAGAAGGTCGGCTTCGACCTCTCCGAGGCCATCAACAACTCCGAGAACAACACCATCAAGATCGCCGACGTCCCGCCCCTCGGCGTCACCGTGCAGCGCGGCCCGACGTACGACGGGCTCGGGAAGTACTACCGCGAGACCATCGACGAGTCCGACGCCGAGCCGGTCGACGTCGTCGCGGTGCTCAAGGAGACCAAGGCCGACGTGCTCGTCTCCTACCTCCCGGTGGGCTCCGAGGAGGCCGACAAGTTCTACGCGCAGTGCGCCATCGACGCGGGCGTCGCCTTCGTCAACGCGCTGCCGGTGTTCATCGCCTCCGACCCGGTGTGGGCCAAGAAGTTCGAGGACGCCGGCGTCCCGATCGTCGGCGACGACATCAAGTCCCAGGTCGGCGCGACCATCACCCACCGCGTGATGGCCAAGCTGTTCGAGGACCGCGGCGTGGTGCTGGACCGCACCTACCAGCTCAACGTCGGCGGCAACATGGACTTCAAGAACATGCTCGAGCGCGACCGCCTGGAGTCCAAGAAGATCTCCAAGACCCAGGCCGTGACCTCGAACATGACGCCACGACATGGGCGCCCGCAACGTGCACATCGGCCCGTCGGACTACGTCGCAGTGGCTCGACGACCGCAAGTGGGCCTACGTCCGCCTCGAGGGCCGCGCGTTCGGCGACGTGCCGCTGAACCTCGAGTACAAGCTCGAGGTCTGGGACTCCCCGAACAGCGCCGGCATCATCATCGACGCCGTCCGCGCCGCGAAGATCGCCCTGGACCGGGGCATCGGCGGCCCGATCCTCTCCGCGTCGACGTACCTCATGAAGTCCCCGCCGGTGCAGATGCCCGACGACCTGGGCCGCGCCAGGTCGAGGCCTTCATCCGCGGCGACGTCGAGCGCTGACCCGACCTGACGCCGGATTCCCTGGGGCCCCGGGGAATCGTGCACTCCCCCTGCGTTGCAACGCAGGGGGAGTGCCGTTTCGGCGGGGCGCTGGGACGCCGATGACCCGCGCGAGAGGATGAGGCGCATGACCGCGCTGCGCCACCTCGTGCACCTGCTGCGCGGGCGCTGGTTCCGCCGGCTGTTCGCCGTCCGCGTCGCCAGCCAGCTCACCGACGGCGTGTTCCAGGTCGCCCTCGCGTCGTACGTCGTGTTCTCCCCCGAGCGCGCACCCGGGACCCGGGCGCGATCGCCGAGCGCCCTGGCCGTGGTGCTGCTGCCGTTCAGCGTGCTCGGGCCGTTCGTCGGGCGTGCTGCTGGACCGGTGGTCGCGCCGGCAGGTGCTGGCCTGGTCGAACTTCGTCGCGGGTCGCGCATGGTCGCGCGTGCTCGCGCTCGCCGTGCACGCCGACCTCCGCGGGCCGGTGCTGTTCGGGCTGATCCTGGCCTGCCTCTCGGTCAACCGCTTCCTGCTCGCCGGGCTTGTCCGCCTCGCTGCCGCACGTCGTGGACCCCGACGACCTGATCACCGCCAACGCGCTCACCCCGACCGCCGGGACGCTCGCGTTCCTGATCGGCCTCGCGCGTCGGCACCGGCGCCCGGATCGGCTGGACCGCGCTCGACGCTGGACAGCGACGTCGGCGTGCTGGCGGTCGCCGCGGTGCTGTACGGCGTGGCGGGGTCGCTCGCGCTGCGCATCCCGCGCGACCTGCTCGGGCCGGACCTCGACCAGGCGCGCCCCGCGGTGCGCGAGGCGGTCCGGCACGTCGCCCGGGGGCTCGTCGACGGGCTCCGGCACCTCGGGTCGCGCCGGCCGGCGGCCTACGGGCTGACCGCGATCGGCGTGCACCGGTTCTTCTACGGCATCTCGACCGTCGCGCTGATCCTGCTCTACCGCAACTACTTCCACGGCCCGGGCGAGACCGACGCGGCGTTCACCGGGCTGTCGGTGGCGGTGCTGGTCAGCGGGGTCGGCTTCGTCTCGGCGGCCGTGCTCACGCCGATCGTGACCGAGCGGGTCACCCAGCGCACCTGGGTGCTCGGCCTGCTCGTCGGCGCGGCCGTCACCCAGGTCGTGCCCGGCGCGCTCTACACCCAGCCGGCGCTGCTCGTGTCGCGCGTTCTTCCTCGGCCTCGCCTCGCAGGGCATCAAGATCGTGGTCGACACGCTCGTCCAGACCCACGTCGACGACGCCTACCGCGGCCGGGTGTTCTCGCTGTACGACGTGATCTTCAACGTCGCCTTCGTGGCCGCGGCGGCGGTCGGGGCCGTCGTGCTCCCCGCCGACGGCAAGTCGTACGTCGTCCTGGGCGCGATCGCCGTCGGCTACCTGCTGACCGCCGCGTGGTACGCCCGGGTCACCCGCACCGGTCGCTGACCGTCGGAGGTTCGACGAGCGCGGGACGTGGACGCGCCGGGGCTCCTTCACCTGGACCGCGTGCGCGCTGTGCCTCGGCTCCGACACGCTTCCGAGCGCCCAGTGAACCTCATAGGCGAAGACGCGACGGCGACGCAGCGGGTGACGCCGCCCGAGCTTCAGCTCAGCCAGCTGCGAGTCGTACTTGCTGACTGCCTCCCACTTCTGTGCGGACTGCGCTGGGGTCAGGCGCTCGACGCAGGCGTCTCCGGCTGACAACACCGCTACCTCGCCAAGAGTGTCTCGCCAGGCACTCGCGGGAGCAGGCCGCCGCAGTGCGCGGCACAAGACCTGCACGGCGATGTCTCGCGGAGCACCGGTGATCTCTGCAGACCACGCCGGCTCGACCCGCGTACGGTAGGTCGGCGAACAAGAATCGTCGAGACGTCCTGGCGCAAGCAGCCATGGCAGCCTCTCTCGCCGCAAGGTGGTCGGCATGCCTGCCCAGTGCGGCTGGGATCCACACCTCGTCCACGTCGGCCAGCTTCTCACGCAACATGCCGGTCAAGGTATGGATCGGGGGCTCGTCCTGCCCGCGGTACTGCTCATCGATGCAGCTGAGATGAATCGCCTCGGCGTTGACCAGGCTCAGCGCCGCGAGATCCTCGTTGCGGCGGATGCCGACCGCGGACTCCTCCTCGGACCTGTCCTTTCATCCCATCGCCCTCTCGCCCCTTGGGTAGGGATTCCAGCGAAGCAGGATATGACCCTCACCGGTTCTGCCCGCTTGAGGAGCAGCCAAGCCGACAGGATCGCGTCGTCAAGATGTGGCGAAACAATGGCAACCCGACTCAAAACGCTCCTCGGTCACAAAGCAGCGCATGCCGCCACGAACCGCGCAGGGATACTCGTACACGTGTGACGACATATTAGCGTGGCCGGTTTCGTCGCTCGACCTACCAGCTGACGACATCCGGTCATAGGCAGGTGCCTGTGCCAGGGCGATATGCTGGGTGCTATCAGCGCAGGAGGACAACGGTGACGAGCATTACCACTCACCATCTGTCCGGTTGGCTTCCGACGTTCCTCGCGGAGCTGCTCGCCGTGAGCGTGATGCGTGTGATCCAACCGGGAACCGACGTACGGCGTCGCGCGATGGTCCTCGTGGCGGCCCTCGTCGCGGGACTCGCCGTGCTGATGCTCGGCGGTCCCCCGGCGTCCGCGGACGCGAGGCTCGTCGGGCAGCACCAGGCCGTCGTGGCGACGGCGGACCATGCCGTCGCGGCGGTCTCGAGTCCGGGTCGTCACGGGGCCGAGGCCCTGCCGCCTGCTCGCCACGATCACGTGAAGGCCTGCGTCCTGCCGCACCGCGGCGGAGGTCGCCCGCTTCTGAGCGCCTCGGGTCGAGTCGCCATGTTCGTCGCAGTCGCCGCGTCGGCTGACGCTCCTGCCCCGATGGATGAGCCGACACGGCCGCTCCTCCGGGACGCCGCCCGACGACGTACCCGATGAGGACGTGACGTCTCGTGCTCACCGCTCGTATCCCAGCCGACCGACCGCCCTAGAGGCGATGCGCGTCGGCTTTCGTGTTTCGCGACCCGAGGGTTGAACAGGGGACACACGCGTCGTACGCCGCCGTCGATCGGGCGTCGCGACTTGATGGGGGAAGCATTGCGAGCGAAAAGAGAGAAGAAGTGAGCCTCGTCGCGTTGAACCCCGCCATGGCCGCCAGCGGTCCACCGGACTCACCGGACTCACCGGCCAGGCTCTGGGTCGGCAGTGTCGACCTGAGCCAGGACGTGGGCACCGCAGTCGAGCTCGTCGCTGCGGACGGCTATCACCGGGCACGGCTGCTCGTTCGGGATGGACGGCACGTTCTAGGGTTCATCGAAGTCGAGATCCGGGACGGTGTCGTGTCCTCGGCAGACATCGCCCAGCACTCGGCGGCCTTGCCCGCAGTCCTCCCGGTGCAGCCGAGCCGACACCCGCCACCGATGACGGTCATCTTGTGCACGAGGGATCGCCCCGCAGACCTCGAGATCCGCACTGACCTCACTGGTAGGCCTTGCGCATCCGGCCTTCGAGGTCGTCGTGGTGGACAATGCACCCAGCACGGGTACCGCCCGCGAGGTGGCCGCCGGATTCGACGATGACCGCATCAGAGTTGTCGGCGAGCCTCGACCGGGGCTGGCGCGCGCTCGCAACACGGGGGTCAGGGCCGCCCGCCACGACATCATTGCCTTCACTGACGATGACGTCGTCGTGGACCCTCTGTGGCTGCAGGGAATCGCGGACGGCTTCACCGACGACCCCCGAGTTGCGTGCGTGTGCGGCATGGTTCCCAGCGGGGAGCTACGAACCCGGGCGCAGCTGTACTTCGATGCCCGAGTCACCTGGGCTCGAAACTGCGGCCGGAAGACCTACGACATCAATCGGCCGCCCGCTGATGATGCTCTTTTCCCCTTCCGTGTCGGCCAGTTCGGGACAGGCGCCAACTTCGCAATGCGCCGCGACATGCATGTTCGACCTCGGTGGATTCGACGAGGGCCTCGGTGCGGGCTCACGCACCCGGGGAGGCGAGGACATCGACATGTTCGTGCGAGTACTCCTCGCTGGCTACGAGCTCGTCTACCAGCCTTCCGCCATCGTGTGGCACCGGCACCGCGGCGACATGGCCGCGCTCGGGGAACAGATCACCGGATACGGATTGGGTCTCGGAGCGTGGATGACCAAGCTCCTGTGCACTCGTGAGACCTCTCCGATGGTGATCCGACGTGCCCTCGCCGCCGCCCGATATGCACCCCCGCATGACCGCCGTCACGGTCCCCGGCGAGCTTGACGAGCCCGGGCACCTGCCCCGGATCAACCTCCAGGCGGTGGAGCTCATGGCGGTAGCTCGTGGCCCCTTCTCGTACGCGGCGGCACGGCTGACGGGGGGACGCAAGCGCCCGCTCGCCGGTTCGTCGCGGTCCCATCTGACGTGAGTGCGCCTCGGTGGTCACACGACGTGGTCGACGAGACGTCCCGGGTCCTTCCGAGCCGCCGCCTTCTCGATCTGCCGATGTCGCAGCACTGCGCGGACGTACGCGATCGGTCCGTACACGTATCCGAGCCGCTCGAGGGTGCGCAGAACGGGAGGACAGGATGCGGAGGCCGACGGCAGGGACCCGTCGCGGTTGCCGCCGCGGACGATGAGCGGCAGAGAGGCGATGACCCGCTGTGACAGCTCGACGGCTACCGCGCGCTCGCTCACCGCCCAATGAACGAGGGCGGCCGCCATCCCCGCGCCGTAGGTGAACACCTGCCAGCGCAGCTCGCCGTAGCTGTCCCGATGGGTGTGGTGCACCAAGGCCGCAGGCTCGTAGAGAAGGCGCCCTCCTCGCTTCAGCAAGGACACGAAAGCGTCTTGGTCCTCTGCCCCGAACGCCGGGGTTCCGGGACCGAGCACGGTGTTGAACGCGTCCGGGCTCGCGAGAGCTGAGCGTCGAAACGCGGAGTTACCCAGCCCTCCCATTGCTCCTGCGGTGTACGGATAGAGGAGCGAGTCACCTCGGTGCTCGGACAGGTCGAACTCCCGTTGCGCATAGCCTCGGTTGAAGCCGCCGAAGTCTTCGAACCATGACTGCACGGGTGTTTCGAGGGTCTTCGGAATGACAAGTCCCGTGACGCAGGAGACATCGGGGTGATGGGCGAATGCGTTGACAAAGGCAGCGATCCAGTGTCGGTCAACGACAACGTCATCGTCTGCGAATGCCACGATGTCTCCGGTGGCATGGCGAACTCCGAGATTGCGAGCCCGGGACGCTCCTGCGGTCCACTCAGCCAGGTAGTGAACTCGTTCGTCGCCCCCGTAGCTTTCCGCGACGGCCTCAGCAGTCAGCAGATGCGCCGGCGCGTTGTCCACCACGAGGACCTCGAGGTGCGGGTAGCCCGTGGCCACGATGGACTCGACGCAGCGGACGACGTCGTCCGGCCGCCGGTACGTGGGGACCACCACACTGACCGAAGGCAAGTACGACGGTTGGTGAAGAACGCACGATTGCCACGGGTCGTTCGACGTCGATGGTGATCCGCTCTCGGTTCCGTCCGCGTCATCCGAACGAAGATGTTCCTCGATGGCTCGTCCCCAAGCCTGGTGGATCCTCTCGGAGAGGCTGGCGGCCGACATGGGGAGCTCGTCGGGTGAGAGCGTCAGATCTCCGAGCGGTCTGGCGTGGAGGCGGACGAGCATCCACACGGCGCCCGAGGGGGCTGTCTGACCATCACGGCCGTCGATGTCAGGCAACGGATGCTCGAGGTCTACCACCATCACACGGGTCGGCGTGAAGTCCGGGGACGCCGGAACCCGACCAGTTGATGCCACGACCGCTTTGAGCGAGAACTGGCTTCGTGCTACCAAAGCCGGCCTCCAAACAGGAAGGGGGCCTCATGCTACCGACGGGCCATGACGCTGGCGAGGCTTGGCGACGGGGTCGCTGAGCGGTCAGGTGGCCGGGACCGCGACCGCGACGAGGGCCCGCGCGGACTTCCGGGCGACCAGGGCCGCCTGCGGGTCGGCGTCGAGCGCCCCACTGGCCAGCCCGCCGTCCAGAAGCAGGGTCAGCGACCGCGCGAGCACCCCGGGCTGGGCCGCCCCGGCCTCGACCGCGAGGTCTCGGACCCAGCCGAGCACGGCCTGCTTGTGCGCCACGGTCCGCTCGTGCACCGGCGAGCCGGGCACCGACTCGGCGGCGGCGTTGAGGAAGGCGCAGCCGCGGTACCCGTCCCGGCGGCAGCTCGAGGCCAGCGCGTCGAAGAGCCCGACCAGCTGGTCGCGGGGGGCCGGGCCGGCGGCCCGCGCGGCGTCGTGCAGCTGCCCGCTCCACACCTCGTCGACCCGGTCGAGGTAGGCCAGGACGAGGTCGTCCTTGGCCGGGAAGTGCTTGTAGAACGTCGCCTTGGCCACGCCCGACTCCGCGATGATCGTGTCCACGCCGACCGCCCGCAGGCCACGCGCGTAGAACAGCCGGAAAGCGGCGTCGAGGATCCGCTGCCGGGCGGCACTGGGTCGGGACTCGGTGGGCACGGGTCCATTCAACCAGACAGATCTGTCTGCTAGTGTTCACGCCATCACCAGACAGATCTGTCTACCTCATTGCGAGGAACCCCATGAACATCGCAGTCCTCGGCACCGGCACGGTCGGCCAGACGCATCGCCGGCCGGCTCGACGAGCTCGGCCACACCGTGGTCGTCGGCACCCGTGACCCGCAGCAGAGCACGGGCCCGCACCGACGAGGGCAGCGTCGGTCCCTGGCTGGCGGCGCACCCCGGCGTCCGCCTCGCCGCCTACGCCGACGCCGCCCGCGACGCCGAGCTCGTCGTGCTGGCCACCAACGGCGGCGCGTCACTGGAGGTCCTGGGCCTCGCCGGCTCCGAGCAGCTGGCCGGGAAGCCGCTCGTCGACGTCTCCAACCCGCTCGACTTCTCCCAGGGCTTCCCGCCCACCCTGTTCGTCAAGGACAGCGACTCGCTCGCCGAGCAGATCCAGCGCGCCTTCCCCGAGGCGAAGGTCGTGAAGACCCTCAACACGCTCAACGCCTCCCTCATGGTCGACCCGCGTGCGCTCGGCGAGAGCTCGACGGTCTTCGTCTCCGGCGACGACGCCGACGCGAAGGCCGTCGTCACCGGGCTGCTCGAGAGCTTCGGTCACGACGACGTCATCGACCTCGGCGGACCTGAGCACCGCCCGCGGCACCGAGATGCTGCTGCCGGTGTGGCTGCGGCTGATGGGTGCGCTCGGGACGGCGCAGTTCAACTTCAAGATCGTCCGCTGACCCGGTCCGGGCGACGCCGGCGGTCAGGAGCGGGACTGCCACCAGGCGAGCAGGCGTTCCCGGGCGGTCGCTTCCGGGAGCGGGCCCTCGTCCATGCGCAGCTCGAGCAGGAACTGGTACGCCGCGCCGACGTCACGTCCCGGGCCGATGCCGAGGGTCTCCATGATCTGGTGGCCGTCGAGGTCGGGCCGGATCGAGGCGAGCTCCTCCTCCTCGGCGAGCCGGGCGATCCGCACCTCGAGGTCGTCATAGGTACGACGCAGCCGGTCGGCCTTGCGCCGGTTGCGGGTCGTGCAGTCGGCCCGGGTCAGCACGTGCAGCCGCTCCAGGGAGTCGCCGGCGTCGCGGACGTAGCGGCGCACCGCCGAGTCGGTCCACTCCCCGGAGCCGTAGCCGTGGAAGCGCAGGTGCAGCTCGACGAGCCTGGCCACCTCGTCGATGTCGTCGTTGGAGAAGCGCAGCGCCTTCATCCGCTTGCGGGTGAGCTTGGCGCCGACCACGTCGTGGTGGTGGAAGGTCACCGTGCCGTCGTCCTGGAAGCGACGGGTGCGCGGCTTGCCGACGTCGTGCATCAGCGCCGCGAAGCGGGACACGAAGTCCGGGCCGCCGCCGGGCAGCCGGTCCTCGAGGTCGATGGACTGCTCGAGCACGGTCAGCGTGTGCTCGTAGACGTCCTTGTGCCGGTGGTGCTCGTCGCGCTCGAGCGCCAGCGCCGGCAGCTCGGGCAGCACCCGCTCGGCGAGACCGGTGGCCACCAGCAGCGCGAGACCGCGGCGCGGGTGCGGCGAGGTCACCAGCTTGACCAGCTCGTCGCGGACCCGTTCGGCCGAGACGATGTCGATGCGCTCGGCCATGTCGGTCATCGCCGCGACGACCGCGGGGTCGACGTCGAAGTCGAGCTGCGCGGAGAACCGGGCCGCGCGCATCATCCGCAGCGGGTCGTCGGAGAACGAGTCCTCCGGGCGTCCCCGGCGTGCGGATCAGCCGCCGCGCAGGTCCTCCCGGCCGCCGTACGGGTCGACCAGCTCGTGGTCGGGCAGCGTCACCGCCATCGCGTTGACGGTGAAGTCGCGGCGCACCAGGTCGCCCTCGAGCGTGTCGCCGTAGGCCACGGCCGGCTTGCGGGAGTCCGCGTCGTAGGCCTCGGAGCGGTACGTCGTGATCTCGATCGTCCAGTCGCCCTTGCGGCAGCCGATGGTGCCGAAGGCGCGGCCCATGTCCCAGACCGCGTCGGCCCAGCCGGTGAGCAGCTTCTCGGTGATCTCCGGACGGGCGGACGTGGTGAGGTCGAGGTCGTTGTGCAGCCGGCCGAGCATCGCGTCGCGCACCGGCCCGCCCACCAGCGCGATCTGCTCACCGGCCTCGGTGAACCGGGCACCGAGCTCGTCGACGACAGGCGGGACGCGGGACGGCTCGGGCTGCTCGGACACGGGAGGCAACTCTATGCCAGCGGCCGTGGAAGTTAGCCTTGCCGGGTGACCCGTCCCGCCCCTCGCCGTGCCGTGGCATGCCTGCTCGCGGCCCTGGCGACGGCAGTGGGCGCGGTCGTGCTGCTCGCGCCGACGGTCCCGGCCGCGGCAGCGGCCGACCACCCGGGCACCCCTGCGGGTCAGCGTCGAGACCCTGGCCCCGGCCGTCGTCCCCACCGCCGGCCGCATCACGCTCACCGGCCAGGTCACCAACCGGTCCGCGGAGACCTACACCGACCTCAAGGCCTACCTGTTCACCTCCGGGACGCCGATGACCGACCGGGCGGACCTCGAGGACGCCGCGCGGACACCGGAGGACGCCCCGATCGGCACCCGGGTCACCACCGAGGGCCTGTACGACGTGATCGGCGACCTGGCTCCCGGGGAGACGACGTCCTACCGGGTGTCCGTGCCCCGCTCGAGCCTGCAGATCACCGGTCAGCCCGGGGTCTACTGGATCGGGGTGCACGTCCTGGGCGCTGACCCCGACGGTGTCCGGGCCACCCTCGGCCGGGCCCGCAGCTTTCTCCCCCTGGTCCCGCGCGGCACCCCGCGGACCCGGCTCGCGCTGATGGTCCCGGTGAGGAACGAGGTCCGCCGCGGCGCCGCGGGCCGGCTGCTGGGCATCCGCTCGTGGCAGCGGTCGCTGTCCCCCGACGGCCGGCTGGACCGGCTCCTCAACCTGAGCGGACGGGCCACCGCGCCCGTCACCTGGGTCGTCGACCCGGCCGTGCTCGACGCCGCACGCTCGGTGGCCCAGGACAACCCGAAGATCGACCCCGGACCCACCGGCGACACCTCATCCGGCGCGAGCGGGTCGGCGTCGCCGTCGCCGTCGGCGTCCCCCTCGGACGGCAGCACCGACACCGGCGACGTGGGCTCCGCCTCCGAACCGTCGCCCGAGGCGGTGTCGGCCCGGGCCTGGCTCGAGGAGTTCCGCCGGCAGGCCCCGACGCACACGCGTCACCTCCGTGCCGTACGCCGACCTCGACGTCGCCTCCGCGCTCGGCACCCGGCTCCGGGACCTCTACCAGCAGGCCAGGAAGCTCAGCGTCGAGACGATGACCTCCCACGGGGTCGAGCGCAGCCTCCCCGTCGTCGACCCGCTGAGCGGCCGGCTGCCCGCCGCGGCGTTGGCGGGCATCGAGCCGGACACCACCGTGCTCCTCGAGGAGGGGGCGTTCCCCCGCGCGCAGCGCACCGTCCTCACCGGCAACGGCCGGGCGCCCGTCGTCCGCGAGGACCAGTACGCCGGCACGGGCGGGCCGAGGCCGAACGCGAGGTACGCCGCGCTGGCGGTGCGGCAGCGCCTGCTCAGCGACGCCGCGCTGCACGCCCTGTCCCCGTCCGCCGACCAGCCGATCGTGGTCTCGACACCGCCGTACTGGAACCCGGGCAAGGCCTGGTCCGCCGCAGACTTCTTCGCCGGTCTCGACCAGCCCTGGCTGCGGATGGTCGACCTGCCCGCCGTGGTCTCGGGCGCGAGCATCCCGCCGGGCACGGACACGAGCGGCGAGGACATCCCGTCGTACCCGCGGTCGGACCGTGAGGCGCAGCTGCCGCTGGCCAACCTGCTCGCCACCGAGCGGCTGTCCGCGACGGGTGAGACGTTCGACCGGACGCTTCCCGACAACGACACCGTCGCAGGGACCATCGCCCGGATCGCGATGCTCGCGTCCTCGCAGAACGTCCGCGACGACGCCGAGCAGGCGTTGTCCCAGGTCAACAGCACCAACGACTACGTGCGCGGGCAGATGCAGGCGGTCCGGATCGAGGGGCCGTCCTTCGTGATGATGTCCAGCGAGACCGGTCCGATCCAGGTGACGCTGGTCAACGGCCTCGACCAGCCGGTGCGGGTCGGGATCGCCACGCAGACCCGCAGCTCCGGGCTCACGATCGAGAAGTTCGACCCGGTGACCCTCGGGGCCGGCAAGCGCACCGCGATCCGGCTCCAGGCCACGTCGAACGACATCGGCGTGCACGCCGTGACCCTGATCGCCACCGACAGCGAGGGCAACCCCCTCGGCAGCCTCACCCAGGTCAGCGTCCGGACCAGCCGGGTCAGCACCGTGATCTGGGTGATCATGGCCGCCGGCGGCGTGCTGCTGTTCCTGGCCATCGCGGTGCGGCTGTTCCGCCGGGTGCGTCGCCGCAAGGCCACGCACGGCCCGCGGCTGCCGCGCGACGACACCCCGGCCGGCAGCCGACACCCACCTCGCACCACCCCCGGGGACGCCACGCCGCGGCCCGGACAGGAGCTCCCCACGTGAGCGGCACCCCCCACCAGACGAGCGACGGGACGCGCAGCGGCGACGAGGGCGGCACCGACGCGAGCGTGCTCTCCTCGACCGCGGTGATGGCCGCCGGCACCGTCGTGTCCCGGCTGAGCGGCTTCGTCCGCGGCGCCCTGCTCGCCGCGGCGCTCGGCCAGCAGCTGCACGCCGACGTGTTCACGATCGCCAACACGGTCCCGAACATGCTCTACATCCTGCTGGCCGGCGGCGTCTTCAACGCCGTGCTCGTGCCGCAGCTCGTGCGGGCGATGAAGAACGACCCGGACGGCGGCGACGGCTACACCAACCGGATCATCACGCTGGCCGCGCTGTTCCTGGCCGGCGTCACCGCGGTGCTGGTGCTCGCCGCGCCGCTGCTGATGCGGCTGTTCCTGGCCGACGCCTTCTTCACCCCGGAGCTGGCCGCGCAGCGCGAGTCGGTGATCGCCTTCGCCCGCTACTGCCTGCCCCAGGTCTTCTTCTACGGCATGTTCGTGCTGGTCGGGCAGGTGCTCAACGCCCGGCGCAGCTTCGGTCCGATGATGTGGGCGCCGATCGCCAACAACGTGATCTCGGTCGCGATCCTCACGACGTACCTGATCGTCTACGGCCCGGTGCACGACCTGTGCAGCCCCGGCGTCGACCCGGCGGTGCTCTCCGGGCCGGAGTCGCCGTCGGCGGGTTCACCGGCGGCCAGGAGCTGCTGCTCGGGCTCGGCTCCACGCTCGGCATCGCGGTGCAGCTGCTGATCCTGCTGCCCTACCTGAAGCGGGCCGGGTTCACCTACCGGCCGCGGTTCGACTTCCGCGGCACCGGCCTCGGGCACACGCTGCGGCTGGGCACCTGGACGGTGCTGTTCGTGGTGGTCAACCAGATCGCCTACACCGTGGTGGTCAGGATCGCCTCGTCCGGCACGGCCGACGCGGTGCGCGGGGTGTGCACCTCGGGCGGCGGGGACGGCACCGGCTACACGATCTACTCCAACGCGTTCCTGCTGGTGATGGTGCCGCACTCGATCGCGACGGTCTCGCTGGCGACCGCGATGCTGCCCCGGCTGGCTCGCGTCGGCCGCCGACGCGGACCTGGCCGGCGTCGGCCGGCAGCGTGGCGTCGACGCTGCGGACGGCGTACGCGCTGATCATCCCGTTCGCGGTGCTGCTCCCGGTGATCGCGCTCGACCTGAGCAACACGATCTTCGGGTACGGCGCCGGCCGGCCGAGCGTCCCCGCGTTCGCCGTCGCGCTCGCGCTGTTCGCGCCCGGGCTGGTGTTCTTCACCACCCACTACCTGATGCTGCGCGGCTTCTACGCCCTCGAGCGCACCCGGACGGTGTTCTGGGTGCAGTGCGTGATCGCCGCGACGAACATCGTGCTCGCCGTCGCGCTGACCCGCGCCGTGCCGCCCTCGGGCACCGCCCCGGGCCTGGTGATCGCCTACGCCGGCGCGTACCTCGTCGGCGCGCTGATCTCCTACTCGCTGCTCGCGGCACCTGCTCGGCGGGCTCGAGACCCCCGGCTGCTGCGCTTCCTGGTCCGGCTGCTGATCGCCGCCGGGGTCGCCACGGCGGTGGCCTGGGCGGTCAAGCTGGGGCTCGCAGCAGGTGTGGCCGCGCGGGGGCGGGCAAGCTCCAGTCCGTCGTGGTCCTGGGGGTCACCGGCTCGTCGACGTGGTCGTGTTCCTGGCGCTGGCCCGGCTGATGCGGATCACCGAGGTGACGAGCGTCATGGCCTGGTCACCGGTCGGCTCCGGCGCTGACCGACCGCCCGTAGCATGGTGCCGGGCCGGTGCGCACCGGCTCCGGACCTGACCGACAGCGAGGCGAGGAGGGACGTGGCCGAGACACCGTTCGGACCGGGGACCGTGCTCGCCGGACGGTTCACGCTCGACGACCTCCTCGACGACACCGACGGCGCCCGCTTCTGGCGCGCGACCGACCAGACCCTCGCCCGCAGCGTCGCCGTCCACGTGCTGGCCGACTCCGACCCCCGCGCCGACGCGCTGCTGACCGCCGCCCGCACCTCCGCCCTGGTCACCGACGGGCACCTGCTCCGGGTGCTCGACGCGGCCGCCGAGGACGGCGTCGTCTACGTCGTCAACGAGTGGGGCTCCGGTGTCTCCCTCGACCAGATGCTCGTCGAGGGCCCGCTGTCCCCGCGCCGCGCCGCCTGGGTCGTCAAGGAGGTCGCCGAGGCGATCGCCACCGCGCACCGCAACGGCGTCGCGCACGGCCGGCTGCTCCCGGAGAAGGTGATGGTCACCGAGGCCGGCTCGGTGAAGCTGATCGGCTTCGTCGTCGACGCCGTGCTGCAGGACCGCGCCGGCCGCGGACCAGGTCCGGGTCACCGGCGGCGACCCGATGAGCGCCCACGAGTCCGACGTGGTCAACCTCGCCGGCCTGCTGTACGCCGCCCTGGTCGGCCGGTGGCCCGGCACCGAGGGCTCGACGGTCCCCCCGGCGCCCGCCGAGCACGGCCGGCCGCTGCGGCCGCGCCAGGTGCGCGCCGGCGTCCCGCGCCCCCTCGACGCGATCTGCGAGCGGGTCCTGAACGCCGGACCGCACAACCACGCCGTGCCGATCGAGACCGCCCACGAGATCTACGCCGCGCTCAGCGACTACATCGGCGACCCGACCGGCGCCCCGCAGTACGAGGCCACGACCGTCCTGGACGCCCGACGACCTGGCCCGTGCCCACGCCGACGCCGGCCCCGAGACGCAGCTCAGCCCCGGCGGCGCAGCCCGGCGCCGACGACCCCGGCCACCAGGACACCGGGGACCTGGCCGCGACCGGTGCGTTCTCCCGTCGCCGGAGGACGACGCCGCGGCCCGCACCCAGGCCGGCGTCCCCGTCTTCTACGACGAGGACACCGGCGTCGGCTGGGTCTCCGACGAGCCGGGCCGCAGCGACGACCGACCGCGTCACGGACGCGAGCACCGGCGCCGACGGCCCCGCCGGCCGCCCCGACCCGGCGTACGCCGGCCCCGCCGCCCCCGCTGCCCGACGCCCCCGAGCGGCCGCTGTTCGCCGAGGGCCCGGCCCGGCGCGCCACCGACGCCGTGGGCCGGCGCGCGGCACCGGGTCCTTCCCGCGGAGCACCGGTGCGGGCAACGGACGGGTGCCCGCCGGCCTGGGGACCGGACGTGGCCGACCCGGACGCTGACGACGACGAGGACTGGCACGAGGAGGACGAGAAGCCGGGCACCTCCTGGCTCCGGCTGGCCGCCGTGCTCGCGTCCATCGTGATCCTGGTGCTCGGGATCGTCTTCGCGTTCAACCTCGGCCGCGGCTCGGGCGGCCTCACCGCGTCGGAGACCCCCAGCGGGAGCGGCTCCGCCTCCTCCGCCGGCCCCGGACAGCAAGCCGGTGCCGATCGCCGGGGTCACCGACTTCGACCCGCTGGGCGACCCGCCCGGAGGAGAACCCCGAGCTCGCCCCGCTCGCCGCCGACGGCAAGGCCGCCACCGCCTGGCGGACCAGCACCTACTTCGACGAGTTCCCCGAGGCTCAAGGCCGGCGTCGGCCTGCTGGTCGACCTCGGCAAGCCCGCCGAGGTCGGCTCGGTCCGGGTGAACCTGCTCGGCGACGGCACCTCGCTGGACATGCTGGCCGCCCCCGACGCGCAGGCCGCACCCTCCAGCACCGACGGCCTCGACACGGTCGCCTCGGCCAGGAACGCCGGCGGCCGCGCCGACCTGGAGCTGAAGAAGCCGGTCACCACCCAGTGGCTGGTGGTCTGGCTGACCGCCCTGCCGAGCGCGCCCGGCGGGTTCCAGGGCCGGGTCGCGGAGATCTCCGTCTCGTCATGACCGGCGACCGGCTGCCGAGGGGCCCGACGACCGGGCTCTGCTGCGGGCGCACGTCGACGGCGACCCCGACGCCTTCGGCACGCTGTTCGCCCGGCACCGGGACCGGCTGTGGGCGGTCGCGCTGCGCACCACCGGCGACCCCGAGGAGGCGGCCGACGCGCTCCAGGACGCCCTGATCGCGGCCTTCCGGCGGGCCGACTCCTACCGCGGGGACGCGGCCGTCACCACCTGGCTGCACCGGATCGTGGTGAACGCCTGCCTCGACCGGCTGCGGCGCCGCAAGGTGCGGCTCGCCGACCCGCTGCCCGACGACCTCGACGAGCGGCGGCGCCGGCGGCCGCGGCGCTGCCGCCGGACGCCGGCCGTCGTGGACCCGGCCGACCTCGCGGTCGACCGCGAGCGGCGCGCCGCCGTGCTCGCCGCGCTGGCCACGCTGCCGCTCGACCAGCGGGCGGCGCTGGTGCTGGTCGACATGGAGGGGTACTCCGTCGAGGAGACCGCCCAGATCCTGCACTGCGCCCCGGGCACCGTGAAGAGCCGGTGCTCGCGCGGCCGGGCCCGGCTGCTGCCGCTGCTCGACCGGCGCACGCGCCCGGGGAACCCGCGGGCCGGCGCCCCGCGTCCCACCCGCGGGAGACCGGACCCGCGACGACCCGGACCGGACCGACGCAGGAGGTGAGCAGCCCGTGACGCAGCCGAGTGACCCCCGAGCAGGAGGAGCAGGTGCGCCGGGCGCTCGCCGCCGCGGCCCGGGCCGAGGACGCGGAGACCCCCGCGACGATGCCGCCGGCCGTGGCCGCCCGCCTCGACGGCGTGCTCGCCGAGCTGGTGCAGGGCCGCTCCGCGACGCAGGCCGCCTCGCCGGCGCCCGGTCGTGGCCCCGACGAGCTGGCCGCGCACCGCGCCCGCCGGAGGCTCAACGTGCTCGTCGCCGCGGCCGCGCGTCGCGGTGATCGCTGCCGCCGGCGGCGCCGTGGTGACCGGCGGTCTCGGTGGCGCGGGCGGCAGCAGCGACGGCGGCGGCTCGGCCTCGAGCGACTCGCGGGCCAGCGGCCTCGCGGACGACCGGGTGTCCCAGCCGGAGGCGGCGGCCCCCTCGGCGCCGCCGGTCGGCGGCACGGTCCGCCGTCCCCGGTCGCTCGGCGTGCCCGCGACTGCGCACGAGCACGCTCGGCCGCCGACGTGCGCCGCGTGGTCGCGCTCGGGTGCCGTCGCGCGACCAGCCCCGAGGACGCCCGGAAGCTCGCCGTGCGACCGGACGGGTCCGCGTGCGACCGGCCGACCGTGCCGCGCGGCGCCGACGTGGTCGACGTACGCCTGGACGGCGAGCCGGCCACCCTGGTGGTCGACCGGGCGACGGGCGGGACGCGTGAGGCGCGGGTGTACTCCTGTGACGACGCCACCGCGCCGGTGGCGTCCACGACCGTTCCCGCCCCCTGACACGCCCGCGCCCGACCGCGACCGGGGAATGCCGCCCACCTAGGATCGGTTGACGGAGCAGGACCGCAACGACCGGCGGATCGCCCGCCCCAGCAGCCCCGAGGAAGTGAGTCACGACCACGATGTCCGACCAGGAAACCCGCAACGTGATCATCATCGGCTCCGGCCCGGCCGGCTACACCGCCGCCGTGTACGCCGCCCGCGCGAACCTCGCACCCCTGGTGTTCGAGGGCTCGGTCACCGCCGGCGGCGCGCTGATGAACACCACCGAGGTGGAGAACTTCCCCGGCTTCCGCGACGGCATCATGGGCCCGGCCCTGATGGACGAGATGCGCGCGCAGGCCGAGCGGTTCGGCGCCGAGCTGGTCGCCGACGACGTCACCGAGGTCGACCTGACCGGCGACGTCAAGGTGGTCACCGACGGCTCCGGCCGGCGAGCACCGCGCCCGCGCCGTGATCCTGTCGACCGGCTCCGGCTACCGCAAGCTCGGCGTCGAGGGCGAGGACCGGCTCTCCGGCCACGGCGTCTCCTGGTGCGCGACCTGCGACGGCTTCTTCTTCCGCGAGCAGCACATCGCCGTCGTCGGCGGCGGCGACTCCGCGGTCGAGGAGGCGACCTTCCTGTCCCGGTTCGCGCTCCAAGGTGACGCTGATCCACCGCCGCGACGAGCTGCGCGCCTCCAAGATCATGCAGGAGCGGGCCTTCGCCGACCCGAAGATCGAGTTCGCCTGGAACTCCGCCGTCGAGGCGATCCACGGCGACGACAAGCTCACCGGGCTGACCCTGGTCGACACCGTCACCGGCGAGAAGCGGCACCTCGACGCCACCGGCCTGTTCATCGCGATCGGCCACGACCCCCGCTCGGAGCTGCTCGGCGGCCAGGTGGACCTCGACGAGAACGGCTACGTGCTCGTCGACCACCCCTCGACCCGCACCAACCTCGACGGGCGTCTTCGCCTGCGGCGACCTGGTCGACCACCACTACCGCCAGGCGATCACCGCCGCCGGCACCGGCTGCGCGGCCGCGCTCGACGCCGAGCGGTACCTCGCCGCGCTCGACCACGCCGCCTCCGCGGCCGGAGGCCGCCGAGCGCGCCGACGCTCGAGGCCGAGGCTGCTCGACCGAGCAGGTGCAGACCGCCGGGCGCCTGATGCCCGGGCTGCCAGATTCCCTGCGGGCCGTCCCGGACGCACCGCGGGAAGAAATGTCCCCGGCGTCGTGTTGACTGACCTGACGACGCCTCACCCAGAGACCACCCGAACGACCCTGAGAAGGAGCACCTCGTGGCCGAGATGCAAGCAATCACCGACGCCGACTTCGACACCTCCGTGCTGAAGTCCGACAAGCCCGTCCTCGTGGACTTCTGGGCCGAGTGGTGCGGGCCGTGCCGCCAGGTGGACCCGATCCTCAAGGAGATCGCGGCCCAGCACGGCGAGAAGCTCACGTTCGTGAAGATGAACGTCGACGAGAACCCGGTCACCCCGGCGGCCTACCGCGTGACCGGCATCCCGACGCTCAACGTCTTCCAGAACGGCGAGCTCGTGAAGCAGATCGTCGGCGCCAAGCCCAAGGCCGCGCTGCTCAGCGAGCTGCAGCGAGTTCATCGGCTGACGCAGCCGCCTGACACCGACGCCCGCGCCCTTCGGCGCGGGCGTCGTCGCGTCCGGCCCAGACCGGTCCAGACGCGGGCCGTCGACCGGACCAGTCCGGGCCAGACCGGCTCGCCGGGCCGGGCTGCCGCCTTGGCGAATGGCCGCGACGTCTGTTTGGGTAGACGGACCCCGCTCCGGTGCGGCCACCTACCGAGACCGACCACGTCCCCGGAGAGGAGTCGGCATGTCCGAGGCCACCACCGCGTCCGCCGTACCCGCTCCGACCGCGCCACCCCGCGCTCTTCCGGCTCGGCGACCGCGGGCGCGCGGTGGCCGAGATCCGGGACCGCCTCGCCCTGCTGGGCCTGACCGACGCGTCCGGCGGCGGCCGGCACACCGACCCCGACACGTTCGACGAGCCGCTCGACCAGGCGGTCCGCGCGTTCCAGCAGCAGCGCGGGCTCGACCGTCGACGGCATCGTCGGGCCCGAGCACCTACCGGGTGCTCGAGGAGGCCCGCTGGCGGCTCGGCGACCGGCTGCTGACGCACGTCGCCGGCAACGTGCTCGCCGGTGACGACGTGCTCGCCCTCCAGCAGCGGCTGCTCGACCTCGGCTTCAAGGTCGGCAAGGTCGACGGCCGCTTCGGGCACCAGACCGAGCAGGCGGTGCGCGACTTCCAGCGCAACGTGGGCGTGCCGGCCGACGGCACCTGCGGCCCGGCCACCCTCAAGGCGCTGCACCCGGCTCGCCCCGATGGTCGAGCGGCGGCAGCCCCAACGCGATGCGCGCCGAGGAGCGGATCCGCCGCGACGGCCCGCAGCTGACCGGCAAGGTCGTGGTCATCGACCCGTCCGTGGGCCGGTTCGACGACTCCGCGACTGCGGCTGCGCGCCGACGCGATCACCACCGACCTGGCCCGCCGGATCGAGGGCCGGCTGGTCGCGACCGGCGTGCAGGCCTTCCTGACCAACACCGGCGGCGCCGTCGGAGAGCACCGAGGTCGAGCGGGCCGAGTTCGCCAACCGCACCGACGCGCACCTGTGCATCTCGCTCCAGGTCGACGGCTCGGACAACCCCGACGCGTGCCGGCGTCTCGACGTACTTCTACGGCTCCGAGGCGCACGGCGTCGTCGTCGTCGGCCGGCGAGCGGTTCGCCGGGCTGGTGCAGCGCGAGATCGTCGCCCGCACCGACCTCGGCGACCTGCGCTCGCACGCCAAGACCTTCGACATCCTGCGCCGCACCAGGATGCCGGCGGTCCGCATCGACGCCGGCTACCTCACCAACCCCGGCGACGCCGCCCGGCTGGCCGACCCGGCCTTCCGCGACGTGATCGCCGAGGCGGTCGTGGTCGCCGTGCAGCGGGTCTACCTCGACGCCCGAGTCGGACGCCAAGACCGGCGTGCTCCGGCTCAGCGAGCTCCGCGCCGCGCTCAAGCGGCCTGACCGGTCAGGCGCTGGCGTCGCCGGGACCGTCGCGAGCGCCTGACCACCCGGTGGGAGGGGTCGGCCGCCGGGTGCCGGGCCGGGCGTACGGCGCCGAGCAGCCGCTCCAGGGCGCTCTCCACCTCGTCGCGCCAGGTCACCGCCGACTTGAGCTCGAGCCGCATCCGGGGGTAGCGCGGGTGCGGCCGGTGGGTCTTGAAGCCGACCCGCAGCAGGTAGTCGGCCGGCAGCACGTGGTCGCCGTAGGTCGATCGGCTCCCGCTCGGCGCGGCCGCGGGGCGCGGGTGTCGCCGAACGCCTCGAGCGCCCGGATCCCGCCGCGCTTGACCAGGTCCTTCACGACGGTCTGCATCAGCACCCGGCCCAGCCCCGACGCCGGCGTACTCCGGGTAGACCATCGCGGTGGCCAGCAGCACGGCGTCCTCGCTGACCGGCGCGGTCGGGAACGCGTCGGCGCCCGGGAGGTACGACGGCGGCGCGTAGAGCACGTAGCCGGCCGGGTCGTCGTCGACGTACGCCACCCGCCCGCACGAGCCCCACTCCAGCAGCACCCGGGAGACCCAGGCCTCCTTCTCCTCGCAGACGCGCCGGCGTCGGCGGCGCGCTGGCGGCGCACCGGGTCGAGCTCCCAGAACACGCAGGACCGGCAGCCGACCGGCAGGTCGCCGAGGTTGTCCAGGGTGAGCCGGGCCAGCCGCCTAGCCACCGATGACCTGCTCATGTCGTGACCCCTTCCGCGCGCGCGGACCCCCCGATGCCTCATCCTAGGAGGACACCCCGTCCCAGGAGAACCGATGTCCCAGCCCGTCCCCCGCCCGTCCGGCAGCACCCGGCTCGACAGCTACGTCGACCGGTACGCCGCCCGCACGCAGGGGATGACCGCCTCGGAGATCCGGGCGCTGTTCTCGGTGGCCAGCCGGCCCGAGGTGGTCTCGCTGGCCGGCGGGATGCCGAACATCTCCGGGCTGCCGCTCGACGTCGTCGGCGAGGCGATCGCCGACCTGGTCCGCGACCCGCGGCACGACCGCGATGCAGTACGGCTCCGGGCAGGGCGACCCGCACCTGCGCGAGCAGATCTGCGACGTGATGCGGCTCGAGGGCATCGAGGCGCACCCCGACGACGTGGTGGTCACGGTCGGCTCCCAGCAGGCGGTCGACCTGGTCACCCGGATCTTCTGCGACCCCGGCGACGTGGTGATCTGCGAGGCCCCGTCGTACGTCGGGGCGCTCGGCGTCTTCAAGGCCTACCAGTGCGACGTCGTGCACGTGGAGATGGACGAGCACGGCCTGGTGCCCTCGGCGCTGCGCGAGGCGATCGCGCACGGTGCAGGCGGCCGGCAGGCGGATCAAGTTCGTCTACACGATCCCGAACTACCACAACCCCGCCGGCGTGACGCTGGCCGCGGAGCGCCGCCCGGAGATCCTGGAGATCTGCCGCGAGGCCGACGTGCTGGTGCTCGAGGACAACCCCTACGGCCTGCTCGGCTTCGACGAGGAGCCCTACCGCGCGCTGCGGGCCGACGAGCCGGACGGGGTGATCTACCTCGGCTCGTTCTCCAAGACGTTCGCGCCCGGGCTTCCGGGTCGGCTGGGCGCTGGCCCCGCACGCCGTACGCGAGAAGCTCGTGCTGGCGCAGGAGTCGGCGACGCTCTGCCCGCCGTCGTTCTCCCAGCTGGCCGTCTCGGCGTACCTCGACAACCACGACTGGCTCGGCCAGATCAAGCAGTTCCGGGAGATGTACCGCGAGCGGCGCGACGCGATGGTCGAGGCCCTCGACGACATGATGCCCGCGGCCGCGCGGTGGAACGTGCCGACCGGCGGCTTCTACGTCTGGCTGACCCTGCCCGACGGCCTCGACGCCAAGGCGATGCTGCCGCGCGCGGTCACCGCCCGGGTCGCGTTCGTGCCCGGGCACGGCGTTCTTCGCCGACGGCTTCGGGGCGCAGAGCATGCGGCTGTCCTACTGCTACCCGACGCCCGAGCGGATCCGCGAGGGCGTGCGGCGGCTGGTCGGCGTGATCGAGGAGGAGGTCGAGCTGCGGCAGACCTTCGGCACCGACGTCGGTCCGGCGGCGCTGCGCGAGATCAACCGCGGGTACGACGGACCCGGCGACGGACCTGACGTGAGCGACGGCATGATGCACGAGTGAGCACGAGCGACACCGACCGGGTGGTGGTGCTGGCCGGCGGGCTGTCCCACGAGCGCGACGTCTCGCTGCGCTCCGGCCGCCGGGTCGCCGAGGCGCTGCGCGAGGCGGGCGTCGAGGTCGACGTGCGCGACGTGGACGCCGACCTGCTCCGGCGTGCTGCGCGAGGACACCGCCCGACTGCGTGCTGCCGCTGCTGCACGGCGAGACCGGCGAGGACGGCGCGGTGCGCGAGGTGCTCGAGCTCGTCGGCCTGCCCTACGTCGGCTCGCGGCCCTCGGCCTGCCGGGCGGCGTTCGACAAGCCGGTCGCCAAGGCGGTCGTCGCCCGCGCCGGGCTGCACACGCCGGCCAGCGTGGCGCTGCCGCACGAGACCTTCCGCGAGCTCGGCGCGGCCGCGGTGATGGAGGCGATCGTCGCCAAGGTCGGGCTGCCGCTGATCGTGAAGCCGGCCCGCGGCGGGTCGGCGCTGGGCTGCACGGTCGTCCGCGAGGCGGCCGCGCTGCCGGGCGCGATGGTGAGCGCCTTCGCCTACGGCGACACGGCGCTGGTCGAGCGGCTGCGTCGATCGGCGCCGAGGTCGCCGTTCCCGTCGTGGACACCGGCGACGGGCCCGCGCGCCCTGCCGGTCGTGTCGATCGAGCCGGACGGCGGGGTCTACGACTACACCGCCCGCTACACCGCGGGCAGCACGGAGTTCAACGTGCCGGCCAAGCTGTCCGACGAGCTCGCCGCCGAGTGCGCCCGGGTCGCGGTCGCCGCCCACGAGGCCCTCGGGCTGCGCGACCTGTCCCGCTCCGACCTGATCATCGACGCCGACGGCACGGTCTGGTTCCTCGAGGTCAACGTCGCCCCCGGGCTCACCGAGACCTCGACCGTGCCGCTCTCGGTGACGGCCGCCGGCCTGGACCTGGGCGAGCTGGTCGCCGATCTGGTACGAACAGCAGTCGAACGTCCCCACTGACCGAGCAGACCCCTCGATCGACAGGACCCGCGTGCGCGACATCACCTACCCGCCGATCATCGTGACGGCCAAGCTCGCCTTCAAGGCGCTCGGGCTGCGCTTCCAGATGACCGGCACGGAGCACGTCCCGCGCGACGGGCGGCGCGCTGCTGGCGCTGAACCACGTCTCCTACGTCGACTTCGTCCTCGGCGGCTTCGCCGCGCAGGACTCCAAGCGGCTGGTCCGGTTCATGGCCAAGCGCGAGCTGTTCGACCACCGGTGGACCGGTCCGCTGATGCGGTCGCTGCACCACATCTCGGTCGACCGCGCCGACGGGCTCGCGTCGTACGACGAGGGCGTCCGGCTACCTGCGCGAGGGCGAGGTCGTCGGCATCTTCCCGGAGGCGACGATCTCGCGCAGCTTCGAGCTCAAGGAGTTCAAGACCGGTGCGGCCCGGATGGCCGCGGAGGCCGGCGTGCCCCTGGTCCCGACGATCCTGTGGGGCACCCAGCGGCTGAAGACCAAGTCGCCACCCGCAGGACTTCTCCCGCGGCAAGACCATCGCGATCACGGTCGGCGAGCCGCTGCACCCCACCGGCGCGAACCCGGTCGGCCGAGACCGCCGAGCTCAAGGCCGCGATGGCGCGGCTGCTCGACGAGACGATCCGGGCCTACCCCGCCGACGAGCAGCCGCCCGGGTCGTGGTGGCTGCCCGCGTCGTACGGCGGCAGCGCGCCGACCCTGGAGGAGGCCGCGGCGCTCGACGCCGAGGAGAAGCGCGAGCGGGCCCGGGCCCGGGCCGCCAAGCGCAAGGCCAGCGCAGAAGTAGCCGCCGCCCGGTCAGCTCGTGCCGGAGCGGGGAGCCGTCGCGGCGGGACCGTCCAGGTCGCCCGGGGCGGGCGGCACCACTCCGAGGGGCTCGGGCAGCACCGTGCCCGGGATGGCGGCACCGTCGGTCGGGTCGGCGGCCGACGGCGTGGGGTCCCGAGACGGGCGCGCAGCGACGTCGCGAGGTAGCCCGCCGGACATCAGGGTCCCGGCGGCCATCAGCGCGAAGATCGTGCGGTAGTCCAGCACGCGACACCAGCAGCGCCCCCACGCCGATCGAGAGCGCCTGCGGGGTGGTGACCAGCACCTCGACCGAGGCGCTGACCCGGCCCATCAGCCGGGCCGGGCGTCTGCCGCTGCAGCAGGGTGTTGAACGCGACGAAGATCAGCGGGATGCCGCACGCCGAGCACCGCGACCGTGACGAGCAGCTGCCAGACCGTGGCCGCGACGACGACGCCGGCCAGTCCGACCGCGGTCACGAGCGAGCCCGACGACGACGGTGGCGGGCTCGCCCGATCCGGCGTACGACGCGGCTGGCGACCAGGCCCGGCCAGCACCGCGCCGACGCCCTGCACGGTGAGCAGCGGCCCGACGAACGTGACCGGCTGGTCGAACGCCTCCACGACCGCGTAGACCGCCGACTCGGCGAACCCGATCACCAGCAGCGCCAGACCGAGCGCGACCGTGGGGTGCAGCAGCAGCGGGGTGCGGCCGGATGAAGGACGCGCCCTCGGCCACCTCGACCCGCCAGCGCTGCGGCTCGCGCGGCTCGTCGTGCGCCGTCTCCCGGACCCGCAGGCCCGCGATCGCCGCGGCGGCGACCAGGAAGGTCAGCGCGTCCACCATCGCGACCGCGCCGCCGCCGGCCAGGCGAACAGTCGCCGCCCCGACCAGCGGTCCGACCAGCCGGAGCGCCTCCCGGGTGATGCCGAGCGACGCGTTCGCCTCGACGAGCACGTCCTCGGCCAGCATGTCCTTGAGCAGCCCGTTGAGCGCGGCGGGCACCACGACGAAGGAGATGCCGTAGCAGAACGCCACGGCGTACACGATCCACACGTCGCCCGCGTCGTGCACGAGCAGCAGCGGCAGCATCATCGCGGCGGAGGCGACGTTGGCCGACGACCAGGAACGTGCGGCGCGGCACCCGGTCCACGACGTACCCGAACAGCGGGTGCCAGCAGGGCCGGCGCGGTCATCCAGAGGAAGGTCAGGCCGGCGGCGCCGTTGGAGCCGGTCAGCGTCTTGACCCACATGCTCGAGCACGATCAGCATCAGCGAGTCGCCGAACATGCTGGCGGCCAGGCCGGCGAACAGCCGGGGGAAGCCCGGGCGTGCGGAACGCCTGCCGCATCACGCGGTCCGCCTCCGCGTGCCGGTCAGCGGGCGGTCGGCCTGCTCGCCCGGTGCGGGCCCGCTCGGCACCAGCCAGCCGACCAGCGAGACCAGCCGGGCGTCCGTCGGGTCGCCGCTCGGGTCGGCGCGGAGCGGTCGGCGTGACCGCTCAGGTGCAGCAGCTCGGCGCAGCTCGGTCCGCGCAGCGTGCTGCGCCTCCTCGGCGGTCAGCCAGAGCCTGCGACGTGCACGAGCCCGGTCGCGTCCCGCCAGGCGGCCGGCTCGGTGTCGCGCGACGCCCGGGCGGCGCGCAGCCGCTGCACCTCGCGCTCGACGAGCATGTCGGTGAGCGCCTCGGCCGCGACTCCGGCGGCCGGGTCGGCCGTCCGGCCGTCGTCCGGCTCGCCCCACTCGAGGCCCTCGCTGACCGCCTGCCAGGGCCGGTTGCGACCGGTGCCGCCCGCGGGCCTCGCGGACGAACCCGTGCTCGGCCAGCTTGCGCAGGTGCCAGGAGCAGTTCGAGGGCGACTCGCCAGCAGGGCCGCCGCCTGGCTGGCGGTCAGCGGCCCCTCGCGTGACGAGCGCTCGAGCAGCGCGATCCGCAGCGGGTGGGCGAGCACCTTCAGGGCGGCGGCGTCGGTGACGCGGCGTCGAGCGAGCGGCATGGATGGAAGGTATTCTTTCGAAAGAGATTCTTTCAATAGCCGCGGCTGTGACCTGCGTGTTCGCCCGCAGAGAACGCCCCTTGGCAGGCGCGCCCGGTGCGCCAGCATGCTGACCGCATGACCTCCGACTCAGCACGCCTCCTCGCCCGCTCCCTCGACCTGCTCGTGCTCGGCGGCACCTCCTGGCTGGGCGGTGCCGTCGCCCGGCACGCGGCTCGCCCGCGGCCACCGGGTGACCTGCCTGGCGCGCGGTGAGTCCGGCGCACCCCCCGGACGGTGTCACCTGGGTGCGGGCCGACCGGGCCGCGGCCGGGCGTACGACGAGGTGGCCGACCGGGACTGGGACGTGGTGCTCGACGTCAGCTGGCAGCCGGACCAGGTGCGCTCGGCGCTCGACGGCCCTGGCCGCGCGGACCGGCCACTGGGTCTACGTCTCGTCCTGCTCGGTGTACGCCGACGACGACGTCCCGGCGCCGGCGAGGACGCGCCCCTGCACCCGCCGCACCAGGGCACGGGGCGGGTGGACCGTCGAGGCCTACGGCCCGGCCAAGGTGGCCTGCGAGGAGGCCTGCGTCGAGGCGATGGGCTCCGACCACTGCGCCCTGGCCCGGGCCGGCCTGATCGTCGGGTACGGCGACCGCAGCGACCGGTTCGGCTACTGGCCGGCCCGGGTCGCCCGGGCCGCCGACGGCGAGCCGGTGCTGGTGCCGCCCCGCGACGCCCGCTGCCAGGTCATCGACGTCGAGGACCTCGCCGCTGGCTGGTGCACCTCGCCGAGCGACGCACGGGCCGGGGCCTTCAACGCGCTGGGCGACGTGACGACCGTCGGTGCGGTGCTCGACGCCTGCGACGCGGCGCGGGCCGGGCGGCCGCGCTGCGTGGAGGTGACGGACGGCTGGCTGGCCGAGCAGGAGGTCGCGCCCTGGAGCGGGCCCGGAGTCCCTGCCGCTGTGGCTGCCCCAGCCGGCGTACGCCGGGTTCATGACCCGCCGCAACGACGCCGCGACGCGCTGCGGGTCTGCACCCTGCGGCCGGTCGCGCGACACCGTCGCGGCGGCCTGCGCTGGGAGCGGGAGCGCGGGCTGGACCGCGACCGCCGCGCCGGGCTGACCCCGGCGCGGGAGGCGCGAGCTGGTGCGCAGCCGCGGGCTGACTCCGAGTCGATATCGATGACTGTCGCTTTGTCGACAAATCGATAGGTCGATCAGTCGGCTGTGTCGCGTCGCTCGCGGGTGGTGTGACCCGGGGTCGATCAGCCCGACGATCCGCTCCAGGTCGGGCAGCGAGGCGAACTCGACGGTGATCCGGCCCTTGCGCTTGCCGAGGTCGACCTTGACCCGGGTCTCCAGCCGGTCGGAGAGCCGGGCCGCCAGGTCGGTCGAGGGCCGGGGCGGTGGGACGGCTGCGCCGGGCGGCGCGGCTCGGCGCGGTCCCGAGGTCGCCGACCGCGACGATCTCCTCCAGGCCGCGCACCGAGATGCCCTCGGCGACCACCCGCGCCGGCGAGCCGGTCCTGGACCTCGGGGTGCTCGACGCCGAGCAGGGTCCGGGCGTGCCCGGCCGAGAGCACGCCCGGCGGCGACCCGTCGCTGCACGGCCGGGCGAGAGCTTCAGCAGCCGCAGCGTGTTGCTGATCTGCGGGCGGCTGCGGCCGATCCGGGTGGCCAGCTCCTCGTGCGTGCAGCCGAAGTCGTCGAGCAGCTGCTGGTAGGCGGCCGCCTCCTCGAGCGGGTTGAGCTGGGAGCGGTGCAGGTTCTCCAGCAGCGCGTCGCGCAGCAGGTCGTCGTCGCCGGTCTCCCGGACGATCGCCGGGATCGATGTCGAGCCCCGCCTCCTGGGTGGCGCGCCAGCGGCGCTCACCCATGATCAGCTCGTAGCGGCCCTCACCGGCGGGGCGCACCACGACCGGCTGCAGCAGGCCGACCTCCTGGACGAGTGCACCAGCTCGGCCATCGCGTCCTCGTCGAAGACCTGACGCGGCTGGCGCGGGTTCGGGCACGATCGCGGTGACCGGGAGCTCGGCGAAGTAGGCACCCTCGACCGGGCGCAGCGCCGTCGCCGTCGGCGGCGACTCCGTGCGAGCCGTCGCGCTGGTGGCGTCGTGCCGGTCGGTGCCGATCGGGCTGGGCGTCCCGGGCGCACCGATCCAGTCGGCGGCCGAGCGGCGGAGCGCCTCGGTCGCCGGCGGCCCGGCCCGCGCGCGGTCCGTCCTCGCGGCGGCGCCGTTCTCCGCGGCGCCGTCTCCGCGGCGCCGTGCTCGGCGCCGGTCTCCGGGCGGGGCGCGGTCGGGATCAGCGAGCCGAGGCCGCGGCCGAGGCCGCGTCGCTGCTGGGGCTTCTGGGTCATGCCGGGGCTCCTTCGTCGGCACCGGTCCGGTCGCTGGGGTGACGGCCGACGGCCCGCAGGGCCATCTCGCGCGCCGCCTCGAGGTAGCTGAGCGCTCCCGGGGAGCCCGGGTCGTAGGTCATCACCGTCTGGCCGTAGCTCGGCGCCTCGGAGATCCGCACCGAGCGGGGGATCGCGGTGCGGAGCACCTGCGCCGCCGAAGTGCGTGCGCACCTCCTCGGCGACACCGGCGGAGAGCCGGGTGCGGGCGTCGTACATGGTGAGCACGATCGTGGAGACCGCGAGGTCGGGGTTCAGGTGCGCCTTGACCATCTCGACCGTCTCGAGCAGCTGCCCGAGCCCCTCGAGCGCGTAGTACTCCGCCTGGATCGGGATCAGCATCTCGTCGCCGGCGACCAGCGCGTTCAGCGTGAGCAGGCCGAGCGAGGGCGGGCAGTCGATGAGCACGTAGTCGAACCGGTCCTCGTCCGTCGCCGAACACCCACGGGTGCGCGTGCAGCGCCCGGCGCAGCCGGCTCTCCCGCGCCACCAGGCTGACCAGCTCGATCTCGGCGCCGGCCAGGTCGATGGTCGCGGGCACCACGAACAGCCCGTCGATCTCCGGGCTGGGCTGGACGATCTCGGCGAGCGGCTGGCCGTCCACGAGCGCGTCGTAGGTCGACGGCGGTGCCGCGGTGGTGGTCGATGGACAGCGCCGTGGAGGCGTTGCCCTGCGGGTCGAGGTCGACCACCAGCACCCGGAGCCCGTGCTGGGCCAGGGCGGCGGCCATGTTCACCGTGGTGGTGGTCTTGCCGACGCCGCCCTTCTGGTTGGCCACCACCATCACCCGGGTGCGCTGCGGGCGCGGCAGCGGGTCGCTGCAGCCGGCGGCCCTCCCGGACCAGCAGCGCGTGCTCGACGGACCGCGCCAGCGGGGTGGAGTCGTCGCCCGCCAGACCGAGGCCGGCCAGCTCGCCGGCCGTCCGGTACGGCGTGCCGGGTGCCGGGTGCGGACCGAAGCCGCTCAGGTCGACCGCTCCGGGGGAGGCGGCGTCGGGGGACGGGGTCACGGTGGCTCCGGGGGTCGGGGGGTGGAGCGGGGGCTCTGTTTCACGTGAAACAGACGGGGGGGTTGGTGGGGGTGACACCGGCGAGGCTGGGCTGGTTTCACGTGAAACAGGAGCACTGCTGGGGCTGTCGTCCGCGGCCAGGTCGGTGGATATCGGCGTCGAAATGCCGAGCGTGTCCCGTTCTGACTGTGGATCACCCTGTGGAATCTGTGGGTAAAGGTCTGTGGACGGCCATCCCAGCCGCTCCGTCCGGACCGAGTCCGGGTCGTCGCCGGGCCAGCCCAGCCCGGAAGCACGGCGGGTCGTGCGTCGTGACCGGTCGAGGGGGGCTCGTGGACAGCCCGAGACCGTCACCGGCGCCGTCCCTTTCGTCGTCCGGACGGCGCGCTTCCGGTCGTGGCCGCGCTCGCTGCTCCGCAGCGTCCCAACCTAGCCGGGACGGCCGGGTCGCTTCCACCCGAATCACGGTGGTCGGCGGATCGATCTGATCGGCGCCCAGCGTCAGCACCTCGACGAGGCCCGCACCGTGCCGCTGGAGCTCCGTCGTGGACGCGTCGACCTCCTCCTGCGCGGAGGAACCCTTCATCGCGACCAGGGCGCCGCCCTGCCGCACGAGCGGCATCGACCA
>CAWBAQ010000015.1:0-69231 GCA_963786795.1 uncultured Actinomycetota bacterium
TCGCCCCAGTAGTCCGTCGTCACCTTCCCATCGGCGCCGAACTTGTCGCGGACGCCGCCGCCGCGCAGCGGGTGCAGGGGATGCGCGAGCTCGGCCATCGGCGCGCCGCCGTAGCGGTAGGTGGAGTGGTCGAGGTGCAGCGGGCCGGCGATGTAGCGGTGGAAGAGCTCCTCCACACTGCGATGCGAGGCGCGGGTGATCACGCCTCCGAGCGCGATGTAGTTGCTGTTCGAGTAGCGGTGCTGCGTGCCCGGGCGGAAGAGGAGCCGGTGGACGTGTGCCAGCACCTGGCCGCGCGTCCAGTGGTGGAACGGGTGGTGCCGGATGATCCAGTCCACCGCGCCGTCGTTGAAGTAGTCCTCCAGGCCGCTCGAGTGGTTCATGAGCATGCGCACGGTGATCATTCGCGCGCCGGGGAGCCCTGGAAGCCAGCGGGCGATCCGCTGCTCGAGCCCGAGCTGGCCCTGCTGCGCCAGCTCGATCCCCATGGTGGCCGTCACCGTCTTCGTGGCACTCGCGATCGGAACCATGGTGTCGCTGGTCATCGCGCCGCCGCGCCCGCCCCTGGCGCGGCCGTAGGCGCCGGACCACACCACCTGGCCATCCTTGACGATCGCGGCGGTGGCGCCCGGCGTGTCCAGGTGCCGCGCCCCGCGGGCGAGCGCCGCGTCGAGCCGCGCGCCGAGACCCTGCTGAGAGTGCGCGACAGCGTTCGCGCCGCCACCGCAGGCGCCCAGCGCCACCGCGGCCGCAAGGGCTGCGAGCGGTGCGATCAATCGTGGAGTCGACACGTGGTCTCGGCTTCCTTGCCCCGACTCGACGAAGCTAGCGAATCCGGTTCTCGGGGAGGGAACGGTAGGGCTTGGAGAAGTTGAGCCGATCGCGCTTCACCGCGGCGCGAGGGCGGCTCGAAGGGGGCCGGCGGACGCCTCACCGCCTTAGCGGTTGGTCTTTTGCACCCGAGCAGGAACCTCTCGAGAGCCGGGGTGAAAGCTGCTGGGATCCGCCGTCGCCCCCGTCGAAACCTGTACCCGCCATCTTCCCCGACCGGAGGCCCCGAATCAAGTCCTGCGCTGCAGCCCGGCGGCGCGCAGTGCCTCGTCGGGGTCCATGTACCCGCGCATCTCGATGACCTTGCCGTCTCGGACCTTGATCAGGCTGGCCGTACTGCTCGTGATGTCGCTCTGACTGTCGCGAATGCGAACCGTCTCCTGCCAGAGCGCGACCACAACGCCGTCCGCCTCGATCAGCTGCTCGGGCTCAAAGGTCTGCCACTCCCAGGTCTCGCCGATCTCGTCCCAGTAGGCGAGCACGGCCTCGCGGCCGCGGATGACCCGCCCCTGGTCGACGCCGCCTCGGGTCCCGTACTGGACCACCTCGGGATCCAGCAGCCGGGCCAGGCCCTGGACGTCGTCGCCGTTGATCGCGGCGGCCAGCTCCCGGACCACCTCGGCGGCGTCCGACGTCACGAGCGCCCGAGGCCGGCGGCCTCGCGAGCCTCGGCGACGTCCGTATAGGTCCGAAGCCGCTTCACCTTGTCGCCCTCGAACGTCAGCAGCCATCCCATCGGCGAGTCGACCTCGACCTCGGTGCTCCTCGTTCGCCCGCGAAGGCGCCCGACGATGAGGACCTTCTCGCCGCAGTCGAGGATCTCCTCGCCATCGATGTGGGTGTACTCCCACGTCTCGTCGATCGCCGCCCAAAAGTCCGGTGAAGGCGTTCTCCCCGCTGAACACGGTTCCCTCGAGCGCGGCGCGCATCGGCACGATCTCGGCGTTCGGCGCCGTAACCGCCGCCAGCCCATCCCGGTTGCCGCTGTTGAAGCACTCCAGCGCTCGCCGAGCGATCTCGATGTGGTCCCCCGACATCCGCTCGATTATCCCGCGCCGATCGCCCCGAATCCGGCCTTCTGCCCCACCTCCGCTTTCGCGCGAAGCGGAAGCGCACGACGCCCCGGGCCAGCTCAGTCTGAGGTCTCGCCGCCTCTGAGCGCCGCCACGTGGGCCGGATTGATGCCGATGGACTCGGCGGTGCCGCGCTCCTTGAACCAGGCCAAACGAGCCTGACCCGATCGAGCGGCATCCGAGAGGCCCCTCTCGACCTCGTCCAAGGTCCCTTCCACCGTGTAGACGTCACCGTTTCCGAGCCTGATCTCTGCGTGAGTCATTTGAAGCCACGATGACAGACCGCCGGCCAAGGAGAGGAGAATCCGATCGATGCCACGGGACGATCCGATAAGGCGCCCGCGCCGCGAAGGCGAACATGGGAGCGCCCTCCACCGACCGGATGTGCCCGAATGAAGGTCTTCGTCGCAGGAGGAACAGGAGCGATCGGCATCCAGCTCGTCCCCCAGCTGGTCGCCGCCGGCCACGACGTGGTCGCGACGACGCGCTCGGCCAAGGGCGCCGAGGAGGTGCAGCGGCTCGGTGGCGAGCCGGCGATCGCGGACGGGCTCGACGAACACGCGATGACCGAGGCGGTCCGCCGCGCGCAGCCGGAGGTCGTCATCCACGAGATGACGGCGCTCGCCGGCAAGGTGGACCTGCGCCACTTCGACCGCTGGTTCGCGACCACCAACCAGCTGCGCACCCAGGGCACCGACATCCTGATCCGCGCGGCCCAGGAGGTCGGCGCCAGGCGCCTGATCGTCCAGAGCTACTCGGGCTGGCCGAACATCCGCGAGGGCGGCGCGGTCAAGACCGAGGAGGACCCGCTCGACCCCTACCCGCCCCACGCGATGAAGGAGTCGATGGCTGCGATCAAGCACGTGGAGTCGGACGGTCCCGGCCGCCGAGGGTCTCGAGGGCGTCGTCCTCCGCTACGGGCCGCTGTACGGGCCCGACACCGGGATGACGTCGAGCGAGGGGCTCGAGCTCGTCCGCAAGGGCCGCTTCCCGATCGTCGGCGACGGCGCGGGCGTGTGGTCCTTCGTGCACACCGCCGACGCGGCGTCGGCCACGGTGGCCGCGCTCGACCACGGCGCGCCCGGCATCTACAACGTCGTCGACGACGACCCGGCGCCGGCGAGCGAGTGGCTTCCCTACCTGGCCGAGCAGGCCGGCGCCAAGCCCCCGCGGCGGATCCCGGCGTGGCTGGGGCGCATCGCGGCCGGCGAGGTCCCGGTCTCGATGCTGACCCAGATCCGCGGCTCCTCGAACGCGAAGGCCAAGCGCGAGCTGGGCTGGGAGCCACGGTATGCGAGCTGGCGCGAGGGCTTCGCCGCAGAGGTCGGCGCCCCCGCGCCAAGCCGCGTCAGTGCGTGACGTTCACGAGCTGGAACGCCTCGTGGTGGCCCTTGACGACCTTCTCCATCGACCTCGCCGAGCCCGGGCGCGTAGTACTTCTGCTCGGTCTGCGGCTCGAGCGGGCTCCGCTCGCTGGTCACGAGCAGGCCCGTGTGCATGCCGCCGTAGGGGACGGTGGCTGACCCGTGGAGGTTCAGCACCGTCGCCTCGTCGAGGGCCTTGCCGGGCGGGTAGTACTCCTGCCGGTAGGCCTCGCCGGGCTTGGGGTTGCCGGGCATGATGATCCCGGGCTGGCCGCCCTTGACGCCCGAGAGCCACGAGTCGCTCGCCCTGACCAGCTGGCCTTGCTGTTGGTCTCGAACGAGTCCTCGCCCATGTACCAGACGTTGCCCTGCTTGTCCTGGGCGTAGTAGTCGAGGGTGCGCTCGACCGGCTTGCCGTGCTCGGAGACGATGTCGTTGACGACGGTGGACGGGATGCCGAGGATCGTCTTCGTCTGATGCGTCACGGTCTCGTCGTCGGTCTGTGGCGTCGTTCCGCGAACGCCCTTGTAGTGGTAGGTCGTGCCCGGCTTCAGCGGCCAGTAGGGGTTGTCGATCGTGGTGACGAAGTTCGACGGGTCGATCGTCGGGCGAGTACTTCCCGTGGATCGGCGCCAGCGTCGAGGCGGACGGGCCGGCGCCGGCGGTCGATCCCGAGGCGCCCGTGGTGCCCGAGGCCCCCGCCGCCACCGATGTCGTGCTGCTGCTCGAGGACCCACAGCCACTTGCGATCACCGCAACCAGCGCGGCGAGCGCGATCGACGCGGCGGCGGTCCCGCGGATCCCCTGATCTGATGTCCTCATCGCCATTCCTCTCGTTCGGGGTCCGACACCTGGGGCCGTTCTACGCCGGCCCGATGAGAGGGCGATGAAAGCCCGCGGCCGGAGCTAGCCGGCCCCGGATCGGCGTGCTGTCGGACGCGATGAACTTCGGGTTCTTCCCGGCGTCACGCCTGCGGCTGATAAGCGAGATGGACCACGCCGTTCTCGTATGGCTCACACGCCGAAAGCGAGAACTTGCCCGGCGCGTCTTCCTCTGCGAAGAGGCGCGGGCCGGACCCACGGGTCAGCGGGTAGACGAACAGATGCAGCTCGTCGACCAGGCCATCGGCGAGCATCGCGCGGACCAGCGTGCCGCTGCCGCTCATGTAGAGATCGCCGTCGACCTCGTCCTTCAGCCTCCGGATCGCGTCGGGGTCGTACGGCCCGATGATCTTCGAGTTCCGCCACGTCGCTTCCGTGAGGGTCGCCGAGACGACGTACTTGGTGGTGTCGTTGAAGAACGGCGCCCCGGGATCGTCCTCCACGGTCCGCGTCGACCACGCCGGCTCGAACATCTCGTAGGTGGTGCGTCCGAGCAGGATGCCTCGGCAGCGCTCCGTGAACGCGGCGATGGCCTCTCCCATCTTGGGGTCGAAGCCGTAGTCGAAGGTCCACGTCGGCGCGTCGATCACGCCGTCGAGGCTCATGAACTCGTGCACCTTTATCGCTCCCACAGTTACCTCCGTTCCGATGTTCCCACGGTTTCGAACTGATGACCGACGTGGGCCCAATAACTCATCGGGCGCCGCGATCTCACCGGAGCGTGATATCGATGAATTCCCGGAGACTGGCTGGTCTAAAGCGCTGAACCCGACAACAGGAGGATCGACGATGCCCGATAGCCGCCCGACGCTCTACGTCTGCCATGGGGATGACGGAGGCCCACGGGTCCATCCGTGCCGCCGGGTTCAGGAGGCGCTCCGCGCGGAGGGGATCGAGTACGACAAGGTGATCGCCGCCCACGGCAGCCCGATCCCGTTCCTGCGCAAGGGCTCGCGGGAGGACCTGCGCGAGGCAACGGGCGAGACGAAGCTGCCGGCGCTCAAGCTGCCCGACGGGACGGTTCTCACCCACTCCAAGGCGATTCAGTCCTGGATCTCGGAGCAGGCCGGCAGCCGCGCGGCCGCCTAGACGAGCTGCGCGAGCTCGCGCCAGCAGGAGATGTCCCAGTAGCGGCGCGCAGCGCCTGACGTCGACGGCAGCACGAACGCCGGGATGCCGGCGAACTGCTCGTCCTGCGGCCCGTAGTCGACCGGGTGGCCGAAGGCCCCGCTCGCCGAGTTCTTGCCGTTGAAGGCGATCCAGCGCGGGCGGTTCTCCTCCAGCAGCGCGGTCAGCCGATCGACGTCGAATCCGCCCCGCCCCACTTCCTGGTCCGAGCCCGACCTCGTCTTGCAGATGTCGGTCAGGCCGATGCCGTAGTCGAGGAGCTCCGGGTACTGGGCCGGATCGAGGCGGCGCGGCGTCAGGCCCGATCTCGTAGAGCGTCTTGTAGAAGGCGTTGCCGGGCCCGGCGTAGTAGGCGCGCTTTCGCGCCGCCACCGTTCCGAGCGCCGTCCCGCAGAAGACGACTCGCAGGCCGGGTCGGATTGCGTCCGCGAGTATCAGCTCACCGCCTTCTTCACGAGCGCGCCGATCTTCTTCTCGTCGGCGGCGGTCAGCTTCTTCAGCGCGAAGGACGGTCGGCCACATGGCGCCATCGTCGAGGTTCGCCGGGTCGTTGAAGCCGAACGTCGCGTACCGCGACTTGAACTTCGCGGCGCTCTTGAAGAAGCAGACGACCTTGCCGTCCTTGGCGTACGCGGGCATCCCGTACCAGGTCCTCGGCGTGAGGTCCGGCGCGCTGGCCTTGACGATCGCGTGGATCCGCTCGGCCATGGCGCGATCAGCTTTCGGCATCTCGGCGATCTTCGCGAGCACGTCGCTTCTCCGCCGTCGGCCTTGCGCTCTTCTCCGCCTTCAGCTCCTCGGCGCGCTCCTTCATCGCGGCTCGTTCCTCGGCCGTGAATCCCGTGTCCTTCTTTGGGCTCATAGATCTCCTTCTAGCCGTCGAGGATCGTCAGGTCGAGCTGGGCCAGGCGCTCGGGGTCGGCGAAGAAGTCCAGCTCGACGATCTTGCCGTCCCTGACCGTGACCGCGCCGATCGAGAAGGGCTTTCCGTCGCGCAGCGAGACGGCCCCCACGGCGCCGTTGATGAGCGCCGGCCGCACCTCCAGCCCGAGCCGCTGGAACATGATCGCGTTGGAAGCGACCGCCTCGGCCCCACGGGCTTCCCGCAATGGCACGCCGGGCCCGAAATCGCCACGCGACACGACGTCGGGGTCGAGCACCGCGACCAGCCGCTCGAAGTCGCCCTCGCGCGCGGCGGCGAGGAACGCGTCGACGACCTCGCGCTGAGCGTGCAGATCCGGGTCGGGCTCGGTGCGCGCATCCTGGACGCGATGGCGGGCGCGGTTCGCCAGCTGGCGCGCCGCCTGCGGCGAGCGGTCGAGGATCTGGCCGATCTCCTCGAACGGCACGCCGAACATGTCGTGCAGGACGAACGCGAGACGCTCCGGCGGCGAGAGCGTCTCGAGCACGACGAGCAGCGCGAGGCCGACCGAGTCGGCGAGGAGCGCCTCGTGCTCGGGATCGGTGCCGTCGGCGCGGATCGACGATCGGCTCGGGCATGCGCAGGTCCATCGGCTCCTCGCGCCGCGTCTTGCGGGAGCGCAGCATGTTCGAGGCGACACCCGCGCGACGACCGTCGTCAGCCAGCCGCCGAGGTTCTCGATCTCGTCCGCGTCGGAGCGGCCCAGCCGGATCCACGCCTCCTGCACGGCGTCGTCGGCCTCGCTCAGCGAGCCGAGCATCCGGTAGGCGACCGCCTGCAGGTGGGTCCGGTGCTCCTCGAATCGCTCCGCCAGAAAGTCGCGGTCATCCATCGTCACATACCTCCGTCGCATTGGGGTCATAGCAGTTGACCCGCGAAACGACGAGGATGTGACGAAAGGTGGACCCAATGCGAGTCTTTGTAGCCGGAGCAGGCGGTGCCATCGGCACCCGGCTCATGCCCCAGTTGATCGAGGCCGGCCACGAGGTGATCGGTACCTCGACCTCTGCGAAGAGCGCCGATCGCGTGCGGCAACTCGGTGCGACCAGCACCCGGGGTCGCTGAGCCGCCGTCACCAGCCGATGGGGAGCGGGCGGCCCTCGGCGAAGCCGGCGGCCGACTGGATCCCGATGCAGGCGCGCTCGTGGAACTCCGCGAGCGAGCGGGCACCGGCGTAGGTCGCGGCGGAGCGCACCCCGGCGCAGATCGCGTCGATCAGGTCCTCGACGCCCGGGCGGTCGGGGTCGAGGTACATCCGCGAGGAGGAGATGCCCTCCTCGAAGAGCGCCTTGCGGGCCCGGTCGTACGCCGTGTCGGTCGACGTGCGGTTCGCGACCGCGCGGGCCGAGGCCATGCCGAAGGACTCCTTGTACTGCGCGGCCGTCGGCGTCGACGTGCAGGTCGCCGGGCGACTCGTGGGTGCCGGCGAACCAGGAGCCGATCATCACCTTGGACGCGCCGGCGGCCAGCGCCAGCGCGACGTCGCGCGGGTGGCGCACTCCGCCGTCGGCCCAGACGTGCTTGCCGAGCTCGCGGGCCGCGGCGGAGCACTCGAGCACCGCGGAGAACTGCGGGCGGCCGACGCCGGTCATCATCCGGGTCGTGCACATCGCGCCGGGGCCGACGCCGACCTTGACGATGTCGGCGCCGGCCTCGACCAGCTCGCGGACGCCCTCGGCGGAGACGACGTTGCCGGCCGCGACCGGGACCTGCGGGTCGAGCGCGCGGACCGCCTGCAGCGCCTCGACCATCCGGTCCTGGTGGCCGTGCGCGGTGTCGACGACGAGGCAGTCGGCGCCGGCCTCGAGCAGGTCGGCGGCCTTGGCCTTGACGTCGCCGTTGACGCCGAGCGCGGCGGCGACGCGCAGCCGTCCGGCGGCGTCGACGGCCGGGCGCGTAGAGGGTGCGCGCGCAGGCGCCAGGGTCCTGGTCAGGATGCCGACCAGCCGGCCGTCGGCGTCGACGACCGGGCGCGAGCCGGCGCCGGGCGTGCGTCGAGCAGGTCGTAGGCCTCCCGCGGCTCGACGGTGTCGCGGCAGGGTCAGCAGGTTGGCCGACATCACCTGGTGCACCTGGGTGAACCGGTCGACCTCGGTGCAGTCGTCGTCGGTGACCACGCCGACCGGCCGGCCGTCCTCGACGACGAACGCCGCCCGGTGCGACCGCTTGGGCAGCAGCGCCATCGCGTCGCCGACGGTCTGGTGCGGGTCGAGGGTGATCGGGGTGTCGAAGACGAGGTGCCGCTGCTTCACCCAGGAGACGACGTCGCGTACGACGGCGAACGGGATGTCCTGCGGGATGACGGTGATCCCGCCGCGGCGCGCGACCGTCTCGGCCATCCGGCGGCCCGCGACGGCCGTCATGTTCGCGACGACGAGCGGGATCGTCGTACCCGTCCCGTCGGAGGTCGACAGGTCGACGTCGTAGCGCGACGCCACGTCGGAGCGACGCGGCACCATGAAGACGTCGTTGTAGGTCAGGTCGTAGCCCGGGGAGGTCTCGTTGAGGAACTGCACGGGCCCAGTCTGCTACAGGGCCTGCAGGGCGGCGAGCGCCTGGTCCGCGTGCACGGTCATGTTCATCTCGCTGGAGATCACCTTGCGGACGGTCCGGTCGCGGTCGATGACGAAGGTCGCCCGCTTCACCGGGGTGATGTACTTCCGCTTCACGCCGAACGACCGGGCCACGTCGCCGGACTCGTCGGAGAGCAGCGGGTAGTCGAAGGAGTTCACGGTCGGAGAACTCCTTCTGCTTCTCGACCGGGTCGGTGCTGATGCCGAGCCGCTGGGCGCCGGCCTTCTCGAACTCGGCGCCGAGGTCGCGGAAGCTGCACGCCTCGGTGGTGCAGCCGCCGCTCAGCGCGACCGGGTAGAAGAACAGCACGACGGGCCCGTCCTCGAGCCGCTCGCTGAGCCGCACGGACCTGCCGTTCTCGTCGGGCAGGTCGAAGTCGGGGGCCTGGGTGCCTTCGGCGATGGTCTTCACGTGGTCTCTCCTGGTGCGGTGCGGTGGGGGGCTTCTTGGGGGGCAGCGGGACGAACCCGCTGGTACGACGGACGTAGTCGGCGTAGCCGGGGCGGCGCGAGGACATGTCCTTCTCGAGCAGCGGCTTGCCGGTGCCCTTGGCGAGCAGCCAGGTCATCAGCCAGCGGCGAGAGGATCGTGAGGATGCCCGGCCAGGAGCTGAACGCGATGAGGGAGAGCCCCCACCAGACGCAGGCGTCGCCGAAGTAGTTGGGGTGCCGGGTGTAGCGCCACAGGCCGGTGTCGAGCACCTGGCCCTTGGTGGACGGGTCGTTGCGGAAGCGGGTGAGCTGGAGGTCGCCGACGGTCTCGAAGGTGAAGCCGACGACCCAGAGCAGCACGCCGAGCCACGGTGGCCGCGTTGGCCTCGCCCTGGGTGAACATCGCCACCTGCACGGGCAGCGACACGAACCACATCACCACGCCCTGGGTGAGGTAGATCCGCCTGCAGCGCGAACAGCTGCGGGTTGCCCGGCGCCTTGGCCAGCAGCTCGACGTACCTCGGGTCCTCGCCGTGGCCGCGCGAGCGCAGCCCGATGTGCACGGCCAGGCGCACACCCCAGACCACCGTGAGCACGAGGGCGAACCCGCTGATGAAGCCGTCGCCCGCGCCCTCGGAGGCCAGGAACGCCGCGACCGCGATCGCCGCGAAGCCGAGGCCCCACGCGACGTCGACGACGGCGTGCCGGCCCAGCCGCAGCGCGACCAGGAACGTGCCGCCGAGCACGACGACGACGGCCAGCAGGGTGAACGGCACCGCGCCGAGGAAGGAGCCCAGTGGGAAGTCGGTCATCAGACGGTGCGCACGCGGGGCAGGCCGCTGCGTCCGTCGAGCGTGGGCTTGACCATCAGGATCTGGTCGACGCCCATCCGGCCCTCCTCGAACGCCAGCGCCCCGCCGACGAGGTAGAGCCGCCACACGCGGGCGACCTCCTCGCCGACCATCTCGACGACGCGGTCCCAGTTGTCCTCGAACGTGCGGTACCACGCGTCGACGGTCCACACGTAGTGCTCGCGCAGCGCGTGCACGTCGCGGACCTCGAGTCCGGCCTGCTCGATGAGGTTCACGGTCTCGCCGACCGGGCGCATGTGCATGTCGGGGGCGATGAACGCCTCGATGAACGGCCCGCCGCCGGGGCGGGTGGTCCGCGACATCTGCTGGATCAGCGCGCGGCCGCCGTCCTCGAGCAGGCGGTGGATGCCGCCGGTGTAGACCGGGTAGTTCTTCTGGCCGACGTGCTCGCCCATCTCGATGGAGGAGATCGTGTCGTAGGGGCCGTCCGGGACGTCGCGGTAGTCCTGGAGCCGGATCTCCACCTTGTCCTGCAGCCCCCGCTCGGCGATCCGCGCGTCGATGAACGCCTTCTGCTCCTTGGCGATCGTCACGCCGACGACCTGCACGCCGTACGTCTCGGCGGCGTAGAGCGACAGCGAGCCCCAGCCGCAGCCGATGTCGAGGTGCCGGTGCCCGGGCTTCGCCTCGTGCAGGCCGAGCTTGCGGCAGACCAGGTCGAGCTTGTCGCGCTGCGCGTCCTCGACGGTGTACGTCGGGTCGTCGGGGTCCCGCGTGAAGTAGGCGCAGGAGTACGCCATGTGCGGGTCGAGGATCAGCGCGTAGAAGTCGTTGGACAGGTCGTAGTGGTGCGAGATCGCGTCCCGGTCGCGGGTCAGGGAGTGCAGCCGGCCACGCAGCCGCGCCTGCGACGCCGGCGGCCCGGGGGGACGGCCGAAGGCGCCCAGCTCCTTGGCGGTGCGCAGGCCGGCGAGGACGGTGGCCGGGCTGAGCTTCGGGGAGGCGCCGTTCTCGCGAACCGCCTGCCAGACCCGCCGGAAGCCGTCGAGCAGGTCGCCCTCGACGTCGATCTCGCCGGTGACGTAGGCCTGGGCCAGCCCGAGCTCGCCGGGCCGGAACACCAGGCGGCGCAGTGCGGCGGGGTCGTTGAACGACGACGGTCGGGGCGCCTGAGTCCTCGGGCGGGCCCGCCTCGCTGCCGTCCCAGGCCCGGATCCGGATCGGGAGGTGTCCGCCGAACAGCGGGGTGACGACCGCGGCCATCTCGTGGGCCGCGCCGGTGGCGGTGGCGGCGTGGGCGTGCGGGACTCGATGAGCGTCATGTGGAGCCTTTCGGAGATCGGGTGGTCTCACACGTTCTTCGTTGCGCCACCGTCCTCGGATGGGTGTACCCGCGCCTGGGCGCGACGAACGGGGCCGAACCGCGGCTGGCGGTCCGACCCCGTGCGTGCGTCGCGTCTTGCCCCCCGGTCAGGGCGCGAGCGACTGTGCCGCAGCCACCACGTCGACCAGGCCGTTGCCCTTGTCGAACGATGTGGTGCCCTGCGGACCGGTCTCGTAGGGAGCTCCGAAGGTGTACTTGTGCGCGGTGGACTTCATCGCGTTCTCGACCTGGGTCGGGGTCGCGCTCGGCGCCCGCTGGAACAGCTGCGCGACGATCCCGGCGATGTGCGGCGCCGCCATCGACGTACCGCTGATCGTGTTGAAGGTGCCGATGTCGGTCGCGCCGGGACCGTTCTGCGGGTCGAGCCCGGTGCTGCAGATCACGAGGTACGGGCGGCAGGACGAGGTGATCAGGTCGCCGGGGGCGGAGAGGTCCGGGTACGTCGACTGCTGACCGGCCTTGCCGCGCGAGGAGAAGTCGGAGACCTCGCCGTCCCGGGTGCCCGTGCCGAGGTCGTTGTACGACGCGACGGACACGATGCCGCCGGTCGGGTCCTGACCGGGCGGGTTGGAGAGGTTCTCCGAGCCGTCGCCGCCGTCGTTGCCGTTGGCCCAGACCGTCATCACGCCCTCGGCGGCCAGCGCCCGCTGCAGCTTGACGGTCGCGGACTGCGGGTCGAACTCGCCGCCGCCGGTCGGACCGTAGGAGTTGTTGGTCACCTTGATCGGCGGGCAGGTCGACGCGGGGACTCCCGCGCCACAGGGAGCGGCGTGGTGCTCGAGCACCCAGTTGAGGGCCGAGTCCGCGCCGACGATGACGAGCGCCGCACCGGTCGACAGGGAGACCAGCTTCGCGCCGGGCGCGGCACCGTGCTGCGACGAACCGTCCGCAAGCGTGGTCGGGCGGCCGGCGATGATGCCGGCGACGTGGGTGCCGTGACCGCCGACGGACAGGGTGTCGGTGTCCACGCTGTTCGGGACGTTGACGACCTGGCAGGCGGCCTCGAACGGGTCGCAGAGCACCTTGTTGTTGGAGACGACGACCGAGGAGCCGTCCTGCTCGGTGAGGTAGGGGTGGGTGGGGTCGACGCCGGAGTCGATCAGGCCGACCGAGACACCCTTGCCGGACAGGGAGGTGCCGTCGGCTCCGGTGAGCGAGGTGAGCGCCTCGTCGCCGCGGGTGGCGGTGTTGGACGTCTCCGCGGTGAACGCGATCGGCTGGTTGCCCTCGAGGTAGGTGACCCCCGGCTGGGTGCGGACGGCCTGGATCTGGCTCTTCGTGCCGCGGGCGACGACGACGCCGATCTTGGCGAACGTGGTCGACGTGGCCAGTCCGGTGGCCGAGACCGCCTGCTTGGCGGCGGCCAGGTCCGTGCCGTGCACCAGAACGGTCGCCTTGCCCGTCGCGCCGAGCGTGCTCAGCCGGTTCGGCCAGGAAGTCCTGCACCTGCGCCGGGCCGGTGGCGGCGGTCGGGGGCGGCGCGGCGGCCACGGCAGGGACGGTGAGCAGGGTCGCCAGCGCCGCGGAGGCTGCTGCGCCGAGGGTGGTGCGGATCGGTCGTCGCATGCATCCCCAACGGACCACTCCGCTAAAGGTCACGCACCCGCCGCCCCCTCTACAGTTGCGGTCGTGGAGACCCTCGACCCCGGACAGCCCGATGCCCTCGCCGACGCGGTGGCCCGCCAGTTCGAGCGGGACCTGGGACGGCCGCCGCTCGGGGTGTTCGCGGCGCCGGGCCGGGTGAACCTGATCGGTGAGCACGTCGACTACAACGGCGGCCTCTGCCTGCCGATGGCACTGCCCCATGCGACGTACGCCGCGGTCGCGCTGCGCGACGACGACCGGTTCTCGCTGCGCAGCAACCAGTCCGAGGACCGGCACACCGGCACCCTCGACGAGTTCGGTCCCGGCCGGGCCGGCGGCTGGGCGGCGTACGCCGGCGGCGTGCTGTGGGCCCTGCGGGAGGACGGCTGGGACGTGCCCGGGATGGACGTCCTCGTCGACAGCCGGGTGCCGGTAGGTGCCGGCCTGTCGAGCTCGGCCGCGTTGGAGTGCTCGGTCGGCGGTCGCCGTCGCGGACACGAACGGCGCGACGCTCGACGACGCGGTGCGGGCGCGGCTGGTGCAGGCCTGCATGCGCGCGGAGCGGGAGGTCGCGGGCGCACCGACCGGCGGCATGGACCAGACCATCGCCCTCTTCGGCCGCGCCGAGTCAGCCCTGCTCCTGGACTGCCGCGACTGGTCGAACCGCCAGGTGACCTGGGACCCGGCGTCGGCGGGGCTCAGCCTGCTCGTGGTCGACACCCGCGCGTCGCACTCGCTCGCCGACGGGGGCTACCAGTCCCGTCGCGAGGACTGCGAGAAGGCGGCCGCGTTCCTGGGCGTGGCGCTGCTCCGCGACGTGCAGGACCAGGATGCGGCTCTCGCGGCGCTGGAGGACGAGCAGGTGCGCCGCCGGGTGCGCCACGTGTTCACCGAGATCGACCGGGTGCGCGATGCGGTCCGGGAGCTCGACGCCGGGGACTACACGGGCCTGGGCGCGACGTTCACCGCGTCCCACGAGTCGTTGCGCGACGACTACGAGGTGTCCTGCGAGGAGCTCGACGCCGTCGTCGACGCGGCGCTCGCCCACGGTGCGCTCGGCGCGCGGATGACCGGTGGTGGCTTCGGCGGCTCGGCGATCGCCCTGGTGCCGGACGACCGGCTGGACGACGTACGCCGCGCGGTGGCCGCCGCCTTCGACGAGCACGGCTGGGACGCACCGGCGTTCCTCACCGCACCTCCCAGCGCCGGGGCTCGTCGCCTGCGGTGAGTCAGCTGGTCGCCTTGACCCCGCCGATGGTGCCCTCCCGGAAGGCGTCCACGAACAGGGCATGGTCGGTGCGGGTCTTCTTGGCGTAGTCGACCGCGAAGTCCGTGAGGTCCTCGACGAACTCCTTGCGGCGTCCCTCGACGACCGCGACGATCGCCTCCTCGGTCTGGAACTTCACGAGGTTCTGGTCGCTGTCCTCGTCGGACGCGCAGTGCACCTTGGCCGTGGCCCGGCCGAGGTTCTGCACGACGCTCGCCATCTCGTCCGGCTCGTTGATCTCGCCCCAGTCCAGGTCGAACTCGTAGGGCGAGATCTCCGAGACGACGTACCCGACGCCGTCGAGGCTCGTGTAGCCGAGCAGCGGGTCGGTGTGCGCCTGGAGCGCGCGCTGGCTGACGACGGTGCGGTGGCCCTCGTGCTCGAAGTAGCGGTCCACCGAGGACGTGTCGACGAAGCGGCTCACGGCAGGCACGTTCGCCTGCTTCATCGACAGCACCACGTCGTTGTCGAGCGACTGGCTGTAGCCCTCCACCAGCACGTTGTACGCCGGGAGGCCGGCGCTGCCGATGCCGAAGCCCGACTTGCCGACCATGTCGCGGACCTCGTAGAAGAGCTCGCGGTCGTACCTCTTGGACTCCGGGATCGTGGCGAGGTACTCCTCGAACGCCTTCTCCACCTTGCGGCGCTCGGCCTTCCCGAGCCGGCGCACGGTCGCGTCCTCGGCGAAGACCCGCACGTGGTCCTCGAAACGGGTCATCCCGTCGAGCAGCTCCACCCGGCTCGCCGTGCGGGCCTGGGTGAGCACGTCGTGAACCGGGCCGTCGGTGTTCTCGAGCTGGAGGGCGAAGTCGTCGTCCTCGCTGATCGTGTTGTAGTGGCTGACCTGCGCCAGGTAGGACCGGAGGTACCTCCCGACCAGGTTCCGGACCGTCTCGTCGGGCAGCGCCTTCTGCCAGCCCATCAGCGCGAGGCTGGCCACGAACCGGCGCAGGTCCCAGGAGAAGTGGCCGATGTAGGCCTCGTCGAAGTCGTTGACGTCGAAGACCATCCGGCCGTGGGAGTTCATGTAGGTGCCGAAGTTCTCGGCGTGCAGGTCGCCGTGGATCCAGACCCGGCTCGTCCGGTCGTCGGCCCAGGCGTCCTTCGCGGTCGTCATGTCGGCGTAGAACAGGCACGCGGAGCCCCGGTAGAACGCGAACGGGTCGGCCGCCATCTTGCGGAACTTCACCCGGAACGCGTGCGGGTCGGCCTCCATCAGGTCCGCGAACGCGCCGTCGAGGACGTCCACGATCAGCTGCTGCCGCTTGGCCTGTGCCTTGGTCACCATGACGCGGATACTCCCCGGGTCGGCGCGCCCTCAACCGTCGTACGCCGGAGCGGCAACCCGTGAGCGACGTCCGGTCAGGAGGTCGCCGCCCTCACCAGCTCGACGACCTTCTTCTCCACCGCCGGGCTCCACTTCTTGAGCGCGTACGACACCGGCCACAGGTCCCCGTCGTCGAGGTTCGCCGCGTCCTGGAAGCCGAGGGTGGAGTACCTGTAGCTGAACTTGCCCGCGTCCTGGAAGAACAGGACGACCTTGCCGTCCGCGTTCGCGTAGGCGGGCATTCCGTACCAGGTCTTCGGCGACAGCTCGGGGGCGGTCGCGGTCACGATCACATGCACTCGCTCAGCGAGCGCACGATCCTCCGGCGCCATCTCCGCGATCCTGTCCAGGACCGCCTGCAGACCGTCGGCCTTCTTGGCGCCCTGCTTGCCCTCGGCACGCAGCTCGGCCGCGCGCTCCTTCATCGCGGCACGCTCCTCGGCGCTGAAGCCATCTGATTCGTTCTTGACGTCCTTCGCGGGCATTCTCGGGCTCCCTTTCCGACCTCGGGGCACGGCGTGATGCCGGCCTTCCGCAGAAAGGCTAGGCCCGCCGACATCGTGGCGCTTCTCGATTCCTGATCGAGCTGGCCCTTGGTTCGACTCAGTTCCAGACGCCGGTTCCGGCTAGCTCCTGCCGGGTGGGGTGAGACCGGCGTCCTTGAGCTCGAGCACGGCGAGGGCGCGTACGACGTCCGCGTCACCGTCCCGCCAGGCGCGCACCGGGTCGGGGCTGACCCGCGCCAGCCGGTGCATCGGCTGGTGCGACATCGCCCGCAGAGCGAACAGGTCGAGGTCGGCACTCGAGTCGATGAACCGCTGCCCGGCGCTCGCCTCGCGCACGAACCGCCAGCGCAGCGGCAGGTAGACCAGGATGACGAGCAGGATCGGCAGCGCGCCGACCGTGATGCCCAGCCAGAACGCGAGGTGCTGCACGGCCTCGACCTGCGCGGTGCCTGCTGCGGCGATCTGGTCCGCGGCCTGGCCCGCGCCGTCGAAGGGCGACCGGACCTTGTCCCCGACGAACGGCACGTCCCCGACCGCAGATCCCGCGTCGCGCAGCCTGCTGGCCAGTCCCCCGCCGGCCGCCTCGATCTTCCGGCCGGGCGTCGCCAGCGCCAGGGTCGCGTCGTGGACGACGTACGCCAGCTTGAGCCAGAGCACCACCCAGAGCACGAGCAGCACATCGCCGAGCATCTGGCGGGTACGACGGACGGGGCCGTCGGCGTAGACCTTCATGCGGATCATCGTGCCCGCCCCGTTGACCCTCATGCACGCGCCGCGAGGAGCATCGGCTGCATGGCCCTCGACCTCGGACGGCACCAGGCGTCCCTCTTCGACCAGCTCCGGTTCCAGCCTGTCGACAAGCGCATCCGCGCGTCGTACGAGGGCCAGCCGGTCCTCGACACGACCGACGCGCTGGTGGTGTGGGAGCCGCGCCGCGTCGTCCCGATGTACGCCGTACCGCGCGACGACGTCGTGGCGACGCTCACGCCCTGCGCGACGCCGGCACCCGCCCCCCGACGCGCCCCCGGTGATCGGCCCGGCGCACTTCGGCTGGCACTTCCACGAAGGCGAGTCGTTCACGCTCGAGCGTCGAGCGGCACGTCCTTCGAGGCGGCGGCCTTCGTCGCCGACGACCCGGACCTCCGCGGACACGTGATCGTCGACTGGATGCCGTTCGACTGGGTCGAGGAGAGCGGCCCGATGACCGGTCATCCGCACGACCCGTTCAAGCGGCTCGACGTGCTGCCGAGCGACCGGCACGTCGTCGTGTCGTCCGGGGGCACCGTGCTCGCGGACACCCGCCGGGCGGTCGCGATCTACGAGACGTTGCTGCCCGTGCGGTGGTACATCCCGCGGGACGACGTACGCATGGACCTCCTCTCCCCCAGCGACGCCACCTCCACGTGCGCCTACAAGGGGCACGCGACGTACTTCTCGCTCGCGCGCCGGTCCGACGACGAGGACTTCGTCGACATCGCCTGGACGTACGTCGATCCGCTGCCGGAGGTCGCGCTGGTGAAGGACCACGTGTGCTTCTACGCCGAGCGCACCGACCTCACCGTCGACGGCGTCGACGTCCCTCGGCCGGAAACTCTGTGGTCGTCACGGAAGTCCGCGGAGCTGGCCTGAGGACGGTGCGCACATGAGGTCCGCTCCCGCCCGAGACGGTGAGAGCGAGGATGAGCCGGGGTCTACTTCAGCTCGGTGCTCGACTTGCCGAGGAGCCGGCGCGCGACGATCAGCTGCTGGATCTGCTGCGTGCCCTCGAAGATGTCCAGGATCTTGGAGTCCCGGGCCCACTTCTCCAAGAGGTCGTGCTCGCTGTAGCCGACGCTGCCGGCCAGCTCGACGCACCTCAGCGTGATGTCGCTGCCGACGCGTCCGGCCTTCGCCTTGGCCATCGACGCCTCGAGCGAGTTGGGCTTCCCGTTGTCGGCCATCCACGCCGCCTGGAGGGTCAGCAGGTACGCCGCCTCCCAGTCCGACTCGAGCTGCAGCAACGTGGCTGCTGCCGCGGACTGGGTGTGCGCCGGCCGGTCGTAGTCGACGACCACGCCGACCTCCTCGAGCAGCTCCTTGGTCAGCTCCAGCGAGGCGCGCGCACAGCCCACCGCCATCGCGGCGACCAGCGGGCGGGTGTTGTCGAACGTCGCCATGGCCCCGGCGAACCCCTGCTTGGCGTCCACGTCGGGGTCGCCGAGCAGGTTCTCCTTGGGCACCCGGCAGTTCTCGAAACGGAACGCCGCCGTGTCCGACGAGCGGATGCCGAGCTTGTGCTCGAGCCGCTCCAGGGTCATGCCCGGCGTGCCCTTGGGCACGACGAAGGACTTGATCGCTGCGCGTCCGAGGCTCTTGTCGAGCGTCGCCCAGACCACCACGTGGTCACAGCGCTCACCGGCGGTGACGTAGATCTTCTCGCCGTTGATGACGTACTCGTCGCCGTCGAGCGTCGCGGTGGTCGAGATGTTCGCCGAGTCCGACCCGACCCCGGGCTCGGTGATGGCCATCCCGGCCCAGACGCCCTTGAACCGCTCGGCCTGCTCCGTCGTTGGCGACCGAGGCGATCGCGGAGTTGCCCAGCCCCTGCCGTGGCATCGACAGCAGCAGCCCGACGTCGCCCCAGCACATCTCCATGATGGAGAGCACGGAGGCGAGGTTGGAGCCGTTCTTGGTGCCGGCGGGCGTGCTCGGCCGGGTCGGACTCGGTGCGCCTCACGCCGGACGCACCGGCGCCGCTGGCCTGCACCCGACTCGGAGAGCCCGTCGATCATCGCCGCGAGCATGTCGAGCTCCTTGGGGTACTCGTGCTCGCGGGTGTCGTAGGTGCGGGAGTTCGGGCGCAGCAGGTTCATCGCGACCTGGTGCGCGTTGCCGATCAGCGGCCGGAACTTCTTCGGCGTCTCGAGGTTGATCATCAGACCATCACCCCGCCTTCCATGAGGCCGATCGCTCTGAGGTCGCGGTACCACCGCTCCACCGGGTGCTCCTTGACGAAGCCGTGCCCACCGAGCAGCTGCACGCCGTCGTTGCCGATCTGCATGCCCTTCTCGGCGCAGAGCCGGCGGGCCAGGGCGACCTCGCGGGCGAACGTCTTGCCCTGCGCGGCCCGCGATGCGGCGCGGTAGGTCACCAGCCGCATGCCCTGCAGCTCGATGCCGATGTTCGCGACCATGAAGGCCACGCTCTGTCGGTGGCTGATCGGCTCACCGAAAGCCTCGCGCTCGTTGACGTAGGGGATGACGTAGTCGAGCACCGCCTGCGCCGTGCCCAGCGACAGGGCGCACCAGGCCAGCCGGGACAGCCGCACGCACTCGGTGTAGTCCTCGGCGGACCCGAGCAGCGCCAGGTCCCCGACGCGTACGTCGTCCAGCAGCACCCGGGACAGCGACGCGGCCCGCAGTCCCATCGACGGCTCGGCCTCGATCACCAGGCCCGGGGTGTCGGACTCGACCAGGAACAGCCGCGGCTCGCCGTCGAGCAGGGCGCCCACGACGAACAGCTCGGCGTCCGCGCCGCGCGGGACCATCGACTTGGCGCCGTTCAGGACGAACCCGTCACCGTCGGCCACCGCCGTGGTGCGGGGCGCGAGTGCGTCGTACAGGGGACGGGCCTCCGTCAGCGCGAGCGCCGCGGCAGGGACGTCGTCGCCGGTGAAGGCGGGGAGGTAGGTCGCCTGCTGCTGCTCGCTCCCCCACAGGGAGAGCGCCGTGCTCACGGCCCCGGGGGCGAGCGTCGCCACCGCGAGGCCCATGTCGCCGTGCCCGAGCGCCTCGGCGACGAGCGTGCCGGCCATCGCGGACCGTTCGGTGGAGATGCCGCCGAGCTCCTCGGGCACGCCCAGGATCGGCAGGCCGATGTCGAGGCTCGCCTTGAGCACGGCCTCGGGAGCGGTGGCCGTGTCGTCGGCCTCGGCTGCGGACGGGCGGACCACCTCGGCGGCGTACTCGCGGACCACGTCGACGAGCATCTGCTCGTCCTCGGTCGGGGTCAGGTCGAACAGGCCGCTCGCGGCGGCCGAGGGCACCCGGGTGGGGACGCCGCGGTTGCGACCGGCGCGGGCAAACGTGCGGCTGGCGGCGCCGAGCGTGCGGAAGCCGGTCCGGGTGGCCTCGAACACCACCCGCTCGGTGGGCTTGCGCAGGCCGAAGCGGTCGAGGGCACCGGTCTGCGCGACCCTGTTCAGCAGCGCGACGGCGTAGCCGATCGGGTCCGGCTTCTCACCGGCGGTCAGACCGTGCCGACCGGTGCGGCCACGGGGCGTCTGGGAGGCGGACATGCGCCCAACTGTAACTTCGAGTTACACCAACCGCCACGACCCGCGGCGTGGTGCACGTCACGCGGGGCCGTCGGCTAGGTTCTCTGCCATGTCCGAGCAGCCAGACGTCTCCACGAGCCTGCCTACCGGCGGCACGGTCCGCCCGATCACGCGGTGGGGCGAGCCGGTCATGCACCGCACGCAGGAGCCGATCACCGAGTTCGACGACGCGCTGCGCGAGCTGGTCGCCGACATGGTGGCCACGATGTACGCGGCGGACGGGGTCGGCCTCGCCGCCTGCCAGATCGGCGTGGACCGTTCGGTGTTCGTCTTCGACTGCCCGGACGACCACGGGGCGCGGCACGTCGGCGTCGTGTGCAACCCCGAGCTGTTCCTGCCCGAGGGCAAGGACCGCCGCCTCGAGGACGACGACGAGGGCTGCCTGTCCCTGCCGGGCGCGTTCGTCGGGTGCGCCCGCCCGTCGTACGCACGGGTCGAGGGGCAGGGCCTCGCCGGAGAGCCGGTGGCGTACGCCGGATCCGGTCTCCTGGCGCGCTGCCTCCAGCACGAGTCGGACCACTGCCACGGCACCGTGTTCGGCGACCGGCTGAACCGGCGGGCCCGCAAGCGGCTGTTCAAGGAGGCCGACGACGTGGCCGCCGACTTCCCGGAGGGCTGGCCCGCCTCCTGACCCGCGGGTCGGAGCCCCGTAAAAGTCAACCACGCCACTAGACTTAATTCCTCGTCGGGACTCCCGACACCTTCGATTCGGCCCCGCGGACTTGGCCGGTCGGCCACACTTGCCTGGGAGAGCCACTGTGTCCAGATCGTCGTTGCGCCTGAGCGTCCGGCCGCGCGCCGCCGCCCCCGCGCTGCTCGGCGTCCTGGTGCTCGCGATCCTCGTCACCGGCCTCACGACGAGCTCCCGGCCGGTCGCCGGGCCCACCGCCGAGGTGCCCCGGATGGTCACCGCCGCAGCGGCCTCGACCAAGCCGAACATCGTCACCGTGATGGCGGACGACATGCGCACCGACGACCTGCGCTTCATGCCCGCCGTGCGCCGGCTGCTCGTCGGCCAGGGCCTCAACTTCCGCAACTCGTTCAGCCCCTACCCGCTCTGCTGCCCGGCCCGCGCGTCCTTCCTGACCGGCCGCTACGCGCACAACCACCACGTGTACTCCCACGAGGCGCCCTACGGCTTCGGATCCTTCGACGACCACGCCACGGTCGCCACGGCCCTCCAGGAGAGCGGCTACCAGACCGGCTTCGTCGGGAAGTACCTCAACGGGTACGGCGCGCAGCGCTCCCTGGTCACCGGCGGTCCGTCGTTCCGCTACGTCCCGAACGGCTGGACCGACTGGTACGGCGCCGTGGACCGTCCCGCCGGCAGCACCTACCGCACGGGCGGCACGTACAACTACATGCACACGATCTTCAACGTGAACGGCACCATCGACGACACCCACCAGGGCGAGTACCAGACCACCGTCCTGGGCCGGTTCTCCCGGTCGCTGGTGCAGAAGTACCACCGCTCCCCCCGGCCGTTCTTCCTGTGGGTCTCGGCCGTCGCACCGCACTTCGGCCGCCCGTACGAGAAGGGCGACCCCGTGCACGTCAAGCGCGGCGGGGGCGGCTTCACCCGGATCGCCACCCCGGCCCGCCCACGCTGGGTCCGCGGCACGTTGGACGGGCAGATCCCCCGCGCCTCGGGCCTGCCGGTGGACGGTGGCCCCAGCGAGCGGGACGTCTCCGACAAGCCTCGGCCGATGAGCGCCCAGCCCGAGCTGAGCCCCGAGGAACGGGTCGCCGACCGCAACCTGACCCGGCAGCGAGCGGAGGCGCTGGTCGTCCTCGACCACGAGGTCGCCCGGCTCGTGGCCACCCTGAAGGAGACCGGCGAGTACGCCAACACCGTCTTCATGTTCACCTCCGACAACGGCTACTTCCTCGGCGAGCACCGGATGCGCCAGGGCAAGATCAAGCCGCACGAGCCCTCGCTGCGCGTGCCGTTCGTGATGGCCGGCCGCGGGATCTCGCACGGCGAGCGGTTCGACCCGGTCACCACGCCCGGGGTCACGGCGACGATCGCGGACCTGGCCGGCGCCACGTCCCGGATGCCCTACCCCGAGGACGGGCGCTCCGTGGTCCCGTCGATCGCCCGCGACCGTGGCTGGTCGGCGCCGGTCGTCACCGAGGGCCTCGAGTCGGGCAGCGTCTTCCCGACGTTGCCGATGCTCAAGGCGGCCGGGTTCCACGACGCGCGCAACACCATCGGCGTCCGCACACCGCGCTACAAGTACGTCCGCTACTCCGACGGCGACGCCGAGCTCTACGACCTCGACCGGGACCCGAACGAGCTGCAGAGCGTCGTGAACGACCCGGCGTACGCCGCGGTGCGCGACGAGCTGCACCGGGTGTGGGTCGACTACAAGGACTGCCTCGGCGCGTCCTGCCGTGCCCCGATGCCGGAGCGGTTCCGCCGCACCCCGGCCCAGAACGAGCTGGGCACCAACACCCAGTCCCGGGGCGTCCAACGCCGCTACGGCTACTGGCGCTGACCACCTCGACCGGCGTCCTGGCGGCGGGCGGTGACGTAGCAGGCCACCGCGGTGGCCGCGGCGACGTTCAGCGAGTCGATGCCCTCGCGCATCGGGATGACCGCGCGCCGGTCCGCGCGACTGCTCCCAGCGCGGGGACAGCCCGTGCCCCTCGCGAGCCGAGCACCAGCGCGACCCGGTCGAGCCCGGCGACGGCCTCCTCGAGCTCGGTCGGCGTCGTCGGCCAGCGTCAGCGCGACGGTGGTGAACCCGGCCGCCGAGAGCCGCGGCAGGGCGTCGTACCAGTCGGCGAGGCGGGTCCACGGCATCGTGAACACCGCGCCCATGGCGACCTTGATCGAGCGGCGGTAGAGCGGGTCGGCGCAGCGCGGCGCGAGCAGCACGGCGTCGAAGCCGAGCGCGGCCGCCGAGCGGAAGATCGCGCCGACGTTGGTGTGGTCGACGATGTCCTCGAGCACCAGCACCGAGCGGGCGCCCGTCGAGCACCTCCTCCACGGTCGGGCAGCGGCCGCCGCTCGCAGCGAGGCCAGCGCGCCGCGGTGCACGTGGAAGCCGGTGACCTCCTCGGCCAGCGCCTCGGACACCACGTAGCAGGGCGCGTCGCTGGCGTCGAGCACGTCGGCCAGCCCGTCGAGCCAGCGCGGCGCCATCAGGAACGACCGCGGCGGTGAAGCCGGCCTCGACCGCGCGGCGGACGACCTTCTCGCCCTCGGCGAGGAACAGCCCGTGCTCGGCCTCGAGGTGCTTGCGCAGCTGCGACGTCGCGCAGGTCGCGGTAGTCGGCGAGCCGCGGGTCGGCGGGGTCGGCGATCTCGACGCAGCGTCGGCCATCAGGCGAAGTGTCGCGGATGCGCCACCGCGACGACGTCGCCGACCACGATGATCGCCGGCGGCCGGACGCCGTGCGCGCGCCGAGGTCCGCCGCGAGGTCGCCGAGCGTGGAGAGCACGGTGCGCTCGCCCGGCATCGTGCCGTCGCAGACGACCGCGACCGGGCGTGCCGGGTCGCGGCCGCCGTCGACGAGCACGTCGGCGATCGGCGGCGGCGTTCTCGACCGCCATCATCAGCACGAGGGTGCCCGTCAGGCCGGCGAGCGCCTCCCAGTCGACCAGCGACTCGGGGTGGTCCGGGCGGCAGGTGGCCGGAGACGACCGTGAACTCGTGGGCGACGCCGCGGTGGGTGACCGGGATGCCGGCCACGGCGGGCACGGCGATCGGGCTGGTCAGGCCGGGGATCACCGTGACCGGCACGCCGGCCTCCGCGGCAGGCCAGCACCTCCTCGTAGCCGCGGCCGAAGACGAAGCTGTCGCCGCCCTTGAACCGCACCACCCGCTTGCCGGCCAGCGCGCGCTCGACGATGACCCGGTTGATCTCCTCCTGCTGCGGCCGACCGGCCGCGCGGCAGCTTGGCGACGTCGATCAGCTCGACGTCGGCGCGGCAGCTCGCCGAGCAGCTCGCGCGGCGCCAGCCGGTCGGCGACCACGACGTCGGCCTCCATCAGCGCCCGCCGGCCGGCGACCGAGATCAGCTCGGGGTCGCCCGGGCCGCCGCCGACCAGCACCACGCCCGGGCGCCCGGTCGCGCTGGTGCGGCGCCACGATCGGTGCCCTCGCGCAGCCGCTCGAGGATCTCGTCGCGCACCGCGGCCGAGCGCCGCGGGCTCGCGGTTGCCGAGCACCGCCACGGTCACGCCGGCGTGCCGCCCGACCGCCGGGGTCCAGGCGGTCGCCCGGGTGGCGTCGTCGGCGCGGACGCAGAAGATCCGGCGCTCCTCGGCGCGCCGCGCTGACCGCCTCGTTGACCGCCGGGTCGTCGGTGGCGGCGATGACGTACCAGGCGCCGTCGAGGTCCGCCGTCCTCGAAGCCGCGCTCGTGCCAGGTGACCTCGCCCGCCGCCGACCAGCCCCTCGATCGCCGGCGTCACCTCCGGCGAGACGACGACGCACGTCGGCGCCGGCCGCGATCAGCGCCGGCACCCGGCGCTGGGCGACGTGGCCGCCGCCGACCACGACGACGCGGCGGCCCGGCGAGCCGCAGGCCGGAGGGGTACGGCGGGAAGTCGGTCCATGCGCGCCATCCATCGTCCCGTGCGGCCGGCGCTCGCAGACCGGTGGCGCGGGTTCAGCCACCGGACTAGGTTCGGCGTGTCCGACGTCACCGACGTACCCGCTGAGCCAGGAGACCCATGAGCCTCGACCGCCCGGTCAGCCCCGACCCCTACGACCTGCTGCCCGCCGGTGCCGTCGTTCACCGTCACCAGCGACGACGTCACCGACGGCCAGCCGCTCAAGGACGACCAGGTCGCCGCCGAAGGGCAACACCTCGCCGCAGCTGTCCTGGTCGGGCGCCCCGGAGGGCACCAAGAGCTTCACGGTCACCTGCTTCGACCCCGACGCCCCCACGCCGTCAGCGGCTTCTGGCACTGGGTGCTGGTCGACCTGCCCGGCCGACGTCACCTCGCTGGACACCGGCGCCGGCGCCGAGGGGCGACCTGCCGGGCAGCGCGTTCATGTCCGCAACGACGGCGGCGACCAACGGCTTCATGGGCGCCGCGCCGCCGGAGGGCGACCAGGTGCACCGCTACTACTTCGTCGTGCACGCCGTCACGGAGGAGACGCTCGGCGTCGACGCCGACGCCTCCCCGGCCGTCGTGTCGTTCAACCTGGCCTTCAAGACCGCCGGCCGCGCGATCCTCCACGGCACCTACCAGCACTAGGCGAAGCGCGCCTGGTGGGCGGTGATGTGCTGGTTGAGCGTGCGTCCGTGCAGCCCGTCCAGGGGCACGGCGTAGAAGGGCACGGTGACGCGGTGGCGACTCGGCCGGTGCTGCCGCGGAGGCCGTGCCGGACGTCGGTAGGCAGACCGCGATCGCGGCCGTGAAGGTGACGATCAGAGCTGTCGTCCTGCGCATGGTTCCGGCTCCTTCCGGACCACTGCCGAGGGCCGTTCTGCCGGACCCTTCTCATGAGACGGCGGTGGTCGCGTCCCCTTTCGTCGCAGACCGCGGTAATCGCCCGCCCCACGCCGGTATCCGTCCGGTAACCGCGCCGTTGACGCAGGCGGTGATCGGGTCGATCGTCGGATCATGGGTATCGCGGTCCTCGGACCGGTGTACGTCGACGGGGCGAACGGCGTCCTGCGCCGTCGCGACCGTCTCGTGCTCGCCGCGCTCGCGGTGCGACCCGGCGACGAGGTGAGCACCGCCGCTCTCGCCGACCTCCTGTGGGGCGAGCGGCTCCCCGCGTCCTGGACCAAGATCCTGCAGGGCTGTGTCGTCCGGATCCGCAAGGTGCTGGGGCCGGACACCGTGGTCACGACGTCGACGGGCTACCGGCTCGTGATGGCGGCGGACGACATCGACGCGCGCCGTTTCGAGCACCGGGTCGACCGGGCCCGTCGACTGCTGGACGAGGACGCACCGGAGCGCGCGGCGTACCTGCTCTCCGAGGGGCTGGCGTTGTGGCGCGGCAAGGCCCTGGTCGACCTCGAGGACTGGGACCCGGCTCGCGCGGAGGCGGCGCGCCTCGACGAGCTCCGGCTGTCGGCGGAGGAGCTGTACGTCGAGTCCCACCTGCGCAGCGGGCAGCACGAGCGCGTGCAGGCCAAGGCGCGCGCCCTCGTCGAGGAGGCCCCCCTGCGCGAGCGGCGGTGGGCGCTGCTCGCGCTGGCGCAGTACCAGGCCGGACGCCAGGCCGAGGCCCTGGCGACGTTGCGTCGTCTGCGGCAGGTCCTCGACCGCGAGCTCGGGCTCCAGCCGGGCCACGAGATCGCGGAGCTCGAGGAGGCCGTCCTCCGGCAGGACCCGGACCTCGTCGTCACCGTCGGGCTGCCCGAGGCGGGGACGACCTGCCCGTACCAGGGGCTGCTGGCGTACGACGTCGACGACGCGGACGGCTTCTTCGGCCGGGAGCGGGACGTCGCTGCCTGCCTGCGGCGGCTCTCGCGACGTGGGGACGCTGGCCGTGGTCGGCCCCTCGGGCTGCGGGAAGTCGTCCCTGGTGCGGGCCGGGGTCGCTGCCTCCCTGCAGCGCGACGGGCGCCCCGTCGCGATCATCACCCCGGGCGCCCATCCCATGACGGCCCTCGCCGACCTCGCGACCGGCAGCCGACCGGCACTCGTCGTCGACCAGTGCGAGGAGACGTTCACGCTGTGCAGCGACCCGCGCGAGCGTTCGGCGTTCCTGGCAGCCCTCGTCGAGCACGCCCGGGCGGCACCGCTCGTGCTGTCCTTCCGCGCCGACCACCTCGCCGACATCGTGGCGTTCCCGGCGTTCGCGCGCTCGGTCGAGCAGGGCATGTACCTGCTCGGTGCCCTCGAGGAGCCCGATCTCCGCGCCGCGATCGAAGGACCGGCCCGCGCCGGCGGCTTCATGCTGGAGGCCGGGCTGGTCGACGTGCTCATCGCGGAGGTCGCGGACCAGCCGGGTGCCCTCCCCCTGCTCTCGCACGCCCTCAGCGAGACCTGGGTCCGGCGCGAAGGACGCACCCTGACCCTGGACGGCTACCGGGAGACCGGCGGCGTCAGCAGTGCGGTGGCGCAGTCGGCCGAGAGCGTCTACGCCCGGTTCGGGGTCCCGGAGCAGGTGGTGTTCCGGGACCTGCTCATGCGGCTCGTGGGGCCGGGGTCGACGGGCGAACCGGTCCGCCGGCGGCTGCCGCGGCGACTCGTGGTGACGGACCCGAAGCACGACGCGATGGTCGAGCTGCTGGTCGGTTCCCGGCTCGTGACCACCGACGACGGTGTCGTCGAGCTCGCCCACGAGGCGTTGGCCCGCGCGTGGCCCCGACTCCAGGACTGGCTGGCCGACGACGTCGACGGGCAGCGGATCCTGCACCACCTGGCCGGCGCCGCGGACTCCTGGGAGTCGCTCGGCCGCCCCGACGACGAGCTGTACCGGGGAGCCCGGCTGGCCCAGGCGCTGGAGTGGCGGAACCGGGCGACCCCGCAGCTGACCGAGGTCGAGCGTGACTTCCTGGACGCCGGCGAGGCGTTGAGCTCCGCCGAGCTCCGCCAGGCAGAAGAGCGGTCCCGGCACCAGCAGCGGGCCAACCGCCGCCTCCGCGCCCTTCTCGTCACCGCCGTGGCGCTGATGCTGGTCGCGGTGGCAGCCGGTCTGGTCGCCATCCGCCAGGCAGGACGGGCCGACCGTCAGGCGCTGCTCGCCGAAGCGGGCCGCGCCGGCGTCAAGGCCGTCGTCGAGCCGGACATCGACCGGTCCCTTCTCCTCGCGGTCGCCAGCGCCCGCAACGAGCGGTCGTCGGAGACCCTGGGCAGCCTGCTCGCTGCCCTGGCGAAGTACCCGCAGCTCGTCCGGTCCATCAAGACCGAGCACCTCGACGTCACCGCTCTCGAGGTCAGCCCGGACGGCACGAAGGCCGCCCTGCACGACGTGGGCGGGGACGTGGTCGTCTACGACCTGGCGACGGGCGCAAAGGTCGGGTCCTTCCGTCCACGACCGGCGCCCGAGGGTGCCTTGCTGATCGGCGTGACCTCCGGCGGCGCGGACTACTCACCCTTGGACTACAGCGCCGACGGACGCGTACTCGCTGTCGGGCTGGCCGGAGTCAGCCGGCGTCCGGTCCGCCTCCTCGACCCGGGCACCCTTCGACCGCTCGCGCACCAGCAGTCGCTGACCTTCCCGGTGCCGGGCAACCTGGCGAAGCTGGAGTTCAGCAAGGATGGGACAGCCCTGCTTGCCCTGGCCTACGACTTCGCGGGCGGCATCCGCAAGCCGATCACCGGCGCCACCCTCGCCATCTGGGGCGTGACAGCGACCGGCGCGGGTGTGCGGCTCACCCCGCGCCTGCGACGGACCCTGGGTCTCGAGTCCGAGGCCGGGTTGAGTCCGGACGGTCGCATCGTCTACACCACGCACCCGCTGACGGCGTACGACGCGCGCTCCGGCCGGGTGCTCTGGCGCCGGCCAGGTGGAGGCGTCGAGAAGCTCGACGTCAGCCCGGACGGCAGGCTTCTCGCGCTCACGTCCCGCGACTCGGACCAGACGGACGTCGTCCTCGTGGACGCGGCGACGGGGCAGACGCGCCGCCGCTTGGCGGGCCACGCGGGCGAGCTCACCGTTGCGCGGTTCTCGACCTCGGGCGCTCGTCTCGTCTCCACCGCTGTCGACCGGACCGGCATCGTCTGGAACGTGGCGACCGGACGAGTGGTGACGCGGCTCCCTCTGTCCCGGAGCCGGGTCTACGGTGTCGGCTTCAGCCCCGACGACAGCAGGCTCTACACCGCCTCGGATGACGGCGCCCTCCGCACGTGGACGCTTTCGGGCGCGAGCCGGACGCTCCAACAGGTCAAACCCCCCGGCGAGTTCGTGTTCGGCTGCACGTACCCGGGTCCGGGTGGCCACAGGATCGCGACGATGGGCCCGGAAGGTATCCGGTTCACCAACCTGGCGACCGGACACACGACCGCCTGGGACGGGACGTTCAACCTCGACGACAGCCTCACCTGTGGCAGATGGCATCCCGACGGTCGCCAGTTCGTCACCACCGCACTGGGCATCGTCCGTGTGTTCGACTCCGACACAGGGCGGATCATCCACGAGGCGAAGGTGCAGGCGAGCCCGATCACCGACCTCGACTACAGCAGGGGCACTGGTTCCCGGATCGTGGTCGCAGACGCGACGGGGCGGGCGAGGCTGCTCGACTCGGACACCCTGAGACAGGTCGGCGGAGCAGTACGCGTCGACGCCCCGGTGCGCTGGGTCTCCGCAAGCCCGAACGACCGGACGGCGCTGCTGATCACGGGCGGGAAGGCGCTGTCCACGGACGCGGATGCCGGTGCAAGCCAGTACGAGGCGCCGAGCACGGGATGGGCCCTGGTGGACTTCACCAACGGCCGGGTCCTGCGCCACGGAAAGGTCGGGCTGCAGGACGCCTGGCAGCCCTGGTTCTCCCCCGACGGCCGGCACGTCGCCATCGGGGGTTCCCGGGGTGAGGTCGAGATCCTCGACACCGAGACGGGGCGGTTTCTGAGGCCACCGGTGCAGGCGCACGAGAAGGGCGTGCAGTACATCGCGTGGAACCGTGACGGCTCCCGGTTGGTGTCGGGCGGCTTCGACGGCACGGTGAGCCTGTTCGACGGGCGCACGGGGATGTTGCTGGGAACCGTCGCCGCCGACACCCTCATCGTGAGCGCGGACTTCGAGCCGGACGGCCAGCAGGTCCTGATCGCCTCGAACTACCAGGCGATCTACCGCTGGAACACGCGCCTCGACCATCTCGTCGCCTTGGCGTGCCGAAGCACCTCCCGGGACCTGACCCCGGCCGAGTGGGCCGAGACCTTCGGCTCGCGTGCGCAGACCCCCACGTGCCCGGGCGGCCACGCCGGCTGACGCTATGCTGGTCCGCCGCGCGAACGGGCCGACCGATCACGGCGGAAGGGGGCTGTCGTGCTGTACGTCGCCGTCGCGCTCAGCTCGTTCCGGCGCTACTCCACCTACACCGCGGCCACCCTCGCCGGCATCTTCACCAACTCGCGTCTTCGGCGTGATCATCTCGTTCTCCTACATCGCGCTGTGGAAGGAGAACCCGCACGCCGGCGGGTACGACGTCACCGACGCGGTCACCTACTGCTGGCTCGGCGCAGGCGATGATCATGACCGTCGCGATCTGGGGCGGCGGCACCACCGACGACCTGGCGGAGCGGATCCGCACCGGCGACGTGGCGATCGACCTCTACCGGCCGGTGAGCTTCCTCGGCTGGTACCTCGCCGGCGACCTCGGCCGGGCGGCGTACCACCTGCTCACCCGCGGCATCGCGCCGACGATCGTCGGCGCCCTGCTGTTCGACCTGCGCTTCCCGACGACGCCCGCTGACCTGCGCTCGCCTTCCTGGTCTCGCGTGACGCTCGGCGGTCGTGGTCAGCTTCGCGATCCGGTTGCTGGTCGCGTCGAGCGCGTTCTGGCTGCTCGACCAGAGCGGGCGTGCTCACCCTGTCGTCGGTGTTCGCGATGTTCTTCTGCGGGCTCGTCGTGCCGCTGGTGCTGTTCCCCGAGCCGTTCCGCAGCATCGTCGCTGGCGCTGCCGTGGGCGGCGTACCTCCAGGTGCCGGCCGACATCTGGCTCGGCCAGCGCCACGGGCTGGGCGTGCTCGGCGGGCTCGGCGTTCCAGGCGCTGCTGGGGCGCCGTGCTGCTGCTCGCCTGCGCCGGCCGTGCTCCGGCTCGCCGACCGCAAGGTGGTGGTCCAGGGTGGCTGAGCGCCTCGCGCAGCGACTGACGCTGGGACGTGCGCGCGTTCGCGATCCTGGCCGCGATGTGGATCCGCGTCGCTGGACCTACCGCACGTCGTTCGTGATGCTGACCGTCTGCGCCTTCGTGATCACCGGCCTCGACTTCGTCGCGATCTGGATCATGTTCGCCAACGTCGACGCGCTCGGCGGCTTCGGGCTCGGGCGAGATCGCCTTCCTGTACGGCGCCACGGCGCTCGGCCTCGGGCTCGCCGACCTGGTCGTCGGCAGCGTCGAGCGGCTCGGGCAGCCGCATCCGGATCGGCACGCTCGACGCGATGATGGTCCGGCCGGTCGCCGCTGCTGCGCGCAGGTGTGCGCCGACGAGTTCGCGCTGCGCCGGCTCGGCCGGATCGCCCAGGCCGCGCGTGGTCTTCGCCTGGTCGCTGACGCGTCGTCGACGTCGACTGGACCCGGCGCGGGTCGCTGGTGCTCGCTGTCGATGCTGGTCTGCGGCACGGCTGATCTTCTTCGGCGCTGTTCGTGCTTCGCGCTGCTTCCAGTTCTGGACGCAGCGACGCCCGAGGTCGCCAACGCGTTCACCTACGGCGGCAACACCATGACGCAGTACCCGCTCACGATCTACCCCGCGCGAGGTGGTCAAGGCGCTGACGTTCCTGGTGCCGGTGGCGTTCGTGAACTGGTACCCCGCCCTGTTCATCCTCGACCGCCCCGACCCGTTCGGGCTGCCGGCCGTGGCTGCAGTTCGCGTCCCCGGTCGCCGCCGTCGTGCTCGTGCCGCCTCGCCGCGCTCGCCTGGCGCACCGGCGTCCGCCACTACCGATCGACCGGGAGCTGAGCATGTCGCTGATCGAGGTCCAGGACCTGAGCCGCACCTTCACCGTGCGCCGCAAGGCCGGCCGGGTCCGGCGTACGACGGACGAGGTGCACGCCGTGCAGCGACCTGTCCTTCACCGTCGAGCCGGGGCGAGATGGTCGGCTACATCGGCCCGAACGGCGCCGGGAAGTCGACCACGATCAAGATGCTCACCGGCATCCTGGTGCCCGACGGCCGGGCGGCTGCGCGGTCGCCGGGCTCGACCCGAGCCGCAACCGCGTCGAGCTGGCCCGGCGGATCGGCGTGGTCTTCGGCCAGCGCACCACGCTGTGGTGGGACCTGCCGCTGCGCGACTCGTTCGACCTGCTGCAGCCAGATCTACCGCGTCGACGCCGACGCGGCACCGGCGCAACCTCGCCGAGTTCGTCGAGCTGCTCGACCTCGGCGACCTGCTCGACACCCCGGTGCGGCAGCTGTCAGCCTCGGCCAGCGGATGCGCGGCGACATCGCGGCGGCGCTGCTGCACGACCCCGAGATCCTCTACCTCGACGAGCCCACCATCGGCCTCGACGTGGTCAGCAAGGGCCGGCTGCGGGAGTTCCTGCGCACGCTCAACGCCGAGCGCAGGTACCACCCTGCTGCTCACCACCCACGACCTCCAGGACATCGAGCAGCTCTGCCGCCGGGTGATCGTGATCGACCACGGCTCCCTGGTGTACGACGGGACGCTGCCGGGCCTGCACGACCAGGGCGGCTCCACCCGCACGCTGGTCGTCGACCTGGTGGACGAGGCGCCCGCGATCGAGGTGCCGGGCGCGACGGTCAGCCGGGTCGAGGGGCCGCGGCAGTGGCTGTCCTTCCCGGCCGACGCGAGCGCGGCGCCGCTCGTGGCGGCGGTCGCGGCGTCGTACGACGTGGCCGACCTGTCGATCCAGGAGCCCGACATCGAGGACGTGATCCGGCAGATCTACTCCCGCACCCGACCAGCCCGCCGGCCCTGACCCGCCGCACCGACGCCGTGCGACAGGATGGGCGCATGACGAGCAGCACGCCCACCCGCACGGTCGACGTCCTCGGCAAGCCCTACCGCGCCGAGACGATCGAGCTGGCCCCCGACGACGAAGGGGAGGTCGTCGCCACGCTCGTGCACCGGCCCTCCCGGGGTCCGCGCGGCCGGGCGGTGCTGCACGTGCACGGCTTCGCCGACTACTTCTTCCAGACCCCGGCAGCCGACTACTGGGTGGCGCGCGGCTACGACTTCTACGCGCTCGACCTGCGCAAGTACGGCCGCTCCCTGCGCGAGCACCAGACCCCCAACTTCGTCACCGACCTGACCGCCTACTACGAGGAGATCGACGAGGCCTACCGCCGGATCACCGAGCGCGACGGCCACGACCACGTGGTCGTCACCGCGCACTCGACCGGCGGGCTGATCACACCGCTGTGGGTGCACGACCGGCGCCCGGCCGTCGCCGCGATCGTGCTCAACTCCCCCTGGCTCGACCTCCAGGGCAGCCTGCTGCTCCGCACGGCCGGCACCAAGGCGATCGACCAGATCGGTGCCCGCCGGCCGTTCCTCGCGATCCCCCGCGACGTGTCCGGCTTCTACGCCCGCAGCCTGCACCGCGACCACGACGGCGAGTGGGACTTCGACCTGGCCTGGAAGCCGTTGCAGTCCTGGCCGGTGTACGCCGGCTGGCTGCGCGCCGTACGCCGGGGGCACGCACGGGCGCACCGGGGTCTCGACGTCCAGGCTCCGGTCCTGGTCCTCACGTCCTCGGGGAGCGGCCACCCCAAGGAGTACGACGAGACGTGCTCGAGCACCGACATCGTGCTCGACGTCGAGCTGATCCGGAAGTGGGCGCACAAGCTCGCCGACCACGTCACCCTGGTCCGGGTCGAGGGGGCCATCCACGACGTGACCATGTCGAGGGAGCCGGTCCGGACGCGGGTCTTCGACGAGCTGACCCGCTGGCTCGACGCCTACGTGGCCTAGGTTGTCGGGATGACGCTCTCGACGTTCGACTGCATCGCCGCCATCACCCAGCACAGTGCGGGGTTCGCGGAGGCGACGCGAGGGAACCTGGACGCCCGCGTCGAGCACTGCCCGGAGTGGTCGGTGGCCGACCTGGTCCGGCACCTGACCGGCGTGCACTGGTTCTGGGGCACGATCGTCGAGGAGCGGCTCGACGCCCCGCCGGACGCGTCCCGCCGACCCCGCCCGTGCGCCGACGAGGAGCTGGTCGGACGCGTTCGTGGCCGGGGCCGCGCGCCTCGTCGAGGTGCTCCGCGACGGCCGACCAGTCCGCGTCCTGCTGGACCTGGGCCGGCTGGCAGCAGGACGTCGCCTTCGTCACCCGCCACCAGGTGCAGGAGGCCGCCGTGCACCACTGGGACGCGGTCCACGCGGCCGGTGACGAGCTGGTCATCGACCCGGCGGTCGCGGCGGACTCCGTCGACGAGTTCCTGCGACTTCTCGGTGGCCTCCGAGGACGACCCGGACGACCCGCCGGCAGGCGCCCTCGACGGGCCGCTCGTGCTCCGGGCCACCGACACGGGTGACGCCTGGTCGCTCAGCGACGGCGCACGTCCCGGCACCGTGCACGTCGTCGCCGGCACGTCGACCGACGGGCCGGCGCTGGAGGCGACGTCCGCCGACCTGCTGCTCTGGCTCTACGGCCGCGAAGCGATCGACACCTCCGCCGTGCCGGACGACCTGCTCGGCCGGTTCCGGCGCTCTGACTTCACCGACTGACCCGTGGGTCAGTGCGCGACGAGGAACTGCGTCAGCGCGGCGACACCGACGACGACGATGAACCCCCGCAGCGCCCACGACGGCAGCCGCCGCCCGACGGTCGCGCCGATCTGGCCGCCGATGACGGACCCCAGCGCGATCAGCCCGGCGACGGCGTAGTCGATGTCCGCGACGAAGACGAACACGATCGCCGCGACCAGGTTGACCAGCAGCGCCAGCACGTTCTTGGTCGCGTTGTTGCGCTGCATCGACTCGGCCAGACCGACACCGAGGATGGCCATCAGCAGCACGCCCTGCGCGGCGCCGAAGTAGCCGCCGTACACGCCGGCGGCGTACACCAGCAGCCACACCCAGGCCGCGCCGTGCTCCGGCCGCTCGACCCCGCGGGCCTCGGCGCGGGCCGCCACCCGTCGGCTGATCGCCGGCTGCAGGACGACGAGCAGGCAGCCCAACGCGATCAGGACCGGGACGATCGCGTCGAACGCGGCGTCCGGGAGCACCAGCAGCAGCACCGCCCCCGTGACACCGCCGAGCACCGAGGCCGTGCCCAGCCGCAGCAGCCGCGGCCGCTGCCCGGCGAGCTCGCGGCGGTAGCCGATCGCCCCCGACAGGGAGCCCGGGCACCAGGCCCAGGGTGTTGGAGACGTTGGCGGTGACCGGAGGGATCGCCGATCGCGAGAAGGGTCGGGAACGTGATCAACGTCCCCGACCCCACCACGGTGTTGATGGTGCCGGCGGCGATCCCCGCGAGGAAGATCGCCGCCATCTCCAGGAAGGTCACTGCGCGGTGGGCTCCCCGGGGTCACCGTCGAGGGGGGGCACAGCGTTCTGGGTGCGCAGCGTGCTGGACTCCTCGGCGGCGGCGATGGCGGCCCGCACCTCCTCGCGGGTGGCTCCAGGGTGGCGTCCTCGGGCACGTCGGGCTCGGTCGGCCCCATGTCCACGCGGGTGAGCGGCCCGTCGACCTTGTCGGGGATCCCGGACAGCGTGTTCATCGTGGAGCCGAGTCCCTCCAGCGCCTTGCCGATCTCGCTGGGCACGATCCACACCTTGTTCGAGCTGCCCTCGGCGATCTTCGGCATCATCTGGAGGTACTGGTAGGCCAGCAGCGACTGGTCCGGGCGTCCGTCGTGGATCGCCTGGAACACCGTCTGGATGGCCTGCCCCTCGCCCTGCGCCTTCAGGATGCGCGCCTCGCGGTCGGCCTGCGCGCGCAGGATCAGCGCCTCGCGGTCACCCTCGGCGTTCAGGATCGCGGCCTGCTTGCCACCCTCGGCCGTGAGGATCGCGGACTGCCGCTGCCCCTCGGCGGTCAGGATCGCCGCACGCTTGTCGCGGTCGGCGCGCATCTGCTTCTCCATCGAGTCCTTGATCGACGGCGGCGGGTCGATGCCCTTGAGCTCGACCCGGTTCACGCGGATGCCCCACTTGCCGGTCGCCTCGTCGAGCACGCCGCGCAGCCGGTTGTTGATCTCGTCGCGGCTGGTCAGGGCCTGCTCGAGGTCCATGCCGCCGACGATGTTGCGCAGCGTGGTCATGGTCAGCTGCTCGACGGCCTGGATGTAGTTCGCGATCTCGTACGTCGCGGCGACCGGGTCGGTCACCTGGAAGTAGATGACGGTGTCGATGGAGACGACCAGGTTGTCCTCGGTGATGACCGGCTGCGGCGGGAACGAGACCACCTGCTCGCGCAGGTCGATCATGTAGCGCACCTTGTCGACGAACGGCACGACGATGTTCAGCCCCGCGGGCAGGCTGGCCTTGTACTTGCCGAAGCGCTCCACGATCCCGGCGCGCGCCTGCGGAACGATCCGGATCGTCTTGGCCAGCACGGCTACCGCAAATACCACCACCAGTAAGAGCACGATGAGTGCTGCAGGCATGGTGTCCCCTCTCTTTGTCGGTCTAGGTCTAGGAGCCCAGCTCGGGAATCTTGTGCACGATCACCGTGGCGCCGCGGATCTCGAAGATGTCCACGCGGGCCCCGGGCTCGATCACGACGTCCTCGACGTACGGGCGGGCCGTCCACAGCTCTCCGGCCACCCGCACCTGGCCGCTCTCGCTGGTGATCTCGCTGACGACGACGGCCGTCCTGCCGAGCAGCTTGTCGTGCCCCTGGACCAGGGTCGGTCCGTCGTGCAGGCGCTTGACGACGCTGGGACGGACCACCGCGAGCATCGCGACCGAGCCGGCCACGGCCGCGAGGATCTGGACGGCGACGGGGAGGCCGATCAACGCGGTGAGCATGCCGACGACCGCCCCCATGGCGAGCATCAGCAGGATCAGGTCGAGACTGAACAGCTCCGCCACCCCGAGCACCATGGCCAGACCGAGCCAGGTCTCCCACGCGTGTTGCTGGAACCACTCCATGTCACGAGCCTACTCAGCCGGCCGCATGGCGGGTGCGTCTTCGAGCAGCCCAACGACCGTCCTCGTGGAGCAGCGTCATCGGCATCCCGAAGGTCGTGGAGACGATCTCCTCGGTGAGCACCCGCTCGAGCGGGCCGGCCGCCACGACCTTGCCCTCGCGGAGCAGCAGGGCGTGCGTGAAGCCGGGCGGGATCTCCTCGACGTGGTGCGAGACCAGCACGGTGGCCGGCGACATCTCGTCCATCGCCAGCACCGACAGCGTCGACACCAGGTCCTCGCGTCCGCCGAGGTCGAGGCCCGCGGCCGGCTCGTCGAGCAGCAGGATCTCGGGGTCCGTCATCAGGGCGCGAGCGATCTGCACGCGCTTGCGCTCCCCCTCGGACAGGGTGCCGAACGTGCGGTCGGTCAGCTGGCTCGCGCCGACCTCCTGGAGCAGGTCCTCCGCGCGGGAGTGGTCGAGCGTCGCCGTAGTGCTCGCGCCACCGGCCGAGCACGCCGTACGACGCGGAGACCACCACGTCGTGCACCTTCTCGCCGCGCGGGATGCGCTCGGCGATCGCCGCGCTGGTCAGGCCGATCCGGGGGCGGAGCTCGAAGACGTCGACGGTCCCGAGGACCTCACCGAGGATCCCGGCGACACCGGAGGTGGGGTGGATCTGTGCGGAGGCCACCTGGAGGAGCGTGGTCTTGCCGGCCCCGTTGGGGCCCAGGACGACCCAGCGCTCGTCCTCCTCGACGGTCCAGTCGATGCCCGAGATCAAGGTCGCCTCACCCCGACGCACGGTGACGTCGGCGAGCTCGAGAACGGCGTCCATGTGCTGGTGGGTCTCCCTCGTGCTTCGTCGGTGCTCAAGCCGCTGGCGCGCGCACCCAACCTATACGCCTGCGTACCCTCGTCGCGTGACCTCCCCGCCTCTGCCCCTGTCGGCGCGGTTCGCCCTGTGGTTCTCGGCCTGGGCAGCCGGATCGACCAGCCTCGACGACACCCGGGACGCGATCGTCGGGGACGACGCGGCCCACGACGTGGTGGGGCTGCCCGGGTCGCAGGAGAGGCGCCCCGCTGATCGTCGCCCTCGGTCTGCTGCGGACCCACCGGGCCACCGGGGCCGGCATCGCGCTGCCCGTGCCCGGCGACCTGCTCGGGCTGGCCGGGCCGAGCGACTTCAACCTCGACGTCGTGGACGCCGGCGAGGGGGTCGTCCTCGACGGGGCCGACCTCGGGCTGGTCCCGCACCGCGCGGGCGCCGGGGTCGTGTGGACCTGCCACCACGCCGTGTCGCACCGGCAGGTGCCCGACCCGTCGGAGGCCGACCAGTCGCTGCGCCAGGCCCTCGTGCGTACGACGGACGTGCTGGCCGACCTCGACGTGGCCCGGTGGCGGCCCGAGGTGGCCGACGAGCTGATGGCCCTGCGACGGCACGCCGACTACGTGTTCCCCACGGCGATGGCCCCGCGCGCCGTACGCCTGGCCGCGCTGGCGACCCGGTGCCGGACCATCGTCGAGCTCGCGCTGGAGGACGACGGCGGCAGCATCAGCGCGGTCGAGGCCGAGGCCCGGCGACGGGCCCTGGCGCCGCTCGACCACGCTGCGAGACGCGGTCTGGTGGCCGCCTGCTCGTTCCCCTGGGACCGATAGCCTCGGCTCCGACATGGACGACGACGCCCCGAAGACCCTCCTGATCACGCTGACCGGCAAGGACCGACCGGGCGTCACGTCGGCGGTGTTCTCGACGCTCGCGGCCTTCGGGGTGTCCGTGCTCGACATCGAGCAGATCGTCCTGCGCCGCCGCCTGGTCCTCGGGGTGCTCGTCACCGTGCCGCGCGACTGGAAGGCGCTGCGCACGTCCCTGGAGCGCGTCGCCGACGACCTCGACATGCAGGTCGACGTGGACCGTGGCACCGGCGACAACCGCAGCCGTCCCGAGGGGCGCAGCCACGTCACCGTGCTCGGGATGCCCCTGAAGCCGTCCGCCGTCGCCGCGATCGCCGGGCGGATCGCCGACACCGGGGCCAACATCGACCGCATCGAGCGGATGGCCCGCTACCCCGTCACGGCGATCGAGCTGCACGTCTCGGGCACCGACCCCGACCGGCTGCGCACGATGCTCGCCGAGGAGGCGGCGGTGCAGGCGGTCGACGTCGCCGTGCAGCCGGCGACCCTGCTGCGGCACGGCATGCGCCTGGTCGTGATGGACGTCGACTCGACCCTCGTGCAGGGCGAGGTGATCGAGATGCTGGCCGGGCACGCCGGCTGTCAGGACGAGGTCCGGGCCGTGACCGAGCGCGCCATGCACGGCGAGCTGGACTTCGAGGAGTCGCTGCACGCCCGCGTCGCCCTGCTGGCCGGTCTCGACGCCTCGTTCCTGGACCGCGTGTACGACGACCTGGTGCTCGCCCCGGGCGCCCGGACCCTGGTGCGCACCCTGAAGCGGCTCGGCTACCGGTTCGCGATCGTCTCTGGAGGGTTCAGCCACGTCACCGACCGGATCGCCGCCGACCTCGGCATCGACTTCGCCGCGGCCAACGAGCTCGAGATCGTCGACGGGAGGCTGACCGGGCGCATCGTCGGGCCGGTCGTCGACCGGGCGGGCAAGGCCGAGGCGCTGCGCCGGTTCGCGGCCGAGGTGGGGGTCTCGCAGGCCGCGACCGTGGCGATCGGCGACGGTGCGAACGACCTCGACATGCTCTCGGCCGCCGGCCTCGGCATCGCCTTCAACGCCAAGCCCGTGGTGCAGCGGGCGGCGGACACGGCGGTGAACGTCCCCTACCTGGACGCGATCATGTACCTGCTCGGCATCAGCCGCGAGGAGGTCGAGGCGGCCGACGCCCTCGACGGCCTCACCACTCCCGAACCGCCGCTGGGCTGACGGAAGACCGTTCAGCCCTGGCCGACGTAGAAACCGGTGATCCGGGCGGTCTCGGCACCCAGCTCCGCCCAGGGCACCCGCACCTCGAGCAGGGCGACGGCTCCCGGTGGGAAGCCCCGGAACAGCTCGGACAGCTCGTCCGGGTCGCCCGCCGCCGTCGTCGAGGTGGTGGCAGAGGAAGGCCGCGGTGGGGTTGTGCCCCACGAACAGCAGCGTCTCCACGTCCTCGGGGGCGGTCCGCAGCGTCTCGAGGACCACGTCGGCGCTGCCGTTGAAGACCGCGTCGTCGAACGACACCGGAACGTCGTCCAGGCCACCGGTCTCGACCACGGCGTCCCACGTCTGCCGCGTCCGCACCGCCGAGGAGACGACCGCGTAGTCCGGGACCAGCCGACTCTCGCGCAGGTGCGCCCCCGCGTCCCGTGCGCTCGCGAGTCCGCGGTCGGTCAGCGTGCGCGCGTGATCGCTGGACGCGAAGGGTTCGGCCTTCGCATGCCGCATCACGATCAGACGCCGCCGGTCACTCACGGACCTCACTCTCGCACCCCGTAGGCTGCGCTGCATGCCGAACGGTCCAGATGCCCGCGAAGCCGAGACCGACAGACAGGACCCCGCACCAGGACCCGGACCCCTCATCGCGATCGGCGGTGCGGAGGACAAGCTCGGCCGCCGCACCGTGCTCAAGACCTTCGTCTCCCTCGCGGGTGGCGAGAACGCCAGGATCGCCGTCATCCCGACCGCCAGCTCCCTCGGCCCGGAGGTCGTGGAGGTGTACGACGCGCTCTTCCGGCGGCTCGGAGCGGCCGAGGTCGTCGCCGCGCGACCGGAGAGCCGCGAGGAGGCCGAGGACCCCGACGTCGTCGGCCTGCTCGACGACGTGACCGGCATCTTCATGACCGGCGGCAACCAGCTCAAGCTCTCCGCGACCGTCAACGGCACCGCGTTCGGCGAGGCCATCAAGGCCGCCCACGCCCGTGGCGTCGTCGTCGGCGGCACCAGCGCCGGCGCGAGCATCCAGTCGTCCCACATGGTCGCCTTCGGCACCGGGGGCTCGACGCCCAAGCAGCGGATGACCCAGCTGGCGGCCGGCCTCGGGCTGATCCGCGACGTCGTCATCGACCAGCACTTCGGGCAGCGCAACCGCTACGGGCGCCTGCTGATGCTCGTCGCGCAGAGCCCGGGCCTGCTCGGCATCGGCGTCGACGAGGACACCGGCGCCGTCATCACCGAGGAGGACGGCGCCGAGATGATGCGGGTGGTCGGCCGCGGTGTCGTGACGGTGTTCGACGGCCGCAACGTGGTCTCGAACGCGCACGAGGCACGCCGTACGGCTCCCCTGCTCGCCTCCGGTGTGGTGCTGCACGTGCTGCCCGCCGGCTCGCTGTTCAACCTCACGGAGAAGACGCTCGTGCGCCAGGCCAAGGAGGTCGACCCGAGCGAGGCGGAGGAGCTCGCGGTTGCGGGCCGGGACCTGAAACGGTTGGCTCGTGACATCGCCGCGGGCGACGTGTCCCCCACGGTGCTGCGCCGCCGTCGCGCTCGCCAGACGACCGAAGGAGATCGTGCATGAGCAGCCCGTCCCCCGACCTGTCGATCCTGGAGACCCGCGTCTACCGGGGTGCGAACGTGTGGTCCTACGAGAAGGCGATCCACCTCGTCGTCGACCTCGGCTCGCTCGAGGACTTCCCGACCAACACCCTGCCCGGGTTCACCGAGAACCTGCTGCAGATGCTGCCGGGGCTGCGCGAGCACTCCTGCTCGCGGGGGCGACGCGGCGGGTTCGTCGAGCGCCTCAACGAGGGCACCTGGCTGGGTCACGTGGCCGAGCACGCCGCCCTGGCCCTGCAGCAGGAGGTCGGGCACGACATCCGCCGCGGCAAGACCCGGTCGGTCAAGGGCCAGAAGGGCCGCTACAACATCGTCTACGGGTACGTCGACGAGAACGTCGGCATCGCCGCCGCCCGTCTCGCCGTACGCCTGGTCAACCACCTGGTCCAGGCCGACCCCGAGTTCGACTGGGAGAAGGAGCGCGAGACCTTCATCCTGCGGGCGGAGCGCACGGCGTTCGGACCCTCGACCCAGGCCATCCTGGACGAGGCCGTCTCCCGCGACATCCCCTGGATCCGGCTCAACCAGCACTCGCTGGTGCAGCTCGGCCAGGGCGTGCACCAGAAGCGCATCCGGGCCACCATGACGTCGGCCACCAGCGCCATCGCGGTCGACGTGGCCTCCGACAAGGACCTGACCACGCGGCTGCTCGGCGCGGCCGGCCTTCCCGTCCCCAAGCAGGAGTCGGTGCGCACCGCCGACCAGGCCGCGGCCGTCGCGGACCGGATCGGCTACCCCGTCGTGGTGAAGCCGCTCGACGGCAACCACGGCCGGGGCGTCTGCCTCGGCCTGCAGGACGCCGACGACGTGCGCGAGGCGTTCCCGATCGCCAAGGACCAGTCCCGTCGCGGGATCGTGATCGTCGAGTCCTACATCACCGGCCGTGACTACCGCTGCCTGATCATCGACGGCCGGCTCGCCGCGGTCGCCGAACGGGTCCCGGCGCACGTGATCGGCGACGGTCAGACCAGCATCGAGGACCTCGTCGAGCTGACCAACGCGGACCCCCGCCGCGGCGTCGGCCACGAGAAGGTGCTGACCCGGATCAAGGTCGACGACGCGGCGGTCGCGCTGCTCGCCGACCAGGGCTACAAGCTCGGCGACGTGCCGCCCGCGGGCGAGATGGTGAAGCTGACGCTGACCGGGAACATGTCGACCGGCGGCATCTCCATCGACCGCACCTTCGAGGCGCACCCGGAGAACGTCGAGATCGCGGAGGAGGCCGCCCGGATGGTCGGCCTCGACATCGCCGGCATCGACTTCATCTGCCCCGACATCACCGAGCCGGTGCGGGAGACGGGCGGCGCGATCTGCGAGGTGAACGCCGCCCCGGGCTTCCGGATGCACACGCACCCGACCATCGGGGAGCCGCAGTTCATCTCCAAGCCGGTCGTGGACATGCTGTTCCCCCCGGGTGCGCCGAGCCGGATCCCGATCGTCGCGGTCACCGGCACCAACGGCAAGACGACGACGTCGCGGATGATCTCGCACATCTTCAAGGGCATGGGCCGCAAGGTCGGCATGACCTCGACCGACGGCGTCGTGATCGACGAGCGCCTGGTGATCCGCTCCGACGCCTCGGGTCCCAAGTCGGCCCGGATGGTGCTGCAGAACCCCCGCGTCGACTTCGGCGTCTTCGAGGTCGCCCGCGGCGGCATCCTGCGCGAGGGCCTCGGCTACGAGCGCAACGACGTCGCCGTGGTGCTCAACGTGCAGCCCGACCACCTCGGTCTGCGCGGCATCGACACCGTCGAGCAGCTCGCGGACGTCAAGGCGGTGATCGTCGAGGCGGTCCCCCGCGACGGTCACGCGGTGCTCAACGCCGACGACCCGCTGGTCCGCGCGATGCGGCGCAAGTGCTCCGGGCAGGTCGTCTGGTTCTCGATGGCGGAGCCGGGCTCCGAGGAGCGCGAGATGATCGACGCGCACTGCCGCCGCGGCGGCAAGGCGCTCGTCCTCGAGCCCAGCGACCGCGGCGAGATGATCGTCGTGCGCCACGGCCGCCGCGAGATGCAGCTGGCCTGGACCCACCTGCTGCCGGCGACGTTCGGCGGCAAGGCCCGGATGAACGTCCAGAACACGCTCGCCGCCGCCGCCGCCGCGTTCGCCGCCGGTGCCCCGCTGCACGACATCCGTCAGGGCCTGCGCACCTTCTCCACGAACTACTACCTCTCCCCCGGCCGCCTCAACGAGGTCGAGGTCAACGGCGTCCAGGTGATCGTCGACTACTGCCACAACGCCCCCGGCATGAAGGCGCTCGGCGACTTCGTGGACCGGGTCGGCGAGAGCCTGTCATCGACCAGCGAGCTGGGCCGACCGTCGCGGATCGGTGTGATCGCCACCGCGGGTGACCGGCGCGACGACGACATGCGCGAGCTCGGCGCCATCGCCGCCCAGCACTTCGACGTCGTCGTCGTCCGCGAGGACGTGTCCCTGCGCGGCCGCAAGCGCGGCGAGACCGCCGAGCTGGTCGCCGAGGGCGTGCGTGCGAGCCGCGACGGCGGGCGCGCGGTGCAAGCAGCTGGAGATCATCCTCGACGAGATCGAGGCGGTCCGGCACGCCATGTCCCGGGCCAACGCGGGCGACCTCGTCGTGGTGTGCGTGGACAAGCACCCGACGGTGATGGCCGAGCTGGAGAACTGGTCCAAGCAGGCCCAGGCAGGCTCGGGCGCGACCGACGGCCCGGTCGGCGACCCGGACTTCTCGCCTCCGCCCCAGGACGTCGACGCCTAGCCCGTCGTTCCGGTTCAGCCGGCGGCGCGGCGGACCTTGTCGCGCAGGGTCTCCGGGGTGTCGACGCTGAACCCCTGGGCCGCGAGCCAGTCGTAGACGCCCTCGCGGTCCTCGTGGCACATCAGCCCGACCACGTCGCCCGGCTGCGCCTGCTCCACCAGCGCCTCCAGGCCGCGACCTCCGTCGCGTACGACGTCAGCTCCTCGACCCCGACCCGGGCGGCGCCGGACCGGAACAGCTCGTCGAGCTCCTCGCGGCTGCGGCCGCGGAGGTACTTCTCCTTGTGGGCCACCACGACGACGTCGGCGTCGCGGGCCCCCATCTCGCCGAGCCGCTCGACGAGGTCGTCCTGCCGGTCGCCCACGGCGCCCAGCCCGAGCAGCAGCCGCGCCCCGGGGCGGCGGACGCCGTTCATGATCTCCAGGAGCGCCTCGAGGCCGGCCTCGTTGTGGGCGAGGTCGACGACCACGCTGACGTCCTCGCGGGAGAAGAAGTTCATCCGGCCGGGGTTGTGCGACGGGTCGGGACGGAACGACGTGAGCCCCTCGACGACCGCCGCGCGGGGCAGCCCGACCGCCAGCGCGGCGGAGGCGGCCGCCGAGCGCGTTCTCGACGTTGAAGCGCGACAGCCCGGCGAGCGTCATCGGGATGTCGACGACCTCGACCAGCGGGTCGGCGTCGCTGTCCGGGTAGAGCACCGAGAGCCAGCCGTCGATCACGGTCGTGGCCCGGCCGCCGTCGGAGAGCGTCTCCCGGATCGCCGGGGAGTCGGGGTCGCGGGAGAACACCCACGGCTTCGCCTTGATCGACGTACGCGTCGCGTAGACCCGCGGGTCGTCGCGCGTTCAGCACCGCCCAGCCGCCGGCCTTCGGTGATGCGCGGGCACGACGCCTTCACCTCGGCCAGCTGGTCGAGCGGTGTCGATGCCGTGCAGGCCGAGGTGGTCGGCGGAGACGTTGGTGAAGACCGAGACGTCGTTGTGGGTCAGCCCGATCCCCTTGAGCAGGATGCCGCCGCGGGCCGTCTCGGTCACCGCGAGCTGCACCTGCTTGTGGGCCAGCACCCGTCCGGCGCCGCGAGGGCCCGGAGTAGTCGCCGGCCTCGACGAGCTCGCCGTCGACGTAGATGCCGTCGGTGCTCGACCAGCCGACGTGCAGGCCGTTGGTGCGGGCGATGTGCGCGACCATCCGCGACGTCGTGGTCTTCCCGTTGGTGCCGGTGACCGCGACGATCGGCACCCGGGGGCGCAGCGTCGTGGGGCCGGGACCCGCCTCGGACGCGCGCACGGACTCGGCGGCGTGGCTGACGAGCTCCTCGAGGTTCGGCGTCCGAGCAGCGCGTCGAGCACCTCGGCCACCGCCCGGCCGAGGGCCTGCGCGCGGGTCCGGTTGCGCCACGGGAACGCGACCACGAGCTGGTGCACGTCGTTGGTGGGGCGCACCCGGATCGCGAGCCGCGTGGTGCCGGCCTCCGCCGCGATCTGGCGCACCAGCCGCTCGATGGCCCGGGCCGCGAACCGCTGCCGGAAGCCGGTGCCGGGCTCACCGGGCCTGGCCTTGCGCAGCCCGATCCGTGAGGCGAAGCGCATCGCCACCCACTCCGGCGCGTCGATCAGCTGGGTGAGGTCAAGGGTCAGCTTGATCGCGGCGCGGGGGAAGTAGAGGTTCGGTCCTTCGAGGACCCGGAGCTCGACGAGGGCGGAACGGTCACCGTGGGCACGGCGCACGCTACCGGGACGCGAGGAGGTGGCTCACGCCCCCATGGCGTGGTAGCCGCCGTCGACGTGCACGATCTCGCCGGTGGTGGCCGGGAAGAAGTCGCTGAGCAGCGCCACCACGGCCCGCGCGGTCGGCTCGGTGTCCTTCTCGTCCCAGCCCAGCGGCGACCGGTCGCTCCACATCGACTCGAGCTCCTCGAAGCCCGGGATCGCCTTCGCGGCCAGCGTCTTGAGCGGTCCGGCGGAGACCAGGTTGACCCGGATGCCCTGCGGGCCGAGGTCGCGGGCGAGGTAGCGCGAGCAGGACTCGAGCCCGGCCTTGGCCACGCCCATCCAGTCGTACGCCGGCCAGGCCACCGTCGCGTCGAAGGTCATGCCGACCACCGAGCCGCCCGTCCGACATCAGCGGGAGGCAGGCGGTGCTCAGCGACATCAGGGAGTACGCCGAGACCTGCACGGCCTGGGCGACGTCCTCCCACGGGCCCTCGAGGAACTTGCCGCCCAGCAGCGTCTCGGGGTTGCCGTAGGCGATCGAGTGCACGACGCCGTCCAGGCCGTCGACGTGCTCGCGGACCAGGTCCGGCAGCCGCTCGAGGTGCTCGGGGTCGGTCACGTCGAGCTCGATCACCGGCGGCCGGCTGCGGCAGCCGGTTGACGATGCGCTTGGTGATGCCCAGCGCCCGCCCGAAGTTGGAGACGAGCACGGTCGCGCCCTGCTCCTGCGCGATCCGGGCGACCGCGAAGCCGATCGAGCTGTCCATCGTGACGCCCGCGACCAGGATCCGCTTGCCCTCGAGAATGCCCATGTACGTCGTACTCCTCTGGTTGTGGTGCGTGGTCTCGACAGGCTCGACCACCCGGGAATCTGCTCAGTGCCCCATGCCGAGGCCGCCGTCGACCGGGATGACCGCCCCGGTGACGTACGCCGCGCCGTCGGAGGCCAGCCAACTGCACCACCGAGGCGACCTCCTCGGTCGTGGCGTAGCGGCCGAGCGGGATCTGCTCCTTGTACTTCGCCTTGGTCTCCTCGGGCAGCACGTCGGTCATCTCGGTCTCGACGAACCCGGGCGCCACCACGTTGGCGGTGATGGAGCGGCTGCCGAGCTCGCGGGCGAGCGAGCGGGCCATGCCGACGAGGCCGGCCTTGCTGGCGGCGTAGTTCACCTGCCCCGCCGACCCGAGCAGCCCGACGACCGAGGAGATGAAGATCAGCCGACCCCGGCGCAGCCGGAGCATGCCCTTGGCGGCCCGCTTGGCGACCCGGAACGACCCGGTCAGGTTGGTCTCGATGACCCGCGACCAGTCGTCCTCGCTCATCCGCAGCACCAGGGTGTCCGCGGTGATGCCGGCGTTCGCGACGAGGACCTCGACGGGCCCGTGGGCCGCCTCGACCTCGGCGAACGCCGCGTCGACCGAGTCCGGGTCGGTGACGTCGCACTTCACGCCGAGCACCCCCTCGGGCGGCTCGCCGCTGCGGTAGGTGATGGCCACCTGGTCACCGTTGGCGACGAACGCCTCCGCGATCGTGCGGCCGATGCCCCGGTTGCCTCCGGTCACGAGTACCGATCTGCTCATGCGTCCTCCTTGCGGATCCGACGCTATCGGCTACCTCGGCGGGTATGGCGGAACGCCGCCGGTCAGTCGTCCTCGAGGCGGAAGCCGAGCTTGAGGCCGACCTGGAAGTGCTCGACCGTCTCGTCCTTGACCTGGCCGCGCACCTGGGTGACCTCGAACCAGTCCAGATGACGCAGCGTCTTCGACGCCCGCTCGATGCCGTTGCGGATCGCCTGGTCGATGCCGTCGGGGGACGTGCCGACGATCTCGGTGACGCGGTAGACGCGGTTGGACATGGGTCCTCCTGGGGTCGGGACAGCACCGCTCGGAGCGGCTGGCCCGATCGTAGGGCCAACCGGCGCAGGCAGGCCTGTGACGGGGACCCCGGGCGACGTACGGTGGCAGCATGGCCCGCAGAGAGCCGGAGCCCGTCCGGATCACCACCGCAACCCGCAGCCACAACGCGGACATCGCGCACCGGCAGCGTCGCTACCTCATCTCGATGGGCATCCGGACGGCTCTGCTTCGTGCTGGCGATCGTCAGCATCGGGCACTGGTTCATGTGGTTCTTCATCGCCGCCTCCTTCCTGCTGCCGTACGTCGCCGTGGTGCTCGCCAACGCGCGCACCTCACCCGGACCCGGGCGGTCCGGAGCTACTTCGACCACGGACCCCGACCGGACGCGCGATCGAGGGTGGTCCAGACACCTGAAACGCCACGCGGCGCGTATCTGACACCGTGTTGGATTTGGTTCTGGCCGCGTGCAAGAATCGCGGCGTAGCGAGTTCAGCCTCCCCCGTCTGAACTCGCTCGCTCGTGGCGCCGGACGACTTCCCCCGTGGTCGTCCGGCGCCGCTTCACTTCTCCGGCCATCGGCTACCGGCCCTACCGTGGAGCCATGACGCTCACCTGCTCCGCCAAGGGCTGCTCGTCACCCGCCACCTGGTCGCTGCTCTGGAACAACCCCAAGCTGCACACCCCGGACCGCCGCAAGTCCTGGCTCGCGTGCGACGAGCACCGCACCACCCTGGGTGACTTCCTGGGCGCCCGCGGCTTCCTCCGCGACGTCGAGCGCTCTGCCGGCCACCGAGTCCGCCGAGGACCCCAGGTAGGGCAAAACCCCCAAACGTGCGCCCTGTGTGTCTGATACTGGTGGTCGCCCGCCAGGAACCGGAGGACTCATGGCACCACCGACAGCTGCGCAGTCCGCCGCGCGCAGCCGCTGGTTCGACCTGGGGGTCTTCACGTGCGGGGTCCTGCTGGTGGCCTGGGCGTCGTCCAGCGTCCTCCGGGGCGGGACCGACATGTCCGGGGTCGAGCTGCTGAGCATCCCGCTGATCGTGGTCATCGCGAAGTTCCCGATGATCCTCGACGGCGGCGAGGGCGGCATCGAGGTCGGCTTCGACTCGACCATCCTGATGTTCCTGCTGTGCACGCTCGAACCGGACGACGCCCTGCTGATCTGGTCGCTCGGCGTCATCGCGACCCAGGTCATGACCGACAAGCGCCCGATGGTCAAGGTGTTCAACGTCGGCGTCGGGATCGTGGGCGGAGGCGTGTCCGCCGGGGTCATCGCGCTGATCAGCGGCGCCGACGGGCGGGGGACGCCGCGCGAGCTGCTCGCCGTCGCCATCGCGGCGACGTGCTACTTCGCCTGCGACTTCCTGCTCTCCGCGGTGTCCGTCTCCATCGAGTCCGCGACCCCGCTCCGGGGCCACCTCGCGCAGCGCGGCACGCTCATCGCCGTCGCGTGCTTCGTCCCGTTCGACTCGCTCGGCTACCTCGGCGCCGTGGTCGCGCGCAGCCTCGAGTGGTGGACCCTGCTGCTGCTCGCCGTGCCGTTGGCCACCCTGCTCGTCGCCACCCGGGCCGTCGTCCGGGGCAGCGAGAACGCCCGCCGGCTCAGCGTGCTCTTCGACGCGGCCGTGCGCGCCCAGACCCTCTCGGACACCCACCAGGTCGTCGACGCGCTGACCGACGACGCCCGCCGGCTGCTCCGGATCAAGCAGGTGGAGGTGCGTGCCACCCCGCCGGGGCTCCACGAGGTGGGTGCCCAGCTCCGTGACGGCCAGCGCGACCGGTGGATCGTCGCTCCGGGCCAGCACCGGGCCCGCTCGACGACCACCGCGGACCAGCAGGCCCTCGAGGCGATGGTGGCGGTCTCGTCCGACGCGTTCGCCCGGCTGCGGCTGACCGAGGACATGACCCACCTGGCCCGCCACGACCTGCTCACCAACCTGCCCAACCGCGGCCTGCTCCTCGACCGGGTCGAGCACGCGCTCCAGATGTCACGCCGGCGCGGCACCCGCATCGCCCTGCTGTTCGTGGACCTCGACGGCTTCAAGCCCGTCAACGACCGCTTCGGCCACGCCGCCGGCGACGCCGTGCTCGTCGACGTCGCGGGCCGGCTGACCACGTGCGTCCGGCAGAGCGACACCGTCGCCCGGCTCGGCGGGGACGAGTTCGCGATCCTGCTCGAGGACGTGCGCCCGCCCGAGGTCAGCTCGGCCTGCGACCGGATCCTCGCGGCCCTCTCCCGCGGCGCCCACGTCGCCGGCCACCAGCTGGCCCTCTCGGCGAGCATCGGGGTGGCGTTCGGGGACAGCAGCGAGACCGCCGAGAGCATGCTGCGCAACGCCGACCTGGCGATGTACGAGGCGAAGTCGCGCGGGAAGAACCAGTGGGTCGAGTACGAACGCGCCATCGGCCGCTCCCGGCTCCAGCGTCTCGAGCTCGTCGAGTCCCTGCGCGCATCGGTCGCCGCCGGGGACCTCACGCTCGTCTACCAGCCCGTCGTCCGCGCCGCCACCGGCTACATCACCGGGGTCGAGGCGCTGGCTCGATGGAAGTCCAACGGGGTCGACGTGCCACCGGACGTCTTCATCCGGGTGGCGGAGGAGACCGGGCTGGTGGTGGCGCTCGGCGACGTCGTGATGAACCAGGCGGCACGCGACGCGGCCGTGATGATGCAGGCCACCGACGGCGACTTCAGCGTCAGCGTGAACATCTCGGCCAAGCAGCTCCGCGAGCAGGACTTCGTGTCCAAGGTCGAGCGGGCCCGGGCCAGGATGGGCGGAGCCCGGCTGGTCCTCGAGATCACCGAGCGCGACGGCATCGGCAACGACCCGGCCTCGATGACGGCGCTGACCACGCTGGCCGACCGCGGCGTCCCGTTCGCGATCGACGACTTCGGGGTCGGGTTCTCCTCGATCGGCTACCTGCAGGACATGCCGGTGCAGATCATCAAGACCGACCTGTCGTTCTCCGAGGGCATCGACCGCGACGAGCGGTCGTGCGCGCTGCTGTGCTCGATCACGATGATGGGGCAGGCGCTCGGGCTCGACGTGATCGTGGAGGGCATCGAGCGGGCCAGCCAGCTCGACCACCTGCGCGACCACGTGCACGCGCCGTTCGCCCAGGGCTACCTGATGCACCGCCCCATGCCGCTCGACCAGCTGGTCAAGGTGCTCGCCGAGAACCGCGCCCTGCCGACGGTGCCGGTGCCCAGCACCGCGGCGCCTACCGCCTGACCGGCGCCGCGCGCCGGCTCAGCCGTGGGCGAGCGGCATCCGCTCCATCTCCTCGAAGGAGTCCTTGCCCTCCTCCGGCAGCCGCTTCATCAGCGAGATCGACTCGATCGTCCAGCTCTGGCCGCGGAAGGTGTCGAGTGCGTCCACCACGCGCTGGAGGTGCGGCGCCGACGTCGTGTCGGTGATGGTGCCGACCGGGAGCCAGGCGCGGAACGCGCGGCGGTCGACGAAGAAGCCGAGCCTCTGGACGACCTGCGGCACGCCGCGGCCGATGACGTTCAACCCGTCGAGGTCCCCGGCGAGCTTCGCCCAGACGGACTCGTCGCCCGGGAACTCCAGTGCGGTGCCGCCCGCGAGGTGCACGGTCGGCCGCTCCCAGGTCAGCGCCTCCTCCCGCAGCGCCCTCGCGAGCGACACGCTGTCGCCGAGGGTCACGTTGCCGAAGCTGGTGAGCGGGAGGTACATCGAGGCGACGTCAGGCAGCCCGGAGCTCGCCCGCCGCGACGACCGCGGGCTCGGCGCCACGCCCCCCGAGCCGTGCGCGCAGGCCGCGCTTGGGCTGCTCGGTGCTGGGGGGCCGGACCCCCTCCACGAGGGTCCGGACCTCGTCGAGGACCGCGCGGGGCGGCACGATGGCGGCAAAGAGTCGCATGTGACCATTCTGTCCCGTTCGTCGCCGGGGCGGCGACCGGCACGCCGGGTGGCCGCCGGGCCGCTCAGCCCCCGATGGCGGACATCGGCCGGCTGGGCTGCAGGAACGACACGTCGTCGATGCCGTGGCCGGGACGCTTGGTGAGCATCGCGGCCTGCCAGCGCCTGGCGATCTCCGCGTCGTCCGCCCCGCCCCGCAGAGCACCCCGCAGGTCGCTCTCCTCACGGGCGAACAGGCAGTTGCGCACCTGGCCGTCGGCGGTCAGCCGGACCCGGTCGCAGTCGCCGCAGAAGGGCCGGGTCACCGAGGCGATCACGCCGACGGTGTGGGGGCCGCCGTCGACGGCGAACAGCTCGGCGGGGGCGCTCCCCCGCGGCTCCTCGGCGGGCTCGAGCGTGAACACCTGGCCCAGCGACTCGAAGATCTCCGCGGCGGTCACCATCGACTCGCGGGTCCAGCGGTGCTGCGCGTCCAGCGGCATCTGCTCGATGAACCGCAGCTCGTAGCCGCGGTCCATGCACCACTGCAGCAGCTCGGGGGCCTGGTCGTCGTTGATGCCACGCAGCAGGACCGCGTTGACCTTGACCGGGCCGAGACCCGCCTCCCTGGCGGCCTCCAGGCCGGCGACGACGTCGTGGAACCGGTCGCGACGGGTGATGGTGGCGAAGTCCTCGGGGCGCGCGGTGTCGAGGCTGACGTTGACCCGGTCGAGACCGGCTGCGGCGAGCGCGTGCGCGGTGCGGGTCAGGCCGAGCGCGTTGGTGGTGATCGATGTCTCGGGCCGGGGGGACAGCGCCGTCGTACGACGAACGATGTCGGGCAGCCCGCGACGGAGCAGCGGCTCGCCGCCGGTGAAGCGGACCTCGGTGACGCCGAGCCGCTCGACCGCGATGGTGATCAGCCGGACGACCTCGTCGTCGGTGAGCACCTCCTCACCCGGGAGCCAGTCCAGCCCCTCGGCCGGCATGCAGTAGGAGCAGCGCAGGTTGCAACGGTCGGTCAGCGACACCCGCAGGTCGGTCGCGACCCGGCCGAAGCCGTCGGCCAGTCCTCCAGTCGTCATGGGTGTCATCCTACGAGGCCGATGGGTGCATCGTCCCCACCGTACGTGCCGCAGGTCACAGGGGGTGCCCGGACTACTGTCGGAGCCGTGAGGTTCATGTTCAGCAGGCGGTGGGCGATCTTCGCCGTCGTGGTCGTCGTGCTGGCCTACGGCTGCTACCTGCTCGGCCAGTGGCAGTTCTCCCGGCTGTCGGACCGTGAGTCCACGAACACCCAGACCCGCGCCAACCTCCGGGCGGAGCCCGCTCCGGTCGACGACGTGCTCCGGCAGGGCCGGCCGTCCGCGGAGCGCGACGAGTGGCGCCGGGTCACGGCCACCGGTACCTACCTCCCCGACTCGTCGGTCGTGGTCCGCTACCAGACCCGCGACGGCGCCTCGGGCGTCGACGTGGTCACGCCGCTGCGCACCGAGGCCGGTCCCGTGCTGCTGGTGGACCGCGGCTGGATGGCGACCGCGAACTCCGGCCGGGACACGGTCGAGCCGCCCGACCCGCCGTCGGGGACGGTCACCGTCGTCGGCTGGGTGCGAGCCGACGCGTCCGGCGACGCCGTGACGGTCAGCGACCGCTCCACGCGGGCGATCTCCAGCGTGGAGATCGGCAAGGCGGTCGACCTGCCCGTGTACGGCGGCTTCGTGGACGTCGAGAAGGAGTCGCCCGCCCCCGCGACGCCGCTGGTGCACGCGGAGCTGCCGGACCTCGGCAACGGGCCGCACTTCTTCTACGGGCTGCAGTGGTGGTTCTTCGGCGTGCTCGCGGTGTTCGGCTTCTTCTACCTCGCCTACGACGAGCGCAAGAAGCTCCGCGCCCCGGCGGAGCCCGCCTCAGAGCGAGCGGAGCAGGCCCCCGTCGACCGGCAGCATCACGCCGGTGACGAAGCTCGCAGCCGGTGACAGCAGGAACGCGGCCACCCGCCCGAACTCCTCGGGCTCGCCGTCGCGGCGCAGCGGGATGCCCTGCGACGCCTTCTCCTTCGCGGCCGCCGCGTCGCCGCTCTGCTCGTCCAGCCAGCGCACCCGGTCGGTCCCGACCCGCCCCGGCAGCAGCCCGTTGACCCGGATGCCGCGCGGACCGAGCTCGTCGGCCAGGTTCTTCGCGATCATCGCGAGCCCGGGCCGCAGCCCGTTGGAGATGGCCAGCCCGGCGATGGGCGACTTCACCGAGGACGAGAGCACGTAGGCGATCGAGCCGCCCTCGCCGAGCTCACGACCGATCTCACGGCCGAGCCGGAGCACCGCCGAGGAACACCGACTCGAGGGCGGCGGACCAGTCCTCGTCGGGGACGTCCATCAGCCCGCCGGCAGCGGGTCCGCCGACGGAGATCAGCGCCCCGTCGAGACGTCCGTACGTCGACCGGGCCGCGTCGACGAGGGCGCGCGGCGTGCCGGGGTCGGCGTTGTCGGCCACCACACCGGTCGCGTCGCCGGACCCGAGCTCGTCGACGGCCTTGTCGACGGTGTCGGCGTGCCGGCCGGAGATCACCACCTTGGCACCGTCGGCGACCAGCGCCTCGGCGGTGGCGCGACCGAGGCCGCCCGATCCGCCCGTCACGACGTACACCTGTCCCTGCAGTCCGAGGTCCATGCCGGCCAGACTAGCGAGGACCCCTCAGGCGGAGCGGACGGCGAACTGCGTCTCGTACAGATCGGCGTAGAGGCCGCCCTCCGCGAGCAGGCCGGCGTGCGTCCCGGACTGGACGACCCGGCCGTCGTCGACGACGAGGATCAGGTCGGCGTTGCGGACCGTGGAGAGCCGGTGCGCGATGACCAGCGACGTGCGACCCTCCAGCGCCCGGTCGAGGGCGCGCTGGACGGCGACCTCGGACTCCGAGTCCAGGTGGGCGGTGGCCTCGTCGAGGACGACGATGGACGGCGCCTTGAGCAGCAGTCGGGCGATCGCGAGCCGCTGACGCTCCCCGCCGGACAACCGGTAGCCCCGGTCCCCGACGACGGTGTCCAGCCCGTCGGGCAGCGCGCGCACGAGCGTGCCGATCTGGGCGGCGTCGAGGGACGTCCAGATCTCCTCGTCGCTGCAGCCCGGACGGGCGTAGTGGAGGTTGGCGCGGATCGTGTCGTGGAACATGTGCGCGTCCTGCGTGACGTAGCCGACGGCGTCCTCCAGCGACTGGAGGGTCACCTGGCGCACGTCGTGCCCGTCCACGCGTACGGCGCCGGCGGTGACGTCGTACAACCGCGCGACCAGGTGCGTGATGGTCGTCTTGCCCGCGCCGGACGGGCCGACCAGCGCGACCATCTGCCCGGGCTCGGCGGTGAACGTGACGTCCTTGAGGACCAGGCCGGTGTCGCGCGACTCGGTGCGGGCGATGTTCTCGAGGCTCGCCAGCGAGACCTCCTCCGCACGCGGGTAGCGGAAGGCGACGTGGTCGAACTCGACCCGGGCGGCCCGCGGGGACAGCTCGACCGCGTCCGGGTGCTCGCTGATCATCGAGGGCAGGTCGAGCACCTCGAAGACGCGCTCGAAGCTGACCAGCGCGGTCATCACGTCGATCCGCACGTTGGAGAGGCCCTGCAGCGGGCCGAGGAGCCGGAGCAGCAGCGTCGCGAGCGCGAGCAGCGTGCCGACGGTCAGCGACCCGTCGATGACCAGGATGCCGCCGACGCCGTAGACCAGTGCGGTGGCGAGCGCGGGGATCAGCATCAGCGCCGCGCCGAAGACCCGCGTGATGACGGCGATGCGGACGCCGAGGTCACGGACCAGCCCGGCCTTGGCGGCGAACTCGCGGTCCTCCTCGTCGCGACGGCCGAACAGCTTGAGCAGCATCGCCCCGCCGACGTTGAACCGCTCGGTCATCGAGTTGCCGAGGTCGGCGTTGCCCTGCATCTGGTCGCGGGTGAGGCCGGCGAGCCGGTTGCCGACCCACCGGGAGGCCACCAGCAGGATCGGGAACGTCGCCAGGCAGAGCAGCGTGACCTGCCAGGAGAGGTACAGCATCGTGACGCCGACCACGACCACGCTGATCATGTTGGAGACGGTGCTCGACAGGGTCGACGTGAACGCGCGCTGCGCGCCGATCACGTCGTTGTTGAGCCGGGACACGAGCGCACCGGTCTGGGTCCGCGTGAAGAACGCGAGCGACATGCGCTGCACGTGGGCGAACACCGAGGTGCGGAGGTCGTAGATCAGCCCCTCACCGATCCGGGAGGACAGCCAGCCCATGGCCAGGGCGAACCCCGCGTCGATGACCGCCACACCGGCGATGGCCAGCGCGAGGGTCACGACCAGCGCGTTGTCCTCCTGCAGGATCCCGTCGTCGACGAGCCTCTTGACCAGCAGCGGGGTGACGACCACGAGGGCCGCGTCGAGGACCGTGAGGACCAGGAACAGGCCGATCGGTGCTGCGGTGCGGGCGCGCGAAGCCGAACACCCGCCTGACGGTGTCGCTGCCCGAGCTTCTGGTCGGTGATGCTCCGGTCGGTGCGCATGTGCCGCCACACCGGTCCCATGCCAGATCCCATCGACATCTGCCCACCTCCCTCTCCCTCCGCAGGTGCGGTCGGGTCATTCGCCCATCAGCGCCGCGAGCTCGCGGAAGCGGCGTACCTGCGCCTCCCGCTCGGCGAGGCGTTGCTCCTCGAGGTCGAACCGGGACGCGCTCTGCAGCAGGGCCTTGGTCGCCGTCACCGCTCCGTAGATCGGAGCGGTCAGGGCGGCCGCCAGGTCGCTCACGGCCCCGTCGAGCTCGTCGCCGGGCACGACCGCGGTGGCCAGTCCGATCTCACGCGCCTCGTCGGCGGTGACCCACCGGGTGGTGGCGCAGATCTCCAGGGCCCGCGAGTAGCCAACAAGGTCGACGAGGGGTTTTGTTCCCGTCAGGTCGGGGACCAGGCCGAGGATCGGCTCGCGCATCGAGAAGCGCGCGTCCTCGGCGATCACCCGCAGGTCGCAGGCCAGGGCGAGCTGGAAGCCGGCGCCGACGGCCGGGCCGCGTACGGCGGCGACGGAGATGATGTCGGGACGGCGCAGCCAGGTGAAGCCCTCCTGCCAGGTGGCGATGCTCTCCGCCATCTCCGGGTCGGGCATGTCGAGCATCTGGAGCACCGAGGTCTCCCCCTCGATCCCCTCGGGGCTCAGCATGCGCCGGTCGAGGCCCGAGGAGAACGAGTCGCCGGCACCCTGGACGACGACGACGCGCACGCCGGGGTCGAGGGACGCCCCGATGATCCGCAGCGCGTGCCAGGTGGCGGGGGTCTGGGAGTTCTTGGTCTCCGGGCGGTTCAGCGTGATCGTGGCGACCAGGCCGTTCTCCTCGAAGGTCAGCCCACCGCGCTCGAGGACCTCAGGGTCGAATCCGGCGCTCTCCATGCGCGCACTCTAGGCGAGCGCGATCAGGTCCGCGTAGTCAGCGTTCCAGTGGTCCTCGACGCCGTCGGGCAGGATCAGCACCCGGTCCGGCTCGAGGGCCGCGACGGCGCCCTCGTCGTGCGTGACCAGGATGATCGCGCCCTGGTAGGTGCGGATCGCGCCCAGCACCTCCTCGCGGGAGGCCGGGTCCAGGTTGTTGGTCGGCTCGTCGAGCAGCAGCACGTTGGCGCTGGACACCACGAGGATCGCCAGCGCGAGCCGGGTCTTCTCACCGCCGGAGAGCACGGACGCCGGCTTGGTGGCGTCGTCGCCGCTGAACAGGAACGACCCGAGCACGCTGCGGGACTCGGTGTCGGTGAGCTGGGGCGCGGCGTGCCGCATGTTCTCCAGCACGGTCAGGCTGGTGTCGAGGGTCTCGTGCTCCTGGGCGTAGTAGCCGAGCTTGAGCCCGTGGCCCGGCTTGACCTCGCCGGTGTCGGGGGCGTCGACGCCGCCGAGGATCCGCAGCAGGGTCGTCTTGCCGGCGCCGTTGAGGCCCAGGATGACGACCCGGCTGCCCTTGTCGATCGCCAGGTCGACGTCGGTGAACACCTCGAGCGAGCCGTAGGACTTGGAGAGCTCGGCCGCGGTGAGCGGGGTCTTGCCGCAGGGCGCGGGCGCCGGGAACTTGATCTTGGCGACGCGGTCGGCGCGACGCTCGCCCTCGACGCCCTCCATCATCTTCTCGGCGCGCTTGAGCATCGACTGCGCTGCCTGGGCCTTGGTGGCCTTGGCGCGCATCTTGTTGGCCTGGTCGGTGAGCGTCTTCGCCTTGTTCTCGGCGTTCATGCGCTCGCGCTTGCGGCGCTTCTCGTCGGTCTCCCGCTGGGCGAGGTACGTCGACCAGCCCATGTTGTAGAGGTCGATCTCGGCACGGTTCGCGTCGAGGTGCAGCACCTTGTTGACGCACGCCTCCAGCAGCCCCACGTCGTGGCTGATCACGATCAGCCCGCCCTTGTGGGACTTGAGGAAGTCCCGCAGCCAGACGATGGAGTCGGCGTCGAGGTGGTTGGTGGGCTCGTCGAGCAGCAGCGTCTCGGCGCCCGGAGAACAGGATGCGGGCCAGCTCGACCCGGCGCCGCTGGCCACCGGAGAGGGTGCGCAGCGGCTGGTCGAGGATGCGGTCCTCGATGTTCAGGCTCGACGCGATCTGCCGCGCCTCGGCCTCGGCGGAGTAGCCGCCGCCGGCGTGCAGCGCGGCGTCGGCGTTCTCGTAGCGGCGCATCCCGCGGTCGCGCACGTCCGGGTCGTCCGAGCCCATCTCGTGCTCGGCCTCCCGGAGCCGTCGTACGACCTCGTCGAGGCCGCGCGCCGCGAGGATCCGCGAGAGAGCGAGCACCTCGGGGTCACCCGTGCGCGGGTCCTGGGGCAGGTAGCCGACGCTGCCGGTGCGGGTCACCGAGCCGGATGCGGGCTGCGCCTCGCCCGCGAGGATCTTCGTGAGCGTCGTCTTGCCGGCGCCGTTGCGGCCGACCAGGCCGACCTTGTCGCCCGCTGCGACGCGGAAGGAGACGTCGTCCATGAGCAGGCGTGCGCCCGCGCGGACCTCGAGATGGTGGGCGGTGATCATCGGGTGCGGACCTCGTCGAGCTGGGGACGGGAGACGGACGTGGAGCGGCAGTCCGGACTCAGTCGGTGGCGCACCTCATGTGTCCAGTCTACGCGGGTACAGTGCCGCCACCGAACGGAAGGCACGTGGTATGCGCTACAACCCCAAGGCCCGGCTCGACCGGAGCCAGGTGGAGAACCGCCGCGGCAGCAGCGGTGGCCGGAGGTGGCTTCCCGATGGGCGGCGGCGGCTCCGGGCTCAAGGTCGGCGGTGGGGTCGGCGGCCTGGTGGTCCTGATCATCATCCTCCTGGTCCAGAGCCAGCTCGGTGGAGGCACGGGCACGGGCGCCTCGAACCCTGCCCGGTTCGGACTCCGGCGCCACGGGCAGCACCTCGCTCGACCAGTGCCGCACCGGTGCCGACGCCAACCAGGACCCCGACTGCGCGCTGGTCGCGGACGTCAACTCGATCCAGGCGTACTGGGCCGACGCGCTGCCGCAGCAGGGCGGGCCGCGGTACACGAACGCGAGGACGACGATCTTCAGCGGCGGCATCCAGAGCGGCTGCGGCAACGCCACGTCCGACGTCGGGCCGTTCTACTGCCCGGTCGACAAGCACGTCTACCTCGACACCACGTTCTTCAAGGACATGCTCGAGGGCCAGCTCGGCGCGAAGGGCGGGCCGTTCTCGCAGGCCTACGTCCTCGCGCACGAGTACGGCCACCACGTCCAGGACCTGCTCGGCACGATGGGCAAGGTCCGCACCCAGCAGGGCCGCAACAGCGACGCCGTGCGGCTGGAGCTCCAGGCCGACTGCTACGCGGGCATGTGGACCAAGGCCGCGACCAGCGCCGACGACGCCGGCGGCGAGCCCTACATCGTCGACCTGACCCAGGACGACATCAGCCGGGCGCTCGACGCCGCTGCCGCGGTCGGCGACGACCGGATCCAGCGCAAGACCTCCGGCCGGGTCGACCCCGACAGCTGGACGCACGGCTCGGCCGAGTCGCGGATGCGCTGGTTCAGCACGGGCCTGGAGAAGGGGACGCTCGAGGCCTGCGACACGTTCTCCGCCTCCAGCCTGTGAGACCGCCACGGACCGGACCGACCGGCTCGGTCTCGGAACTCCTCCCCTAGACTCCGGCCGTGGCCGTTCCCCGTTCGACCTCCCGTGACCTGGCGCTGGTCGCGACCTTCGCCGGCGTCGTCGCCGCCCTCGGGCTGGTGCCGGCGTTCGTCCCTCCGGGCTTCACGGTGCCGGTCACCGCCCAGTCCCTCGGCGTGATGCTCGCGGGCGCGGTGCTGGGTGCGCGACGCGGCTTCCTCTCGGTGGCCCTGTTCCTGGTGCTCGTCGCCGTCGGCCTCCCCCTGCTCGCGGGTGCGCGCGGCGGGCTCGGCGTCTTCGCCACCCCGTCGGTCGGGTTCCTGCTCTGCTGGCCGGTCGCGGCGTTCGTCGTGGGCTGGCTGACCGAGCGGGGCGGCGCGCCGTACCGGCTGGTCTGGGGGGTGGTCGCGAACGTCCTCGGCGGGATCGTGGTGCTGTACGCCGCCGGCATCGTCGGGATCGCTCTGGTGGCCGGGATCTCCGTCCAGGCCGCGACGGTGTCCACGTGGATCTTCATCCCGGGCGACCTGGTCAAGGCCGTGCTCTGCGCCCTCATCGCCCGGGGCGTCCACGCGGCGTACCCGGGTCTGCTCGGCCGCTCCCGCAGCCGCGACGCGGAGCCGACGACTGTCTGAGGACCCGGTCGCGGCCTTCCTCGCGGCGCACGCCGCCGGCGAGCCCGTCTCGCTCGGCACCTCCGGGACGTCGGGCGCCGCGCGCTCGGTCGTGCGGACGACGGACTCGTGGGTGTCCTCCTTCGGCGCCGTCGCCTTCCTCACGGGGCTGACGCCGGACTCCCGGGTCTGGGTGCCGGGCCCGTTCGAGGCGACGATGAACCTGTTCGCGGCGGTGCACGCGGCGTTCCTCGGGTCTCCGCTCGTCGACGGACCCACGGCCGCGACCCACGCCTTCCTGACCCCGCACACCCTGCGTCGTCACCTCCCGGCGCTGGCCGGCGTCACCGTCGTCGTCGCCGGCGACCGGCTCTCCCCCGGGCTGCACGACCGGGCTGTCGCGGCGGGTGCGACGGTGCACCACTACTACGGCGCGGCCGAGCTGTCGTTCGTGGCGTGGGGCGCGCACGCCGACGACCTCCGACCTTTCCCCGGCGTCGAGGTCTCCGTCCGCGAGGGCGAGGTGTGGGTGCGGTCGCCCTACCTGTGCACCGGGTACGACGGACCGCCCGGCCCGCTGCGGCGGGACGGCGAGGGCTTCGCGACGGTCGGGGACCGCGGCTCGATGCGGGACGGCCGGCTGGTCGTGCGCGGCCGTGACGACGCCGTGACCACCGGGGGTGCGACGGTCTCGGTCGCCGACGTCGAGGCCGTCCTGCTCCCGCACGCGCGGGGCGACGTCATCGTCCTGGGCCTCCCCCACGACGACCTCGGAGCCGTGCTCGCGGTCGTGCTCACCTCGCGGGAGGACCACCGCCCGCTGGTCGAGGCGGCCAGGTCGACCCTGCACGGCGCGCACCGACCCCGGCTGTGGTTCCACGTGCCGGAGCTTCCCCTGACCCCGGCCGGCAAGGTGGACCGGGCGGCGCTGGTCTCACAGGTGTCCGGCGCCGGTGGCCGCGCCATGCGGTTGCTCTAGCGTTCCCTCCGTGACCCGCTCCGCTGACACCGACGACCTCCCGGTCGTGGTGGCAGCCCTGCGCACCCCGATCGGCACCGCGGGCGGGTCTCTCGCGTCCGTGGAGGCCGCGGACCTGGCTGCTCCCGTTCTCGCCGCCCTGGCCGCCTCGGTCGACGAGCCGGTCCGCGACGTGGTGCTCGGCAACTGCACCGGCCCCGGCGGGGACGTCGCCCGGGTCGCGTCCCTCACGGCGGGCCTCGGGGTGGGTGTCCCCGCCCTGACGGTCGACCGGCAGTGCGGCTCGGGGCTCGCGGCCATCGACGTGGCGTGCGCGCTCGTCGGCTCCACCGGTGGCCTGGTGCTGGCCGGCGGGGTCGAGTCGGCGTCCACCTCCCCGACGGCGGGACAGCGCGCACGGTTCGCGCCCGAGGCGCTCGGCGACCCGGAGATGGGCTACGCCGCCGACGTGCTCGCGGAGAAGTCCGGCGTCTCGCGGGCCCGGCAGGACGCCTACGCTGCCCGGTCGCACGCCCTTGCCGCGGCCACCCGCGACGCGGGCGGGTTCGACGCCGAGCTGGTCCCGGTGGGCGAGGTCCGGCGCGACGAGCGTCCTCGCGAGGGGCTCACCGTCGAGCGGCTCGCACGGTTGCGTCCAGCGTTCCGCCCGGCCTCCGAGGGCGGCACGGTCACCGCGGGCAGCTCGTGCGGCATCAACGACGGCGCCGCGGCCGTCGCCGTCGTGGACGCCGACACGCACCGCCGACTGGGCCTGCCCGGCCTGCGGGTGCTGGCCACCGCGACGGCCGGTGTCGACCCGAACCTCCCGGGCCTCGGGCTGGTCCCGGCCGCCGCCGCGGCGATGTCCCGGGCCGGCCTGCGGTTCGCCGAGCTCGACGTCATCGAGCTCAACGAGGCCTTCGCCGGCCAGGTGCTGGCCTGCTGCGACGCCCTCGACCTGGACCCGTCCCGGGTGTGCGTCGAGGGAGGCGCCCTGGCGCTCGGCCATCCGTGGGGTGCGTCGGGGGCCGTCCTCGTCGTACGCCTCTTCTCGCAGCTGGTCCGCGCCGAGCGGGGTCGCTACGGGCTGGCCGCGATCGCGGTCGGCGGCGGCCAGGGCGTTGCGATGGTGGTCGAGCGGTGCCCGTGATCGAGGCGGTGGGCGTCACCCACCGGTACGGCGACCACACCGGCGCGCGCACGGTGCTCGTCGACGTCGACGTGCGCCTCGACGAGCAGCGGGTGGGGATCATCGGGGCGAACGGCTCGGGCAAGTCGACGTTCGCACGGATGCTGAACGGGCTCGTGCTGCCCACCACCGGCCGGGTGACGGTCGACGGCCTCGACACCCGTCGTGAGGGGCGCGAGGTGCGGCGCCGGGTGGGGTTCTGCTTCACCGACCCGGACGCCCAGATCGTGATGCCCACGGTGGCCGAGGACGTCGCGTTCGGCCTGCGCCGCCGCGGGCTCCCCAAGGACGAGGTCAGGGCCCGCGTCGAGACCGCGCTGAAGGCGTACGGTCTGGACGGCCACGCCGACCACCCGGCGCACCTGCTGTCCGGTGGGCAGAAGCAGCTCCTCGCGCTCGCGTCCGTGCTGGTCACCGAGCCGGCCGTGCTCGTGATGGACGAGCCGACGACCCTGCTGGACCTCCGCAACGCCCAGATGATCGGCCGCGTGGTGGCCGAGCTGCCGCAGCAGGTGCTGCTGGTGACGCACCACCTCGACCTCCTCGACGGCTTCGACCGGGTGCTGGTCTTCGACGAGGGCCGGCTGGTGTGCGACGACGCACCCGGGTCCGCCGTCTCGTCGTACCGGCGGCTGATGGCATGAGCCAGCTCGGTCTCTACGTCCCCGGAACCTCTCCCCTGCACCGCGCACCGGCCGGCCTGAAGCTCGCGGTCATGGTCGCGGCGGGCATCGCGTCGGTGTTCCTCGACCACGCCTGGCAGGTGCCGGTGGCGCTCGCCCTCGTGCTGGCGGCGTACGCCGTCGCAGGCCTGTCGCTGCGCGTGGTCGTGGGTCAGGTCCGGCCGCTGCTGTGGATCGGCGTGGTCACCGCCGGGTTCCACCTCGTCGTGAACGGGTGGGAGCGCGCCGTCGTCGTGGTCGGCGTGCTGGCCGTGCTGGTGCTGCTCGCGGCCCTGGTCACCCTGACCACGCGTACGACGGACCTGGTCGACGCCGTGGTCGCGGCGTGCCGGCCGTTGCGGGTGCTGCGCATCGACCCCGAACGGATCGGCCTGGTGATCGCCCTCGGCGTCCGGTGCGTGCCCGTCGTGATCGGCCTGGCCGAGGGGGTCCGTGACGCGCAGCGGGCCCGTGGTCTGACCGCGAGCCCGCGTGCGTTCGCCGTCCCTCTCATCGTCAGGTCGCTGCGGCACGCCGACGCCCTGGGCGAGGCACTCGCCGCCCGAGGCCTCGACGACTAGGCGGACGCGGGGTCCTCGGACACCTTGTCCACGAGCCGGACGGCCTCGTCCTCCTCGGCGTACTCACGCAACCACGCAGCGTGGAGGTGGCACGTCGGCAACGCCGACTCGCATCCGTCCACCAGGAGCCGAAGGGTCACCACGGCGGGTCGGGGACAGGGCGGCAGGCCGCACGGCTGCTGCGATTTCAGCCACGTCGGTCAGGTACCCCGCCTGCGCGACGTCAATCCTCGACCCTGCTGGGATACGTTGGCAGCCCTTCCCCTCGTCGTGGTGGAGCTGGCATGAAGAAGATCGGTTTCCTCTCGTTCGGGCACTGGACGCCGTCGCCGCAGTCGCAGACTCGCGTCCGCCTCGGACGCGCTGCTGCAGTCCATCGACCTCGCGGTCGCGGCCGAGGAGGTCGGGGCAGACGGCGCCTACTTCCGGGTTCATCACTTCGCCAACCAGCTGTCCTCCCCCTTCCCGCTGCTCGCGGCCATCGGGGCGAGGACCAGCACGATCGAGATCGGGACCGGCGTGATCGACATGCGCTACGAGAACCCGCTCTACATGGCCGAGGACGCAGGTGCGGCGGACCTGATCTCCGGGGGCCGCCTCCAGCTCGGCATCAGCCGCGGCTCGCCCGAGCAGGTGATCGATGGTTTCCGCTACTTCGGCTACCAGCCCTCCGAGGGCTCCGACCACGCCGACATGGCCCGCGACCACACCAAGGTGTTCCTGGACGTGATCAGGGGCGAGGGGTTCGCGCAGCCCAACCCGCGGCCGATGTTCCCCAACCCGCCCGGCCTGCTGCGGATCGAGCCGCACTCGCCGGGTCTGCGCGACCGGATCTGGTGGGGCGCCGGGACGCGCAAGACGGCCGAGTGGACCGCGGAGCAGGGCATGAACCTGATGAGCTCGACCCTGCTCACCGAGGACACCGGGGTGCCGTTCCACCAGCTCCAGGCCGAGCAGATCGAGCGGTTCCGGGACACGTGGAAGGCCGCCGGCCACGAACGGGAGCCGCGGGTCTCGGTGAGCCGCAGCATCTTCCCGGTCGTCAACGACCTGGACCGCGCGTACTTCGGTCGCGAGTCCCGCAGCGAGGACCAGGTCGGTCAGCTGGAGGGCGGCACCGCCCGGTTCGGCAAGACGTACGCCGGAGAGCCGGACCGGCTGGTCGAGGACCTCGCCGAGGACGAGGCGATCGCCGCAGCGGACACCCTGCTCCTCACGGTGCCGAACCAGCTCGGCGTCGACTACAACGCGCACCTCCTCGACAGCGTGCTGCGCCACGTGGCGCCGGGGCTCGGCTGGCGCTAGGGCTGCGGGTCGGTGACCTCGATGGCCACCGACGAGCCGTCGAGGACCGCCTGGTCCAGGACCGCCCTCCGCGGGTCGGGCACGGCCAGCCAGGGATCCACGCGTACGTCGACCAGGTGCACCAGCCGGGCGTCGGAGAGCACGGCCTCGACGGCGGAGCGGTCTCCCCCGCACACCAGTGCGGCGAGTCGTCCGCGCGAGGATGCGGTGCGCGTGCCCGGCGGCCGCCTCGTAGGCCTGTCGCGCCTGGTTGTCCCGTCGCCGGGCGAACCGCTGCTGGCTCTGGCCGCCGGCCTTCGTGCGCCCCTGGACGTGCCGCTGCCCGACCTTGGAGTCCTGCACGGCCAGGCCGGAGACGGTCGCGACGGCGAAGCCGCCCTTGCGGACCAGCAGGACGCCCCAGCGGGCCGGCGCGTCGACGGCGGCCGCGAAGGCTGCGGCGTCCGGCGGCCCGTCGTACGACGCACCGAAGGGCAGCGAGGCCACGGCCGTCGAGCCGTCAGCCGCCGTGGCGTGCAGACACCCGGCCGTCACCGTCATCGAGGCGGTGCCGTGCCGGGTGCCGAAGTTGTCGAACCAGCGGACGACGCGACCGGCCGGGACGAGCACGGTCCGCGCGTTGGTCACGCCGACAACCTAGCGTCGAGCCTCAGACGTTGAAGCCGAGCGCGCGCAGCATCTCGCGGCCGTCGTCGGTGATCTTGTCCGGGCCCCACGGCGGCATCCAGACCCAGTTGATCGTCACGTCGTTGACGAGACCCTCGAGCGCCTGGTTGGTCTGGTCCTGGATCACGTCGGTCAGCGGGCAGGCCGCGGACGTCAGCGTCATGTCGAGCACCACGTTGGTGCCCTCGTCGAGGTGCACGTCGTAGACGAGGCCGAGGTCGACGACGTTGATGCCGAGCTCGGGGTCGACGACGTCCTTCATCGCCTCGGTGACGTCGTCCTTGGTCACCGTCATCGTCGTGCCGGAGGTGTCGACCTCGGGCAGGTCGCTGTGGTCGGGCGCTGCCCGGTGGTGTGTTCGGTCATCGGGTCTCCTTGGTTTCGACAGGCTCGACCAGCGAGCCCGCGACGATCTGGGACGTGGCGTCCTTCCAGGCCATCCAGGACAGCAGGGCGCACTTGATGCGGGCGGGGAACTTGGCGACGCCGGCGAAGGCGATGCCGTCCTCCAGCACCTCCTCGTCGGGCTCGACGCCACCGCGGCCCTGCATCAGGGTCAGGAAGCTCTCGTGCACGGCGAGCGCCTCGGGCAGCGGCTTGCCGATCACGAGGTCGGCCATCACCGACGTCGCGGCCTGGCTGATCGAGCAGCCCTCCGCGTCGTAGGACACGTCCTCGACCACCGACGTCCTCGCCGGTGCCGGAGAGGTGCACGCGCATGGTGACCTCGTCACCGCAGGTCGGGTTCACGTGGTGCACCTCGGCCTCGTAGGGCTCGCGGAGCCCCTTGTGGTGCGGGTTCTTGTAGTGGTCCAGGATGATCTCCTGGTAGAGAGCGTCGAGATCCATCTGCCTCAGTCCACCTTGAAGTACTTCTTGGTGTACTCCAACCCCTCGACGAGCGCGTCTATTTCGGCCGGTGTCGTGTACAGGTACGACGACATGCGGGTCGAGCTCTGCACGCCGTACCTCTTGTGCGCCGGCTTCGCGCAGTGGTGCCCGGCGCGGACGGCGATCCCGCGGCTGTCGAGCACCTGGCTCACGTCGTGCGGGTGGATGCCGTCGATCTCGAAGGAGATCGCACCGCCGCGCAGCGCCGCGTCCTGCGGGCCGAGCACGGTCAGCCCCTTCACGGACGCGAGGCCCTCGAGGGCGTAGCCGGTGATCGCCTCCTCGTGGGCGCGGACGTTGTCCATCCCCACCGCGGCGAGGTAGTCGATCGCGGCGCCGAGACCGACGGCCTCGACGATCGGCGGCGTGCCGGCCTCGAACTTGTGCGGGATGTCGGCGTACGTCGACCGCTCCATCGCCACGGTCGCGATCATCTCGCCGCCGCCGAGGAACGGCGGCAGCTGCTCCAGCACGGAGCGACGACCCCACAGCACGCCGATGCCGGTCGGGCCGGTCACCTTGTGGCCGGTGAAGACCAGGAAGTCCACGCCGACCGCCTGCACGTCGACGGGCATCTGTGGCACGGCCTGCGCGGCGTCGACGAGGACCACGGCGCCGACCTCGTGCGCGCGGCGGACGATCTCGGCGACCGGGTTGACGGTGCCGAGCATGTTGGAGACCCAGGTCAGCGAGACGACCTTGGTGCGCTCGTTGATCAGCTCGTCGATGTTCGACAGGTCGAGCTGGCCGTCGTCGGTGAGCCCGAACCAGCGCAGCGTGGCGCCCTTGCGCTGGGTGAGCAGCTGCCACGGCACGATGTTGGAGTGGTGCTCCATCTCCGTGATCAGCACCTCGTCGCCCTCACCGACCGCGAGCGGTCCCGTCGCCCAGGCAAGCGTGTTGGCCACCAGGTTGATCGCCTCGGAGGCGTTCTTGGTGAAGATCACCTCGTCGCGCGAGGGGGCGTTGAGGAACGCCGCGACCTTGTCCCGGCCGCCCTCGAACCCCGCGGTCGACTCGGCGCCGAGCTGGTGCATGGCGCGCGCGACGTTGGCGTTGTGCCGCTCGAGGTGGTCGACCATCGCGTCGATGACGACCTGCGGCTTCTGCGAGGTGTTGGCGCTGTCGAGGTAGACCAGCGGGTGCCCGTCGGCCATCGTGCGCGCCAGGATCGGGAAGTCGGCCCGGATCAGGTCCAGACCGTCCAGCAGCCCGGGCAGACGTGCGATGTCGACCGTCATGGCGCTCAGGCGCTCGCGGTGACGTACTTGTCGTAGCCCTCGGCCTCGAGGCGGTCGGCCAGCTCGGGCCCACCCTCCTCGGCGATCTTGCCGTCCACGAACACGTGCACGAAGTCCGGCGTGATGTAGCGCAGGATCCGCGTGTAGTGGGTGATCAGCAGGACGCCGCGGTCGCCCTTGGCCTTGTAGCGGTTCACGCCCTCGGAGACGATCTTCAGCGCGTCGATGTCGAGGCCGGAGTCGGTCTCGTCGAGCACCGCGACCTTGGGGTCGAGCAGCTCGAGCTGGAGGATCTCGTGGCGCTTCTTCTCACCACCGGAGAACCCCTCGTTGACGGAGCGGCTCGCGAAGGCCGGGTCCATCTTCATGGCGGCCATCGCGGTGTTGACGTCCTTGACCCAGGTGCGGAGCTTGGGGGCCTCGCCGTCGATGGCGGTCTTCGCGGTGCGCAGGAAGTTCGACACCGAGACACCGGGGACCTCGACGGGGTACTGCATGGCCAGGAACATCCCGGCGCGCGCCCGCTCGTCGACCTTCATCGCGAGGACGTCGGCGCCGTCGAGGGTCACCGAGCCACCGGTGACGGTGTACTTCGGGTGGCCGGCGATCGAGTAGGCCAGCGTGGACTTGCCCGACCCGTTGGGGCCCATGATCGCGTGGGTCTCGCCCTCGCGGATCACCAGGTCGACACCCTTGAGGATCTCCTTGGGGCCGTCCTCGGTCTCCACGGTCACGTGCAGGTCGCGGATCTCCAGCGTTGCCATCAGTCTCTTCCTCAGTTCTCTTCTTCGAAGTCAGTGGTTGGTCGGCGTGGTCACGTCGACGAGCACGTCGTCGCCGTCGACCTGTACGGCGTACACGGCGACCGGCTCGGTCGCCGGGGGGCCGCTCGGCTTGCCGGTGCGGAGGTCGAAGCGCGACCCGTGCAGCCAGCACTCGATCTCGCAGCCCTCGACCTCGCCCTCGGACAGCGGGATCGCTGCGTGCGAGCACTCGTCGGCGATGGCGAACCAGTCGTCACCTTCGTGCACGACGGCCACGTCGACGCCGTCGACCGAGACCGCGAACGCGGACCCGGAGGCGACGTCGAGGACGGCGCAGGCGCGGGTGAACGTCATGAGGCCGCTCCGGGCACCTGCTTGGTGAGGACGTTCTTCTCGAGCTCGGCCTCGACGGTGGCGAGCAGCTTGTCCTCGATGGCGGGCACGCCGATCTTGCGGATGATGTCCGCGAAGAAGCCGTGCACCACGAGCCGCCGGGCCTCGTCCTCGGGGATGCCGCGCGACTGCAGGTAGAACAGCTGCTGGTCGTCGAAGCGGCCGGTGGTGGACGCGTG
>CAWBAQ010000016.1:0-156200 GCA_963786795.1 uncultured Actinomycetota bacterium
GCGCTTCTTCCAGTCCTCGTCGTTGCCCTCGACCTGCCAGCCCTGCTTGGCGAGCCAGCCCAGGTGGATCTCGAGGATCTGGCCGATGTTCATCCGGCCCGGCACACCGAGCGGGTTGAGCACCACGTCGACCGGGGTCCCGTCCTCCATGAACGGCATGTCCTCGACCGGCAGGATCTTGGAGATGACGCCCTTGTTGCCGTGACGGCCGGCGAGCTTGTCACCCACGGAGATCTTGCGCTTCTGGGCGACGTAGACGCGGACCAGCTGGTTGACGCCCGGAGGCAGCTCGTCGCCCTCCTCGCGGTCGAAGACCCGGACACCGATGACGGTGCCGGACTCGCCGTGCGGGACCTTCATCGAGGTGTCGCGCACCTCGCGCGCCTTCTCACCGAAGATCGCGCGGAGCAGGCGCTCCTCGGGGGTCAGCTCGGTCTCGCCCTTGGGCGTGACCTTGCCGACGAGGATGTCACCGGTCGTGACCTCGGCGCCGATGCGGATGATCCCGCGCTCGTCGAGGTCGGCGAGCATCTCCTCGGAGACGTTCGGGATGTCCCGGGTGATCTCCTCCGGCCCCAGCTTCGTGTCGCGGGCGTCGACCTCGTGCTCCTCGATGTGGATCGAGGTGAGGACGTCCTGCTGCACGAGACGCTGCGACAGGATGATCGCGTCCTCGTAGTTGTGGCCCTGCCACGGCATGAACGCGACGAGCAGGTTCGTGCCCAGCGCCATCTCGCCCTCGTCGGTGCAGGGACCGTCGGCGATCGGCGTACCGACCTCGAGGCGCTGCCCCTCCGAGACCAGCGGACGCTGGTTGATGCAGGTGCCCTGGTTGGAGCGGCTGAACTTCTGCATCCGGTAGGTGCGGTAGGTGCCGTCGTCCTGCATGACCTCGACCGCGTCGGCCGAGACCTCCTGGACGACGCCGGCCTGGGTCGGCGACGACCACGTCACCGGCGTCGACGGCGGCACGGAACTCCATGCCGGTGCCGACCAGGGGCGCGTCGCTCTTGATGAGCGGCACGGCCTGGCGCTGCATGTTGGAGCCCATGAGCGCGCGGTTGGCGTCGTCGTGCTCGAGGAACGGGATCAGGGCCGTCGCGACCGACACCATCTGGCGCGGCGAGACGTCCATGTAGTCGACCTCGTCGGCCGGCACCACGTCGACCTCGTTCTCGCGCTGACGCACGAGCACGCGCTCCTCGGAGAACGTGTTGTCCTCGTTCAGGCCGGCGTTGGCCTGCGCGATGACGAAGCGGTCCTCCTCGTCGGCGGTCAGGTAGTCGACCTTGTCGGTGACCTTGCCCTTCTCCACCTTGCGGTACGGCGTCTCGACGAAGCCGAACGGGTTGATCCGCCCGAACGTCGCGAGCGAGCCGATCAGGCCGATGTTCGGGCCCTCAGGCGTCTCGATCGGGCACATGCGGCCGTAGTGCGACGGGTGCACGTCACGGACCTCGAAGCCGGCGCGGTCACGCGAGAGACCACCCGGGCCGAGCGCGGACAGGCGACGCTTGTGCGTCAGGCCCGCGATCGGGTTCGTCTGGTCCATGAACTGCGACAGCTGGGAGGTTCCGAAGAACTCCTTGAGCGCCGCGACCACGGGACGGATGTTGATCAGCGACTGCGGCGTGATCGCCTCGACGTCCTGGGTCGTCATCCGCTCGCGGACGACGCGCTCCATGCGGGCCAGGCCCGTGCGGAGCTGGTTCTGGATCAGCTCGCCGACCGTGCGCATGCGGCGGTTGCCGAAGTGGTCGATGTCGTCGGCGCGGACCTCGTTGGCGCGCCGCTGGCGGGCGTCTCGATCTCGGTCTTGCCGTCGTGCAGCGCGACGATGTAGCGGATCGCCGCGACGATGTCGTCGATCGTCAGCGTCTGCTGGTCGAAGGCCTCGGTGGTGCCGAGCTTCTTGTTGATCTTGTAGCGACCGACCTTGGCCAGGTCGTAGCGCTTGCCGTTGAAGTAGTAGTTGTCCAACAGCGTCTGCGCGGCCTCACGCGTCGGCGGCTCGCCCGGGCGCAGCTTGCGGTAGATGTCGAGCAGCGCGTCGTCCTGGCCCTCGGTGTGGTCCTTCTCGAGGGTCAGCATCATCGACTCGTACTCGCCGAACTCCTCGCGGATCTGCTCGTTGGTCCAGCCGAGGGCCTTGAGCAGCACCGTGACGTTCTGCTTGCGCTTGCGGTCGAGGCGGACGCCGACCATGTCGCGCTTGTCGATCTCGAACTCGAGCCACGCACCGCGCGAGGGGATGACCTTCGCGGTGAAGATGTCCTTGTCGGACGTCTTGTCGGCGCTGCGCTCGAAGTAGACGCCCGGCGAGCGGACGAGCTGCGAGACGACGACGCGCTCGGTGCCGTTGATGACGAAGGTGCCCTTGTCGGTCATCAGGGGGAAGTCCCCCATGAAGACCGTCTGGCCCTTGATCTCACCGGTCTCGTTGTTGGTGAACTCCGCGGAGACGTAGAGCGGAGCGGAGTAGGTGAAGTCCTTCTCCTTGCACTCGTCCACGGTGTTCTTCGGGTCGTAGAAGACCGGGTTCTCGAACGAGAGGGACATGGTGCCGGAGAAGTCCTCGATCGGGGAGATCTCCTCGAAGATCTCCTCGAGACCGGACTTGAGGGAGGCGTCCTCCCCGTTGTCCAGGCGCTTCTGCGTGTCGGTCTTCCACTCCTCGTTGCCCACGAGCCAGTCGAAGCTCTTGGTCTGGAGGTCGAGGAGCTTGGGAACCTCGAGGGGTTCCGAGATCTTCGCGAAGGAGATGCGGCGAGGTGCGAGGGGGTTTTCGATGGTCTTGCTGGTGCTGCGCGAGGCGGCCAAGACTGGTCCTTCCAAGGGCTCGCGTGATGTCGTCGACCCACCTCATTCCAGCCGACCGGGCAGGCTGGAGGCATTTGAGGGCAGACGCAAGGATCGATACTAGCCCAGGGGCAGCCCCGAGCACAACCGGCCACGGCCACCCGGCCGGTCCTCCATCACCGCTGAGCCGTGCCTGTCCGGTTGATCCCGGTTGGACGGGCACTGCTCTCGGGTGAGAGGTCCGAGCGGCGCTGGCCACGCGGAAACGCACGCACAGCATGAACCGCCGATCCGGCGGAGTCAAGCATCCCGCGGCGGGAGGCTCGCGGGGACGTCAGTACGACGTGATGTCGTCGACCAGCCAGGTGCCGTCGACCTCGACCATCGAGAGCTGCACCCGGTTGAGCGCCACCTGCGGCTCCCCGCTGTTGGCCGTGCTGGTCGTGGTCTGGTTGACGTAGAGCAGCACGTTGACCCGGTCGGCGTCGGCGTGCGCGACGCCGGAGGCCTTGACCTCCGCCTCCACCTTGGCCTTGACCTTGGACGCGTTCGGCCGCACCAGGCGGTCGAAGGTGTCGGCGTACTTCTTCTTGTACGCCGACGTCATGTAGCGCTCGGCCGCCTTCTCGTCGGCGTCGAGGGACTGGTAGCCGTAGGAGAGGATCGCCGCGGACGCCCGCTCGGCCGCGGCCGGGGCGCTGCGGGTGGCCTCGGCGACGGCGTCCTGCTCGCGCACGTCGCGGAAGTTCCACTTCCCCAGCCCCAGCTAGGCGGCCGCCGCGCACGAGGGCCAGGACGACGGCACCCAGCACCGCGAGGGTGACCCAGGACGGTCCCGCGCCCCGGGGCCCGGGTGCGTCCGCGCGCAGCGGTGTCCGCCCGGCGGCGGGCGGCGTCGTGGCGGCGCCTGGCCGGTGCCTGCTCCGCGGGTGCCTCGAGCCGCCTGCTGCTCGGTGGCGTCGACCGGCTCGTCGGGACGCGTCGGCGGCCGGCGCTCGCCGGCGATGCGGCGCCGCGGCGGGCGCGCGGTCGGGCCGCTCATGCGACCGGGGTGAAGTCGTCGACGAGCCAGGCCCCGTCGATCTTGACGAGCGAGACCTCCCAGCGGAAGTGCCGGGCGCGCGAGTCGAACACGGTCTTGACGTTCGCGTCGGACACGACGAGGACCTTGGCCGAGTCCGGGTCGAGGCTGGCCACGGCGGAGGTCAGGACCTGCCCCTTGGACGTCATCTTCGCCTGCTTGACCGACGCCACGATGTCGGTCATCGCCTTCTCGAACTCGCCCTTGAACTTCGGGGAGAGCAGCGGGGTGACGGTCGCCTGGTAGCCGTCCACCGAGGCCACGTCGTAGTTGTTCACCTGGACGGAGAACCGCTCGGCAGCGCGTACGACGGCCGAGCGGGCCGCCTCGTCGGACTGCACCGCCTCGGAGCGTCCCTTCAGGGTGGTGAGCTCGAGGACCAGCGCGACCACGGCGAGCACCGCCACCAGGGTCAGGAACGCGGCGATCCCCCAGCGCAGCACGGACGTGCGGCTGGCGCCGCGGGTGTGTCGTCAGTCAAGCTGTTCACTCCTGCCCGGACAGCGGCTGCATCAGCAGCCACTTCCAGGAGTCCTCACCCATCAGCCGGGCGGCGCCACCGGTGTAGGTGACGTCGCCGCTCGGGTTGGTGTCGGTGTACGTGAGCTTCCCCGTGTCGCGATCGTACGACCCGACCACCGGCGCGCGGTACGAGGGACCGGCCCGGCGGGGGGTGTTCTGCGCACCGCGGGCGTTGCTCTGGCCGGGCGGCTCGGTGCACCGGGCGTCGGTGTTCATCGGCAGGTCGCCGCGGTCGGTGTTGGGGTCGCGCTGGGGCGTGTTGTAGCCCGCCTTGCAGACCTTCGGGTCCTGCTGGAGGATCAGCCCGAAGTGGGCGTCGTACAGGCCGGTCGTCGAGTCCTTGTCGACCACCGTGTAGCCACCGGCCACCACGTAGGGGTAGACGACCAGGATCAGCTCGGTGCCGTCGAGGTGCTTGCCGGTCACCTCACCGGTCGTGACCAGGTTGTTGATCAGCTGGCCGAGGTCGACCTTGTTCTCCTCCAGGAACGTCCGCAGCTGGTTGGCGGTCGCGCTGCCGTTCTCGATCACCCGGCGCAGGTCCGGGTCGCTGTTGGCGAGGGTCGTGGAGAACAGCGCCAGGTCGCGCGAGAAGGACTTGATCGCCGAGGTCTTGTCGATCTGCGTGTCCAGGACCGTGTTGCCGTCCTCCAGGAGCGCCGTGGTGATCTCGAAGTTGTCGTTGGCGCTGTTGATGAAGGAGTTCGACGTGTCCACGACGCGGCCGAGGTCGTCCCCGGTGCCCTGGAACGCCGTGCCGAGCTCGTCGACCACCGTGGTGAGGCTCTGCTTGTTGACCGAGCGCACCGTGGTGTCGAGGTCGGTGAGGAGCTTGGTGGTCTCGATGGGCGTGCGGGTCATCGCCATCGGGATCTCCGCACCGTCGTCGAGGAACGGCCGGTCCTTGGTCTCCGGCTGCAGGTCGACGTACTGCTCACCCACCGCGGAGCGGTTGGCCACGATCGCCTTGGTCCTGCTCGGGATGTCCTCGTACTTCTTCTCGATGCTCAAGATGACGTCGACGCCCTTGCCGGTCAGCCTCATGTCGCTGACCTGGCCGACGGTGACGCCGCGGTAGGCCACCTCGGCGCCGGTGAAGATGCCGCCGGACTCGCTGAAGTGCGCGGTCACGGCGTACGACTTGTCGAGGACGAGCCGGTCGAGGCCCGCGTAGCGGGCGCCGACGAACGAGACGCCGATCATCGTGATGAGGGCGAAGATCACGAGCTGGACCTTGGTGCGCCTGGTGATCATCGCTGCACCATCCCCCACACGAGGAGGGCGCCGAGGTCCGAGCCGGGTCTCGTCACGTCGTCGCCCGACGAGGCGGTCGGGGGACCGAAGCCCGCCCGTCCCAGGCCCGGCAGGGTGGGCAGCCCGGGCGTCGGCACCGGAAGGGACGGGACCCCCGGCACGGTGGGTACCGGTCCGCGGTTGACGAGCTGGCACACGAGGGACCCCCGGTAGCGAGCGTCCTGGCAGGCGGCCTTGAGGTCGCCGACCTTGCTGCAGGCCGGGCTCGACGGGTCCCGGGAGGCCAGGCACTTGTCGAGCTGGCTGAGGACCGGCCCGGTCGGGACCTGGCCGCAGATGTCCGGGAACTGCTTCGGCACGTTGTTGCACACCGAGTCGATCAGCCCCTGCGTGCAGGCCCCGACCTTGCCGTCGGCCAGCTTGTTGACGCAGGCCAGCGCGGCGTCGAGCGCGTCACCGCACAGCTTCTTGCCGAGCTCGGGGACGACCTGGCAGACGATCTTCGGGTCGACGGGCAGCTTCAGGTTGGCCAGGTCGATGTCGAGCTGGGCCGACAGGTTGGTGTAGTCACCCATGTGCAGGTTGCGCGCCTGGGCCGGGTTGGTGCCGACGACCGCGTCGACGAACGGGTACGTCAGGAACACCTGCAGCGACTTGGGCAGGGCGTCGCCGGTCTCGGCGAGCTTCGTCAGGGTCGGCGCCAGCGCCTGGAGGCTGTCGATGGTGGCCGTCTTGGAGTCCCGGATGACCTGCGTGCCGATGCCGCTGAGGTCGCTGAGCGCCTTGAGCATCTTCACCAGGTCGTCGCGCTGGCGGTTGACCGAGGCGACCGCGCGCGGCAGCTCGTCCAGCGCCTGGGTGATCGGCCGCTCCTGCTTGTTGAGCGCGATCGCGAGCCGGTTGAGGCTCTCGATGGCGCGGACGATCTGGTCCTTGTTGGTGTCCAGCTGGCCCATGAACAGGTCGAGCTGCTTCAGCACGGAGCGGGCACTGCCCTCGCGGCCGCCGAGGGCCTTGTTCAGCTCGGTCGAGATCGTCTTCAGCTGGGCCACACCGCCACCGTTGAGCAGCAGGGACAGCGCTCCGAGGACCTCCTCCACCTCCGGGTTGCGGCCGGTGCGCTCGAGCGGGATGGTGTCGCCGTCGCCGAGCCGGCCGCTGCTCGCACCGCTCGGCGGCGCGGCCAGGGACACGAACTTCTCCCCCAGCAGGCTCGTCTGGCGGATCTTCGCCTCGGCGTTGTCGGGGAGCTTGACGCTGTCGCGCAGGAGCACGCGTCACCTCGGCGTGGTAGCCGTCGGTCTTGATCTTGTCGACCTTGCCGACCGTGACGTCGTCGACCTTGACCGACGTCTGGGGGACCAGGTCCATCACGTCACGGAACTCGATCGTCACCTGGTAGGGCTTGTCACCGAGGTCGGCGCCGCCGGGCAGCGGGAGGCTGTAGACCGAGAAGTCGCAGCCGGTCAGGGCCAGGGCGGCCACGACCACCAGGGTCGCGAACCGGACGATGCGCCCGCCTCGAGGCGTGGGTCGGCTGCTCATCGACGCACCTCCACGATCCCACCGAGCGACCGGTCCACGTGCTCGACGTCGGTGCTCGCGGTCGGACCCGCCGAGGTCGAGGCGTTCTTCCCGAGCGGCGCGGTCCTCGGCAGGGCGTCGCGCAGCGTGCTGCAGGCCTTGGCGGTGTTCGCGTCCGATCCCGCCGCGATGATGCTGCAGACGGCACCGATGGGGTCGGTCTGGAGCTTGGCGATGTTCTCCCCCACGTTGGTGCGGGTGTCCAGGGTGCCGGTGGCCGGGTTGTAGGTGTGGAACAGGTTGCTGAGCGCGGCCGGTGCCACCTGCAGGATCTCGTCGAGCGCGGCGCGCTGCTTGACCAGCACCTTCGACACCTGGTTGAGCCCCTTGATGTTCCTGGACAGGGCGCCGCGGTTCTCCTTGACGAAGCCCTCGACGGCCTTCATGGCGATCCCCAGGTTCTTCAGCGCGGCGGCGAGGTCCCCGCGCTCGTCCTTGAGCAGGTCCGCGGCCGAGGACAGCGAGTCGTTGAACCTGCGCACCGTGCCGTCGTTCTTGGCCAGCGCGTTGACGAAGCGCTCGATCTCGCGGGCCGTCCCGAACAGCTCCTCCTTGTTGTCGTCCAGCGTGGCGGTGAGCTTGCTGAAGTCGACGATGGTCTGGTGGAACTGCTCGCCCTGGCCGGCGAAGTTCTCGGCCGTGGAGTCGAGCAGGTTCGTGAGCGCGCCCTTGCTGTTGGCGCCGTCCGGTCCGAGCGCGACCGTCAGGTCGTCGATGCTCTGGTAGATCTCGTCGAGCTCGAGCGGCGTCGAGGTCGAGCGGGTGGTGAGCACCGCGCCGTCCTCGAGGGTGGACTCACCCTGCTGGAACACGGGCGTGAGCTGGATGAACCGGTCCCCGACGATCGCGGGCGAGATGATCACGGCTTCGGCGTCCGCGGGGACGTCGTACTTCGCGTCGTACCACATCTTGACGGTCACGTCGGTGCCCGCGGGCCGCACCGTCTCGACCTTCCCGACGGGTACGCCGAGGATCCGCACGTCGGAGCCCTCGTAGAGCGAGACCGTCCGCGGGAACGAGGCCGTGACGTACTTCTTCTCCTGGCTGGGCAGGGCCACCAGGACCAGGGCCAGGACGATCGCGAGCACCGCGACGATCGACAGCACGCGCGTGATCGCGCCCTTGCCGGACATCATGCCTGCCATCTCAGCCTCGCAGACTCGGGACGGGAGGAAGGTTCTGGATGTACGTGTCGAACCAGGGACCGGTGCCGAGCGTGTTCGCGAACACCCGGTAGAACGGCGCCATCAGCCGAAGGCTGTTGTCGAGGTTCTGCTGGTTCTTGTTGAGCACGTCCACCACGTTGCCGAGGTGGTCCAGGGCCGGCTTGAGGTCCTGGCGGGTGTCCCGGACCAGGCCGGTGAGCTGGATCGAGAGCTGGCTGGTGGCGACGAGCAGGTTGTGCACCGACTGCCGTCGGGCCGCGAGCGCCCGGAACAGCTTGTCGCCCTCCCGCATCAGGACGACGATGTCGCCGCTGCGGTCGCCGAGCACGGTGGAGACCTTCTTGGTGTTCTTGAGCAGCGTGTTGAGCTGCTGGTCGCGGGCCGCGATGTTGCGCGACAGGTCGGACAGACCGCCGAGCGCGGACCGGAACTCCTCGGGGGTGTCCTTGGTCAGCGCGCCCAGGGTGTTCAGGGACTGGCTCAGGCGCGCGGTGTCGATGGACTCCGAGCGCTCCGCCAGGCCGGAGAACGCCTCCACCACGTCGTACGGCGAGGTGGTGCGCTCCCGCGGGATCTCGCTGCCGGCGGGCAGCTGGCCGCGCCCGGCGGGCTGCAGCCCGAGGTACATGGCGCCCAGCAGGGTCTTGACCTTGATGGCGACGCCCGTGTCCTTGCCGAAGTCGACGCCCTTCTGGACCTTGAAGGTCACCCGGACGTGGTCGCCGGCCAGGTCGACCGACTGGACCTTGCCCACGCGGACCCCGGCCACCCGGACCTCGTCGTTGGCCTTGATGCCTCCGGCCTCCGAGAAGGCCGCGTAGTAGGTGTCGCCGCCGCCGATCAGCGGCAGGTCCTCCGCCTTGAAGGCGGCGAGGATGAACGCCACGATCACGGCCAGGCTGACGGCCCCGATGATCACGGGGTTCCGCTCGCGGAACGGAGTGCTCATCCGAGATCACACCTCGCCGAGTTGGTGGAGTAGTCCAGCGGGATCTCCTTGATGGGCGATCCGGCGGGCAGCTTGACCGCACCCTTGAAGTTGCACAGGTAGAAGTTGAAGAACGAGCCGTACGTCGCCGTCCGTCCGACCTTGTTGAGCTTGATCGGCAGCACCTGCAGGGCGCGGTCGATCTCGGCCTTGTTGCGGTCGAGGTTCCCGGCGACGTTGTTGAGCTGCTTGACGTCGGTGGTCAGGGACGGCCGGATACCGGTCACCAGGTCCGAGGTCTGGACGGCGAGCGCCGAGATCGAGTCGAGGGACCCGAGGATCGCCTGCCGGTCCGAGGAGAGGCCGGAGACGAACTGCCGCAGCTTGATCAGCAGGTCCGACAGCTGGGCGTCCCGGTTGCCGATGGTGACCATGACCCGGTTGAGGTTGTTGATCAGGGAGCCGATGACCTGGTCCTTGCTGGCCAGCGTGCTGGTCACCGACGCGGTGTGCGAGAGCAGGCTCTCGAGCGTGCCGCCCTCGCCCTGGAACACGGTGACGATCTCGTAGGAGAGCTTGTTCACGTCCGCCGGGGAGAGGGCCGCGAACAGCGGCTTGAAGCCGTTGAACAGCACCGTCAGGTCGAGGGCCGGGCGGGTGCGGGACAGCGGGATGGTCGCACCGGCGGGCAGGACGTCGGGGCCGCCGACCCCCTGGCTCAGGGAGATGTAGCGCTGTCCGACCAGGTTGCGGTAGCGGATGGTCGCGTTGGTGCTGTCGGTCAGCTTCTGGGTCTTGTCCACCTTGAAGGTGACCAGGGCCCGGGTCCGGTCGACGATGTCGACGTTCTGGACGTTGCCGACCTTGACGCCGGCGACCCGGATGTCGTCGCCCTTGGTCACGCCGGTGGCGTCGCTGAAGACCGCCTTGTACTGCTTGCTCGCCGCGAACGAGATGTTGCCGATCGTGACGACCAGGAAGCCGGTGGCGACGGTCGTCACCAGGATGAAGATCAGCAGACGGACCGCGTCGCCCGAGGTCTTCTTGTCGAGGAGCTTCATCGGACGCTCACCTCCGCCCCGCGCGCGATGGGCGCGAACAGCAGGGATGCCAGGTCGGGCACGTCATTCTCGGGGACTCCCATCGCGGGCGCAGCGAACGCGTTGACGATCGTTCGCTCGGAGGCGGAACCGGCGTAGCCGGAGGAGACGTCGAACGCCGGGGCGCTGCGGGGTCGGAACTTGCCGTGCCCGCCGCTGACGCCGTCGTCCACCGCGGAGATCGGCGGCTGGGGGTTGAGGACCTTCTGGCTGTACGGCGGGTTGGGCAGCTGCTCGCAGTGCGGGCCGTTGTGCGCGTTGTAGCGCGGCTGGTCCGCCGCCGTGTAGCCGGTCGGCGAGTTCGGGAGCACCTCGAGGCTGATGTGCAGGGTGTAGTTGCGGTAGGCCTGCTCCATGTGCGGCGCCCAGTTGACCATCCCCTGGAGCAGGCAGGGGTACTCCGGGGCGTACTTCGCGAACAGCGGGAGCTGGGCCTGGCCCTGCTGGCTCAACCGGATGATGTTCGAACCGTTCTGCTCCAAGAAGTCCTTGCTGGTCGAGGAGAACCCGGCCACGTCGGAGAACAACGCCTGGACCTTCGCCTCCTTCTCCACGAACGTGTGCCCCGTCTTCACACTGTTGCGCAGCACCGTCGCCAGCTCGGGCGCCACCGCCGCATAGGTGTCCGAGACCGTCGCCAGCTTGCCCAGGTCCTCGACCAGCAACGGGATCCTCGGGTTCATCCGCTTCAGGTAGTCATCGAGCACCACCAGGTTGTTGCCGAGCTTGTCGCCCCGCCCCTCCAACGCGTCCGCCAACGCCGTCAACGTGTAGTTCAGCTGCGCCGGCTGCACCGTCCGCAGCAACGGGTACAGGTCGGAGAGCACCCGCTCCACCTCGATCGCCACCCGCGACTCACGGATCACGTCCCCCGCCTTGATGCTCACCGACGACGGGCTCGACGGCACCTGCAACGCGACGTACTTCTCACCGAACAACGTCTTCGGCAGGATCCGCGCCGTCACGTTCTCCGGGATGATCTCCGCCTGCGAGGGCTCGATGGCGAGGAAGAGCGTGGCCCCGTCGCCGTTCGACTCGATCCGGCGTACCTCTCCGACGAGGAGGCCGCGGATCTTCACGTCCGCGAGCGCGGGGAGCTGCAGGCCGATGCTCGACGACGTGAGCCGGACCGGCACGTAGTCGACGAACTTCTTGGTGAAGATCGCGTAGGTGAGGTAGACGAAGAGCAGCAGCATCACCAGGAACGCGATGCCGAACGCCTTGCTGCGGCCGGGGAAGCCGGCGGACCGGGTGCTCATCGGACGCTCACCTCCGAGCCGCGGGCGAGCGGGGCGAAGAGCAGGGTCGCGAGGTCGGGGACCCGGGTCGGCGGGCACGCCGAGGGCGGAGGCGGCGATGGTGCTGACCAGGCCGCGCTCGGGCGTCGTCCCGGCGTAGCCGGAGGTGACGTCGAAGCCGGTGGCGGCCCGCTGCTTGCCGAGCGGGTAGCTCACGCCGTCGTTGACGTTGGGCACGAGGGAGTTCGGGGGGAGGTTGCGCTGGCTGTAGGCGCCGTCGACCGCGGCCTGGCACTGACCGAGCGGCACGGCGTTCTCACCACGCTCGGCGTAGACCGGCTGGTCTCCGGCCGTGTAGCCGCGCGGCTGGCGCGGGCAGCGGCTCCAGGTTGATGTGCAGGGTGTAGCCGCGGAAGGCCTCGGCCTGCAGCGGGATGGCGCCGACGATGCCCTTCACCAGGCAGGGGTACTCCGGTGCGTACTTCGCGAACAGCGGGAGCTGGGCCTGGCCCTGCTGGCTCAACCGGATGATGTTCGAACCGTTCTGCTCCAAGAAGTCCTTGCTGGTCGAGGAGAACCCGGCCACGTCGGAGAACAACGCCTGGACCTTCGCCTCCTTCTCCACGAACGTGTGCCCCGTCTTCACACTGTTGCGCAGCACCGTCGCCAGCTCGGGCGCCACCGCCGCATAGGTGTCCGAGACCGTCGCCAGCTTGCCCAGGTCCTCGACCAGCAACGGGATCCTCGGGTTCATCCGCTTCAGGTAGTCATCGAGCACCACCAGGTTGTTGCCGAGCTTGTCGCCCCGCCCCTCCAACGCGTCCGCCAACGCCGTCAACGTGTAGTTCAGCTGCGCCGGCTGCACCGTCCGCAGCAACGGGTACAGGTCGGAGAGCACCCGCTCCACCTCGATCGCCACCCGCGACTCACGGATCACGTCCCCCGCCTTGATGCTCACCGACGACGGGCTCGACGGCACCTGCAACGCGACGTACTTCTCACCGAACAACGTCTTCGGCAGGATCCGCGCCGTCACGTTCTCCGGGATGATCTCCCGCTGGCTCGGGTAGAGGCCCAGCCTGAGGTCGACCTTGCCGCCGCGGGCCCGGGCGGAGAGCACCTCGCCGACGCGGACGCCGCGGATCTTCACGTCCGCGCGGGACGGGAGCTGCAGGCCGATCTTCGAGGTCCGCAGGATGACGTCGTCGTAGGACACGAAGGACTTGTTGAAGATGCCGTAGACGATCCAGCCGAAGAACAGGAGCAGCACCAGGAACCCCACCCCGAACGCCCGGTTCCGGACGTCCGCGACGAGGCTCGTTCGAGCTGCCCTGCGTGCAGTCATGGGTCAGCCCGCCAGCCTGACGGTGGTGGTGGTGCCCCAGATGGCCATGGACAGGAACAGGTCGATGACGTTGATCGCCACGATCGACGTACGCACCGCACGGCCCACCGCCACGCCCACGCCGGCGGGGCCGCCGGACGCGTTGTAGCCGTGGTAGCAGTGGATCAGGATCACCACGACGGAGAAGATGAGCACCTTGCCGAAGGACCAGAGCACGTCTCCCGGTGGCAGGAACTGGTTGAAGTAGTGGTCGTAGGTGCCCGCGCTCTGGCCGAAGAACTGCGTGACGGTCAACCGGGTGGCGAAGTACGACGAGAGCAGGCCGACGACGTACAACGGCGTCACCGCGACCAGCCCGGCGATGATCCGCGTGGTCACCAGGAACGGCAGCGACGGGATGGCCATCACCTCGAGGGCGTCGACCTCCTCGGAGATCCGCATGGCGCCCAGCTGGGCGGTGAACCCGCAGCCGACGGTCGCGGCGAGCGCGATGCCGGCGACCAGGGGTGAGATCTCGCGGGTGTTGAAGTAGGCGGAGACGAAGCCGGAGAACGCCGCCGTGCCGATCTGGTTGAGCGCGGCGTAACCCTGCAGCCCGACCTCGGTGCCGGTGAAGAACGCCAGGCCGGTGATCACGCCGACGGTGCCGCCGATGACCGCGAGGGCGCCGGAGCCGAGGGTGACCTCGGCGAGCAGGCGGAGGATCTCCTTCTTGTAGCGGGTGATCGCCTTCGGGGTCCAGGCCAGGGCCCGGACGTAGAAGGACAGCTCGGAGCCGAGGTTGTCCAGGAACCCCAGCGGCCGCTGGTAGACCGCACGCACGTTTGCCATGTCGCCCTCAGCCTGTCTTCGGTGGGACGAGCTGGAAGTAGATCGCGCTCATCACGAAGTTCGTGACGAACAGGAGCATGAAGGTGATGACGACGGACTCGTTGACCGCGTCCCCCACCCCCTTGGGACCACCGCCCGCGTTCATGCCCTTGTAGGACGCGACGATGGCGGCGATCAGGCCGAAGACCAGCGCCTTGATCATGCCTTGGTAGAGGTCGGGCAGCTGCGCGAGCGCGGTGAAGCTCGCGAGGTAGGCGCCCGGCGTGCCGTCCTGCAGGACCACGTTGAACACGTAGCCGCCGGCCACCCCCACGACGCTGACCAGGCCGTTGAGGAAGACCGCGACCAGCATGCAGGCGAGGACGCGGGGTACGACGAGCCGCTGGATCGGGTCGATGCCCAGCACCATCATGGCGTCGAGCTCCTCGCGGATCTTGCGGGCGCCGAGGTCCGCCGCGATGGCGGAGCCACCGGCCCCGGCGATCAGCAGCGACGTGGCGATCGGGCCCGCCTCGCGGACCACGGCGAGGACGGCCGCGGAGCCGGTGAAGGACTGGGCGCCGAACTGCTTGATCAGCCCTCCGACCTGGAGCGCGATCACGGCACCGAAGGGGATGGCGACGAGTGCGGTCGGGACGATGGTCACCGAGGCGATGAACCAGGCCTGCTGCAGGAACTCCCGCATCTGGAACGGTCGGCGGAACAGGCCTCGGAACACGTCGAGCCCGAACGCGAAGAGCTTGCCGGCGGTCCCGATCGGTGCGAGCACCCTGGAGGAGGTGAGCGTGGACATCAGGCGCTCGGTGCCATGGACATGTTCTCCTCGAACGACCCGGGCGGCGGGGTGACGTCGTTCTCCCGGCACCACAGCCCCGGCTCCCGCTGGCTGCGGCGGCGGATCCCGTTGGACGGGTCGAGCTGCATCGGGATCGGGGGCAGCGGGGGCAGCTCCTGGTCCTTCTCGCTCTCGAGCTCGTCGGCGTCCTTCTCCTCGCTCATCCCGATCGGCCCGATCATCTGGGCGTTCAGGAACTGGCGGACGACCGGCTCCTCGGAGGACAGCAGCATCTCGCGCGGGCCGAACATGGCCAGGTGCTTGTGGTAGAGCAGCCCGATGTTGTCCGGCACGGTCCGGGCGGTGTTCACGTCGTGGGTGACGATCAGCATCGTCGCGTCGATCTGCGCGTTGAGGTCGACGATCAGCTGGTTGAGGAACGAGGTGCGGACCGGGTCGAGACCGGAGTCCGGCTCGTCGAAGAGCACGATCTCGGGGTCCAGCACCAGCGCCCGCGCCAGGCCGGCCCGCTTGCGCATCCCGCCGGAGATCTCGCCGGGGAGCTTGTCCTCGGCCCCGACCAGGCCGACCAGCTCCATCTTCTCCATCACGATGCCGCGGATGTCGGACTCGGTCTTCCTGGTGTGCTCCCGGAGCGGGAAGGCGACGTTGTCGTAGAGGTTCATCGACCCGAACATCGCGCCGTCCTGGAACAGCACGCCGAAGAGCTTGCGGATCTCGTAGAGGTCCTTCTCCGAGCAGCTCGCGATGTCGGTGCCCTCGATCACGACGCTGCCGTAGTCGGGCTTGAGCAGCCCGATCAGGGTCTTCAGGAGCACCGACTTGCCGGTGCCGGAGGGGCCGAGCATGACGCAGATCTCCCCGGCCGGGACCGTCAGCGTGACGTCCTTCCAGATCAACGCCTTGCCGAAGGACTTGGTCAGGTCCTCGACCTTGATTTCGACGCCCACGAGCGCCCCTCCCTGTCAGTGCCACTGGCTGGGCACGCCGACCCCCGCGTCGTGCGCACGACGACCTCAGACGTGCCCAGATCTACCAACGAGTAAACAAGCGGGAGGTTACGGCCCGTCGCGTGACGACCGACACACCGGGTGCACCCTGCGGCGGCGAGCCCGCGGGACGCGGAACGGCGGCCCTCCCGTGGGGAGGACCGCCGTCGCGGTGCTGCTGGTGCGTGGCCGGGCGAACCCCGGCTCACACGGTCGATCGAGGCTCGCTCAGAGCTCGGTCACTTGACGCTGACGCTGGCGCCGGCGCCCTCGAGGGCGGCCTTGGCCTTCTCGGCAGCCTCCTTGTTGACCTTCTCCAGGACGGCCTTCGGCGCGGCCTCGACCAGCTCCTTGGCCTCCTTGAGACCGAGGCTGGTGAGCGCGCGCACCTCCTTGATGACGTTGATCTTCTTCTCGCCGGCAGCCTCGAGGACGACGTCGAACTCGTCCTGCTCGGCAGCCTCCTCGTCGGCACCGGCAGCGCCGCCGGCAGCCGGAGCAGCAGCCACGGCGACGGGAGCGGCGGCGGTGACGCCGAAGGTCTCTTCGAACTGCTTCACGAACTCGCTCAGCTCGAGGAGGGTCATCTCCTTGAACGCGTCGAGCAGCTCGTCGGTGGTGAGCTTCGCCATGGTGGCGGTTTCCTTCCGGTTTGCCGACCCGCGCGGGTGCACGGGCCTGGGTGGTTGCGGTGCTGGGGAGAGGCCGGGAGGCCTCAGACCTCGGTGGTCTCCCCGTCGGTCGGTCTCGCCGTCGGTGGTCTCCGCGGCAGCGGCCTCGGCCGGAGCCTCGGTCGCCTCCTCGGCGGCGGCCGGGGCGTCTGCCTCGGCCTCGGGGGCCGGCGTGCCGGCACCACCTGCCAGGACGGTCGGGTCCTGCTCGGCCTTGGCCTGCAGCGCACCCGCGAGGCGGGCGGCCTGCGCGAGAGGAGCGTTGAGCAGGTACACGGCCTGGCTGAGCGACGCCAGCATGCCCCCCGCGAGCTTGGCGAGGAGGACCTCGCGCGACTCGAGGTCGGCCAGCTTGGCGATCTCCTTCGCGTCGAGCGGCTTCCCGTCGAGGACACCGCCCTTGATCACGAGGGAGGGGTGTGCCTTGGCAAAGTCACGCAGACCCTTCGCCGCCTCGACCACGTCGCCGTTGATGAAGGCGATGGCGGTCGGTCCGACCAGGAGGTCGTCGAAGCCTTCGACGCCCGCCTCGGTCGCGGCGATCTTGGTCAGCGTGTTCTTGACCACGGCGTAGTTGGCGTTCTCGCCGAGAGCTCGCCGCAGGTCCTGCAGCTGCTTCACGGTGAGACCGCGGTACTCGGTCAGCACAGCACCCGCAGACTCCTGGAACGACTCCACGAGGTCTGCAACGTCGGCTGTCTTGTCTGGCCGCGCCATGGGTCTCCTTCCGGATCGGTCACTGATCAGTGGTTGATCAACGATGAGTCCGGAGACCGACGTACGCCCTGAGGGGCCCGGCAACGAAAAACGCCCCGGCACAGGAGGCACGGGGCGGACAGCCGGGACGCTGGACGCGTCCCTCTGGTTCACTCGGTGTCACCTGCGCAGGCCGCCCGCTGAGCGGGACCTTCAGTCGAGTGCCGCGCCTCCGCGAGGAGGACCTGCACGCCGACGACCGGCGGTCTCTGGTTTCAGGGAGCCAATCTACGCGACCGGATCGCGCGGCCGCCAAATCGGGCGGCGAGCCCGGCCTCCTCCGTTCGGGGGTTTCACGCGGTGTTTCGCCTCCCCGGCTCCACCTCCGGTGCTCCAATGACCGGGTGGATCTCTCGTTGGAAGCCCTCAGTGGCGTGCTGGAGCAGGCCGAGCGCGCCGCCCGCGCCGGGTCGTACCCCACCATCGCGCATCTGGCCGACCGGCTTCGACGTGCTGGACCAGACCCTGGCCGGCGGTTTCCGCTCGGGAGAGCTGGTGCTCCTCGGCGGGCCGCAGGGGCTGGGCAAGACCACCTGGGTCCTCCAGGTCGCACGCAACACCGCCCGCTCGGGCCGCCCGGTCGTGGTGTTCTCGTTCGAGCACGACCTGCACGACCCTGCTGATCCGGCTGGTGGCCCTCGAGGCCGGTCAGCTGGGCGGCATCGCGCGCCCCCGACGTGGCGCGGATCCGCCAGAGCTTCGAGGCGACCGACGGCCGGACCGGCTCCCTGGCGGAGCGGCTCCAGCGACACCGAGAGCGGCGTCGAGGCGCTGGGCGTGGTCCAGGAGTACGCCGACCGGCTCGTCCTGCACCGCTCGACCGGGTCGAGCACCTCGCTCGCGGTGATCACCGCCGCGATCGACGAGGTCCGCGAGGCGACGGGTGACTCTCCGCTGGTGATCGTCGACTACCTGCAGAAGGTGCACTCCCCGCAGCCCGACGAGACGGAGCGCGTCACGTCGGTGACCGAGGGCCTCAAGGACCTGGCGCTCGACCACGACATCCCGATCCTGGCCGTGGTGGCCTCCGACCAGGAGGGCCTGGCGTCGGGCAAGCGCATGCGGGTCAGCAACCTGCGCGGCTCGTCGGCGCTGGCCTACGAGGCGGACACCGTGCTGCATGCTGAACAACAAGTACGACGTCGTCGCGCGGCACCACCTCGTCTACAGCATGGGCAACGTCGAGAAGTTCAAGAACTGGGCGGTGCTGACGGTGGAGAAGAACCGCAACGGCCGGGCGTCCCTGGACTTCGAGTTCCTGAAGCGCTTCGACCAGTGCCGGTTCGAGACGACCGGTCGGCCGGTCGTCGAGCAGCTCGTCGACGAGCGCGTCTTCGTCGAGTAGGCGGTCGCCCCGACATGACGACGGGCCGGGCAGCCAGTGGCTGCCCGGCCCGTCGTACGTCCGGTGGAGGTGAGGCGGATCAGGCCTCGTCCTCGACGGCGACGTTCTTGACGCGGTTGGGGTCGACCTGGACGCCCGGGCCCATCGTCGTGGAGAGCGTGACCTTCCTGAGGTAACGACCCTTGGAGCTGGCCGGCTTGAGCCGCAGCACCTCCTCGAGCGCCGCGGCGTAGTTCTCCGCGAGCTTGGCCTCGGAGAACGAGGCCTTGCCGATGATGAAGTGCAGGTTGGCGTGGCGGTCGACGCGGAACTCGATCTTGCCGCCCTTGATGTCCGAGACGGCCTTGGCGACGTCGGGCGTCACGGTGCCGGTCTTCGGGTTCGGCATCAGGCCGCGGGGACCGAGCACGCGGCCGAGCCGGCCGACCTTGCCCATCATGTCGGGCGTCGCGACGACGGCGTCGAAGTCGAGCCAGCCGCCGTTGACCTTGTCGATGAGCTCGTCGCCGCCGACGATGTCGGCGCCCGCCTCGCGAGCCGCGTCCGCCTTGTCACCGCTGGCGAAGACCAGGACCCTGGCGGTCTTGCCGGTGCCGTGCGGGAGGTTCACGGTGCCGCGGACCATCTGGTCCGCCTTGCGGGGGTCGACACCGAGACGCATGGCCACGTCGACGGTCTCGTCGAACTTCTTCTTGCTGCCGGCCTTGGCGATCTTGATCGCCTCGAACGGGGAGTACGCGAGGTCCTTGTCGAACGTCTCGGACGACGCGCGGTACGTCTTGCTGCGCTGCATGTCTGGTTCCTTCTGTTTCGTTTCCAGAGTGTGGTCAGCGGGCGCTCAGCTGCCCTGCCACGGTGGTGCTGGTTGCTCAGGCCGACTGGTATCAGTCGGTCGTGATGCCCATCGAACGGGCGGTGCCCTCGACGATCTTCATCGCGGCGTCGATGTCGTTGGCGTTCAGGTCCGGCATCTTGGTCGTGGCGATCTCGCGCACCTGGTCCTTGGTCAGCTTGCCGACCTTCTCCTTGTGCGGGACGCCCGAGCCCTTCTGCAGGCCTGCGGCCTTCTTGATCAGCTCGGCGGCCGGCGGCGTCTTCGTGATGAACGTGAACGACCGGTCCTCGAAGATGGTGATCTCGACCGGGATGACGTTCCCGCGCATCGACTCCGTCTGCGCGTTGTAGGCCTTGCAGAACTCCATGATGTTCACGCCGTGGGGACCGAGAGCGGTACCCACCGGCGGAGCAGGAGTTGCCGCCCCGGCCTGCAGCTGCACCTTGACCAGGGCAGCGATCTTCTTCTTGGGAGGCATGTTTCCTTGGGTCCTTACGTGGTTGTAGCTGGGTGGTGCTCGAGCGACGGCGCGGTCAGACCTTCTGGATCTGGCTGAAGCTCAGCTCGACCGGGGTCTCCCGGCCGAAGATCTCGACGAGGGCCTTGACCCTCTGCGACTCGGCGTTGATCTCGGTGATCGTCGCGTGCAGCGTGGCGAACGGACCGTCGACCACCATGACCGAGTCGGACACGTCGAAGTCGGCGACCTCGACCTTCTTCTTGGCGGCGCCACCGCGGCCCTGGCCCTGCTCGGGGGCTGCCGCGTCGGCCTCGGCCTGGACGGCCGGGGCGAGCATGCTCTCGACCTCGTCGAGGCTCAGCGGCACCGGCTGGTGGCTGTGGCCGACGAAGCCGGTCACGGACGGGGTGTGGCGCACGGCGGCCCAGGACTCGTCGGTGAGGTCCATCCGGACCAGGACGTAGCCGGGGAGGACGGTGCGGCGGACCAGCTTGCGCTGGCCGTTCTTGATCTCCGCGACCTCCTCGGTCGGGACGATCACCTCGTGGATGTAGTCCTCCATGTTGAGGGAGGTGATGCGGTTCTCGAGGTTGGCCTTCACCCGGTTCTCCATGCCGGAGTAGGTGTGCACGACGAACCAGTCACCGATCTTGGCGCGCAGGGCCTCGCGGAACTCCGCGAGCGCGTCGACCGGGGCGTCCGCGTCTTCGGCGTCGTCGGCCGCGTCCTCGGCCTCCCGCGGGCCTCCGCAGGCTCGCGCGTCGACGTCTGCGACCTCGGCGTCGACGTCGGTCGGCCCCTTCGACCTCGGCGGCGACCTCCTCGTCGGTCGGCAGGTCGGCGGGCAGGTCGGTCGACGCGTCCGCGGACGGGTCGACGACGGCCTGCTCGGCGGCGTCGGTCGAGGTGGCGCCCTGGAGCTGTTCGTCGTACTGCTGCGACACGGTTACTCAGTCACCTTCATCGTTGTGGAACTGCGTGGGATCGGACGGGCGGTCGCCCGTCTCCAGGGTCCTCGGCTAGCCGAAGACCTTGAAGACCAGCCGCCCGAAGGCGAGGTCGAGCAGCGACACGATCGTCATGACCACCAGCACGAACACCAGCACCACGACGAAGTACGTGATCAGCTGCTGCTGCGTCGGCCAGACGACCTTGCGGAGCTCGGCCACGATCTGCCGGTAGAAGGTGGTCGGACTCGTCCGCTTGCCGCTCGACGAGGACGTCGAGCCCACGGGGCGACTCTGCGTCACGTTCCTCCACCTTTCCTTGGCCGGACGGGATCTGTGCTCGCCCGGCAGGTCCCGGTCGGGCGCCCGCGCGGATCCGGTCCGCACAGGGTGTTGCAGGGCACGAGGGACTTGAACCCCCAACCTTCGGTTTTGGAGACCGATGCTCTGCCAGTTGAGCTAGTGCCCTCCGGGGAACCACGCTCGGGTCCGGGCACGCCGATCGAGGGTGAGATCCACCAAAGGTGAAGCATACGGGGACCGCCCAGACGAAGTCGAACCGAGCCGGACCCGGCTGCGGGGGCGACCCGCGGAGTGCAAGCATAGGAACATGAGCGAAGCCCTCCCCCGCACCGGTCGCCGCATCTCCGCCCGCATCGGCGGCATCGCCGAGTCCGCGACGCTCGCGGTCGACGCCAAGGCCAAGGCGCTGAAGGCCTCCGGGCGGCCCGTGATCGGCTTCGGCGCCGGCGAGCCGGACTTCCCCACCCCCGGCTACATCGTCGAGGCGGCCGTCGAGGCCTGCCGGGACCCGCGCAACCACCGCTACACTCCCGCCGGCGGGCTCCCCGAGCTCAAGGCGGCCATCGTCGCCAAGACCGCCCGCGACTCCGGTTACGCGGTCGAGGCGTCCCAGGTGCTCGTCACCAACGGCGGGAAGCAGGCGATCTACGAGGCGTTCGCGACGATCCTGGACCCGGGCGACGAGGTGCATCCTTCCGGCGCCGTACTGGACGACGTACCCCGAGGCGATCCGGCTGGCCGGCGGCGTGCCGGTCGAGGTGCTGGCCGACGAGACGCAGGGCTACAAGGTCACCGTCGACCAGCTGGAGGCAGCGGTCACCGACCGCACGAAGGCGATGCTGTTCTGCTCGCCCTCCAACCCGACCGGCGCCGTCGACACGCCCGAGGAGGTCGAGGCGATCGGCCGATGGCTCCTCGAGCACGAGCTCTGGGTGGTCACCGACGAGATCTACGAGCACCTGACCTACGGCGGCACGGAGACGTCGTCCCTGCCGGTGGTGGTGCCCGAGCTGGCCGACCGCTGCATCGTCGTGAACGGCGTGGCGAAGACCTACGCGATGACCGGCTGGCGCGTCGGCTGGCTGCTCGGCCCGAAGGACGTCGTCAAGGCCGCCACCAACCTCCAGTCCCACCAGACCTCCAACGTCAACAACGTCGCGCAGCGCGCGGCGGTCGCGGCCCTCGAGGGTGACCTCACCGCGGTCGCGGAGATGCGGGAGGCCTTCGACCGGCGGCGGCGCACGATGGTGCGGATGCTCAACGAGATCCCGGGCGTCGAGTGCCCCGAGCCGACCGGCGCGTTCTACGCCTACCCCTCGGTGAAGGGCGTGCTCGGGAAGGAGATCGCCGGCCGGACGGCGACCACGTCGGCGGAGCTGGCCGAGATCATCCTCGACGAGGCCGAGGTGGCCGTCGTGCCGGGTGAGGCGTTCGGCGCCCCGGGATACCTGCGGCTGTCCTACGCGCTCGGCGACGACGACCTGGCCGAGGGCGTCGGCCGCATGCAGAAGCTCCTCGGCTGAGTGGTCTCCCGTCGCGACACCGCGCCGCTCGGCTCGACGGGGCGGGACCTGAAGGCGCTGCCCAAGGCGCACCTGCACCTGCACTTCACGGGGTCGATGCGGCACACCACGCTGGTGGAGCTGGCCACGCGTGACGGGATCGTCCTGCCGGACGCGCTCGTCGAGGACTGGCCCCCGCAGCTGTCGGCCGCGGACGAGAAGGGCTGGTTCCGCTTCCAGCGGCTCTACGACGTCGCCCGGTCGGTGCTGAGGACGCCGGACGACGTACGCCGACTGGTGCTCGAGGCGGCCGAGGACGACGTCGCCGACGGTGGGCGCTGGCTGGAGATCCAGGTCGACCCGAGCGGGTACGCCGCGAGGTTCGGCGGGATCACCGCCTTCACCGACCTGGTGCTCGACGCGGTGCGGGACGCCTCGGAGACGACCGGCCTCGGCATGGCCGTGGTGATCGCCGCGAACCGGACCCGGCACCCGCTCGACGCCCGCACCCTGGCCCGGCTGGCCGCCCAGTACGCCGGACGGGGCGTCGTCGGCTTCGGCCTCTCGAACGACGAGCGTCGCGGCAACACGGCGGACTTCGCGCCGGCGTTCGCCATCGCGGAGCGCGCGGGCCTGCTGCTGGCCCCGCACGGCGGGGAGCTGATGGGGCCGGAGAGCGTGCGGACCTGCCTCGACGCGCTGCACGCCGACCGGCTCGGGCACGGGGTCCGCGTCGCCGAGGACCCGGCGCTGCTCGACCGTGTCGTCGCGCAGGGCGTGCCGCTCGAGGTCTGCCCGGTCTCCAACGTCGCGCTCGGCGTGTACAGCGACCTCTCGTCCGTGCCGCTGCCGGTGCTGCTCGACGCCGGGGCGACGGTGGCCCTGGGCGCGGACGACCCGCTCCTGTTCGGGTCGCGGCTGGCCGCGCAGTACGCCACCATGCGGGCCGCCCACGACCTCTCCGACGCCGTGCTGGCCGAGCTCGCCCGCATGTCGGTGCGGGCCTCGCGGGCGCCCGAGGACGTCCGGAAGTCGGCGCTGGACGACATCGACGAGTGGCTCTCCCCGAGCCCCGGAACGCCCTAGGCTGCTGCCCATGACGAACTCACCGGGCGACGGACAGCCCCCGCAGGACCCGAGCCAGCAGCCGGGCCACGGGGAGCAGCAGCAGGGGCAGAACCCCTACGGCCAGGCGCCTTACGGCCAGCAGCCGTACGGCCAGCAGCCCTACGGTCAGCAGCCCTACGGCCAGCAGCCGTACGGCCAGCAGCCGCCTGCCCCGCCCTACGGCCAGCAGCCGGGCTACCCGGTGCAGTACGCGCCGGACCACCCGAAGGCGACCCTGTCGCTGATCCTCGGCATCCTCGGCATCGTCGTCTGCGGCCTGGTCGCACCCTTCGCGTGGCGGATCGGCAAGAGGACGCGCGACGAGATCGACGCCTCGAACGGTCAGGTCGGTGGACGCGGCTCTGCGCAGGCGGGCTACATCCTCGGCCTGATCGGCACGATCCTGCTCGGCATCGGGCTGCTGATCGGGATCGTGGTCATCATCGGCGCGACGCTGACCACGATCTCGTCCAGCACGACCTCCCCCTGAACCGTGCCCGGGCGCGTCAGGCGGCCGGTGCGGGCAGCTCGCAGCCGACGAGCGTCGGCTCGTTGACCAGCCAGACCCCGAACGCGTCATGGACCCCGCGCTGGATCTCCGCCGCGAGCGCCAGCAGGTCCTCGGTGCGGGCGGCGCCCCGGTTGGTCAGCGCCAGCGTGTGCTTGCCCGACAGCGCGGCGCGCCCGGTGCCGTAGCCCTTGGTGAAGCCGGCGTGCTCGATCAGCCAGGCGGCACTGGTCTTGACGGAGCCGTCGGGCTGCGGCCAGCGGGGCGCGCCCTCCGGCAGCGTCGATGCGTCGGCGACGAACGGGTTCGTGAAGAACGAGCCCGCGCTCCAGGTGTCGTGGTCGGCCTCGTCGAGCACCATGCCCTTGCCGCGCCGCAGCGCGAGCACCGCCTCGCGGACCTCCTGCATCGGAGCGCGGTCGTCCACGTCCACGCCGAGCGTGCGAGCCAGCTCGGCGTAGCGGACGGGAGCGGACCGGGTGCCGAGCCGGCAGCTGGAAGGTCACGCTGAGCACGACGTGCCGGTCCGGGTCCTGCTTGAACCGGCTGGTGCGGTAGCCGAACCGGCAGTCGGTGGCGAAGAACGTGCGCTGGCCGCGCGAGCGCCCGGTCCCAGCAGCGGACCGAGGAGATCGTCTCGGCCACCTCCTGCCCGTAGGCCCCGACGTTCTGGATCGGGGTGGCGCCGACGCTGCCGGGGATGCCGGACAGCGCCTCGACCCCGACCCAGCCCTCCTGCACCGCCCGCTCGACGAAGCCGTCCCACGACTCCCCCGCCGCGACGGTCACCACCGCGCCGCCGCAGGTGTCCTGCTCCACCGAGACCCCGCGCGTGCCGACCTGCACGCACGGTGCCGTCGAAGCCCCCGTCCGCGACCACCAGGTTGCTGCCACCGGCGACCAGGAGCAGCGGCGTGCCGGCGGCGTCGGCGGTGCGTACGGCGGCCAGCAGGTCGTCCTCGGTGGTGGCGCGCACCAGCTCACGGGCCGGACCGCCGAGGCGCAGGGTGGTGAGGTCGGCGAGCCGCTCAGGCACTCAGCACGGCCTTCGGCATGCCGAGCACCTTCTGGTCGCCGCACGTCACCTCGAGGGCGATCTGCACGCCCTCGTCGGAGGCGTTCTTGACCGTGCCACGCACCGTGACCTCGACGCCGATGTCGTCGTCGGGCACCACCACCGGCTTGCTGAACTTGCAGCCCAGCTCGCGCACCCGCCCGGTGGCCCCGGCCCAGGTGTCCAGGGCACGGGCGGCCAGCGCGAGGGTGAACATCCCGTGCGCGATCACGCCGGGGAGCCCGACCGACGTCGCGACCCGGTCGGACCAGTGGATCGGGTTGCGGTCGCCGCTGGCGCCGGCGTAGCGGACCAGGTCAGCGCGGGTCACCGTGTAGGTCTGCGCCGGGAGCTCGGTCCCCGATCTCGAACGTGCTCACGCGTCCTCCCCGCGGTGCATCAGCGTCGCGAAGGCGGTGCACACCGGGCGCCCCTCGGCGTCGGTGATCTCGCTGCGGGTGCCGATGATGTCGGCCCCGCTGATCTGCCGGAGCGAGTCGACCGTCAGCGTCGCGGTCAGCTCGTCGCCCGCGACGACCGGCCGGGTGTAGGTGAAGCGCTGCTCGCCGTGCACGACACGGTGCAGGGAGATCCCGACGGACGGGTCCTCCATCAGCGCGGTCATCGCCCCGAAGGCCACGACGATCGGGAAGGTCGCCGGGGCGGCACCCCCGTCGTAGGTGGTTCCGGTGGCGTGCGCGAACTCCGTGATCCGCTCGCGCGACACGGCGTACGGCTGCGTCGGCGGGAAGGTCCGGCCGGCCAGCGAGGCGTCGACAGTCATGCGCCCGAATCTACTAGGAGCCGGGCACGCGAAACGGCCCCGGGAGGACCCGGGGCCGTTTCGACGAAGCAAAAGGTCGAGGACGCGTCAGCGCGTCTCGCGGTGCAGCGTGTGCTTGCGGTCGCGCGGGCAGAACTTCATCATCTCCATGCGGTCCGGGTTGTTGCGCCGGTTCTTCTTGGTGATGTAGTTGCGCTCCTTGCACTCCACGCAGGCCAAGGTGATCTTGGGGCGAACGTCTGAGCTCTTGCTGGCCACGGGACTGCCTCTACTTTCGGTACTGCGGGTCAATGCGTCTGACGGTGCTGACTTCGGTGCGCCACAAGTCTGCCTCATCACGCCAGCGGACGTCGAACTCCGGTCGGATCGTGCAGTAGCGGGGGCGGGGGTCGAACCCGCGACACCACGATTATGAGTCGTGTGCTCTAACCACCTGAGCTACCCCGCCTCCGGGAACGGAGCCCCCACCCGAACGGGTGAGGATCCACAACCCAGAGCCCCTTTACGGAATCGAACCGTAGACCTTCTCCTTACCATGGAGACGCTCTGCCGACTGAGCTAAAGGGGCAAGCAGCAAGGAAGGATACACAGCCCCTGAGCCGAACATGAAATCGGTTGGGGCGGTGTGTTCCGGGCCACGTCACGGGCCCGCGCAGGCGCCCGGCATGATGGCGCGGATGGAGCCCTTCTACCGCGCCGACGGCCCCGCCACGTTCGCGTCCACGCACTCCACGGCGGGTCCGTGGGGACCGGAGTCGCAGCACGGAGGGCCGCCCGCAGCCCTGCTCACGCGGGCCGTCGAGAACCTCGACCGCGCCGGCGCGGACCGCGTCGTCGGGCGGTTCACGATGGAGCTGCTCGGCCCGGTCCCGGTCGGGCCGTTGCGGGTCGAGGCGTCCGTCGTACGCCCCGGCCGGACCGTGGAGATGTGCGAGGCGACGGCGTACGACGTGGCGCGCGACCGGCCCTGCGCGCGGGCGACGGCCTGGCTGTTCCCGGCGCACACCGACGGGCCCGCGCAGGAGGACGACCCGCTGCCCCACGGCCCCGGGGACGGGGTGCCCAAGGACCCGCCGGCGAGCTGGTCGGGCGGCTACCTCGACGCCGTGGAGTGGCGGTGGATCACCGGTGCGGTCACGGAGCCGGGTCCGGGACTGGTGTGGATGCGCCCGACGGTCGCAGCTCCTCGAGGGCGAGCAGATGAGTCCCGTGCAGCGGCTGATGACCTGCGTCGACTCGGCCTCGGGCGTCTCGGCCGCCCTCGACCCGGCGGCGTGGGGGTTCCTGAACACCGAGCTGACCGTGCACGTGCTGCGGCCACCGGTCGGCGAGTGGGTGTGCCTGGACGCCGGGACGATCCTCGGACCGGGCAGCGTCGGCGTCGCGTCGTCCAGCGTGTACGACGAGCGCGGGCTGGTCGCACGGTCGGCGCAGGCCCTGCTGGTCGCGCGGAGACCTGCCTCCTAGAACGTCCAGGCGGCGACGAAGTAGCTGACGCCGAACGGGTCGTCGCGGTAGGTCAGCGCCGCGCGGGCCGGGAGGCCCTGACGAGAGGCGACGGCGCCGAGCACCCGGAACGCCGCGCTCCCGAGCACCATCAGCTCCTCGGCGAGGTCGGGGTCGAGGGCGTGCAGGGCGTGTGCATCGCCGTCGGCGAGGGCCTTGGCGACGGTGTCGTCGAACCCGAAGGCGCGGTCGTCGAGGTACCCCGGCGCCTTGTCGCCGCGCCGGGTGCTGCCGTCCCCGAGCAGCAGCAGGACCGTGCCGTCCGGACGGTCCGCGAGGTCGGCGGCGAGGGCGTCGACGCTCGCGGCGTCGGCGTGCCACGGCAGGGTCACCAGCTCGACCGGCCCCGTCCAGCCGGCGGCGTCGAGCAGCCGCCTCGCGACGCCCAGGGACAGGGGCAGCGCGGGACGCGGCGGTGCCGGGGCCGTCGTACCGAAGCGGCGGACGTCGACGGCGAGGCGCGGTGTCCCAGCGGCCGGCGACGTCGTGCCCGCCCACCACGACCACGCGGGCGGCCCCGGACGTCGCGGAGCGGACCGCGGCGACGGCGGCCGCCCGGAGGTCGGCCACCGGGTCGGCCGCGCCGCCCAGCTCGCGCAGCAGCAGCGGCGGGTGCGGGCAGAGCACGGCTGCGGAGATCACGCCAGCCCCCGGACGGCCCGGGCCGGGGGCCTGGTCCCGCGGATCGACGACACCATGTCGAGCGTCTGCCGCGTCTCGGCGACGTCGTGCACCCGGAACACCCGGGCCCCCTGCCAGGCGCTGACGGCGGTGGCGGCGAGCGTGCCGACGAGACGCTCCTCGAGGGGGGCGTCGAGCGTCTCGCCGACGAAGTCCTTGTGGGAGAGCGAGACCAGCACCGGCCAGCCCGTCGCGACCATCTCGTCGAGCCGGCGGGTCAGCTCGAGGGAGTGCCAGGTGTTCTTGTCGAAGTCGTGGGCCGGGTCGATCAGCACGCTGTCGCGGCGGACGCCGAGCGAGACGGCGCGCTCGGCCAGCGCGACGGTCGCCTCGACCGCGGCGGCGACCACGTCGTCGTACGACGGGCGGTGCGGTGGCGTGCGGGGCGTGGCGCCGTTGGTGTGCGTGCAGACCAGGGCCGCGCCGTGCTCGGCCGCGACCTCGGCGAGCTCCGGGTCGAACCCGCCCCAGGCGTCGTTGAGCAGGTCGGCGCCCGCACGGCAGACCTCCCGACCCACCTCCGCCCGCCAGGTGTCCACGCTGATCACGAGGTCGGGGAACTCCGCGCGCACGGCGGCCACGAACGGGACGGTCCGCCGGATCTCCTCGGTCGCGTCGACCACCTCGCCGGGACCCGCCTTGACGCCCCCGATGTCGACGAGGTCGGCGCCCTGGGCGACCACCGCGCGCACCCGGTCCATCGCCTTGTCCTCGGCGAAGGTCGCACCGCGGTCGTAGAACGAGTCCCGGGTGCGGTTGACGATCGCCATCACCAGCAGGTCGGAGTCGGCGAAGGACCGGCGGCCGAGGGTGAGCACGCAGCGAGGCTACCGCCGCAGGGAGGTGCGGACAGTCGGGGCGTAGTCGACGAGCGGAGACGGGTTAGTCCGAAATGGTCACGACAAACGCCGGCGACACGCGCCATCCTGTGCGGCGGGGGTTCTCGAGGGGACCGTCGCGGGAGACGCCCGGCCCCGGGCGTCGCGAGCAGCTTCGGAGGAAGCATGAAAACCACCTACCGGGTCCTGGCCGGCCTCGTCTGCCTGCTCGTGCTTGTGCAGTCGGCCTCGGTCGCCTTCGGCACGTTCGGGATCCTGAGCTTCGTCGACGGCGGGGACGACTACACCAAGGCCGTGGCCGAGGACCGGCCGAGCGCCGCCGGCGGCGTCGGGCAGGACATCCACAGCTTCGGCGCGATGGCCATCGCCGTGGTGGCGATCCTCCTGCTCGTCGTGTCGTTCTTCGCCAAGATCGAGGGCGGTGTGAAGTGGGCCGGCATCGTGTTCCTGACGGTGCTGCTGCAGTGGGTGTTCGCGATCGTCGCGTTCGGCGCCCCCGTCGTCGGCCTGCTGCACGGCCTGAACGCGTTCGTGGTCTTCGGGACGGCGATGACGGCCATGCAGAATGCCAAGCGCTCCGAGGCGGCCGCGCCGGCGCACGAGACGACGCCGGGCTGACGGGGCCCGGAATATTCGCGCAGCCCCCGCGTTCCACCTATAGTTGAAACTTGAATCATCTAGGGCGGGAGCAGGCATGCAGTTCGGGATCTTCACGGTCGGGGACGTCACCACCGACCCCACCACGGGCACCACCCCCTCCGAGCACGAGCGCATCAAGGCCACGGTCGCGATCGCGAAGAAGGCCGAGGAGGTCGGGCTCGACGTGTTCGCCACCGGCGAGCACCACAACCCGCCGTTCGTGCCGTCGGCGCCGACGACGACGCTGGCCTACATCGCCGCGCAGACCAGCACCCTGCAGCTCTCCACCGCGACCACGCTGATCACCACGACCGACCCGGTCCGGATCGCCGAGGACTACGCGACGCTGCAGCACCTCTCGGACGGCCGCGTCGACCTGATGATGGGCCGCGGCAACACCGGCCCCGTCTACCCCTGGTTCGGCAAGGACATCCGCGACGGGATCCCGCTGGCGATCGAGAACTACCACCTGCTGCGCCGGCTCTGGCGCGAGGACGTCGTGAACTGGGAGGGGAAGTACCGCACCCCCCTGCAGGGCTTCACGTCCACGCCGCGTCCCCTCGACGACATCCCGCCGTTCGTCTGGCACGGGTCGATCCGCTCCACCGAGATCGCCGAGCAGGCGGCGTACTACGGCGACGGCTTCTTCGCCAACCACATCTTCTGGCCCGCCTCGCACACCGAGCAGATGGTCGGCCTCTACCGCCGTCGCTTCGAGCACTACGGACACGGCTCCGCCGACCAGGCGATCGTCGGCCTCGGCGGCCAGGTGTTCATGCGCAAGAACAGCCAGGACGCGGTGCGGGAGTTCCGCCCGTACTTCGACAACGCCCCGGTCTACGGACACGGGCCCTCGCTGGAGGACTTCACCTCGCAGACGCCGCTCACCGTCGGCAGCCCCAGGAGGTCATCGAGCGCACGCTCGGCTTCCGGGAGTACGTCGGTGACTACCAGCGCCAGCTGTTCCTGATGGACCACGCGGGCCTGCCCCTCACGACCGTGCTCGAGCAGCTCGACCTGCTCGGCGAGGAGGTCGTGCCGGTGCTGCGCAAGGAGTTCGCCGCGCTCCGGCCGGCACACGTCCCGGACGCGCCGACCCACGCCTCGCTGCTCGCCGCCCGCTCCGCCGACCAGGAGGCCTCCGCATGACCGGCTCGACAGGGGCAGGACCGCGCCGCACCGTAGCCGTCGTCACGGCCGGGCTGAGCCAGCCCTCCTCGTCGCGACTGCTGGCCGACCAGCTCGCCGCGGCTACCGACCGGGCCCTGCGCCTCGGCGGCGACGACGTGCACGTGCAGGTCATCGAGCTGCGCGACCTGGCGCACGCGCTGACCGACAACCTGCTGACCGGCTTCCCCTCCGGGGCACTGGCCGACGCGGTCGCCGCGGTCCGCGACGCCGACGCCCTCGTCGTGGTCACGCCGATCTTCAGTGCGTCGTACAGCGGGCTGTTCAAGACGTTCTTCGACGTGCTCGAGGACGGCACCCTGGAGGGCAAGCCGGTGCTGCTCGGCGCCACCGCGGGCACGGCCCGGCACTCCCTCGCACTCGAGTTCGCGATGCGGCCGTTGTTCGCCTACCTGCGCGCCGACGTCGTCCCGACGGCGGTGTTCGCGGCCAGCGAGGACTTCGGTGCGACCGGTGCCGGCGGCGGCCTGTCCGACCGGGTGGAGCGGGCCGCACGGGAGCTCGCGGACGCCGTGCTCGGCCGGCGGCGGACCGCCCCCGTCGACCCGTTCGAGAACCCGACGCCGTTCGCCGACCTCCTCGGCGGCTGAGCCGCGACCGCCTCTGCCAGCGACACCTGGTCGACCTCCGTCACGCTGCCGATGCCCGGCATCGTGCGGGTGCGTCTCATCCCGCGCTGAGGTTTCGCGTCCTGCACCCGAGGTACAGGGATGCTGAACCATCTCCAGGAAGGGGACCCATGTCCGAGCCCGGCTACGTCGAGAACGACTTCGACCGCGACACGGACTACATCGAGGACCGCATCACCGCGGACGGCTCGGACGGCTGGCCGGTCGAGGCCGACCGCTACCGGCTCGTGGTCGCACGCGCCTGCCCCTGGGCCAACCGCGCCATCATCGTGCGGCGGCTGCTCGGGCTCGAGGACGTCCTCGGCATGGGGGTGTGCGGTCCGACGCACGACGAGCGCAGCTGGACCTTCGACCTCGACCCCGGCGGGCGCGACCCGGTGCTCGGCATCGAGCGGCTGCAGGAGGCGTTCCTGGCGCGGTTCCCGGACTACGCCAAGGGCATCACGGTGCCCGCGATCGTGGACGAGCGGAGCGGGAAGGTGGTCACCAACGACTTCCCGCAGATGACGATCGACCTGTCCCTGGAGTGGACCGCGCTCCACCGGGACGGGGCGCCGGAGCTCTACCCCGAGCCGCTGCGTGACGAGATCGACGAGGTCAACGACTGGGTCTACACCGACGTGAACAACGGCGTGTACCGCTGCGGCTTCGCCGGCCGGCAGGCGTCCTACGAGCGCTCCTACGACCGGCTCTTCGCGGCGCTCGACCGGCTCGAGGAGCGGCTGACCGACCGGCGCTACCTGGTCGGCGAGACGATCACCGAGGCCGACGTACGCCTGTTCACCACGCTGGTGCGCTTCGACCCCGTCTACCACGGCCACTTCAAGTGCAACCGCAACAAGCTGGTCGAGATGCCGGCGCTGTGGGCCTACGCCCGCGACCTGTTCCAGACCCCCGGCTTCGGCGACACCGTCGACTTCGAGCACATCAAGCGGCACTACTACGTCGTGCACGCAGGACATCAACCCGACCCGGATCGTGCCCAAGGGCCCGGACCTCGCGGGCTGGCTGACCCCGCACGGGCGCGAGGCGCTCGGCGGGCGGCCGTTCGGTGACGGCACTCCTCCGCCCGCGCCGCGCGAGCGAGGCCGTCCCCGCGAGCACCGCGCCGCCTGCGGGCTGCAGATTCCCTGGGGCCCCAGGGAACGTGCCCCGCCGTTGCAACGGCGGGGGTCTGCCAGATTCCCTGGGGCCCAGGGAATCTGCGGCGCGCTCAGGCGGTGGCGGCGGCAGCGGCGCGACCGGCGGTCCGGCCGGAGAACAGGCAGCCGCCGAGGAAGGTGCCCTCGAGCGAGTTGTAGCCGTGCATCCCGCCGCCGCCGAAGCCGCTGACCTCGCCGGCGGCGTACACGCCGGGCAGCGGGTCGCCCGACGTGGTGAGCACCCGGCCGGACAGGTCGGTCTCCAGGCCGCCGAGCGTCTTGCGGGTCAGGACGTGCAGGCGTACGGCGATCAGCGGACCCGCCTTCGGGTCCAGCATCTTGTGCGGCGACGCGACCCGGATGAGCTTGTCGCCGCGGTAGGCGCGGGCGCTCCGCAGGGCAGCGATCTGCAGGTCCTTGGTGAAGGCGTTGTCCATCTCGCGGTCGCGGGTCTCGACCAGGTGGGTCAGGGACGCCAGGTCGATCAGCCCGTCCCCGGTCAGCCGGTTCATGCCCTCGACCAGCTCGGGCAGCGTGTCGGCCACCACGAAGTCGGCGCCGTGCTGCTTGAACGCCTCGACCGGTCCGGGCGCACCGGAGCGCGACCCGGTTGAGCAGCAGCGGGATGTTCTTGTCGGTCAGGTCCGGGTTCTGCTCGGAGCCGGAGAGCGCGAACTCCTTCTCGATGATCTTCTGGGTGAGCACGAACCACGAGTAGTCGTGGCCGGTGCCGCGCAGGTGCCGGAGCGTGCCGAGCGTGTCGAAGCCCGGGTAGTACGGCGCGGGCAGCCGCTGCCCGGTCGCGTCGACCCACAGCGACGACGGCCCGGGCAGCACCCGGATGCCGTGGTTCTCCCAGATCGGGTCCCAGTTCCGGAGGCCCTCGACGTAGTGCCACATCCGGTCCGGGTTGATGATCCGGCCCCCGGCGGCCTCGGTGATCTGCAGCATCCGGCCGTCCACGTGCGCCGGGACGCCGGCCACCATCCGCTCCGGGGGCGGCCCGAGCCGAGCCGGCCAGGCCTTGCGGACCAGGTCGTGGTCGCCGCCGATGCCGCCGGAGGTCACCACGACCGCCTGCGCGGAGATCTCGAAGTCCTCGACCGCGACCCGTGAGCTCGGCCGCCCACGGTCGACGGCGCTGGGCTCGAGCACGGCACCGCGTACGCCGGTCACGACGCCACCCGACGACACGAGGCCGTCGACGCGGTGCCGGAAGCGGAGCTCGACCCGGCCCTGCTCCACGGCGGCCCGGACGCGACGCTCGAACGGCTCGACCAGCCCCGGGCCGGTGCCCCAGGTGATGTGGAAGCGCGGGACCGAGTTGCCGTGGCCGTCGGCCCGCCCGTCGCCGCGCTCGGCCCAGCCCACCACCGGGAACAGCCGGTGCCCCATGCCGTGCAGCCACGACCGCTTCTCGCCGGCCGCGAAGTCGACGTACGCCTCGGCCCAGGCCGCGGCCAGTGGTCCTCGGGCCGGTCGAACTGCGCGCTGCCGAACCAGTCCTGCAGGGCGAGGTCGTGGGAGTCCTTGATGCCCATCCGGCGCTGCTCGGGGCTGTCGACGAGGAACAGTCCGCCGAACGACCAGAAGGCCTGACCGCCGAGGTTCTGCTCGGGCTCCTGGTCGACCAGGACGACCCGCCGGCCGGCGTCGGCCAGCTCGGCGGTGGCGACGAGACCGGCGAGCCCGGCCCCCACGACGACGACGTCAGCGTCCATGCGGAGCACTACTCCTAGCCGCGCTCGGCCAGCGCCTTGAGCTGCTCCATCGCGTCGGTCGTCTGCGTGGGCAGGGTCCTCTTGATGAGCGGCGTGAACAGCTTGCCGAAACCCTTGGTCTTGATGTCGATCGAGTGGGTCAGGCTGGTGGTCGCCGGCATCCGCACCGGGCTCGGTCTCGGAAGTTCACGGTGACGTCGGTCAACTTGTCGACGAAGTTCATCGCGAAGCGCCGGCCGGGCTCGTGCGTGATGATGCTGCCGTCCATCTGACCGGTGCGACGACCGTCCTTGTAGTGGTAGGTCAGCGGGGTGCCCACGGCGTTGTGGCCGTTGGCCGGGTTGTCGATCCTGGTGCAGCGCCGCAGCCACTCGGGGGTGCGGTCGGTGTCGTCGATGATCGCGTAGACCGCCTCGGGAGCGGCGGCGACCTCGAGGGTGTGCGAGAAGGAGGGCATGGCGCTCATCATGCCGCGTGGCAGACTCGCCGGCATGGCGCTGCGCACCTCGACCGTCGACATCCCGACCACCGACGGCATCGCGGACGCGTTCCTCGCGGCACCCGACGACGGGGCCCACCACCCCGGTGTGCTTCTCTACATGGACGCGTTCGGGCCGCGGCCCCGGCTGGAGGAGATGGCCGAGCACATCGCCGCCCACGGGTACGTCGTCCTGCTGCCGCACGTGTTCTACCGCGAGGGGCCCGCGCCGCGCGCTCGACACCTCGTCGCTGAAGGACCCGGACCAGCGCGCCAAGCTCTTCGAGAAGATCTCCCCCTGGATCCGGGAGCTCACCCCGGACCGGGTGGCGAGCGACGCGGACGCCTACGTCGGGTACCTCCGGGCGCACGACCAGGTCGACGGCGGCCCGATCGGCGTGACCGGCTACTGCATGGGCGGCGCGCTCGCCCTGCGCACCGCCGCGGCGCATCCCGGCGACGTCGGCGCGGTGGCCGCGTTCCATCCCGGCGCGGCTGGCGACCGACGCCCCCGACAGCCCGCACCGGCTGGCCGACCGGATCGAGGCCGAGGTCTACGTCGCGAGCGCCGACCAGGACCCGTCGATGCCGCCGGAGCAGCAGGAGCGGCTCGACGCCGCCCTCACCGAGGCCGGCGTCACCCACGTGTGCGAGCAGTACGACGGCGCGGCGCACGGTTTCACGATGTCGGACACGGCGGCGTACGACGAGGCGGCCACCGAACGCCACTGGGAAGCCCTGCTGGGGCTGTTCCGGCGCACCCTGCGGGCATCCGTGTAGAACGGCGACCCCCTGGGTACAGACGCCGCGCATGGCTACGAGCAGGGTGCTGCGCACCAAGGACGTCGACGACGTCATCCGGCAGAACGACGACCCGGTCGGCGGCGAGGCCCATCGGGCGCGGCTGAGCAAGCGGCTGACCTCCTGGGACCTGATGGGCTTCGGGATCGGCATCGTGATCGGCACCGGCATCTTCACGCTGACCGGCATCGAGGCCAAGAACAGCGCAGGCCCGGCCATCGTGGTCTCGTTCGCCATCGCCGGTGTCGTGAGCCTGCTCGCGGCGCTCTGCTACGCCGAGCTCGCGGCCGCCGTACCGACCGCCGGCAGCTCCTACACCTACGCCTACACGACGATCGGCGAGATCTTCGCGTGGATCATCGCCTGGGACCTGATCCTCGAGTTCGCGCTGGGGGCCGCCGTCGTCTCGCGGGGCTGGTCGGGCTACCTCCAGGACGCCCTGAGCCTGCCCACGTCGCTCTTCGGCGAGGACTCGACCGTCAACGTCGGCGCCATCGCGATCGCGCTGGTGCTCGGCGTCGTCGCGATGATCGGCATCCGTGAGTCCAAGTGGGTCACCAACGCGCTGGTCGTCATCAAGGTCTCGGTCTGCGTCTTCGTGGTCGTGCTCGGCGTCTTCTTCGTGAAGGCCGCGAACTACTCGCCGTTCGTGCCGCCGTCGCGCCCGGTCCCGAAGGGCGAGGCGCTGAGCGGGCTGGAGCAGCCGCTGTGGCAGTGGGTCACCGGCGTGGACGCCACGGCCTACGGCGTCACCGGTGTCCTCGTCGCGGCGGCCGTCGTGTTCTTCGCCTACAGCGGCTTCGAGGCGGTCGCCAACCTCGGCGAGGAGACCAAGGACCCGGCCAAGGACATGCCGCGCGGGCTGCTCGGGACCCTGGCGATCTGCACGGTGCTCTACGTCCTGGTCTGCCTCGTGATCACCGGGATGGTGAGCTACACCGACCTCTCCGAGGGCGCCCCCATCTCCGACGCCTTCGACCAGGTCGGCATGGGCTGGGCCAGCATCCTGATCGCCGTCGCCGCGATCGCCGGGCCTGTCCTCGGTGATCCTCGTCGACATCGTGGCGATGGGCCGGATCGGCTTCGCGCTGTGCCGCGACGGGTTGCTGCCCGCCTGGATCGGCAAGGTCCACGAGAAGTGGGAGACCCCCTACCGCGTGACGATCGGTACGACGGCCGTGGTCATGCTGCTCGCCGGCTTCATCCCGCTCGACGCGCTCGCCGAGATGGTCAGCATCGGCACGCTGTTCGCGTTCTTCGTGGTGTCGATCGCGGTGGTCGTGCTGCGCCGCACCCGGCCGGACATGCGGCGGCCGTTCCGCACGCCCATGGTCCCGCTGCTGCCGATCGTCTCCGCGGTGCTCTGCGTGGGCCTGATGTCCAACCTGGCCCTCGAGACGTGGCTGCGGTTCCTGGTCTGGCTGGTCGTCGGCCTGGCCATCTACTTGTTCTACGGCCGCTCGCACTCGCGGCTCGAGACGGACAGGCGCGAGGAGCCTGCCACCGTCGCCCGTTGAGGTGGCTTCCGGCTGACGGCGCCGTCCGGCGTCACTCGGGGAAGAGGGGGAGGCCGGCGTAGTTCTCCGCCAGGCCCGCCGCGCCGGCCTCCGACGAGGTGACCCAGCGCAGCTGGGAGAGCTGGAGCTGCTCGTCGAACGGGTCGCCGGTCGCGTGCAGCATCGAGGTCATCCACCACGAGAAGTGCGTGCACCGCCACACCCTCCGCAGGGCGTCGTCGGAGTAGGAGTCCACCAGCGCCGGGGACCCGTCGACCAGCCACGCGGTCAGCGCGCGGGCGAGCAGCGCGACGTCGGCGATCGCGAGGTTCAGCCCCTTGGCGCCGGTGGGCGGCACGATGTGCGCCGCGTCGCCGGCCAGGAAGAGCCGGCCGTGCCGCATCGGGGTGGACACGAACGACCGCATCGGCAGCACGCGACTTCTCGGTGATCGGCCCGTGCCGCAGCGACCAGCCGTCCTGGCCGTGACCGAGCCGCGTCGCCAGGCCGTCCCAGATCCGGTCGTCGGACCACTGCGCGACGTCCTCGTCCGGCGGCACCTGCAGGTAGAGCCGCGACACCGTCGCCGACCGCATCGAGTGCAGCGCGAAGCCGTCGGGGTGCCAGGCGTAGATCAGCTCGTCGGTCGACGGGGGTACGTCGGCGAGCACGCCGAGCCAGGCGTAGGGGTAGACCCGTTCCCAGGTCCGTCGCACGGCCGTCGGGGACGCTGCCGCGGGACGGGCCGTGGAAGCCGTCGCAGCCGGCCACCGCGTCGGCCTCGATCCGCTGGTCGACGCCGTCCCGGTCGGTGAAGGTCACCGAGGGCCGGTCGGTCCCGAGGTCGTGCAGCGCGACGTCGGAGACCTCGTAGAACGCCTGCCGGCCGGCCTCCTCCCGCGCCGCCATCAGGTCCTTGGTCACCTCGGTCTGGCCGTAGATCCACACCGAGCGGCCGACGTGGTCGACGAAGTCGAGGTGGTGCCGCTCCGCCTGCCCGTGATCGGTCCACTGGAGGTAGATGCCCGCGGTGCTCGTCGCCCTCGGCGGCGATCCGCTCGCCCAGCCCGACGGAGGTCGAGCAGGTCGACCGAGGACGACTCGAGCACGCCCGCGCGGATCCGGCCCTGCGACGTACGCCGGCGACCGGTTCTCGACGAGCACCGACTCGACGCCCGCGAGGTCCAGCAGGTGCGAGAGCAGCAGCCCCGCCGGGCCGGCCCCGACGATCACCACCCGTGTGCGCATCCTTGTATGTTCGCAGCACGGACGTCAGCGTTGAAGGAGGCAGATCGTGCAAGGACGTGAGGTCTTCGTCGTCGATGCGGTCCGGACCCCGGTCGGCCGGCACGGCGGCGCGCTGGCGAAGGTCCGACCCGACGACCTCGCGGCCGTGGTCATCCGGGCGCTGCTCGAGCGGACCCCGTCCCTCGACCCGGCACGGATCGGCGAGGTGCTCCTCGGCGCCGCCAACCAGGCCGGCGAGGACAACCGCAACGTGGCCCGGATGGCGTCGCTGCTCGCCGGGCTGCCCACCTCCGTCCCGGGCTCGACGGTCAACCGGCTGTGCGCGTCCGGCCTCGACGCGGTCGTGGGCGCGGCCCGCACGATCGCGGTCGGCGACGCGTCGATCATGGTCGCCGGCGGGGTCGAGTCGATGACCCGGGCGCCGTACGTGCTGCCCAAGTCGGAACGACCCTTCCCGGCCGGCAACGCGACGGTCTACTCCACGACGCTGGGCTGGCGGATGACCAACCCGAACATGCCCGACGAGTGGACGGTCAGCCTGGGCGAGAGCACCGAGCTGCTGGGCGAGAAGTACGGCGTCGACCCGCGAGGCGGCCGACGCGTTCTCCGTCCGGTCGCAGTCCCGGGCCGCGGCGGCCTGGGAGGCGGGAGCCTACGACGCGGCGGTCGTCCAGGTCCCGGGCGCGGAGCTGGCCCGCGACGAGGGCATCCGCGACGGCGTCACGCTCGAGTCGCTGGCCAGGCTCAAGCCGTCGTTCCGGGACGAACGGGACCGTGACGGCCGGCAACGCCTCCCAGCTCTCCGACGGCGCCGCGGCCCTGCTGCTCGCGGACGCCGACGGCCTGGCCGAGCTGGGCGTCGAGCCGCTGGCCCGGATCACCGCGACCGGCGTGCACGGGGTTGACCCGCAGTACTTCGGCATCGGGCCCGTGCAGGCCGTGAACCGTGCGCTGGCCAAGGCCGGTCGCACGCATGCCGACGTCACCACGATGGAGCTCAACGAGGCCTTCGCCGCCCAGTCGCTCGCCTGCCTGTCCGAGTGGCACGACCTCGACCACGAGGTGGTGAACCCGCACGGCGGTGCGATCGCGATCGGGCACCCGCTGGGCTGCTCCGGGGCCCGGCTGGCCGGCGCGGTCGCCCACCAGCTCGCGGCCGCCGGCACGGGCGTGGGGGTCGCGGCCCTCTGCATCGGCGTCGGCCAGGGCATGGCCCTGACCATGGAGCGCTGAGAGCGGCGGACCCGCGACGGCTCCGGGTCAGCGGCGCCCGCGACGGGAGCGGAGGTAGTCGGCGACGACGTACTCGCCGAGCCGGGACAGGTCGGGGGTGAACACGCGCCCTCCGGCGCGGCGCGCCATGGCGTCGACGAACCGGGCCAGTCCCGGGTCGTCTCCGAGCATGAAGAAGTTGATCGCCGCGCCGAACCGGCTGAGCTCGTCGACCTGGCCGAGCGGTCGCGCGCAGTGCCTCCCGGGTGGTCGGCCAGTGGAACTCCGGCGTCCCGTCGGCGGCGATGTGCGCGGTGGGCTCGCCGTCGGTCACCACGAGCACGACCGGCTCGGCGTCCGGGTGCCGCCGCAGGTGACGCTGCGCGATCATCAACGCGTGCTGGAGGTTCGTGCCCTGCACCCACTCGGGCTCGACGTCCGCGAGCTGCACGGGCGTGAGCTGCCGCGCGGTCCGGTCGAACCCGATGATCTGCAGCGCGTCCTGGCGGAACCGCGTCTCCACGAGGTGCGAGAGCGCGAGCGCCGTCTGCTTCATCGGCCCCCACCGGCCCTCGGTCACCATCGAGAAGGACAGGTCCACGCAGACCGCCACCGCGGCCGTCGTACGCCGCTCGGTCTCGACCACCTCGAAGTCCTCGACGAGCAGCTGCCCGGGGATGCCTCCGCCCCGTCGCAAGGCGTTGGAGACCGTCCGGACCGCGTCGATGGGCAGCTCGTCGCCGAACACCCAGGGCCGTGTCGTGCCCACCAGCTCGTCGGCCGACCCGGTCCGGTGGTCCTGGTGGTCGCCCGCACCGGAGGCGTCGATCTGCGAGAACACCCGCTTCAGCGCGCTCTCCCCCAACCGGCGTACGGCGCGCGGGGTCAGCCGCAGCCCGTCGTCGCGCCGGGTCACGAACCCCTGGCGCTCCAGCTCGCGCTCCAGCTGTCGCAACGCCTCGAAGTCGGTGGCCGCACCGGCCCCGAGGTGCTTCTCGAGGGTCTCCACGTCGACGTCGTCCAGCGTCGCGGCGGGTCCGGTCTGGCTGAGCGCCTGCTCCAGCGCCTCGAGGTCGGCGAGCTCGGCGACGGCCTCGACGGCCTCGCTGTACCCCAGCGGCTCGCCGCCCTGGCGCATCTCCACGGGGCTGCGGTCCAGACCGGGGCGCAGCGCGCGCAGGTTGTCGGAGAGCTGGGCCATCTGCGAGGCCAGGTCGGGGTCCTGCATCGCGTCGCTCATCAGCTGGCCGAGCTGGGCCCGCTGCTCCGGCGAGAGCGACGCCATCATCCGGTCGGCGGCGGCCTGACGCCGGGCCAGCGCGTCGATGAGCTCGTCGACGTTCTGCGGGTCCTCGGGGAACAGGTCGCCGTGCTTGTCCATGAACTCGCGGAACCGGTCCTCGGTGTCCTCACCGCGGGCGTGCGCCGCGAGCAGGCCGTTGAGGTCGGCCAGCATGTCCTTGATGGCCTGCATGGCCTCGGGGTCCGGGTCCTCGAGCAGCTGCTTCATCCCGGCGAACTGCGCGTCGAGCACCTCGCGCTGGAGCATCTGCTGGATCGACTCGTAGGTCGCGCGGGCCTCCGGCGACGTCCAGTCGTACGACGAGAGGGCCCGCACGGCGCCGGCGGTGTCGTCGGGCAGCGTCGCGAGCTCCATCTCCGACCAGCGCGCGTCCTCCCCCTCGTCACGGGCGAGGGCGTCCCGCTCCTCCGCCAGGGCCTGGTCGAGCGCGGCGCGGACCTGGTCGAGGGTGCCGCCCAGGTCGCCACGTCGCCGCGCCGCGTTGCGCATCCGGCGCACCTTCGCCGCGAGGTCGTCGAGGCCACGGTTGCCGTCGAAGCCGCGACGGAGCAGGTCGGACAGGGCGTCACGCATCGAGCCACCGGCGAGCACGTCGCGCCCCAGCTCGTCCAGGGCCGCCCGGACGTCGTACGGAGGAGCGAGCGGGTCGGGACCGTCGTGCCAGGGGCCGTACCGGAACCGGCTCATGTCAGGCTCCGTAGACCGATCGCCCGGCCACCGACTCCTTGTCGATCCGGCGGGTCAGGTGCAGGCCCTCCAGGACGAACTCGACGGCGGCGGCGACCTCACCGGGCGAGGCGTCGTCGCCGTGCCCGAGCCGGTCGAGCACCTTGGACAGCCCGGGCACGGTGCCGACCTGGTCGAGCAGCTCGGTCGCGGGGACGAGCTCACCGGTCTCGACGGTCGAGCCCTCCGCGAACAGCTCGGTGAAGCCGGACAGGTCGAGGCCGACGAGCCGGCTGCGGAACGTCTCGGCGACCGCCACCCGCAGCAGGTGCTGGACGACGTCGGCCTCGCGGCCCTCCTCGCCCATCTCGAACTCGACCTTGCCGAGCAGCGTCGGGACGACCGTCGGCACGTCGCACACGCGGGCGACCGGGACGCCCTCGCCGACCCGGGCACCGCGGCGCAGCGCGGACGCGGCGATGCCTTCGGCCGCGGCGATCGCGTAGCGCGCGCTCACGCCCGACCGGTGGTCGACCGACGGCGACTCACGCAGCCCGCGGGTCAGCCGGGCGACCACCTCGACCAGGTGCTCGGGCACGTCGGCGACGAGCACCGCCTCCTGGGACACCAGCTCGACCTCCTGCTCCACCTCCTGCGGGTAGTGCGTGCGCAGCTCGGCCCCGAAGCGGTCCTTGAGCGGCGTGATGATCCGGCCGCGGTTGGTGTAGTCCTCCGGGTTCGCCGACGCCACCAGGAGCACGTCGATCGGCAGCCGCAGGGAGTAGCCGCGCACCTGGATGTCGCGCTCCTCCAGCACGTTGAACATCGCGACCTGGATGCGCTCCGCCAGGTCGGGCAGCTCGTTGATGCCGAAGATGCCGCGGTTCGTGCGCGGCAGCAGGCCGTAGTGCACCGTCTCCGGGTCCCCCAGGGTGCGCCCCTCCGCGACCTTGACCGGGTCGACGTCGCCGACCAGGTCGCCGACCGACGTGTCCGGGGTGGCGAGCTTCTCGACGTACCGCTCGGCGCGGTGCTTCCACGCCACCGGCAGGTCGTCCCCGAGCTCGGCCTTGAGCCTGCGGCAGCGCGAGCAGACCGGGGCGAACGGGTCGTCGTTGATCTCGCAGCCCTCGACGACCGGCGTCCACTCGTCGAGGAGCTGGCCGATCGTGCGCATCAGCCGGGTCTTGCCCTGGCCGCGCTCGCCGAGCAGCACGAGGTCGTGGCCGGCGAGCAGCGCGGTCTCGAGCTGCGGGAGCACGGTGTCGTCGAAGCCGACGATGCCGGGGAAGGCCGTCCCGCCGCTGCGCAGCCGGTCGAGGAGGTTCTCGCGGATCTCGGTCTTGACCGTGCGCGAGCGGTAGCCGGAGTCGCGAAGGACCCCCCAGGTGGAGACAACAGGCATGGGTTGGCTCATGCGACCGAGCCTAGGACGAAGCCTGAAACGGCGACATCCGTTGGTTCCGGGTGGTCAGTCCCAGTCGTAGCGGACGCCGGTCAGGTCCTCGCTGACGCCCCACAGCTTCCCGGCGAGCAGCTCGTCGCGGGCGAGCCGGCTGAGCCGCGCGGGGCCGGGCCTGCCCCGCGACTCGCGCAGCGACTGCGGGCCGGTGTACGACCCGGGCGTGGCGGCGGTCGCGGCGTACAGCGTCGGGTCGGCGCCGGCCTTCGGGGACTGGAACAGCAGCTTGAGGAACAGCGGCGCGAGCTGCTTGACGCCCGGGATCACCCCCAGGCCCTGCTCGCTGGTCACCAGGTTCGTCGACGCGACCCCCGGGTGGGCCGCGGTCGAGGTGAGCGCCACCCCGGCCAGCGAGGCCCGCCGCTGGAGCTCCTGGGCGAACAGCAGGTTGGCCAGCTTGGAGTTCCCGTAGGACGACGACGGGCTGTAGCGCTCGGCCGGGTTGCCGTCGATCACGTCGCCGCGACCCTGGTTGTGCGCGATCGACGAGACCGTGACCACGCGGGCCGCGGGCGCCTCGAGGAGCGCGGGGAGCAGTCGACCGGTCAGCGCGAAGTGGCCGAGGTGGTTGGTCCCGAACTGCAGCTCGAACCCGTCGGAGGTCTGCTGGTAGCGCGGCGGCGCCATCAGGCCGGCGTTGTTGACCAGCAGGTCCAGCGGACCGTCCCAGGCCGCCGCGAACTCCTCCACCGAGGCGAGCGAGCCGAGGTCGAGCCGGGCGACCCGCACCGCGCCGGTCGCGCCGCCCTCACGCATCTGCGTGGCAGCCGCCTCGCCCTTGTCGAGGTTGCGCACCGCCAGCGTGACGTCGGCGCCGTGCCGGGCGAGCTCGGCGGCCGTGTGCCAGCCGATCCCCGAGTTGGCACCGGTGACGACGGCCGTCGTACCGACCAGGGACGGGATGTCTGCAGTGGACCAGTGGTGGGCGCTCATGTCGTCGACCCTACGGACCCGCTAGGAACGCGGCTTGCGCAGGACGACGGCGGAGCGGTCCGCGACCTCGAACTCGAGGCCGGGGAGCAACGGGGCCGCGTCGTCGAAGTACGACACGCTGCCGGCCGTGTCGTCGTTGGTGTCGAGCACCACGACCCAGCCGCCGCCGTAGACCTCGTCGGGGATGGTGAAGTGCTTCGGGGACTCACCGGCGTTGAACGCGATGACGAACGAGTCGTCCACCACCGGCTCGCCGCGCCGCCCCGGCTCCGGGATGCCGTCGCCGTTGAGGAACACCATCAGCGCCTTGGACTCCCCGTTGCTCCAGTCGCCGTCCTGCATGTGCGTGCCGTCCGGGTTGAACCAGACGATGTCCGCGACCGCGTCGCCCGGCCCGGGTCACCTCGCCCGCGAAGAACCGGCGGCGCCGGAAGACCGGGTGCTCGTTGCGCAGCTTGACCACCCGCTTGGTGAACGCGAGCAGCTCCTGCTGCCAGTCCTCGAGGTCCCAGTTCATCCAGGAGAGCTCGTTGTCCTGTGCGTAGACGTTGTTGTTGCCCTGCTGGGTCCGGCCCAGCTCGTCACCGTGCAGCACCATCGGGATGCCCTGCGAGAGCAGCAGGGTGACCAGGAAGTTGCGCTGCTGGCGCGCGCGCAGCGCCTGCACCGCCGGGTCGTCGGTCTCCCCCTCGGCGCCGGAGTTCCACGACCGGTTGTGGCTCTCGCCGTCGTTGTTGTCCTCGCCGTTGGCCTCGTTGTGCTTCTCGTTGTAGGACACCAGGTCGCGCATCGTGAACCCGTCGTGCGCGGTCACGAAGTTGACCGAGGCGATCGGCTTGCGCCCGGAGTGCTCGTAGAGGTCGGAGGAACCGGACAGCCGCGAGGCGAAGTCGCCCAGGGTCCCGGGCTCGCCGCGCCAGTAGTCGCGGACGGTGTCGCGGTACTTCCCGTTCCACTCGGTCCACAGCGGCGGGAAGTTGCCGACCTGGTAGCCCCCCTCGCCGATGTCCCAGGGCTCGGCGATCAGCTTCACCTGGCTGACGACCGGGTCCTGCTGCACGAGGTCGAAGAACGCCGACAGCCGGTCCACCTCGTGGAACTGGCGGGCCAGCGAGGACGCGAGGTCGAACCGGAAGCCGTCGACGTGCATCTCGGTGACCCAGTAGCGCAGGGAGTCCATGATCAGCTGGAGCACGTGGGGGTGCCGCATCAGCAGGGTGTTCCCCGTGCCGGTCGTGTCGTAGTAGTGCTGCTTGTCGTCGTCGACGAGCCGGTAGTAGGCCGCGTTGTCGATGCCGCGGAAGGACAGCGTCGGTCCGAGCTGGTTGCCCTCGGCGGTGTGGTTGTAGACCACGTCGAGGATCACCTCGATGTCCGACTCGTGCAGTGCCTTGACCATCGACTTGAACTCCTGCACCTGCTGGCCGCGCTGGCCGGTGGCGGAGTACGCGTTGTGCGGCGCGAAGAACCCGATCGTGTTGTAGCCCCAGTAGTTCGACAGCCCCTGGTCGACCAGGGTGGTGTCCTGCACGAACTGGTGCACGGGCATCAGCTCGATGGCCGTCACACCGAGCCCCTTCAGGTGGGCGATCGTGGCCGGGTGGGCGATGCCGGCGTACGTGCCGCGGATCTCCTCGGGCACGTCGGGGTGGGTCATCGTCAGGCCCTTGACGTGCGCCTCGTAGATGACGGTCTCGTGGTACTCGTGCTCCGGGCCGCGGTCGCTGCCCCAGTCGAAGAACGGGTTGATGACCACCGACAGCATGTTGTGGCCCAGGCTGTCGGCGTTGTTGAAGGTCTTGCGCTTGTTGAACTTGTAGGAGAACAGCGACTCGTCGCCGTCCATCTGCCCCTCGACCGCCTTGGCGTACGGGTCGAGCAGCAGCTTCGCCGGGTTGCACCGGTGGCCGTGCTCGGGCTCGTAGGGCCCGTGGACGCGGTAGCCGTAGCGCTGGCCGGGCTGTGCACCGGGGAGGTACGCATGGTGCACGAACGCGTCGGTCTCGACCATCTCGACGCGGGTCTCCTTGCCCTCGTCGTCGATCAGGCAGAGCTCGACCTTCGACGCCACCTCGGAGAAGAGCGCGAAGTTGACCCCGGCCCCGTCGTAGGTCGCACCCAGGGGGTACGGGCGTCCTGGCCAGATCTGCATGCAGCTCCCTCTCGTCGGACCGGTGGGCACCGGCGCGTCGACTGAACCGTAACGACCGTCGGTTACCGCTCGATGACAGGTGACCCGTTCCGGCCGCCCTACACGTCCGGGGCCGAAATAGTGGAGCGACGTCCGTCACTCCGGGTGTCGCAAGACGACGGATTCCGCCCTTCTACGGCGCCCGTCCGCGTGAAAGCATGCACGTATGCCCATCGCGACGACTGACCCGCGCACCGGTGAGGTGCTGAAGACCTTCGACGAGCTCTCCGACGACCAGCTGGAGGACCGCCTCGCCAAGGCGGCGGCCGCCGCTGCGACGTACCGGCTGACCAGCCACGAGGAGCGGGCCGGCTGGCTCCGCTCGGCCGCGGACATCCTGGACAAGCGCACCGACGAGATCGCCGAGCTGATGACGCTCGAGATGGGCAAGACCAAGAAGGCGTCCGCCGCCGAGATCGGCAAGTGCGCGGCCGTGCTCCGCTACTACGCCGACAACGCCGCGGGCCTCCTGGCCGACGAGAAGGTCGACCCGGACAGCGTCAACGCGTCCGAGGCCTACGCCCGCTACCTGCCGCTCGGGGTGGTGCTCGCGATCATGCCGTGGAACTTCCCGCTCTGGCAGGCGATGCGCTTCGCGGCGCCGGCCCTCGCGGCCGGCAACGTCGGTCTGCTCAAGCACGCCAGCAACGTGCCGCAGACCGCGCTGTTCATGGAGGAGCTGTTCCGCGACGCGGGCTTCCCGGACGACGTGTTCCAGACCCTCCTCATCGGCAGCGGCAAGGTCGAGCGCGTGCTCCGCGACGACCGGGTCGCGGCCGGCACCCTGACCGGGAGCGAGGCGGCCGGCGTCGCGGTCGCGCGGACCGCCGGTGAGGTGCTCAAGAAGGTGGTCCTCGAGCTCGGCGGCTCCGACCCGTTCGTCGTCATGCCGTCGGCGGACCTGGCGAAGGCGGCGAAGGTCGCGACCACGTCGCGCTGCCAGAACAACGGCCAGTCCTGCATCTCGGCCAAGCGCTTCATCGTCCACGCGGACGTGTACGACGAGTTCCTCGACCTCTTCACCCGGGAGATGTCGTCGCTCGTCGTGGGCGACCCCATGGAGGAGGGCACCGACGTCGGCCCGCTCGCCACCGAGCAGGGCCGGGAGGACGTCGAGGCGCTGGTCAAGGACGCCGTCGACAAGGGTGCGAAGGTGCACGTCGGCGGCGAGGCGCCGGACGGTGACGGATGGTGGTACCCGCCCACGCTGGTCAGCGGGATCACCGAGGACATGGACATGTATCTCGAGGAGGTGTTCGGGCCGGTCGCCGCAGGTCTACCGCGCCGAGGACATCGAGGACGCCGTCCGGATCGCCAACGTCACCCGCTTCGGGCTCGGCTCCAACGCCTGGACCAACGACGCCGAGGAGCAGGAGGTCTTCATCCGGGACCTCGAGGCCGGGCAGACCTTCATCAACGGGATGGTCGCGTCGTTCCCCGCGCTGCCGTTCGGGGGCGTCAAGGCCTCCGGCCACGGCCGCGAGCTGGCGGCGCACGGCATCCGTGAGTTCATGAACATCAAGACGGTCTGGTTCGGCAAGGCCTGACGGTCCCTGAGGGTCCCTGCACGAAAAGGGGCGGGATGCCCATGCACGAGCTGGCGATCGCGGAGAGCGTGGTCGTCGTCGGTGCTCGAGCGCACCGGAGACCGGCGCGGTGAGCGTCGTGCGCCTGCGCGTCGGCCGGCTGTCCGGGGTCGTCCCGGACGCGCTGACGTTCTGCTTCGAGCTCGCCGCCGCCGGCACCCCGCTCGAGGGCGCGGCGCTCGAGATCGTCGAGGAGCGACGGCCGCGCGCACTGCCGGACCTGCGCACGCGACTTCACCTCGACCGACCCGTTCCTGCTGTGCGCCTGCGGCAGCGCCGACGTCGAGCTGCTGTCGGGGCGCGAGCTCTCGGTGATGTCGGTGGAGGTGGCCTGAGATGTGCGCGACCTGCGGCTGCGGCGACGACGAGGTCCGGGTGACCTCCGTCGGCGAGCCGGACGCGCACGGACCACGACCACGGCCACGGGCACGGCCACGGGCACGGGCACGACCGACGGCCACCACGTGCACGTCGAGCCGGACCCCGGCCTCCGCACGCACACGCTCGAGCTCGAGGTCGCCGTGCTGGCGAAGAACGACGAGCTCGCCGCCCGCAACCGCGCCTGGCTCGCCGAGCGCGGCATCACCGCGCTCAACCTGATGAGCTCCCCCGGCGCCGGCAAGACCACGCTGCTCGAGCGGACCATCGCCGAGTCCGGCCGGCCCGGTGAGCGTGATCGAGGGCGACCAGGAGACGCTGTTCGACGCCGAGCGGATCCGCGGCCGCCGGGGCCCGCGCGGTCCAGGTGAACACCGGCGCCGGCTGCCACCTCGACGCCGACGATGGTGGCCCGGGCGCTGGAGACGCTGCAGCCCGAGGACGGCAGCCTGCTGTTCATCGAGAACGTCGGCAACCTGGTCTGCCCGGCGCTCTTCGACCTCGGCGAGCAGCGCAAGGTCGTGGTCATCTCGGTCACCGAGGGCGACGACAAGCCGCTGAAGTACCCCCACATGTTCGCCGCCGCGGACCTGGTCGTGCTGAACAAGACCGACCTGCTGCCCTACGTCGACTTCGACGTCGACCGGCTCACCGCCGACGCCCGGTCGCTGCGTCCCGACGTCAGGTGCTGCCGGTCTCCGCCCGGACCGGGGAGAACCTCGAGGACTGGTTCGACTGGCTCGGCCGAGACGCCTGAGTTCGGCGGCTCGGCGCGCCGCGACCTCTTGACACCTGATGTGACGTAGGTCTCTGATGACAAGCGGGAGGCTCAGGGCCCGCCGCCGACGGGCCGACGTACCGAGTGGGGGCCCGAGCGGCGCGCCCCCGGAGAGCCGGCGAGCATGCCCACAGCCGAGGCAGTCAAGGCCGAAGAGACACTCATCCACGTCCTGTGGATCAACGCGGGCCTCAGCTGCGACGGGGACTCCGTCGCGCTGACCGCGGCGACCCAGCCCAGCATCGAGGAGATCGCCCTCGGCGCCCTGCCGGGGCTCCCACAAGTGGCGGTGCACTGGCCGCTGATCGACTTCGAGTGCGGCCCGACCGGCGGCGCGGACGACTTCCTGGAGTGGTTCTTCAAGGCCGACCGCGGCGAGCTCGAGCCGTTCGTGCTGGTCGTCGAGGGGTCGATCCCCAACGAGAAGCTGCACGACGAGGGCTACTGGTGCGGGTTCGGCAACGACCCGATGACCGGCCAGCCGATGACCACCAGCGAGTGGCTGGACCGGCTGACCCCGAAGGCCACCGCGGTCGTCGCGGTCGGCACCTGTGCGACGTACGGCGGCATCCACGCCATGCAGGGCAACCCGACCGGCGCGATGGGCGTGCCCGGACTACCTCGGCTGGGACTGGAAGTCCAAGGCCGGCATCCCGATCGTGTGCGTGCCCGGGTGCCCGATCCAGCCGGACAACCTGTCGGAGACGCTGACCTACCTGCTCTACATGGCCACCGGCCAGGCGCCGATGATCCCGCTCGACGACGCGCTGCGGCCCACCTGGCTGTTCGGCAGACCGTGCACGAGGGCTGCGACCGGGCCGGCTACTACGAGCAGGCCGACTTCGCGACCGAGTACGGCTCGCCCAAGTGCATCGTCAAGCTCGGCTGCTGGGGTCCCGCGGTGAAGTGCAACGTGCCCAAGCGGGGCTGGATCAACGGCGTCGGCGGCTGCCCCAACGTCGGCGGCATCTGCATCGGCTGCACGATGCCGGGCTTCCCGGACAAGTTCATGCCGTTCATGGACGAGCCGCCCGGCGGCAAGCTCTCGACGAACGCGGTCGGCCTCTACGGCAAGACCATCAAGCGGCTGCGCAACGGTCACGACGCAGACCCTCGACAAGGAGCCCAAGTGGCGCTCCAAGGGCACGCAGCTCACCACCGGCGCCACGCGCACCTGGTAACCCACCCACACCTGCATCGACGACAGGAAGGCGAGGCGACGCATGACGTCGACCATCCCCAGTCCCAGCAAGTTCGCCACGGACGAGCAACGGCCTGACCGAGATGGCCTGGGACCCGATCACCCGGATCGTGGGCACGCTCGGCATCTACACCAAGATCGACTTCGGCAACATGAAGGTCGCCGAGTGCCACAGCACCAGCTCGATCTTCCGCGGCTACTCGATCTTCATGAAGGGCAAGGACCCGCGCGACGCGCACTTCATCACCAGCCGGATCTGCGGCATCTGCGGCGACAACCACGCGACCTGCTCGTGCTACGCCCAGAACATGGCGTACGGCGTGAAGCCGCCGCACCTCGGTGAGTGGATCGTCAACCTCGGCGAGGCCGCGGAGTACATGTTCGACCACAACATCTTCCAGGAGAACCTGGTCGGGGTGGACTACTGCGAGAAGATGGTCGCCGAGACCAACCCGGGCGTGCTCGAGCGGGCGAACCGGACACCGAGGCCCCGCACGCCGAGGCCCACGGCTACCAGACCATCGGCGACATCATGCGGTCGCTGAACCCGTTCACCGGCGAGTTCTACCGCGAGGCCCTGCAGGTCAGCCGCTAGACGCGCGAGATGTTCTGCCTGATGGAGGGCCGGCACGTGCACCCCTCCACGCTCTACCCGGGCGGCGTCGGCACCGTCGCCACGATCCAGCTGATGACCGACTACATGACCCGGCTGATGCGCTACGTGGAGTTCATGAAGAAGGTCGTGCCGATGCACGACGACCTCTTCGACTTCTTCTACGAGGCGCATGCCCGGCTACGAGGAGGTCGGCAACCGCCGCATCCTGCTCGGCTGCTGGGGCTCGTTCCAGGACCCCGAGGTCTGCAACTTCGACTACCGGGACATGACCGAGTGGGGCCGCGAGATGTACGTCACCCCCGGCGTCGTCGTCGACGGCAAGCTCGTCACCACCGACCTGGTCGAGATCAACCTCGGCATCCGGATCCTGCTCGGCTCGTCGTACTACGACGACTGGGAGGACCAGGAGATGTTCGTCCGCAACGACCCGCTGGGCAACCCGGTCGACCGGCGGCACCCGTGGAACCAGCACACCAACCCCAGGCCGCAGAAGCGCGACCTCGACGACAAGTACTCCTGGGTGATGTCGCCGCGCTGGTTCGACGGCAAGGACTACCTCGCCCTCGACACCGGCGGCGGCCCGCTCGCGCGGCTGTGGTCGACGGCGCTGGCCGGGCTGGTCGAACATCGGCTACGTGAAGGCCACCGGCCACAGCGTCGTAAGATCAACCTGCCGAAGACGGCGCTCAAGGGACCGGTCGAGCTGGAGTGGAAGATCCCGCAGTGGAGCAACACCATCGAGCGCAACCGGGCCCGCACCTACTTCCAGGCGTACGCCGCGGCGTGCCGCGCTGCACTTCGCGGAGCAGGCGCTGGTCGAGATCCGGGCCGGACGCACGAAGACGTGGGAGAAGTTCGAGGTCCCGGACGAGGGCATCGGCTGCGGCTTCACCGAGGCGGTCCGCGGCGTGCTCTCGCACCACATGGTGATCCGGGACGGCAAGATCGCGAACTACCACCCCTACCCGCCGACCCCGTGGAACGCCAACCCGCGGGACAGCTTCGGGACGCCCGGTCCCTACGAGGACGCCGTGCAGGGGCAGCCGATCTTCGAGGAGAACGACCGCGACACTTCAAGGGCATCGACATCATGCGCACCGTGCGCAGCTTCGACCCGTGCCTGCCGTGCGGGGTGCACATGTACCTCGGCGCGGGCAAGAAGCTCGAGATGGTGCACACGCCCACCCAGTCCGCCGGCGTCGGCTGACCGCGGTGCCGCCCGACCTGCGCGTGACCGGCGAACGCATCGACGTGCTGATCGACGCCGTCGCGGGAGCCGGCGGCGGCCCGTCGAACCCGGCCCGGTCGCGCGAGCGCGCCGAGGAGCTGGTCCGCGTCGGTCACCGACCTCTACGGCGCCGGTCTCGAGCGGCTGCTGGAGATCGTCTACGACAGCGGGCGGCTCGACGACGAGCTGCTCGGGCTGCTCGCCGCCGACGACCTGGTCGCCAGCCTGCTGCTCGTGCACGGCCTGCACCCCTACGACGTGCCGACCCGTGTCGAGCAGGCCCTCGACGGCGTGCGGCCCTACCTGGGCGTCCACGGCGGTGACGTCGAGCTGCTCGAGGTGACCGACGCCGGCGTCGTGCGCCTGCGGCTGCTCGGCTCGCTGCGACGGCTGCCCGTCGTCGTCGGTGACCCTGGAGCTCGCGGTCCAGGACGCCATCGAGGCGGCCGCCCCCGAGGTGACCTCGATCGAGGTGGAGACGCCCAGCCAGGACGCCGGCGCCGGGACCCTGATCCCGCTCGAGGCGCTGCGCTCCCGGCTCGACCCGGGACCGGACGGGCGGCGCGCTGGCAGACGCTGACCGACCGCCGCCGACCTCGCCCCCGGGCAGGCCGACACGCTGGAGGCCGGTGGCACTCCGCCTGTTCGTGTGCCGGGTCGGCCAGGACCTGTTCGCCTTCCGCGACGCCTGCGCGCGGTGCGCCGGCAGCCTGGCCGGCGCGGTGCCGGAGCGACGGCTCGGCGGTGCCGCCGGCGACGCGGTGCTCACGTGCCCGGCCTGCGGCGCGCACTACGACGTACGCCGGGCGGGCGCCTGTCTCGACGTGCCCGACCTGCACCTCGACCCGTTCCCGCTGCTCGTCGAGGGCGGGACCGTCTCGGTCGCCGTGCCCGCCGCGGTGGACGCATGAGCACCGGCCGGCCGCGCCCTGGGCACGCTGCGACGGATCAGCACGACCCGCCCGGCGGCTCCCGTCGGCGAGCGCTGCGAGATGTGCTCGGCGCCCGATCGCGGACGAGCACCAGCACGTCGTCGACGTCGCAGGGCCGCGGCATGATGTGCACCTGCCGGCCGTGCTACCTGCTGTTCACCGACCAGCAGGCCGACCTGCGCTACCGCGCGGTCCCCGACCGCTACCTGTCGTTCCCCGGCTTCGCCCTCGGCCCGGGCGGACTGGGACGACCTGCAGATCCCCGTCGGCCTGGCGTTCCTGTTCCGCAACAGCGCGCAGGAGCGGGTCGTCGCGTTCTACCCGAGCCCGGCCGGCGCGACCGAGTCCGAGCTGCTCGCTGGAGGCGTGGGAGCGGATCCTGTCGGCGAACCCGGGCCTCGCACCGTGCTGCCCGACGTGGAGGCGCTGCTGGTCCGCGGCGACCGGACGGACGCCGGGCTTCACCTGCCACGTCGTGCCGATCGACGCCTGCTACGAGCTGGTCGGCCGGATGCGGAGCACCTGGCGCGGCTTCGACGGCGGCCAGGAGGCGCGCGCGGCGCTCGACGAGTTCTTCGCGATGGTCGAGACCCGCAGCAGCCCGCGACGGGCGCGGCCCTGATGGCCGGGGACTGGAGGTTCCGGGTCCTCGACATCGCGCCCGACGCCGTACGCCGCGACCCCGGAGCTGACCGCCCGGCTGCGGATCGAGGAGGCGTCCGGCCTGCGGGTGCACGCGATCGCGCTGCGCTGCCAGGTCCGCATCGAGCCGCAGCGACGCGGCTACGACCAGGGCGACAGAGGCGGGCCTGCGCGCGCTGTTCGGCGACCGGGACCGCTGGCCGGACACGCTGCAGGCCGTTCCAGTGGATGCAGTGCAACACCACCGTGCAGGGGTTCACCGGTGAGCACCGAGGTGGACCTGGCGCTGCCGTGCACCTACGACTTCGACGTCACCGGGTCGCGCTACCTGCACGCCGTCGGCGACGGGGACCGTCCCGCTGACGCTGCTGTTCTCCGGCACCGTCTTCACCCGGGGCGACCAGCGGCTTCGGCGTCCAGCAGGTGCCCTGGGACTGCGAGGCGCCGCTACGACATGCCGGTGCAGGTCTGGCAGGACATGCTGGCGGCGTACTTCCCCCGCCAGGGCTGGATCCGGCTGGACCACGACGTGCTCGCCGCGCTCGGCGACTACCGCGCCCGGCACGGCCTCGTCTCGTGGGAGGAGACGGTGACCCGGCTGCTCGCCGAGGCCGCGCGCCACCGACCCGTCGGGGGTGGCGTCGTGACGGTCTCCGAGACCCGGCTGCGTCGGGCCCGCACGGTCGCCGACGCGGTGCTCTACGAGGGCTACCTGCTCTACCCCTACCGCGCGAGCTCGGAGAAGAACCGCGACCCGCTGGCAGTTCGGGGTCCTCGGGCCGCCCGGTGCCGCCGACCGCGGTCTCGGCGAGGCCGGACTCGATGACGCTGCAGACCCTGCTCACCGGCGTGACGGACGACGTCCGCGCTCACCGTCCACCTGCGGTTCCTGCAGCTCCAGCACCGACAGGTCCACGACCCGTCCGGCACGGCGGTGCGAGTCGCTCGCGCTGGACGGCCGCACCGAGCTGACCTGGGACGAGGCGGTCGAGCAGGAGCGCACGGTCACGCTCCCCGCTGGGCGAGCGGCGCCTCGGCGCGAGCCGGTCGCCGTCGACGGCGGCCGAGGAGGTCGAGGCGCTCGACGGTGGCGGGTCCGTCGTACGCCGGCGGTGGCCGCTGTCCGCCCGGGTGACCGCCACGGCGACGCGGCACGGCGGGCTCACCTGGCTGGACGGTGCGGGTCGCGCAACACCCACCCGGACCGACCGGGCACCAGGCCGGACGCGACGCGCACGTCGCTGCTCGGCGCTCACCTGCTCGTCGAGGCCGACGGCTGCGCGTTCGTGTCGATGGTCGACCCGCCCGACGAGGCGCAGGCGATCGTGCGACGGCGTGCCGCAGGACCGGTGCTGGCCGTTCCTGGCCGGCGAGGAGGGCGACACCGACCTGCTGCTCGGGTCGCCGATCATCCTCTACGACTACCCCGAGGTCGCCGCCGAGAGCGCCGGCGCGCTGTTCGACGCCACCGAGATCGACGAGATCCTCACCCTGCGGGTGATGACGATGACCGACGCCGAGAAGGCCGAGGCCCGGGCCACCGACCCGCGGGCCGCCGCGATCATCGACCGCTGCGACGCGATGACCCCCGGCGACCTGCAGCAGCTGCACGGCGTCTTCCGCGACCCGCACGGCCCGGTCGGGGCCCGGCACCGACGGCGCGCCTGGTGGGACCCCGCCACCGACGCCTCCGTCGACCCCGGGACCGACGCCGTGGTCGTCGACGGCGTCCCGATCCGCAAGGGCAGCCTGGTGCGGGTGCGTCCGAAGCGGCGCGCCGACGCGCAGGACCTGTTCTTCGCCGACCAGGTGGCCCGGGTGACCGCCGTGCTGTTCGACGTCGACGGCGACACCCACGTCGCCCTGGTGCTCGAGGACGACCCGGCGGCCGACCTGCACGAGTGGTACGGCCGCTACTTCTACTTCGCCCCCGACGAGATCGAACCGCTCACCGAGCGAGAGGAGAGCCGACCATGAGAACGATCGGAAGGCTGACGAGCGCTGGTGGTGCTGGCGGTGGCAGCCGCCGCCGCGGTCACCGGGGTGAGGTCCATCCCGGACCTCCAGCGCTACCTGCGGATGCGGCAGATGTAGCGCCGCATGACGGTACTGGTCGCCGGCATCGGCAACCTGTTCCTCCGACGACGGCTTCGGCCCCGAGGTCGTCCGCCGGATGGGCGAGCGCGCCGACGCCCGACGTGCGGGTGGTCGACTACGGCATCCGCGGCATGCACCTGGCCTACGACCTGCTCGACGGGTACGACGCCCTGGTGATCGTCGACGCCGTGCCGCACGGGCGACGCCCCGGCGACCTCTCGGTGCTCGAGGTCGGGCCGGACGACCTCGGCGCCGGGGACTTCGACCCGCACGGCATGAACCCGGTCGCCGTGCTCGCGTCACTCGGCTCCCTGGGCGGCACGTCTGCCGCCGCACGTACGTCGTGGGCTGCCGCCCGGCCTCGACGCGAGGAGGGCATCGGGCTCAGCGACGCGGTGGCGGCCGCCGTGCCCCGGGCCGTCGACGCCGTGCAACCGGCTGCTCGACGGACCTGCTCGTCGCGACGAGGGGGCCTGACGATGTGCCTCGGGCATCCCCGGCCGGGTGGTCGCGATCGCGGACGGGTACGCCGGCCAGGTCGCGCTGGTCGACGTCGAGGGCGCCGAGCGCAAGGTCAACGTCGGCATGCTCGAGGAGCAGCCCGGCGCCGGGGACTGGGTGCTGATCCACATGGGCTTCGCGGTCGAGCGCGATCGACGAGGCGACGGCGCGGACCGCGATGTCCGGCCTGCAGCTGATGGGCAGCGGCCGGGCCGACCGGGTCCGCCGCCGCTACGACGTGTTCGGGCTGGTGCAGGGCGTCGGCTTCCGGCCGTTCGTCTACGTCACCGCCTCCGAGCTCGGCCTGGCCGGCTCGGTGTCGAACACGCCGTCCGGGGTCGTCGTCGAGGTCGAGGGCGCCCCGGACGACGTCGACGCGTTCGGCCGGCGGCTGCGTCGAGGACGCGCCGCCGCTGGCCGAGGTCGAGGGCGTGCACGAGTCGGAGCTCGCCGGTGCGCGGCGGCACCGGCTTCACGATCGAGGACTCGCGCCGGCGGCGCCGGCCGCACGCTGGCCTCCCCGGACGTCGCGGTCTGCGACGACTGCCTGCGCCGAGCTGGCCGACCCGGCCGACCGCCGCTACCGGCACCCGTTCATCACCTGCACCAACTGCGGTCCGCGGTTCACGATCATCACCGCCCTGCCCTACGACCGGGCCGCCACCACGATGGCCGGCTTCGCGATGTGCGACGCCTGCCGCGCGGAGTACGACGACCCGGCCGACCGGCGCTTCCACGCCCAGCCGATCGCCTGCCCCGACTGCGGTCCCACCGCTCGAGCTGGTCGCCCCCGGCGGTGCACGAGACCGGTGACGACGCCGTGCGCCGGGCCCGCGACCTGCTCGCCGACGGCCGGGTCGTCGCGGTCAAGGGGCTCGGCGGCTACCACCTGGCCTGCGACGCGCGCAACGAGCACGGCGGTCGCCGAGCTGCGGCGGCGCAAGCGGCGCGGCGACAAGCCGTTCGCGGTGATGGTCCGCGACCTCGACGTCGCCGCGGCGCTGGTGTCGATGGGCGACGCCGAGCGGCTGCTGCTCACCGGGATCCGCAAGCCCGTCGTGCTGCTCCCCGCGCCGAGTCGTCAGCCGCTGCGGGCTCGCCGCCGAACGGGCTGACAGCTCGGTGGCGGAGGCGGTGGCGCCGGGCAACCCCGACCTCGGCGTGATGCTGCCCTACACGCCGCTGCACGTGCTGCTGCTCGGGGCCGCCGGGCGACCCCGGGCCCGGACGTGCTGGTGATGACGTCGGGCAACCTGTCCGGCGAGCCGATCGTCACCGACGACGACGAGGCGCTCGACCGGCTCGGCGGCGCTCGCCGACGCGTTGGCTGCGGCACGACCGGCCGATCCAGGTGCCCTGCGACGACTCGGTCGCCCGCGTCGTCGCCGGCGACCGAGCTGCCGGTGCGCCGGTCCCGCGGGCACGCACCGCTGCCGGTCGCGCTGCCGTTCGAGGTGCGCGCCGGTGCTGGCCGCCGGCGCCGACCTGAAGAACACCTGCGCGGTCGCCGCCGGGCGCTACGCCTGGCTCAGCCAGCACATCGGCGACCTCGACGACCTCGCCACCCAGGACGCGCTCGACCGCGTCCGAGCGGCACCTCGAGGAGCTGACCGGCGTGCGGCCCGGGCTGCTGGTCGCCGACGCGCACCCCGGCTACCGCTCGACCGCCTGGGCCCGCGACGCACGCCGGCGGCCGCGAGGTGCGCACCGTGCAGCACCACCACGCGCACGTCGCGTCGGTGATGGGCGAGCACGGCCTCGGCCGCCGACGACGAGGTGATCGGGTTCGCCTTCGACGGCACCGGCTACGGCACCGACGGCGCCGTCTGGGGCGGCGAGGTGCTGGTCGCCGACTACAAGTCGTTCCGCCGCGCCGCGCACCTCGGCTACGTCCCGCTCGCCGGCGGCGACGCCAGCGTGACGCGGCCCTACCGGATGGCGCTGGCCCACCTGCGGGCCGCGGGCGTCGACTGGGCCGACGACCTGCCCGCCGTGCGCCGCCTGCCCGCCGCCGGAGCGGTCCGTGCTCGCGCACCAGCTGGACACCGGGCTCGGCTGCGTGCCGACCTCGAGCATGGGCCGGCTGTTCGACGCGGTCTCCTCGCTCGCCGGCGTGCGGCACGTCGTCGACTACGAGGCCGAGGCGGCGATCGAGCTGGAGGCGCTGGCCCGGGCGGTACGACGGCGCGGCGGCGCCGTACGCGTTCGGGCTCGTCGCGGCGCCGGCCGGCGCCGCTCGTCGCCGACCCGGCGCCGGTCGTCCGCGCCGTGGTCGACGACGTACGCGCGGGCGCCGACCCGGCCGCGCGTGGCGGCGCGGTTCCACGCCGCGGTCGCCGCGCTGGTCGTCGACGCTGGCCGAGCCGCGCGCGCGAGCGCGACCGGGCTCGACGTGGTGGCGCTCGGCGGCGGGGTGTTCGCCAACGCGCTGCTGCTCGGCGCGAGCGTGCGGCTGCTGGAGGAGCGCGGGTTCACCGTGCTGCGGCCCCGGCTGCTGCCGCCCAACGACGGCGGCATCGCGCTCGGCCAGATCCTGGTCGGCTCCGACGAGCTGACCGTCGAAGAGGAGAGGAGACCGCCATGTGCCTGGCAGTTCCGGGCCGGGTGATGTCCGTCCACGAGCAGGACGGTCAGACGATGGCGGAGGTCGACTTCGGCGGTGTCCGCAAGGAGGTCTGCCTGGCCTACATCCCCGACGTGCGGTCGGCGAGTACGTCATCGTGCACGTCGGCTTCGCGATCCAGCGGCTCGACGAGCGTCGGCGCAGGAGACGCTGGCCAACTTCGAGCAAGCTCGGCATCCTCGAGGAGGAGTTCGGCGACGGCTTCGCGCGCGCCGCCGCAGGCAGGCAGGAGCAGACACGATGAAGTACCTCGACGAGTTCAGCGACCCCGACCTGGCCAGGCAAGCTGCTCGACCAGATCCACGCGGTCGACCACGCGGCCGTGGGCGATGATGGAGGTCTGCGGCGGCCAGACCCACTCGATCATCCGGCACGGCATCGACCAGCTGCTGCCCGACGGCGTCGAGATGATCCACGGCCCCGGCTGCCCGGTCTGCGTGACGCCGCTGGAGATCATCGACAAGGCGCTCGCGATCGCCGAGCAGCCGGGCGTCATCTTCTGCTCGTTCGGCGACATGCTGCGGGTGCCGGGCAGCAGCAAGGACCTGTTCTCGGATCAAGAGCGCCGGGCGGCGACGTACGCGTCGTCTACTCGCCGCTCGACGCGCTCAAGCTGGCCCGGGAGAACCCCGACCGGCAGGTGGTGTTCTTCGGGATCGGCTTCGAGACCACCGCGCCGGCCAACGCGATGACGGTCTACCAGGCCAAGCGGCTCGGCATCGCGAACTTCTCGCTGCTGGTCTCGCACGTGCTGGTGCCGCCGGCGATCGCCGCGATCATGGAGTCGCCGACCTGCCGGGTGCAGGCGTTCCTGGCCGCCGGCCACGTGTGCAGCGTGATGGGCACGCGCGAGTACCCGCCGCTCGCCGAGAAGTACCGGCGTGCCGATCGTCGTCACCGGCTTCGAGCCGCTGGACATCCTCGAGGGCATCCGGCGGACCGTCATCCAGCTCGAGGAGGGCCGGCACGAGCTCGAGAACGCCTACCCGCGCGTCGTGCCGGCCGAGGGCAACCCGGCCGGCGATGGCGATGCTGCGCGACGTGTTCGAGGTGACCGACCGGACCTGGCGCGGCATCGGGATGATCCCGCAGAGCGGCTGGCAGCTCTCCGAGCGCTACGCGCGAGTTCGACGCCGAGGACGCGGTTCTCGGTCAGCGACATCCACACCGACGAGTCGCCGCTGTGCCGGTCCGGCGAGGTGCTGCAGGGCCTGATCAAGCCGCACGAGTGCGCGGCGTTCGGCAAGGAGTGCACGCCGCGCAACCCGCTCGGCGCGACGATGGTGTCCTCCGAGGGCGCGTGCGCCGCCTACTACACCTACCGCCGGCTCGAGCTCGTGGAGAGCCGATGAGCGAGCGCCGCCGGCAACGACCTGGACTTCGAGGGCTGGGTCTGCCCGCTGCCGCTGCGCGACACCCCGACGATCGTGATGGGCCACGGCGGCGGCGGCGCGATGTCGGGCGAGCTGATCGAGCAGCTGTTCCTGCCGGCGTTCGGCGGCGGCCGCCGACGCCGAGCTCGGCGACTCCGCCGTGCTCGCCGTGCCGGCGCGGCGGCCGGCTGGCGTTCTCGACCGACTCGTTCGTGGTCAAGCCGATGTTCTTCCCCGGCGGCTCGATCGGCGACCTGGCGGTCAACGGCACCGTCAACGACCTGGCGATGTCCGGGGCGACGCCGCTGTTCCTCTCGACCGCGTTCATCCTCGCCGAGGGCACCGCGCTGGCCGACATCGGCCGGGTCGCGACGGCGGTCGGCAAGGCGGCCGAGGCCGGCCGGCGTCCAGCTGGTCACCGGCGACACCAAGGTGGTCGACAGCGGCAGCGGCGACGGCGTCTTCGTCAACACCGCCGGCATCGGGCGTGGTCCCGGCCGGCGTCGACATCGGCCCGCGCCGGGCCGAGGTCGGCGACGCCGTGATCGTCAGCGGCGACATCGGCGTGCACGGCATCGCGGTGATGAGCTGCCGGGAGGGCCTGGAGTTCGGCACCACCGATCGAGAGCGACACCGCGCCGCTGCACGGGCTGGTCGCCGACGATGCTCGCCACCGGGGTGGACGTCCACGTGCTGCGCGACCCGACCCGCGGCGGGGTGTCCGCGACGCTCAACGAGATCGCCCGGGCCTCCGGGGTCGGCATCGAGCTGGTCGAGCGCGACCTGCCCGATCCCGGCCGAGGTCAAGGACGCCTGCGGGCTGCTCGGGCTCGACCCGCTGCAGGTCGCCAACGAGGGCAAGCTGCTCGCGATCGTCCCCGCCGACCGGCGCCGACGAGGTGCTCGCCGCGATGCGCGCGCACCCGCTCGGCGCCGGGGCCGCGCCGGATCGGCAGCTGCGTCGCCGAGCACCCGCGGATGGTGGTCGCCCGGACCGGGCTGGGCGGCACCCGGGTGGTGGACCTGCCGATCGGCGAGCAGCTGCCGCGGATCTGCTGAGCGATGTCCGCCGAGGGCGCGGTGCGGTTCGCGCGGTACGCCTACCCGCCGAACGAGCTCGGCTACTGCGGTCCGCCGGGGCTCCGAGGCGCTGCTCGCGCCCGGGGCGACCGAGGAGATCGCGCGCCGGGCGCGGCAGTTCGAGGGCGCCTGGAGCTACCTCGAGGTGCTCGCCGAGGCCACCGGGCTCGACGACCCGCTCGACGACGACGGTGGTGGAGGCCTACTGGGTGGGCAGCGACCTGCTCGACGAGGTCGACGCCGGCCGGTCTGGTCGACCGGCTCGAGGAGCGCTTCGTCGGCCAGGTCGGCGGCACCTGGCGTGAGGCGGCGACCGGGCGACCGCCGCACCACAGCTTCCAGGTCTTCGAGGTGTACCCGTGGGCCGGGCTGCTGCTGCGCGGGCCGCACACCCGGCCCGGCGGTGAACGTCCTGGACCGCTGCCGGATCCGGGTGGGTGAGGTCGTCGGCGTCGACGGCGAGGAGGTCTCGGTCGTCTCCCGGCCGCTGGCCTGGGACGGCACGGCTCTGGCGCGAGGGCGAGGCCGTCACCGAGACGGTGCGCTGGTCGGTGGACGGGAGCGCCCTCATCGACGTACCGCCGGTGGGTGCGCTGGTCGCCCTGCACTGGGACTGGGTGTGCGAGGTCGTCTCCCCGTCCGAGGCGCTGCGGATCGAGCACCTCGACCGCCGGGCGCGGGCGTCGGCCGGGCTCAGCCCCGCCGCTCGATGAGGCCGCGGACGTACGACGCCTGGCCGGCGTGCTCCAGGGTGTCGTCGAGCACGCTCACCAGCCGGACGGCCAGCGTCACCGGCGGGTCCCACCGCTCGTCGACGACGCGGTCGGTAGTCCTCGTCGGCCAGGGTGGAGACGTAGTCGACCGTGGCCTCGTGCACGGCGTCCTGGTAGCCGGTCAGCAGCTCCGCCGTCGCACGCACCCGGCCGACCTCCTCCGCGCTCTGCCCGTAGCCGGTCGCCTCCACGTCGAACGGCAGCCGGAAGTGCTCGACCCACCCGGCGGCGGTCCAGAGCTGCTCGCCGCCCGCGGCGTCGGCGACGTGGTCGTCCTGGATGCGGGTCAGGTGCCAGACCAGCCAGGCGATCGAGTTGGCCTCGGCGTCCGGGCGGTGAGGCGAGCTGGTCCTCGGTGAGACCGCTGACCGCCTGCCGGACGGTCTCGCGGACCCGGCCGAACCCGTCGACGAGGAGGTCGTTGGCAGCAGTCATGCCCCGACCGTAGCGGCTGGGGCCCCCTTGCAGCCGGAGACTGCGCCGTGTCACCCCGCGCCATCGGGCTCCCCGCTGGTCGAGCCGTCTCCGCTCGCTGGTTGAGCCGGGCGGAGCGAAGCGGAGCCCGCGTCGAAACCACCCGCACCGACGCGCTCGACCGGCGGCCTCGCGCCGGCCGAGAAGTTTTCGAGATTCCCCTTGTGGACAACACGATTCTCGCCGGTTTCGGGGCCGAAAGTGTCGGTGGTCGGGCCTAGGTTGGGTTCATGACCAGCACCGTCCACGACCCGCTCGAGGTCGACTCCGGGCTGCGGGACCTGACTCCCGCGCAGGTGCTGGACGCGGTCGCCGAGCGGCGCCGGATCGCGGACCGGGCCGAGGCCGAGCTGTTGGCGTTGGCGGTGCACTGGGTCGACCTGCACCCGGTCACCGCGACGTCCCGGCCGCGTCGTTCACCGCGCCGCAGGGGGTCGCCGGGATCGTGCTGGGCGAGACGACCGTCGAGGCGGGGCTCGGCGGGTGAGGGGACGCCGGGGATCGCCGAGTACGCGGTCGAGACCCTCGCCGCCACCCTCGGCCTCTCCTACGCCGCGGGGCTGCGGCTGGTCTCCGAGGCGGTCGAGCTCTGCTACCGGCTGCCGCGGCTCTGGGACCTGGTCCAGGACGGGTCGGTTGCAGGCGTGGAAGGCCCGCCGGGTCGCCGCCGAGACCACCACGCCTGTCGGCCGAGGCGGTCGGGTTCGTGGACCGGCACCTCGCCGTGACCGCCCGCCGGAACAGCACCCCCTCGCCGGGGAAGCTGCCGAGCTGGTGCACGAGGCGATGCTGCGCTGCGACCCGGACCGGGCCGCCGGGATCGAACAGGCCGCCCTGGACGCCCGCGGCGTCTGGTTCGACCACCGGACCTCGACCGCCACCACCGATCTCACCGCCCGCCTCGACACCCTCGACGCTCTCGACCTGCAAGCCTCCGTCGGCGACCTCGCCGGCGTCCTGGGCCGGCTCGGTGACGACCGCCCGTACGAGGTCCGGCAGGCCACCGCCCTCGGCCTGCTCGCCCACCCCCAACGCGCCCTCGACCTCGCCGCCAACGCCAGCACGCCGGCACCGACACGCCGCGACAGCGCCGGCAGCACCAGCGACCCGGCTCCGGTCGAGCCGGGTCTGAACGGGTCGACGGGGCACGCTGTTCCTGCACGTCACCACCGACGACCTCGCCCACGACACCGGCGGCACGCGGTGGAGAAGCTCGGACCCGCCACCCTCCAGCTGCTGCAGGACTGGATCGGCCGGTTCTCGACGGTCACGATCCGGCCGGTCCTCGACCTCGCCCGCGACGACGCGGTCGACGTGCACGACCCGCCCGGCTGGATGCGGGAGACCGTCATCCTCCGCGACCGGCACTGCGTGTTCCCCGGCTGCAGCATCGACGCCCGCTCCTGCGACCTCGACCACATCGAGCCCTATGTGCCACCCGACGACGGCGGACCACCCGGCCAAACCAACCCGGCCAACCTCGCCTGCCTCTGCCGCCGGCACCACCGACTCAAGACCTTCACCGCCTGGACCTACCAGCGCCTACCCGACGGCACGTACGAGTGGACCAACCCCCACGGCCACACCCACCGGACCACACCCGGCCACTGACCCTGCCCACGCGCGTTCACGCGCGACCTCACGTGAGGCGCGACCCGCGAGCCTCGACACCCGGTCACCTCTGCGCGCGTTGGTCCCCGGTTCTCGGTCCGAGGCCCTCGCCGGACAGGTGTACCCGGCCAGGAGGCTGTTAGCGCGGATGGTGTCTTGACGTGAGGAGAACCCCCGGTTGGGGGTGGCTTGTCTGAGAACCGACTCCTCCCGGAAGTTCTCCGCGTCTCACGCTAACACCCGCACCACCGTTCTTGGCCGGTTGCTCATCGTGGAGCGTCACCGCGCCGGCTGGCCCCAGGCCCACATCGCGGCGGCGATGGGGATCTCCGGCAAGTGGGTGAAGACCTGGTGGGACCGTTATGCCGCCGAGGGCGTCTGGCCTGGCGAGACGGTCCTCGCGGCCGCGCCGGAATGCCGACCCGGACCCGTCGCGAGGTCGAGCAACAGATCGTGGAGCTACGACGGAGCGCCGAGGCCTGGACTGGATCGGTGCCGAGCTCGGGTCCCCACCCGGACGGTGTCGCGGGCGCTGACCCGCAACGACGTCCCTCACCGGAACACCAAGGTCGGTTACGACTACGTGCACTCGCTGGTCGATGACTACTCGAGGCTGGCCTACTCCGAGGCCGTGCCTGACGAAAGGGCACCACCAGCGCCGGGTTCCTGAGGGCGGGCCGCGAACGACTTCGTCGAGCACGGCATCACCCCGATCCCCTGGATCGAGCACAGCCGACGGACTCCCACCCGTCAGCGGACTGTCACCCACCTGATGACTCGGTACGGCTAGGTGCGCGGGCCGCCCGCGACGTACAGGACCTGGCCGGAGACGAACCCCGAGCGCGGGGAGCAGAAGAAGGAGACGGCGTCGGCGACGTCCTCGGGCTGGCCGGCGCGGTTCACCGGGATGTTCGCGACCCGGGCCGCGCTGAACTCCTCGAAGGACTGGCCGACGCGCTCCGCGGTCGCCTTCGTCATCTCGGTGACGATGAAGCCGGGCGCGACCGCGTTGCAGGTGACGCCGAACTTGCCGAGCTCGTGGGCCACGGTCTTGGTGAAGCCCTGCAGCCCCGCCTTCGCCGCCGAGTAGTTGCGCCTGGCCGCGGTTGCCGAGCGCCGAGGTCGAGGACAGGTTGACGACCCGGCCGTACGACGCCGCGGTCATGTGCTTCTGCGCGGCGCGGGTCATCAGGAAGGAGCCGCGCAGGTGCACCTGCATCACGGTGTCCCAGTCGGCCGCGGACATCTTGAACAGCAGGTTGTCGCGCAGCACGCCGGCGTTGTTGACCAGCACGGTCGGCGGGCCGAGCGTCTCGACGACCTGGGCGACGACCCGCTCGACGGCGTCCTCGTCACTGACGTCGGCGGCGAACGCGGCTGCGGTGACGCCCTGAGCGGCGAGCCGGTCCGCGGTCCCCTGGGCGCTCGCCTCGTCGATGTCGAGACAGGCCACGGCCATGCCGTCGGCCCCGAGCCGCTCGGCGATCGCGGCACCGATCCCGCGGCCCGCTCCGGTGACGATCGCGACGACCTGCTCGGGCGGGGTGTACGTCGTGTCTGCAGTCATGGGCTCTTTCTACCGGGTGCCCGCGAGCCGCTCGCGTCCCGCCTCGGTGATGACGCGGTCCTGCTTCTCGGTGGCCAGCAGCTGCGGCTCGGCCTTGTAGAGCTCGGCGAGCGCGGCCCGCTCCAGGCCGACGAGCCGGGCGATCTGGTGCACCTCCAGCTTGTGCATCCGGCCGTCCGGCGCGTCCGCGACCGCCGAGAGCAGCGCGCGCGACCGGGTCGTCGGGGGTCTCGGGCGCCTCGCCCTCGATGCCCTGCCAGGTGCGCTTGGGGAAGCGGCGGAGGTACTCCTGCTCGAGCTCCAGCATCCGCCGGGTGTGCGTCTCGAACTGGGCGGCGCTGCCGTGCAGGAACACCCAGTTGCGGCTGTCGTGCAGCTGCTTGCCCTGGGTCGCCAGCTCCTCGTCGGACAGCTCGGCGGCGGGCCGGCCGGTCGGGATCTCGGTCATGAGGTGCCTCCTGTTGAGTCCGGCGTAGATCTTGAGCGCGTTGCCCCCGAGCACGGCCGCGACCGTGTCGTCGGGCAGCCCGAGGCCGGCGACGGCGCGGGCGTTCTGCGCGGTGCCCGGGACGCCGGGCCAGTCGGTGGCGAAGATCCACTTCCGGGCCAGCCGCCCGAGGTCGTAGGTCCGGTAGTAGTCGGGCAGCCGCTTCGGCGGGAGCCCGGACAGCTCGATCCACACGTGCGGGTTCGTCAGCGCCATGAACCCGGCCGCGTCGTACCACCAGCCCCGGCCGCCGTGCGCGAGGACGACGTCGAGGGTCGGGAAGTCCCGCACGACCGGCAGGAGGTACGCCGGGTCGGCGAGCTCGTTCATCGAGCCGGGGAAGGTGCTGGTGCCGCAGTGCACGACGAGCGGGCACGCCGCGCTCGGCGAGCACCTGGTAGGCCGGGTAGAGCATCGCGTCGTCGCACCGGAAGCCGCCGTGCACGGGGTGCAGCTTGAGGGCCGCGGCGCCGAGGTCGAGCTGGCGGCGCACCTCGTCGGCGATGGGGAAGTGCAGGTGCGGGTTGACGTTGGCGACCGGGCGGAACCGGGTCGGGTTCTGCTCGACGATCGGCAGCAGGTCCTCGAAGCGCTGGTAGCCCGTCGCCTTGGGGCTGTACTCGCAGAACAGCAGCGCGTGGTCGACGCCCTGCTCCTCGAACAGCTGCGTCGAGCCGGTCCGGGCGGGGCACGCCGTCGGCGTCCCAGAGGTCCTCGAGGATCCCGTCCGGGCCGAAGTCGCGCGCCCAGTCGATCCACGCCTGCGCCAGCGACCCGAGCACCGGGACGTGCACGTGGGCGTCGACGAGCAGCGTGCCGTCGAGCACGGTCAGCTCCAGCCCTGCACGAGCGGGGTGTCGGTGCCGAGCTCGCCGACCTTGCGGGCGCCGCCCGGGTGCGCCGAGCGGCTCGTCGCGACCGGGCAGCACCTCGGTGAAGAAGGCCCGGTTGTCCTCGACGAACTGTCTCGTCGTCGGGGTCCACCCGGCGGTCCTGGCTGATCGCCTCGACCGGGCAGACCGGCTCGCAGGCGCCGCAGTCGATGCACTCCTTGGGGTTGATGTAGCTCTTGCGGTCGCCCTCGTAGATGCAGTCGACCGGGCACTCCTCGACGCACGACTTGTCGTTGACGTCGATGCAGGCGCTGGCGATCACGTAGGGCATCTGTGGCTCTCCTCTGGTCGGCTAGGCGGGGACGGGTACGTCGTGGGGGAGGTCGGTGGAGTGGCCGGGGAAGACGTGCGCGTCGGGGTCGAGGTGCACGGCGGCGTTGTTCACGGCGGTGGCGACCTCGCCGAAGCCGACCGAGATCAGCCGCACCTTGCCGTCGTAGTCGGTGATGTCGCCGGCCGCGAAGACCCCGGGCAGGTTGGTGCGCATGGCCGAGTCGACCACGAGGTGCCGGTTGTCGTGCAGGGTCAGGCCCCACTCGCGCATCGGGCCGAGGTTGGCGGTGAACCCGAGCGCCGCGACGACCCGCTGGCAGGGCACGGTGCGGGGCTCCTCGCCCTTGACGGTGATCTCGGCCTTCTCCAGCACGTCGCCGCCCTCGAGGCCGGTCACCTGGGCGTTGACGACCATCTCGACGCCGGTGGCGCGGACCTGGTCGACGGCTGGCGCTGTGCGCCCGGAACGCCTCGCGGCGGTGCACCAGCGTGACGCTCGACGCGATCGGCTCGAGCATCAGCGCCCAGTCCAGGGCGCTGTCACCTCCCCCGACGATGACCACGTCGCGTCCGACGTACTCCTGGCTGCTCGGGACGAAGTACTCCAGCCCGCGGCCGAGGAACTCCTCGCCGGCCGGCAGCGGCCGCGGGGTGAACGTGCCGATGCCGCCGGTGATCGACGAGCGCACCGCAGGTGACCTCGACACCGGCGCTGGTGGTCACCCGCTGCCGGCCGTCGTCGAGGGTGCGCAGCTGCTGGGCCTCCTGCCCGAGCAGGTACGACGGACGTTGCGCGGCGGCCTGCGCGGAGAGCCCCCGCACCAGGTCGCGTCCAGAGATCGCCGGGAACCCGGCGACGTCGTAGATCTGCTTCTCGGGGTACATCGCCGTGACCTGGCCGCCGACCTCGGACAGCGAGTCGACGACCGCGACGGACAGGCCCCGCACGCCGGCGTAGTAGGCGCCGTAGAGCCCGACCGGGCCGGCCCCCACGATCAGGATGTCCACCTCTGTCGTGCTCACGGGGTCACCTTCAGCTCGTCGGTCCGGGCGGCCTCGGGCTCGGCCTGCGGTCGGTCCGCCACCAGGTCGCGCACCTTGAACCGCTGCAGCTTGCCGGTGGCGGTCTTGGGCAGGTCGGTGACGAACACGACCCTGCGGGGCGCCTTGAAGTGCGCGAGCCCGTCGCGGCACCAGGCCACCAGGTCCTCCTCCGCGGTGCCCGGCTCGACGACCACCACGGCGACCGGCTTGTCGAGCCCGTCGGCGTCGGCGACCCCGACCACCGCGGCCTCCCGCACCGACGGGTGCTCCAGCAGCCGGCTCTCCACCTCGGCGGGCGAGACCCAGATGCCACCGGCCTTGAGCATGTCGCTGTTGCGCCCGAGGCAGGTGTAGTAGCCCTCGTCGGTGCGGACGTAGGTGTCGCCGGTGACCAGCCACTCGCCGGCGAACACCTGCCGCGAGGCGTCGGTGCGGTGCCAGTAGCCGAGCGCGATCGACTCGCCGCGCACGTGCAGCGCGCCGGGCTCGCCGGCCGGCACCACCTGGCCGAGCGCGTCGCGGACCTCCACGTCGTAGCCGGGCACCGGCAGCCCGGTCGTGCCCGGACGGATGTCGCCGGGCCGGTTGGACAGGAAGATGTGCAGCGCCTCGGTCGACCCGATGCCGTCGAGGATCTCCACCCCGAACCGGTCGGTGAACCGACGCTGCAGCGGCGCGGGCAGCGGCTCCCCCGCGGACGCGCACAGCCGGACGCTCTCGAACGCGTCCGCCGGCACGTCGCTCGCGGTCAGGGCGGCGTAGAACGTGGGCACGCCGAAGAACAGCGTCGGCCGGGTCTGCTCGAGTCGTTCGCGTACGACGTCCGGGCTCGGCCGGCGTGGCTCCAGGACCGTCGACGCCCCGACGGAGAACGGGAAGAACACGGTGTTCCCGATGCCGTAGGCGAAGAACATCTTCGCCACCGAGAACGTGGTGTCGTCCGGGGTGATGCCGAGCACCTGGGCGCCGTACGTCTCGCACACGTGCCGGATGTTCGCGTGCCGGTGCATGGCGGCCTTGGGCAGGCCGGTGGTGCCGGACGTGTAGAGCCACAGCGCCCACGAGTCGTCGGTGGTCTGCGCGATGTCGCGGTCCCCGGCCTCGCCCGCGTCGGTCAGGTCGTGCCAGGTGTGCCCGGCGACCCGGTCGGGAAGGTCCAGGGCGCCCTGGCCGGCGAGGACGGCGTGCTCGACGTCGGGAGACGACGCGACCGCCTCGGCCACCGCGTCGGCGAACTCGGGGGTGGCGAGCACGACCCGGGCGCCGGAGTCGGCCATGATCTTGCCGAGCTCGGCGCCGGTGAACATCGTGGAGACCGGCACCGCGACGAGCCCGGCCCGGAAGGCGCCCAGGATGCCGGTGAGCATCGGGATCTCGTCGCTCATCACGAGCATGACGCGGTCGTCGCGGCGCATCCCCAGCGCCCGGAGGCCGGCCGCGACGACGGAGACCCGGTCGTCGAGCTCGGCGTAGGTCAGCGTCTCGGAGGCGTGCACCGCGGTGCGGTCACCCGAGCCGCTGGTGACGTGGCGGGTGACGAGGTACTCGGCGGCGTTGAAGGCCTCCCCGTTGGTTGAGCTCGTCGAAACCATGCTCACACCCGCTGGTAGCTGTAGCTGCCGCGCTGCCCGGAGCCGTAGCGGCGCAGCGCCCCCTCCGGCCCGGACGCGTTGGGCCGGATGAAGATCCAGTTCTGCCAGGCCGTCAGCCGGCCGAAGATCTTGGTCTCCATCGTCTCGGGGCCGACGAACCGGTGGTTGGCCTCCATGCCGGTCAGCGCGTCCGGGGACAGCGACGCCCGTTCCTCCAGCACGATGCGGATCTCGTCGGCGAAGTCGATGTCGTCCAGCGCCATCGTCACGAGCCCGGCCGCGTCGGCCGCCTGGGCGTCGAGCCGCTCGCCGACCTGCTTGCGGACGTTCTCCAGGTCGTCGTCGTGCCCCCAGAACCGCGACTCGACGCGGGACAGCTCGTTGCCCATCGGGAACCGGCCGTCGTTGCTCGCGGTGAGCACCACCACCGCCGGGTCGGCGTCCGGGTCCACGTCCTCGTAGACGCCGTCGAGCATGTACTGCCGGTCACAGGCCAGCGCGAGCTCCAGCAGGAACCCGGCGAAGCAGCTGCCGGGTTCGATGACGGCGACGAGGCTGCGGCTGGTGACGTCGAGCCGCTTGAACGTGCGCTTGAGGTACTGCGTCGTCTCGTGCACGAACCAGTCGTCGGTGAGGTCGCCGAGCTGTCCGTCGTACGCGAGGACGGCGTCGACGTCGCCCTCGGTGCGGAGGACCCACGTGCCGAGCTCCTGCTCGTTGGTGCGCAGCCGGAGCACCAGGTCGTCGAGGGCCCGGGCGACGGCGAACGGGTAGTAGTCCACGCCCTGCTCGACGGGACTCTCCGGCGGCGCGTCGGTCGGGCCGGCGACGGTGATGTCGACGCGGCGGGCCGCGCGGTCGACCTTCGCGGTCACGTGCGGGTAGGTGATCGTGTCGCCGTCCTCGGTGCGCTCGAGCGGGGTCAGCGAGATGCCGGCGCCGGCCCGGCGGGGCGACGCGTCCGCGGCCTCGCGGGCCCGGCGGGCGATGTCCTCGTCCCAGCTCTTGCGGGCCACGGTCGCGTCGACGAGCCCCCACTCGACGGCGGTCGAGCCGCGGTAGCCCTCGGACTTGGTGGCGAAGAGGTCGGCCCGGTCCTTGCGGACGTGGCGCTTGTCGACGACGCGGGTCAGGCCGCCGGTCCCGGGGAGCACGCCGAGCAGCGGGACCTCGGGGAGGCTGACGGTCGAGGAGCCGTCGTCGATGAGCACGATCTCGTCGCAGGCCAGCGCCAGCTCGTAGCCGCCGCCCGCGGCGGTGCCGTTGAGCGCGGCGATCCAGGTCTGGCCACTGGTCTCGTGGGCGTCCTCGATGGTGTTGCGGGTCTCGTTGGTGAACTTGCAGAAGTTCACCTTCCACGCGTGGCTCGACTGGGCGAGCATCCGGATGTTCGCGCCGGCGCAGAACATCTTCTCCAGCCCGCCGGTCATCACCACGGCCTTGACCTCGGGGTGCTCGAAGCGCAGCCGCTGCACCGCGTCGTACAGCTCGATGTCGACACCGAGGTCGTAGGAGTTCATCTTCAGCGCGTAGCCCTCGACCAGGCCGGCGTCCTCGTCGACCGTCAGCGTCAGCGTGGCCACGTCGCCGTCCACGTCGAGCCGCCAGTGCCGGTAGCGGTCCGGCGAGGTGTCGAAGTCGACCACCGGGACCTCGGGGGCCTGCTGGTCGGCTTCGCGGTCGGACTCGAGCACGGTCATGACAAGCACCTCTCCTGCGTGCACTGCTGGCGTGTGGTCAACAACACTCTACGCTCGACTCGCAGATCGTCAAGAGTTTGTCGACTGTCAATCCACGCGGAACGGCGGGGCGATGCGAGAATGTCCCCGTGTCCGAGCCGTCCCCGTCCTCCCGCCGGCGCGAGATCGGCTCCGCCAGCGCCCGGTCGCTGCTGCTGACCGTCCTCGGCGAGTTCGTGCACCCCCGGCACGCCTCGGTCTGGACCGCCACCCTGCTCGAGGCCCTCGGCGCGCTGGGGGTCGAGGAGAAGTCGGCCCGGCAGGCGTTGTCGCGCACGGCGTCCGAGGACCTGCTCGTGTCCTCGCGGCACGGGCGCCGCGTGCTCTGGGAGCTGACCGACGACGGCGCGCGGCTGCTCGAGGAGGGCACCCGGCGGATCTACGAGTTCATGCGCGAGCGGCACCCCTGGGACGGCCGGTGGCTGGTGCTCAGCGTGCCGATCCCCGAGACCCAGCGGCAGCTCCGGCACCGGCTGCGCACCCGGCTCACCTGGCTCGGCCTCGGCTCCCCGACCTCCGGCCTGTGGGTCACCCCCGACGCGACCAAGGCGGCGGACGTGCACCAGGTGGTTCGCGAGCTCGGCCTCGAGGCGCAGGCGTTCGCCTGGGTCGGACCGGCCAGCGGCATCGGTGACGAGAGCCGGCTGCTCGCCGACGCCTGGGACCTCGCCGACGTGGAGGACCGCTACCTCGGCTTCCTGGACGTCTTCGAGTCCCGGCGGGCCGACGGCCCCCGCGATGCGTTCGTCGCCCAGGTCGAGATGGTCCAGGAGTGGCGGCGGTTCCCGTTCCTCGACCCCGACCTGCCCGGCGAGCTGCTCGACCACGACTGGCCGGGCCCGCGGGCCGCCGCCGCCTTCCACGACCGGCACGCCCGCTGGCACCGGGCCGCCCAGGCCGAGTGGGACCGGATGGACCGGACCGCCGGACCGAGGTCCTGACCTCGCCGGCGGGGCATGGACAGGACCGCTCGGTAAACGTATCTTCACTAGTTGACCGACGAAGAACCTCTACTCGGGAGAGGCCCTCGCCATGTTCAACGACCACGCACGCGGCTTCGTCGCCACCCTGGTCCTCGCCGCCTCGGGCCCCCGCCTGGGCTGCGCCCGCGGCCCTCGCCACACCCCCCGCCGCCGGGACTGCTGCGGGCAGCTACCGGGACGCACCCGCGTCCTACGAGTCCAAGATCCTCTACTGGACGAACGTGCAGCGACGCGCGCACGGCGTCCGCCCGCTGAGGGCGGCCGCCTGCGCCGACCGGTTCGCCGAGTCGTGGGGACGCCACCTGGCCCGCACGAGCTCGTTCTACCACCAGGGCCTGACGCCCGATCCTGCGCACCTGCCGCAAGCGCGCCGCCGGCGAGAACATCGGCAGGGGCAACGTCTCGGCCAGGACCATGGTGGCGATGTGGATGCGTTCGCCCGGCCACCGCGCGAACCTGCTCGACGGCACCTACACCCGGCTCGGCGTCGGCGCTGCCTACTCGGGCAGCGGACGGCTCTACACGGTCCAGGACTTCACCAGCTGACTTCGGGCCCGCTGAGGCGCGCCGGACCGTTGAGCCCGACTGACCCGCGGGTCTAGCGTCGGCCCATGTCCTACCCACCTCCGCAGCACTTCGGGAACGGCGAGGCGAGCGCCCGGTACCGCCCCGTCGACACCCCTCCGGAGCTCCCCCGGCCCGGGGGAGCCGCGAGCTATCTCGCGACAGGAGCATCCACCGGCGGCAAGTTCGGGCTGTACCGCTGGGACATGGGCCCCGAACCGGCAGGCGCCGACGCCCACTTCCACCGCACCTTCACCGAGTCGTTCTTCGTGCTGTCCGGGAACGTCCGGCTCTTCGACGGCCACGGCTGGTTCGACGCCCGTCCGGGCGACTTCGACTTCGTGCCCGAGGGCGGCTTGCACGGCTTCCGCAACGAGTCCGGCGCCCCCGCGTCGCTGCTGATCCTGTTCGCGCCCGGGGCACCGCGCGAGGCCTACTTCGAAGGCCTGGTCGAGCTCGCCGAGGGCCGGTGGAAACCGAGCCACGAGGAGCTCCAGGCGTTCTTCGTGGAGCACGACAACATCTACGTCTGAGGACCCATGGCCCTGGACACCCGCGTCCCCGTCGCCTAGGTTCGAGGGGTCGGGTTGGGATGACAGCCCGCGGCCGAAAGCCAGGCCGCGAGAAGCTTCTCCCACAAGGAATTCGTGCATGCCGGTCAGACACCTCCCCCACGCGGACGCACGGCAGACCACTGAGCGACTGCTGGACTCGCTGAAGCACTGGCACGTCGCGGACCTGACCGCAGCGCCGACGCCGCTCGTCCCCGAGCTTCGCGCGATCAACGCCAACCGCGCCGTCGTCGAGCAGGCCAAGGGTGCGCTGATGCTGCGCTACGGGCTCGACTCCCACCAGGCGTTCGCCGTGCTGGTCCGCTGGGCGCGAGAGACCCACACACCCGTGCACACCATCGCCCACACGCTGATCCACGGCATCTGCGAGGGCAGCCCCCAGACCGGACGGCGCCAGGCGCCCCTGCTGCGCTGGATGGAGAATCGGCTCCGGCACAACGAGCCCGACCTCGCACAACCCTCCGGGCCGGCCTGGGCCGGGACCGAGCACTGAGACTCCGCGCTCCTCAGGAGGGTGCGGACAAGGGGGTGTGCAGGGGCACCGGCTCACGCAGTCGGCTGCCCCTGCACCGCCCGCTCACGACGGCGTCTGCCGGGTCCGGACGAGCTCCTCGGCCACGCGGCTGAGCCGCACGTTGCGGCTCTGCGAGACACGACGGAGTACGGCGAACGCCTGCGCGGGCGGGATGTCGAAGCGCTCCATCAGGATGCCTTCGGCGCGGCCGATGACGGTCCGGTGGCTGATCGCCGTCTCGAGGTTCTCGACGTTCTCCGACGCGGCCAGCGCGACGGCCACGTGCGCCGCCAGGGCATACCCGGCGTAGACGTCTGCCGCGTCGAAGGCGTCGGGGGTCCTGGAGTAGAGATTCATCGCACCCAGGATGTCCTCGCCCGTGAAGAGCCGGTAGCTGACGATGCTGAGGGCCCCGGTCTCCTCCACCACGCGGGGTCCCCAACGGGGCCATCGCTCGTCCGTGGTCAGGTCGCGGCTACCCACGGTGTCCTGGGTGTGGAGCGCGTCGTAGCAGGGCCCCTCCCTGAGCTCGAACTGGAGCTCGTCGACGCGCCTCACCGCCTCGTCGCTGGCGGCGGGGGTGTCGATGCCCTCCCGGTGGACGACAGAGATCCCGACCAGGTCGCACCCGTGGATGAGATCGGTGGCGACGGAGACGACCCTGTCCAGCGTCTGCTGGGTGCTCGCCCAGCCCTGCATCGAGCGCGCCGCCTCTGCCAGCTGGGCGGTCGAAGCCCCCCGGAAGCCTCCATGCATCGGATACTCCGCCCCCACCAGGGACCCGGGCAAGGGAACGGCAGGCTGGACCGGACCGGCTAGACACTTCCGCCAGCGGCGCCGGGCTCAGGAGGGTGGGCGACCGCTCGACCGGAGCGTGCAGGACACGTCACGCACGTCGGACCAGGGACCGGGTACGTCGACCAGCGGCCAGCGCCGAGGTCGGCAGCGCGACCGCCGCACCGGTGAGCCGTTCGACGAGCTCCTCGAACCCGGGGTTGTGACCCACCAGGACGGCGGTTCCGGCCTCCTCCGGCAGCCCGGCGACCACGGACAGCAGCTCGTCCACGGACGCGGCGTAGACCCGGTCGTCCACCCGGGACGGCGGGACCTCGGAGAGCTCGGCGGCGACCAGGTCCCAGGTGCTGCGGGCCCGGGCGGCCGGTGACACGACGACGTGGTCGAGGGCCGGGCCGTGCTCGGCCAGCCACCGGCCCGTCTCGGGTGCCTGGCGACGGCCGCGGTCGGCCAGCGGGCGCTCCCGGTCGTCCTCGCCGGTCGACCAGTCGGACTTCGCGTGGCGCAGCAGCGACGAGCGTGTGTCGGGACATCACGGCCTCCCCGTCAGTACTGGTGGTCGTCGACGTCGACGTAGCCGCCGGACTCCTCGTGTCCCGGCGCGCGGTCGCCGTCGGCCGCCGGGTCGTAGGCACGCGACGGAGCGGGCTCGGCCTCCGACGAGCCGGCAGCCCGGCGCGGTCCTCCGCAGGTCGTCGGCGCCGACGCGCTTGCGCAGGGCGGTGTCTCCTTGGCCACCGACCGAACCGCGGTAGCCACGCACGGCCAGCCAGTCGTGCAGGTCGTCGCGTTGCGGGTGCGCGTCGCGGACGGTGTTGTAGACGTAGTTGAGCCCGCGCTTCGCGGCCTCGTCCTCGAGCCTCGCGATCACGAACGACCCGACGCCCTGCTGCTGCGACGACGCGTCGACGGCCAGCAGGATCTCGGCGTCGCCGCCCCAGGTCGCGTCGAGCCAGCCGTAGCCGACCACCACGCCCTCCGACGTACGCGCCGACCACCAGTCACCGGGCAGCGCCGCGCCGTCGGCGTACGACAGGTCGAGCGCCCCGGGGGGCGCCGACCCGATCACGCGTTGCTTGTCCGCGTCCCAGGTGGGGCTCGGCTCGTGCGACCAGGTCAGGTCGCTCACGCCAAGCCCTCCTCGGCGAGGTGCACGTAGTCGAACTCGACCGGCTGGTCGTTGATGCCGGACTGGGGCGGCGCGATCCAGCCGGCGAACTTGCCGTACTCGTACTCCGGGACCATCAGGTCCGCGACGGCTCTGCGGTCCTCCGCGGACGGCAGGTAGCCGTCGACCTGGGCCTCCCACTGCTCGTCGGCGAGCACCTCGCCCTCGGGGCTGACGTGGTGCGCGGCGTACACGCCGACCCTGCGGTTGAAGCCCTCGTGCGGCAGGATCAGCCGCTCGTCGAGCCCCGCGTCCTCGAGCGCCTGGTTCCAGCGGCGCACGCCGTTGGCGCAGTCGGCGACGTACTCGTCGCGGAGGTCGAGGTTCAGTGCCGACAGGGTCGGGACGGTCTTCTCCTTGATCTCGCCGTCCTCCACGTAGCGCATCGTGCGGGAGTCCTCGAGCAGCACGTGGTCGTCCTTGCGGCGGGTCTCCTGCCAGCGGCCCTTGAGCCCGGAGGAGTAGTAGTTGCCGGCGTTCGTGGACTGCTCGGAGCCGAAGAGGTCCATGGAGACGGAGAACTGGAAGTTGAGGTACTTCTGGATCACCGAGAGCGGGATGCCGCCGTGCTCCCAGATGTCGTCGGTGCCGTGCTCCTTCATCAGCTCGGCGGTCCGCTCCACCGTGCGCTGCACGCCGGTGGTGCCGACGAACATGTGGTGCGCCTCCTCCTTGAGCATGAACTCGCAGGTGCGGGCCAGCGGGTCGAAGGCCGACTCCTTCAGGGTGCCGAGCTGGTACTTCCCGTCGCGGTCGGTGAAGTAGGTGAACATGAAGAACTGGAGCCAGTCGGTGGTCTCCTCGTTGAACGCGCCCAGGATCCGCGGGGCGTCGATGTCGCCGCTGTTGCGCTTGAGCAGCTGCTCGGCCTCCTCGCGCCCCTCGCGGCCGAAGTAGGCGTGCAGCAGGTAGACCATCGCCCAGAGGTGACGGCCCTCCTCGACGTTGACCTGGAACAGGTTGCGCAGGTCGTAGATGCTCGGCGCCGTGTTGCCGAGGACCCGCTGCTGCTCCACCGACGCCGGCTCGGTGTCGCCCTGCACGACGATCAGCCGCATCAGGTCCGCCCGGTGCTCGCCCGGGATCTCCTGCCAGGCCGGCTCGCCCTTGTGCTTGCCGAACGCGACCGTGCGGTCCGGGTTCTGCTCCGCGAGGAAGATGCCCCAGCGGTACTCCTCCATCGGCACGTGGTCGAAGTGCGCCCACCCGTCCCGGCCGACCGCGATCGCCGTACGCAGGTAGACGTCCTTGGTGGGCAGCGCCGGGCCGAGGGTCTTCCACCAGTCGATGAACTTCGGCTGCCAGCCCTCGAGCGCCCGCTGCAGCCGCCGGTCGTCCGCGAGGTTCACGTTGTTGGGGATCCGCTCGGAGTAGTCGATCTTGCTGAGCGGTCCGGTCGGCGTGGGGGCTGCGCCGGTGCGGTCGTCGGTGCTGGTCGCTGGGGTGGTCATGTCGGCTCCTGTCGAAGAGGCTTCCTCTAAGTTCTACACTTCCTTTGCGAACACGACAAGACTTTGTCGACTGTTTCTGCCCCGCCGGGCGTACGACGCGCCGCGGACGGGATACTTCGCGGGTGAGCGAATCCCCTGCGATCGGCCCCCTCGACGACGACGTCACCGGCGCGTTCGTCCGTCACCTCGGCGTCGAGTTCGACGAGGTCAGCGGCGACCGCGTGACGGCGACCTGGACCGCGAAGCCCGACCTGCACCAGCCCTACGGCATCGTGCACGGCGGCGTGCACTGCTCCGTGATCGAGACGCTGGCCAGCGTCGGCGCGGCGATGTGGATGGGCGAGAGGGGCAAGGTCGTCGGCGTCAACAACAACACCGACTTCTACCGCGCCGTCCGCGAGGGCACGCTCACCTCGACCGCGACCCCGCTGCACCGCGGCCGGTCGCAGCAGGTCTGGCTCGTCGAGACCGTCGACGAGGCCGGCAAGGTCACCGCGCGCGGCCAGGTCCGCCTGCAGAACCTCTACCCCGACGCCTGAGGGTCCACCAGGACACCGGCGCCGACACCGGCCCCGCGGATCATCCAGACGCTGACGGCCAGCACGAAGACCAGGAACGCCAGCGGCGCCACGACACCGAGCACCGTCGACCCCAGGACGCTCAGCAGGGCGTGGGCAGCGGCGACCAGAGCGAGAAGCGCCCCGGACGCGCGCAGCCAGGTGGGGTGTCCCGCCTGGGCGCAGGCGAGGCCCAGGCCCGCGACCGCCAGGAACAGCAGCACGTCCGTCCAGTCGGTGGCGTCGGCGAACAGCCGCACCGCTCCGCCGTCGAGCGACGGGACCAGGGCCAGCACGAGAACCGCGAGACAGGTGAGCACCGACGCGGCGACGACAGCCAGGCCGGCCACCCGGACCCGGCGCAGGCCGACCGAGGTCATCCGGGTCGTCCGGGCCGACGTGGCCACGAAGGCGGTCAGCCACCGCCACAGCAGGTAGGAGCAGAAGAGCTGGACCACCTGGTCGACGGCGATGAAGGCCCGATGGTCGGCGTAGTACGCGGCGATGAAGGCGTCGGAGTGCGTCGTCCTCGGCAGCGACACGGCCGCCTCCGCGAGCAGCAGCAGGACGACGAAGACCACGCCCGCCCATCCCCCCGCGGGTGAGGGCCGGTCGTCCTCCGCCGTACGCATCCCGCCAGGTTTGCAGCAGCGCGACCGCCGCGCCATGGCCCGACAGGGCGGTCCGGCCCTAGGAGCTCAACGCGCGGTCGACCGCGGTGGAGTCGAGCACCTCGCGGATCGCCATCGCGGCGCAGCCGACGACGCCCGACCGCTCGCCGTGGGTGACCGGCACGATCCGCAGCTCGCGGGTGGCCAGCGCGGAGGCCTGGGAGTACACCGACTCGCGCAGCCCGGCGACGAACGTGTCGTAGGCCTGCGCCAGGTCGCCGCCGACCACGACCGCCTCGGGGTTGAGCAGGTTCACCGCGGACGCCAGCGCCTCCCCGATGCGTCGGCCGGCCTCCCGGACCAGGTGCCGCGCGTCGGGGTCGCCGGAGACGGCCAGCCGGACCAGGTCACGGATGTGCTCGACGGGCAGGCCGCGCTCGCGGGCGGACTGCACCAGCGCCCAGCCGGCGGCGACCGCCTCGACGCAGCCGGTGTCCCCGCACCGGCACGCGAGCCCCTCGGCCGACGCGGTCTTGGTGTGCCCGATCTCGCCGGCCGCGCCGGAGGCCCCGCGGAGCACCTGGCCGGCGGAGACGATGCCGACCCCGATGCCGGTGGACGCCTTCACGAAGATCAGGTGCTGGAAGGTCTCGAGGTGCCCGCGGCGCTCGGACAGGGCCATCACGTTGGCGTCGTTGTCGACGAACACGGGCGCGCCCGACGGCAGGGGCAGGTCGCGCAGGAACGGCGCGAGCTCGACCCCGTCCCAGCCGGACATGATCGGCGAGTCGAGGCTGGCCCCGCGGGCGAAGTCGACGGTGCCCGGGATCGACAGCCCCACGGCGCGTACGTCGTCCGGGGCGCGACCGGCCTCGTCGAGCAACGACCCGAACGCGGCCACCACCTGCGGCATCAGGGCCTGCGCCGTCGGACCGACCTCCTGGTCGAGGTCCACCGAGACCAGCACGGTCCCGTCGAGGTCGCAGACGGCGAGCTGGGTGCGGCTCCGGCCGATGGCTCCGGCGAGGACGACCCCGGCGTCGCGGTTGAAGCGCAGGTGCACCGCGGGACGCCCGCCGGTCGAGGGCGCCCGGTCGTCGTCGTCCAGCCCCTCGACGACCAGCCCCGAGCCGAGCAGCGCGGTCAGCCGGGCCGCGACCGCCGTCCGCGACAGGCCGGTGAGCCGGCCGACGTCGCTGCGGGTGAGCGCGCGGCCGTCCCGGATCAGGGAGAACACCTCACCGGTGGTGGCGGGCCCGGAGGTGGGCGCCGACGACGGGGCGGCCGGCAGGGTCGACATGCCTCGCATTGAACCACCTCCAGTTCCCGGAAATCCCGATCGCCCCGACTTATGCTTTCTCAAATACATATCACTGTCTTGCCAGCACGCATATCTGTCCCTACCGTGGATGACTGACGCGCACCCGCCCCGTCCCGAGAGATCCCCTGATGTCCCTGCAGTCCCTGCCCACCTCCCCGTCGACCGGCCCGCAGCCCGTGGCCCCGTGCGACTTCGTCGTCTTCGGTGGCACCGGCGACCTCGCGGTCCGCAAGCTCCTCCCCGCCCTCTACCTCCGTGACCGCGACGGCCAGCTGCCCGAGGAGACCCGCATCGTCGCGGTGTCCCGGGCCGGCTTCGACGAGGCCGGCTACCGCGACAAGATCCGCGGCGAGCTGCCCCGGTTCCTCGCCGCCGCCGAGCTCGACCCCGAGCACGACGGCGCGGCGGTCGAGCGGTTCATCGCCCGGCTCACCCATGTCAGCCTCGACATCGACGACGAGTCGAGCTGGACCGGCCTCGTCGAGCAGCTCCCGGTCAGCGAGCGCGTCCGCGTGTTCTACCTCGCGATCGGTCCCGCCCTGTTCGGCCGGGTCAGCCAGCAGCTCGCCGCCCACGGCCTGGTCACCGAGACCACCCGCCTCGTGCTGGAGAAGCCCCTCGGGCACGACCTGGCCTCCGCCCGCGAGGTCAACGACGCCGTCGGCGCCGTGTTCGAGGAGCACCAGATCTTCCGGATCGACCACTACCTCGGCAAGGAGAGCGTCCAGAACCTGCTGGTGACCCGCTTCGCCAACACGTTCCTCGAGCCGCTCTGGAACGCCAACTGCATCGACCACGTCCAGATCACCGCCTCCGAGTCGCTCGGTGTCGGCAGCCGCGGCGGCTACTACGACGGCTCCGGCGCCCTGCGCGACATGGTCCAGAACCACCTCCTCCAGCTGCTCTGCCTGGTCGCGATGGAGCCTCCGACGTACGTCGACCGCGAGACCGTCCGCGACGAGAAGCTCAAGGTCCTCCAGGCGCTGCGGCCGCTCGAGGGCGGGGACGTCGACCGCTCCGTCGTCGCCGGGCAGTACTCCCCCGGCCTCGTCGACGGGATCGCCGCATCGTCGTACCGCGAGGACGCCGAGCGCCCGGACTCCACCACGGAGACCTTCGTGGCGATCAAGGCCGAGGTGCAGAACTGGCGCTGGGCCGGGGTGCCGTTCTACCTGCGCACCGGCAAGCGGATGGATCGCCGGTGCTCGGAGATCGTCATCCAGTTCAAGGCCGTCCCGCACGCCATGTTCCCGGGCAGCGAAGGCAGCAACGAGCCCAACCGGCTGGTGATCCAGCTCCAGCCGGACGAGGGCATGAAGCTCCACATGACCGCCAAGGAGCCGGGCCCCGGCGGCATCCGGCTGCGGCCGGTCTCCCTGGACCTGAGCTACGCCAAGACGTTCCAGCGCCGGTCCCCCGACGCCTACGAGCGCCTGCTGATGGACGTCGTCCGCGGCAACCCGACCCTGTTCATGCGCCGCGACGAGGTCGAGGCCGCCTGGGCGTGGGTCGAACCGATCCTCGAGCGGTGGTCCAGCCCCGAGCACAGCCCCCGCCCCTACCCCGCAGGCACCAGTGGTCCCAGCGCAGCGATCACCCTTCTCGAGCGCGATGGTCGCTCCTGGCACGAGAGCAGCAACTGATGACCCACATGCACCCCGTCGTCGCGGAGGTCACGGCCCGCATCGTCGAGCGCAGCAGAGCCGAGCGCACGGCGTACCTCCACAGGCTCGACGCGGCCGCCCAGCGCGGCCCGACCCGTGGCCGGCTGGCCTGCGCGAACCTCGCGCACGGCTTCGCGGCCTCCGGCCCCGCGGACAAGAAGGCGCTGCGCGGCACGGTGAAGCCCAACGTCGCGATCGTCTCCGCCTACAACGACATGCTCTCCGCGCACCAGCCGTTCGAGTCGTTCCCGGCCCAGCTGAAGAAGGCCGTGATGCGCTCCGGCGGCATCGCGCAGTTCGCCGGCGGCGTGCCCGCCATGTGCGACGGGATCACCCAGGGCCGCGACGGCATGCAGCTGTCGCTGTTCAGCCGCGACGTGATCGCGATGTCCACGGCGATCGCCCTCTCGCACGACATGTTCGACGCGACCCTGATGCTGGGCGTCTGCGACAAGATCGTCCCCGGCATGCTGATCGGCGCGCTGTCGTTCGGCCACCTCCCGGCCGTCTTCGTGCCCGCGGGCCCGATGACCTCCGGACTGCCGAACGACGAGAAGGCGCGCATCCGGCAGGAGTACGCCGCCGGCAACGTCGGCCGCGAGGAGCTGCTCGAGGCCGAGTCGGCCTCCTACCACTCGGCCGGCACCTGCACGTTCTACGGCACCGCGAACTCCAACCAGATGCTGATGGAGGTCATGGGCCTGCACCTGCCGGGCGCCAGCTTCGTCAACCCCGGCACGCCCGCTCCGGTCGGCGCTGACCGACGCGGCCGCCGCCCGCGCGACGGCGCTGACCGCCTGGGGCGAGGAGTACACGCCGGTCGGCAAGATCGTCGACGAGAACGCGATCGTCAACGGCTGCGTGGCCCTGCTCGCCACCGGCGGCTCGACGAACCACACGCTGCACCTGGTCGCGATCGCCCGGGCCGCCGGCATCATCCTGACCTGGGACGACCTCTCCGACCTCTCGGCCGTGGTGCCGTCGATGGCGCGGGTCTACCCCAACGGCAAGGCCGACGTGAACCACTTCCACGCCGCCGGTGGCCTGGCCTTCACGGTGCACTCGCTGCTCAAGGCCGGGCTGCTGCACGACGACGTGCACACCGTCGCGGGCCACGGCCTCTGGCGCTACACGACCGAGGCCCACCTCGACGGGACCGGCGTGACGTGGGAGGAGGGCCCGAAGCACAGCCACGACACGGACGTGCTGCGCGGCGCCGACGACCCGTTCGCGAACCGACGGCGGGCTGCGGATGCTGGACGGCAACCTCGGCCGTGCCGTCATCAAGACCTCGGCCGTCAAGGTCGAGCACCGGCAGGTCAAGGCGCCGGCGCGCGTCTTCGACGACCAGCTCGACTTCCTCCAGGCGTTCCAGGACGGGCTGCTCGACGACGGCGACTTCGTGGCGGTGATCCGCTTCCAGGGGCCCGCCGCCAACGGCATGCCCGAGCTGCACAAGCTCACGCCGGCCCTCGGCGTGCTCCAGGACCGCGGCCAGCGCGTCGCCCTCGTCACCGACGGCCGCATGTCCGGCGCCTCGGGCAAGGTCCCGGCCGCGATCCACCTGACCCCCGAGGCGGCCGTCGGCGGTCCGCTCTCCCGGGTCCGGGACGGCGACCTGGTCACGCTCGACGCCGACGCCGGCGTGCTCGAGCTGCACGTCGCGCCGTACGAGATGGACGCGCGGACCGCCGCCGTCCCCGACGACACCCAGGTGTTCGGGACCGGCCGCGAGCTGTTCTCGTCGTTCCGCTCGGCGGTCGGCCCGGCCGACCAGGGCGCGAGCGTCTTCCTCCCCACCCCCACCCCGCAGACGGAGAACGCCGATGACTGAGTCCCTCCTCGACCGCGTGCCGGTCGTCCCCGTGGTCGTGCTGCACGACGTCGACCACGCCGTGCCCGTCGCCCGCGCCCTCGTCGAGGGCGGCATCCCGGTGATCGAGCTGACCTTGCGCACCCCGGTCGCCCTCGACGCCATCGAGGCGATCGCCACCCACGTGCCCGAGATCCTGGTCGGCGCCGGCACGGTCGTCGCGCCGGGCCAGGCCAAGGACGCGCTGTCCGCGGGCGCGCAGTTCCTCGTCTCCCCCGGTACGACGGACACGCTGGCCGCCGCGATGCAGGACACGGGACTGCCGCACCTGCCCGGGGCCGCGACGGTCTCGGAGGTGCTGCGGCTGATCGAGCTCGGCTACTCGGAGATGAAGCTGTTCCCGGCGGAGGCGTCGGGCGGCCTGGACTTCCTCAAGTCGATCTCCGCACCGGTGCCGCAGGCGCGGTTCTGCCCGACCGGCGGGATCACGGCGTCCTCCGCCGCGTCGTACCTCTCCCTGCCCAACGTCGGCTGCGTCGGCGGCTCGTGGCTCACGCCCGCCGACGCGCTGCTGGACGAGGACTGGGACCGGATCACCCGGCTCGCGACCGAGGCGACCTACCTGCCGCACTGACCCGAACGTTGGTTGAGCTTGTCGAAACCGCCTGTCGGTTTCGACAGGCTCAACCAGCGTGGGTCTTCATCGGGCCGCCGGGCCGGCCGTAGGAGTCGGCGACGATCTCCGCCACGACGGACAGGGCGATCTCGCCCGGCGCCTTGCCGCCGGTGTTCAGCCCGGCCGGGACGTGCAGCCGGGCCAGCGTCGTGGCGGGGAGCTCGGCCTCGAGCGCGTCGAACACCTTCTCGGCGCGGCGACGGCTGCCCATCATCGCCACGTAGCCGGCGTCCCCGGCGAGCGCGGCCCGCAGCAGGGTCTCCATGCCGGGGGTGTCGTGGTCGCACAGGACGAACGCGTCGGCCTCTCCGAGCGGGTTCTCCTCGAGCCACTGCGCCGGGGTCTGCTCGACGTCCTCGTCACCCAGCAGCGTCGTGCGACGCCCGGCCACCTCGGCGATGGCGACGACCGCCCGGCCGATCGGGTTGTCCGTGACCACGACGACCCGGCCGTGCTCGGGGGTCTCGTCGGACCAGGGCTGCTCACGGTTCGTGCTCATGCCGGCGACCCTACGCCCGGCTGGCAGACTCACCGGGTGATCCTCGACGGCGGCCTCTCCAACGCCCTGACGGCCCGCGGGCACGACCTCTCCGACTCCCTCTGGACGGCGCGGCTGCTGCGCGACGCGCCCGACGAGATCGCTGCCGTGCACCGGTCCTACTTCGCCGCCGGGGCCGAGGTGGCGACGACGGCGAGCTACCAGGCGAGTGTGCCCGGTTTCGAGCGGGCCGGGATGTCGAGGCCGGAGGCGGAGTCGCTCCTGGTCCGCAGCGTCACGCTGGCCCGTGCGGTTCGCGACGAGCTGGCGGGCGACGGCAGGTCACGGCTCGTCGCCGCGTCGGTCGGGCCGTACGGAGCGGTGCTGGCGGACGGTTCGGAGTACCGCGGACGCTACGGCCTGACGCCCGCCCAGCTGCGCGACTTCCACCTGCCGCGACTCGAGCTGCTCGTCGCGGCGGAGCCGGACCTGCTCGCCGTCGAGACGGTCCCCGATCTCGACGAGGCGGCGGTCCTGGTCGGGCTGCTCGACGAGCTCGGGCTGCCGGCGTGGCTGTCCTACTCGTGCGACGGGCTCTCCACCCGGGCCGGGCAGCCGCTCGCCGACGCGTTCGCCGTGGTCGCCTCCAGCACGGCCGTGGTCGCGACCGGGGTGAACTGCTGCGCGCCGGACGACGTGCTCCCGGCGCTCGAGGTCGCGAGGTCGGTCACCGGCAAGGCGGGCGTGGCCTACCCGAACTCCGGCCAGGGCTGGGACAGCGGCACGCACACCTGGAGCGGCGGCTCGGCGTACGACGTGACGCTGGCCCCGGCGTGGGTCGCGGCGGGAGCGGCGTACGTCGGGGGCTGCTGCCAGGTCGGACCGGACGACATCGCCGCCCTCGCCGCCGAGCTGGCTCAGGCGTAGCCGCTCGGTGCGATGACTTTCGGCGCAGTCCCGGGTCTACCCCGGTGACGACGACGAAAGGAACTGCCCATGCTGGAGCAGAGCAAGGCGTTCAGCGGCTTCTCGGTGAGCGACCTGGACGCGGCACGAGCCTTCTACGGCGAGACGCTGGGACTGACCCTCGAGGACGGCGGTCCGGGCTTCACCCTCAAGCTGGCCGGCGGCACGAACGTGCTGGTGTACCCCAGCCCGGGCCACCAGCCCGCGTCGTACACGATCCTCAACTTCCCGGTCGCCGAGATCGAGCCGGCCGTGGACGAGCTCACCGGGCGAGGCGTCACCTTCGAGACGTACGCCGGAACTCCGATGGCCACCGACGAGAAGGGCGTGTTCCGCAAGGGCGGACCGCTGATCGCCTGGTTCAAGGACCCGGCCGGCAACACGCTCTCGGTCATCGAGCTGGACGAGGAGACGGCCGGATGAGCGACAAGATCACCACCTGCCTGTGGTTCGACACCGAGGGCGAGGAGGCCGCCGAGTTCTACTGCACGCTGTTCCCGGACTCGAAGGTCACCGGCGTGACCCGCTACGGCGAGGCGGGTCCCCGTCCCGCCGGGACCGTGCTGACCGTGGACTTCGAGCTCGACGGCCGTCCTTACGTCGCGCTCAACGGCGGCCCGGACAACCCGTTCACCGAGGCGGTGTCGTTCCAGGTCAGCTGTGCCGACCAGGACGAGGTCGACCGCTACTGGGAGGCGCTCACGGCCGACGGCGGCGAGGAGGGCCCGTGCGGCTGGCTCAAGGACCGCTTCGGGCTGTCCTGGCAGATCGTCCCCACCGCGCTGCCGGAGCTGCTGTCCGACCCGGACCCCGGCCGGGCGAACCGGGCCATGCAGGCGATGCTGCAGATGACGAAGATCGACATCGCGGCGGTGCGCGCTGCGGCGGACGGCGCCTGACCGCTCAGCCCTTCAGCGCCGCGCTGACGACCTCGCGGGCCTCCTCCTGCACCTGCGCGAGGTGGTCGGCCCCCCGGAACGACTCGGCGTAGATCTTGTAGACGTCCTCGGTGCCCGACGGCCGCGCGGCGAACCACGCGTTCTCCGTGGTCACCTTGAGGCCGCCGATCTTCGCGCCGTTGCCGGGCGCCTCGGTGAGCTTCGCGGTGATCTCCTCGCCGGCGAGCGTGGAGGCGGTCACGTCGTCGGGGGAGAGCGCGGCCAGCTTGGCCTTCTCCGCCCGGTTGGCGGGGGCGTCGACACGGGCGTACGCCGGGTCGCCGTACTCCGAGGTCAGCGCCGCGTAGTGCTCGCTCGGCGACTTCCCCGTCGCGGCGAGGATCTCGGACGCGAGCAGGGCCAGGATGATCCCGTCCTTGTCCGTGGTCCACACCGAGCCGTCGAAGCGCAGGAACGACGCACCGGCGGACTCCTCGCCGCCGAACGCGATCGAGCCGTCGAGCAGCCCGGGGACGAACCACTTGAACCCGACCGGGACCTCGGTCAGCGTCCGGCCGACGGCGCCGGCGACCCGGTCGATCATCGACGAGGACACCAGCGTCTTGCCGATGGCGGCCGCACCGGGCCAGTCGGGCCGGCCGCCGCCGTAGAGGTAGCGGATCGCGACGGCGAGGTAGTGGTTGGGGTTCATCAGGCCACCGTCGGGCGTGACGATGCCGTGGCGGTCGGAGTCGGCGTCGTTGCCGGTGGCGATGGCGTACTCGTCCTTGCGCGCGATCAGCGACGCCATCGCGAACGGGGACGAGCAGTCCATCCGGATCTTGCCGTCCCAGTCGAGGGTCATGAAGCGCCACGTCGGGTCCACGAGCGGGTTCACGACGGTCAGGTCGATGCCGTGCCGGTCGGCGATCTCGCCCCAGTAGCCGACGCTCGCGCCGCCGAGCGGGTCGGCGCCGATGCGCACGCCCGCCTCCTTGACCCGGGCGAGGTCGACGACGTTCGGCAGGTCGTCGACGTAGGTGCCGAGGAAGTCGTAGCCGCCGGCCGCGGCCCGCGCCCTCGCGAACGGCACGCGCCGCACCCCGTCGAGGTCCTTCTCGATGTAGGTGTTCGCCGCGTCGGCGATCCACTTCGTCGCGTCCGTGTCCGCGGGACCACCGTTCGGCGGGTTGTACTTGAAGCCGCCGTCGTACGGCGGGTTGTGCGACGGGGTCACCACGATCCCGTCGGCCAGGCCGGACTTCTTGCCCAGGTTGGCCCGCAGGATCGCGTGCGACACCGCCGGCGTGGGCGTGAACCCGTCCCGGTCGTCCACCAGGACGGTCACGTCGTTGGCGACGAGCACCTCCAGGGCGGAGGCCCAGGCCGGCTCGGACAGGCCGTGGGTGTCGCGTCCGACGAACAGCGGCCCGTCGTACCCCTGGCCCTTGCGGTAGTCGCAGATCGCCTGCGTGGTGGCCACGATGTGCGCCTCGTTGAACGCGGTGTTCAGGCTGCTGCCCCGATGCCCGGAGGTGCCGAACGCGACGCGCTGGTCGGGGTCGGAGGGGTCCGGCCGCCCGGTGTAGTAGGCGGTCACCAGGTGCGGTACGTCGACCAGGTCGGACGGCTCGGCGACGGTGCCGGCACGGGGGTGGTTGCTCACGGGTTCACTCCGTTCGGACGGGCGGGTGGGACGGTAGCGTGCTGCGGGTGAGCGGCGGTACGCGTACGGCGACCACGGCGATGTCGTCACGCGCGGTGTCCTTCTGGAACGCGAGCACGTCGCCGAGGATGCTCTCGGCCGGCAGCACCGCACCACGATGCTCCCGCACGGAGTCCGTCAGCCGGTCCTCGCCGAAGAACTCGTCGCCGCGGCGGCCCTCGGTGACGCCGTCGGTGTACATCACCAGCAGGTCGCCCGGCACCAGCCTGACCTCGGTGTCGTGCACCGCGACCGTCGGCAGCACCCCGACCAGCGAGCCGGACTCGCCGGCCTCGGCGACCGTGCCGTCCTCCGACGACGTGGAGCGGGAGGGGGTGGCCGCCGGAGCTGATCGTCGCCACCCAGCCGTCGGGCTCCAGCCGCAACCGGACCAGCACGACCGTGCAGAACCGGTCGGTGCCGTCGTCGAGCAGGATGAGGTTGAGGGCACGCAGCACGGCGCTCGGCTCGCTCCTCCTGCACGGTCAGGGCGCGCAGCGAGTAGCGGACCAGCGCCGTCACCACCGCGGCCTCGACACCCTTCCCGCACACGTCGCCGAGCGCGACGACCCAGTCGCCGGACTTGATCTGGAAGACGTCGTAGAAGTCGCCGCCGACCTCCTCGCCGTCCCCCGCCGGGCGGTAGGCGGCGGACACGTCCAGCCCGGGAAGGTTCGGCGGCGACGGCGGGATCAGGGTCGACTGCAGGGTCCGCGCCAGCGCCTGGGCCCGGGCCTCCGACCGCTCGGCGCGCTGCTTGGCGAGCAGCAGCTCCCGCTCGTAGGCCCGGCGGTGCGTCGCGTCGAACACCGCGATCCGGACCAGCTTCGGGCTGCCGTCCGCCTCCGCCTCGAGGACCGCGTTGACCAGCACGGGCAGCCGGTCGCCGTCCGAGCGGACCAGGTCGAACGCGACCTCGGCGACCGTGCCGTGCATCCGCAGCAGCGGGGCGAAGTGCGTCTCGTGGTAGATCCGGCCGCCCGCCGTGAGCAGCTCCGCGAAGCTGCGGCGTCCGACCAGGTCCTCGCGGTCGTAGCCGATGAGCGCCGCGAACGTCGCGTTCACCTTGACGACGGTGCCGTCCGGCGTGGTGGTCAGGTAGCCGCAGGGCGCCCGCTCGTAGAGCTGTTCGGGGTCGTCGTCGAGCAGGGCTGCGTAGAACGCCTCCGTCGCTGCCTGCCAGCTCATGCGCCGACGGCGGCACCCTGGACGAACGGCCACATCGCGGCGACCGTCTCCTCGGGTGCGCTCATGTGCGGGCAGTGGCCGGTGGCGTCGAGCATCACCAGCGTGGCGTTCGGCATGGTCTCGGCGACGTACTCACCGACCGTCACGGGGGCGATCGCGTCCCGGCTGCACTGCAGCACGAGGGTCGGGGTGCGTACGGCGGGCAGGTCGGCGCGGTTGTCGGACAGGAAGGTCACCTCGGCGAACCGTCGCGCCCGGTCCGGGTCGGTGCGGCAGAAGCTCTCGGTCAGCTCGGTCCCGAGCTCGGGGCGGTCCGCGTTGGCCATGATCGCCGGCGCCATCGCGCTCGACCAGCCGAGGTAGTTGCTCTCGAGCGAGTCCAGCAGCTCGCGGATGTCGGGCTCGCTGAAGCCGCCGACGTAGTCCTCGTCGTCGATGTACCGCGGCGACGGCCCGATCATCACCAGCCGCTCGAACAGCTCCGGGGCGGCCACGTCCGCCAGCACGCCGATCATCGACGAGACCGAGTGGCCGACGAAGATCCCGTCCGTCACGTCCGAGCTCGCGGCAGATCTCGACGACGTCGTCGGCGTAGCCCTGCAGCGACGAGTGCCGCTGCTCGTCGTACGCCGAGGGGTCGGCCTGCCCCGACACCGGCGAGGTCGAAGAGGATGACCCGGAAGTCGTCCTCGGAACGCCGGCGCCACCCAGCGCCACATGTGCTGGTCACAGCCGAACCCGTGGGCGAACACGATCGCGGGACCGTCAGGGCGCCCCGACACGGAGACGTTGTGGCGGGTCGACGCATTCATGCGGTGAGCCTAGCCCGGGCGGCGACCGGACGGGTTCCGACGCCCACCCGGGACCGGCTCAGCGCGGAGAGCGGGAGGGAGAAGGCGGCGGCCATGGAGGGCGCGGGGGCGGCGTTGCGGAGGTAGGGCAGGCCGGCGACCTCGTCGTAGAGCCGGGTCAGCGAGTAGTGCGTGAGCGGCGTCGTCACGACGTGGTGCACCTGGCTGGGGTGGATGACGACGGTCAGCACGCTGTTGCCGTGCTCGCGGTCGTCCTCGTCGGCGGTCAGCACGACGGCGAGCCGGCCGGCCTTCCAGTCCGGGCCGGCGAACACCTTCGCCATCTGCGCGCGGAACCACGCGTCGGCGGTGGCGAGCGAACCGTCATGGGCGTCGTGCTCCAGGTCCGGCACGACCATCCCGACGTTCGGGAGGCGTCCGGTGCGGGCGTCAGCCGTGAACGCGGCCATCCCGCGGTCGTGGCCGATGCAGGCGGTGCGCTCCCGTGGCGAAGTAGGTCCACGGGTTGTGCTTGGGGGCGTAGGCGCCGCTGTTCGAGCGCCCGCACCGCACCGGCATGCTCTGCGCGTACGTCGCGGCGGTCCTCCCGTGGCGGAGCGCCTGCCCGAACACCGACCGGCCGGTCAGCCGGTGCGACGTCGGGGCCCCGTCGTCCTGCACGCCGTACGTCGACCCGCCCGCGATCGCGATGTAGTTGGGCAGGGACGGGTGCCGGATGGCGCGGTAGTCGGTCGCGTAGCCGTACCGCTCGGCCAGCTCGGCCGTGTAGGGCATCCCCGCCCTCATCTGGTCGAGCGAGTGGTTCTCCTCGACGAAGACCAGCAGCTTCGTGACCGGCGGCGGGGTCCGCGCCGCAGTCGCGGGCAGCTGCGCCTGCGACGGCGGGGCGTACGCGACGAGCGCGACGCCGACGGACAGCAGCGCGGCCAGGAGCCGGGGAGAGCGCATCGTCCCAGTGTCCGCGGCGTGCCCCGTCCGTGTCACGCGAACACGCCGCGCACCTAGGCTTCCCGCATGAGCGGTGAACAGGACCTGGGCCGGCTGCTCGCGTCGATGCGTCCCGAGCTCCGCGACGGGCCCTTCGTGTTCACCACCGTCGACGTCCGTCCCCGAGGGCGCCGACCCGGTCGTCAGCGTGCGCGAGCCGGAGGGAGTCACCCTGGTGCTCCGCCGCGACGAGGCCGACCGGCTGCGGCTCCCCTACGAGTACGTCGCCGCGATGGTGACCCTCGACGTGCACTCGGCGCTCGACGCCGTGGGACTGACCGCCGCGGTGGCAAGCGAGCTGACCGGGCACGGGATCAGCTGCAACGTGGTCGCCGGCTACTTCCACGACCACCTGTTCGTGCCGTTCGAGCGAGGCGGGGACGTCGTCACGCTGCTGGAGGCGCTGGCCGCCCGCAGCTGAGCCGGGAGCGTCACTCCTCGGCGCGGATCTCCTCGGTCAGGACCGGCGAGTCGAACGACGTGGACTCGAGCTGTTCGCCCAGCGACTCGACCGCCTCCTCGATGGCGGCCTGCGGGCAGCCAGGACGCCATCTCGGTCCGGCTGTACGGACCGACCAGGGCGAGAACCCCCTCCGCCGACGCGCGCTCGAGGTAGGCGGACTGCACCGTCGCGTGCAGGGTCGACCAGCAGTCCACGTGGAACCTCATGTCCGACCGGGCGTGCCGGACGGCGGCTTGTCGGCCCCTGATCGGGTTGCGGCAATGTGCGCAGCGCTGATGCTCCACAGACGTGGCCTTTCGTGTGCCGGGACCACCTCTGGACCGCGACTTCCCCCGCCGTCCGAAGGGCCCCGACGTTCCCCCGTGAGTCTCGTACGGCGCCCTGATCCTGCGATCCGACGTACTCACCTGACGTAGAAAGGATAGGGCCGGAGCCGCCGCGACACCCTGAGCCAAACGGACATTTCTGGCATGGTCCGTTCGGGCGAAGGTCACCGATGCTGGTGTGCGGAGCCGCCCGCGGGGCACGATCAGCGGAGCAGGGCACACGACCCAGGAGGGATCAGATGAGCGAGGTCTTCGGATCGATCATTCCCGGCGGCACCGGTGGCGGCGGCTGGCGCGACCGTCCGCCGTTCCGCGCGGACCACGTCGGCAGCCTGCTGCGCCCCCAGCACCTGCTCGACGCCCGCGCCCAGCACGCCGCAGGTGAGATCGACGCGGCCGAGCTGCGCGAGCGGGAGGACCAGGCCGTCGCGGAGGTGGTCGGGCTGCAGCGCGACGCGGGTCTCCAGACCGCGACGGACGGCGAGATGCGGCGTACGTCGTGGCACATGGACTTCATCTACCAGCTCAGGGTGTCGACCGGACCGACGAGAAGATGCAGGTGCACTTCCACAACGCGGACGGCGACCTGGACTTCGAGTCCCCCGCCCTGAAGGTGCACGACCGGGTCCGCATCGGCGACACCATCTTCGGCGACGCGTTCGCCTTCCTCGCCGAGACCGTCCGGCAGACCGCCGAGGGGCTCACCCCGAAGCTGACGATCCCGTCGCCGAGCATGGTGCACTACCGCGGTGGCCGCGCCGCGATCGACGAGGACGTGTACCCCGACCTCGACGAGTTCTGGACCGACCTGTCCTCGGCGTACGCCGACGAGCTGCGCCGGATCGCGGAGCTCGGCTGCACCTACCTCCAGCTCGACGACACCAGCCTCGCCTACCTCAACGACCCGAAGCAGCGGGAGATGGTGGCTGCGCAGGGGGCGGACGCGGAGCACCAGCACGAGCAGTACATCCGCACCATCAACGCCGCCATCGCCGACCGGCCCGCGTCGCTCCGGGTCACCACGCACATGTGCCGCGGGAACTACCGGTCCTCGTGGGCGGCGGAGGGCGGCTACGACTTCGTGGCCGAGGCGCTGTTCTCCGAGCTCGCCGTGGACGGGTTCTTCCTGGAGTACGACGACGAGCGTTCGGGTGGCTTCGAGCCGCTCCGCTTCGTGCCCGAGGGCAAGCAGGTCGTGCTCGGCCTGGTCACCACCAAGAGCGGGCGGCTCGAGGACAAGGACGACCTCAAGCGGCGCATCGACGAGGCGTCGAGGTACGTCCCCCTGGACCAGCTCTGCCTCTCGCCCCAGTGCGGCTTCTCCTCCACCGTCGAGGGCAACGCCCTGACCCTCGACGAGGAGCTCGCCAAGCTCCGCCTGGTCGTCGAGACCGCCGCCGAGGTCTGGTCCTAGCTCTCCCCCTCCGCCGACCCGTCACCAATGCAGTGGTTTCCGCGGCGTGTCGAAGCAGAACTGACGGGTCGCGGGCAGCCGGAACAGCGGTGCGGCCGCCGGCTGCGCGGGGCGTCAAGGCCCCGGACCCGGCCGGCTGACCCGTCACCTCCGCGGCGACACACCGCAGAAAAGGCTGCATTGGTGACGGGTCGGCGACAGGGGGGTTAGGGGCCGAGGGTGACGAAGAAGTCGGGTGGGGCGACGACGTCGTCGCGGGACAGGTCGTGGACCGAGGAGTGGTTGAGCCCCAGCAGGGCCGAGTCGATCCCGCCGCGCAGGATGTCGAGCACGTTCTCCACGCCGGCCTGGCCCTCGGCCGCGAGCCCCCAGAGGTACGCGCGGCCGATCATCACCGCCCGGGCCCCGAGGGCGACCGCCTTGACGACGTCGCTGCCGCGCCGGATGCCGCCGTCGAGGAGCACCTCGACCTGGCCGCCGACGGCGTCCACCACCGCCGGCAGGGCCCGGATCGGTGCCGGCGTGCCGTCGAGGTTGTTGCCGCCGTGGTTGGACACCGAGATCGCCGTGACGCCGGCGTCGACCGCCTTGCGGGCGTCGTCGACCCGGCACGACGCCCTTGAGCATGAACGGCCCGCCCCACTCCTCGCGCAGCCAGGCGACGTCCTCCCACGACGGCGGGTCGGTCTGCATCCACGCGCCGTACGCACCGAAGAAGCGTGGGCGCCGGCGGTGCTCGCCCTCGGCGAGGTTCGGGGCGGTCAGGTCCGGGATGCCGCCGTGTCCGGGCGAAGTCCAGGAGCCACCGGGGGCGGCGGATGCCCTCGGGGGCGAGCTTCACCATCGTCTTGAGGTCCATCTTCTCGGGGATGCGACGGGCTGCCCCAGTCGCGGCCGTGCGAGAACGACCAGTCCAGGGTGGCGATCAGGCCGACGCAGCCGGCGGACCGGGCGCGCTCCATCCGGGCCCGCATGTCGTCGCGCGAGCCCATCCAGTACATCTGGAAGAAGGTCTGCGGGTTGGCCGCGACGACGTCCTCGACGGGCTTGCTGGCGAACGACGACAGGCCCATCGCCGTACCCCGCGCCGCCGCCGCCCGCGCGACGGCCACCTCCCCGTCGGGGTGCACCGCCTGGACACCGGTCGGCGAGATGACCACCGGCATCGAGATGTCCTGGCCCATCACGGTGGTGGCCTGGTCGCGCTTGGCCGAGGCACCGGCGACGTGCGGCGCGAACCCGAGCTCGGCGGAACGCTCGGTGTTGTCGGCGTACGACGTCCCGGCCTCCGAGCCGGCGAGCAGCGCGCCGTACACCGAGGGCGGCAGCCGCTTCTTGGCGCGGCGCTGGGCCTCGGCGACGGACTCGAACCAGGTGCTCTTGCTCATGAGGTGCCTCTCCTGAAGGGGAATCCACGGAACGCCGGGACGAGGGCGCGGGCGCTGCGGGCCCGGGCGGCGCCGACCCAAGCCCGGTGCCGTAGGCGAGGTCGTCGAGCCGTCGGGCGGCGCCGAACCGGACCAGGTCGAGGTCCGGCCGCACCCGCCGGTGGTCGAGCACGGCGTCGGCGACAGCCGCGACGACGAGGGCGCGCCGGGCCCGCCGCGACCGGGTCGCGGCCAGCAGGGCGAGCGGCCAGTAGTGCCGCGTCAGCGCCGACGCCGCCTGCTGCAGCGACGACACGGCCCCGAGCGCGGTCAGGGACGCCGCGGTCCGCACGCGCTGCTCGCCGGAGGCGAGCTTGCGGGCACACGGCGGCCGTCACCGCGGCGCACACAGCGCCGGCGCCGGGAGCGACCAGCGGCGCTGCGCGAGCACCGACACGGCCAGCGCCGCGGTCCACGGGTTCAGCACCAGCGGCGCGACGTCCGAGCCGTGCCGGTCGGCGAGCAGCGCGGCACCGGTGCCGTAGTACGCCTTGCGCCGCAGCCAGGGCCCGAGGGTGGTCCGGTGGTCGTGGCGTACGACGGACGCCGGCTCGTAGCGCACCCGCCAGCCGGCGGCGAGCACCCGCCAGACCAGGTCGACGTCCTCGGCCACCGGCATGTCCTCGTCGAACCGTCGGTCCGCACCGACGCCGCAGGGCGGACCGGCGGACGAGCAGCGCGGCGCTCGGGCAGGTAGGCCACCCTGCCCAGCGGCTGCACCGGCCCCGGGCTCGGCCCGAGGTCGAGGGAGGAGCGGGCCGCCTCGTAGCGGCACAGCCAGCCGTCGTCCGGGCGCGGCACGCTCCCGAGCACCCGCGGTCCGACGATCCCGACAGCGGGGTCGTCGAGGTGCCGGCGGCAGCAGCCCGAGCCACCCCGGCTCGGGCACGCACGTCGGAGTCGAGGAAGGCCACGAGGTCGGTGCGCACGCGAGCCAGGCCGGTGTTGCGGGCGGCGGCGGGACCGCGGCTGACCTGGTGCCGGAGCACCTGGCGCGCCGAACTCGTCCAGCGACCGCGCGGGTGGTCCTGGGGTCGGCGGAGCCGTCGTCGACCACCACGACCGGCAGGCCCGGCGGCAGGGCGGCGAGCAGCCGCGCGAGCTGGCGGGGCCGGTCCTTGACGGGCACCACGACGGTCACGTCGGTGACCCCGTCGTCGGGCACCGTCGGAGCGGAAGACCGGGTCGGCCAGCCCGCGGTCGAGCAGCAGCCGCGCCACGGTCGAGGAGTCGGCGTCCTCGGCGGTCAGCGTGCCGTCGCGGAGCATCGCCCGGGCCTTCGGTCGCAGCCGGAGCACCGCGCCCGACCCGCCGACCAGGGTGCGGCCGCCGTCGCGGGCGTAGGTCCCGGAACCGAGACGCACCTGGAAGCCGGTGGGCAGCTGCGGGCTGGTCATCCGCCGAAGCCTCCGTCCGCGTGCAGCACGGAGCCGTGCACGACGGTGCCGGCCGTGGCCGCGAACTCGACGACGGCGGCGACCTCGTCGGCGGTCAGCGCGCGGCCGGCGGCCTGGGACGGCGGACGAGGTCGGCCGTGTCGACGCCGTAGATCTCCGCGGTCGCCCGCAGCATCGCGGTGTCGGTCGACCCGGGCGACACCGCACAGGCGGTGACGCCGGTGCCGACGAGGTCGGCGGCCAGGCCGCGGACGATGCCGACGACCGCGTGCTTGGCCATGCAGTAGGCCGCCAGGTGGAAGAGCCCGCGCTCCCCGCGGCCGAGGCGATCGCCACGAACGAGGGCGTGCTCGTCGAGCGCAGCAGGTGCGGCACGGTCGCGTGCGCGGTGTTCCACACGCCCACGGCGTCGGTCTCCCAGAGCAGCCGCAGGTCCGCCTCGTCGGTCTCCCAGAGCGGCGCGCCACCGCCATCACGGCCGCGCCGGCCACCACGACGTCGAGCGAGCCGTGCGTCTCCACGGCCGCGGCGGCCGCGCGGTGCAGGGCGTCGAGGTCACGCACGTCGGCGACGACGGGCACCACCCTCGACGGGTCCAGGTCGACGACCGCGTCCAGGTCCGCCTTCGACGCGAGCGCGTACGACGTACCTCCGGACTCCGCCGCGCAGGAGTCCAGCGCGTGCACGACGAAGCCACGGTCGAGCAGTCGGCGCACGACGGCCGCGCCGATGCCGCGGGCGGCGCCCGTGACCAGCGCGACGGGTGGACCGGTCACGACGTCCTCACTGGGCGCCCAGGGGCTGGCGGGCGCCGCCGAGCCGGCCGTTCGCCGTCACGTCGAGGGCGGTGAGCTCGGCCACCAGGTTGCGGACCAGCCGGTCGAACAGCTCCCGGCCCCGCTCGACGCTGCTGGTGGTGGGGTCGCCGAGGACGCCGTTCGGCGGAGACCCCGCGCACGCCCGTCGTCGCGCAGCCGGGGCATCAGCTCGGACGACCGGCTCGGTGGCGCCGGCCGCCATCAGGTCGACGCGGACCGACCAGGGTGCCAGGAAGCGCAGCAGCGACGTCTCCGTCTCCCCCGCGTGCGCGTCGGCGTCCGGCAGCGCCGTGGACGTCCACGCCACCGCCCGGCCCTCGTAGCGCAGCAGCTCGACGGCCTTGGTCAGCGTCGCGGCGTTGCCGCCGTGCCCGTTGACGAAGACGACCCCGCTGGCCCACTGGCACGCGGACCGGCCGAACTCCGCGAGCAGCAGGAGCAGCGCCTCGTGCCCGATCGAGACGGTCCCCGGGAAGCCCTCGTGCTCGCCGCTCGCGCCGTAGTTCACCGACGGCGCGACGAGCACCCGGGCGCCCGTCGAGACGAGCCGCTCGGCCGCTGCACGGGTGACCGCGTTGGCGATCATCGTGTCGGTGGCGAGCGGCAGGTGCGGGCCGTGCTGCTCGACCGACCCGACGGGCACCAGGAGCAGCACCTCGCCCGGGTCGACCTTGGGCCAGCGCTGCTGCCCGAGGCCCAACGACGCCGCCGTCGGCACGACCGTCCCGCCCACGATCGACGACCTCAGCTTCCGGGAGCCAGGCCCGCGAGCGGGTTCTCGTCGCAGGCCTTGTCGGGCGGCCGTCGGGTCAGCAGCGTCAACGGCACGGGTGCGTTGCGGACCGTCCCGGTGTGCGAGTGGTCGCCGGAGGCCACCGGCCGGACCGCGCCCGGCACGCCGGCGTTGCCCTTGACGCACTCCGGGTCCGGGCCGTCGAGCGGGAGGCCGGTGAAGAACTTCGCGGCCATGCAGCCGCCGCGGCACGAGTCGTAGGCCGAGCACATCGTGCAGGCACCACCGGTCTGCGGCGAGCGGAGCTCCGAGAAGAGGTCGGAGTGCTTCCACACCTCGTCGAACCCACCCGGACTGCGGACGTTGCCGGCCAGGAACTGCTCGTGGATCGCGAACGGGCACGCGTAGACATCCCCGACGGGGTCCACCAGGCAGACCACGCGTCCCGCTCCACACAGGTTCAGGCCGGGCAACGCGTCGCCGTACGCCGAGAGGTGGAAGAACGAGTCGCCGGTCAGCACCGAGTCGCCGTGCGCCACCAGCCAGTCGTAGAGCTCGCGCTGCTGCTCCGGGAGCGGGTGCAGCTCCTCCCACACGTCGGCGCCGCGACCGGAGGGACGCAGCCGGGTGAGCCGCAGCTGCGCGCCGTAGCGGTCGGCGATCGCCTTGAACTCGTCGAGCTGGCCGATGTTGTGGCGGGTGCACACCACCGACATCTTGAAGTCCTTCATGCCGGCGGCCTGGAGGTTGCCCATCGCGCGCATCGCGGCGTCGTAGGTGCCGGCGCCCCGCACGTGGTCGTTGACCTCCGCGGTCGCGCCGTCCAGGGAGATCTGCACGTCGACGTAGTCGGTCGCGGCGAGCTTGGCGGCCCGCTCCGGGGTGATCCGGAAGCCGTTGGTCGAGAACTTCACGCCGACGTGGTGGTCCACCGCGTAGTCCAGCAGCTCCCAGAAGTCGGGGCGCACGGTCGGCTCCCCGCCGCCGATGTTCACGTAGAAGATCTGCATCCGCTCGAACTCGTCGACGAGCGCCTTGCACTCCTCGGTCGACAGCTCGCGGGGGTCGCGGCGGCCGGACGAGCTCAGGCAGTGCACGCAGCTCAGGTTGCAGGCGTAGGTCAGCTCCCAGGTCAGGCAGATCGGCGCGTCCAGGCCCTTCTCGAAGTGGTCGACCAGCCGGCCCGGCGCGGGCGGCGGCGCAGCGGGGCGTTCTGGTCGGTGGGCGAGCGATCGTCATGCGAGGTCCCTCCTGGTGATCATGCCGCCGCGGGCGAGGCCCTCGAGCGCTCCGACGTACGCCGGCCAGTGCGGCTCGGGCACCCCCGAGGCGACCAAGGCGTCGCGGACCGTCCCGGAGGCCAGGTTCCGTACGACGTCCACGAGCTCGGGGGTCTTGAGGAAGCTGAGCCGCCGGGTGCCGAAGTGGTAGGCCAGGGCGCCGAACGGCTCGGGACGCAGCGCGACCGAGTCGTGCAGCCGCCAGGCCTCGTCCAACATCGTCGACCGGCCGGCCGACGTGGTCGGTGGGCATCAGTAGACGCCACACATCCCGTCGATGGACACCTCTTCGACCAGAGCGGTCTCCGCGAGGTCAGAAGGGGCGAGGTCGGACTCGTCGGTGGGGGTCTCGGTCTGGGGCCTGGGGGTCGGTCATGGGACTCCGCCTTCTCGTGCGCTCTGGATGGGTGGAGCCGGTGACCTCACGCTAGGTGCGCCACCCTCCGACGTACACCCCTCGGCAGGGCCCGGAGTACCTCTCCGTGCGGAGAGGCCCGACTCCGCGGACCGTGGGTTGGTAAAAAAGCCACGAGTCGGACAAGCCGGGCGTACCGTCGAAGGACCGCCTCCCGCCCGTGGAGCCCGACCCCGGAGGGGCCATGACCGTCGTCCTGCTGCTGTCCCTCACCGCCGTCCTGTGCGCCCTGGCGCTCTGGGGAGCCCTGCGGCACCGGGCCACGCTGGCGTGGAGCCGCGAGCTCGAGACCGCGTTCCACACGGACGAGCGGCGCGACCTGCCGCGCCACCGGCTCGGCTGACCCTCAGGCGACGTAGGGGATCGTCTGCGGACCCTCCGGCAGCACGCACACCCGCGCGTCCCGGCCGGCCCGGCCCAGGGCCTCGTGCACGGTCGCCGCGACGTCGTCGGTGTGGCCGAGGTGCGCCGAGGCGAGGTCGGCGGCGGAGAGGTACGACGAGCGCACGACCACGTCCGCGTGGACCTGCACCTTCGCCTGCACCTGGACCTGCCACTGGTCCGGGACGGTGCGCTCCCGCGCCGCGATCGACGCGAGCAGCGCCTGCGGCGACGGCTCGGAGGCGAGCACCTCGCGGTAGGACCCGTGGTCGGGGAACCCGTCGCGGCACTCGGCGGCGCAGACGATCGTGCCGCCCTGCCGGACCACGGTCATCGCCGGCCGACATGCCCTTCACGGCCTGGTAGAGGTTCTGGTCGAGCGGGTAGCCCGCGTTGGTGGTGACCACCACGTCGAACAGCGCGGGCACGGGCTGCATCGCCAGCCGCTGCGACGAGGCCCGGGCCGCGGCGTGCATGGCGGGGATCGGGCCGCCGAACGCCTCGACGATCCGCTGCTCGCGGTTGAGCACCACGTCGAGCCCGAAGTCGACCCGGCCGACGGCCTCGACCACCGCCCGGATGTCGTCGTGCACCGGGTTGCCCTCGCACACCGCCCACGTGGCCTGCGGGTCCCCGATCCGCTTCGCGTCGTGCAGCGTGAGCACCGTCTCCAGCCCCGCGAGACCGGGGGCGACGAGCTTGGGGCCGCCGCTGAACCCGGCGAAGAAGTGCGGCTCGACGAACCCGGTCGTGATCCGCACGTCGGCCTCGACCCAGTGCCGGTTGAGGAACACGGGTACGTCGCGACCGTGCCGGCCGAGCCACACCAGGGACGCGTCGTCGCGGGCGTCGTGGTTGACCACCCGGACCGCGTCGGCGACCTCGTCGCCGAGCATCGCCCGGATCTCCGCCTCGGTGTTCCCGCGGTGCGTGCCGGTCGCGACGAGCACCACGACGTCGTCGAGCGCGCACGATGCCCTCGAGCTCGTCGAGCACCGCCGGGATCATCAGGTGCCGGGGCTGGGGGCGGGTGCCGTCGCACATCGAGATCGCCACGGTCTGCCCCGGCCGCACGAGCTCCCGCAGCGGCGGCCCCTCCACGGGGTGCCGCAGCGCGTCGCGCAGCAGCCCCGCCTGGTCCTCGGCCGCCGCGACGTACGTCGGCTCCACGACCGTCGTACGCTCCGCCGGCAGCTCCACGTCGAGGCCGTCCTCGCCGTAGGCCAGTCGGACCGTCACCGTGTCCGGAGCTTCCCGTCCCGTCATGGCTCCACCTTCCAGGTCATCAGATGACGCCGAGCTTGCTGGCCTCGTAGACCGCCTCCGCCCGGCGGGAGACGCCGAGCTTGCGCAAGATGTTGCCGACGTGGAACTTCGCGGTGGTCTCGGAGATGTACAGCCGGGCGCCGATGTCGCGGTTGGAGAGGCCCCGGGCCAGCAGGCTCAGCACCTCGCGCTCGCGGGCGGTCAGCTGCTTGGTCTGCTCGACCGGCGGGGCGTTCAGGCCACGGACCATCGCGGCGGCGCTGCGGGCGTCGAACGCGCTCTCGCCCCGCGAGACGTCCCGGATGGCCCGGATCAGCGCCGAGGTGTCGACGTCCTTGACGACGTAGCCGCGTGCGCCGGCCCGGATGGCCTGCAGCACGAGGTGCTCGTCGAGGAACGTGGTGAGCACCAGGACGCCGACCTCGGGGTACGTCGAGGTCAGCTCCTGGCAGAGCCTCGAGGCCCTCGCTGTCGGAGGAGGTGGAGAGCTTGAGGTCGAGCAGCACGATCTGCGGGTTCGCGCGGCCGACGACGGCGAGCGCCTCGCTGGCGCTGGACGCCTCGGCGACCACCCGCAGGTCGTTCTCGCGCTCCAGGATGGAACGCAGGCCCTGTCGGACGATCGCGTGGTCGTCGACCAGCATGATGCCGACGACGTCGCTGCTGCGGGCGCTGTGCTGGGACGGTGCGAGCGTGGCCATCAGGCCTCCTCGATCTCGGGGTGTTCGGCCGCTCGGCGGGGACGCCGACCAGCTCGCTGACGAGGGCGGCGGGACGCGGTGCCAGCGGCAGCGGGACCCGCATCTCGACGCGGACACCGCCGAGCCTGGCCCGGCGGAACGCGAGGCTGCCGCCGAGGTCACCGATCCGGCTGTCCATGTTGACCAGCCCTCGGTGCCGGCCGTCGACCATGGTGGCCCTCTCGAGACGCAGCTTGCGGCTCAGGTCCTTGGGGTCACCCTCGCCGTCGTCGGCCACCGAGACGGTGATCTGGTCGGGCCGGTAGCGCAGCCGCACGATCGCCCGGCTGGCCTGCGCGTGGGTCGCCACGTTGAACAGCGCCTCCCCCACGGTGCGGGCGATCTCGTGGTCGGCGTCGTTGGGCAGCCGGACCACGTCACCCTCGACGCGCAGCTGCACCGCGAGGTGCGGCTTGTGCTGGTGGGCGACCTCGTTGAGCAGCTCGGGCAGCGTGGAGACCGTGTCGCGGCTGCGGATGGTGCAGCGCGTAGATGGCCCGCCGCAGCTGGTCGACGGCGTCCTGCGACAGCTTCTTCGCGGTGGCCAGGCGGGCCAGGATCGAGGACCCGGGCCGGCCGAGCGCCTCGGCCTCGCCTCGGGCGATCTCGACGGCCATGCCGGCCGACAGGACGTACTGGGTGACGCTGTCGTGCAGCTCCCGGGCGATCCGGTGCCGCTCCCCGTCGATCAGCTCGCGCTGGTGCGCCAGCAGCAGTCGTTCCTCGACCTGACGGAGCTCGGCCGTCCGGTCCGCGAGGTTGCGGGCCTGGGCGGTCGCCTCGTCGTACAGGTGCTGCGCCCGACGGTGCAGGGTGAGTCCGGCCTGGTACTGCTCGGAGGTGTGCAGCGAGACCGCCGCCTGGTTGGCCAGGATGCGCAGCACCGACAGGTCTCCGGGCTCCGGGTCGACCTGCAGACGGTGCTGGGCCACGAGGCTGCCGACGGTGCGGCCCTCGAGCGTCATCGGCACCCGGATCCAGCCGGAGGGCTCGATCACCGGCCGGGTGTGCCCGGCGCGGATGGACACGGAGCTCGCGCTTCACCGCCGTGGGGAGGTCGGACTCGTCGACGGTGATCGTCACCGTCGGGGTCGGCGGCCAGGAACCGGGGCCGGGCGCCCTTGAGGTGCCCGTCGGCGAGCGCCAGGACCGTCCACTCGGCGTTCAGGTGCGCGGCCGCGGCGCGGACCACCTCCTCGAGCAGCCCGCGGGGACCCTCGACGGTGCGGACCAGCGCGCGGGAGATCGAGTCCATCGCACGGACCGCGTGCTGCATCCGCTCGTCGGAGCGGACGTAGGCGCGGTAGTAGGACGTCTTGCCGGAGCGCACACCGGTCAGGGTGGCCAGGTCGAGCCGCTGCCGACGCGGGCTCACGCGCGTCCCACCAGGATCGTCAGGAATCATCACAGGGCGGCCAGGAACAGCTGCTCGACGTCGCCCGACGAAGCCGGGCGCGGGTTGGTCGTCAGGCACGCGTCGTCGAGCGTGTTGAGGGCGAGCCGCGGGATCGCGCTCTCGTCGACCCCCAGCTCACGCAGCCCGCGGGGCACCCCGACGTCGTCGGCCAGCTCCCGGACGTGCACGGCGAGCATCTCCGCCGCCTCGCTCGCGGGCACCCCCTCGACCTGGAGCCCTGCCGCGCGGGCGAGCTCCACGAAGCGCTCGGGGCTCTCCTGGGCGTTGTAGCGGATCACGTGCGGCAGCAGCACACCGTTGACGACCCCGTGCGGGGCATCGAGGAGCCCGCCGACCTGGTGGCTCATCGCGTGGGTGGCGCCGAGGATGGCGTTGGTGAACGCCAGTCCGGCATTGAGGCTGGCCTGCGCCATCTTGGAGCGGGCAGCCTCGTCCCGGGGGCGGAGGATCGTGGTGCGCAGGTTGCTGCAGACCAGGCCGACGGCGTTCAGCGCATGGATGTCGGCCAGAGGGTTGTGCGCCAGAGACACGAACGACTCGACGCCGTGGGTCAAGGCGTCCAGCCCGGTCGCGGCGTTGAGCCACTCGGGCATCGTCATCAGCAACCGCGGGTCGGTGATCGAGATGTCCGGCACCAGGGCGCGGCCCATGATGGTGATCTTCACCGATCGCTCGGTGTCGGTGACGATGCAGAACTGGGAGACGTCGGCGCCGGTGCCCGACGTGCTCGGGATCATCAGCAGCGGCGGGATCGGCTTGGCGACGAGGTCGACGCCTCCGTAGTCCAGGATCCGGCCGCCGTTGCCCGACAGGATCGCGACGCCCTTGGCCGCGTCGATGCACGAGCCGCCGCCGAGCGCGACGAGGACGTCGCAGCCCTCCTCGACGTACCGCTCGTGGGCGGCGTGGATCTCGTGGTCCTTGGGGTTCGGGGTGACGCTGGACCAGACCACCGGGGTGAGCCGCGCCTCGCGGAGATGGCCGAGGAGCTCGTCGCACCAGCCGGCCTCGATGACGCCGGGATCGGTCACGACCATCGGGCGGCGTGCGCCGAGACGGGCGGCCGCGAAGCCGGCCTCGCCGAGCGATCCGAGCCCGAAGACCACCTCGGGGGCGTGGAACTTGACCAGCGGGGGCCACGGGAGCTCGAGGTCGGGCTCGTCGGCGGGCTGGGTCGGTAGGTCAGGTCCCGCGATCGACTGCACGGCGCCTCCCATCAAGACGCCTCCAAACTACACGCGGGTCCTGGGACCGGGAAGCGGACCGTCGGCCGGTCTCGGGCGGATGGCGGCAGGGGCAGGCACCTGACCGGATGGGTAGGTGCGTCGGTGGTCGCGCGGGGCTTGACTGGGCTTCACCGGACGTATCGACGAAGCCGGGGGCCAGGCCGAGGAGGACATGGATGAAGACCAGAGCAGCAGTCGTAGTCGAGGCAGGCAAGCCCATCGAGATCGAGGAGCTGGACCTCGACGGGCCGAAGGAGGGCGAGGTCCTCATCCGCTACACCCATGCCGGGCTGTGCCACTCCGACGTGCACGTCGCGCACGGCGACCTGGAGGCGCGGCTGCCGATGGTGCTGGGCCACGAGGGCGCCGGCATCATCGAGGAGGTCGGACCCGGTGTCACCCGGGTGAAGGAAGGCGACCACGTGGTCTGCTCCTTCATCCCCAACTGCGGCACGTGTCGCTACTGCGCCAGCGGACAGCAGTCGATCTGCGACATGGGCGCCACCATCCTCGAGGGGTACCTGCCCGGCGAGCGGTTCCCGTTCACCGGGCCGCGGGGCGACTACGGCGCGATGTGCATGCTCGGCACGTTCAGCCAGTACAGCACCATCCACCAGAACTCCGTGGTCAAGGTCGACGACGACCTGCCCCTGGACAAGGCGGTCCTCGTCGGCTGCGGGGTCCCCACCGGCTGGGGCTCGGCCGTCAACACCGCCAACGTCCGCCCGGGCCAGACCGTCATGGTCTCCGGCATCGGCGGCATCGGCATCAACGCTGTCCAGGGCGCGCGGTACGCCGGCGCGAAGTACGTCGTCGCCGTCGACCCGCTGGAGAACAAGCGCGAGAAGGCCATGGAGCTCGGCGCCACGCACGCCTTCGCCACGGTCGAGGAGGCCCAGGAGACGATCACCGACCTCACCCGCGGACAGATGGCGGACTCCGCGATCCTCACCCCCGACCTGATGACGGCGGAGATCGTCGCGGGCGGCTTCAACGCCGTCGGCAAGGGCGGCGTCGTGGTGCTGACCGGCCTGAACAAGGTGATGGAGCCCAACATCCAGCTCCCCGGCACCGTGATGACGCTGTACCGCAAGACGCTCAAGGGCAGCCTGTTCGGTGACTGCAACCCGACCGTCGACATCCCCCGGATCCTCGGGCTGTACCAGTCCGGTGACCTCAAGCTCGACGAGATCATCACCCGGACCTACACGCTGGACCAGGTCCAGGAGGGCTACGACGACCTGCTCGCGGGCAAGAACGTGCGCGGCGTCGTCGTGCACTCGCACAACTGACGTGCTCGTTGGCTGAGGTGCGAGCGGGGCGGGCCTCGAAGCCACTGGTCGTCCTCGACCGGGCCCGCGAGGTGGAGCTGCTCGTCGCCGCTCTCGACGGTGGCGCGCACGTCCTCCTCGAGGGTCCGCCGGGGACCGGGAAGTCGACGCTGCTCCGCTCGGTGGCGTCCGAGCGGGCAGCGCCCTTCCACCTCGTCGAGGGCAACGCCGAGCTGACCCCGGCGCGGCTGGTCGGGCACTTCGACCCCGCGCAGGTGCTGGCGCAGGGCTACACCCCCGACGTCTTCGTCGACGGACCCCTGGTGCAGGCGCTGCGCGAGGGCGGACTGCTGTACGTCGAGGAGATCAACCGGGTCCCCGAGGAGACCCTGAACGTCCTCATCACGGTGATGTCCGAGGCGGAGCTGACCGTGCCGCGCCTCGGCCTGGTCCGGGCCGAGCCCGGGTTCCGGCTGGTCGCGGCCATGAACCCGTTCGACGCGGTCGGCACGGAACGGATCTCCTCGGCGATCTACGACCGGACCTGCCGGATCTCGATGGACTACCAGTCCGCGGAGACCGAGTCGGCGATCGTCGCGCTGCGCTCCCCCTCGGACGACGCGTGGCGGGCGCAGGTCGTCGACCTGGTCCGACGTACCCGCGGCCACGGCGACGTCCGCATCGGCTCGTCGGTGCGCGGGGCGATCGACCTGGTCGCCATCGCCACCCGGCTGTTCGAGATGCGCGGCGTCCCCGCTGGCGACTGGCACGCGGGGCTCGACGCCGCGCTGGTCTCGCTGTCGGGACGGATCCGGATGCACGAGTCGGCCGGCCGGCGACCCGAGGAGGTCGTCCGGGAGCTCTACGAGCAGGTCTTCGGCGCGCCGCCGTCGGACCGGCCGGACGGCGAGGGGTCCGACCCGGGGGAAGCCTGAGCCCGCCTCCTTCACAGCCGGCGGGCCGCCCCCAGCAACGCAGCAACCCCAAGGCCGACGCGGCCCGCAACCGGACCGTCGGCCGGTCGACGCTGTCCCGGCACGCCCGGTTCGCGGAGGTCTCCCCCGAGGTGGGGGTGCTCGACGAGCAGGCGCTGGACCGGGCGCTCTCGTCCGACCCGGACGCGACGCTGGCGATGGTGGCCGACCTGGTGCACGCCACGGACGAGTCGCTGCGGGCGCAGGCCCGCCGGCTCGCCGCCCGGCTCGTCATCGACCGGTCCCGCTCGGGACGCCCGACCCGGACCGGTACGGCGCGACCACGGCTCGTCCCGGCCGGGAGCGGCGGGGACCTCGACGTCGACGCCTCGATGGAGGGGATCGTCACCGCCCGCGGCGAGCGCCGGCCGGCCGACCTCGACGAGCTGACCGCCCGGGACTGGGGCCGCCAGGACCTCGCGGTGTGCCTGCTGGTCGACGCGTCCGGCTCGATGAGCGGTGAGCGGCTCGCGGTGGCCGCGACGGTCACGGCCGCGTGTGCGCTGCGGGCACCGGCCCAGCACGCCGTACTCGCTTTCGCCGGTGACGTGCGCACGCTGCGGACCCTGCACGGGCCCGACCCGGCGGCGACCGTCGTGGACCGGGTGCTCGCGCTGCGGGGTCACGGGGTCACCCAGCTCGCCGACGCGCTGCGGGCGGCGTCGAAGGAGCTCGCGTCGGCGCGGGCCCAGCGACGGGTCGTGGTGCTGCTGTCCGACTGCCGGCACACCGACGAGGACCCGGTCGACGTGGCCCGGACCGTCCCGGAGCTGGTGGTGCTCGCGCCCCGCGACGACGCGGAGCAGGCCCGGGCCTTCGCGGCGGCGGCGGGCGCCCGGTGCGCCGAGCTCGACGGCGCCGACAGCGCACCCGCCCTGCTCCGCGACCTCTTGTAACGCGGGGTTATGGACGCTCCACCCACGGCACACCGCGTGCTAACCGTCCACAGCACCTGCAAAGCAGCGCTCTGCTGTCGAGAACGCGCCGGCTCGTACGTCGGACTGGTGAGGTCGTCACCGCGGCGATCTCGTCGAACCAGGAGGACATCATGAGCCACCCCGTCGTGCACGCAGAGATCCGGTCGAGCGACCCCGACGCGACCCGGTCCTTCTTCGGAGAGCTCTTCGGCTGGACCTACCCGGCCGAAGGAGCCTTTCCCGGCTACACCTTCGTCGAGACCGGCGTCCCTGGAGCGTTGTACACCGCCATCAGCCCGCTGCAGGGCGACGAGGACCTGGTCACGTTCTTCGTCGGAGTCGACGACATGGGCGACGCGGTCGCCGACGCGGTCCGGCTGGGTGGCCGCGTCGTGCAGGAGCCGGTAGAGGTCCCGGGCGTACGGTTCGCCCTCATCTCCGATCCGCAGGGCCACGTCGTCGGCCTCGCGCAGCAGCTCTGAGCCGACTCAGAACAGCAGCGGCAGCAGGAACAGCATCGCCGTCGACCAGGTGACGTGGGTCAGCACCGGCGCGAGGATGCCGCCGGAGGCCCGCCGCTCGAGGCCCACCACGACGCCGAGCAGCACGGCCGCGAACGCGAGCATGAAGTTGCCGGTGGCCAGGGTCGCGATCACGTAGGCGACGGTGCTGACCGCGACCGGGTAGCGGGGCGACGCGGCGTACAGCGCGCCGCGGAAGAACAGCTCCTCGGCGATGCCGTTGACGACCGTGATGAGCACCAGCAGCGGCGTCACGCCCTGGTCGGCGTGGTCGAGCACGCTGCTGATCTGCCGGTCGATCAGCGGCACCTGGCGGACGACGAGGGCGCCGACGACGAAGACGCCGGCCAGCGCGAGGCCCAGCACGATCGCACCGGCCACCGGGCGGCGCAGGTCGTCGTGGACGCCTGCGCGGGCGACCCGGCCGAGGTACAACGGGCCCGAGGCGAAGGCACCGATGGTCCACACCGCGGCGAGGACCAGCGTCGCGACGATGAACGTCGAGTCACCCGGTTCGATCTGCAGCGACCAGCCGAGCACCGCAGCGCCGATCACCAGGAAGACCCCGGTGACGATGCGGCGAACCAGGAACGGCCGGGGGTCCTGCCGGTGGTCGCGCGGCACCTTGTCCCAGAGCAGGCCGCGCAGGGCTCGCTCGGCGGACGTCCTCATTCCCCTATTCCCTCACACCGGCCCAACCGCCGGCTCAGCGGGAGAGCCGCCCGCGTACGACGGCCAGGGTGCCGAACACGACCAGGCCGGCGATCGCCATCGCACCGAGCAGGATCCGGCCGAGCAGGACCGCGACGACGAGCAGTCCCACGAAGACCAGGGCGACCGTCGTGCTCTGCCGGGCGGCCGTGGCGTGCTCGCGGCGCCGCACCACCGGGTCGACGGAGCCGTGCCGCTCCGCGAACCGGGCCAGCACCAGCAGCACACCCACCAGCCCGATGACGATGAGGGCGATGAGCTCGAGGGTCTCCTGGTCGGGCACGACCTCAGCGTCGCACGGACGGTCCGCCTTACGGCCGCGGCGGCGACGGCCACACGCCGGAGGACCCGCGGCGGTGGCTGTCCACGAGGTGGGTGTCGACGATGCCGACGGCCTCCATCAGGGCGTACATGGTGGTCGGCCCGACGAACACGAACCCCCTCTTCTTCAGCGCCTTCGACAGCGCCAGCGACTCCGGCGACCGCGTCGGCACGTCGGCGTACGACGTCGGGGCGGGCGTCTCGTCGGGACGGAACGACCACACCAGGTCGACGAGCCCGCCGTCCTCGCGCAGCGCGACAGTGGCCCGCGCGTTGGTGATCGTGGCGTGCACCTTGCGGAGGTTGCGGACGATCCCGGCGTCACCCATCAGCCGGTCGACGTCGGCGTCGTCGTACGCCGCGACGCGGTCGGGGTCGAAGCCGTCGAACGCCTCCCGGAACGCCGGTCGCTTGCGCAGGATCGTCGCCCAGGACAGCCCGGACTGGAACGCCTCCAGGCTGATCCGCTCGAACATCCCGGTCTCGTCCCGGACCGGCATCCCCCACTCGGTGTCGTAGTACTCCTGCATCAGCGGGTCCGACGCCGCCCACGTCGGACGCGCCAGACCCGTCCTCACCGCAGCAATCGTCAGGGGCCCAGCGTCTCACGAGGAACCGCCGACGCACGAGTACTGCCGCAGCCCGGTGGAAGGTGGTGCGCTGACCCGTCCTGGAGCGCTCCAGTAGCGTGGGCGCCATGGAGGAGCACGCCTGCTGCGCGCCGTCCGCGGAGACCCGTGCTCCGCGGGCCGACGTGGCGAGGAGCAGCCGCCGCCCGCGCGGCCAGGTCCCCGTCCCCGCCGGCACGCTTCGAGATGGGCGACGCGTTCGACGAGGGGTACGCCTCCGACGGCGAGACTCCCGTGCACGCCGTACGCCTGGACGCCTTCCGGATGGACGCCACCACCGTCACCAACGCGCAGTTCGCCACCTTCGTCAAGGACACCGGCTACCTGACCGGCGCGGAGGAGTTCGGTGTCTCGGCGGTGTTCCACCTCGCGTGGCAGCGCAACACCGACCGCCACGAGCGCGACCTGCTCAACCGGGCGGCCGGCACCCCGTGGTGGCTCGCGATCCGCGGCGCCGACTGGAAGTCGCCCGAGGGCCCGGGGTCGGACGTCGCGCGTCGCCAGAACCACCCCGTCGTGCACGTGTCCTGGTACGACGCCCAGGCGTACGCCGCATGGGCCGGCAAGCGGCTGCCGACCGAGGCGGAGTGGGAGTACGCCGCACGGGGCGGCCTGGACCGGAAGCGGTTCGCCTGGGGCGACGAGCTCACCCCGCGGGGCCGGTGGCATGTGCAACATCTGGCAGGGCGAGTTCCCGACCCACAACACCGAGGACGACGGCTTCCTCACGACCGCGCCGGTGAAGTCCTACGCCCCCAACGGCTACGGCCTCTCGTGCACCGCCGGCAACGTGTGGGAGTGGTGCGCGCGACTGGTTCGCCCCCGACTACTACGCGCACGCGCCCGAGCACGACCCGCGCGGCCCGGACGACGGCGAGCAGCGCGTGATGCGCGGCGGCTCCTACCTCTGCCACGACTCCTACTGCAACCGCTACCGGGTCGCCGCCCGCTCGTCGAACACCCCCGAGTCCACGTCGGGCAACATCGGCTTCCGCTGCGCGGGCGACGCCTGATGCCCCGGGTGCGCGAGCTCGAGGGCGACCACCTCGAGTTCTGGCGCCAACGTCACCTGTGCACGGTCACCACGCTGCGCGACGACGGCTCGCCGCACGTCGTACCCATGGGGATCGTCGTCGACGTCGAGGCCGGCGTCGCGTGGGGCATCACCTCGCGCACCTCGCAGAAGGTCGCGAACCTGCGCGCCGGCACCGACCCGCGCGTCGCGGTCTGCCAGGTCGACGGCCGCCGCTGGTCGACGATCGAGGGCACCGCCGAGGTCCGCGACGACGAGGCATCCGTCGCGGAGGCGGTCCGCCGCTACGCCGAGCGCTACCGGCAGCCCCGCGAGAACCCGGACCGGGTCGCGCTCCGCATCACCGTCACGTCCGTCATCGGCAACGTCTGAGAGGCAGCCACCCCGTGAAAGAGCACTTCCGGCTCGACACCCACCCGATCGCCGACCCGGCCAACGTCGTGGTCGGGGACTGCTACCGGATCACCGTCCTGGACGCGGGCCTCGTGCGGCTGGAGTACGACGAGTCCGGCTCGTTCGAGGACCGGGCGTCGCAGACCGCGATCAACCGGGCGTTCGCCGCGACCGACTTCGAGGTGACCGAGACCGAAGACCTGCTCGAGATCCACACCGAACGGCTGCACCTGATCTACAACAAGGGCCCCTTCACGACGTACGGGCTGTCCGTCCAGGCCAAGGGCGGCTTCCACTCGAACGACTCGGTGTGGCGCTACGGGCTGAAGACCCCGAACCTCGGCGGCACGGCCCGCACCCTCGACGACGTCGACGGTGCGATCCCGCTGGAGGACGGCGTGCTCGCCTTCAACGGCGTCGCGGCCGTCGACGACTCGCACACCGTGCTGCTCGACGACGACGGCTGGATCGCGGCACGCCGGCCGGGCACCCTGGACCTGTACGTGTTCGCGTTCGGCCACGACTACAAGCAGGCCCTCAAGGCGCTCTACGAGCTGACCGGACCGACCCCGGTGCTGCCGCGCTACGCCCTGGGCAACTGGTGGAGCCGCTACCACCCCTACACCGCCGACGAGTACGTCGAGCTGATGGACCGGTTCGCCGCGGAGGACGTGCCGCTCTCCGTCGCGGTCATCGACATGGACTGGCACTGGGTGCGAGATCGACCCGAAGTACGGCAGCGGCTGGACCGGCTACACCTGGAACACCGACCTGTTCCCGGACCCGGAGAAGTTCCTCGCCGACCTGCACGAGCGCGGCCTGGCGACGTCGTTGAACGTGCACCCGGCCGAGGGGGTGCACGCGCACGAGGAGGCCTACGCCGCCATCGCGAAGCGGATGGGCGTCGACCCGGCGTCCGAGCTGCCGGTGAACTTCGACCCGACGGACCCGGACTTCATCGAGGCCTACCTCGAGGAGCTGCACCACCCGCTCGAGGACGGGGGCGTCGACTTCTGGTGGCTGGACTGGCAGCAGGGCGGCGTCACCAAGATCCCCGGCCTGGACCCGTTGTGGCTGCTCAACCACTTCCACTACCTCGACTCCGGGCGGGAGCGGAAGCGTCCGCTCACGTTCTCCCGCTACGCCGGCATCGGCAGCCACCGCTACCCGATCGGCTTCTCCGGGGACACCTTCATCACCTGGGAGTCGCTGGACTTCCAGCCGTACTTCACCGCGACCGCCTCGAACGCCGGCTACGGCTGGTGGAGCCACGACATCGGCGGCCACTTCAAGGGCTACCGCGACGACGAGCTGGCGACCCGCTGGGTGCAGTTCGGCGTCTTCACGCCGCTGAACCGGCTGCACTCCGGCCTCAACCCCTTCAACACCAAGGAGCCGTGGCGGTTCCCGCCCGCGGCCGAGACGGTGATGACCGACTTCCTGCGGCTGCGGCACCAGCTGCTGCCCTACCTCTCGACGATGAACCTGCGGGCGCACGCCGAGGGCGAGCCGCTCGTGCAGCCGATGTACTACGACCACCCCGACGAGGCTGCGGCGTACGACGTACCGAACCAGTTCATGTTCGGCAGCGAGCTGCTCGTCGCGCCGATCACCTCACCGGCCGACCGCGCCACGGGGCTCGGGCGGGTCAGGGCGTGGCTGCCCGAGGGCACCTGGACCGACGTGTTCACCGGGCTCACCTACACCGGCGGACGCACGGTCTACCTGCACCGCGACCTGACCTCGATCCCGGTGCTCGCCAAGGCCGGCGCGATCGTGCCGACGGTGCCGGCCGACGCCCTGCCGCGGGGCGCCGACCTCTCCTCCGTCGTGGAGGTCCAGGTCTACCCCGGGGCGGACGGCTCGTTCACGCTGGCCGAGGACCGGGACGACGACCGCTGGGCCCGCACCCGGATCACCTACGACGACGCGAGCGGCGAGGTCACGGTGCACGACGTCGAGGGCGACGCGGCGACGCTGCCGGCCGACCGGACCTACCGCGTCGAGGTGGTGCGCTCCACCCTGACCACGGAGGAGCGGGTGTTCGCGCTGCTCGACCGGGCGCAGATGGGGTTCGAGCTCAAGGCCGCCGTGCACGACGCGGTGCGGACCGCTCCGGACGCCGGGTCGGCCGTGCTCGTGCTCCAGGGCCTCGACCTGCCGACGAGCCTGCTCGGTGCCGTGAGCGAGATCCTGCTCGCCCGCTGACGGGAGTCAGGTGTCGAGACCGGTCGCCTCGAGGACGTAGGCCCAGAGCCTCAGCAGGCCCTCGTCACCGGACCGCGTCCGCCGGAGGTAGTGCTCGGGGCGGGGGGCGCGGTCGTGCCAGAACTGGCCGCCTCCCGGCGCGGGCTCGGTCGCGGCGAGCCACACGATCGTGTCCGCTCCGGTCGCTGCGTCGCGCAGCAGCGGCCCCATCACCTTGTGGAAGCCGGGCAGCGACGTGACCACGCCCGGGGTGTCGGCCCAGCCGGGGTGCATCGTGTGCACGGCGATCCCGTCAGCCGGCCCAGCGCTCCTGCATCAGCGGCGTCAGCGCGACCTGCATCCGCTTCGTGCGGGCGTAGGCGGTGGTGCCCGAGTAGCTGCCCTGCAGGTACTCCGGGTCGTCGGCCGCGAGCCTCTGGGCGTACATCCCGCCCGACGACACGACGACCACCCGCGCCTGCCCGGCCGCGGCGAGCACGGGACGCAGCAGCTCGGTCATCAGCAGCGGTCCGAGCACGTGCGTGGCCAGGGCCACCTCGTGGCCGTCGGGCGGTCTCCTGCCGGTCGGGCGGCAGCGCTCCCGCGTTGTGCACGAGTACGTCGACCCGGTCGACCGACCCGCGCAGGGCGGCGGCGAAGGCCCGCACGGAGGACAGGTCGGACACGTCGCACCGGTGGAGGAGCACCTCGGCACCGGGCACCTCGCCGCGGATGTCGGTGACGGCCGCCCGGCCCTTGGCGAGGTCGCGCACCACGAGGTGGACCGTCGCCCCGAGCCGCGCGAGTGCCACGGCGGTGGCCTTGCCGAGCCCCGAGCTGCCGCCGGTGACCACGACGGTCTTGCCCCGTCATCGACGCCGGGCGGCGGGTCGTCGGCCGTCCCAGCATCGGCCGGCGCAGCCAGTAGCCGATCTTGGAGTAGCCCGGCACGACGGTCCGGTCGAGCGCGGTGTCGAGGGCGTTGCCCAGCACGTGCGGGATCATCGGTGCACTCCCAGGTCGGCGATCACGGCGGAGGCGGCGCGACGGCCCGAGACGAGCGCGCCCTGGATGGAGCTGGTGTCACGGTGGTCGCCGGCGACGTACACCGACTCGGCCCCCGCTGGTGAGGCGCACCGGCTTGCGCAGCGGGTGCGGTGCCGGCATCCCGGGCAGCGCCCGCGGGAGGTCGTAGGTCGCGAGCAGCTCCCACGACGAGGTGTCGGTGCCGTGCAGCCGGGCCAGGGCGGAGCGCACCTCGGGGCCGTCGAGGTCGTCCGGGAGGGAGCTGCCGTGCACCATCGACGTGGACACCAGCGACTGTCCGGGCGGGGCGTACTCCGGCGCGGCGCTCGACAGCACGATCGTGTTCGCGACCGGGGAGCGCTCGGCGTCGAGCAGCAGCATCGCGGCTGGCCTCCGGGAACGCCGGCGTCGACGTGGTAGACGGTCGTGACGCCGCGGGCCGACGGTTCCGGCATCGCGTGCGGCAGCGAGGCGCGCGGCCGTCCAGGCGTCGGTGGCGACGACCACGGCCCGGGCCCGGACGGTGCCCCGCGGTGGTGTCGACCGACCCGGCGGAGACCCGGTGCACGCGCGGTGTCGAGGTGGACCGTCCCGGCGGGCAGGGGCGCGGCGACCTGCTCGGGCAGGCGCTGCATGCCGCCGGCCGGGACGGTGGACCCGCCCCGCACGAACATCCGCATCATCAGGTCGGTGAACCGCCGTGACGTCGACAGGTCGTCCTCGAGCAGGACCCCGGAGAAGAACGGCCGGAGCACGCCGTCGACGACGTCCGGCGGGATGTGCGCCCGGCGCCAGGCCTCGGCCGCGCTGACGTCGTCGCGGCTGCTTGAGTCCCGCGACGGGCAGGGTCGCGCAGAGTCCGGCGTACAGCCCGAGCGCCGCCTTGCCGCCGACGCCGCCGACCGGGAGCCCCAGCGCCGACGGTCGCGCCGCGCGGCCGCTGGAGCCGGGTTGACGACCTGCACCCGCTCGTCCGTCGAGGTGGATGCCCGACCGCCGCGTCGAAGGGCCGCAGGTCGAGGGCGTCGAGGTCGACGAGCCCGCGCAGCGCCGGGTAGGCGGTGTTCAGCACCTGGAAGCCGCGGTCGAGGGTGTAGCCGTCGACGTGGTCGGTGCGCACCCGGCCGCCCACCGCGTCCCCCGCCTCGAGGACGCGTACGTCGAGACCGCGGCCGGTCAGGGCACGGGCGCAGGCGAGACCGGCCAGCCCGGCCCCGACCACGACGACGTCGGCGGACGGGAGGCTCACGGCCGGCTCCGGTGGGCGTGACGGAACAGCGGGGGCAGGTAGCGCACCATCAGGGTGGACCACGTCAGGTGCGTGAGCAGCGGGGCCTGGAGGCCGCCGGAGGCGCGGCGCTGCAGGCCGAACAGCGTGCCCATCACGCCCGCGGCCAGGACCAGCGCCGGGTTGCGGGTGGCGACGGTGGCCAGCGTGTAGACCGCCGTCGACGCCACGACGGCCCGGTCGGCGTCGAGCGCGGCGTACAACGCGCCGCGGAAGAACACCTCCTCGCCGAGCCCGTTGGCCAGCGTGGTGGCGACGACCAGCGGGCCGCTGCCCTCCTCGGCGAACGTCAGCACGTTGCCGATCGCGCGGTCGAGGACCGGGATGCTGCGGGCGACCAGCGCGCAGCCGTAGAAGAACGCCGAACGCGCCGACGCCGGTGGCGACCGGGGTGACGACCGGGCGGCGCAGGTGCTGGTCGCGGCCCTGGATCCAGCCGAGGTGCAGCGGGCCCGGACAGCAGCCCGCCGGCGGTCCAGGTGGCCGCGACGGCGGCGGTCAGCCCGTAGAACTCGCTTGCGAGTCCGGCTTGGTCGACAGCGACAGCCCGAGCAGCCCGGTGCCCAGCACGGAGACCCCGGCGACGACCCGGCGCCGGCGCCGGACCACCGGCGCGGTCTCCGGGTGCTGCACCGGCACCACGTGGGTGATCGGCATCGGCAGCCGTCGCCTCGACCTGCGACTGCGCACGGCCGCCACCAGCGGCGGGTGCGCGGGTTCATCGAGACGCTCTCCTCCCGGTCGTGCTCGTCCAGGGCGGTGCGCACGGCGTCGTCGTAGCCCATCGGCTCGAACGGCACCACGGAGCGGATGCTGTCGTCCTGCACGACGACCTCGTTGGCCATCGAGTCGACCAGCGACCGTCCCGCCTGGGTGTCGACGTCGGTCACCAGCGACAGCCAGCGCGACGACAGTCCCGGGCGTGAGCAGGGGCACCGGGACGATGACCAGCGGCCGGTTCTTGATCGTGGCCACCCGGCGCAGCATCGTGACGTACTGCAGCACCTCGGGGCCGCCGATCTCGAAGACCTGGCCGAGCGCCTCGTCGTGGTCGAGCACGCCGACGAGGTAGCGCACCACGTCGGCCACCGCGATCGGCTGGGTCCTGGTGCGCACCCACCGCGGGGTGACCATCGCCGGCAGGTGGTCGACGAGCTGGCGGGTCATCTCCCACGAGATGCCGCCGCTGCCGACGATGATGCCGGCGCGCAGCACGGTCACCGGCACCCCCGCGGCGCCGAGCAGGCCCTCGACCTCGCGGCGGCTGCGCAGGTGCGACGGACAGCTCGTCGGACTCGCTGCCGAGGCCGCCGAGGTAGACGATCTGCTGCACCCCCGCCGTCGGCCGCGGCCTCCCCGAAGGCGGTCGCCGCCTCCGCGTCGAGCCGCTCGAAGTCCTTGGAGTCCAGGGAGTGCACGAGGTAGTACGCCGCGCGGCAGCCCGGCGAGCGCCGCCGGCAGCGAGCCGGCGTCGTGCACGTCGCCGTGGACCGGGCTGCCCTCGCCCGTCGTAGGTGTCGGGGTGCCGGGTCATGGCGCGGACGTCGTGACCGGCCTCCACGAGGTCCGGCACCAGCCGGCGCCCGACGAAGCCGGACGCGCCGGCGACCAGGACCGGTCCCTGCTCGGGTGATGTCACTCGTTCTCCTCGTCGTGCGTCGTCGGTCCGACCGTCAGAAATTACACACTTTCCTGAACAGTCTGTTTAGGTTTACCCTCTCATCGTGATGCCAACCCCCTCTCCCGCGCAAGCCCCGACGACGACGCCCTCACCATCGGCGACCTGGCCCGACGCACGGGCATCGCCCCGGCCACGCTGCGCATGTGGGAGTCGCGGCACGGCTTCCCCCGCCCGACCCGGCGGGACAGCGGGCACCGCCGCTACGACGAGCACGACGTCGAGCTGGTGCTGCAGGTGCTGCGCCGTCGCGACGACGGCATGCGGCTCGAGGTCGCGATCGCCGGCGTGGCGCTCGCCGAGGCCTCGGTCGGCGCCCCGCCCGGCGCGCCGTCGGTCTACGCGACGCTGCGCCGGCTGCACCCCGCGCTGCACGCCGCAGCGGCTGACGAAGTCCACGCTGCTCGCGCTGTCGTGGGCGATCGAGGACGAGTGCTGCTCGCGGGCCGAGCGGCCGATGATCTTCGGCGCCTTCCAGCAGGAGCGCTACTTCCGGGCCGCCCAGGAGCGCTGGGCCGAGCTGGCCCGGGTCTCCCGCTCGACGATGGTGTTCGCCGCCTTCAGCGCCGAGCCCGGCGCCGGTCGAGCGGCACCACCTTCGTCGACCTCCCCGACGACGCGCCGATGCGGCGCGAGTGGGCGGTGGTCTGCGACGCCGAGGACTACCCGGCGATGCTGACCGCCTGGGAGCTGCCGGGACAGTCGACCGTGCCCGACGGCAAGCGGCTCTTCGAGGCCATCTGGACGGTCGAGCCGGCCGCCGTACGCGACGCGGCCCGGGCCTGCGCCCAGGTGGCCCAGCAGCTCGGCCACCCCGAGGGCGGCACCGCTGCTCTACGAGCTCGCCGAGAACCCGCCGCCGCCCCCGGTGGAGCTGCTGCAGGCCACCTCGCTGCTCAACCGGGTCGTGGCGTACGTCGACCGGGCCGCCGAGGCCGGCTGAGAGCGCCTACGGGGTGTCGGTGACGACCTGCTGGCCGAGGTACTGCTGCACACCCACCCGCTCGATCGCGTCGAGCTGGCCCTCGAACCAGTCGGCGTGCGACTCCTCGTCGCGGACCATCTCCTCGAAGACCGCGGCCGTGCCGTGGTCGCCGAGGTCGTGGCACTCGCGGGCGCCCTCGTTGAACTGCGCCACCGCGGCCCTCTCCGACTCGAGCGCGAGCCGCAGCATCTCCTCGGCGGTCTCGCCGACGGTGATGGAGCCGAGCTTCTGCAGGTTGGGGTGCCCGTCGAACATCAGGATCCGGTTGATGAGCGCGTCGGCGTCCTTCATCTCGTCGATCGACAGGTCGTAGAAGACCTTGCCGAGCCGGCCGAGACCCCAGTTGTCGAGCATGCGGGCGTGCAGGAAGTAGGTGTTCGTGACCGTGAGCTCGAACGTGAGGGCCGCGTTGAGCAGCTCGACGACACGGGGGCTAGCTGGCTGCAACGTCGACCTCCAGGACCGGTGCGGATGCCTCATGCTCACACACGATCCGCTTGAGGGAGAAGACGCAGGAGCCGCAGTCCTGGCCGGCGCCGGTCGAACGGCAGACCGCCGCGAGCGAGCGGGCACCGTCGCGGACCGCCTCGGTGACCGCCCGGTCGGTGACGACGCGGCAGTGGCACACGATCACGGCAGGCTCCTCGGCGGTCTCGAAGTAAGGCGGACCTAAATTATGTGAGGCATACCTAACTTTGCGCAAGTGCGGGGTCCGGGCCCGCGCGCCGCGTCACCCGGGACGCGACCGTCCGTGGGGAGGCCTAGGCTGGGCCCGATGTCACCCCGGACCCTGCTCGCCGTCGACGGCAACTCGTTGCTGCACCGCAGCTTCCACGCGTCCGCCCGCAGCGGGTTCCGCACGCCGGACGGCCGGCCGATGTGGGCCGTGCGAGGGCTGCTGTCCCAGCTGGTCGCGGCCGTCGACCGGGTCTGCGCGGACGCCGTCGTCGTGGGCTTCGACGACCGCGCGTCGAGCGTGCGCAAGGAACGCTGGCCGACGTACAAGGCCCACCGCGACGCCAAGCCGGAGTCGCTGGAGGAGCAGCTCGACACCGCGATCGACGTGCTCCGCGCGATCGGCATCGTGGTCGCGGTGCCCGAGGGTCTCGAGGCCGACGACGTGCTGGCGAGCGCGGCCGCCTACGCCCCGACGGTCGGCGCGCGCACCGTGGTGGCGACCTCCGACCGGGACTCGTTCGCGCTGATCGACGAGCACACCAAGATGCTCCGGATCCTCAACGGCGGTGTCGACGCGTCGCCGCTGCTCGACCCGCACCGGCTGGTGATGGTGACCGGAGTGCGGCCCGAGCAGTACCTCGACTACGCCGCCCTGCGCGGCGACGCCTCGGACAACCTGCCCGGGGTCGCGGGCATCGGCCCCAAGACCGCGGCCCGCCTGCTGGCCGAGTTCGGCTCGGCGGCGGCCGCCTTCGACGACGCCTGCGGCGACGGCGAAGCGGTGCACGCAGGTGCTCGGCCGGTCGACGGCCCGCAAGCTCGCCGACCCGGCCGCCCGCGAGCGCTGGCAGCTCAACTGCCAGGTGATGACCATGCACCCGACGGCGCCGCTGGGCCTCGACCTGGACGCCGGGGTGGGCTGCCTGCCGCTGGACGAGGCAGCCGTGCGGGCGACGTTCGGCCGCCTCGAGCTGCACGTCCCGACGGCCGTGCGGGCGCTGACCGGCAAGGAGACGTCGCTGCCGCAGCCGGCCGACGTCGACGCGGGCTGGATCCCCCGGCCGCGCCCGGCGCCGATGCGGCACCCACCCCTGCGCAAGCCGGTCGAGCCCGAGCCGGCGTACGTGCAGGAGACGCTCTTCTAGGACCGCGCCGAGCTGCGTCGAGCTCAGCCAGTCCTGGAGAAGGCTGACCGTCGCCGCGGAGAGCCCGTGACCGCCGGGGTCGCGGTGCGACGTGAGCGCGGCGCCCGACGCGTCGTGCAGGTAGGACCAGGTGCGGTCCAGCAGCTCGGCCGGGATGACCCTGTCCTGCTCCCCCCGGGCGAGCAGGACCGGCACCCCGTCGAGACGGCCGGCGTCGACCGGGACCCCCGCGTCGAACGGCAGGGTGCCGAGCAGCACCGCTGCACCGGTCCAGCGCGCCGGGTCGGACAGGAGCAGCCCCCCGGCGAAGGCCGCGCCACCGCTGAACCCGACGAGCAGGACCGGCCGGTCGCCCGCGGTGGCGTCGAGCCAGCGCCGGAACCAGGCCATCGTGTCCGCCAGCGACTCGGCGACGGGCCGGCCGATGCCGCGGTTGGCGAACCACGCGAACCCGCCGCCCTCGGCGATCGGCGCCCGCACGGCGGCGTACGCCAGGTCCTGCGGCAGGTGGTCGGCCAGCGACGCGATCTGCTGCTCGTCGGAACCCCGGCCGTGCAGCAGCACGACCAGCGGGGCGTCCGGGTCGGTCGAGCCACGGCGCGCGACGACGGGCTCGCCGAACGCCGACGGCTGGCTCACGAGGACGCGTCCTCGACGATCCGGCCCGCGGTGCGGCGACCGGCCCAGCGACGCACCTCGCCCGCGAGGTCGAGGCGCTCGGTGGTGGCGCTGTCGGCCATCGCGCCCCACTCGGCCCGCGGCAGCATCCACATCACCTCGAACTCGTTGCCGTCCGGGTCGACGCCGTAGACGCTCTTGGTCGCGCCGTGGCTGGACTCGCCGGTGTAGGCCTCGAGGTTCGCCAGCGTCAGCCGGGCCTGCTCGAGGTCCTCGATCGTGTCGACCTGCCAGGCCAGGTGGTAGAGCCCGACCGTGCCGGGACGGCGCGGGGGTGCGCCCGCGCCGATCCCGAACAGGCCGAGGTCGTGGTGGTTCTCCGAGCCGGGCATCCGCAGGAAGGCTGCGTTGGCGCGGGGCTCGCGGGCGACCACCTCGGTGCCGAAGGCGCGGGCGTAGAAGTCCAGCGCGCGCTCCAGGTCGGAGACGAAGAGCACCGCGTGGTTGAGGCGCACGGCCCGGATCGTCGACGGGATGGTCATGACGGGAACCCTTTCGGTCAGGAAGCGGCGGGAACCGCGATGGCGGAGACGTCGAACTCCAGCTTGATCTTCTCGCTGACCAGCACGCCACCGGTCTCGAGCGCGGCGTTCCAGGTCAGGCCCCAGTCCTTGCGGTTGATCGAGGTGCTGCCCTCGAAGCCGACCCGCAGGTTGCCGAACGGGTCCTTCGCGGAGCCGGTCGACTCGAAGTCGATGGTGACCGGGTTGGTGACGCCCTTGATGGTCAGGTCGCCGGTGACGGTCCAGGTGGTGGCGTCGGCGCGGCGTACGTCGGTGGTGACGAAGGTGATCTCGGGGAAGGTCTCCACGTCGAAGAAGTCGGCGGAGACGCAGGTGACCGTCGCGGTCGGCCTGGCCGGTGGTGATGCTCGCGGCGCGGATGTTGACCTTCGCCGAGGAGGCCGAGGGGTTCGCGGTGTCGAGGTGGGCGGTGCCCTCGAACTCGTCGAACTGGCCGCGGACGGTGGTGACCATCGCGTGCCGGGCCGAGAAGCCGATCCGGGTGTGCGTGATGTCGAGGGTGTAGTCGCCGGCGATGTCGTCGACGGCCGTGGTGCCCGCGTCGAAGACCGGCGGCCGGGGTGACGGCGGCCGGCGACCGGTGGGACCGTGGTGGAGCGGCTGAACAGACCCATGAGAACTCCTGTAAGTTGAAGGTTCAAGTCGATGACTCCGAACCTACTCCTCTTTAGTTGAAGTGTCAACTGTCTGCAGGTCACACCCCCCTCACGCACGGATAGTCCGTGACGGTCCGCAGGGTTCAGAGCGAGAAAACCTGCAGTCGTCACGGACTATCCGGTCGGGACCGGGTGCTACGGGCACCATCCAGCCGAGCACCGGCGTGGACTGCAGGCCGACGATGATGCACATCAGCACCAGCAGCGCCAGGCTCCAGCCGATCACCTTGCGGAAGATGTCGCCCTCCCGGCCGGCCATGCCGACGGCGGCCGCCGCGATCGCGAGGTTCTGCGGGCTGACCATCTTGCCGAGCACGCCGCCCGAGGAGTTCGCGGCCGCCATCAGCACCGGGTCGAGCCCGGCCTCCTTGGCGGTCTGCACCTGCAGCGCGCCGAACAGCGCGTTCGCCGACGTGTCCGAGCCGGTGACCGCCACCCCGATCCAGCCCAGGATCGGCGAGAGGATCGCGAACGCGCCGCCGGTGCCGGCGAGCCAGGCGCCGAGCGAGGTGGTCTGCCCGGACAGGTTCATCACGTAGGCCAGCGCGAGCACCGCCATCACCGTGATGATCGCCGACTTCAGCTCGACGTAGGTCCGGACGTAGGTCCGCGCGCGCCTCGCGCCGGGGAGACCTTGAGGATCAGCGCCGTGATGATGCCGGCGAAGATCATCAGCGTGCCGGCGGCGGGCAGCCAGTTGAACATGAACGTCGTGGTGGCGACCGGCTCGCCGGCGGCGTTGAGCACGTCGAGGCCCGGCCAGGCGAAGCGAACGTCCACGGCTCCTCGGCCAGGAACTCCTTGACCGCGGTGATGTTGGTGATCGAGAAGATCGCGATGATCACGAGGTACGGCGCGTAGGCCCGGACCACGTCGGCGCTGCTGTCGCTGGACCGGGCCGCGGTCGTCGACCGGCCGGTGGTGCCCGCGCCGGCACCGACCGTGCCGGCTGCCGGCGTCCGGCGTCCTGGCTCGACGCCTCGGACGGCCGGCTCGGCGGTGAGCACCTCGGCCGGCTGTCCAGACCCGCAGCAGCAGCACGACGGAGGCCGCCGCGACCAGCGCGGCGACGATGTCGGCCAGCGGCACGGAGATGTAGTTGGCGGCGACGAACTGCGCGAGGCCGAACGCGACGCCGCAGACCAGCGCGGGCAGCCAGGTCTGCCTGACGCCGCGCCGGCCGTCGACGACGAAGACCAGGATCAGCGGCACGATCACGGCGAGGATCGGGGTCTGCCGGCCGACCATCGACGCCGAGGGTGTCGACGGTCAGGCCGGGGTCGTTGCTCGCGCCGGAGGAGACCGTGGCGAGCGTGACGATCGGGGTGGCCAGCGCGCCGAACGCGACCGGGGCGGTGTTCGCGATCAGCGCGACGGCGGCAGCCTTGACCGGCTGGAAGCCCAGCGCCATCAGCATCACCACGGTGATCGCCACCGGGGTGCCGAAGCCGGCGAGCGCCTCGAGCAGCGCACCGAAGCAGAACGCGATGATGATCGCCTGGATCCGCTGGTCGGGGCTGACCTTCTCGAACGACCGCCGCAGCACGTCGAAGTGCCCGGAGGCCACCGTCAGGTTGTAGACCCAGATCGCGTTGATCACGATCCAGAGGATCGGGAAGAACCCGAACGCCGCACCCTCGGTGCCGGCGAGCAGCGCCTGCCCGACCGGCATCGCGAACAGCACGACCGCGACGGCGAGCGCGACGACCAGCGAGATCAGCCCGGCCAGCCACGCCTTGAGCCGCAGGCCGCCGAGCAGCACGAACAGGGTGACGAGGGGGATGGCGGCGCACAGCGCGCTGAGGGCGAGCGAGTCGCCGACGGGTTGGAGGTTCTGCTGGAACTGCTCGAACATGTGGTTCAACTCCCGAGCGGTGGAGGGACGGGTTCAGGCGGGGACGAACGTGCTCGCGGGCGCACCCCGGATGGAGGCGTCGAGCACCTCGATCGGTGTGCGCCATCCCCATCGGGTGGCCGGACCGCTCGATGGCGGAGGTGACCTGCATCAGGCAGCCCGGGTTGGCGGTGACCAGCACCTGGGCGCCGGTCGCCACGATGTTGGCGGCCTTGCGGTCGCCGAGCTCGCGGGCCGGCTCGGGGTTGAGGATGTTGTAGATGCCGGCCGAGCCGCAGCACAGCTCGGCCTCGGCGATCTCCTTCAGCGCCAGGCCCGGGATCGCCTCGAGCAGCCGGCGCGGCTGGGCGCGGACGCCCTGGGCGTGGGCGAGGTGGCAGGCGTCGTGGTAGGCGACCGTCATGTCGAGCGGGTGCCGCGGGGCCACCGGGCCGAGCTCGTCGAGGATCTCGGAGACGTCGCGGACCTTGTCGGCGAACGCGCGGGCCCGGTCGGCGTACGCCGGGTCGTCGGCCAGCAGCTCGGCGTACTCCTTCATCGTGGAGCCGCAGCCGGCGGCGTTCACCACGACGTGCTCCACGCCGCTGGACTCGAAGGAGTCGACGAGCCTGCGCGCGTACTTCTGCGCCTCCTCCTCGCGGCCGTTGTGCACCGAGAGCGCGCCGCAGCAGCCCTGCGAGGCCGGCACGACGACGTCGCAGCCCTCGGCCTGGAGCACCCGCGCGGTCGCGGCGTTCACGCCCGGGAAGAACGCACCCTGCACGCAGCCGGTGAGCAGGCCGACGACCGCGCGGCGCGGGCCGGAGGCCTGGATGTACGGCGGCAGCGGCTCGGGCTTGCCCAGGCGGGGCGCGAGGCTCTCCATCGCGGCGAGCTGCGGGGCCATCCGCTCGAGCAGCCCGGTGCGCCGCATCGCGCGGTCGAGGCCGGTGGCCTGCATCGCGCGCAGCGGGCCGCGCAGCAGCCGGAGCCGCTTGGGGTGCGGGAACAGCGAGAAGATCAGCCCGCGCAGCGCCTTGTCCTTGGCCGAGCGCTCGTGGCTGCGCTCGACCTGGGCCCGGGTCTGCTCGATCAGCGTGTCGTACTGCACGCCCGGACGGGCACGCGGTCACGCAGGCCATGCAGCCGAGGCAGGCGTCCCAGTGCGACACCATCGAGTCGCTCATCGGCTCGCCCTCGAGACCCTCCTTCATCAGGTAGATCCGGCCGCGCGGGCGAGTCCATCTCCTCGCCCCACAGCACGTAGGTCGGGCAGGTCGGCAGGCAGAAGCCGCAGTGCACGCAGTCGCCGATCAGGGCCGCGTCCGGCGGGTGGTGCTCGTCGAAGGCGCCGCCGGGGGCGGGCATGCCGAGGTCGACGAGTTCGACGAGCTGCCCATCTCCCCCAGGGTGCCGCCGGTGTCGTGCTCGGCGTGTCGGTCATCTCAGATGCCTCCCACGAAGCGGCCCGGCGCGAGCCGGTGGTCGGGGTCGAACTGGTCCTTGACCCGGCGCATCAGGTCGAGCGCGGGCACCGGTCCCCAGACGTCGACGGCCGGCCTTGACGTCGGCCGGCGCGTCGACCACGACGGCGCTGCCGCCGTGCCGCGGTGCAGGCGCGGCGCAGCCGGTCGAGCGCCGCGCCCACCGTCGTCGACGGGAGTGCCGGCGGGCAGCGCGGCGTAGGCGACGCCGGCACCGGCGGAGCCGCGCAGGTGCGCGCCGGCCTCCGTCGCGGCGGCAGCACGTCGGCCAGCCCGGAGAGCGCGAAGGTCAGCTTGAGCGCGGTCGCGCGGTCGTCGCCGGCGGCCGCGACGTCCCAGGGGTACGTCGCGCCGCCCGCGGGCTCCTCGGCCGCCGACTCGGTCGACGTCTCGCCGAGCAGGCGCGCGGACCGTCGCGGCCCGGCCGGCGACCCCCTCCTCGCGCCCCTCGAGCAGCACGCTGCACGGTGCCGGCGCCGTCGGGGGCCCAGTCGACCTCGATCGCGGCGGGCACGGCCTGCGCGTGCAGCACGGACTGCGACGAGTCGCTGCGCCTCGGCCGGGTCGGCGGCCGGCACGCTGACCCAGCTCCGCGCGGCCGGCAGCGGGATGCAGCCGGAAGGTCGCGTCGACGATGACGGCCAGCGTGCCGAGCGAGCCGATCATCAGCTTGCCGAGGTCGTAGCCCGCGACGTTCTTCACCACCCGGCCGCCGGCCTTGGCCACCACGCCGTCGGCGCGGACCACGGTGATGCCGATCAGCAGGTCGCGGGCGGTGCCGGTGGCGACGCGGCGCGGGCCGCTGGTGTTGGTGGCGAGCAGGCCGCCGATGCTGGTGCCGGGGACGGTCTCGTCGAGGGCGAGGCGCTGGCCGGCGCTGCCCACGGCCTCCTGGACGTCGGCGAGCCGGGCGCCCGGCCTGGGCGGCGACGATCAGGTCGCCGGCGGCGTGGTCGAGGACCTGGTCGAGCGCGCTCACGTCGAGCACGCACGTCGGCGCTCGACGGCGGCGTGCCCCAGGACAGCTTGGTGCCGCGGCCGCGCGGCACGACGCTCAGCCCGTGCGCGGTCGCCGCGCGGAGCACCTCGGCGACCTGGGCGGTGTCGCGCGGGCCGGGCGACGAGCCCGGGCGCCACCCCGTCGACGTGCGTCCGTGCTCGGCGGGTCGCGCACGTCGGCGCAGGCCGAGGCGACCGCCTCGCGCGCCGTACGGTCGAGGGTGCCGGTGCTCATCAGAACACCTCCGCCAGGCCGGCTTCCTGCAGCGGGTGGGCGCCCTTCTTGCGTCCGGGCACCTCCCCGCACAGCCGCGGCGTCGGGAAGACCTTGCCGGGGTTGGAGATGTTCTGCGGGTCGAAGGCGCAGCGCACCAGCTGCATGGTGTCGAGGTCGTCGTCGGTGTACATCCGCGGCATGTACTTCGCCTTGTCCATGCCGACGCCGTGCTCGCCGGTGATCGAGCCGCCGTGCTCGATGCAGAGGTCGAGGATCGCGCCGCTCACCTTCTCGGCGGCGTCGCCGGCTCCCTCGACGGCGTCGTCGAAGAGCACCAGCGGGTGCAGGTTGCCGTCGCCGGCGTGGAAGACGTTGGCCACCCGGACGCCGGACGTGCCGGACAGCTCGGCGATCGCCGTGAGCACCTCGGGCAGCGCGGTGCGCGGGATGACGCCGTCCTGGACGATGTAGTCGGGGCTGATCCGGCCGACCGCCGCGAACGCGGACTTGCGGCCCTTCCAGATCAGCGCCCGGTCGGCGGGGTCGGTGGCCAGCCGCTGCTCGAAGGCGCCGTTCTCGTGGCAGAGCCGCTCGACCTCGACGTACTCCTGCTCGACCTCGATCGCCGCACCGTCGAGCTCGATCACCAGCACCGCGCCGGCGCCGTGGGGGTAGTTGCAGTGCACCGCGGCCTCGGCGGCCTCGATCGCGAGGGCGTCCATCATCTCGATGGCGGCGGGCACGATGCCCGCGGCGATGATCGCCGACGTGGCCGCGCCGGCCTGGTCGGTGGACTCGAAGCCCACCAGGATCGTGCGGACCTCCTCGGGGAGCCGGACCAGCCTGACCGTGGTCGAGGTGACGATGCCGAGCGTGCCCTCGGAGCCGACGACGGCACCGAGCAGGTCGTAGCCGGGGCTGTCGGGTGCGTCGCCGCCGAGCGGGACCGTGTCGCCCTCGGGGGTCACGAAGTCCGCGCCGAGGACGTGGTTGGTGGTGAAGCCGTACTTCAGGCAGTGCGCGCCGCCGGAGTTCTCCGCGACGTTGCCGCCGATGGAGCAGATCTGCTGGCTCGACGGGTCGGGCGCGTAGTAGTAGCCGTGCGGCGTCGCCGCCCTGGTGACGTCGAGGTTGATCACGCCCGGCTCCACGACGGCCCGCTGGTCCTCGGGACGCACGGCGGTGATCGCGCGCATCCTGGAGGTCACGACGAGCACCCCCTCGGCGTGCGGGAGCGCCCCTCCCGACAGGCCGGTGCCGGAGCCGCGGGCGACGTACGGCACGCCGTGCTCGGCGCAGGCCCGCACGATCGCGGCGAGCTGCGTCGCGTCCTCCGGTACGACGACCAGGGCCGGCGTCACCCGGTAGTGCGCGAGCCCGTCGCACTCGTAGGTCCGCAGCCGGGCGCGGTCGGTGATGACGGCTGCCTCGGGGAGCAGCCGCCGCGCCACCTCCGCGACGGCCGTGACCGCCGGGGCTCGCGGGGCTCGGACGGCCGGGGTCCTGGACATCGGTGACCATGTCCGGACACCTCACTTTCGAGTGCGTTTCCGTATGTCAGAAGAACTTTCCGCGATCCAGGCACCCTAGGCGTGTGCTCGCGGTCACGGCAAGGTGTTCCCCCGGCCGGACCTGTCAGTCCGGCTGGGCGCTGAGCCCGGCGGCCTCGATCCCGGCGACCGCGGCCGCCTCGTCGTTGTCGGAGGTGTCCCCGGTGACCCCGACGGCGCCGAGCAGCCCGCCCTCGGCGTCGCGGACCAGGACCCCGCCCGGCACCGGCACCAGCGCGCCGCCGACGGCCGAGGTGACGGCGGCGATGAAGTACGGCTGCTGCTCGGCGCGGCCCATGATCGAGCGGGAGCCCATGCCGCAGCGACAGCGCGCCGTGCGCCTTGCCGTAGCCGATCTCGAAGCGCTTCATCGACGAGCCGTCCTCGCGCTCGACGGCCACCACGTGGCCGCCGGCGTCGAGGACCACGACGGTCATCGGCTTGAAGCCCGCGCCCGCGGCGTGCGACCGGGCCCCGGCGACGATCGCGCGGGCGGTGTCGAGGTCCAGGCTGCATCAGGCGCTCCTCTGTCTCGTCGTTCTTCCGGCTGGCGCCGGCGGCGGTGCAGGATCGGCTCGGTGTAGCCGCTGGGCTGCTCGAGCCCCTCGAAGACCAGCGCCCGGGCCGCCAGGAAGGCGTCGCCGTCGAAGTCCGGCGCCATCGGGACGTACGTCGGGTCGCCGGCGTTCTGCTCGTCGACGACGGCGGCCATCCGGCGCAGCGTCTCGTCGACCTGGTCGGCGCTCGACGACGCCGTGGTGCAGCCAGTTGGCGACGTGCTGCGAGGAGATCCGGCAGGTGGCCCGGTCCTCCATCAGCGGCTCGCCGGTGATGTCGGGGACCTTGGAGCAGCCGATGCCGGCGTCGACCCAGCGCACGACGTACCCGAGCAGGCTCTGCAGGTTGTTGTCGATCTCTGCCTGGCGGTCCTCGTCGGACCAGGACGGCCGGGTCGCCGAGCGGGAGCTCGAGCAGCTCCTCGCGGGTCGCTCCTGCGCCCGGCGGCCCGCAGCTCCTCCTGGCGGGCGCGGACGTCGACCTGGTGGTAGTGCAGCGCGTGCATGGTCGCGCGCGGTCGGCGACGGCACCCAGGCGCAGCTCGCGCCGGCCTGCGGGTGGCCGATCTTGGCGTCCAGCATGTCGGCGAGGCTGTCCGGCGCGGCCCACATGCCCTTGCCGATCTGGGCCCGGCCGAGCAGCCCGCAGGCCAGCCCGATGTCGACGTTGAGGTCCTCGTAGGCCTGGATCCAGGTCTCGCCCTTCATGTCGTTCTTGCGGACCACCGGGCCGGCGAGCATGGAGGTGTGGATCTCGTCGCCGGTGCGGTCGAGGAAGCCGGTGTTGATGAAGGCGACCCGCTCGCGTGCGGCCTCGATGCAGGCCTTGAGGTTCAGCGACGTCCGCCGCTCCTCGTCCATGATGCCGACCTTGATGGTCAGCGGCGGCAGGCCGAGCACCTCCTCGACCCGGGTGAACAGCTCGACGGTGAACGCGACCTCGTCCGGGCCGTGCATCTTCGGCTTGACGACGTACATCGAGCCGGTGCGCGAGTTGGCCAGCCTGCGACTCGCCGCGCAGGTCCTGCAGGCTGCCGAGCGCCGGTGACCAGCGCGTCGAGGATGCCCTCGGGCACCTCGTTGCCGTCGCGGTCGAGCACCGCGTCGGTGGTCATCAGGTGGCCGACCTGGCGGATGAACAGCAGCGAGCGGCCGCGGCAGGGTGACCTCGCTCGCCGGACGGGGTCGGTGTAGGTCCGGTCGGGGTTCATCGCCCGGGTGAAGGTCTTGCCGCCCTTGGTGACCTCCTCGGCGAGCGTGCCCTCCATCAGCTGCAGCCAGTTGCGGTAGCCGACGACCTTGTCGTCGGCGTCGACCGCGGCGACGGAGTCCTCGAGGTCCATGATCGTGGAGACCGCGGACTCGAGCAGCAGGTCCTTGACCCCGGCGGCGTCGGTGGAGCCGATCGGCGTCCTCGCGGTCGACCTGGATCTCGACGTGCAGGCCGTGGTGGACCAGCACGCACGGCCTCGGGCGCCTCGGCCGCTCCCCGGTAGCCGACGAGCTGGGCCGGGTCGGCGAGCCGGACCACGTCGTCCTTGACCGTGACGGCCAGGCCCTCGCCGTCCACGGCGTACGACGTGGCGTCGGCGTGCGACCCGTCGGCCAGCGGGAAGTGCTCGTCGAGGAAGGCGCGGCCGCGGGCGATGACCTCGTCGCCCCGCACGGTGTTGTAGCCGTCGCCGGGGGCGAGGTCGCCCTCGCTGGGGGACCACGTCGGTGCCGTAGAGCGCGTCGTACAGCGAGCCCCACCGGGCGTTCACGGCGTTGGTCGCGAAGCGCGCGTTCAGCAGCGGGACGACCAGCTGCGGGCCGGCGATGCGCGGCCACCTCGTCGTCGACGTCGTCGGTGCTGACCTCGAACGTCGGCGGGCTCGTCGAGCAGGTAGCCGATCTCGCGTGAGGAAGGCGGTGTAGGTCTCCGGCGTCGGGCACGCCCGGGGTGCTCGCGGTGGAAGTCGTCGATGCGGGTCTGCAGCTCGTCGCGCCGGGCGAGCAGCTCACGGTTGCGGGGCGCGAGGTCGTGGACGAGCGCGTCGGCCCCGTCCCAGAACGCGTCGGGGTCCACGCCCGGAGCCCGGGCAGCGCCTCCTCGACGATGAAGCGGTGGAGGCTCGCCGCGACGGCGAGCCCCCCGACCTGGATGCGCTGGTCCATGCCACTCCCTTGCCTGTGTTTTCGTATTGTGGAAGTGTTTGTCTTCATCTTGGAAACTAGGCAGTCGCACCCGGCGCTGTCAACCGCCGTTCACCGCCAGAGCCGCCCAGGAGGACCTGGTCCCCATGCCCGAGTCCGGAGAACCACAAGCGCCGGGACGGCGGCGTGCAGTCGCTGCACCGGGCCCTCGACCTCGTGGAGGTCGTCGCGGCCCGGGGCGGGCACCTGACCATCGGTGAGATCGCCGCCGATCACCGACGTCCCGCTGCCCACCGTGCACCGGCTGCTGCGCACCCTCGTCGACCGCGGCTACATGCGGCAGATGCCCAACCGGCGCTACGCCCTCGGGTTCCGGCTGGTCCCGCTCGGCTCGGCGGCGAGCTCGATGGTGGGCGCGGACACCGAGGCGGTCCTCGGCCGGCTGGTCGACGCGCTCGGGCGAGACCGCCAACCTCGCGATCCTGTCCGGCTCCCACGCGGAGTACGTCGCCCAGGTGCCGTCGCGGCACACGATGCGGATGTTCACCGAGGTCGGCCGCCAGGTCGACCTGCACTGCACCGGCGTGGGCAAGGCGCTGCTCGGCCAGCTCGACGACAACCGGGTGCGCGAGATCATCGGGCGCGCCGGGCTGAACCGGCAGACCGAGCACACCCTGGTCACCGCTCCCCGACCTGCTGGCCGAGCTCGCCGAGGTCCGCGCCCGTGGCTACGCGGTCGACGACCAGGAGCAGGAGGCCGGGGTCCGCTGCGTCGCCGTGCCCGTCGGGCCGGAGCCGATGTCGTGGATGGCGGTGTCGGTCTCCGGCCCGGTCACCCGGATGACCGACGAGCTCGTCGACCGCGCCGTGCCGCTGCTGCACGAGGCCGGCCGGCAGCTGACCAGCCGGATGCTGAGCGCGGACTGACCCCGGCGCCTTCCTTCGCGCGGATCATCCAGATCCCCAGAGCGCCGACCGCCAAGCCGAGCGGGACGCCCCACGGTGAGAGGAGCGCCTGGAAGCCCAGGGCTCCCCCGATCACAATTGCCCCCGAGATCGCCCGCGGAAATACGCGAGCCCGGAAGGTGGCGACGCCGAACAGGATCCAACCTGCAGCGAACGACGCGTAGCTGGCGATTGCTCCGAGCGCGAGCAGGATGGTCGGGTCGGTGTCGAACGCGTTCGGCGCCTCGTCCGCGAGCCACGGGACCGCAAAGGTCTCGAACCAGAGATCACCCCCCAGGAGCATCGTGCCCACCACGGCGGCGAGCGTCGCGACGACACCCAGGCGTCCGGATCGGGCTTCGTGCCACCCGTGTGCCGCGACGGCGAAGAGCAGGAGTGCCACGAAGCCGGCCAGGTAGACGACGCCGCCGATCTGGAAGACAGGGGACGTCGTCGTGGCCACGTGGTCCTTCGGGTCGAACGGCAGCATGACGAGCTGCGCGCCGACCATGAGCACCCCCGCGGACACCGCGAGGGGACCTGCGAGCCGAGACAAAGATGAGTCAGACATGACGGTCGTACCTTTCCCTGGGAGTCCGCGGAACCGAGCGGAGGATGTGTGTCCCTCCACCTTCGGCGGGCCGAGGCCAGATGGAATCCGTAGGACCACCAGTGTTCTCTCCGGCGCCTAGTGTGGGTAGATGCTGCACGGGCGGAGTGCACCTGATCGCCTTGATCGAGGCGTTGCTCGCCGACGCTCGCGACCACCGCAGCGGAGCCCTGCTCCTGCACGGCGAAGCAGGCATCGGAAAGTCCGCTTTGCTCGACTACGCCCAGTCGCGCGCAGACGACATGAACATCGTGCGGGGCACCGGGTTCCAGTCCGAGTCCAGCTTTGCTTTCGCCGTGCTGGGTCAGGTCGCCGGCCCGCTCGATCTCCTTGATCGACCGTCTGCCGGGTCCGCAGGCCAGAGCGCTCAGCAGCGCACTGGGCCTGGACGACGAGCCGGTCGCGGACCGGCTGCTGGTGTTCGCCGGGTTCTTGTCCCTGTTGGCGGAGTCGGCCGAGGACCGCCCGACGCTCTGCCTCCTCGACGACATCCAGTGGGCTGACCAGGGGTCGGTCGACGCCCTGGCGTTTGCAGCGCGCCGGCTGCACGCCGAGCGGCGTGGCCATGCTGCTCGCGGCTCGCGTCGACGGGGCGGAGGATCCCACGATCCGTGGTCTTCCGGACTGCCCGCTGGAGCGGCTCGGCAGGGCGGACGCCCTCAAGCTGATACGCGAGCACGGCACCTCACTGAGCGCTGCGACGGAGAACCGCCTGGTCGAGGCGAGTGCAGGCAACCCCCTGGCCCTGGTCGAGTTCCCGCGTGTCTTCGACGAACGACCACCCGGGGCAGCCGAGTGGTCGCACGACCCGCTGCCGCTGAGGGCGAAGATCAACAGCGCCTTCCTCGAGCAGTCGCGCCGGCTGTCGACGGACGCCCGGACGATCCTGGTGGTCATCGCCGCTGACCTGGAGCCCACGGTCGAGGAGTCGATGGCGGTGGCTCGCGAGCTGGGCGCGGACCCGAAGGGGTTCGCCGAGGCAGAGGACAGCGGGTTGGTCTGCCGCACCAGGGGGAGGCTGGGCTTCCGCCATCCGCTGATCCGCCCCGCTGTCTACAACGACGCATCCGCTGAGCTCCGGCTACGGGTTCACCGCCTGTACTCAGAGGTCTTCCGGAGCGAGCGGCAGATCGAGAGCAAGGCGTGGCACCGGAGTCTGTCGACGAGCGCACCCGACGAGGAGCTGGCCGGCGTCCTCGAAGCCTCGGCGGGCTGGTCGCAGAAGCGCGGTGCGCTCGAAGCGTCGTCGTGGGCCTGGGCGCGCGCCGCGGACTTCAGCGAGGACTCGGAGTCCGCAGCATGGAGGATGAAGACTGCGGCCGACACAGCCAGGTTGGCGGGAGACCCGGCGCGGGCACGAGCGTTGATCGACCGGGCCGGTCGCCTTCACGGTGGTGAGGATCTCCGCGCTGAGCTCGATGTGCTGCGAGGCGGGCTCGAGCTGCGGACGGGAAGACCAGCGGATGCGCACGCGATCCTGAGCTCGGTGGCCAGCAGGATGGCCGCCTCGGATCCTGTGCGCGCTCTTCGCATCTTGACCGAGGCGGGCGAGGCCGCCTCGTACGCCGGCGACCGCGACCTGATCGTGGCGACGGGAGCCCAGGCTGCAGAGCTCGTGGCGGTGGTGTCGGGTCCGGCCCGGTTGCCGGGTCTGGTGTTGATCGGCTCCGGCAAGGTCGTCTCCGGCGAGGCGGAGCGCGGTCGGTCGATCTGCCGCGAGGCCGTGTCCATGGCGGACGAGGCCACTGACGCGTCCGACCTCGTGTGGGCCTCGATCGCCGCCCAGTACGGAGGCGACGAGGTGCGGGCGCACGCGCTCGCCGTACGGGCTGCCGCGGCGGCGCGGACAGCTGGCCAGCTGGCGCTGCTGCCGTACGCGTTGGAGTTCAAGGCGCTCGCGGAGCTCTACGCCAGCAGCTTCGCGTCAGCGAGGTCGAGCGCCTCCGAAGGCGTGGCCCTGGCCCGCGAGCTCCGGCAGGAGAACTCGATCGGCAGACACCTGGCGACGCTTGCCTGGATCGACGCCGTACAAGGTTCGGAGGCCGAGTGCCGCGAGCACGGCGCCGAGGCTCTTGCCATGTCAGAGGCGCGCGGTCTCGGGCCTCCAGCGTGCGTTCGCTCATTGGGCGTTGGGCCTCCTCGAGCTCACGCTCGGCCGTCCTCAGGAGGCGTTCGAGTGGTTCAGCCGGCTGCTCGTTCCCGCTGTCGGTGCGAGCCACCCCGGCATCGTGCTGCTCGCGGTCCCTGACGTCGTCGAGACGGCCCTGCGAACGGACCGGCTCGAAGAGGTGACGCCTCTCGCGACTCGGTTCGAGCAGTTCGCGGGCGCGGACGGACCACCGTGGGCCCGAGCGCTTGCTGCACGTTGCCGGGCGTTGACGTCCGGTGCAGCCGATGCGGAGCAGCACTTCCTCCAGGCGCTGGAGCTGCACAGCCAGGCGAACCGACCGTGGGACCAGGCGAGAACGTCACTGCTGTACGGCGAGCACCTGCGGCGGATGCGCCGCAGGGTCGACGCGCGCGGTCCGTTGAGGGCGGCTTCGCGAGAGTTCGACAGGCTGGGTGCCCGTCCCTGGTCGACGCGAGCGCAGGGTGAGCTGCGCGCCACAGGCGAGAACCTCGGGCCTCGGGATGTCGGCTCGTCCAGGCAGCTGACGTCCCAGGAGTTCCAGATCGTCGGACTGGTCCGCGACGGGTCGTCCAACCGCAGCGTCGCCGAGCAGCTGTTCCTCAGCCCGCGGACCGTGGAGTACCACCTCAGCAAGGTGTACGCGAAGCTCGGGATCTCCTCACGCTCAGCGCTCGCGACCCTCGACCTCGAGTCGGTCGGCACGATGCAGGGACCTTGAAAACACGAAACCCCCACACGTGGTGGGGGTCAGGCGCCTGGTGGAGGAGTCCATCCAGTGGCAGGTGAAGGATTCGAACCTTCGAAGGCTAAGCCGACGGATTTACAGTCCGCTCCCATTGGCCACTCGGGCAACCTGCCGTGGTGCCAGATTGTCTCTGGACTACCGAGAGATGAGAATAGCGCAGCACCATCCGAGACCTAAATCCGCCCGGGAGGCACCGACCGTCATGGCCGACTCGTCGTTCGACATCGTCAGCAAGCTCGACCAGCAGGAGATCGACAACGCGATCAACCAGGCGCAGCGCGAGATCAGCCAGCGCTTCGACTTCAAGAACACCGGCGCCACGATCGAGCGGTCCGGCGACCACGCCGTGGAGATCTCGGCGAACGCCGACGACCGCGCCTCGGCGGTGCTCGACGTGTTCAAGGACAAGCTGATCAAGCGCAACCAGTCGCTGAAGGTCCTCGACGCGGGCGAGCCCCGGCAGTCCGGCCGCGACTCCAAGATCTCCGTGGAGCTCAAGGAGGGGATCTCCCAGGAGCAGGCCAAGAAGGTCGGCAAGCTGATCCGCGACGAGGGCCCCAAGGGCGTCAAGGTGCAGGTCCAGGGCGACGAGCTCCGCGTCACGTCGAAGAAGCGCGACGACCTGCAGGAGGTCATCGCCCTGGTCAAGGGACAGGAGTACGACTTCCCGGTGCAGTTCACCAACTACCGCTGAGCGCGGGCCGGGCGACTAACCGAGGACCGCGAGCACCGGGTCGAGCAGCCAGCCGGGGAACACCGAGAACACCAGGCCGGCGGTGAACGTCATGCCGATGGCCACCCCGACACCGTTGGGTACGTCGTACCGCGAGGCCCCCTCGACCTCGCTGGGCAGGAACAGCTCGCCGAGCCAGCGGGCGTAGTAGACCAGCCCGATCGCGACGTTCGCGGCCATCACCACGGCCAGCCACGTCGTGGGCCCGGCGGCGGCGTCGAACACCACGACCTTGGCGAGCAGGCCGACGACGCCGGGGGGCAGCCCGGCGAGGGCGAGCAGCGCGAACGCCAGGGGCCATCCGGCGCCGGGCTCGTCGCGCACCAGGCCGCGGTAGTCGGACAGCCGCTGGGCCGGGTAGCGCGTGCCCACGACCGCCGCGACGGCGAAGGCCGAGAGGTTCACGAAGGCGTAGATGGCGAGGTAGCCCATCGACGCCCCGAGCGCGCCGCTGCTCGACGCGGCGGCCCCGAAGGGCACCAGGATGTAGCCCGCCTGCGCGACCGACGACCACGCCAGCAGCCGGATCGCGTGCTGCTGCCGCAGCGCGAGCACGTTGCCGACCGTCATGGTCAGCGCGGCGAGCACGGCCACGATCGGCGCCCAGACGTCCGCGAACGACCCGAGCCCGAAGGTCAGCACCAGCATCAGCCCGACGAAGCCGGCGGCCTTCGAGACGACCGAGAGGTACGCCGCGACGGCTACCGGCGCGCCGACGTAGGTGTCGGGCACCCACATGTGGAACGGGACGGCCGCGACCTTGAACGCCAGACCGACGACCGTGAGCAGCGTCCCGGCCACCGCGACCTGCCGCGTCTCGACGCCGGCCGCGAGCGCGGCGTCGATCTCCTCGAGGAACACCGACCCCGTCGCGCCGTACACCAGGGAGACGCCCATCAGCATCACGGCGGTGGAGATCACCGAGACCAGGAAGAACTTCACGGCCGCCTCGGCCGCGCGCGCGTCGCCGCGGCGCAGGCCGGTCATCGCGAAGGCCGGCAGGGAGACCACCTCGAGGGCCACCACGAGGGTGACCAGGTCGCGCGATGCCGGCCAGGGTGAGCACCCCGGTCGCGGAGCAGAGCAGCAGGAAGTTCCACTCGCCCAGCGGGGTGCGCCCGTCGGCGACGGCGACGGTGCCGATCAGCGCGACGACCGCGGTGCCGAACAGCGCGATGCCCCAGAACACCAGCGTGAACCGGTCCACCACGAACGAGCAGGGCACCGGACCGTCGAGCGGCCGGACGATGCAGAACGTGGCGCGCGTCTGGTCCCAGAGCCGGGCCGCGAAGCCGCCGGCGACCGCGACGGCGAGCACGGTGAGCGTGGCCGGGACGAGGGCGGCGCGACGGGTGCGGGGCGGGCCCGGCGAAGGCGTCCACGACGAGGACCACCAGGGCTCCCACCGCGAGGACGAGCGGCGCGGCGATCGCGGCCCAGTCGATGTCCTGCGTCGGCGTCATCCGAGCGCTCCGAAGAAGGCCTGGGCCGCCGTGTCGACGGGCTCGCAGCAGGAGTCCGGGCGCGACACCGAGGACGAGGGTGAGGACGACCAGCGGGGCCCAGGTCAGCCACTCGGCCCGGTCGACGTCGGTGCGCACGGCGCCGGCCATCGCGGTGCCGGGGTCCACCTCGACGGTGGCGAGCTCGATCGACGGCACGTCCTCGTTGACGGGGCTGACCGCGGCCGGGGTGCCCTGGAGCATGCTCCGCATCAGCTGGAGGAAGTACGCCGAGGTCAGGATCACCCCGAGCGCCGCGATCACCGCGAGGACGGCGTACGTCGGAGCGGGCAGCGCCGGCCCGGCGTACACCGCGGACCGGATCGCGAGCATCTCGCCCCAGAACCCGGCCAGGCCGGGCAGGCCGAGCGAGGCCATCGCCGCGAACGCGAACAGCCCCGCAAGGTGCGGGACCTTGCCGTAGAGCACGGTCAGCCGGGCCAGGTCGCCCGTGCCGTAGCGGTCCTTGACCGCCCCGGCCAGGAAGAACAGCAGGCCGGTGATCAGGCCGTGCGCGACGCTCGCGTAGACCGCGGCCTGCACGCCGCCGACCGTGAACGTCGCCACGGCGAGCACCACGAAGCCCATGTGGCCCACGCTCGAGTAGGCGATCAGCCGCTTCAGGTCGGTCTGCGCGAGGCAGGCCAGCGCGGCGTACACGATGCCGACCACGGCCAGGCCGGCCACGAACGGGGCGAGCAGCCGCCAGGACGGGTCGACGACCGGCATCCAGAACCGGATGAAGCCGTAGGTGCCGAGCTTGAGCAGCACCGCCGCGAGCACCACGGAGCCCACGGTGGGGGCCTTCGAGTGCGCGTCGGGCAGCCAGATGTGCAGCGGCCACAGCGGCGTCTTCACCGCCAGGCCCAGGGCGACGAGCACGGCACCGGTCACCGCGACTGCGCCGGACGGCCGGTAGGTCGCGGCGATCTGCACGATGTCGAACGTGCCGGCCTGCGACCGTACGACGAGGAACCCGACCAGCATCAGCGCCGAGCCGAGCACCGTGAACACCAGGAAGCGGGTCGCCGCGCGGCGCCGTCCGGGCTCGTCGTGGCGGTCGCCCCAGCCGTTGATCACGAACCACATCGGGATCAGCGCGACCTCGAAGAAGGCGAAGAACAGCACCATGTCCAGCGCCAGGAAGCTGCCGAGGACCCCCGCCTCGATGAGCAGCAGCAGCGCCGCGAGGTCGACCCGCCCCCCGCAGCCCGGGTCGTGGCGGACCAGCGAGACCAGGCAGAGCGCCACCACGAGGGTGCTCATCAGCACCAGCGGACCGCTGATCCCGTCCAGGCCGAGGTGCCAGTCCACGCCGAGCTCGGCGATCCAGGGCACGTCGACCTGGCTGCCGTCCAGGGCCGCCGAGGCGTCGACCCAGGCCCACACCGACCAGCCCAAGGTGACGGCTCCGCCGGCCACGGCGACCCCGACGGCGACGGTCTCGCGCCGTGCGAGCAGACGGGTCAGCACCGCGAACGCGAACGGGACGGCGACGAGGCCGTTCAGCAGCCAGGCGCTCACGACAGCACCCCCGCGAGGACGGCGATCGCGGCGGCGCCCACCACGACGGCCATCAGGTAGCCCTGGACGCTGCCGTTCTGGGTGCGGCGGAGCAGCCCGCCGAGGCCGCGAGCGGAGGCGGCGGCGCCGTCGGCGTACGCGTCGATCACGTCCCGGTCCCCGGCCCGGACGATGACGGCGAGCCGGCGCACCGGTCGGACCAGCGCGAGGTCCCAGACCCGGTCGACGGGCGTGTGCGGCACGGCGACGCGGTGCCACAGGTCGCGGCCGTGCCGCTGGTAGCGCCAGAGCACGAACGCACCGCTGACGAGGACCAGCAGGGTCATCAGCACGGCGGTGGACCAGTGGAACAGCTCGACCGGCTCGCCCCGGGAAGCCGGGTCCGCTCCCAGCACCGCGGGGACGGCGACCACGAGGCCACCCAGGGCCGTCGGGACGGCCAGCAGCACCAGCGGCACCCGCATCGAGGCCGGGGCGTCGTGCACCGCGGCCTTGTCGGGTCCGGCGCCGAAGAAGACCAGCAGCCACGCGCGCATCGAGTAGGCGACCGTCAGCGCGGCGGTCGCGACCATCGACGCGAGCAGCAGCCAGGCCACCCAGGGCCAGACCAGTCTCGCCGTGCAGGGCCTGGTCGTAGGCCGCGTGGATGATCGCGTCCTTGCTGAAGAACCCGACGAGGGGGACGACGCCGGCGAGCGCGCCGAACCCGAGGGTCATGGTCACGAAGGTGGTCGGCACCTTGTCGCGGAGCCCGCCCATCGCGTCCATCGACGTCGCGCCGCCGATCGCGTGGATCACCGAGCCGGCCGCGAGGAACAGCAGCGCCTTGAAGGCGCCGTGCGCGAGCAGGTGCAGCACTGCGGCGGACCAGGCGCCGGCGGCCAGTGCGCCGAACATGTAGGCGAGCTGGCTGACGGTCGACCAGGCCAGCACCCGTTTGAGGTCGTTGGTGAACATCGCGTAGAGCGCGCCGAGGAACATCGTCACCGCCGCGACCAGCGCGAGCACGGTGAGCGCCACGGGCGCGGAGAGGAACAGGGGGTACATCCGGGCGACCAGGAAGACGCCGGCCGCGACCATGGTGGCCGCGTGGATCAGCGCGGAGATCGGGGTGGGGCCCGGCATCGCGTCGGGCAGCCAGGTGTGGAACGGCACCTGGGCCGACTTGCCGATCACGGCCACCGCGACCAGCAGGGCGGGCAGCCACAGGTCGTCGCGGGCGGGTGCGGCTTCGATGATCCCGTCCATCACCGTGCTGATCCGGTAGGAGTCGAAGCGCCGGCCGAGCAGGAAGATCGCGAAGAGCAGGCCGAGGTCCGCGGTCCGGGTGAGCAGGAACGCCTTCACGGCGCCCGCGCGTGCCTCGGGGAGCTCCCAGTGGTGCGCGATCAGGAAGTACGAGCAGGCGCCCATCAGCTCCCAGCCGACGAGCAGCACCCACAGGTCGTCGGCGGTCACGACGGTCACCATCGCGCCGGTGAACAACGAGACGAGCGCGGCGTACGACGGGTAGCGCGGGTCGTCGGCGAGGTAGCCCAGGGAGTACACCTGCACCAGGAACGCCACCGTGGTGGCGAGCAGCAGCATCACCGCGCTGAGCGCGTCGACGTACGACGCGAGCTCGATGGCCGGGTTCCCGGACGACCCGGCGCCGCTCGACGCGAAGACGTGCGACAGGGGCTCGGCGTCTCCGAGGTGCACCATCGCCAAGGTCCAGGCCAGTGCCAGGCCGAGCGCCGAACCACCGACGGACAGGACTTTCGAAGCCACGTCCGAGCGGTGCCCGGTGAACAGCGTGACGGCCGCCGTCGCGTACGGCACCAGCAGGACCGCCAGCAGCAGCCCGCTCACACGTCCACCTCGTCACGGTCGGCCAGCTCGCGCAGCTCGTCCACCTCGATGTGGCCGTGGGTGCGGAACACCAGCAGGACGATCGCGAGGGCCAGGCCGACCTCGGCGGCGGCGATCACGATCACGAAGAGCGCGAACGTCTGGCCGCCGTGCAGCACGTCGCGCAGCTGGGCGTCGAACGCCACGAAGTTGATGTTCACCGCGTTGAGCATCAGCTCGACACCCATCAGCACGAGCACGGCGTTGCGGCGCGACAGCACGCCGTACACCCCGATCGCGAACAGCAGGCTGGCGACGAGCAGCGGCCACCACAGCGGCATCAGTCGTCACCGCCCCGCAGCTTCGAGAGCACGATGGCGCCGACGAGCGCGGCGAGCAGCAGCACGCTGAGCACCTCGAAGGGAAGCACCCACATGGTGAAGACCGTCGCCCCCGTGGTCTCCGCCGAGCCGACGACGGCCTGGTCGAGGTCGAGACGCACGTCGCGGAACCCGGCCACGACGGTCACCGACAGCAGCACCCCGATGAGCCCGGCGACCAGCGCGGCCGGCACGACGCGGCGCACGGACAGGTCGTCCTGGCGTCCGGTCGGCGCCTTGGTCAGCATCAGCGCGAACAGCAGGAGCACGACGACGGCACCGACGTAGATCAGCACCTGGACCCAGGCCACGAACTCCGCCGCGAGGACCAGGAAGATCCCCGCCACCGAGCCCAGCGTGACGACCAGCCACAGTGCCGCGTGGACCAGGTGCGAGGTGGTCACGACCAGCAGGGCCGACCCCAGCGTGACCAGGGACAGCAGCACGAAGATCGCCTCGACCCAGGTCACGGACCCTCCTGCTGGGCTGCCTTCTCGACCGTCTTCTCCACCGTCTTCTGGGCGACCCCGATCTCCTTGGCCGGCTCGGCGTGCTCGTCGAGCCCGGGCGGTGCGGGGACGGTCCACATCCACTCGCGCAGCCGGTCCTTCTCGTGGGTCAGCTCGCGGATGTCGAGCTCGGCGTACTCGAACTCGGGGCTCCAGTGCAGGGCGTCGAACGGGCACACCTCGATGCAGATCGAGCAGTACATGCAGATCGAGAAGTCGATGGCGAAACGGTCGAGCACGTTGCGGGTCTTGTCCTTGCCACCCTCGGTGGTGGCCGGGACGACGTCCTTGTGCGAGTCGATGTAGATGCACCACGACGGGCACTCGCGGGCGCAGAGCATGCAGGACGTGCAGTTCTCCTCGATCAGCGCGATCACGCCGCGCGAGCGCGGCGGCAGCTCGGGCATCACGTCGGGGTAGTGCGCGGTGACCGAGCGCCGGGTCATCTGCCGCATCGTCACGGCGAGCCCCTTCACCAGGCCGCTGCCGGGGACCCTCATGCCTGCACCACCACTCCCACCGCCGTGATCGCCAGCTGCAGCAGGGCCAGCGGCACGAGGCCCTGCCAGGCGATTCGTTGGAGCTGGTCCTCGCGCATGCGGGGGTACGCGACCCGCACCCAGATGACCACGAACGCCACGGCGAACGTCTTGACCAGCGTCCACACGAATCCGACCGTGTCCTCGAACGGTCCGTGCCAGCCTCCGAGGAACAGCACGGCGGTCAGCGCGCTGAGCACCACGATGCCGGCGTACTCCGCCAGGATGAACAGGGCGAACCGCAGGCCGCCGTACTCCGTGTAGGGCCCGAACACGATCTCGGCGTCGGCGACCGGCATGTCGAACGGTGGCCGCTGGAGCTCGGCCAGCCCGGCGACGAAGAACACCACCAGGGCGATCCCCTGCCAGAGCAGCCACCACGGCTCCCAGGCACCCACGATCCCGGTCAGCGACAGGGTGCCGGCGGCCATCGCGACGGAGGCGGCGGCCAGCACGAACGGCAGCTCGTAGGCCATCAGCTGGGCCGCGACCCGGATGCCGCCGAGCAGGCTGAACTTGTTGGCGCTCGACCAGCCGCCCATCAGCGTGCCGACCACGCTCGCGCCCATCATCGCGAGCACGAAGAAGATCCCGACGTCGAGGTCCTGTCCGACGAGACCGGGTGCCGAGCGGGATGACCAGCATCGCGACGAGGTAGGGCAGCAGCGCCACTCCCGGAGCGATCCGGAAGACGGTCGGGTCCGCGGCGGTGGGGACGACGTCCTCCTTCTGCACGAACTTCACGCCGTCGGCGACCAGCTGCGCCCAGCCGTGGAACCCGCCGGCGTACATCGGCCCGACCCGGCTCTGCATGTGCGCCATCGCCTTGTGCTCGACCTGTCCGACGAGCAGCGGCAGCACCAGGAAGGCGACGAGCACCAGCACCACGCGCAGCAGCACCTCAAGCATCGCGGGGTCCCCACTCCTCGGGCGTGGGTACGCCGGGCGGGCGGGCCCGGCGACGCGCGGTGGTCGCGGCGGGTGCGTGCTCGGACTCGCCGGGCTCCTTCGCCCCGGGCCAGGGCTTCGCGACCCGGGACGCGAGCACGAACTCCTTGCGCAGCGGGTGCCCCTCGAACTCGTCGGGCAGCAGCAGCGTCTCGAGCTCGAGCACCTCGCCGTCGAGCGTGAAGTCGATGCCGAACATCTCGTGCGTCTCCCGCTCGTGCCAGCGCGCTCCGGCGTACACCGGTCCCAGCGAGGCGACGGACGCCGGCTCGCGCGGGACGAGCGTGCGGACGACGAGGTGCTCGACGCCACCCGGCTGGTGGTGGGCGACGTGGCAGACGATGCGGAAGCCGTCGTCGAGCTCGTCGACCGCCGAGAGCCAGTCGAAGAACGTGCAGTCCAGCCCGTCGCGGGCGAGCGAGACCGCCTGCACCCAGCGGTCCACGGGCACGTCGACGCTGACCGGTCCGTAGCCGTCGTCGACCGTCGCGGCGTCGCCGAGCCCGGCGGCGTACGCGGCACGCACCCGGCCCGGCCACGGCTCGTCGGGAGGCGTCACAGCACCAGTCGCCGACGCGCTGTCCTGAGCGTGTCGAGGATCTCCGGCTGCTGCTCCGCGGGAGGCAGGACCAGCCCGCGCTGCACCGAGGCGGCGCCGGTGTCGCGGTAGCGCTCGGCGAGGTTCTCGCCGTCGATCTTCTCCTGGAGCTTGAGGATGCCCTGGAGCAGCGCCTCGGGGCGCGGCGGGCAGCCGGGGACGTAGACGTCGACGGGGATGATCTGGTCGACGCCCTTGGTCACGCAGTAGGAGTCCCAGTAGGGGCCGCCGGAGTTCGAGCACGACCCGAACGAGATGACGTACTTCGGCTCCGGCATCTGCTCGTAGAGCCGCCGGATCGCCGGCGCCATCTTGTCGGTGACGGTCCCGGACACCACCATCAGGTCGGCCTGCCGGGGTCCGGGCGCGAACGGGATCACGCCGAGCCGGATGAAGTCGTGGCGCGCCATCGAGGTGGCGATGAACTCGATCGCACAGCAGGCCAGGCCGAAGTTGAACACCCACAGGGAGTACTTGCGGCCCCAGTTGAGCAGGTAGCGCGCAGGCTTGGGGGCGACCTGCTGCAGCGCCCCGACCCTCGGCATGCCGAGGTCGGTCCTGCCGGTCGGGGCGGTCGCCGCTACGTCCACGTCAGCACCCCCTTGCGCCACGCGTAGACCAGCCCCACCGCCAGGAACCCGATGAACACGGCCATCTCCCCCACGCTGACCCAGCCGAGCCCGGCGAAGACCGTCGCCCACGGGAACAGGAACACCGCGTCCACGGCGAACACGACGTACAGGTAGGCGTACACGTAGTAGCGGACGTGGGTCTGCGCCCAGCCCTCGCCGACCGGGTCGACCCCGCACTCGTAGGTGAGCCGCTTCTCGGGGGTGACGTGGGTGGGGCGCAACAACCGGTTGCCCGTGAACATCGCACCCACGAGCAGCACGCCGACGACGACGAGCACCACGAGGGGCACGTACGCCGTGTAGTAACCGTCGGTGCCAGGCACGGGCCTCACTCTAGGGGCTGCCGGTGCCCGACGCGGTGGCGAGCAGCGACGTGGCGCCGGCGACTGTGTCTAGCCGACCAGCTCGGCGGGCCACTGGGGCGCCGTGGCGCCGAGGTGCCGCGCGAGGTGGACGGCCTGGCGGCGGAGGTCGGGGACGGCGGCGACCTCCCACTCGACACCCCGTCGGGCCGCCCCGACCGCGAACATCCCGGGCGCACCCACGCCGTCGGCGTCGATGAGCGCACCGTCGGCGTCGACGTCCACGCCGAGGCCGAACGGGACCCGGCCAGAGCATCCCCTTGACCGCGAGGCTGTCGACGAGCGGGTTCCAGCCGGTCGAGCTGACGGGCGCGGGGCCGGTGCAGTTGACGACCAGGTCGTACGCCGCCGTGTCGACCTCGCGCGAGGGGACCACCGTCAGCCGACCGGTCGCGAGCAGGTCGTCGATGATCTCGGCCCATCGCGGGCGCCATCCGGTGGCGGGAGATCTCCCAGTAGCGGCTGACGTGCCGGGTGAACTGCTCCTTGTCCTCGAAGGACAGCGAGCGCCACACGTCGTTGCCGATCGCCTTCACCGACTCGACGAGGCACCGCCAGTCGGAGCCCTCCGCGAGGCAGCGGCGCACCTCACCGAGCACGCCCCGCAGGGACCGGATGTCGCCGTCGAACGACGGCGCGAGCCCGGGGGCGACGAGCGCGTGGCGCAGCGGCAGCAGGCCGTGGCGGGAGGTGGCGGTGATCCGCACACCGGGTCTGGCCGCCGCGATCTGGGCGGCGACGTCGACGGTGGTCAGGCCGGTGCCGACCAGCAGCACCCGGTCCTCGGGGCCGACCCGGTCGAGCAGGGCGGGGTCCCAGGGGTTGGCCGCGAACCGGTCGTCGTCGACCCGGATGCCGCGAGGACGTCGGGGCGGCGGGTTGCCGAGCGCGAGGACGACCACGTCGGCGGTCAGCACCGCGCCGGAGGCGGTGGTGGCGAGGTACTCCGTCCCGGCGTCCGTCACGTCGACGACCTCGTCACGCAGCCGGGTCAGCCGCGAGCCGGACGGGACGGCCACGTCGTCGAGCAGCGCGGCGAGGTAGCGGCCGTAGGTCTCGCGCGACACGAACGTCTCGCCGGACACCGCCATCCCCTGCGACCGGCACCAGCGCACGAGGTGCAGCGGGTCGTCCTCGAGGGCGCTCATCCTGGCGGCGTAGTTGTTCAGCAGGTGGTGCGGCTCGCGGGTGCCGTAGGCCAGTCCGGGCCCGATGACCGCGGACCGCTCGACGATCGTGACGTCGACGTCCGTGCGGTCACGCTCCGCCTGGCGCAGCAGGGCCGCGACCGTCACGACGCCACCGGCCCCTCCCCCGACGACGAGCACTCTCCTCGACTCGCTGGCCATGCGCACCTCCTGCTGCAAAAAGCATTGATTCAATAGACTAAGGACGGTTTCGGGCCGGGTCAAAACGGCTCGCCGGACGACGTACCTCCCGTCCCACGCAGCCTCAGCGCCGGTAGCGTGGCGTGCACGGGTTCGGCACGTGAGCGCCGCCACGGGAGGAGAACGATCACCATGGGCGCAGCCCGACGGCTCACGGTCGCCGCGGTCGGCGTCGTCGCGCTCGCGACGGTCGGCGGGGCGGCGTTGTCCGGTGCTCGCCCTGAGCACGTCGACCGACGCGGCCTTCCGCGAGCGCGCGGAGCCCTCCCCCGTCTCGGCCCGGCCCACGCCAGCCGACGGTGGCCCGCGACCCGGGACCCGTCCGCGCAGAAGCCCCGTGCGTGACCCGAAGCCCGCCCCCGAGCCGATCCTCGAGCCGGGCGACCGGGGCGTGCGGGTCCGCGAGCTGCAGGGCCGGCTGTCGCAGCTCGCCTGGTACACGCCGCCGATGACCGGCCGCTACGAGGCCACCACCCGGCAGGGCGTGAAGGGCTTCCAGCGCAAGCGGGGGCTCGACGCCACCGGCGCCGTCGACCCGGTGACCTGGCGGCGGCTGGTCAGGATGACCCGGATGCCGTCCGACGCGGAGATGTTCAACCGCGCCGGACCCGCGATCTACGAGCGCGGCGACTCGGGGCGCGCCGTGCGAGTCGTCCAGGCCCGGCTCCGCCAGCTCGCATGGTTCTTCGGCGACGTCTCCGACCACTACGGCGACCAGACGGTCACAGCGGTGCGCGGGTTCCAGGCCAAGCGGCACGTGCCGGTCACCGGCAAGGTCGACCGTCGCACGTTGACCTCCTGGTCTCGATGTCGCGCACGCCGACCACCGACGAGCTCGCGAACAGGAAGCCGGACCCCGCCGACGGCGCCGCCCTCGACGCGCGGTGCAGGACCGGCCGCTCCGTGTGCATCGACAAGACCAGCAACAGCCTGCGCTGGGTCGTGGACGGCAAGGTGCGGATGAGCCTGGACGTGCGCTTCGGGGCCGAGTACACCCCGACCCGCGAGGGGTTGTTCTCGGTGTACTGGAAGGACCGCGACCACGTCTCGAAGCTCTACGGGTCGGCGATGCCGTTCTCGATGTTCTTCAGCCGCGGCCAGGCCGTCCACTACTCGAGCGACTTCGCGGCCCGTGGCTACGCAGGCGCCTCGCACGGCTGCGTGAACGTCCGCGACTACTCCTCGCTCGCCTCGCTGTTCGCCCAGGTCCGCACCGGGGACAAGGTGGTCGTGTACCGCTCCTGACCCGGGTCAGCGCATGGTCAGGGCGCCACGGTTGGCGGCGAGCCACACCTTGGAGCCGGCGTCGAGGTCGAGCTCGCGGGCGTGCGACCGGGTGAGTACGACGGTCAGCTCGTCCTCCTCGCCGGGGGCGGCGACGTCACCGTCGTGCGGGCCACCGATGGCGGAGACGGGCCGCACGGTCAGCCGGGTCTCGAAACCGACCCGGAGCAGCCGCACCACCTCGCCGGCCACCACGTCCGCCGCACCCGAGGGGGCGCTGGTGAAGACGTCGATGTCGTGCGGCCGGATCAGGGCGCCGTTGAGGCGGGTGACCGGCCCGAGGAAGCTCATCACGAAGTTGTTGGCGGGCTCGTCGTACAGCTGGTCGGGCGACCCGATCTGCTCGATCCGCCCGTCGTTGATCACCACGATCTCGTCGGCGACCTCGAGGGCCTCCTCCTGGTCGTGGGTCACGAAGACGGTCGTCACGTGCACCTCGTCGTGCAGCCGGCGCAGCCAGTCGCGCAGCTCCTTGCGGACCTTGGCGTCGAGCGCGCCGAACGGCTCGTCGAGCAGCAGCACCGTGGGCTCGACCGCGAGCGCGCGGGCGAGGGCCATCCGCTGCCGCTGCCCCCCGGAGAGCTGGGAGGGCAGCCGGTGGGAGAACTGCGACAGGTGCACGAGCTCGAGCAGCTCCTCGACCCGCTTCTTGGTCTCCGCCTTGGAGCGCTTGCGGATCTCGAGCCCGTAGGCGACGTTCTTCGCCACGCTCATGTGCTTGAAGGCCGCGTAGTGCTGGAACACGAATCCGACGTTGCGCTTCTGCGGCGGCAGGTGCGTCGCCTCCTTGCCCTCGATCATCACCGTGCCCGAGTCCGCGGACTCGAGGCCGGCGATGATCCGCAGCAGCGTGGACTTGCCGCCGCCGGACGGGCCGAGCAGCGCGGTGAGCTGGCCGGTGGGGATGTTCAGCGACACGTCGCGCAGGGCGACGAAGTCCCCGAAGTTCTTGTTGACGTCCTTGATCTCGATGCTCATGACTCTTCCTTGGGACGCAGGAGGCTGACGACGACGATGCAGATCACCGACGCGGTGGCGAGGATGAAGGCGGTGGCGTAGGCGGAGTCCTGGTCGAAGCCCTGGTACTTCGACTCCACCACCAGCGTCGCGGTCTGGGTCTGCTGCACGATGTTGCCGGACACGACCTTGACCGCACCGAACTCGCCGAGCGAGCGCGCGAGGGTCAGCACGACGCCGTACACGACGGCCCACTTGATGCTCGGGAGGGTGATCCGGCGGAACGTCTGCACGGCGTTCGCGCCGAGGCTCCGCGACGCCTGCTCCTGCTCGTCCCCGATCTCGGAGAGCACCGGGACGACCTCGCGGATGACCAGGGGCAGCGCCACGAAGGCGGTGGCCATGATCATGCCGGGCGTCGAGAAGATGACCTGGATCCCGGCGGCGTCGAGGCGGGTGCCGAACAGCCCGGTGCGCGGGTTGTAGGCGAGCACGAGGGCGAGGCCCACGACCACCGGCGACACCGACAGCGGCAGGTCGATGAGCGCGGAGAGCGCCCGCTTGCCCCAGAAGTCGTAGCGCACCAGCAGGATCGACATCCACACGCCGAACACCAGGTTGATCGCCACGGCGGACAGCGCCACGACCGCCGTCAGCTTCAGCGCGGGGGTGACGTCGGGGTCGCTGAGCGCCGAGGTCGAGCGCGGTCATGCCGTCGGCGAAGGTGTACTTCACGACGAGCGAGACCGGCCAGAGCACCAGGAGGAACACGTAGACGACGGCGAGCAGCCGCAGCGCCCAGCGGACGGGGGCGGGCTCACGCAGACGGGTGCTAGCCACGGCGGGCCACCCTTCTCTGGATCACGTCGAGCGCGACGATCACGGCCAGCGCGACGATGAGCATCAGCGTCGCCGCCGCCGCGGCCGAGGCCGGGTTGCCGTTCTCGATGTAGGTGAGCACGCGCACCGAGACGACCTCGGTGCGGTTGGGCAGGTTGCCCGACAGCAGCACGAGCGAGCCGTACTCGCTGATGCCACGAGCGAAGGACAGCGCGGCACCGGCCGCGATCGCCGGCACCAGGCTGGGCAGGATGATCCGCCGGAACGTCGTGAGCCGCGAGGCGCCGAGCGAGGCGGACGCCTCCTCGACGTCGGCCTCGAGCTCCTCGAGCACCGGCTGGACCGTGCGCACGATGAACGGCAGGGTCACGAACGCCAGCGCCAGGAAGACCGACGCCCGGGTGTTGGCGACGTCCACGCCCAGCGGGCTGCGCGGCCCGTAGAGCGAGAGCAGCACCAGGCCGGCGACGATCGTCGGCAGCGCGAACGGGATGTCGATGGACCACGTCCAGGATGCGCTTGCCCCAGAAGCGGTCGCGGACCAGCACCCAGGCGATGACGGTGCCCATCACGATGTTGAGCAGGGTGACGAGGAACGCCTGTACGACGGTGAGCTCGACCGCCGACAGCGTCTGGGGGCTGGTGATGGTGTCGATGAACCCGCGGATGCCGCCGGACAGGGCGGTGGTGACCACCAGCGCGAGCGGGATCAGCACGAGCAGGCTGAACCACAGCACGGCCACGCCGAGGCCGAGGCTGGACGGGCCGGAGAGGGACCGGGTCCCGCCGGACCGGCGCTTGCGCGCCGATCCGGCGGGGACCGTCGTGGTGGTCATGAGCCGTCCCCCTGCACCAGGGAACGTGGGCTCACGACTCCTTGCCCGTTTCCTTCTGGATCTTCGTGACGACGCCGTCGTTCTCGTCGAAGAACTTGGTGTTCGCCTCCGACCAGCCGCCGAAGTCGTCATCGATCGTCAGCAGCTTCTTGGACGGTGCCGGGAACGGGTCGCTCGGGTCGTTCGCGCCCTCGACCTCGACCTTGATGCTGTCGTCCAGCGGACGGAAGCCCTGCTCGGCGTAGTCGGTCTGCGCCTCCTTGCCGGTGAGGTACTCCAGGAACTTGTCGGCAGCCGGGACCGCGTCGGTGGTGACCGCGCCCGGGTTCTGGATCAGCAGCGTCTCCGGCGGGACGACGTAGTCGAAGTCCGCACCGCTCTGCCGCGCCAGGATCGCCTCGTTCTCGTAGGACAGCAGCACGTCGCCCTGGCCGCTCTGGAACGCCGTGGTGGCGTCCCGGCCGCTGCCCGGGAGGGCCTCGACGTTGTTGAAGAACTTGGTGAGGTAGGCCGACGCGTCGGCCTCGCTGCCACCGTCGGCGAGCACGTGGCCGTAGGCCGCGAGGATGTTCCACTTGGCCGAGCCGGACGAGGCCGGGTTCGGGGTGATGATCTTGACGCCCGACTTGACCAGGTCGTCCCAGGTCTGGATGTTCTTGGGGTTGCCCGACCGGACCACCATCACCACGACGGACTGGGTGAGGATGCCCTTGGTCGGGGTCGAGTTCCAGTCGTCGGCGACCAGCTTCTCGTCGACGAGCTTCTGCACGTCGGGCTCCAGCGAGAGGTGGACGATGTCCGCCTTCTGGCCGCCGATGACGGCGCGGGCCTGGTCGCCCGACGCGCCGTACGACTGCTTGAAGGTGACGTCCTTGCCGTCGGCCGTCTTGTTGAAGTCGGCGATGACCTGCTTGTTGGCCTGCTCGAGGATCGAGAACCCGACCAGGTTCACCTCTGCGGACTCGGAGCCGCCGGACGACCCGCTCGAGCTCCCGCCGCATGCGGTGAGGGCCAGGGCGCCCACCACGGTGCCGGCGATCGCGGCCTTCCACTTGATGCTCATGTTGTGACTCGTCTCTGTTCCAGTCGCTCTCTCGGGGTAAGCGACGTACTAAGTCACGTAGATTACTCGTTTTACCTGCTTACTCTCGCAATCTCGCTCCGTGAACGCCCGGCGTGTCACGACTCACACCGAAGAAGGGGCAAAACGGGCACCGTTCTCCGGACGTCGCGGGCTTGTGTCGGGCGCCGGTCGTAGCATGGCTACAAGGTAAGGGGACCCTGTTCTATCGGGGGTCGTGCGAGCGCGCGGCTCCGCGGAAAGTAGGCGACACAGCGTGACCAAGCAGGTCAAGCAGCTCGACCGCGTGATCATCCGTTTCGCCGGGGACTCCGGGGACGGGATGCAGCTCACCGGCGACCGCTTCACCCAGGAGACCGCGTCGTTCGGCAACGACCTCTCGACCCTGCCGAACTTCCCGGCCGAGATCCGCGCACCCCAGGGCACCCTCCCGGGCGTGTCGTCGTTCCAGGTGCACTTCGCCGACCACGACATCCTCACGCCCGGCGACTCCCCCGACGTGCTGGTCGCGATGAACCCGGCGGCGCTGAAGGCGAACCTCGCCGACATCAAGAAGGGCGCGACGATCATCGTCGACTCCCACGACTTCACTCCCCGCAACCTGAACAAGGCGGCGTACACCCAGAACCCGCTCGAGGACGACTCGCTCGCCGAGTACGACGTGCACGCCTTCGAGCTCACGGACATGACGGTCGAGGCCGTCAAGCAGTTCGGGCTGTCCCGCAAGGACGCCAGCCGCGCCAAGAACATGTTCGCGCTCGGACTGCTCTCGTGGATGTACGGCCGCCCCACCGAGTCGACGGTCGCGTTCCTCGAGCGGCGCTTCGCGAAGGCCCCCGACATCCGCGACGCCAACGTGACGGCGTTCAACGCCGGGTGGTACTTCGGGGAGACCACCGAGGCCTTCGTCGTGTCATACGAGATCAAGCCCGCCCCGATGGTCGCCGGCACCTACCGCAACATCACCGGCAACCTGGCGCTGGCCTACGGCCTCATCGCGGCATCGACCCAGTCCGGCCTGCCGCTGTTCCTCGGGTCCTACCCGATCACCCCGGCCTCCGACATCCTGCACGAGCTCAGCAAGCACAAGCGGTTCGGCGTCACGACGTTCCAGGCCGAGGACGAGATCGCCGGCATCGGGGCTGCCCTCGGCGCTGCGTTCGGCGGTTCTCTCGGCGTCACCACGACGTCCGGCCCGGGCATCGCGCTCAAGTCCGAGACGATCGGCCTCGGCGTGATGATGGAGCTGCCGCTCCTCGTCGTCGACGTGCAGCGGGGCGGACCGTCGACCGGGCTGCCCACCAAGACCGAGCAGGCCGACCTGCTCCAGGTGATGTTCGGCCGCAACGGCGAGTCGCCGGTGCCGGTCGTCGCGCCGCAGTCGCCCGCCGACTGCTTCGACGCCGCCGTCGAGGCCGCCCGGATCGCGATCACCTACCGCACGCCGGTGGTCCTGCTCTCCGACGGCATGCTCGCCAACGGCTCGGAGCCGTGGAAGATCCCCGAGCTCGCGGACCTGCCGGTGATCGACCCGGCCTTCGCGACGCAGACCAACCACACGAGCGCGAAGTCGCCCGACGGTGAGCACGACGAGTTCTGGCCCTACCTGCGCGACGAGCGGACGCTGGCCCGCCCGTGGGCCGTGCCCGGCACCCCCGGCCTCGAGCACCGGATCGGCGGCCTGGAGAAGGGTGAGGGTCACGGCAACATCTCCTACGACCCCGCCAACCACGACTTCATGGTGCGCACCCGCGCCGCCAAGGTCGAGCGGATCGCCCAGGACATCCCGCCGCTCGAGGTCGACGACCCGGGTGCCGACAAGGGGGACGAGGCGAAGGTCCTGGTGCTCGGCTGGGGGTCGACGTACGGCCCGATCGGCGCGGCCGTCCGGCAGGTCCGCAACGCGGGGCTGCCGGTCGCCCAGGCCCACCTGCGTCACCTCAACCCGTTCCCGTCCGACCTCGGCGACGTGCTGAAGAGGTACGACGCCGTGATGATCCCCGAGATGAACCTCGGCCAGCTCTCGATGCTGATCCGGGCGAAGTACCTCGTCGACGTCGTGGGCTACAACCACGTGCGCGGGCTGCCCCTGCGGGCGGCCGAGCTCGCCGACGCCATCACCGACCTGGTCTCCGCCCAGGCCGACCCGCTCGACTCCGCCTCCGAGGAGGTCGTTCGATGACCGAGACCCTCCCCTTCCCCGGCCTGCGCGGCGTCCCGACCGCCGACGCCCCGCAGACCCGCAAGGAGTTCACCTCCGACCAGGAGGTCCGCTGGTGCCCCGGATGCGGCGACTACGCCGTGCTCGCCGCCGTGCAGGGCTTCCTCCCCGACCTCGGGCTCAAGCGCGAGAACATCGTGTTCGTCTCCGGGATCGGCTGCTCGTCGCGGTTCCCCTACTACCTCGACACCTACGGCATGCACTCGATCCACGGCCGCGCGCCCGCCATCGCGACCGGGCTCGCCACCTCCCGCGAGGACCTGTCGGTCTGGGTGGTCACCGGCGACGGCGACGCGCTCTCGATCGGTGGGAACCACCTGATCCACGCCCTGCGCCGCAACGTCAACATGACCATCCTGCTGTTCAACAACCGGATCTACGGCCTCACCAAGGGCCAGTACTCCCCGACCTCCGAGCCGGGCAAGGTCACCAAGTCCACGCCGATGGGCTCGGTCGACAACCCGTTCAACCCCGTCTCGCTGGCGCTCGGGGCCGAGGGCACGTTCGTGGCCCGGACCATCGACTCCGACCGCAAGCACCTGACCCACGTGCTGTCCGCGGCCGCCGCGCACCGCGGCACGTCGCTCGTGGAGATCTACCAGAACTGCCCGATCTTCAACGACGGCGCCTTCGACTCGATCAAGGACAACCAGTCCAAGGCCGACGCGATCATCCCGCTCGTGCACGGCGAGCCGATCGTGTTCGGAGCCGAGCGGCAGAAGGGCGTCGTCCGCGACCCCGACACCGGCGGCGTCAAGATCGTCGATCTCTCGACGGACGGTCACGCGGTCGAGGACGTGCTGGTGCACGACGCGCACGCCGCCGACCCGACCACCGCCTTCGCGCTCTCCCGGCTCACCGACGCCGGCGTCCTCGCGCACGCGCCGATCGGGATCTTCCGTCAGGTGGAGGCCGCGACGTACGACGACCAGGCGCGCGAGCAGATCGTCACCGCCAGCCAGGGCACCGACGACCGCTCCGAGGCGCTCGCCGGCCTGCTCTCGTCCGGTGACATGTGGACGGTCGTCTGACGGGTGGGAGAGACGCGTCGTGGAGTGATCCTGGGCCTCGCAGCCTGGACCTTGTGGGGGTTCTTCCCGCTCTACTGGCCGTTGCTCGAGCCGGCCGGTGCCGTCGAGATCCTCGCGCACCGGATCTTCTGGTCGATGATCGTGATGCTCGGCGTGGTCCTGGTGATGCGCAAGCGAGCGGCCCTGCGCGCGACGCTCGCCGACGGGCGCACGCGCTGGCTGCTCGCCCTGGCCTCGATCCTGATCACGGTCAACTGGGGCACCTACATCTACGGCGTCAACAGCCACCACGTCGTGGAGACGTCGCTCGGCTACTTCATCAACCCGCTGGTCTCGGTCCTGCTCGGCGTCGTCGTCCTGGGCGAGCGGCTGCGCCGCCTCCAGTGGGTGGCTCTCTCGCTCGCCGGGGTCGCCGTGCTGGCGCTGACCGTGGAGTACGGCCGACCGCCGTGGATCTCACTGGTCCTGGCGTTCTCGTTCGGCTGCTACGGGCTCGCGAAGAAGAAGGCGAACGCCGGTGCGGTCGAGAGCCTGGTCGTCGAGACGCTGATGGTCTCGCCGGTGGCGCTGGGCTACATCGTCTTCCTGATGACGACCGGCGCGTCGACGTTCGGGGGCAACGGGCTCTCACACGGCCTGCTGATCGCCGGCACGGGTGTGGTCACGGTGATCCCGCTGCTCTGCTTCGGCGGCGCCGCGACCCGGATCCCGCTGAGCACGCTGGGGCTGATGCAGTACCTCACCCCGACGGTGCAGTTCCTGCTCGGCATCCTGTTCTTCCACGAGCCGATGCCCGCCATGCGGTGGGTCGGGCTTCTCGCTGATCTGGCTCGCGCTGGTGCTGTTCACGGCCGAGACGTTGCGCCTCCGGCGTCAGCAGCTGCGGATCCGACCGGAGGAGAGGGTCGCCGCCTGATCGTGGGACACGGCAGGCGTGACCTGGCCCGCGATGCGTCGTTGAGAAGGTCATACGCGCGGGTAACATCGGCCCGGGCCCTCCTCCGAAGGACTACCCAGCATGCGGATGACCCGCACGACTCAGGTACTGGCGGCAGCGACGGCCGCAGCCGCGTTCGCCGGCCTCTCGCTCTCGTCCGACGCAGCCGCCGTCACCACCACGGCCGACGCCCCGGGCTCAACCGTCACCACTGACAGCCGCGCCGGTGGTCTCGTGCAGCCGACCCGGGCCCAGTCCGACGCCGTTGCCGCGGTCATGGGGGCCAGCCCGGGCGCCCGCGCCACCTGGGACGCCCGGTTCGGCACACCGCGCACGCTGACCCCCGCCATCGGCCGGACGCTGTCTGGCCCGCGCGGCGGTAGCGCCGTCGACGTGGCCAAGGCGTGGCTGAGCGCCAACAAGGCGATGCTCGGACTCTCGGCGGCCGACGTCGACGCCCTCCGGCTGCGACGCGACCACGTCCTGCCCGGGACCGGCACGCACGTCGTGCAGCTGATCCAGACCTTCGACGGCGTCGCCGCCGCCCGCGGCGGGTCGCTCGGCGTGGTGGTCCAGGAGGACGGCTCGGTGCTCTCCTACACCGGCGAGACCGTCCGCTCCGGGGCCCTGCTCGGCAGCTACAAGCTCTCGTCCTCCGCCGCCCTCAAGGGCGTCGCCGACACCCTCGCGAACGCGGTGACCTTTGCGCCG
>CAWBAQ010000017.1:0-66669 GCA_963786795.1 uncultured Actinomycetota bacterium
GGCTTCACCTACCGCGGGTGCCGGCCATAGCGCTGGCGCGTCAGCTGGTGGAGCAGGGACGGATCGGCGAGATCCGGCACGTACGCGCGCAGTACCTCCAGGACTGGCTCGCGGACCCGTCGGCGCCGATGACCTGGCGGCTCGAGAAGGACAAGGCCGGCTCGGGCGCCCTGGGCGACATCGGTGCGCACATCGTCGACCTCACCCAGCACATCACCGGCGAACAGATCGTCACCGTCAACGGGCTGCTCGAGACCTTCGTCCACCATCGTCCCCTCGCCGACGGCCACCGGCGACGCTCCTGGGTGGCGACGCCGGACGGGGCCGGGCGTCGGGACCGGCGAGGTCACCGTCGACGACACCGCGGCCTTCCTCGCGCGCTTCGGCAGCGGCGCGGTCGGGGTCTTCGAGGCGACCCGGTTCGCCACCGGTCGCAAGAACGCCATCCGGATCGAGATCAACGGCTCGAAGGGGCAGCCTCGCCTTCGACTTCGAGGACATGAACGTCCTGGAGCTCTTCGACGCCGAGCGAACCGGCCGAGACCGCCGGCTTCCGCCGCATCCTGGTCACCGAGCCCGAGCACCCGTACGTCGGGCAGCTGGTGGCCACCCGGCCACGGCCTGGGCTACGAGCACGGCTTCACCCACCAGGTGGTCGACCTGGTGACGGCGATCGGCCGAGGCGAGCAGCCGCTGCCCTCGTTCGCCGACGGCCTCCAGGTCCAGCGCGTGCTCGCCGCGGTGGAACGCAGCTCCGCACTGCCGGGTCTGGCAGCCCACGAGCGGCAGACGACGAACACCTGCTCGGCGCACACTGAGCACCCGACCGAAAGGAACCGACGATGACGCGACCCATCACCCTCTTCACCGGCCAGTGGGCCGACCTGCCCTTCGAGGAGGTCTGCCGGCTCGCCTCCGGCTGGGGGTACGACGGGCTCGAGATCGCCTGCTGGGGCGACCACCTCGACGTCTGGCAGCCGGTCGAGGACGACGCCTACCTCGCAGCCAAGCAGGAGGTGCTCGCGAAGTACGACCTGAAGGTGTGGGCGATCTCCAACCACCTCAAGGGCCAGGCGGTCTGCGACGACCCGATCGACGAACGCCACCGCGGCATCCTGCCGAGCCGGATCTGGGGTGACGGCGACGCCGAGGGGGTGCGGCAGCGGGCCGCCGAGGAGATGAAGATGACCGCCCGCGCCGCCCGCCGGCTCGGCGTCGACACCGTCGTCGGCTTCACCGGCTCCTCGATCTGGAAGTACGTCGCGATGTTCCCGCCGGCCACCCAGGCGATGGTCGACGCCGGCTACCAGGACTTCGCCGACCGGTGGAACCCGATCCTCGACGTCTTCGACGAGGAGGGCGTGCGCTTCGCCCACGAGGTGCACCCCTCCGAGATCGCCTACGACTACTGGACGACCGTGCGGACCCTGGAGGCGATCGGCCACCGGGAGGCGTTCGGCCTGAACTGGGACCCGTCGCACTTCGTCTGGCAGGACCTCGACCCGGTGTCGTTCCTCTGGGACTTCCGGGACCGGATCTACCACGTGGACTGCAAGGACACGAAGCTCCAGGTCGGCAACGGCCGCAACGGCCGGCTCGGCTCGCACCTGGCGTGGGCCGACCCGCGCCGCGGCTGGGACTTCGTCTCCACCGGTCACGGCGACGTGCCCTGGGAGCGCTGCTTCCGGATGCTCAACACCATCGGCTACGACGGGCCCGATCTCGGTCGAGTGGGAGGACGCCGGGATGGACCGGCTGCGCGGGGCGCCCGAGGCGCTGGAGTTCGTGCGGTCGCCTGGCCTTCGACCCGCCCGAGGCGGCCTTCGACTCGGCGTTCGCGACCACCGACTGACCGGGACGCTCGCCCGGGAGGTCGGCAGAGAGCGGCCCCTGCCAGCACTGCGGCCTGTTCGGCTTTTAGTGGGGGTACATGGTGCACCTCGCGGTGCACCGAACTCCGCAGCTGACATCTGCTCCGACTAGGCACGGTCGCACGCCCCCGGACACTCGATCTTGAGCGTGCGCTATAGCTCAGGTCGTCTTCGCGTCGGCCGATACGGCCCTTGCGGAAGCCGACCGTGGGGCGTGCCTGCCGTGTCCAGACGACTAGGTCGGGGTCATTGCGCCACCAAATCGGCTCGGCACGGTAGTGAACACAGCGCAACGAGCACCCGCACCCGGCGGTGCGCGGCGCTCAGCTGGGGGAGGTGTCCGCCTCCGCCTACCTGGGAGACGACCACATGCGATACCGCACCCTGTTGGCAGCCACGGCAGTCAGCGCCTTGTTCACCGGAGCGGTCGGCATCCCTGCCATCCCCGCCACGGCCGCCACGGCGCCCTCGCCGGCCAACGCCGGCTCGGTCTCCACCTGGGGCAAGGTGGCCCGCTCCCGTCCCCGACGACCTCACCGGCCCCGTGCTGTCGGTGGCGACCAACGACGTCGCGACCGGCGCGGTCACCCTCGACGGAGAGGTCCGTGTGTGGGGTGACCCCACCGTGGCTGAGGTGAGCGAGGTACCGACCGGGATCTCTGACGCCACGACGATCGCTCTCGGGTACGGCGATGTGAACGGCAATGCGGCCGGCCACAACGGGGCCGTGCTGCACGCCGATGGGCAGGTGACGGCCTGGGGTGACACTGAGGCGATCAGTCAGGTCCCGAGCGACCTGCGCGCCAAGGCGATCGCGCTGCAGCGCTACACCGGGTACGCCGTGCGCACCGACGGGACCCTCGCGACGTGGGGTGACGAGCCCATCTACGCGACCCCTACGGCACGGGCGGCCTGACGGGTCTGGTCGACGTCTCTGCCTCGCCCACCGGGGTCGTGGCGCTGCGCGCCGACGGCACCGTCGTGGCGTGGGTGCAGCCGCACCATGGCACACCGAGTTCCGGACTTCGGCGGCCACAAGGTCCTCGAGGTCTCCGCGGGCTTTGGCTACGCCCTGGCCGCATGGACGACGGCACCCTGAAGGCGTGGGGCGACCCCCGGTACCTTCCGAGGGGCATGCCGGACTTCGACGGCCAGACTCCGGCCGGGCGGGTGATCGACGTCAGCGCGGGCTCGCCGCACGGAGCCGGCTGTGGTGACCGCCGACGGAGCAGTGCACAATTGGGGCGACGACTGGAACATCGAGCCCGGGCAGCTGGCCGGGAAGACCGTCTCAGCGGTCGCGACGAGCCAGTACCAGACCGTCGCGGTGGTCACCGCGTTCCGTGAGCTCACCCCGCCCACCATCACCGGAACTCCCACGGTCGGGCAGACCCTGACCGCGACGCCGGCCACGTTCTCGCTGATCCCTGACCGCCCCGGTCATCGGCCAGTGGTGGGCCAACGGCGCCCCGCTCGCCGGGAAGACCGCGACCACCTTGACCCTCGACGCGGCCGTGGTCGGGAAGTCACTGACCTACACCACGACGGCGACTCGCGACGGGGCCACACTCACGTCGACTTCGGCCCCGGTCGGATCTGTCGCACGGGCCGCTTCGACCCTCAGCGTTCGCGTCGACCCAGCCTCCACAGCTGCGGGCACCCGGCGCACCGTGACTGCCACGCTCACCTCGCCGCCGGCACCGACCGGCACCGGGCACCGTCTCGTTCACCGTCAGCTTCACGCACGGCGTCGTGGCGCTCTCCGGCGGCAAGGCGACCTGGGTGCTGCCGTCCCTGCCCGTGGGCAGTCGGCCGGTCACTGCCGTCTACAGCGGCGACACGGCCACCGCCCCGTCCACCGCAGTCCCGGCGTCGGTGATCGTCACCAAGGCCACCAGCAAGGTGTCGGGCAGGGTGACGGCGACCGGAAAGACCGCGAAGGTCGTCAAGGTGGTCACGCTCACCCTCACCGTGACGACCACCAAGGGAGTCTCGCCCGCCGGCAAGGTGACGCTCACGCTGGCGGGCCCGACCAGAAAGACGCTCACTGCCGCGGTGACCGCCAAGGGCACCGCGACCGTGACCCTGCGGACCGTCAAGCGGGGCAGGTACGCCGCCTACCTCACCTACGCCGGGTCCGCGAACGTGTCCGGCTCCAAGGGGACGGTCAAGTTCCAGCTCTGACCAGAGCCGGGGCCCGACCCTGGCCAGGCTGCCCCGATGTAGCGAACAGCCCCCGTTCCTGTTCGGCTTCTGGTGTGGGTTCACGGCGCGCGCTGGACGCATGAAGAAGGCCCCTCGCTCATGTTGAGCGAGGGGCCTTCCGTCGTCCGAAACAGCCAGACCACGGCCGATGTCTTCGTATCTCCGAAGATTCTATCTTCAATGATACGAACCTGACGTCCGCCGTGAGCCCGGCGCATCACGCGACCAGAACAACACTAAAAAGCCGAACAGGGCACTGCGCTGGCGGGGGCCGCTTGTTTTCTCCGGTTCCGGGAACAGTCCGTGCTCCGCCTGCGTTGTGCCAACTGACAAGAGTTGAGTTGAACCGACTCAGGTTGTTTGACACACTGGTGGCAGCGTGGCAGCTCCGGCGGTCCCGCACCACAGACCTAGCAAGCAGCCGCAACTCGCCGGCCCCGCGCGGGCCGGTTCGCAACTGGAGGTACACACCATGGCTCGTGCGGTCGGTATCGACCTCGGTACGACGAACTCCGTCGTCGCCGTCCTCGAAGGTGGCGAACCCACCGTCATCGCGAACGCCGAGGGTGCCCGGACGACCCCGTCGGTCGTCGCCTTCGCCAAGAACGGCGAGGTGCTCGTCGGTGAGGTCGCCAAGCGGCAGGCCGTCACCAACGTCGACCGGACGATCCGCTCGGTCAAGCGCCACATCGGCACGGACTGGAAGACCCAGATCGACGACAAGTCGTTCAACTCCCAGCAGATCTCGGCGTTCGTCCTGCAGAAGCTCAAGCGCGACGCGGAGGCCTACCTCGGCGAGACCGTCACCGACGCGGTGATCACGGTCCCGGCGTACTTCTCCGACGCGCAGCGCCAGGCCACCAAGGAGGCCGGCGAGATCGCCGGCCTGACCGTGAGCCGGATCGTCAACGAGCCCACCGCGGCCGCGCTGGCCTACGGCCTCGACAAGGAGTCCGACCAGACGATCCTGGTCTTCGACCTCGGTGGCGGCACGTTCGACGTGTCCCTGCTCGAGATCGGCGACGGCGTCGTCGAGGTCAAGGCCACCTCCGGTGACAACCACCTCGGTGGCGACGACTGGGACGCCCGGCTCGTCGAGTGGATGGTCAAGAAGTTCAAGGACAACAACGGCGTCGACCTCGGCGCGGACAAGATCGCCCGCCAGCGCCTCCAGGAGGCCGCCGAGAAGGCCAAGATCGAGCTGTCCTCCTCGTCGCGAGACCACGATCCACCTGCCCTACATCACCCACTCGCGAGTCCGGCCCGCTGCACTTCGAGGAGAAGATCAGCCGCGCCGAGTTCCAGCGGATGACCTCCGACCTGCTCGACCGCACCAAGTCGCCGTTCAAGCAGGTCATCAAGGACGCCGGCGTCGACGTCTCCGCGATCGACCACGTGATCCTGGTCGGCGGCTCGACCCGGATGCCCGCCGTCGCCGAGGTCGTCAAGGAGCTCACCGGCGGCAAGGAGCCCAACAAGGGCGTCAACCCCGACGAGGTCGTCGCCGTGGGCGCCGCGCTCCAGGCCGGCGTCCTCAAGGGCGAGGTCAAGGACGTGCTGCTCCTCGACGTCACCCCGCTGAGCCTCGGCATCGAGACCAAGGGCGGCGTGATGACGCGGCTCATCGAGCGCAACACCACGATCCCGACCAAGCGCTCCGAGGTCTTCACCACGGCCGACGACAACCAGCCGTCCGTGCAGATCCAGGTGTTCCAGGGCGAGCGCCAGATGGCCGCCGCAGAACCAGCCGCTCGGCAACTTCGAGCTGACCGGCCTGCCGCCGGCCCCGCGCGGCGTGCCGCAGATCGAGGTCACCTTCGACATCGACGCCAACGGCATCGTGCACGTGTCCGCCAAGGACCGCGGCACCGGCCGCGAGCAGTCGATGACGATCACCGGCGGCTCGGCGCTGTCCAAGGAAGACATCGACAAGATGGTCAAGGACGCCGAGCAGTACGCCGAGGAGGACCGCCAGCGCAAGGAGGCGGTCGAGACCCGCAACCAGGCCGAGGGCGTCGCCTACAGCACCGAGAAGTTCCTCGGCGAGAACGGCGACAAGATCCCGGCCGAGGTCAAGACCGAGGTCGAGGCCGACCTCGACGCGCTGAAGAAGGCGCTCGAGAACACCGACGAGGGCGCCGGCTCCGAGATCTCCGCCGCGCTGGCCAAGCTCAACGAGTCCAGCCAGAAGATGGGTGCCGCGATGTACGCCGCGGGCGAGGCCGACGCCTCCGCCGCGGGCGGCACCACCGGCACCGGTGACAGCGACGACGACGTCGTGGACGCCGAGATCGTCGACGAGGACACCACCGACGGCGACGACCGAGGGTGAGAACAAGTGACCCACGACCACCCCGACGAGCAGGCCGGTCCGCCGGACGAGCGTCAGGCCGAGGCCCCGGAGCAGGAGACCCCTGCTCCGGAGGCCCCGGTCGGCCGGGGCGACACCGGACGAGGCCGGCGACGCCGGTGAGCAGATGGCCGACGACTCGCCGACCGAGCTGGTCGCCGACCTCGCGGCGGCGCAGACCAAGGTCGCGGCGCTGACCGAGGACCTGCAGCGGCTCCAGGCGGAGTACGTCAACTACAAGCGGCGCGTCGACCGGGACCGCGAGCTGGTCAAGCAGAACGCGACCTTCTCGGTGCTGTCGGCGATGCTGCCGGTGCTCGACGACCTCGACCGGGCCCGTGAGCACGGCGAGCTCGAGGGCGGCTTCAAGGCCGTCGCCGACTCGCTGGAGCGGATCGTCGCGGCACACGGGCTGGTGAAGTTCGGCGCGCCGGGCGACCCGTTCGACCCGCGGTTCCACGAGGCCCTGATGCACGCGCACTCCCCGGACGTCACCGAGACGACGTGCCAGAACATCGTCTCTGCCGGCTACCAGATCGGCGAGCGCGTCGTACGCCCGGCGCAGGTGACCGTGGTGGATCCTGAGCCGAGCGCCGCTCAGCAGTAGGCCGCACAGGACGACGAGACCGGACAAGGGAGAGGGGGTGCACGGATGACCAGTGCGGACTGGGCCAACAAGGACTTCTACAAGGTCCTCGGCGTGGCCAAGGATGCGACGGCGGCCGACATCAAGAAGGCCTACCGCAAGCTCGCCCGCGCGAACCACCCCGACTCCCACCCGGGTGACCAGGCCGCGGAGGACCGCTTCAAGGCGATCGCCGAGGCCTACGACGTGGTCGGGGACGCCGAGAAACGCAAGCAGTACGACGACCTGCGCTCGGGTCTCGGCGGCTTCGGCCCCTTCCCCACCGGAGGACCCGGCGCAGGCCAGCCGTTCGACCTCAACGACCTCTTCGGGGGCGGCACCGGTCGCGGCGGCGGTGGCGGTTTCGGGGACGTCTTCGGCGGGATGTTCGGGGGCGGCGGGGCCGCACCCGCAGCACGGCACAGCCGCGCCGCGGCGCGGACATCGAGACCGAGGCGACGATCGGGTTCGCGGACTCGATCGAGGGCGTCACGGTCTCGCTGCGGCTCAGCTCGGACGCGCCCTGCCCGGACTGCTCCGGCACCGGAGCCAAGGCCGGCACGCTTCCGCGGGTCTGCCCGGACTGCGAGGGCGTCGGCATGCGTGCTGCGTCCGTCGGCGGCGCGTTCACGATGAACGAGACCTGCCCGACGTGTCGTGGGCGTGGCCTGATCGTGGACGACCCGTGCCCGACCTGCCACGGCTCCGGTCGCGGCATGTCCAACCGGACCATCTCCGCCCGCATCCCGGCCGGGGTCAAGGACGGCCAGCGCATCCGGCTCCGGGGCAAGGGGGCCAACGGCGAGCGCGGTGGTCCGCCCGGCGATCTCTACGTCACCGTCAAGGTGTCGTCACACCAGCTGTTCGGCCGCAAGGGCGACAGCCTCACGCTGACCGTGCCGGTCAGCTTCACGGAGGCGACGCTCGGCGCGGACATCAAGGTGCCGACGCTCAACGGCGGGCCGGTCACCCTGAAGATCCCGGCCGGCACCCCCAACGGACGCACCTTCCGCGTGCGGGGCAAGGGAGTGCAGCGCAAGGACGGGCACACCGGTGACCTGCTCGTCACCGTCGAGGTGCAGGTTCCCGCGCACCTCGACGCCAAGGCGCGCGAGGCCGTCGAGGCACTCCGTGACGCGACCGGCGGCGCCGACCTCCGCGCCAACCTGTTCGCCGCCAGCAGACCTCCCGGGAGCACCCCATGACCAGCGGCGGCCTGGGAGCGCCCGGGCCCGAGGTCCCGGTCTACGTCATCAGCGTGGCGGCCGCAGCTGACCGGCCTGCACCCGCAGACCCTGCGCACCTACGACCGGCTCGGACTGGTCCGGCCCGGCCGCACCGGGGGTGGCGGCAGGCGCTACTCGTGGCGCGACATCGAGCTGCTCCGCGAGGTCGCCGAGCTGACCTCCAGCGGCATCGGCCTCGAGGGCGTCCGCCGCATCCTGGCCCTCGAGCACCACGTCGACGCCCTTCAGCGCCGGGTCGCCGAGCTCGAGCAGGACCTCGCGTCGGCGGAGTACGCCCTGCACCAGACGCTGAGCCGCGGCACCACGAAGAACCTTCCCGCGGTGCGGACGACGACTCCCAGCGGGCAGTCGATCACCGTGTGGCGCCGCGGCCGCAGCTGAGCCACCGGGCCGGCCCCTCGGGCTACCCGGACGCCCTCGCGACCAGCGTTTCGAGCATGCCGCGCTCGTGCGGGTCCATCCGGCTGAGCAGGTGCTCGCGCAGCACGGGATGACGGAACCGGTGGGTGCTCCCGCCGCCGTCACCCTCCGCCGGGACCGGCTCTACTACGCCCTGGCCGCGCACTCCCAGGTGGCGGCCGAACGCGCGGGCGACCTCCGCCGCCGGCCGACCGCACGTCGCGGCGACCACCCCGAAGTCGAACTCCGGCCCTTGGACCGCAGCGGCCTCGAGGAGCGACGCCAGCTCGTCGGGCAGGTCGGCGACCTGTCCCTCCAGCAGTCGCACCAGCCGGTCCGGGAGCGTCGGCCAGCCGATCTGTCCGACCAGGATCAGCTTGCCGGTGCGGTCGGGAGCCACCTGGCCGCGCCTGACCAGGTCGCGCAGCAGCTCCACGGTCGCAAGAGGGTGACCCGCACCCAGCCGCTCCACCTCGTCCACGAGACGGTCCGGCAGCCCGTGCCGCTCGGTGTCCATCAGGTCCGCGACGAAGCGTCGCCCGCGGTCTCCGCCCTCGACCTCGTCGAGGTCCACGAGGGCCCGCCGCGCGGTCTCGCCGACGCGGTCCAGCAACCAGCTCGCGCTGCCCACGCCCTGGTCGGGTCCGGCCCCGCGGCCGGGTTGGGACGCGATGAGCAGGCAGAGCGGCAGGGTGTGGATGCCGCGGGCGAGCTCGGCCACCAGGTTGCGAGTGGTGGGCGCGGTCCACTGGAAGTCGTCGATGACGAGGAGCACGGGCTGGTGCCGGGCCAGGTCACGCACCGAGTGGACCAGCCGGGCCAGCGGGGAGCCGGAGCGATCCACGGCCGGCTTGGCGAACGTCGCCAGGGCCCGGACCCGCTCGGCGACCGCCGCGCTCATCGGCCCGTCGAGCCATCCCCCGGCGGTCTCGCCGTCCCGTTGCGCCAGCAGGTTGTCCACGAGGAGGTCGCCCTCGCCTGACCGGGCCACGTCCTCCCCGGAGCCTCCGAGCACGACCAGCGCGGGATCCTTGTCCACGAGGATGTTCACGGCCCGACGTACGAGGGCGGTCTTGCCGGTCCCCGACGCGCCGCGCACGACGACCACGTTGCCGCGACCGGCAGCCGCCTCGGCGTACCGGGAGATGATCGTGCCGAGCTCCGGCCGGCGGGCCGAGAACCGCGACCACGGCTGTCGTTGTCGCTGCTCCCGCGGTCCCGCCACCGCGGGTGCCGCGGAGGTCCGGACCGGTCCGTCATGGTGCAGCAGGTCCCCCACCAGGTCGCGCGTGGCCCGACTCGCCGGAGCGCCGAACTCGGTGCGGTGCTGCGCGTCGAACATCTCGAAGTGCTTGAGGGCGGCCGTGTCGTCTCCCGTGGCACGACGGGCCCGGATCATCAGCTGGTGGGCCTCCTCCCGCCACGGCTCGACGCGGATGAGCAGGCCGGCGTGCTGCGCGGCCGAGGCGAACTCGCCGGTGCCCAGCTCGAGCTCGACGAGGCGGGAGAGGATGCGGGCGCGGAGGTCGTGGACCCGTGCGCGCTCGTCGCGCAGCCAGTCGTCGAAGGACGTCGCGCCGTTCAGGTCGAGGTGCGAGAGGAACTCTCCCTTGCACAGTGCTGCCGCCTTGCGCAGGGCGGTGAGGGCCGCCTCGCCCGAGCCGCGCACGTCCTCAGATCCCTGTCCAGCAAGGGATTTCTCGGCAAGCTCGATGAACTCGACACTGTCGACCCAGGCGTCGTCCGTGCGGCGGTGGAAGGTGACCGTGGTGCGGGAGATGTCGACGAAGTCACCGACCTGGCGACGCAGGTTGGTCAGCAGCACACGCAGGTTCCCGGCCGACCTGGTCGGGTTGCCGGACTCCCACAGCAGCTCGGCCAGGTGCTCACGTGTGTGGGCGACCCCGGTGTGGGCGAGGTACGCGAACAGGGCATCGGTCCGTCGGCTTCCGAGTGCTACGGAGGAGCCCTCGAGCAGCACCGCGCACCCACCGAGGTACGACGTCACCAGCCGTCCCACCGCACCGCCCCCCGCTCGTCCCGCGCCTGGTCATCGGTCGCACCGCCGCTCGAGGGAACGGCTCGGAACGACTCTAGAACGATTGCAGAACGCGTGTGGCTGTTTGCTGACCTGGCTTGACGAGCGGTCCAGGGGCGGACCGGTCGGGACGCTGGGGAATTCAGGGGCATTGACACACAAGGCTGCAGGGGCACAGCGCGGACCGACGGTCCGCGCTCGTGTGCTGCCTGCGCCCGTCGACCTCCTGCAGGACCTGTTCTCCGCCCTCCTGCTCGCGCTGATGGTCGTCTCGTGGTCCGCCGGCAGCCTCGTCTCCGCGTTCGCGTCGTCGATCCCCGAGCACCACCTCGAGGCCTCCGCCGCGCCCGCCGAGACCGTCGGTCCCGACGCCGCGCTCGGGCAGGGCCAGCTGGACGCGGCCGCCGCAGCGGCGAAGGCCGACTGGCAGGCCGCACGTCCTTCCGCCGACCTCGGAGGCCTCACCTTCTCCGTCGCCGACCTCGGTGGCCTGCAGCTCGGTGACGCCGCCGGCAGTGCCATCACCGTCGATGTCGACGCGGCCGGATGGGGCTGGTCGCAGATGGACCTCGGCACCGTCGTACGCCACGAGATCGGTCACGCGCTCGGCCTGCCGCACGGCTCCGGCCTGATGTCGCCGGCCCTGTCGCCCGGTGAGTCCCACGGTGTCGGCAGCGAGTACGCCGAGCCCACGCCGGAGCCCGAGCCCACCGCCCCGGCCGCCCAGACAGAGCCCGCGACGGACCCCGGTCCGGGAGGACGCCGGTCAGGACGCCGGCCAGACCACCGGTCCGGCGCCACGGACACGGGCACCGGCACCAGCGGCCCGGCGGACGCCACGACCGGGTCCGGCTCGACGGCACAGCCCGGCAGCGGGACGAACGGTGCCGACCAGCCCACGAGCCAGCACACCGACCAGAGCGCGGCCGCTGCTGGGGCCCAGGGCCCCGGGCCGGACGCCAGCCCGAACCCCGGCCCGGCGAACCAGGTCGACACCTCGGTGACCAGCTCGGTCGCCTCGTCGCTGGCCGAGCTCCAGTCGCTGACGAGCGCGCTCCCGATGAGCGTCCCGACGGCCCTCGCCTCCACGGGCGACGCCGAAGGAACGACCGGCGCGGACGTGTTCACCATCGTCGTCAACGGCGGCGGCAGCTACGGGGTCTCCATCGGCGGCACCGTCTTCACAGTGTCCGGCACCGACACCATCAAGATCGACGGTCTCGGCGGCATCGACACGATCGTCGCCCCGGACGTTGCCGGCCTCTGGAAGATCACGAAGATCAACGAGGGCAGCTACCAGGTCGTCGGCGGCCCGACGTTCGAGTTCAAGCACGTCGAGAACCTCACCGGTGCCCTCACGGCCGCCGAGACCTACCGGTTCTCCGACCACGCCGGGCTGACCGGGCTGGTCGACGACGGCACCGGCGACCTCACCGTCTCCATCGGCGACTTCGTGCGGGTCTCCGGCGACTACGACTTCGCCCGGGAGGCCAAGAACCTCACGGTCGTCGGCGGCGACACCCCGGGCGCGAAGGTCACCAACGTCCTGAAGCTCGGCGGCACGTCCGGCTCCGGGTTCGTCGGCATCACGGTCGACCTCATCGACTCGCAGCTCGGGTTCATCGGCGCCCTGACCAGCTTCGCGCTGGCGGTCGTGACGGCCACGGACGGGTCGCAGGCGTGGCACGTCTTCGACGGCACCATCGCCACGCCGCACCTGGGCGACGTGCTCGGTCTCGACCTCGACCTCCAGCTGGCCTCGCTGCAGGTCGCCGTGAACGGTACGTCGGAGAACGGCTCCTGGCTCGACCTCAGCGGGGCACCGATCTTGGTCGCGACGGGACCCGCGACCACCAGGCGCTGGCCTTCGCGGGCAGCCAGGTCTCGGCCAGCGCACCGGTCAGCCTCGACCTGGGCGGTGTGCTGCACCTCAACGGCACGCTCACCCTGACCAAGGGCGGCATCGGCTCGGTCGACCTCAACACCGGCCTGGACGCGACCTCGGGCGTGCTGTCCCAGATCACGAACGTCGCGGTCGCGACCCCGGACCCGACGAACGGGACGGAGGTCGGCCGCAGCGCCGACTACTCGAAGCTCTGGAACCTCCAGGTCTCGACGCTGCAGTTCGCCTTCACCAACGCCAACGCCTTCATCGGCTCCGGCTTCGGCTGGGACGACGCGAACGCCGACGAGGTCATGCAGCAGTCCGAGCTCGCCGCCGGGGCCCTCGGCCTCTTCGCCGGTGGCATCAACCTGACCTTCCTGATGCTGACCCCGCTCGGCGGCATGCCGATCTCGAAGCGCTTCCTGGGCCTCAAGGGCTACGTCGCCGAGGTCGGTCTCACCGGCATCGACGACTACCTCGTGCTCACGGCCAAGAACGTGGAGTTCGAGGCCAACTTGGGCACCACGCTGGAGACCGGGCTCGGCGCGACCTCCACCGCGGTCGTCGACTGGGTCGGCTCCTTCCCCGACCCGAACCCGTCCGACAACCCGACCGACGGCTCGGACAACCCGACCCCGGCCGGCTACCACGTGTTCATCGGCGGGACAAGCCCACCGGCGGTCGTCCTCGACTCCACCGACTCCGTCATCGGGGTCAGCGCGGACGTCGTGGTCCTCAGCATCTCCGGCTTCGTGCACATCTCGGGCGGCTTCAGCTTCACCACCGGCGGCCACGCCGCCGTCGACGTCCACACGGACGGCCTCAGCTCCACCGACCAGGGCAACCTCGCGGGCGCAGTCCCCGGAGAGCCGGTCGAAGAAGACACGGACGACGGCAGCCTGGCCTCGAACGACGACGGCAGCATCATCTACAACGTCCCGGTCACCACGTTCCTGCTGGGCATCGCGAACGCAGCGGTCTTCGTCGGTTACAACGCCGGCGGGTTCGACCTCGGGCCGGACGACGTGTTCCAGCAGGACGACCTCGACGAGGACGCGGTCGGGCTCCTCGCCACCGGCATCAACGTCGGCCTGGTCATCGCCACCCCGGACGGCGACCCGGTCCCCGGCTGGAAGCTGCCGGCCTTCCTTTCCCTCAAGGCGACCATGCGCAGCTGCTGCCGGTCGGCCTGCCGGACGAGTTCGTCCTGGACTTCCAGGGCATCACGCTCTCGGTGAACCGGGCGGCCGTGCTGCGGAAGGGCCCGCAGCCGGCGTCCCGGTGCTGAAGTCGCGGGCCTGGGTCGACTGGGAGGCCAGCTTCCCGGACGACGACCCGGGCCTCGAGGTGCCGACCGGCGACGACGACACCCCGGTGCTCATCGACTTCGACGACCCGGTCTTCGGGATCAGCGCCGAACGGGTGACCCTGGCGATCTCCGACTTCGTCTACATCACCGGCGGCTTCTCGCTCCAGCTGGGCGGACTCGAGAAGGTCGACGTCGACACCCGAGGTCTCACCGCCGCGCTCGCGACCGCCATCCGGGGCACCACGGCAGCGAGGGCGAGCGACCCGGGCACGCTAGCACGACGGCCGACGGCTCGACGATCTGGAACGTGCCGGTCGCCACGACGCTGTTCGGCATCTCGCACGCCTCGATCTTCGTCGGCTACAACCCGAAGCGGAGGGCACCGACGGGACGTCGTTCAACACCGGGACGACGAGATCCTCGACGAGGACGACCTGCACCGGACGCCGTCGGCTTCCTCGCCAACAACATCGACATCGGGCTGGTCTTCGCCAGCGTCGACAGTCGACCGGCGGCTGGACGGCCAACATGCCGCGGTTCTTCGCGATGAAGGCCGACATCGCCCTGCTCACGCCGGTGGGCCTCCCCGCCGAGTTCGTGCTGCGGTTCGAGGAGGTCCGCCTCTCGCTCAACCGCGGCGGTCACTACGGCGCCACCGTCGGCTCCGGCCTGTGGGTGAACTGGGCCGCGAGCTTCCCCGACCCGGACGGCGCGGACGACCCGGCACCGCGACAAGCTTCGAGGACCCGGTGCCCGCCGGCATCGAGGTGCCGACCGGTGCCGAGGACGAGCCGGTCTACATCGACTTCGAGGACCCGATCGTCGGGATCTCGGCCCACAAGGTGAAATTCGCGATCTCCGACTTCGTCTTCATCTCGGGCGGCTTCGCCTTCGAGGTGGGCAGCCGCGAGAACGTCGACGTGAACACCGCCGGACTCGGTGTCGGCGGCTCGGCCTCGCAGGCCAGGTCAACGGCGGCCCGCGCGACGGCGACGGACCCGACGGATGGTCGACGAGGGCCACCTCGAACGGCTCCACCATCTGGAACCTGCCGGTCGTGACCAGGCTGCTCGGCATCACGCACGCTTCGTGTTCATGGGCTACAACCCGACGCCACCGGCACCCGGTACCTCGTTCGCGACCGGCGACGACTTGGTCCTCGGCGAGGGGGACCTCTCCAACGCCGCGATGGGTCTCCTTGCCAGCGAGATCACATCGGACTGGCCTTCGTGACTCGACAAGAACCCGGCACAAGGCTGGATGGACCAGTCCCGCACTTCGTGGCCCTCAAGGCGACCGTCGGCGTCCTGGCGCCGATCGGACTACCGGCGGAGCTCAAGCTGGAGCTCGAGGGGGTCGCCGCTCACGTTCAACCCCGGCGGTGCCGTCAACGCCGCACCCGACCGACCAAGGCCGTCGTCGACTGGGCCTCGAGCTTCCCTGACCCCGACGGGGCCGACGACCCGGTCACGACCCCTGTCGTCGAGGGCCCGATGCCCGCCGGTCTCGCCGTGGCGACCGGCCTCGACAACGACCCGGTCTACATCGACATCGACGACCCGATCTCGGGATCTCCGCGACCAAGGTGACCCTGGCGATCGCCGACTTCGTGTACGTGCAGGGCGGGTTCTCGTTCCAGCAGGGCGGCCGCAAACTCGTCGACATCCCCACCGCCGGCCTCCCGGCCCGGTAGCGTCGCGGCGTACGCGGCTCCACGGCGGCTCCGCGGAGGACTCGACGAACCGCATCGGCAAGGACACCGCCACCTGCGCCGATCTGGGACGTCCCGGTCATCATGACGATGATCGGCATCTCGAACGCGTCGATGTTCATCGGTTACAACCCCAACGCCCCGGACACGAACGGCACGTCCTTCGACCCCGGCACGGACGGCATGCTCGACGAAGGGGATCTGACCGCCGAGGCCATCGGGCTGCTGGCCAACGGCATCAACCTCGGGCTGGTGCTCGCCAAGGTCGCGCCGATCGCCTGCGCGACCTCGCACCCTCGCTGCCGAGCTTCTTCGCCGTGCGGGCACGATCGATCTGCTGACGCCAGTCGGGCTGCCGGACGACCTGGTGTTCCGGTCGAGGGCGCCGGGCTGTCGCTCAACCGGGGTGGCAGCCAGCTCCGGCGTGGCCGAGAAGGCCTGGATCGACTGGTCGCCCAGCTTGCCGGCGTCAACGGGCGAGCCCGCGGGGCTGCAGGTCCCCACCGGCACCGGCAACGCTCCCGATCACGATCGACTTCGACGACCCGATCATCGGGGTCGAGGCCCAGCGGATCGCGATCAGCATCATCGACTTCGTGCACGTCTCCGGTGGCTTCGCCTTCGAGAAGGGGGCGATCGAGACGGTCACGGTCGAGACCGGTCTCGTCCTGACCGGGCCGGACGCCGGCACCTGCGGCCAGCCGCCGCCGCGGCCACCGCGGCGACGCTGGAAGGCACGGAGCTCAGCGCGGACTGCCGCACCCTGACCGGGGTGGAGGTCGAGACGATGAAGATCGGCGTCTACAACGCCAGCGTCTTCATCGGCTACAACCCCGGTGGCTTCGACATGGGCACGGACGAGGTCCTCCAGGAGGCCGAGCTCGGTGACGGCGCGATCGGCTTCCTGGCCGGCGGGCTCAACCTCGGCTTCGTGATGGCCAGCTTCGTCCGCGGTCTGTTCACCCGGACCATGGGTGAGCAGGTGCCCACCTTCTACGCCATCCAGGGTCTACATCGAGCAAGGACTCATGTTGGTCGGCGTCCCCGACATCACCCTGAAGGCGTTCGACGGTGACGTCAGCGTCAACGTCTGCAGCAAGTGGTCGACCGCCACGTCACCAGGTGGTCCCTCGATCGACTGGGCCGCCAAGCTTCCCCGACCCCGACGGCGACGACGACTCGGCCACCGAGGCGGTCGAGAACCCGACGCCCGCGGGCATCGAGGTCCCCACCGGCGGCGACAACCCGTCGGTCTACATCGACTACGACGGCTACCTCATCGGAGGTGGCGTCAACAAGTTCTTCCTGCAGATCTCCAAGTTTTGTCTACCTGTCCGGCGGTTTCTACTTCGAGTACGGCGCCGTCCGCGACATGCCACTGACCGACGGCATCGTCGACACCAGCCTGATCCAGGCCGCCGCGGAGGCCGCCCACCTCGGGGTCATCACCGACTACGTCGGCCTCGCGCGCAAAGAGACCCGGTTCATGACGATCGGCGCCCAGGACGTGCATGCCTTCGTCGGCCTCAACGGCCCGGACTGGGTGGACGCGGACGGCGACGGTGAGATCGACCGCGACAGCGACGGCCAGATCATCGACGCCGAGGTCAACCACGACGCCGTGGGCCTGGTCCTCGACGACGTGGACTTCGCCCTCGCGCTGATGACCCCCCTCAACCCCATCGACCCGACGCGCTACGTCGCCTTCAAGGCCAGCGCGGCCAAGGTCGCCCTGGTCGGTATCGACGGGCTGGTCGCCACGGCGAAGAACCTGATCGTTGCAGCTCAACATCTCGACGCCCACGCTGTACGGCCTGCCCCTGCTACCCGTCGTCGACTTCGCCCAGTGGAACACCGACAACCCGGACGACCAGTTCGCGGTGAAGGTGGCGGGCTCCCGAGAAGCTTCGGCGGTGACCCGGTCGTCGTACCGTTCACGTTCGACTCCGCGCTCATCCGGGCAAGCGGTCAGTTCAACGTGAAGTGTTCGGGGTCCTCGCGCTCAGCGGCAGCCTCGCGTTCAACCTCGGCAAGGCGGTCGACGCCACGCTGGCCGACTCCGGACACACGGTGGTCACAACGTCGTCACCATGACCATCGGCGGGTCGAACCTGCTGGGCTTCGTCGGCTATGCCCCGACAAGGCTGGCGTGGAGCTCAACACCGACGGCAGCGTGCACTGGGTCGACGCGGACGGCAACGATGCCACCCGAGCCTCACCGTCGATGCGAGATGTCCAGAACCCGAACGCCATCGGCCTGCTGATCAACGACCTCGACTTCGGCATCTTCGTGGGAGTCAAGACTCCCAGCGCCACGGACGTCACGGCCGGCGTGTTCGTCGCGACCAACATCGTCGTCGACAGCTTCGGCCTGATCGGTGTCCCCGGCATCACGGCGCTCGGCACCCTTGCGATCTAGGTCAACCTCGGGCTGGCCCTCGGGCAGAACAGCGCGGCCGGGGGCATCGACTTCAAGCGCACGTTCAAGTACGACCCGGACGGCGTGCAGGAAGCCTCCGAGGCCGCCGGCGCCTCGACGAGCTCTTGCGCGGAGGAGAGGCCGTCGACGGACGCGGACCCGAACTGCGACGACCTGCCCGGGCTGGCCCTGGACACCGGCGACCCCTCGAACCCGATCCTCATCGACTTCGATACCACGTTCATCTCGGTGTACCTCGCCGGCGTGCTCAACATCGTCGACTTCGTGCAAGCACTCGGTGTCTTCTACCTCGAGGCGGACGACCAGGGCCTCAAGCTCCTCGCTGACGCCCAGCTGCTGGTCGGCCCGAACAAGATCCCCAACCCGATCGCCGGCAACGTCTCGGGGAACCACGGCAGCGGGGTCTCCCCGATCCTCGAGATCGGCGCGCTCGGCGTGCTGATCATCAACGGCCAGGGCATCGCGGCCGACCTCGACGTCGACTTCTCGCTCAACGTCAGGGCATCAGCGTGAACGCGTCCGCCCGAATCCTTTCCACAGCACCGGCGTGCTCCAGCAGGTGGAGATCCCCGGCCGGCTGCTACGACTTCCTGTCCGACCAGGCCGCCGTGAGCCGCTCGCCCAGGACCTGCTCGACCGGCTCTCGGCCTGCACCCGCAGCCCGAGGGTGCGGCGACGACCGTCTACTGCTACAAGATCGGCGGCACGGCACCCGACCTCGGCACGCACCACTGTGTTCAACCTGCTGCACAACGCAAGCGGGACGATCACCACCTCGGGCAGCCCGGGCGCCTACGTGGTGGTGCTGATCGACGGCAGCTTCGACTTCCTCGGGTTCGCCCAGGCGAGCGGCCTGGCCGGCGTCCGGATCAGCGGAGACGTCTTCCAGCTGGTCTTCAACCTGCACTTCAGCATCGGCATCGCCGGTGCCGGACTCGACTTCGACTCGAGCGGCTTCGTCGAGATCAACCCGCAAGGCCTCATTCTCGACATCGCGGTGTCCCTCGACCTCGACGTGACGTCGCTGTTCCACCTCGACGTCAGCGGATCGCTGCACGTCAAGACCTACGGCCCCGACAAGCGTTTCCACCTGACCCTGGACGGCAGGCTCTCCGTTCTGGGCATCTTCACCGTCACCGGGCACCTCGAGGTCACCGTCGCCAACAACGCCTGGGATGTCACGGTCAGCGCGTCCGGTCGGTTCGGCCCCGTGAACATCTCCGGGTCCGGCTCCATCCACTCGGACGGAACGTTCGACCTGCGCTTCTCCGCCGGCTTCCAGATCGGTCCTGACGTCGTGCACATCGGCGCCAGCATCGGGCTGCACATCTACATGCTCAACGTGCGCGCCGACCGGACGACGGTCTGCAACGCCGACGACACGTCGATCCACGACTGCGGTGTGGCCAACGGCGGCAGCCTCAACTTCGGCTTCGAGCTGTCGGGCCGTGGCGAGGCGTGCGCCTTCGGCATCTGCCTGGGCGTGGACATCAGCGTGATCGTGGGTGGCTCGCTCAGTGGCAACCCGGCCGTCGCGAGCTTCCTGGACGTGAAGGTGCGCGGCTGCGTCGACCTGCTCTTCGGCGACGTCTGCGCCACCATCAAGGTCGCGACGATCCGGCTCCCTGGCACGATCTTCCCCGAGAACGACCCGAAGCTCGCGGAGCTGCAGAGCGGGATCCTGCTCCTCAACGTCGGCTCCCGCGGCACCTTGCGCGTCGTCTCGCCGACCGCCACCGCCGAGGACTACCAGATCGTCGAGCTGGGGACGGCGACCGACGGGACGAAGACGATCCAGGTCACCGCGTTCGGGCGCTCCAGGGTCTACAAGGGTGTCACCGCCGTCACCGGTGAGTTCGGCGGCGACGACGACAGGTTCACGTTGGTCAACGGGTCCGTCCCGGTCACCATCTCCGGTGGGGACGACAGCGACACCCTGATCAGCAACGGCACGGGCAGCGTCACCTTCAACGGCAACGGCGGCGCGGACATGCTCGTCGGCGGCAGCGGCGCCGACATCCTCAACGGTGGCTCCGGCAACGACTACCTCGAGGGCCGTGGCGGCATCGACCAGCTCGACGGCGGCGCGAACGACGACACCTTCGTCGCCCAGATCGCCGACGTGTTCGGCGAGTCGCCGCAGGCCGGTGATGGGGTCGACACGTACGAGATCATCGGCACCACCGGCGCGGACGGCTTCGGGATCTCGGTCGCCGGAAACACGCTCTCGATGACCTACGCCGGACCCGCCGGAAGCGGCGCCCTCAACCTGACGGCCTTCGAGAAGGTCGTGCTCCAGGCCAACCAGGGTGGCGACACCATCACCGTGAGCGGCAACCTGGGCGCGGCGGGTCTGCAGGAGCTCACCCTGGGCCTGACCGAGCTGACCAGCAGCAACGAGGCCGACACGATCGTGCTCAACCTCACCACCGGCGACGACGTCGCCGGGCTCTCGGGCGGGACCGCCGCGCAGGTGTTCAGCCTGGCCCGCGTAGCCGGCGGTGACACTCTGGAGTACCCGACGCCCCCTGGTGGCGCCGTGCCGCTGACCACCGTGTCCTGGCAGGGCGGATCGAGTCTGCTCCGCCTGGTGGGTTCCGGCGCCGCGGACACCGACCTGTTCACGCTCAACGGGCTCGCGGGTGCCGACGTGTTCAACCTGCGCGGCCTGAGCGCCAACACCGTGCTGGACGCCGGGGACGACAACGACCTGATCGCGGTCGGCAGCCTGGCCAACGGAACGAACAACACCGGTGGCGTGGTCGACGACATCGACGCCGCTCTCACCGTCCGCGGCGGCTCCGGCACCGACACGGTGACGGTCGACGACTCGGGTGACGGCAGCGGGGACACGGACGGACACCTGACCGGCACCCTGCTCTCCGGGCTCGGCCTGCCTACGACCGGCCTCGTCTACAGCCAGCTCGAGGTGCTCACGGTCACCCTGGGCACCGGCGCGGACACGTTCGACGTCGACTCCACCTCCAGCAGCACCACCACGACCGTGAACGGCAACCTCGGCAACGACACGATCAACATCAACGACGACAACGGGCCCACCACGGTCAACGGCAACGGGGGGAACGACACCGTCAACGTGGCCACCACCCACGGCCCCACCACGGTGCACGGTGACGGCGGCGACGACACGGTGAACGTCACCGACTCGTTCGGCGACCTGACCGTCCACGGCGACGACGGTGCCGACACGATCACGGTCACCGACACGCATGCGACCACCACTTTGAACGGCGGCACCGGCGGCGACACCATCACCCTGGCGGACGCGCACGGCGTGACGGCGATCAACGGCGGCGACGACGCCGACAGCGATCACCATCCGTGACACGCACGCCGCCCTCACCGTCCACGGGGACAACGGCGCCGACGTCATCCGGATCCTGGCGCTGCACGCGCCGACGGAGGCGTCCGGCGACCTCGGCAACGACTCGTTCCTGGTCGGCAGCGCTGCGCCGAGCCTCGGTGGCACGCTGGACCTGATCGCCGCCTACCTCAAGCTCAGCGGCGGTGCCGGCACCGACGCAGTGCGACTCGACGACACGGGTGACACCACCGGCGACATCGGCTACGTCACGGACGGCCGTGTCGCGGGCCTCGGCATGACGATCGACGGCCTGCACACTTCCGCCAAGCCCGCCTGGTCGGTCACGGTGGCCAATGCGGCCGGCGGTGACTTCACGATCACCATTGGCGGGAAGACCACGGCAGCCATCGCGTTCGACGCGAAGGCCAAGGCCGTCCAGGAAGCCATCAACGCGGCTCTCGGCGGTAACCTCGTCACCGTCACCCGCTCGCCGGTGACCCGCGGCCACGGGATCACCTACCTGATCCGGTGGGTCGGAGCCTTCACCGGTGCACCCCCGGCGGTGAGCGTCGACGGTTCCGGTCTGGTGGCCGCGTCCGGCACCCCGAGCATCACGCTCGCGACGATGAGCAGCGGCTACATCGACTACGACACCTTCGAGAGCTTCGTCCTGGGCCTCGGCTCCGGTGACGACCTCCTCGACGTCGACTCGACACAGACGGGCACCTCCGGTCTCACCACCGTCGACGCCGGCGCAGGAGACGACGTCCTCACCGTCGAGACGACCTCCGGACCGACCGTGATCAACGGCGAGGCCGGTGCGGACAGCATCTCGGTCAATGCGATCCTCGACCCGCCCGGAACGACCAACGGCCTGGCCGGCGGCGCGACCCGTGGCACCACCAACGCCCTCACTCTCGTCGGTGGCGCGGGCTCAGACACCTACACCGTCTCGCTGTGGAGCACCGGCGACTCCCGCATCGTGGTGGCTGACGGCACGGACGACGGCGCGACCAACGTCCTCAACGTGAACGGCACCGAGGCAGCCGATGCCTTCCTGCTCCGCTCCGGCGTCGTCGCCGCCCTCAACGGCCCAGTGACGGCGTCCGGCATCCAGAAGAGCTTCGTCGGGGCTGAGCTGATCACCTACGACAACCTCGTGAACGCGGGTCTCGCGGTCAACGGCCTCGCGGGCAACGACGTCTTCGCCCTCGACGACAACTCGACGACCACCGTGATCAACGGCGGCACCGGCGACGACAGCTTCTTCGTGGGCCAGATGTACGGCGACACGGTCCACTTCGACGCCGAGTTCGGGGCAGCCCTCACCGACACCACGCGGGGCCAGCTGACGAACGGCGTCAGCCACTCCACCACGATCAACGGCGGCGCCGGCAACGACCTGTTCAGCATCCTGCGCAACCGAGCCGCCCTTCAGCTCAACGGCGAGGCCGGCGACGACACCTTCGTCATCCGCACCTTCCTGCTCGAGACGGACCCGACCAGCGACGCGGTCAGCGAGGTCAGCACCGGCTCCGGCGCGGACCTCGTCTCCTACGTCATGAACGCCCCGGTCGCGGTCGACGGCGGCGACGGCTTCGACACGCTCGTCCTGATCGGCACCGAGGCCGACGACATCTTCGTGATCAGCAAGGACGGCCTCTGGGGCGCCGGCCGGTTCGTCTCCTTCGTCGGCATCGAGAAGGTCGACGTCGACGGCGCCGAGGGCGACGACCTGTTCGTGGTGGTCTCGACCAGCCCGACCGTGCAGACCCGCATCTTCGGTGGCCTGGGCAGCGACATGATCCTGGTCGGCGCCGCGGCCCCGATCGCGGTGGCGGACGACCTGCAGGGCCACAGCGGCATCATCGAGCACAGCGTCGAGAGCACCCTGGGCAACTGGACCGGCATCCCGGTCGACGGCGTCGGTGCCGAGATCACCGACAACGACACCGCGGCCGTCGTCATGACGCCCACGGGCACCGGCACGATCGTCCGCGAGGCAGGCGGCGCCTACGACATCTACACGGTCAAGCTGACCCGGACGCCCTCGAGCGCCGTCCGGATCACCGTCTCGGCCCCGCTGCTTTCACCCGACGACGAGGACGCACGGATCCGCACGGTCCTGGTGTCCTTCGACCACGGCGCCACCTGGGCGGCCTCCGCCACCGCGACGTTCGACGGCTCGCACATGGAGCGCGAGGTCTGGGTCAAGGCGATCGACGACCTCGCGGAGGAGAGCGACCGCTTCGTCGTCCTCCAGCACCTGGTCGTGCAGGACGGCGGCAACCGGGAGTACGACGGTCTGGTGCTGCCGAATGCGGTGGTGCGCCTCATCGACAACGACCGCCCCGCAGTGACCGTGATCGCCGCCGCACCGGTCCGCGTCGCCGAGGGTGGAGCCACCTCGTCGTACACGCTGGACCTCGCCAAGGCGCCCGCCGGCCCGGTCACGGTCCGTGTGACCGCGGGTCCGCAGACCCGGGTGGGCCTCGACGGCACCACCTGGAGCACGTTCGTCGACGTGACCTTCACGGCCGCCAACACCCCGGTGACCATCTACGTGCAGGGCTTCGACGACACTGCGGTCGAGGGCTCGACGTACGACACCATCACGCACGCGGTCCTGAGCGGCGACAGCGCGGGCTACACGACCGGCCTGGTCATCGCGCCGGCCAGCGTGCTCGTCGACGACAACGACACCCCGACGGTCCGGGTCATCGAGACCGACGGCGGCACCCACGTCGTCGAGGCAGGTGACACCGACAGCTACCAGGTCGTGCTCGGCTCCAACCCGTGCGCAGGTGTGACCGGCGCGTGCACGGTGACGGTGCACGCGACGGCGAAGCCGACGGGGACCCGCAACGGCGACACGATCCGCAACGACGTCCAGGTCGAGGTGAGCGTCGACGGGGGCGCCACCTGGCACACCAGCGTCGACCTGGTCTTCGACGGCTCCAACTGGAGCGTCGCCCGGACCGTCATGGTCCGCGCGGCGAATGACGACTACGTCGACGGCAGCGACTACCAGGCCTTCGCCCCGACCTCGATCAGCCGGATCAACCAGGTCCAGGGCCCGCTGTCGGTCTTCGGTGGGGAGAACCCGAACGCCGCCTACACGATCCCGCCGCCGTACATGCTGCCCGGCGAGAGCTCGCAGGCGCTGGTGACGACGCCCACCCCGGCCTTCGACGTCATCGAGGGCAAGCAGGTCGACACCCTGATCCTCGACAACGGCAACGACGTCGCGGCCGAGACCGGCACGCTCACCTACGGCCCGACGGCCGTGGTCGACGGCATCACCGGCATCGGCACGGTGACGGGTCTCGGCCTGGGCGGCGACCGCGTGATCGGCGGCAAGACGATCGCCGGTGGAGTCACCTACGGCGACCTCGAGCGCCTTGTCGTCCACCTCGGCAAGGGCCTCGACACCTTCACCGTCCTCAGCACCCACCGCGGTCGCACCGAGATCACCGGCGGCGCGGGCGACGACGTGTTCACCGTGACCACGATCGGCGGTGCCACCCGCATCAGCGGCGACGCGGGCAACGACGCGTTCGTCGTCGGCAACGCGGGCCTGCTCGACGACCTGGGCTCGCTGCTGGTCCTCTCCGGCGGCGCCGGGAACGACACCGCCACTCTCGACGACAGCGCGGAGCGTGACGACCAGCTCGCCACGGTCACCGCCGGCACCGTCACCGGCCTCGACATGGTCGGCCGCGTCGGCCTCGACCGCATCTACTCCGTCACGGTGCACGGCACCGGCGCCTTCACCATCACCGTCAACGGGCTCAGCACCGGCGTGCTGGCGGCGGGCATCACCGCCGACGACCTGCGGGCCACCCTGCAGACCCTGCTGTTCCCAGGGGACACCTGCGGTCTGCCGCCGAACACCGCCGGGAACAGCACGCCGGAGCAGAACAGCCGTTGCGCCCAGAGCGTCTACGTCTGGCAGGACGGCAGCACCTACCTCATCGGCTTCACCGGCGAGCTCGCCGGAAGCATCACCACGCTCTCGTCGACGATGACCGACCTGGCCCGACCCGACGGAGTGAGCTACGACGGGCTGGAGGACCTGACGCTCCAGCTGGGTGCCGGCAACGACGGGGTCAACGTCCGGGGCACGTCGGCCCGCACCCACGTCAACACGGGCGGCGGCGACGACCTGGTGTTCGTCTCGGACGCCGCCAACCTGGGCAACCTGAACGGCGTCCTCAACGCGGTCGACCTGAGCCGGCTCCTCGCTGCGCTGACGTCCGCGGCGACCACCCGCGACGTCGAGGCCCTGTTCGCGGTCCTCCTGCACAAGCCGCTGACGATCGACGACACGACGTACGTCGGCTCGCTCGACCTGGTCGCCGGCGCCCTGGACATCGACACCGGCGCGGGCAGCAACACGCTCGCGGTCAGCGACCGGTTCGACACCGACCCCGACCGCGGTTTCACGATCACCGACAGCTCGATCACCGGCGTCGCCCCGGCCACGATCACCTACACCAGCACTGCCGGTGACCTGGCCGGTCAGGGCTACTGGACGCGGCAGGTCGACTCGGGCCTGTTCGGCCACGGCGTCTCGGTCTTCCTCGGTCGGGGCGGCAACGACGGTCGGATCGCCTCGGTTCGCGGCGGTGCGCTCCCCACCTCGCCGTACGGCGCGACGCTCACCACGGTGTGGACCGGTGAGGGTCACGACACCGTGACGATCGGGGCCAACCTGCCCACCGCCGGGGCCGCACGGCTCGTGGTGCACGGACAGCACGGCAACGACACGGTGGTCGCCGACGCGACGGCGACGCAGCCCCTGGTGCTCTTCGGCGACGAGGGCGCGGACACCCTGGTCGGCGGCGCCGGCGACGACCTGGTCTTCGGCGACAGTGGCCGGGTCTACTACCTGCGCCCGGCGGGGTCGACGGGCTACGACATCGTGCTTGGCGGCGCACCGGTCCCCTGGCACCTGGCCGACCCGCGCACCGGCGCCGCCACGACCGGTGACGGGTCCTTCACGACCATCGACGTGCTGCGGACCGCTGCGACCGGCATCGGCACCGGCGACACCAGGCTGGCCGGCGGGTCCGGCAACGACATCGTGCTCGGCGGCGACGGAGCGGACGCCGTCCTCGGTGACGACGGGAACGACCTGCTCTTCGGTGACTACGGCTGGGTGGGCGCGCTGACCCCCTCGACCTTCGTGGACACCAGCCTGCTGCCGCTGGCCCAGGCCACGCACCCGTTCGCGTTCGTCTCGGTCGACACCACCGACGCCAACGGTGGCGGTGACGTCATGCTCGGGGGCAACGGCGCAGACGTCATGCTGGGGCAGCAGGGCCGCGACGAGATGTGGGGCGGGACCGGTGACGACGACCTCATCGGTGGTCACAACGTCAGCGGTGGGAGCGACACCGGAGACTTCATCGTTGGCGGCACCGGCAACGATGTGGCCGTCGGCGACAACGCGGTCGTGCTGCGCACGGGGAGCACGATCACCACCTTGGTGCGAGTCCTCGTCGGGACCCGCCTGTTCCTGCTCGACCAGGCGACCGGGACGTACTACTCCGGGAGCACCGTGGGGCAGGCCAGCGCCAACCCCTCGGGCGTCGAGACCCGGTCGATCACGCTCCTCGACCACGCGATCGACACCTCGCCAGCCCTGTACGGCGCGGACACGATCACCGGCGAGGACGGCGACGACGTCATCTTCGGCGAGCTGGGCGACGACTCGCTCAACGGCGGCAACGGCAACGACTACATCGAGGGCAACGGCGGCAGCGACACCATCCACGGCGGCCTGGGTCAGGACGACCTGATCGGCGGCAGCTCGAGCCTGTTCGGCCTGAGCAGCCGGGCGATGCGCCCCGACAGGAGCGACACGATCTACGGCGGGGACGGCACGCAGGCCGGCCGGAACAGCGCCGGCGACGTGTCGACGGCCGGCCACGCCAACGACGCGGACGTGATCCTCGGAGACAACGGCAACATCTTCAAGATGGTCCGATCCGTCAGCTCGGGCTTCCTGTCCTTCACCTACGACACAGGCTCCAGCAAGGTGACCCCGCGGACCGTCGAGCTCCTGGACTACACGCCCACCGGTGACTGCGGGAAGTACTCCCTGGTCCGCACCGACCGGGCCGCGCCGACCCTGGAGCAGGGCACCTGCACCAACATCGGCGGCGGTGACTTCCTGCACGGCGAGGGCGGCGACGACGTCATCCACGGCATGAGCGGTGACGACGCGCTGTACGGCGACGGCCAGGACGACGACCTCTACGGCGAGGCCGGCCAGGACTGGATCTCCGGCGGCGCCGGCCAGGACGGCATCGTCGGCGACGACGGCTTGGTGCTGACCAGTCGCAACGGGTCGACGGAACAGCTGAACTACCTCGACACCGCGACCGTCCCGGGGTCCATCAGCGGCAACGGCCCGCATCACAACGCGACCATCAACGTCCGGGGCACGCTGCTCAAGGCGGTCGACCTCGAGCCCTTCTACGTGGGCTGGAACGACGTCCTCTACGGCGGCCTGGGCAACGACTTCGTGCACGGCGGTGAGGGCGACGACGCGATCTCCGGCGGGGAGGCCCTGGCGGCGTACTACACGCTCGACCCCTGGACGACGCTCGGGCAGTACTACAAGACCGCGAACCTGCTGCAGTTCGGCGTGCGCGACCCCGAGGAGTTCCTGCTCTACAACGAGAACGACCCCATGCGCCTGGTCAAGGTCTGCCCGACCGGCAGCACGACGGGCTGCCTGCCGTTCCTGACCACCGCCGACGAGACCGGCAACGACGGTGACGACGCACTGTTCGGTGACGGCGGCAACGACTGGATGTCCGGCGGGACCGGCGTCGACCACCTGTACGGCGGCTGGGGCCACGACCTGCTCGACGTCGACGACGACAAGACCACCACCAACGGCTCGAACAACAAGGTGGACGGGGACGGCAACGCCGACTACGCCTTCGGCGGCGCAGGGCGCGACGTGCTGATCGCCAACAGCAAGAGCGACCGGCTCATCGACTGGATCGGCGAGTTCAACTCCTACCTCGTGCCGTTCAACCAGTTCGGTGCCTCCACGGTCTGGCGCGCGTCGGCCCCCGCCGTACGCCAGTTCCTCTACGACCTGTCCAGGGCCGACGGGGCCGACCAGACCCGGGCGCCCGCCAACGCGCGCAACGGCGAGCCCTACGGCGAGCTCGGGCTGACCAGCTCAGCGGACGCCGAGTGGGGCGACCAGCACGGCGCCCCCGACGACCCGCAGCCCGGCAACGGCGGCACGTTCAGCTCCGCCGCGGCCACGGCTGCCCCGACCGGCACCACGGCGTACGCCGGGAGCACCGGCAGCACGACCACCACCACCACGTTCGCCGCCACCAGCACGACCAGCACCGCCCGCATCGCCTCCGCGAGCGTCGCCGAGAACAAGAAGGGCGGCACCCTGACGGTGTCGCTGGCGGCCAAGGCGACGACGAACGTCCGGGTGCAGGTGGTCGTGGTCGGGCTCGACGAGGTGGCCAGGGCCGTCACGGTGATGACCATCTGGTCCGGCGCCACGTCGGCCACCGGCACCTACGCCCTGGGACTGGTCACTGGCGGACAGTACGAGCTCGCCTGGATGCCTTCGACCGATCCGGCCAAATCCGACCTTGTGCTGGTGATCAGGCAGATAGCCTGACCCGATGCTGTCTCGACGCTGGGCCAAGTACGTCGCCCTGCTGCTCCTGCTCGGCATGCTGATCCCGACCGCCCTGGCGATCTCCGGGCGGGGTGCCTCCCAGGGTCCCTCCCCCGAGGAAGTGGCCCGGCAGCAGGCGCAGGCCGACAAGCAACGCTGCGTCGGCTACGCGAGGTCCGTCTCCGGCCAGATCCAGGCCTACGTGTCCCGCTTCGACGCTCGGCCCGCCGACGCGGAGGCCGCACCGCCGTCCGTGCCGTCGATCCCCGGCTGCGCGAGCAGGTCACCGAGCTCACCGCTCGGGTCGGCGGCAACGGGTGCGACCCCGCCGTGTTCCGCGCCGCCCTCGCCACGGAGCTGGACGGCGGTCCACGCCTCCAGCGACCTGGGCACGGCCGTCGCGGGCACGCTGGTCGCCAACGTGCGCGACGTGCTGGAGCCCGGCACGCCGCGCCGGGTCCGAGGTGCGCCCGGGGACGATCTGCGCCGCACGCGTTCGACGGCTGCCGAGCGGCTCGACGATGGTGCTCGCCGCCGGCACCTACCGGCTCGACCGGCCGCTGGTCGTGCTCCAGGACGTGACCCTGCGCGGGGCCGGGCAGGAACGGACCTCCATCGTCTCAACAGCCGCCGACGCCGCGATCCTGCAGGCCGCGCCGGTGCGGCTCGACCTGGGCGACCTGAGGTGCGGCATGCCGGTCGCTCGGCCGGCCTCCGTGCTGCTGCTGCGGGCCGGAACGACACGCCTGGACCGGGTCCGTCGGCGGTCTCCGCCCCGGACCGCTCGAAGGGCGCGTCCGCGGCGGCCGTCCCGGACCTCGCCTCCGGCGGCAACGGTGTGATCGCGCTGAGCCCAGCGGCACGGTGACCTGCGCGACGTACGTCCTGAGTGACAACGAGGCCGGGGGGCTCGTGGCGTCGGCACGGCCCGTCCCCGGGTCTCGCGGCGCCACGGTGACCGGCAACCGCCTGTGCGGGCGTCTGCTTCCTGGGCCGCTCCGCCGGGCGCGGTGACCGGCGGCGCGGTCCGCGGCAACGGGGTCGGGGTGATCGTCGGCAACCGGGCCCGGCCCCGCGTCGTCGACAACACCGTCACCGGCAACCGGCGCGCGGGCGTGGTCAGCCAGCAGGACTCCGCGCCGGTGGTCGCGGACAGCCGGGTCAGCGACAACGGCGACATCGGCATCGCGGTCTACAACCGCTCCGGACGCCGTGCTGCGCGGCAACACCGTGACCGGCCATCGCCAGGTCGGCATCGTGGTGAGCACGGACGCCGGGGCCGCGCCGCGGGTGGTCGGCAACGGCCTGAGCGGGCAACACGCAGGCCGGCTGGCGTTCCTCGGCGCCAGCCGGGGTACGGCGCAGGGCAACCGGTGCACCGGCGGCTCCGCGGGCCTGGTGCTCGGCGGGACGTCGCAGCCGCGAGGTCAGCGGCGGGCTCTGCCCGGTACGCGACGAGCGCACCGGTTGAGCCCTCAGTAAAGTTGAGGGGAACAGACTCAACTTTGCCGACGTTGTCCCGGTGACGACCGCGACGACCCGAGGGAGGCCCCGCCATGGACGCATCGAAGTTCACCACCCGCAGCCAGGAGGCGATCAACGCCGCGATCTCGTCGGCGGCCTCGCAGGGCCACGCCCAGGTCGAGGCCGTGCACCTGCTCGCCGCCCTGCTCGCCCAGCCGGAGGGCATCATCCACCCGCTGCTCCAGGCCGTCGGCGTGCAGCCCGCCACCGTCGAGGCCGGGGTCCGGGCCGAGCTGGCCAAGCTGCCCGCGGCCACCGGCTCGACGGTCTCCGCTCCGTCGTACTCCCGCGCCGCGATCCAGATCTTCAACACCGCCACCGACATCGCCGCGGAGATGAAGGACGACTTCATCTCCACCGAGCACCTGCTGATCGCGACCGCGACCGTCGACTCGCCCGCCGCGACGGTGCTGACCCAGGCCGGCGCGAGCGCCGAGGCGCTGCGCGGCGCGCTGTCGCAGCGTGCGCGGGCTCCACGCGGGTCACCAGCCAGGACCCCGAGGCGACCTTCCAGGCGCTCGAGAAGTACGCCGTCGACCTGACCGCCCTGGCCGCCGAGGGCAAGCTCGACCCGGTCATCGGACGCGACAGCGAGATCCGCCGCGTCGTGCAGGTGCTGTCGCGGCGCACCAAGAACAACCCCGTGCTGATCGGCGAGCCCGGCGTCGGCAAGACCGCCGTCGTCGAGGGGCTCGCCCAGCGCGTCGTCGACCGGCGACGTGCCGGACTCGCTCAAGGGCCGCCGGGTGCTCTCGCTCGACCTCGGCCGCGATGGTCGCGGGCGCGAAGTACCGCGGCGAGTTCGAGGAGCGGCTCAAGGCGGTGCTCGCCGAGATCAAGGACTCCGGCGGGCCAGGTCATCACGTTCATCGACGAGCTGCACACGGTCGTCGGCGCCGGCGCCGGCGGCGACTCCGCGATGGACGCCGGCAACATGCTCAAGCCGATGCTGGCCCGCGGCGAGCTGCGGATGATCGGCGCGACCACGCTCGACGAGTACCGCGAGCGCATCGAGAAGGACCCCGCCCTCGAGCGCCGCTTCCAGCAGGTGTTCGTCGGCGAGCCGTCCGTCGAGGACACCATCGCGATCCTGCGCGGGCTCAAGGAGAAGTACGAGGCGCACCACGGCGTCACCATCGCCGACAGCGCGCTGGTCGCCGCGGCGATGCTGTCCGACCGCTACATCACCGGCCGCCAGCTGCCCGACAAGGCGATCGACCTCGTCGACGAGTCGGCGTCCCGGCTGCGCATGGAGATCGAGTCCAGCCCCGGTCGAGATCGACCAGCTCCGGCGCAGCGTCGACCGGATGAAGATGGAGGAGCTCGCGCTCGAGCGGGAGGCCGACGCGGCGTCGCGCGACCGGCTGGAGAGGCTGCGCGCCGACCTCGCCGACCGCGAGGAGGAGCTGCGCGGGCTGGAGAGCCGGTGGGCGCGCGAGAAGGCCGCGCTCGAGGGCGTCGGCGAGCTCCGCAAGCAGATCGACGAGCTGCGGATGCAGGCCGACCGCTTCCAGCGCGAGGGCGACTTCGCGCAGGCCAGCGAGATCCTCTACGGCCGGATCCCCGAGCTCGAGAAGCAGCTCGAGCAGGCCGCCGCCGCCGAGCAGTCGGTCGACCGACCCGATGGTGCGCGACGAGGTCGGCCCCGAGGAGATCGCCGACGTCGTCGAGGCCTGGACCGGCATCCCGACCGGCCGGCTGCTCGAGGGCGAGACCGCCAAGCTGCTGCGCATGGAGGAGGTCATCGGCGAGCGGCTGATCGGCCAGCGGGCCGCCGTGTCCGCCGTCTCCGACGCCGTGCGCCGCTCGCGCGCCGGCATCTCCGACCCCGACCGGCCGACCGGGTCGTTCCTGTTCCTCGGCCCGACCGGCGTCGGCAAGACCGAGCTGGCCAAGGCGCTGGCGGACTTCCTCTTCGACGACGAGCGCGCGATCGTGCGCATCGACATGAGCGAGTACTCCGAGAAGCACTCGGTGTCCCGGCTCGTCGGCGCCCCGCCCGGCTACGTCGGGTACGACGAGGGCGGCCAGCTCACCGAGGCGGTGCGCCGCCGGCCCTACTCCGTGGTGCTGCTCGACGAGGTCGAGAAGGCGCACCCCGAGGTCTTCGACATCCTGCTGCAGGTGCTCGACGACGGCCGGCTCACCGACGGCCAGGGCCGCACCGTCGACTTCCGCAACGTGGTGCTGATCCTGACCTCGAACCTCGGCTCGACCTACCTCGTCGACCCGACGCTCGACGAGGAGAAGAAGCGCGACTCCGTGATGGCCGTCGTGCGGCAGGCGTTCAAGCCGGAGTTCCTCAACCGGCTCGACGAGGTCGTGCTGTTCGACGCGCTGACCCGCGACGAGCTCGCGCACATCGTCGACCTGCAGATCGCCGAGCTGGGCCGCCGTCTCGCCGTACGCCGGATCACCGTCGAGGTGACCGAGGCGGCGCACCGGTGGCTCGTCGGAGACCGGCTACGACCCGGCGTACGGCGCCCGCCCGCTGCGCCGGCTGGTGCAGACGCGCCATCGGCGACCCGCTCGCCAGGCTGCTGCTCGGCGGCGAGGTGCTCGACGGCAGCCACGTCGTGGTCGACGTCGACCCCTCCGGGTCCGGCCTGCTCCTCACCGCCTGACCGGTAGTCCGTGACACTGCGCAGGTTCCGGACGCCCGGAAACCTGCGAACCGTCACGGACTATCCGGGGGTGCGGGCGGCGGGAGGCAGGTCGCCGGACGGGGCGGAGCCGGTCCACGGGTCCTCCGGCATGGCCTGGAGCTGCTCGACGCACCAGGGGCTGACCTCCCGGGTGCCGGCCAGCACCGAGTCGCGGAACTCCGGCCAGTCCACCCAGACGCAGGACGTCGACCTCGTCGGGGTCGGCGCGCACCGCGTCGGTCGTGGTCGCCACGAACACCGGGCACATCTCGTTCTCCACCGTGCCGTCGGCCATCACCGCGCGGTAGCGGAACGCCGGCAGCACCAGGCGTACGTCGTCCAGGCGGATGCCGAGCTCGGAGCAGGGCGCGGCGCCGCACGGCCGTCGTCGACGGGCTCGCCGGGCGCCGGATGTCCGCACACGCTGTTGGTCCAGGCGCCCGGCCACGTCGGCTTGTGGGTCGCGCGACGGGTGACGAGCACCGCGCCGTCGCGCCGAGCGGACGTAGCAGGAGAAGGCCAGGTGCAGCGGGGTGTCCCGGTGGTGCACGGTCGCCTTGTCGGCGACGCCGACGGCGTGCCCGGACTCGTCGAGCAGCACGACCTGCTCGCCCCGCTGCTCGTCCGGGGTCGTCATGCCGGCCTCGCGAGCTGGTTGACGACCGCGTCGAACACCCGCGGCAGCGCGGCCGCCGCCGGCACGATCCGGCGGCGCAGCGCGTCGTGCCGGGTGACGGTCGAGCAGCCCCTGGGTGAGCAGGTCGTGGCGCCGGGTGACCCGCCGCCAGGCACGCTCGTAGCCGCCCGGCTCGCCCGCGACGATCGCGGCGACGGCGGCCCGGGCCTGCGCGATGCCCACGGCGATCCCCTCGCCGGTCAGGGCGTCGACGTAGCCGGCGGCGTCGCCCACGAGCAGCACCCGCCCGCGGACCCGGTGGGTGGACCGCTGCCGCAGCGGGCCGGCGCCGCGGACCCGGGTGATCGGGTTGCCCTCGATGCGAGCGGTCAGGGTCGGGAAGGCGCTGAGCAGCTCGGGGAACGTCGCGCGGCGTCCGGTCAGCACGGCGACGCCGACCAGGCCGTCGGCGACCGGCGTCACGTAGACCTCGCCCACCTTCGACCAGTGCACCTCCACGAACGCCGACCACGGCCGGACCGCGACGTGGGCGCGCTGGCCGTAGCGGCGGGAGCGTCCCGGCCGGCGCGTCGAGGCCCAGCATCCGGCGCACCGGCGAGTGCAGGCCGTCGGCCGCGACGAGGTGCCGCGCCGGCTCCCCGTCGACGAGCACGTGGTCGCCGGCCTGCGCGACGGTCCGCACCGGCCGGTGCTCCACGGGGATGCCCGCGCTCGAGACGGCGGCCTGGAGCGACCGGAGCAGCGCGGTCCGTCGTACGCCCCGACCGGCCCCGGAGCGGAACCACGCCTCCACCTCGTGCAGGTCCGTCGACGTAGCGGATGCCGTCGATCGGCCGTCCGTCGAGCTCCACACCGAGGTCGAGCAGGTCGGTGACCGCGCGCGGGCATCAGCCCCTCGCCGCAGGCCTTGTCGATCACCCCGCGAGCGCGGCTCGCGCACCACGACGTCGAGGCCGGCGCGTGCGGCGTACAACGCGGTCACCAGCCCGATCGGTCCGCCACCGGCCACCACCAGGTCGCGCATCAGGCGCGTGCTCGTCGCGGTGTCCAGCGCGGCGTTCTCGACCCGCAGCCGCACGGTCAGCAGCGCGGCGTTGGCGAGCGTGAACACGACGCGCGGTCACCCAGGCGGCGTGCACGAGGGGCAGCGCGACGCCCTCGACGACGACCGCGACGTAGTTGGGGTGCGAGAGGTAGCGGTAGGGCCCGGAGCGCACCAGCGGCAGGTCGGGCACGACGATCACCCGGGTGTTCCAGCGGCGGCCCAGGGTGCGGATGCACCACCAGCGCAGGGCCTGCGAGCCGATCGCGAGGGCCAGCATCGACGCCGGCCAGCAGGACCGGTACGTCGGGACGCACCAGCCAGGCCTCGACGAGCATCCCGACGAGCAGGCCGGTGTGCAGCACGACCATGGCCGGGTAGTGCTCCCGGCCGAACTCGCGGCCGCCGTGCTCGAGGCTCCAGGCGGCGTTGCGCTGGGAGACCACCAGCTCGGCCAGCCGCTCGACACCGACGAGGGCGACGAGGACCGTGAAGAACGCGAGGCTCGTCATCGGAGCTCCGGGGCCCGCAGCAGCACCAGCTCCGAGCAGAAGCCGGGACCCATCGCCATCAGCAGCCCGTAGGACCCGGGACGCGGCGGCCGGTCGCGCAGCGTGTCCTCGAAGACGTGCAGCACGGACGCCGAGGACAGGTTGCCGATCCGGGCCAGCGAGTCCCAGGTCATCTCGGTGGCGGACCGGGGCAGGCCGAGGGCGGACTCGATGGCCTCGAGCACCTTGGGGCCGCCGGGGTGGCAGACCCACCACTCGACGTCCCCGCGGGTCAGCCCGGCGTCGGCCAGGAACCCGTCGACGTCCTCGCCGAGGTAGCGCTCGACGAGCTCCGGGACGTTGGCGTCCAGCACGATCCGCAGGCCGGTCGACGAGATGTCCCAGCCCATCGTCCGCTCGGAGTCGGGGTAGAGCCTGCTGCGTGAGCCGAGCACGTCGACGCGCCCGGCCTCCGGCGCGGTCCGGTTCGCCCCGACCGCGACGACCGCCGCGGCGCCGTCGCCGAACAGCCCGCTCGCGACCAGGTTCGGCACCGAGACGTCGTCGCGCTGCACGGTGAGCGAGCAGAGCTCCGCCGAGACCAGCACCGCCACGTCGTCGGGATGGCCGACGAGGTAGTCGCGCAGCCGGGCGACGCCGGCGGCTCCGGCGACGCAGCCGAGCCCGACGATCGGCACCCGCTTCACGTCCGGCCGCAGCCCGATGACCGCGGCGATCCGGGCGTCGAGGGAGGGTACGGCGAGACCGGTGACGGTCGTGGAGACGACGAGGTCGACGTCGGCCGGGGTCAGGTCGGCGGCCTTGAGGGCGTCCACGACGGCCTGCGCCCCGAGCTGCACCGCGACCTCGATGAAGTGGTCGTTGGCGTGGCCGAAGTCGCGCAGGCCGGCGTACTCCTCGAGCGGCAGCGCGAGGTGCCGGCGGTGCACGCCGGCGTTGGCGTGGAACCGGCGCAGCAGTCGCTCGTCGAGGTCGGTGCCGCGGGCGATCACGTCCGCGAAGGCGTCGGTGATCTCCTCCTGCGCGTAGGCGTGCTCGGGCAGGGTGCCTCGGACCGACAGGATCTGCATGCTCGATGTGCCTCTCACTGGGGAGACCGGCGGGTGCGCGCGCTGACGGGGGACGGCCAGCCGGCCGGCGAGACCGGCGGCCAGGCGCGGCGTGATCGTGCCGCGGCCGAGACCGATCTCGACCAGGTCGTCGAACACCTGCTGGCTGCGGGCGGCGGCCCGGATCCCGGCCTCCACGACCACGGGGGAGGTGGACAGCCGGGCGGCCACCGACGTGCTCCGCAGGTGGCGGGCCAGCAGCCGGCGCACCGAGGCCCGGTGCAGCCCTCCGGCCGCGGCCGGGTCATCCGACCGGAGGGCGCGCGCCGCGGCCCGACCGGCGGAGATGCCGGTCGCGACGGCGTAGTAGATGCCCTCGCCCGTCATCGGGTTCACGAGTCCCGCGGCGTCGCCGGTCAGCAGCAGAGCCCCGTCCGGCTGGTGCCACCGCCAGCCCGACAGGGGCAGGTGGTGGCCCCGCCACTCGCCGCCGTCCGCGACCGAGCCGGGCAGCAGCTCCTCGAGCTGGTCGAGCAGCACCCGGCGTGACGGCGGGTCGGCGGGGTCGCCGAGCAGCTCGCCGTACCCCACGTTGGAGAGGCCGTCGCCGCGGTCGAAGGACCACGCGTACGACGGCTGGCGCCGCTGCCCGTAGACGATGAGCTGCCGGTCCCGCCGGGACGGCGGCGTCGGTGCGTACCCGCGGACGGCCAGCGCCCGGCGCCCCGGAGGACGACCCGCCGAGGCCGCGACCACGGAGTGCGCCCCGTCCGCCGCGACCAGGACCCGGGCGCGGAACCGGTCGTCGAGGACGTAGGCGTCGGGCGTGCGCCGCACCCCTCGGACCCGGTGCCGCTCGAGCACCGCCCCGGCCGCCGTCGCACGGTCCACGAGCCGGGTGTCGAAGACGCGGCGCGGGATCACCCAGACCGGACGGGCCAACCTCCGCTCGACAGTGGCGCCGCCGCGGTCGAGCCGGAGGCTGCGCAGCGGCGTCCAGCCGGCCGAGGCGTCATCGACCCCCACGGTGCGCAGCGCGTCGAACACGTGCGGCGCGATGCCGTCCCCGCAGGACTTGTCCCGCGGGAAGTCCGCCCGGTCCAGCAGCAGCACCCGCAGCCGGGGGTCGGCGGTCAGCGCGCCGAGGGCCGTCGCGGAGCCGGCCGGGCCGGCGCCCACGACGACGAGGTCCCACGCATCGTCGCTCATCGCGCGCCCGCCAGCAGGGCGACGTCGACCAGGGCGATCCCCATGGCCGCACGGAACGGCGTCCGTCCCTGGCCGTTCACGGCCACCACGGCCAGCGCGCCGACGGCGAGCAGGCTGACCCAGGTGGCCCACTGCTGCATCAGGCCAGCCGCGGCGCAGATCAGCACGGACGCGAGGACGAGGACGGCCGTGGCGACCGGCGCCGCCCATCGCGCGCCGATCCGGTGCGGCAGCCCGCGGACCCCGGTCGCCAGGTCGTCGTCGAGGTCCGGCAGGGCGTTGACGAGGTGCGCGCCCACCCCCAGCAGGGCGCCGGCCACCGGCACCCACAGCGGCGGAGCGGTCCCGGAGCCGGCGAGCGAGACGAACACCGGGAGGCCGCCGAACGCGACGGCGTAGGGCACCCACGACCACACCGTCGCCTTCATCCCGAGGTTGTAGGCCCACCCGGCCGCCACGCAGACGAGCTGTACGACGCCCGCCTCGAGGCCGCAGGCGAAGGACAGCGGGACGGTCGCGACGAGCGCCAGGGCGCACGCCGTGCGGACCGCTGCGACCGGGAGGTCGCCGGTCACCAGCGGCTTGTCGGTGCGGTGCACGGCCCGGTCCCGGTCCACGTCGACGAGGTCGTTGGACCAGCCGATCGACAGCTGGCCGGTGAGCACCGCGGCCACCACGAGCGCCGTCCTCGTCGCCGACAGGTCGGCCGTCACGGCGAGCAGGCCGGCGACGACGGTCACGGCCAACGCGGGCCCGCCGTGCGCCGCCCGCGCCAGGGCGACGGCTCGCCCGGCCGTGCGCGGGTGCTCCATGGTCGACGTCCGTCCCTCGGCCCGTGCTGCGCTGTTCTCCCGAGCCTGCCACGGAGCGCGCAGCCGCACGAGTCGGGCCGCCGGACGCATGGTGGAATGGTGGCCATGAGCGAGTCGGACGGAAGGCGTGCCGCGGCCCGCCCCCGCCAGGTCACGGTCGCGGGCGTGATGGCGACGGCGGCGTGCGTCCTGCTCGTGATCACGCTGTTCGACTCGATGGCCACCGTGCGCTCGGCCGACATGCGCGAGCAGATCGCCGACCGGCTCTCCCGCGCTCCGGCGGACGGGCTCGGCCTCGACGTGGCCGGGGTCGTCGACCTGCTGCGCGGCGTGGTCCTGTTCAGCGGGGCGCTGGCAGCGGCCGGTGCGGTGCTGGCGGTGTTCGCGCTGCAGCGACACCGAGGTGCGCGCACCGGGCTGACCGTGATCGCGGTGCTGATGCTGTTCTCGGCGACGTTCGTGTCCGGCCTCCTGCCGATCCTGGTCGCCGTCGCGGCGTCGATGATGTGGGGCCGCGAGGCTCGCGACTGGTTCGCGGGTCGCACCCCGCGCCCCGCCACGGAGCGGAAGCCCGACGAACCGCGCCCCGACCGGGCCGCGGTCTGGCCGACCGTGACACCCCCGCCGCCGCGCGCGACGATCTCCGGCGACGACCGTCCGGGGCCGGCCGGACAGCCGTTCGGCGTCGCACCCGCGGCCACCCCGCCGCAGCAGCACCGCCCGGGGCCGTACGCCCCGGCCCGACGTCCCCCGTCCCGGCCCGCGGCGGTGACCGCGGCGGTGTGGCTGACCTGGGTGTTCTCCGCCCTCGTCGTGATGGTCTTCTCGCTGATGGTGCTGGTGATCCTGGTCGACCACGATGCCCTGGTCGAGGCGCTCCAGCGCAACAGCTCGATCGCCGACCGCGGCCTCAGCGGCCGCGAGATCCTCGGCTTCCTCTGGCTCACCTTCGCCGTCTCGATCACCTGGGCACTGGGGGCGATCGCGCTCGCGGTGCTGGCCTTCCGACGGGTGGAGCTCGGCCGGATCGCCCTGCTGGTCTCCGCCTCGCTGACCGCCCTGGTCTGCCTCCTCGCCGTGCCGGTGGGCTGGCCGCACGCCGTGGCCGCGTTCTTCTGCGTCGCGCTGCTCAACCGTCCGTCGACCAAGGCGTGGTTCGCCCGTCGCGACGGCGACCAGCCGCCTCCGCCGCCTCCGCCGTACGCCGGGCCGCCGCAGGAGCAGCGGTAGTCCGTCCGGCGTCGAGGGCTCAGGCGCGCAGGTCGGCGGCCTGCAGCCGGCGTACGCCGTCCTCGACCACCGAGGTGTCCTTGCAGAACGCCCACCGGACCAGGTGCCGGCCCTCGTCCTGGTCGTCGTAGAACACCTGCGCCGGGATCGCCACGACACCGGCCCTCTCGGGCAGTGCGAGGCAGAACGCCATCGCGTCGGCGTGGCCGTAGGCGCGCACGTCGGTCATCACGAAGTACGTCGCCTCGGGGGTGAACACGTCGAGGTCGAGGGTGCGGAGGCCGTCGACGAGCAGGTCGCGCTTGGCCTCGAGGTCCTTGGCCAGCGACTCGTAGAAGCCCGACTCGTGGCTCAGCGCGTGCGCGACGGCGGGCTGCAGGGGAGCGGCGTTGCTGAACGTCAGCCACTGCTTCGCGGCCATCACGGTCGCGACCAGGTCGGCCGGACCGGTGACCCAGCCGACCTTCCAGCCGGTGAAGGAGAACGTCTTGCCGGCACTGGAGATCGAGACCGTCCGCTCCCACATGCCGGGCAGCGTGCAGATCGGGATGTGCGCACGCCCGTCGAACAGCAGGTGCTCGTAGACCTCGTCGGTCACCACCACCAGGTCGTGCTCGACCGCGACCTGCGCGACCGCCTCGAGCTCGGACCGGTCGAGCACCGCGCCGGTGGGGTTGTGCGGCGTGTTCAGCAGGATCGAGGTGGTCCGGGGAGTGACGGCGGCGCGCAGCGCCTCGACGTCGAGCCGGAAGTCCGGTGCGCGCAGGGTGACCGGGCGGCGCACGCCTCCGGCCATCTCGATGCAGGCGACGTAGGAGTCGTAGTACGGCTCGAGCACCACCATCTCGTCGCCCGGGTTGACCAGCGCGAAGATCGCCGCGGCGAGCGCTTCGGTCGCACCGGCGGTGACCACCACCTCGGAGGTCGGGTCGAGCTCGACGCCGTAGTGCCGGAGCTGGTGCGCCGCGATCGCCTCGCGGAGCTCCGGGTAGCCGGGACCGGGCGGGTACTGGTTGCGGCCGGCCCGCAGGGCCTCGACCGCGGCCTCGACCGCGCCGGTCGGTCCGTCCCGGTCCGGGAAGCCCTGGCCCAGGTTGAGGCTGCCGGTGCGCACGGCCAGCGCGGACATCTCCGAGAAGATCGTCGGCGGGATCGACCGGAGCCGGGTCGCCATCCGCCGGGAGGTCGCAGACATACGGCGACTGTACGGCGTCCCGGTGCGACGGCTTGTCCGGATAAGGGATGATCGACGCATGTCCCCCCAGACCCTCGAGCGTCCCGGCGCGCGTCCGGCACGCTCTCGAGGAGTCTCGTTCTGGATCGGGATCGGCCTCATCGTGGCCGGCCTCGCGGTGCTGGGCTACGTGGCCTGGCAGTTCTACGGCACGAACATCGTCGCCAAGCAGAAGCAGCAGAGCATCGTCGCGGACACCCGGAAGGCGTGGCAGTCCCAGGGCGGTGCCGGTGCCTCCGGTACGGCGTCCGGGGTGGAGCTCGACGGCGCCAGCGCCCTGATCCGGATCCCGCGCTTCGGCAAGAAGTACGTCATGCCCGTGCAGGAGGGCGTGTCCGACCGGGTGCTCGCCGAGGGCTACGGGCACTTCAAGGGCAGCGCCGACGCGGGCGGCACGGGCAACTACGCGCTGGCCGCCCACCGGGTCACGCACGGCGAGCCGCTGCGCGACATGCCCAAGCTGCGCCCCGGGGACGAGATCGTCGTGGAGACGAAGGACAAGACGTACACCTACCGGCTCGACACCGACCCCAACAAGCTGATCGTCACGTTCGCCGACGTCTGGGTGATCGACAAGCTGCCGGCGAACCCGCGCGGCGGTGTCGAGCCCGCGCAGCGACCCGGACAGAAGCTGATCACGCTGACCACCTGCGCCGAGCTGTTCCACACCGACAACCGGATGATCGCCTTCGGCCACCTGGTCGACACCGCCCCCGGCTGATCCCCGTAGGGTCTCGGCCATGGTGGACGCAGACCTGGCCCGTGACATCGACGCCTGCTGCCGGCTGACCGGGGAGTTCACGCTCCGGTCCGGCCAGGTGAGCTCCGAGTACTTCGACAAGTACCTCTTCGAGGCCCGGCCCGCCCTGCTGCGACGGGTGGTCGACCAGATGGTCGACCTGGTGCCGGAGGGCACCGAGCTGCTCGGCGGCCTCGAGCTCGGCGGCATCCCGATCGTCACCGTGCTGAGCAGCCGCACCGACCTGCCGGCCCTGTTCGTCCGCAAGAAGGCCAAGGAGTACGGCACCTGCAAGCTGGCCGAGGGCCCCGACGTCGCGGGCAGGCGGGTGACGCTGGTCGAGGACGTGATCACCACCGGCGGTGCGGTGCGCGACGCCACCCGGGCGCTGCGCGAGCTGGGTGCCGTCGTGGAGGTGGTGCTCTGCGCGATCGACCGCAGCCCCGAGGGGACCAACCCGCTCGAGGACGTCGGGCTCGAGGTGCGGCCCGTCCTCACCAAGGCCGAGCTCGACGCGGTGGCGGGCTGAGCCGGAGGGTCAGCCCTCCTTGATCTCCTCGATCTTGTGCGCCGCGCGGGCGCGGAGGAACTCGATGCCGATGGGCACGACGGAGATCAGCACGATCGCGAGCAGCATCGCCTCGATGTTGTTGCGCACGAACGTCGATCTGACCCAGGTAGAAGCCGAGCACGGTCACGCCGCTGGCCCACAGGGCGCCGCCGATCGCGCTGTAGACCATGAACCGGCGGAAACCCATCCCGCCGACCCCGGCCATCACGGTGATGAACGTGCGCACGATCGGCACGAAGCGCGCCAGCACGATGGCCCGGTTGCCGTAGGTGTCGAAGAACACCGTGGTCTTGTCGACGTACTTCTTCTTGAAGATCCGCGAGTCCTCGCGCTGGAAGATCGACGGGCCGGCCTTCGACCCCGATCGCGTAGCCGCACGCGTTGCCCACGATCGCGGCCACGAACAGCACCACGCAGCACAGCCACAGCGGGTAGGAGATCTTGCCCTGCGACACCAGCAGCCCCACCGTGAAGAGCAGCGAGTCGCCGGGCAGGAAGAAGCCGATGAGCAGACCGCACTCGGCGAAGATCACCGCGGCCGCTCCCCACAGGGCGTAGTCACCGAACTGGTCGAGGAGGTACTGGGGGTCCATCCAGTCGATGCCGAGCAGCATCGGGGCGACCAGGGCGGGGAGATCCGTCACGCCGAAAGGATAGAGGCCGGACCTGAACGCAGCCTGGCCGCGTCCTAGGCTCCAGCCCATGGCCGACCCCGCGATCGACGACGAGCGGCGAGCGCCGTACGACCCGATGCCGCACGGTCCCGAGGAGGTCGGCGTCGGGCCCTGGCCGGGCGAGCCGCCCAGCGGTCCGGGCAGCGAGGTGTACGACGGACGCCTGCTCGCCGAGGGCGACCGGCGCAACGTCGTGGACCGCTACCGCTACTGGACGATGGAGGCGATCGTCGCCGACCTCGACACACGCCGGCACGACTTCCACGTCGCGATCGAGAACTGGCAGCACGACTTCAACATCGGCACGATCGTGCGCACGGCCAACGCCTTCCTGGCCCGGGAGGTGCACATCGTCGGAAACCGGCGCTGGAACCGTCGCGGCGCGATGGTCACCGACCGCTACCAGCACGTGCGTCACCACCCGGACGTCGGGTCGCTGGCGGACCACCTGCACGCGCAGGGTGTGGTCCTGCTCGGGATCGACAACCTGCCGGGGTCGGAGCCGATCGAGTCGCTCGAGCTGCCGAGGCGGGTCTGCCTGCTGTTCGGCCAGGAGGGACCGGGGCTGTCGGCGGCGGCGAGGGCGGCCTGCGACGGCACCTTCTCGATCGCGCAGTTCGGTTCGACGCGGTCGATCAACGCCTCCGCGGCTGCCGCGATCGCGATGCACACGTGGGTCCGTCAGCACGCCGACCTCGGCGAGTCCTGGCGGGGCTGACCGTCTCCCTAGACCGGTCCAGGCCGACGTGGCCGCCTCTCAGCAGCTGATGTCGAAGATCGGCTCGGCGGCCGTGACCGAGGAGCCGCAGCGCTGCAGCGGCTCGGAGGTGCGCGGGGCAGTCGAGCACCACGACCGCGCAGACGGCGGACCGGCCGGTCCCGGCGACGAACGCCGGGTCCCAGGTCACGATCTCCTGTCCCGCCCGCACCAGGTCGTTCTCGACGGCCAGCAGGGTGAAACCGTCGCCGTGCATCTGGATCGTGTCGATGCCGAGGTGCACGAGCACGCCGGGGCCGGTGTCGCTGACGACGAGGTAGGCGTGCGGGTGCAGCTTGGCCAGCCGTCCCGCGATCGGGGCGATGGCGGTCTGCACACCGGGGACCGGGTCGATCGCCAGCCCGGGGCCGACCATGCCGGAGGCGAACACCGGGTCGGGCATGTCCTGCACCGCCAGGCTGGTGCCGGAGACCGGCGCGAGGACCTGCATCAGCGCCGGGCCATCAGAGCAGGTCCGAGATCTCGCTGGCGATGGTGTCCGCCTCGGGACCGAGCACGACCTGGACGACCGCCCCGGAGCGCATCACGCCGTGCGCGCCGGCCGCCTTGAGGCCGGCCTCGTCGAGCAGCGAGACGTCTCGGACCTCGGTGCGGAGCCGGGTGATGCAGGCTTCGATCTCTACGATGTTCTCGGCCCCGCCCAGGCCGGCGACGATCGCCGCTGCTTGGCTCATGGCTGCATCTAACCACTCGGGAGGTGGGGAACCGCGATGAGCACCGAGGCGTCCGACGGCGCCGCCGCGCCCGTCCCGGGGAGCACCGGCGCTGAGCGTGCTCCAGCGCCTCGGCCGCAGCCTGATGCTGCCGATCGCGGCCCTGCCGGTGGCCGCGCTGCTGCTGCGGCTGGGACAGCCGGACATGCTCGGGGACGGCGACACCGGGCTCGCCCTCGGCGCCCGCTGGTCCTGGCTCACGCCGGTGGCCGACGTGCTCGCGGCAGCGGGGGACGCGCTGTTCGCGAACATCGGGCTGCTGTTCGCGGTCGGGGTGGCGATCGGGTTCGCCCGCCGCTCCGACGGGTCCACGGCGCTGGCGGCGGTGGTCGGCTACCTGGTCTTCGACGCGGTGACGGGCGCGATGTCGCCGTACGTCCTGAAGCCCGCGGAGGACCCCATCGACTACGGCGTCTTCGGCGGGATCGTCATCGGCCTCACGGCCGCTCTGCTGTGGCAGCGCTACCACCGGATCCGGCTGCCGACGTACCTCGCGTTCTTCGGCGGCCGGCGCTTCGTGCCGATCGTGACCGCCTGCGCGGCGCTCGGCCTCGGGGTGCTGCTCTCGTTCGTCTACCCCGCGTTCGACGTCGCCCTCGTCGGCTTCGGCGAGTGGCTGGTGGGCAACTCGGTCCTCGGGGCCGGTGTGTACGGCGTCGCCAACCGGCTGCTGATCCCGTTCGGCCTCCACCACCTGCTCAACTCGGTCCCCTGGTTCGCGGTCGGCTCCTACGAGACGGCGAACGGCGGCGAGGTGCACGGCGACATCGCCCGGTTCCTCTCGGGGGACCCGACCGCCGGCGCGTTCATGACCGGCTTCTTCCCGATCATGATGTTCGCCCTGCCGGCCGCCGCCCTGGCCATCTACCAGGAGGCCTCGCCCGGTCGTCGCAGGCTGGTCGGCGGGGTGATGCTGTCCGGGGCGCTCACGTCGTTCCTGACCGGGGTGACCGAGCCGCTCGAGTTCGCGTTCATGTTCGTGGCGTGGCCGCTGTACCTCATGCACGCCGTGCTGACCGGCACGTCCCTGGCGCTGGTGAACGCGCTGGGCATCAAGCACGGGTTCGGCTTCTCGGCCGGCGCGATCGACTACACGCTGAACTTCACCGCGGCCACGCGCCCGCTGCTGCTGGTGCCCGTCGGGCTCGGCTACGCGGCGCTCTACTACCTGCTGTTCCGGTTCGCGATCCGGCGCTTCGACCTCGGCACGCCCGGCCGCGGCAGCGACGAGGACGACGCGTCCGGCGCGCCGGTCTGATCCGGCCCGGCGCCGGCCCGGGACGACGTACCCGACGAGCGGACACCCTCGCGGGCGGGCGACGACAACTCCTAGAGTGGCGACCGACACCACCGAGACCACAGGAGAACGCTGATGCCCATCGCGACGCCCGAGGTGTACGCCGAGATGCTCGACAAGGCGAAGCGCGAGTCGTTCGCCTACCCGGCCATCAACGTCTCGTCCTCCCAGACCCTGAACGCCGCGCTCCAGGGGTTCGCCGACGCCGGCAGCGACGGCATCGTCCAGGTGTCCACCGGTGGGGCGGACTACCTCTCCGGTCCCCAGGTGAAGAACATGGTGGCCGGCTCGGCGGCCTTCGCCGCGTTCGCCCACGAGGTGGCCCAGAACTACCCCGTGAACATCGCGCTGCACACCGACCACTGCCCCAAGGACAAGCTCGACGGCTTCGTCCGGCCGCTGCTCGACATCTCGCTCGAGCGCGTGAAGAACGGCCAGAACCCGCTGTTCCAGTCGCACATGTGGGACGGGTCCGCCGTACCGCTCGAGGAGAACCTCGAGATCGCGCAGGAGCTGCTGGAGAAGGCGGCCGCCGCGAAGATCATCCTGGAGATCGAGGTCGGCGTGGTCGGCGGCGAGGAGGACGGCGTCGAGGGCGGCGCGGGCGACAAGCTCTACAGCACCCCCGAGGACGCGCTGGCCACGGTCGAGGCGCTCGGACTGGGTGAGAAGGGCCGCTACATGACGGCGCTGACCTTCGGCAACGTGCACGGTGTCTACAAGCCGGGCAACGTCAAGCTCCGCCCCGAGATCCTCCAGCAGGCCCAGCAGGCCGTCGTCGAGAAGCTCGGTCTCGAGCCCGGCTCCAAGCCGTTCGACCTGGTCTTCCACGGCGGCTCCGGCTCGCTGGCCGAGGAGATCGCGGCGGCCGTGTCGTACGGCGTGGTGAAGATGAACGTCGACACGGACACGCAGTACGCGTTCACCCGACCGGTCGCCGCGCACATGCTCACCAACTACGACGGCGTGCTCAAGGTCGACGGCGAGGTCGGCAACAAGAAGGCCTACGACCCGCGGGCCTGGGGCAAGGCCGGGGAGGCCGGGATGGCCGCTCGCGTCACCGAGGCCTGCCAGCACCTCTCCAGCACGGGGACCAGCCTCTCGGCCTGACCCTGGCCGGGATCACCCGACGAGACCCGCCCGAGCCGGGTGGTGCCAGCGGATGCGCCAGACGGGCCGCCGGCGCGGGGTGGTGCGGGGCTGCTCCGCCGGACGACGCTGGGCGTAGACCCGTGCGGCCTGGGCGCTGGAGGTCATCTGCTGGCGGGCGAGGTCGGCGGCGAAGATGCCGGTGATGCTGTTCACGATGTGCTCCCTGGGTCGGTGCCCCCGGTTCTGGGGTGCCTCCCACACTGCGGCTAAGACGGGGCGCGCACATCGGGAGAGTTGCCTAGATGCGTCGCCCGGACCCCTCAGATGTCGTGGCCGCGGGCAGCGGAGGTGGGGACCGGGCCGCGCTGGGACTGCTGGAAGAACAGCACGCCCACCAGGCCGACGAGCAGGACCAGAGGAGGGAGCAGCATCGAGTCGGCCATCGCCTGGCTGAAGGCGTCCAGGGCACTGGCCGGCATGCGCGCTGCCTCCGGCCTCGCTGGGCTGGAAGCTCAGGCCCTGCGCCGCGATCCGTGAGTCCATCAGCACGGCGATCGCCGCGGACCCGAGCACGGCCCCGACCTGCCGCGTCGCGTTGTAGACGCCCGCACCCGCCCCGGCGAGCTGGGGCGGCAGGTTGCGGGTCGCGGTGGCGCTGAGCGGGGCCCACACGCAGGCGTTGCCGATGCCGAGCAGCACCATCGGGAGCAGCAGCTGCCCAGGTGTGCGAGTCGGGCGTCATCACCCGGGAGAGCCAGACCAGCGAGACGATGATCGACGAGAACCCGACGAAGGTGATCGAGCGGGGATGGACCCGGTCGGTGAGCTTGCCGACGAACGGCGCGAGCACGATCGACATCACCGCCATCGGCACCAGCAGCAGCGCCGCCCGGGTGGGGGAGAGGCCGCGGACCAGCTGGGCGTAGAGCATGATCGGGAACGCCATCGCGGTGATCGCGAAGCCCATGGTGGAGATGCCCAGGTTGGCCAGCGAGAAGTTGCGGTCGCGGAACAGGCTCAGCGGGACCAGTGGCTCCTGCCGGTTGCGGGACTGCCAGAAGAGGAAGACGCGCGAACACGAGCAGCCCGGCGACGATCAGGGCCGGCACCGTGATGAACCCGGTGATCGTGCCCCAGTCGTACTGGTGGCCCTCCTGGATGCCGAACACCAGCAGGAACATGCCCGTGCCGCTGAGCGCGACGCCGAGCCAGTCGAAGCGGTGGCTGTGCGTCTCGAGGCGCGGCACCAGGCGCCAGGCGAGCACGAACCCGATGACCCCGACCGGCAGGTTGATGAAGAAGATCCACTCCCAGCCCAGGGTGTCCACGAGCAGCCCGCCCAGGATCGGGCCGACGAGCGTCGCCACACCGGCCGTCGCGCCCCAGAGCGCCATCGCCTGGCCGCGACGCTGGGCCGGGAAGATCCGGGTGATGATCGCCATCGTCTGCGGCGTGATCATCGCGGCGCCCAGGCCCTGGAAGACCCGGGCCAGGATCAGCCCGTCGACGCGTGCTGGTGAGCCCGCACCACAGGGACGCGAGCGTGAAGACGGTCAGGCCCGTGAGGTAGAGGTTCTTCGGCCCGTAGCGGTCCCCGAGCCGTCCGGTGATCAGCACCGGCACGGCGTACGCCAGCAGGTAGGCGCTGGTGACCCAGACGACGGAGTTCACCTCGGCGTGCAGGTCCGCGATGATCGCCGGGGTCGCCACCGACACGATCGTCGAGTCGACCAGGATCATGAAGAAGCCGAGGCAGAGCGCGAAGAGCGCCGGCCAGGGGTCCTTGGCGTCGGTGTCGGGGCCGTGCGGGGCCGATGTCTGCTGGGTCACGGAAGAACTCAACCACCTGGCGTGGACAATTACTCCCATGACCTTCCAGGACCTGATGGCCGGACCGCCCCCCACCCACCTGCCCGTCGACCCCGCCGCCGCGCAGCTCGAGGCCGGGACGGCTGCGGTCGACGTGGTCCGGGCCCATCCGGAGTCGCCGCTCGCCTGGGCGACGCTGGCCGAGCAGGCCCTCGAGACCGCCGGCACCGAGGGGCTGATCGACGTGACGGCCTACGCCTACGCGCGGGTCGGCTACCACCGCAGCCTCGACCTGCTGCGCCGCAACGGCTGGAAGGGCAACGGGCCCGTCCCCTGGGAGCACGAGCCGAACCGCGGCTTCCTGCGCGCGCTCGCCGCGCTCGCCCTGGCCGCCGACCGGATCGGCGAGACCCCCGAGGCGCAGCGCTGCCGGGACTTCCTGCGCGACAGCAGCCCCGCGGCGTACGACGCGCTCCTCGGCTGACCCGCCCGCCCCGGCCGCCCGCCCCGCGCCCCCAGCTGTAACGCGGGGTTATGGACGCTCCACCCACGGCACACCGCTCGCGAACCGTCCACAGCTCGTGCGGAGCCGGTACGGCGCGCGGCCCCGGCCAGGAAACCCGCACAGCCTCGCGACGAACGGGGTCGTCCACCGCCAGGTCCCGCGACGGGCCTCGAGACGCCCGGAACGTCGGAGCCTGGCGATATGAGACCCGAGCTCCAGGCCGTCGCCACCCGCAACGCAGGCGTGTTCCGCCGCGCGGACGCCGTGCGGTGCGGCTACTCCGAGCGCCGGCTGAAGACGCTGACCGGGCACGGCGGCGCCTGGGTCGTCGTACGCCGCGGCTGCTACGCGGAGCGCGCGGTCTGGGAGGCGCTGGACGACGAGGGGCGGTACGCACTGCGGGTGCGCGCCGCGCTGCTCGCCCAGCAGCAGGGCGGCCTGCCGTCGCACGCCTCCGCCGCCGTGCTGCTCGGGCTCCCGACCCGTCCCGCGTGGCGCGACCTGGTGCACGTCACCCGGCCGGGCGTCACGGGGTCCCGGACCGAGAACGGCGTCAAGCACCACCTGGCGGCCTTCGACGCCGTCGACGTGACGCGGTCGGCGCACTCGGGGTGCTGGGCCTGGCGCGGACGGCCGTCGACATCGGTCGCGAGCACGGCTACGAGGACGGCGTCGTGGCCGCCGACGCCGCGCTCCGGATGGGTGTCTCTCGGCCGGACCTGTGGCGGGCCCTGGACCGGATGACCTTCTGGCCGCACGTGACCGAGGCCCGGGCGGCGGTCAGGGTCGCGGACGGCGGTGCGCAGAACGTGGGCGAGTCGCTGCTGCGGCTGATGGTCCTCGAGCTCGACATCGGTGTCCCGGAGACGCAGTACGTCGTCCGCGAGGGCTCTCGCTGGGCCGCGGTGGACGTGCGGGTCGGCCGTCACCTGTTCGAGTTCGACGGCCGGATCAAGTATCTCGACCGGGCCCAGGGCGGGGTCGCCGACCGCCCGGTGGCCCAGGTGCTGTGGGACGAGAAGCAGCGCGAGGACTGGCTGCGGCGGGCCCAGGGCGGCCACGGGATGTCCCGGGTCGTCTGGAGCGAGATGTTCGGCGCCGAGCGTCGTCGCACGCTGCGCCGGATGGCCGCGGAGTACCACCAGACCGAGACCCGCTTCGGGCGCGAGACCGGCTGACGCGGACCGTCGTACGGCTGGGCTTCCCACGAGTCGTGGACGCTTTGCGAGCGGTATGCCGTGGGTGGAGCGTCCATAACCCCGCGTTACAGCTGCGGGCGGCGCGGGGCGTTAAAGATGCGGAGCGCCGGAATCGTCCCCTGCTGCGATTCCGACGCTCCGAAAGGAGGGGCCGGCCGGAGGTCTCGAGATTCCCCCGAATTGGAGACGACCCGGGCGGCCACTGGGAAAACCCTCTCAGCAATCCCCCCGGGACTCGTGACCTGTTGGTGCCACTGGCACTAACCTGTCACACGTGCCCGCTCCCCACCTCTCTCCGGACGACGTGTCGACGCTGGGCGTCCTCGGTTTCACCGCCGCCCAGGAGGAGCTGTACCGGGTCGTGCTGCGCAACTCGGGGGCCACGGTGCAGGAGCTCGCCGCCCTCGTCGGCACGACGCCGGAGGCCGTGCGCGACCAGGCCGCGCTGTTCGCGGGCGCCGGGGTCCTCGACGTCCACGACGACGTCGTGGTCGCCCTCCCGCCGGACGAGGCGATCGCCCGCCTGGTCAACGAGGAGGGTCGCCGGCTCCGCGCCCGCGCCGAGCAGCTCGAGGCGGTCCGCGGGTTGTTGCCGACGCTGAGCGCGGAGCACCTGACCGCGTCCGCGCCGAAGGGGGAGGAGGTCGTCGTCGAACGGATCGACGGCGGGGACGTCGCGCAGCTGGTCCGCAGCCTGTCCGTGGCCTCGACCGGCGACCTGCTCTGGCTGCGGCCGGACCAGTGGCGGCTCACGCACGGGCCGGAGATCGACGACTGGGTCAAGGAGCTGATGCGGGCCGGGCGCCGCTCGCGCGCGATCTACCCGGCCCGGGTGCTGGAGGAGGCGCCCGAGGTGATCCGGGCCCGGGCGGAGGCCGGCGAGCACGTCCGGATCCTCGCCGAGGTGCCCTGCCGGCTCGCGGTCATGGGCAGGTCGGCCGCCCTGATCACCGAGGAGTTCGGGGTGCCCACCGTCCGACGGCTGGTGATCCGGCAGCCCGCGCTGATCGCGTCGCTGACCCTGATGTTCGAGGGTCTGTGGGAGAAGGCGATGTCCGTGCCGGGGCTCGACGGCCAGCGTCCCGACGAGGGGGCGAGCGACCGGCGGCTGCTGCTGGGCCAGCTCGCCGGCGGGGCCAAGGACGAGCAGATCGCCCGCGCGCTCGGTCTCAGCGTGCGGACCGTACGGCGCCGGGTGGCCGAGCTGCTCGACGAGCTGGGAGCCGAGTCACGGTTCCAGGCAGGCGTCGAGGCCGTGCGTCGAGGCTGGATGTAGCCGCTCCGTCAGCCCGGCAGCGGCATCGAGAACGCGCCCGGCTCGATGTGCCAGGTCCGGTTGCGCTCGGGTCCGTAGAGCTCGCCGTCGGCGCTGCAGTAGAAGTCCTGCCCCGCGACGCTGACCCGGTCGGCCCGGAGGTAGAGCACGTCGTCGCGCTCCTGGTGCCGGCCGAGCCGGAACGTCGCGGCGTACCCCGCCTTGGCCCACAGCGTCGTGGAGTACGACACCATCACGTCGAGCTTGCCGTCCTCGGGGTCGGCGTGCGGGGTTATCTCGGCGCCCCCGCCGACCCGGGAGCCGTTGCCGATCGCGACCATCAGGATCGGGTGGTCGAAGTCCGCGACCACGTGGTCGTCGACCTCGATGCGCAGCCGGACGAAGGGCGGCTTCACCGCGGCCTTGAGGGCGCCCAGTACGTAGCCGAACCGGCCCAGCACCTTCTTCAGGTTGTGGGCGTTGTGGCTCGCGGCCGCGCCGACGCCGATGTGCACGTTGTTGACGACCACCTCGCCGAGGCAGTCGACGATCAGGTCGACCGGCCGGACGTTGCCCGCCACGACGACGCGGGCGGCCTCCTCGGGGTCGAGGGGGATGCCGACCCCGCGGGCGAAGTCGTTGCCGGTGCCCAGCGGGACCAGGCCGACCACGGCGTCGGCCAGCTCGTTGCGCCGGTGCAGGGCCGCGATGACCGCGTGCAGGCTCCCGTCGCCGCCGGCCACGACCACCTGGCGCCCGCCGCGACGGTGCAGCACGCCGTCGAGCTCGCCCTGGTCCGAGGTCGCGGCGACCTCGACGTCGGTGGCCGCGCGCAGCACGGCCAGGGCACGGTCGAGGTTCTCCTCGTCGTTGCTCCCGGCGTCCGCGTTGGTGATCAGCAGCAGTGGCTCCACGGGGCGGAGGCTACCTCGCCGCCATGCGCGATCGGCCCAGTGGACCGGACCGGTCGCTCTGCTAACGTTTGCCTGCAAGAGCCCAGATGCTGTTGCGCATCCGGGCTTTCGTGTTTCCGCAGACATCGTCTGACCCGGCACGCGCACCGGTGCCCCGGCCAGTGAAAGAGGTGCCACATGCCCGCGATCGCGATCCTCGGAGCCCAGTGGGGGGACGAGGGCAAGGGCAAGGCGACCGACCAGCTCGGCTCGACCATCGATTATTGCGTCCGCACGTCGGGCGGAAACAACGCCGGGCACACCATCGTCGTGAACGGCGAGAAGTTCGCCACCCACCTGCTCCCGAGCGGCATCCTCACCCCGGGCTGCACCCCGGTCATCGCCAACGGCGTCGTGGTCGACCCCGGGGCGCTGTTCCGCGAGGTCGACGGCATGGAGGCGCGCGGCGTGGACACCAGCCGCCTGGTCGTGTCGGCCAACGCCCACCTGATCACCAGCTACCACACCACGATGGACAAGGTGACCGAGCGGTTCCTCGGCAAGAACCAGATCGGTACGACGGGACGCGGGATCGGCCCGACGTACGCCGACAAGATCAACCGCACCGGGATCCGGGTCGCGGACCTGCTCGACGAGAAGATCCTGACCGACAAGGTCGAGGCGGCCCTGGACCTGAAGAACCAGATCCTGGCCAAGGTCTACAACCGCCGCGCGATCGACCCGGCCCAGGTCGTCGAGGAGCTGCTGTCGTACGTCGACCGGCTCCGCCCGATGGTCGTGGACACCAGCCTGCTGCTCAACCGGGCGCTCGACGACGGCAAGACGGTGCTCTTCGAGGGCGCCCAGGCCACCATGCTCGACGTCGACCACGGCACCTACCCCTACGTCACCTCCAGCAACCCGGTCGCCGGCGGCGTCAGCACCGGCTCCGGGGTCGGGCCCGACCCGCATCGACCGGGTCATCGGCGTCATCAAGGCCTACACCACCCGCGTCGGCGCCGGCCCGTTCCCGACCGAGCTGTTCGACGAGGACGGCGAGCGGCTGTGGGAGATCGGCGGCGAGGTCGGCGTGAGCACCGGCCGCAACCGGCGCTGCGGCTGGTACGACGCGGTGGTCGCGCGCTACGCCGCCCGGATCAACGGGCTGACCGAGTTCTGCCTGACCAAGCTCGACGTGCTCGACTCCTGGGAGCGGATCCCGGTCTGCGTGGCCTACGACGTCGACGGCGTCCGGCAGGACGAGATGCCGATGACCCAGACCGAGTTCCACCACGCCAAGCCGATCTACGAGTTCTTCGACGGCTGGCAGGAGGACATCTCGGGCTGCCGCAACTTCGACGACCTGCCCAAGAACGCGCAGCTCTACGTCCGCGCGCTCGAGGACATGTCCGGCGCGCCGTTCTGGGCGGTCGGCGTCGGCCCCGGCCGCGAGCAGACCGTCGTGCTGCGGGACGCCGGCTGATGCGGGTCCTGGTCATCGGCGCGGGCGGTCGCGAGCACGCCCTGTGCCTCGCGCTGTCGCGCGACCCGGGGGTCACCGCCGTGTACGCCGCGCCGGGCAACCCGGGCATCGCCGGGGTGGCCGAGACGCACCACCTGGACCCGCTCGACGCGGCCGCGGTGACGGCCCTGGCGCAGGATCTCGGCGCCGACCTCGTCGTGGTGGGCCCCGAGGCGCCGCTGGTCGCCGGGGTGGCCGACGCCGTCCGCGCCGCCGGCATCGCCTGCTTCGGCCCGTCGGCGCAGGCCGCCCACCTCGAGGGCTCCAAGGCCTTCGCCAAGGAGGTGATGGCCGCCGCCGACGTGCCGACCGCGATGGCCCGGGTGTGCACGACCCCCGAGGAGGCCGCCGACGCGCTCGACGCCTTCGGCCCGCCCTACGTGGTCAAGGACGACGGTCTCGCCGCGGGCAAGGGCGTCGTGGTCACCGAGGACCGGGACGAGGCGCTGGCCCACGCGACGGCCTGCGACCGGGTCGTCATCGAGGAGTTCCTCGACGGTCCCGAGGTGTCGCTGTTCGCGATCACGGACGGCGCCACCGTCGTACCCCTCCTCCCGGCGCAGGACTTCAAGCGCGCGCTCGACGACGACGCGGGGCCGAACACCGGCGGCATGGGCGCCTACACGCCGCTGCCGTGGGTCCCGGAGGCGCTGGTCGCCGAGGTGACCGAGCGGGTGCTCCAGCCGACCGTCGACGAGATGGCCCGCCGGGGCACGCCGTTCGTCGGCCTGCTCTACGCCGGCCTGGCGCTCACCGAGCGCGGGGTCAGGGTCGTGGAGTTCAACGCCCGCTTCGGCGACCCCGAGACCCAGCCGCTGCTGGCGCTGCTCGCCTCGCCGCTCGGCTCGGTGCTGCACGCCGCTGCCGAGGGTCGGCTGCACGAGCTCGGCCCGCTGACCTGGTTCGACGGCGCGGCCGTGGCCGTGGTGGTCGCGGCCGACGGGTACCCGTCCGGGCCGCGCACCGGCGACCGCGTGCACGGCCTGGCCGAGGCCGAGCGCGAGGACGGGGTCACGGTGCTGCACGCCGGGACCGCGACCGACGGGGACGGGCACGTCGTCACCTCCGGGGGCCGGGTGCTCGCGGTGACCGCGACGGGCGCCGACGTCGCGGAGGCGCGCGCCAAGGCCTACGCCGGTGTCGACGCGATCCGGATCGACGGCGCCCACCACCGCACCGACATCGCCGCAGGAGTCTGACCCATGACGACGCCGACCTTCCCGAACGTCCTCGCGCACCGGTACGCCGGCGACGACCTGGTCCGCATCTGGTCGCCGGAGCACAAGATCGTCCTCGAGCGGCAGCTCTGGATCGCCGTGCTCCGGGCGCAGCGCGACCTCGGCGTCGAGGTGCCGGACGGCGTCGTCGAGGCCTACGAGGCGGTGGTCGACCGGGTCGACCTCGACTCCATCGCCGCGCGCGAGCGGGTCACCCGCCACGACGTGAAGGCGCGCATCGAGGAGTTCTGCGCGCTCGCCGGGCACGAGCACATCCACAAGGGCATGACCTCCCGCGACCTGACCGAGAACGTCGAGCAGCTCCAGGTCAAGGAGTCCCTCGAGCTGGTCCGGGACCGCGTCGTCGCGACCCTGGCCCGGCTCGCGCGGCTGGCCTCCGAGCACGAGTCCCTGGTGATGGCCGGTCGCTCGCACAACGTCGCCGCCCAGGCCACCACGCTCGGCAAGCGGTTCGCCACGGTCGCCGACGAGATGCTCGTCGGGCTCGCCCGGCTCGAGGACCTGCTGGGCCGCTACCCGCTGCGCGGCATCAAGGGGCCGATGGGCACCGCCCAGGACATGCTCGACCTGCTCGACGGGTCCCCCGCCCGGCTCGAGGACCTCGAGCAGCGGGTCGCCGCCCACCTCGGCTTCGAGCACGTGCTGACCAGCGTCGGCCAGGTCTACCCGCGCTCGCTCGACTTCGACGTCGTCTCGTCGCTCGTCCAGGTCGTGGCCGGGCCGTCGAACCTGGCCACCACGATCCGCCTGATGGCGGGCATCGAGCTGGTCACCGAGGGTTTCAAGGCGGGTCAGGTCGGGTCCTCGGCCATGCCCCACAAGATGAACACCCGCTCCTGCGAGCGCGTCAACGGCCTCGCGGTCGTGCTGCGGGGGAACCTCGCGATGCTCGGTGAGCTGGCCGGCGACCAGTGGAACGAGGGCGACGTCTCCGACTCCGTCGTACGCCGGGTGGCGTTGCCCGACGCGTTCTTCGCCTGCGACGGGCTGTTCCAGACGTTCCTGACCGTGCTCGACGAGTTCGGGGTGTTCCCGGCGGTGGTCCAGCGCGAGCTCGACCGCTACCTGCCGTTCCTGGCCACGACCAAGGTGCTGATGGCCGCCGTGCGCAACGGGGTCGGCCGCGAGGTGGCGCACGAGGCGATCAAGGACGCCGCCGTCGGCGTCGCCCTGGCGATGCGTCAGGGGCAGGCCGGCAACGACGTGTTCGAACGGCTCGCGGCCGACGAGCGGCTCGGGCTCACCGAGGAGCAGCTCGCCTCCCTGGTCGCCGACCCGATCACGTTCACCGGCGCCGCGGTCGACCAGGTGCAGGCCGTCGTACGCCGCGTCGACGAGGTCGCCAAGGCGCACCCGGATGCCGCGGCCTACACGCCGGGCGACATCCTCTGACCGGGGCCCATCGCCGGCGGCCGGGTTGTGGCCTCTCCCTGCACCGACACGCCGTAGGCCGAAGCAGGCGTCGGCCACAACCGGGCCGACCGGACCGCGTCGCCGGCTAGCCGGAGAGGCGGGTGCGGAGCAGCAGCTGCTCGGCCGGGTTGCGGGTCAGCGTCAGGGCCCGGGCGTCGGCCAGGTCGGCCTCCCGGTCGCGGCCGAGCTCCCGGAGCAGGGCGGCCCGGGTCGCGTGGAACAGGTGGTAGCTCGCGAGCGAGCCGCCGAGCCGGTCGACGTACGCCAGGGCGTCCGCGGGCCCCCACACCTTGCCGAGCGCGACGCCCCGGTTGAGCTGGGTGACCGGTGAGGGGTCGTGAGGCCAGCAGCATGTCGTAGAGCACCAGGATCTGCAGCCAGTCGGTGTCCTGCCAGGAACCGGCCGACGCGTGGCAGGCGGCGATCGCGGCCTGGAGCTGGAACCGGCCGGGCCGGTGGTGCGCGGCCGCCCGCTCGAGCAGGGCGTCCGCCGACACGATCGCGGACCGGTCCCACAGCGAGCGGTCCTGGTGCTCGAGCAGCACCAGCGACCCCGACCGCGTCGAACCGGGCCGGCTGCCGCGCGTGCTGCAGGGTGAGCAGGGCGAGCAGGCCGAGCGCCTCCGGCTCGCGGGGGAGCGAGGTGGCCACCAGGCCCGCCAGCCACAGCGCGTCGTCGCCGAGGTCGCGGTCGTCGCCGGCCTCGCCGGAGGTCGACACGTAGGCCTCGTTGAACATCAGGCACGTCACCGTGAGTACGTCGTCCAGGCGGCCGGCGCGCTGGTCGGGCGGAGGGCATCGTCAACGGGATGCCGGCGACCACGATCTTGCGCTTGGCCCGCACGATCCGCTGGGCCATCGTCTGCTCGCTCACCAGGAACGCGCGGGCGATCTGGAGCGTGGTCAGGCCCACCACCGCGCGCAGGGTGAGGGCGACGCGGGCCTCGACGGCGAGGGCCGGGTGGCAGCAGCCGAACAGCAGCGGCAACCGCTCGTCCGGAGCGTCGGCCTGCCCGACCCGGGGGACCGCTGTCGGAGCGCAGCCGGTCGAGCGCCTTCTCGTGACGCTGCCGGCGGCGGAGCCGGTCCAGGGCGTTGCGTCGCGCCGCGACCTGCAACCAGGCGCCGGGCTTGTCGGGGATGCCGTCGGTGCGCCAGTGCCTGAGCGCCTCGACGACGGCGTCCTGCACCGCCTCCTCGGCGACGTCGAAGTCGCCGACCTGGCGGTGCAGGGACGCCACGATCGTCCCGGCCTCGGCCCGGATCGCCGCCGCGAGGGCCGCGTCCGCGCCGGGGACGGGTGGTGGGGCAGTGCTCACATGTCGCCGTCTGTGGTCGACGATCGGCCGGACCTCTACGGAGACGCCGGGGAACTTCAGCGGCGGCCAGGTCCGGGCCATCGCCAGCGCCGCGTCGAGGTCCGGGACGTCGATGACGGTGAAGCCGCCGACGACCTCCTTGGCCTCGGAGAACGGCCCGTCGACGACGACCGGGGCCGTCGCCGTTGCTCTTCACCGTCGTCGCGGTGGTGACGGGCTGGAGGTGCGGCGCCCCATGTCGGCGATCCGGCCGGCGGCGTCGTGCTCGCCGAACCACGCCCAGACCTCCTCGTGCACCGCCTTGGCGGCGACCTCGTCGACCTGGCCGTAGAGCTCGGGGGTGTCGCAGAACATCAGCACGTACTTCATCGGAAGGTCCTTTCCTCGCGGTCAGTGTCACAGGTACGACGCGCGGGGTGAACCGTTCTCGACAGGGTGAGGAAAACTTCTCAGACCAGCGCCCGGCCGTCGTGCAGCGCCAGTCGCCGGGCCACCTCCCGCCGGTCGGCCTGCCACACGTCCTCCGGCCCGGGCGGGAGCATCTCGTCCCACTCCACGGCCATGCTGCCGAGCACGTGCGGAAGCCGCGCGGTGCGGGCGATGAACCAGACGTGGAGGTGGGAGCCGCCGTCGCCCCACTTGCAGACGTGCACCCGCCCGATGTTGTCCAGACGCGCCATGATGCGGTGCAGCCAGCTCGTGATCCGCCCGAACTCGGCGGCCAGGTCGTCGTCCATCTCGTCGAAGTCCAGGTGCTCGACCGAGTGCAGGAACAGCATCAGCGGCATCCCGGTGGGCCGCTGCGTGGACGTGACGACCCAGCGCTCGTTGCGCCAGATCGCGTGGTCCGGCAGGTCGGAGGAGCGGCAGGCGCACGGCTTGTCGCCCTCGCCCCACCGTGGTTCCTCCGCGGCGAAGCGGCGGCTCGCAGCACCTTCGGGACCATCTCGCCCTCCCACGGGAAGATGTCCCAGGTCTCGACCGGCGGCATCGGCAGCCGACCGTGCTCCCCGACGAGCGCGACGACCCGGGCGTAGACCTCTTCAGCGGACTCAGCCATGGCACCAGCCTCACACAGGACCCCACTACGCTCACGCCATGAGCGCTGGCGACCACGGCATCCCCCCGGCCCCGCGGATCGAGGGGGCCGAGCACATCCACTCCGGCAAGGTGCGCGACCTCTACCGGCTCCCCGGGGGCGAGCTGCTGATGGTCGCGAGCGACCGGATCTCGGCCTACGACTTCGTCCTGGAGAGCACCATCCCCGACAAGGGTGCGGTCCTGACCCAGATGTCGCTGTGGTGGTTCGAACGGCTGGCCGACCTGGTGCCCAACCACGTGCTCGACGTCGAGGTACCCGCCCCGGTGGCCGGACGGGCCGTGGTCTGCGAGCGCCTCGAGATGTTCCCGGTCGAGTGCGTCGCCCGCGGCTACCTCACCGGCTCGGGGCTGCGCGAGTACGACGCGACGGGCGAGGTCTGCGGCATCGCCCTGCCCGACGGGCTGGTCGACGGCAGCCGCCTGGAGCTGCCGATCTTCACGCCGGCCACCAAGGCCGAGCTCGGCGACCACGACGAGAACGTCTCCTACGAGGCCGTCGTGGCCGTGGTCGGGCCCGGTGAGGCGTCGCGGCTGCGCAACCTGACGCTCCAGGTCTACGAGCGGGCCGAGCAGATCGCCCGGCGGCAGGGGCATCATCCTGGCCGACACCAAGCTCGAGTTCGGCACCCGCCCCGACGGCACGGTGGTGCTGGCCGACGAGGTGCTGACCCCCGACTCGTCCCGGTTCTGGGCCGCCGACAGCTGGTCGCCCGGCCGACCCCAGCCGTCGTACGACAAGGACATCGTCCGCGGCTGGCTCACCTCGCCCGCGAGCGGGTGGGACCGTACGACGGGCCAGCCGCCGCCCCCGCTGCCCGACGAGGTCGTGGAGCGGACCCGGGCCCGCTACGTCGAGGCCTACGAGCGGCTGACCGGCCGCACGTTCTGAGCGACGCCTGGAAGGGCGTCTGCCTACTCTGAGGCATGGCCCGCCGACGTCTCGCGCTCGTCGTGACCGCCGTGCTGGCCGTCGCGCTGACCGTCGGCGTGGTCCTGGTCGCGGCGTCCCCGGAGCGGGACGTGCGCGGAATCGGCCGCCTGCGCAGCCCGTCCGCCTCGGCACCGCAGCAGGCCGAGCAGGACCCGACCACGCTGGCCGCGCGCCCGCCCCGCCCCGCGTGCGACCGGGTGCGCCGCCCCTTCACCCCTCGGGAGATCAGCGTGCCCGGGGCGACCCGCGGAGCCGGGATCGTCACGCCGCCGCGCGACGCCAACGGCATCCCCGGCACCCCACCGCTGACGACCTACGGGAAGTCGGTCTTCGCGTGGGACACCCAGCAGGGCACCCGTCCCGGCGGCAAGGCCGGCAACGTGCTGCTCAACGCGCACACCTGGCCGGACGGCAGCGCGCTCGGCAACCGGCTGCTCGCAGCCCTGCACCGGGGCGACCGGGTGGTCGTCCGGGGCGCCGCGGGCCGGCTCTGCTACAGGGTCACCGAGCGGGTCGAGGTGCCGGCGGACATCCAGATGTACCGCTACTACGCCATGAAGGGTCCGCCCCGGCTGGCCATCCTGGTCTGCTCCGGGACCCGCCTCGGGCCGGGCGTCTGGACCAAGCGCACCGTCTGGTTCGCCTCGCCCGTGCAGTCGGCGTCCTAGAGCGACGGGTCGTCACGATGCGTCTTGTCGCTGGGTGCGTAGGCGACGAGAGCGACCGCGACGGCGGACCCGGAACCAGCCGACCGCTGGAGGCTGGGAGCAGCACCGTACCGAGCCGCGAGCACGCGGCGACGTCGAGACGGTGGCGGTGTGGACCGGCCCTAGACTGACCTGAGTCGTTCCCCCGACCCAGGAGTGCCCGTGGCCCGAGTCGTCGTCGACGTCATGCTCAAGCCGGAGATCCTCGACCCCCAGGGCAAGGCCGTGCACGGCGCTCTGCCGAGGCTCGGTTTCGAGGGCGTGAGCGAGGTCCGCCAGGGCAAGCGCTTCGAGCTCGAGGTGGACGGCGAGGTCACCGAGGAGCGGCTCGCGCAGCTGCACGAGATCGCCGAGAAGCTGCTGTCCAACCCGGTCATCGAGGACTTCGAGGTGCACGTCCCGTGAGGGTCGGGGTCGTCACGTTCCCGGGCTCGCTCGACGACGTCGACGCGCACCGCGCCGTCCGGTTCGCGGGCCACGAGGCGGTGGCCCTGTGGCACCGCGACCACGACCTCCAGGGCGTCGACGCGGTCGTGCTCCCGGGTGGCTTCTCCTACGGCGACTACCTGCGCTGCGGTGCCATCTCGCGGTTCTCCCCGATCATGACCGAGATCGTCGCGGGCGCCGGCCAGGGTCTCCCCGTCCTCGGCATCTGCAACGGCTTCCAGGTGCTCTGCGAGTCGCACCTGCTGCCCGGTGCACTGGTCCGCAACGAGCGGATGAAGTTCGTGTGCCGCGACCAGAGGCTGCGCATCGAGAGCGCCACCACCCCCTGGACCGCGTCCTTCGAGACCGGCCAGGAGATCGTGGTCCCGCTGAAGAACGGCGAGGGCTGCTTCGTGGCGTCGGAGGACACCCTCGACCGGCTCGAGGCGGAGGGCCGCGTGGTCGCGCGCTACCTCGACGCGAACCCCAACGGCTCGATGCGCGACATCGCCGGGGTGCGCAACGAGCGCGGCAACGTCGTCGGCCTCATGCCGCACCCCGAGCACGCGGTCGAGGAGGGCTTCGGCCCCGGGGTCGACGGCCTCGGCTTCTTCACCCTGCTCGAGGCCTCGTCCGCTGAGGTCAGGTCTCCTCACACGACGATCCGGAGCACCCGGTCGGTGCCCCCGCCGTTGCTCGTGGTGATCCACAAGGACCGGTCCGGCGCTCGCTTCACGTTGCGGATCCGGCCGAACGTGCCCTGGAAGTAGCGGTGCTTGGTGCGCACGCCCCTGCCCGAGATGTCGACCGACCACAGGCTCTCGCCGCGCAGGGCACCGACCCAGGCGCGGCCCTTCAACGTCGTGACGCCGCTCGGCGACGCGACGTCGGTGTGCCACTGGACCAGCGGGTCGCGGAAGCCGCCGGCCCCGTCCGAGCCCTCGGCCCGCGGCCAGCCGTAGTTGCGTCCGGGCAGGATGCGGTTGAGCTCGTCCCAGGTGTTCTCGCCGAGCTCGGCCGCCCAGATCCGGCCGTCGTCGCCGACCGTGATGCCCTCGACGTTGCGGTGACCGTAGGAGTAGGTGCGGTTGCCGAAGGGGTTGCCGGCGCTGCGGCGAGCCGTCGAGGCGCATCCGCAGCACCTTGCCCGCGAGGCTGTTCCGGTTCTGGGCCAGAGCGCTGTTGCGGGTGTCCCCGGTGGTGGCGAACAGGCTCGGGTGGCGGGTGAACCACAACCCGCCGCCGTTGTGGGTGGACCCGCTCGGGATGCCGGTGAGGATCGGCTGCGGAGCTCCCGAGAGGGCGCCGTCGACGAACCTGACCCGCACGATGCGGTTGTCGCTGGTGGTGGTCAGGAAGAAGTACACCCACCGGTCCCGGGCGAACCGCGGCGAGACCGCCACACCCATCAGGCCGCCCTCCCCGCCGTCGTTGAACGCGTCGGGCAGCCGGCCCACGACGGCGGCGCCGCCGCCGGGACGGACCCGCAGGACCCGTCCGCTGTTGCGCTCGGTGACCAGGCCGGAGCCGTCGGGAAGGAAGTCGATGCCCCAGGGGAAGGTGAGCCCCGAGGCGAGCGTGCGGGACAGCCGGGGCCTGGCCTCGGCGGGTGCCGGAAGCGACGCGGCGGCCACCGAGGCGGCGGGGACCACGAGTCCGGCCTTGAGCAGGGTGCGACGTTCCATCGGGACCTCCGGGTGGGTGCGGATCCTCCACAGTTACACGGCCACCGGCGTCAGTAAACGCTCCGGACCGATCTTCACAGGTTGCGCGCGGGCGGCCGCTTGCCTCGACGGCGTAGCCTCGCCCTCGGCGTGAGGAAGTGACGATGGACGACGAACGGAGACCGATGGTGACCGGCGACCTGGACCCTGCCCAGCTGGAGCGGCTGGCCAAGGAGTTCGACGGCGACCCGAGGAACCGGCTGCTGCAGAACGCGGTCACCCGGAACAAGGTCGACCAGGTCGCACGCGACCACCGGGTCGCCGTCTCGGTGGAGCGCTCGATGTCCCACCAGCTCGACGACTGGTCGGTGACCAACCAGAAGCAGAGCGGCAGGTGCTGGATGTTCGCCGGCCTGAACCTGCTGCGGGTCGGTGCGGCCAAGGAGCTGGGCGTCAAGGACTTCGAGTTCTCCCAGGCCCACCTGCAGTTCTGGGACCGGCTCGAGAAGGCCAACTTCTGGCTGGAGCAGGTCATCTCCACCGCCGACCGGGACGTCGACGACCGCACCGTCGCGCACCTGATGAGCACCCCCGCCGAGGACGGCGGGCAGTGGAACATGTTCGTGGCCCTGGTGCGCAAGCACGGCCTCGTGCCCAAGACGGTGATGCCGGAGACGGTCTCGTCCTCGGGCACCGCGCAGCTCAACCGCGACCTGTCGGCCGTGCTGCGGCAGGCGGCCCGCGACCTGCGGGCCGCCGCGGAGCGGGCGCCACGGCCGACGAGCTCGCCGAGCGCAAGGCGCAGACCCTGGACGTCGTGCACCGGATGCTCTGCCTGCACCTCGGCACGCCGCCCACGAAGTTCTGGTGGCAGTGGCGCGACAAGGACAAGGGCTTCCACCGCGACGGCGAGATGACGCCGCACGAGTTCGCCGAGCGCTACGTCGACCCTGCCGCTGGACGACTACGTCTGCCTCGTCCACGACCCTCGTCCGAGCAGCGAGCTGGGCCGCACCTACACCGTCGAGGCGCTCGGCAACGTGGTCGGCGCGCCGCCGGTGACCTACCTGAACGTCGACATCGACGTGGTCAAGCAGCTCGCGGCGGACAGCATCGTCGGCGGCGAGCCGGTGTGGTTCGGCTGCGACGTCGGCCAGATGTACGACGCGGAGGCGGGGATCTGGGACGCCACGCTCTACGACTACGACAGCCTCTACGGCCACACCACCGACCTGGGCAAGGCCGACCGGCTGCTGCACCAGGGCACCGCGATGACGCACGCGATGCTGCTCACCGGCGTCGACGTCCTCGACGGCAGCGCCGCGTCGCTGGCGCGTCGAGAACAGCTGGGGCGACGAGAAGGCCGACAAGGGGTTCTGGACCATGGACGACTCGTGGTTCGCCGAGCACGTCTTCGAGATCGCCGTACGCCGCGACGCGCTGCCCGCCGAGCTGCGCGACCGGGTCGACGACGAGCCGATCGTGCTGCCGGCCTGGGACCCGATGGGTGCGCTGGCCCGCTGAGCACTGGGTGACCGGCGCTGCTCGGGCGCCGGCACGCCCGCCGGTAGATTGGCGCCGTGACCGAGACCTCGCCCCGCCTCCGCCCGGACACCGTCGAGACGGCCGTCTCGACCCCCGACCACCAGCAGCCCTGGTCCGACCTCGGCCTCAAGCCCGACGAGTACGCCGAGATCCGCGAGATCCTCGGCCGCCGGCCGACGTCGTCGGAGCTGGCGATGTACTCCGTGATGTGGAGCGAGCACTGCTCCTACAAGTCGTCCAAGGTGCACCTCAAGCAGTTCGGCGACAACGTCACCGACGCGATGCGCGAGCACCTGATGGTCGGCATCGGCGAGAACGCCGGCGTCGTCGACATCGGCGACGGGTACGCCGTGACGTTCAAGATCGAGTCCCACAACCACCCGTCGTACGTCGAGCCCTACCAGGGTGCCGCGACCGGCGTCGGCGGCATCGTCCGCGACATCCTCGCGATGGGCGCCCGGCCGGTGGCGGTGATGGACCCGCTGCGCTTCGGTCCCCTCGACGCGCCGGACACGCACCGCGTGCTGCCCGGGATCGTCGCGGGCGTCGGCGGCTACGGCAACTGCCTCGGCCTCCCGAACATCGGCGGCGAGGCGGTCTTCGACGCGTCGTACGCCGGGAACCCGCTCGTCAACGCGCTCTGCATCGGCGTGATGCGCCACGAGCAGATCCACCTCGCCAAGGCGTCCGGGGCCGGCAACCAGGTGATCCTGTACGGCGCGCGCACCGGAGGTGACGGCATCGGTGGTGTCAGCGTCCTCGCGTCCGAGACCTTCGAGTCGACCGGCCCCGCCAAGCGGCCCAGCGTCCAGGTGGGCGACCCGTTCCAGGAGAAGCTGCTGATCGAGTGCACGCTCGAGATCTTCGCGGCCGAGCTCGTCGTCGGCATCCAGGACCTCGGCGGCGCCGGGCTGTCCTGCGCGACCTCCGAGCTCGCGTCGGCGGGCGACGGCGGGATGCACGTCTGGCTCGACCGGGTGCCCCTGCGTGACTCCACGCTGGCGCCCGAGGAGATCCTCATGTCGGAGTCGCAGGAGCGGATGATGGCGGTCGTCGAGCCCGCCGCGGTCAAGCAGTTCCTGGAGATCTGCGAGAAGTGGGACGTCGAGGCGACGGTCGTCGGCGAGGTCGACGACTCGGGCCGGCTGACCATCGAGTGGCACGGCGAGACCGTCGTCGACGTGCCGCCGCGGTCGGTGGCGCACGACGGGCCGACCTACCACCGCCCCTACGCCCGGCCGTCGTGGCAGGACCGGCTCCAGGCCGACGACGGCGCGTCCCTGGCCCGGCCGTCGACCGGCGAGGAGCTGCGCGACACCCTGCTGCGGCTCGTCGCGTCGCCGAACCTCTGCGACAAGTCCTGGATCACCGACCAGTACGACCGCTACGTCCAGGGCAACACCGTCCTCGCGCAGCCGGAGGACTCCGGCATGGTGCGCGTCGACGTGGGCTCCGGGCTCGGTGTGGCGGTCTCCACCGACTGCAACGGCCGCTTCGCGATGCTCGACCCGTTCACGGGCGCCCAGCTCGCCCTGGCCGAGTCGTTCCGCAACGTCGCGACCTCGGGCGCCCGGCCCCTCGCCGTGAGCGACTGCCTGAACTTCGGCTCGCCCGAGGACCCCGACGTGATGTGGCAGTTCGCCGAGGCGACGCGTGGCCTCGCGGAGGGCTGCCGGGCCCTCGGCATCCCGGTGACCGGCGGCAACGTGAGCCTCTACAACCAGACCGGTGACACCGCGATCCTGCCCACGCCGGTGGTGGCCGTCCTCGGCGTGATCGACGACGTGGCGCGCCGTACTCCCTCGGGGTTCGTCGCCGAGGGCCAGCAGATCTACCTGCTCGGCGCCACGCGCGACGAGCTGTCCGGGTCGGAGTGGGCGCACGTCGTGCACGGCCACCTCGGCGGGCTGCCCCCGCGGGTCGACCTGGCCCACGAGCTGGAGCTGGCCGACATCCTGGTGAACGCCTCGCGCGACGGCCTGGTCGACGCCGCCCACGACCTCTCCGACGGCGGTCTGGCCCAGGCGCTGGTCGAGTCCTGCCTGCGCAACGACGTCGGCGCCCGGGTCTGGCTGCCCGACGAGCTCGACCCGTTCGTCGCGCTGTTCAGCGAGTCGGCCGGCCGCGCGATCGTCGCGGTGCCGCGGTCCGAGGAGGTCCGGTTCACCGACATGTGCTCCGCGCGGGGCTTCCCGCACGCCCGCATCGGCGTGACCGACGGCTCGGGACCCGACGCGGTGCTCGACGTCCAGGGCCAGTTCACCCTGCCGCTCGCCGAGCGTCCGGGCCGCCTGGTCCGCGACCCTCCCC
>CAWBAQ010000018.1:0-586628 GCA_963786795.1 uncultured Actinomycetota bacterium
CCGCAACAACGGTGCCGGCGACGTCGAGGCCGGGCACCGGGTTCTTCGGAGACCGGGGAAGCCGAACCCGAGCACGCGGAGCAGGTACGGCCGACCGGCCATCATGTGCCAGGTCCCCCGGTCGAGACCGGCCGCTTCGGACCTGGACGAGTACCTCGCTTTCGGTGATCTGTGGCCGCGCGACCTGCGCGAGGCGCAGGACGTCGGTCGACCCGTACCGGTTCTGGACGATCGCACGCATGGTCGTCCTCGTGGGCGTGTCCGTGTTGGGCATTGGGGTGCTTCTCTTTCGGGTAAGAGGAAGACGGGCTATCAGTGCGACCGAACAGGCTGACGGCTACTTGACCTCCGCCCGCATCACGAAGCCGAGCCCGACAGCCAGCGGGATGACCAGCCAGGTGACGCCGGTGACGGCGATGTTGGCCCACTGCTCACCGGTCAGGGACTGGTCGAAGACGAACAGGCCGCTCTGGGCGAACTGGATGTCGACCCAGGGCTGCAGGTCGTGGAACCACTGCTGGCTGGTGGCCAGCAGGCCGAAGACCGTGGGCAGCAGGAACGTCAGGACGAAGTAGGCGACGATCGCGCCGGTCGAGGAGCGGATGAGGACGCCGAGCATGAAGCCGATCAGCAGGCTCAGGACCATGCCCAGGACGTAGTACAGGCACTGGGTGAGGGTCACGTCCCAGACCAGGGTGGTGCCGGTGACGGCGGCGCCCAGCAGGTTGCCGAGCGCTCCGACGGCGAAGGTCAGCGCCATCGCGGCGATGGCGATGATGACCGAGGAGATCGCCTTGGCGGTGATGATCCGGCCGCGGTGCGGGACCAGGGTGAACGTGGTGAGCCCGGTGCGCTGGCTCCATTCGCTGGTGACCGCGAGGATCGCGATCAGCGGCAGGATGATCACCACCGGGAAGCGGATGGCGGTCGCGAAGGTGGAGTAGGTCAGCTGGCCGTCCGGGGCCCACAGGATGACGCCGGCGGTGGCCAGGACGGCGGAGATGGCGATGCTGGCGATCAGCCAGAAGCCCGGAGCGGGTGTCGAACATCTTGCGGAGCTCGACCTGCGTCACGCGCGTCAGGGGCATCCGGTGGCGCGCGGCACCCGTGGCGGCGGGACGGCTGTCTGCGGCGATGGCGGTCATGCCGCTGCTCCTTCTCGCTGGGTGGCGGCGGTGAGCTCGAGGAACATGTCCTCGAGGCCGGCGCCTCGGCGGCGCGCAGCTCGGTGAGGGCGACGCCGGCCTCGAGCGCGACCTTCCCGACCAGGGCCGGCGTCCGCGTCGGTGCGCAGGGCGCCGTCGTCGGACGGGTCGTGGCGATGCCCAGCTCGTCCAGCGCCCGCTGCGAGCGCCGGCGAGGTCCGCGGCGCGGACGACGGTGCCGGCGGCGTGCAGCAGCTCGGTCTTGGTGCCCTGGGAGACGATCCTGCCGTTGCCGATCATCACGATGTCGTCGGCGATGACCTCGATCTCGTGGAGCAGGTGGGAGGAGAGCAGCACGGTTCCGCCGCGGTCGGCGTAGCCGCGCAGCAGGTCGCGCATCCAGCGGATGCCGGCCGGGTCCAGGCCGTTGGCGGGCTCGTCGAGGATCAGCACCTCGGGGTCGCCGATCAGGGCGGTGGCGATGCCGAGCCGTTGCCGCATGCCCAGGGAGTAGTCGCCGACCCGTCGGGACGCCTCGGTCGGGGGTGAGGCTGACGACCTCGAGCATCTCCTCGACCCGGTGCGCGGGCAGGCCCATGAACTGCTGGGCGATGGTGAGGATCTCGCGGCCGGTGCGACCGGCGTGCTGGGCGGAGGCGTCGAGGAGCACCCCGACCTCGAGTCCCGGGTTGGGCAGGTCGACGTAGTGGCGTCCGGAGATGGTGACGGTCCCCGACGTGGCGCGGGTGAGGCCGACCATGACCCGCATCGTGGTCGACTTCCCGGCGCCGTTGGGGCCCAGGAACCCGGTGACGCGGCCGGCTGCGGCGGTGAAGCTGACGTCGTCGACCGCGGTGAAGGTGCCGTACTTCCTGGTGACGTCCCTCGACGGTGATCATCGGGTACTCACCGGCACCGGGGCCGTGGGCGACGGGGGGCTCGGGCGCTGCCGTGTCGTCGTCGGTGACGCTCATGGCCCTCGACGTGGATGTTCGGCAGCAGCCGGTCGAGCCAGCCCGGCAGCCACCAGTTGCGGTCGCCGAGCAGCTCCATCGTGGCCGGCACCAGCACCATCCGGACGACGGTGGCGTCGATGAGGACGGCGGCCGCCAGGCCGATGCCGAACATCTTGGCCGAAGACGTCCTGGCCCGAGGACGAAGGAGAGGAACACGGTGATCATGACGGCGGCGCCGGCGGTGATGACCCGGGCCGACTTGGCGAGTCCGTCGGCGACGGCGAGCGCGTTGTCGCCGGTCCTGTCGTACTCCTCCTTGATCCGGGACAGGAGGAACACCTCGTAGTCCATGGAGAGCCCGAACAGGATCGCGAAGATGCCGATGGGCAGCAGGATCGGGACCGGTGTCGCCTCCGGGATGCCGACCAGGTCTCCGAGCGGCCCCCCGCTGACCGCGAGCGCGAGGACGCCGAACGCGGCCGCGCTGGCCAGCAGGTTCATGATCACGGCCTTCAGCGGGACCACGACGGAGCGGAACACCATCATCAGCAGCACGAACGAGACGAGCAGCACGCCGCCGAAGAAGAGCGGCAGCCGGTCAGCGACGCCGCGGGTGGTGTCGAGGTTGGCGGCCACCATCCCCCCGACCGCGACGGTCAGACCGGTGTCCGCGGTGGCCTCCGGGATGGCCGTCGTCGCGCAGCGTGTCGACCAGGTCCTCGGTGGCCGCGTCCTGGGGTGAGGTGGTGGGCGGCCAGCGTCAGTACCGCGGTGTCGCCCGCATCGTTGAGGACGGCCGGGGAGACGCAGGCCACGCCGTCGACCTCGGCGAGCTGCCGTGCCCACCGCGTCGCTGGCGGTGAGCAGCTCGGCGCCCGACGCCCCTTGGACGGTGAGCACCAGGGGTGCGGAGAAGCCGGGGCCGAAGCCGTCGGCGAGCAGGTCGTAGGCCTGGTGGGTCGTGGAGGACGTCGGGTCGTTCTGGGCGTCGGGGAACCCGAAGCGGATGCCCAGGAAGGGCGCCGCCAGGGCCAGCAGTACGGCGAGCGCGCCGATGGCCGCGATCCAGGGCCGGCGCTGGATGAACCGGCTCCAGCGGTACCAGCGGGAGGTGTCGTAGGCGTGCTGCGTCCTTGCTCACGAACGGCACGTGCAGGCGTTCGATGTTGCGGCCGGCGAAGCCGAGCAGGCCGGCAGCAGCGTCAACGACGCGGCCATGGTGACCAGCACGAACAGCGACGCGGTGAAGGCGAAGCCGGCCAGGGCCGGTTGGCCGACCAGGAGGATGCCGAGCATCGAGATCACCACGGTCAGGCCGGCGAAGACCACGGCGCGGCCGGCCGTCGCGATCGCGGTCAGGGTCGCCTGCGCGGGTCTCGGCCGTCGGCGAGGCTGCTGCGGTACCGGGTGACGATGAGCAGCGCGTAGTCGATGCCGACGCCGATGCCGACCATCGCCGCGGTGTACGGTCGCCCAGTCCGGGACGTCGACGACGCGGCGCAGCAGCTCTCCGAGGGCCATCGACATGCCGAGGCCGAACAGTGCGGTGAGGAGCGGCAGGCCCATCGCCACCGCGGAGCCGAAGGTGAGCAGCAGGATCAGGGCCGCCGCGATGAGGCCGATGCCCTCCCCGCCGACGGGGACCGTCTGGGACAACGTCGCGACCGGGCCGCCGACCTCGACCCGCAGGGTGTCGTCGCCGGCGGCGAGGACGGGTTCGACCAGCGCCTTGGCCTGCGCCGGGGTGTACTCGTCCGCCGTCTTGTCGAGCGCGACCAGGGCGTAGGCGGTCTTCCCGTCGTGCGAGATCTGGCTGGCGCCGCCTGCGCTGAAGGGGCTGGCGACGCCCATCACGTGGGGGTCGGCGGCGACGTCGGCGAGGATGTCTCGCCGCGCGCTCGCGGACCACGGCCGAGGAGAAGCCGCCCTCGGAGTGGAGGACGACCTGGACGGTGTCGCCGGCCTTCTGGGGGAAATTGGCCTGCAGCGTCTCCGAGGCGGCCTGTGACTCGGAGCCGGGTTGGAGGTAGTCCTGCTTGGACTCTCCGCCGAACGAGCTCGCGAGGGCGAAGGCGCCGCCAGCGCGGCGATCCACAGGACGACGACCAGGCGGCGCTGCCGGTAGCACCAGTCAGCGAGACGTACCAACATGTCGGACTCCTCAGCTTGACCGTCCGGACATCCCCGGTCGGGCATGTCCCGTGGCTGCAAGATCGACGCTACGAACCGCGGGGTCCGCCACGATGGGGCGAGCAGCACAACAACGGGGCTGGACCCCACCGCACGTGCGTGCTGGCCCCACCACGGCCTGCGGTGCCAGTCGGCTGGCATGCGCAGGGCTGAGCTGGTCGCTACAGTCGAGGCATGGCGCTTCGCGTCGTCTTCGCCGACGACAACTACCTGGCCCGCGAGGGGGTTTCCGCGCTGCTGGCCGAGGGCGAGGGCATCGAGGTGGTCGACACCGCGACCGATCTGGACTCGCTGATGAGGTCGGTGGCGGAGCACCTGCCGGACGTCGTGCTCACCGACATCCGGATGCCGCCGACCCAGACCAACGAGGGCATCGAGGCCGCGAAGCGCATCCGCGCAGAGCACCCGGGCGTGGGGGTGCGTGGTGCTCTCCCAGTACGTCGAGGAGGACTACGCCTTCGCGCTGCTGGCCGACGGCGCGGCAGGCGTCGGCTACCTGCTCAAGGAGCGGGTCGGCGACCTCGACGAGCTCGCTCGCGCCCTGCACGAGGTGGCCCGCGGAGGGTCGGTGCTCGACCCGCTGGTCGTCGAGGCGCTGCTCGCGCGCCGGGGAGCGCGACGGCCCGCTCCTGGGCCTGACCGATCGCGAGCGCGCAGGTCCTCCACGAGATGGCCACTGGCCGCAACAACGCCACCATCGCGAAGACGCTGTTCCTCAGTGATCGGGCCGTCGAGAAGCACATCGGATCGGTCTTCCAGAAGCTGGGGCTCGTCGACGAACACGAGGTCAGCAGGCGCGTGATGGCCGTGCTGGCCTACCTCGAGGCCAGCGGCTCGAGTCGCTGAGGCGAACGATCCATACGGCTGGCCACACCACGGCGGTGCGGCAGACCCCCTCCCCCGCCTTGCAGACGAGGCGCACACTGGACCATGAAGCAACGCCGCGTGCTCCCACGGCTGCACCGAGCGGACTGGGGCACGTTGGTCGTCTGGTTCGGACTGGCGGGGTTCGTCATCTGGGTCTACGTGGTCGTGGTGCTCGGTGGCGGGGCCTTGATCGGGCGCACCGAGTCCCCCAGCCTGCCGTTGTCGGTGTTGGCGACCACCGTCGTGGCGTTGTTGTTCGCACGGGTGCAGGCCGCCGTCGAAGGAGCCACGATCAGATGGGGCCTGGGCGCGCCGAGGCCGTACGACGTGCTAAGCCAGTTCTCTGACTCGGTCAGCAGCGCGTACGCGACGAACGAGCTGCCGTCGCGGATGGCAATGCTGCTTGCGCAGGGAACCGGGGCGGTGTGGGCGCAGGTATGGCTCACGGCTTCCGACCATCTGACCCTGGCCGCCACCTGGCCCCCGGGCGCAAACGCCGATCGGATGCCCCCGCCGCCGCGACCTGAGGACACCGTCGTCACCAGCGAGGGCTTGCGAGCCCTGCCGGTGCGCCAAGGCGGTCAACTACTAGGGGTGCTACGGCTCCAGGAACGACCGGGTCTGGTCCTGACTCTCGTCGAGGAACGGCTGTTCGCGGGCCTGGCTGCCCAAGCTGGCCTGGTACTGAAGTGGGCCGGACTCCATACCGAGCTCGACGACCGTCGCGCGCAACTGCTCGTCCGCTCCGAGGAGATCAAAGCCTCGCGAGAGCGTCTCATCGAAACCCAAGATGCCGAGCGAAGCCGCCTCGAGCGCGACCTTCATGACGGAGCCCAACAACATCTGGTGGCCCTGACGGTCAATCTGCGACTCGCGCACACCATCGTGGATCGCTCCCCGGATCGTGCCGCCAGGGTGCTAGCCGAGCAGGCGGTGGCGGCGCGCGTGGCGATCGAGACGCTGTCGGCACTGTCCCGCGGGATCTACCCGAAGCAGCTGGCCGATGAAGGCCTTGGCGCGGCGTTGCGGTCCGCCGTCGCGGGAAGCGCGATGCCGGTCGTGGTCGACACCCACAGCCTGGCTCGACCTCCTGCGCCAATCGAGGCCGCGCTCTACTTCTGTTGCATGGAGGCGGTGCAGAATGCCGCCAAGCATTCCGGGGCCGACACGGTGTCGGTGCGCGTGGACGAGGAGGCGGACCGATGGCTGCTGACGGTCACCGACGACGGCACGGGCTTCGACCGGAGTGACGCCGCTGCGGTATCCGGAGTGGGCCTGACCAACATGCGTGACCGCCTGGACGCGGTCGGCGGAACGGTGGAGGTCGTGTCCCTGGAGCGCGCCGGTACCACAGTGACCGCCGTGATACCCCGGACCAACAAGGCCGTCGGACGCTCACCGATCCATGCCGCTCCGCCCCCAGGTCGTCTGACATGCGCGCCCGGATCGCCTGGTCCGTGCTGGGCCTGACGACGGTCGCTGTCGTGCTGGACACCATCTTCACCGCCGCCCACCGCCCGCTGCTGAGCGAGTCGACGTGGGCGGATCACGGCTGGCCGCTTGCCCCGCTGGCCGGTGTGGGGTGCGCCCTGATGGGGGCCTTGATCGTCTCGCGCTACCCGAGACACATGCTGGGATGGCTGCTGAGTGCTGCGAGCCTGCTATCGGTGACCCTGGCCGCCGACGCCTACAGCCTGTGGGTGCTCGAGGGGGACGGCCCCGGTTCCTCGTACTGGGCGCACGTCATCGCGTGGGCGTCGCCGCTGCTCGGTTGGCCGGCCTTCGCAGCGTTGATCATGGTCTTCCTCATCTCCCCCACCGGACACCTGGCCTCGCCTCGTTGGCGCTGGGCGGTCTGGGCCACCCTCGCCGGGCTGGGCCTGCGCACCCTCGGGCAACTGACGATGCACCCCGGCGACTTCGTCTACGCCGAGCAGTACGACGGATTCACTCTCTCCACCGTGCTCGCCACCATGGGGTACCTCCTGGTCGCTGCCGGCCTGATCGCCTCAGCGGTCTCCCTGGTGCTACGCCTACGCAAGGCACGGGACGACGACCGGCGCCAACTGCTGTGGATAGCGTCTTCGGCCGTGTTCCTGGCGATCGGCGTCGTCGTCATCTTGACAGTCCCGCGCACTGTAGGTGAGGAGGGAACCTGGCTCGCGGGCCTACCGCTGCGTCTCGCCCAGCTTTCCGTCCCGCTCTGCGTAGCGGTCGCAGTGCTGCGCCACCGGCTGCTGGAAATTGACCTCATAGTCAACCGGGCGCTGCTGGTGGCCCTGGCAACCGCACTGGCGGCCGCCGGCTACGTCTCCTTGGTCGTGGTCCTCGGCTCCGCGGCCGGCAGTGGGGCCGGTGGCTTCTGGCCGTCGCTGATCGCGACGGCCCTGGTGGCGATTGCCTTCCAGCCTCTGCGGCACCGGGTGGTCCGGCTGGCCGATCGCATGGCGTTCGGGGCGGCCGCGGCACCGTACGAAGCACTCGCGGACTTCAGCCGGCGACTCGGAGACCGGCCCGACCCAGCAGCCCTGCTGCCTGCCGTGGCAGAAGCCGCGACGCATGCCGTGAAAGCAGCGCGTGCCGTGGTCTCCGTCCACATGACAGCCGGGTCTGACGAGGTAGCCGCATGGCCGCCGCTCGGACCTGAAAATGTTTCCGGCTCGCGCGTCGGCGTGCCGGTCGTCGACCATGGGGAACCGCTGGGCACGATCACCGTCGAGATGGCGGCGGGACACACATTGCGTCCCGGGGATCAGCGGCTGCTCTCGGACCTCGCGGACCAGGCCGGGATGGCCTTCCGCAACGCACAGATGGCCGCCGAGCTCGCCGCCGAGGTGGAGCGCCTCAGCGCCCAGAATCACGAGCTGGACCAGTCGCGTGCACGGTTGATCAGCGCTGGCGACGCAGAACGTAGCCGAGTCGAACGCGCAATCGCGCGCCAAGTAATCCCGTACCTCGCACCGCTCCCTGGGCAACTCCGCCAACTGTCGCAGTCCGATCCTGACGGTCCCACTGCGTTGCACGCCACCCGACTCGAACCACTCCTCGCGTCCATGAACAGCGCAATGCAATCGCTCCGCGAGATCACACGTGGGGTGTTTCCCGCCCAACTCGCCCGCTCGGGACTCCCCACCGCTCTCGACTCGCTGCTCGCACGCCCAGGTCTCACAGGACCCCAACGACTCACCGTCGAGGATTCCGCGAAGGGTCAGCGGTTCGACCCCCGCGTCGAGGCCGCCACCTACTTCTGCGTGGCAGAAGCCACCCGTGCCTTTGACTACCCCGTCGCCGTGGTCCTGTCCGTGCACGGTGATCAATTACACCTAAGAATGAGCGGCACCGATCGCGGCGGCCTCTCCCCAAGTCACATGCGAGACCGGATCGAAGCAACCGGCGGATCAGTGTCGACAACATGCCGCGAAGGCCAGACCTTCGTCGAGGTCCGGGCACCGTCAGCCCGAGTACTGGCATTGTCGTGACGCGATGCCGGACGTGACCGCGACCCTGGTTCAGGCAGACGCCGCCCTCCACACCGCCAGGAGCCGGTCCGGACTCAACGCCGACTTGGTGACGTAGGCCGCAGCCCCGGACTCAAGGACAAATTGCGCACCGGCATCCTCGTCGTACGTCGAGAGCAACAACACCACCGGGCGGGACGGACGTTCATGTAGCCGTCTCGTGGCCTCCAGCCCGTCGATGCCCGGAAGGTTCACATCCATCAGCACGAGGTCTGGAAGAAGCTCAGCGGCAGCGCGCAGAGAGTCCTCTCCGGAGCAGGCGTCGCCAACGACCTCAAACCCATCGGTCTCCTCGACCACTGCCCTCATCGCCCGCAAGAACGGCACCTGGTCGTCGACCAGCAGCACCCGCACGACAGTCATGTCCGGCTCACCTCCTATAGAGAGTCTGTCGCCGACTGGGTGCGAGCCGGGATGGGGTGAACCGCATTACCCGAAGGTGCTCACCCCCTCGCGACCCTTCCCCTCCGAGCCCCTTACCGGGTCTCCGATCGTTGGCGGTTGCCGCTCGAAGCTCGTCCGGCGACAGGGTCTTGGGACAAAGATGGTGGCGTCACGGTCGAACGTCGAAGAATCAGCCGACGGCGGAAAATCGTCTGGGGAGGACAGCTGTTACGGCTGATCCCGCCCGATCGACATCAGCACAGTGTCATCCATTCGCGCTGCGTCGTCATCCATTCGCGCTGCGTCGTCAGCACTACGTTTGCTCAAAGCATTCGACCTTGGCGAACGACTGCCGACCGATCGTGGTCTGGCTTCGACCTCTGGGTCAATGGCCGAGAGGTCGCGCCTCACATTCGCCCAAAGTACGCTGCAGACTGATCACCCGCGCTGGAATCGTGCTGACATCGACCACCAAGGACGCCAGAGGCCCTTCCCGGACTACTCCGAAAAGGGCCTCTGAGCTGGGGTTTTACTTTTGTAGCGGGGGCAGTGTCTGGTTCCACGACATAGTTGGCACCTGTCTCGGGACATAGTTGGCACCTCTTCGCGGAGGTGGCCGCCATGTCCAAGGCCCGACTGATCATCACCGCTGTCGTCGTCGAGGGGCGCTCCAAGAGCGAGGTCGCCCGCGACTACGACGTCTCCCGCTACTGGGTCCAGCAGCTGGTCCAGCGCTACCACGCCGAGGGCGAGGCCGCGTTCGAGCCGCGCTCGCAGACGCCCGCACCCCAGCCCGCACGCGGTCCCGGCCGCGGTCGAGGACCAGATCGTCCGGCTCCGCAAGGAGCTGTCCCGGCAGGGACTGGACGCCGGCGCGGACACCATCCGCACCCACCTGGCCCGACAGGCTGCCCGTCGCACCCCGAGGTCGCAGACCTCGACGTCACGAGCCCTGCCCGTCGGTCTCGACGATCTGGCGGATCCTGACCCGCCGCGGCTTCGTCACCCCGCAGCCGCAGAAGCGACCCCGGTCGTCCTGGCACCGGTTCGAAGCCGAGCAGCCCAACGAACGCTGGCAGGCCGACACCACCCACTGGCAGCTCGCCGACGGCACCGACGGTGGAGATCCTCAACATCCTCGACGACCACTCCCGGCTGGCCCTGGCCAGCCTCGCCCGCCGCACCATCACCGGCCCCGACGTCGTCCACGCCTTCCAAGACGCCTTCCTGCGCTGGGGAATCCCCGCCAGCGTGCTCACCGACAACGGTGCGGTCTTCACCGGCCTGCCCCGCCGCGGCGGCCGGGTCGCCCTCGAGATCGAGCTCGGCCGGCTCGGCGTCCGGTTCGACCACTCCCGCGCCCTACCACCCGCAGACCTGCGGCAAGGTCGAGCGGTTCCAGCAGACCCAGAAGAAGTGGCTCGCCGCCCAGCCACCGGCCAGGACCATCGCCGGGCTGCAGCGCCAGCTCGCCCGGTTCCGCCGCTACTACAACAGCGTCCGCCCGCACCGGGCGCTCGGCCGCCGGACCCCCTGGCGAGGCCTACACCGCCCGACCCAAGGCCACCGCCACCGGCCCCTACATCGACCCGCACTGCCGAGTCCGCCACGACCGCATCGACAAGGCCGGCACCGTCACCCTGCGCTACAACAGCCGGCTGCACCACATCGGCCTCGGCCGACCCGCTCGCCGGCACCCGCGTCACCCTGCTCGTCGACGACCTCCACATCCGGGTCATCGACCGCGACACCGGAGAACTCCTCCGCGAACTCACCCTGGACCCCACCCGCGACTACCAGCCCCGCGGAGTCCCGCCCGGCCCACCCCAAAAGAAGCCCTGAAATGCAACGATGTCCCGAGACACCTGTCAACGGTGTCCCGGGACATCACATGTGTAGCGGGGGCAGGATTTGAACCTGCGACCTCTGGGTTATGAGCCCAGCGAGCTACCGAACTGCTCCACCCCGCGTCGGTGAACCCAACCTTACGGGACGACCGTCGCGGACTCAAAATCGAGTCCCGACAAGCTCGACCGGCGCCGTGACAGCTCGACCAGGCTCGCTCGACGTCGACCAGCGCCGCTGGACAGTCGACCGCGTGCTCGACGCCGACGGCCGACGGTCGGAGCGGCCGGCGGGCTCGGACGGGGACGCGGAGCCGAGGCGGCGAGCCGCTGGGCGTCGCCTTCCCCGCTGCGGCGAGCGCCTCCTGGACCAGGTCGCGGGCCTCTGCCTGCGCCTTGGCGTAGCCCTCGAGGTCGCCGGACTGCAGCGCCTTCTGGGCCGCCGCGAACTTCGCCTCGGCCTGCTGCAGCAGCTGACGTACGTCGCCCGAGACCTGCTCCCCCGGGCCGCCGGTGCCGCCGGACCGCCGGTGCGCCGCTGCCGGGCGTCACGTCGTCGCTCTGCGTCCGTCGCGATCCCGAGTACGTCGTCCAGGGCAGCCGTCAGCGTCGTGCCGATGCCGACCTGCTCGCCGAACGACACCAGCACGAAGCGCAGCGCGGGATAGCGTGCCCTCGCCGGTCTTGCGCTGGGTGTAGAGCGGCTGGACGTAGAGCAGGCCGTCGCCGACCGGCAGCGTCAGCAGGTTGCCGTAGACCGCCTTGGAGTTGGTCCGCGTGAACGCCAGCAGCTTGTCCTGGATGTCTGCGGTCCTGCGCCGAAGTGTTGGCGATCTGCGACGGGCCGGGCACCTGCGTGTTGCTCGGCAGCCGCAGGATCCGGATCGTGCCGTAGTCCTGCTGGCCGGCGTCGGCGTCGACGGAGATGAACGACGCGAGGTTCTGCCGGTTCTGCGGGACGAAGACGCTGGTCAGCGAGAACACCGGGTCCGGGCCGCCGGACCGGCGTCTTGCACCGAGAGGCGGTACGGCGGCTGCTTGTTGGCCTTGTTCTCCGGGTCCTCGGGGACCTTCCACTTGTCGCTGCCGTCGTAGAACGTCTTGGGGTCGTGACGTGGTAGGCCGCGAGCATGTTGCGCTGCACCTTGAACAGGTCCTCGGGGTAGCGCATGTGCGCGAGCAGGTCGGGCGAGATCTCGGACTTCGGCTTCACCAGCCGGGAACGCGCCCTCCCACGCCTTGAGGATCGGGTCCTTGTCGTCCCACTCGTAGAGCTTGACCGAGCCGTCGTAGGCGTCGACGACGGCCTTGACCGAGTTGCGCATGTAGTTGATCTCGTCGGTCGGCAGCGTGGCGTACGTCGTGTTCGGGCTCAGCGCGTCCGACGTCATGGACCGCAGCGAGTCCTTCTCGCTGTTCGGGTAGTGGTCGGTCGTGGTGTAGCCGTCGAGGATCCACTTGACCCGGCCGTCGACGACCGCGGGGTAGGAGTCCCCGTCGACGGTCAGCCACGGCGCGACCTTCTGCACCCGCTCGCGCGGCGCCCGGTCGTAGAGGATCCTGGAGTTCTCGTTGACCCGGCTCGACAGCACGATGTTCGGCTCGCTGAACTTCAGGGCGTACAGCAGCTTGTTGAACAGGCCGCCGACCGGGACGCCGGCCTTGCCCTCGTAGGTGTTCGTCGTCGAGTTCGACGCCCTGCCCCTCGGGGAGGTCGAGCTCGACGCTCTTGCCGCCGGGCGCCTTGCCGACGATCGAGTAGTCGGGGCTGTTCTCGCCGAAGTAGATCCGCGGCTGGTAGCCGTCGGCGAACATGTCGGTCAGGTCGCCCTTGGGCGGCAGGTCCCGCTCCGCCCACACCGGCTTGCCGTCGCTGTTCACGACCGGCTGGTTGTCGCTGTCCCGCTGGTTGCCGTAGGCCGCGACCACGCCGTAGCCGTGGGTGTAGACGGTGTGCTCGTTGGCCCAGTTGCGCTGGCCGTCGGGCAGGCCGTTCTGGTCGAGCTCGCGGACCGCGACCACCATGTCGCGGACCGTGCCGTCGACCGTTGTAGCGGTCGACGTCGAGCACCGGCGCGACGCTGTAGTAGCCGCGCACCTGCTGCAGCTGCTCGAACGCGTCGGACACCAGCGCCGGGTCGAGCAGCCGGACACCCGGGAGCGACTGCGTGTCGGCCTTCAGCTGGTCGGCGCTCAGCGTGAGGTTGGCGTCGTACTGCGTGACCTTGGTGCCGGCGATGCCGTACGCCGCTCGCGGTCGCCTCGATGTTGCGCGCGATGTACGGCCCCTCCTTGTCCGGCTCGGAGGGCTTGACCTGGAACTGCTGCACGATGCCCGGCCAGATCACGCCGAGCAGGATCGAGGAGAGCACCAGCAGCACCAGGCCGACCGACGGCAGCATCCAGGTCCGGCGGAAGCACGTTGGCGAAGAACAGCACCGCGCAGATGATCGCGATGAAGGTCAGGATCGTCTTCGACGGCAGCACGGCGTTCTTGTCGGTGTAGCCGAGGCCGGTGAACAGCCCGCCGCTGTCGTTGGTGAGGTTGTAGCGGTCCAGCCAGTAGTCGAGCGCCTTGAGAGCACGAACAGCCCGGCCAGCACGGAGATCTGCACCTGCGCGGCGCCGGAGAGCCGGTCCTGCTTGGCCTGCAGCCGGATGCCGCCGAACAGGTAGTGCACGACGGCGGCGGCCAGCAGGCTGAGCACGGTCAGCGCCAGCCCGAAGTCGACCAGGTAGTGCAGCCACGGCAGGTCGAAGACGTAGAAGCCGACGTCCTTGTTGAAGTACGGGTCCTTGGTGCCGAACGGCGTGCGGTGCCGCCACAGCAGGAACTGGCGCCACTGGCCGGAACCCGGAGCCGCCGGCGAACAGGCCGAGCACGACCGCGATCGCGACGACCAGCCACCGGCGCAGCGGGTCCACCACGTCGCGGTAGCGGTCGAGGTTGACCTGCTCCTGCGAGGCGGGCCGGAACAGCGGGCGGAACCGGTAGGCCACCACGACGTTGGCCGCGACCGACGGCGCCCATGATCAGCCCGAAGACCAGGAACAGCAGCACCTTGGTGCCGAGCACCTTGGTGAACACCTCGGAGTAGCCGACGCTGCGGAACCACAGCCGGTCGGTGTAGACCCCGGTGAAGACCGACACCACGAAGAACGCGACGACCAGGACGATGATCGTCCCGATCAGCGCGCGGGACCGCTGCTGCGACCCCGGGGCGGGCACGCGCCGCGCCTGCTCGGGGGTGCCGTCGTCGAAGATTCCGCTCACGCTGTCCTGTCCGTCCCGTCGTCAGTTCTCGAGGGTGCCGCGCACCAGGTCCAGGAGGGCCGGGACCAGGTCCGGCGACTCCAGGACGGACAGCGGGTCGTCGTGCGCCCGCAGCCGCAGCGCACAGTACGTCGATCCGTCCCGCGTCGCGCCCGCGACGATGCGGACCTCCTGCCGGTCCGGGTGCTGCGCGGCGTACTCCTCCGCGCTGCGCGGGTCGTCCGGCAGCTTGTCGTCGGCGTCCGGGGGCAGCACGAGCCGCTCGACGACGGCGGCGCAGCCGAACACCTCGGCGGGCCACATGATCTGCTCCAGCACCGACTCGAGCGGCTTGTCCTGCGGGCACCTCGTCCTGCTCGACGGGCGTCAGCGATCCCGGCCGCCGTCCACCTCGGCGAGCCCCATCGCCGCGGCCAGGGCCGGCTCGCGCTGCGACGCAGGTCGGCGGTCGGAACCAGGGCGTAGAGCCGGGCGGGCTGGTCCCAGCCGGCCTCGGCGGAGTGCGACTCGATCTCGCGGACGGCGGCGCGCAGCACGGGGTCGACGTCGTCGACCGGGAGCCTGCTCCGTGGGCTCGCTCATCCGCAGGCCGGGAGCTTCGGCGCCCGGGTCACGGGCGTAGGTCTTCAGCGACTTGACGGCGCTGTTCATGGTCGGAGCCTTCACGAGCGTGATGTCGTCCTTCGTGACGTCGGCTTTCAGGGCGGAGTCGCAGTTGGCCGGAGGCACGAGGAAGATCTTGGCTCCCGCGTCCGCGGCCGCCACGATCTTCTGCTGGATCCCTCCAATGGGTCCAACGCGTCCCCTTGGCGTTGATGGTTCCCGTTCCGGCGATGTCGGTGCCCCCGGTCAGCGAGCCGGGGGTCAGCGTGTCGTAGACGCCGAGGGAGAAGATCAGCCCCGCGCTGGGTCCGCCGATGTCGTCCCCGAGCCGGACCGAGACGTCGAACGGGAAGTCGTAGCCGGGCTGGATCTGCACGCCGACGACGGCCTTCTTCGGGTCGTCCGGCGACGCCTTGGGGGTCACGACGACCTTCTTGGTGGCTGCCCCCGCGGCGTACGACGAACGTGGTCGGCGTGCCGACGCCGGCTGGCCTGGACCGCCTTGGACACCTGCGCGACGTCGGTGATCGGGGTCCCGTCGACGCTCACGATCCGGTCGCGGGTCTCGAGCTTGCCGTCGGCGGGCGAACCCGCGGTGACGTCGACGATCTCGACCCGCAGCGGCAGCTTGTAGCCGAGCTCGTGCAGCGCGGCGGCGATCGCGGTGTCCTGCGAGCTGACCATCTCGACGGCGCTCTGCGTCTCGACGTCCTCGGCGGTCTGCTCCGGCGGGTAGATCACGTCACGCGGGTAGACCGCCCGCGCCCCGTCGAACCAGGCCGTCATCGCCTCGCCGAGGCCGATCCGGTGGGTCGGGTTCGTCACCGAGACCGTGGTCAGCCGCAGGTCACCCTCGGTCGGGTAGGTCTCGTGGCCGCGTGACGGCGATGATCGGCTTGCCCTCGGAGCGAGCCCAGCACGTTCACGGTCGGGCCGGGGCTCTCGGTCACGTAGGGCACCGGCAGGAACACGGCGGTCGCGAGCAGGAGGACCAGCAGCGAGAACACCACGAGACTGGCCAGGCTGCGGCGGTTCATGCCGCCACCTTCTCATTCGCGCCGACCAACTAGGCGGAGCGACGGGTGCGGTCCTGATCGGCGGTCCTGGCGGCCCCGGCCCGCGAGGGACGCACCGCGATGCCGGTGCTCCGGTCGCGGGCCACGGGAGGTCCCGCCCGGCCGGCGCCGGGGTGCTCCTTGACGATGGCCTGGGCGAACTTCGCGTAGGCGGCGTCGGAGCGGTCGGTCTCCTCGCGCTGCGGCCGGCCGGCCCAGGCGGCCCACGCCATCGCGATCACGAGGACCACGCCCGAGGGCACCAACCACATCAGGATCTCCACGGCGACAGCCTAGGCAGCGTCAGGTGCCTGCCCGGTGAGCCACGCCGCCCGACCGGTCAGGGCGTGCCGACCCACTCGTCGCTGCCGTCCTCGAACAGCTGGTGCTTCCAGATCGGCACCGTCGCCTTGAGCTCGTCGATCAGCGCGCGGGTCGCGTCGAACGCCTGGCCGCGGTGGGCGGCGGCGGCGGCCACGATGACGGCCGCGTCCCCGATCTCGAGACGGCCGACCCGGTGCACCGCGGCGACCGCCAGGACGTCGTACTCGTCGGCGACGTGCTGCGCGACGTCGACGCAGCCGCTGCATCGCGGTGGGGTGCGCGGAGTAGTCCAGACCGGTGACGCCCTGGTCGCGGTCGTGGTCGCGGACCATGCCGACGAAGACGTCGATCCCGCCGGCCGCCCGGTCCGCGAGCGCGTCGAGCACCTCGGCCACGTCGAGCGGGCGTCTCCCGGAGGTCGACGAGGCGTACGACGGGCAGGGCGCCGGCTGCGGCATCGGTCATCCGGCGAGGGTACTCACACCCCGCCGGCGCATTGGACGCGGCGAGTAGTTTGGACCCATGACGAACGACCCCGGCGACCGTCCGGACGACGAGCAGCCCAACCCCTTCAAGGGCACGCCGTTCGAGCAGATCTTCAACGCTTTCGGGGGCGCGGGTGGCCCGGGCGGCACCGGCTTCCCCGGCATGCCCGGCGGCGCGGGCATGCCCGACCTGTCCGCGCTGATGAGCCAGATGCAGGCGATGATGGCGCCGCACGAGGGCTCGGTGAACTGGACGCTGGCCAAGGACGTCGCCCGGCGCACCGTCGCGGAGCAGCCGGACCCGTCCCCCACCGACCGGCAGGGCACCGAGGTCGCGGACGCCCTGCGGCTCGCGGACCACTGGCTGGACTCGGCCACCGAGTTCCCCTCCGGCGTCACCTCGACCGCGGCGTGGAGCCGCGCCGAGTGGGTCGAGCAGACCATCGACGTGTGGCAGGTGCTCGTCGAGCCGGTCGCCGAGCACGTCGTCTCCGCGATGGGCAACGCGCTGCCGCCCGAGGCGCAGCAGATGGCCGGCCCGCTGATGGGGCTGCTCGGCCAGGCCGGCGGCGCCATGTTCGGCAGCCAGGTCGGCCAGGCCCTCGGCGGCCTCGCGGGCGAGGTGCTCAGCGCCTCCGACATCGGCCTGCCCCTCGGCCCGACCGGCAAGGCGGCCCTGCTGCCGGTGAACGTCGCGGCCTTCGCCGAGGGTCTCGACGTCAGCCGGGACGACGTGCTCCTCTACCTCGCGCTGCGCGAGGCCGCCCACCAGCGGCTGTTCGCGCACGTCCCGTGGCTGCGGGGCCACCTGCTCGCCGCCGTGGAGGACTACGGCCGCGGCACCACCATCGACGTGTCGCGGATCGAGTCGTCGATGCGCGACATCGACCCGACCAATCCCGCCTCGATCCAGGAGGCGCTCGACGGCGGCCTGTTCGAGCCGGAGAAGACCCCTGCCCAGCAGGCCGCGCTGACCCGGCTCGAGACCGCCCTGGCGCTCGTCGAGGGCTGGGTCGACGAGGTCGTCGGCCAGGCCACGGAGTCGCGGATGCCCAGCGCGGGACGGCTCCAGGAGGCGGTGCGCCGCCGCCGGGCCGCGGGCGGACCGGCCGAGTCCACGTTCGCCGCGCTGGTCGGGCTGGAGCTCCGTCCCCGCCGGCTGCGCGACGCGTCCGCGCTGTGGGGGTCGCTGCGCTCCCGGCAGCGGCCAGGAGGCACGCGACGCGGTCTGGTCGCACCCCGACCTGCTGCCGACCTCGGCCGACCTCGACGACCCGCTGGGCTTCCGCGAGGGAGCCGTGCCGGCGTCCGAGGAGCTCAGCGACGACGCGTTCGACGCGGCGCTGGCCGAGCTGCTCGACTCCGAGGGCCGCTCCCCCGAGGACGGTGCCCCGCGACGGCGACCCCGAGGGCGGGCCGCCCACCCCGTGACCGCCCTGCACGACGACGCGCTCGCGACCCTGGCGGCGTGGCGCACCGACGACCCTGCCCAGGAGCGGCTCCGCCGCCGGTACGTCGACCACCTCGACGCGCACCCGGACGGCACCGAGCGCGACTGTCCCGGCGCGCACGTCACGGCGGGCGTGCTGGTGCTCTCCGCCGACCGCGGTCACGTGCTGCTCACCCTGCACGCGAAGGCCCGGCGGTGGTTCCACCTCGGCGGCCACTGCGAGCCGCGGGACCTCACGCTCGGCGGGGCGGCGCTGCGCGAGGGGCCGAGGAGTCCGGGGTGCCGGACCTCGTCCTGGACCCCGAGCCGCTGCACCTCGACGCGCACGTCGTCGGGTTCTGCGGGGAGCACGAGCAGGTCACCCATCTCGACGTACGCTTCCTGGCGCTCGCGCCCGACGGCGCCGTCCCGGCGGTCAGCGAGGAGTCGCTCGACGTCCGCTGGTGGCCGGTCGACGACCTGCCGAACGACGCCGCCGAGCTGCGCCGGCTGGTCGACGCGGCAGTCGCGCGGGCTCAGGCCCCGTCGTCGGCGGCCATCTGGGCGGCACCCTCGTCGGAGCAGTCCGGCGGGTCGGCCTCGATGCCGAGCTGAGAGGCGGCCGCGACTCCTTCGAGGAAGCCCTTGGCCCGCTCGGCCCTCGGGTAGCGGTCGACCCACTCCCAGAACGCCGGTGTGTGGCCGGACTCGAGGAGGTGCGCGAGCTCGTGGACCAGCACGTAGTCGATGACCCAGGCCGGCATGCCCTGCAGCCGGGTGGACAGCCGGATGGACCGGTCGCTGGGCGTGCAGCTGCCCCAGCGGCTGTTCTGGTTCGCGACCCAGCGGACCTGGAGGGGCTCGGCGAGACCGTCGAGGTACCTCGCCGCTGAGCTCGGCGGCCCGGCGCTTCAGGCCGGCGTCGCTGGGACGCCGGCGCTTCTCGGACCGCTCGAGGCGGGCCAGCATGGTGGCGACCCACTCCTTCTCCTCGGCGCGGGTGAACCGGGCCGGGACGAGCACCACGACCTTGTCGTCCTCGCGGTAGGCCGCGACCGTGCGGCGACGCTTGCGCGAGCGTCGCACCTCGACGACCGGAGTCGTCGTCGGGGCTGGTCGGCGCGGCGCTCATGTGACGCGAGATTACCGGTTCGCCCATTCCAGCAGCCGGGCCACCGGCCAGGTCGTGACGATCCGGTCCAGCGGCACGCCGAGCCGCTCGGCCCGCTCGGCGCCGTAGCCGAGGAAGTCGAGCTGTCCCGGGGCGTGCGCGTCGCTGTCGATCGAGAACAGGCAGCCGGCGTCCAGGGCCAGCGCCACCAGGTCGTCCGGCGGGTCGCACCGCTCGGGGCGCGAGTTGATCTCGACCGCGACGTCGTGCTCGGCGCAGGCCGCGAACACCGCCTCGGCGTCGAACTCGCTCTGCGGCCTCGTGCCCCGGCCGCCCTTGACCAGCCGGCCGGTGCAGTGACCGAGCACGTTGGTGCGGGGGTTGCGCACGGCGCCCAGCATCCGCCGCGTCATCGGGGCGGAGTCCATCCGCAGCTTGGAGTGCACGGAGGCGACCACGACGTCGAGCCGGTCGAGCATCGCGTCGGTCTGGTCGAGCGTGCCGTCGTCGAGGATGTCCACCTCGATGCCCTTCAGCAGCCGGAAGTCCCCGGCGCCACCGAGGTGCTCGTTGACCGCGTCGACCACCTCGAGCTGCTGGGTGAGCCGGGCCACCGACAGCCCGTTGGCGACGGTGAGCCGGGGCGAGTGGTCGGTCAGGACGACGTACGCGTGCCCGAGCTCCATCGCGGTCATCGCCATCTCCTCGATGGGCGAGCCGCCGTCGGACCAGTCGGAGTGCAGGTGCAGGTCACCGAGCAGGGCCGCCCGGTAGGCCTCACCGCCCTCGACGAGCGGGCCGGCGGTGTCCTCGAGCTCGGCGAGGTACGCCGGCACCTCGCCGGCCAGGCACTGCTCGACGATCGCGGCCGTCTTGGCGCCGATGCCGGGGAGCTGGCGCAGGGTGCCGGCCTCGGCCCGGGCCCGCACCTCGTCGGGCGACGAGGTCAGCAGGCTCGCCGCGGCCCCGCGGTAGGCCTTGATCCGGTAGCTGTCGGCCAGCCGGCGCTCCAGCAGGAAGGCGATCCGGCGGAGGGCGGCGACCGGGTCGGTCGGTTCGGTCGTCACGCAGGGCCTCTCGGTGTCGCTCGCGTCGGTCGGTCTGCCCGGATGGACGACCGTTTTTCGTCCACACCGTGTGCACGGCCATTGTTGCTGGTCAGCGGCGAGGCCGGCGAGCCGCCCGGGCGTGTCCCCCACAGCTCTGTCCACGGATGCCCACAGCCCCCTCCACAGGGTGTGGACCCCCGTCCACAGTCGGTCCACAGGGTTATCCACAGGGGTGGACGACCGTTCGTTGACCTCGCCCCGCGGACCCACCTAGGTTGGGCCGCAGACGAGGCCCTCGGTCGAGTCGGCGTGGCGTTCGCAAGGGGAAGGCAAACGGCGCACCGGTGACGCGGAGGGCCTCTCTGTGCGTCCCGGGACCGGCGTCAGCGCCCGGTGAAGCGCGCCGGCCGCTTCTCCCGCGCGGCGGCGATGCCCTCCTGCAGGTCGGCGGTCGCCAGCGTCACCGGCTGCGCGAGCGCCTCCCACTGCACGGCCGTCTCGAGGTCCGCGTGCCCGCCGTCGCGGAGCGCGACGGTGGTGAGCCGGCTGGCGATCGGGGCGGTCGCGGCGATCCCGGCCGCCACCTCGAGCACGTCGGCGAGGAACGTCGCCGGCGGCAGGACGCGGGAGACCAGGCCGAGCCGGAGCGCCTCGTCCGCGTCGACGGTGCGGCCGGTCAGCAGCAGGTCGCGGGCGTGCGCCTCGCCCACGACGTGGGGCAGCAGGTACGTCGCGGCCATCCCGGCGTGCATGCCGAGCCGGACGAACGGCGCGCCGAGGCGGGCACCCTGCACGGCGTACCGGAGGTCGCAGGCCAGCGCCAGGCACAGCCCGGCGCCGATCGCCGGGCCGTTGACGGCGGCGATCGTCGGCACCTCGAGCCGGCGGATCGACAGCCAGGCGCGGTAGAACGCGATCATCCGGGTGCGCAGGTGGTCCACGGTCGCGTCCGGCTCGCTCGCGATCCAGCCGGTGTTGCCGCCGGAGCAGAACGCCGTGCCCTCGCCGGTCACGACGACCGCCCGCAGGTCCCGGTCCCCGGCCAGCTCCTCGACCGCCGCGACCCAGGAGGCGGTCATCTCGTCGGACATCGCGTTGCGCTGGTCGGGGTTGTCCAGGGTCAGCACGGCCACCCCGTCGTCGCGACGGTCGAGGCGGAGGTGGGCTGCGGGACGCAGGTGCGGTGGGCTCGCTCATGCGCGGGACCCTACCGACGGCGTACGGCGTGCAGGGGGTCGTGAGACGCGAATCGCACCGCTCGGACCGACCCGGCCGTCGAAATCCGGCGAAAACGCCCCAAAACGACCGCCCGCTGAGCGTGAAAACGCCTGGAACGGGCTGCGCCTGCATGACTCGGCATCCCGCCTGCCGTAGTGTGCGAGGCGGTCGCCACCCGGCGCGGCCCCGGCGGGTCTTCCCTGACTCCCGCCGACGACCAGTTCGACGATAAGCAAGGAGGCCGTCATGGCGGAGACCTGGAGCGGCGAGTTCTACTGCGTGAAGTGCAAGGAGAAGCGCGAGGCGGAAGGCGAGGTGAAGGTGAACGACAAGGGCACCCGCATGGCGAAGGCCGTGTGCCCCGTCTGCAGCACCAACCTGAACCGCATCCTCGGCAAGGCCTGAGCACCGAGCGACTCAGTCTCTCTGCGGCGGGATCCCTCTTCGGAGGGGTCCCGCCGCTGCTGTTCCCGGCGGCCCGCGGCCTGTGGACGAGCGGTCGCGGCGGCGGCCCGCTGGGGGAGGCTGGCGGGCATGCGCCCGATCCTCCGTCCCGGCACCCACGTGCTGACCCGCGGGAGCCGGCGAGCTGCAGGTCGGCCTCGACCCGCGGCACGCCGCTCGTGCTCCCCGACAGCGCCGCCGGTGCGCGAGTCCCTCCGGCTGCTCGGCTCCTCGGCCGACCTGGCCGAGCACCCCGACCCCGGCCGTCGTGGACCTGCTCGACCGAGCACGACCTGCTCGTCGACGAGCGAGCCCTGCTGCCCCTGCTCGGCCGTCGCCCGAGCTGCCCCGACCCGCGACCGCGGCGCTCGCCCGGTCGGCCGGCTCGGCCGTGGCCGCGGTGCGCGGCACGCCGCGGGCGGTGGCGCACCGAGACCGTCTCCTTCGGGCACGCCGCGGGGGCCGGGCTCCGCAGCGACCTGCTGGCGCTGCTGCGCGAGGCCGGGCTGCGCGAGCTGCCGGGGCCGGTCGGCTCCCGACTGCGGCGTGCTCGTCGGTGTCGGCGAGCCGCACCGCGAGCAGCTCGACGCCTGGACCCGCGCCGGGCACGCCGTACCTCCTCGTCCGGCTCACCGAGGGCCGCGCGGTGGTCGGCCCGTTCGTGGTGCCCGGCCGGACCGCCTGCCTGCGCTGCCTGGACGCCCACCACACCGACGCCGACCCGGCCTGGCCGCTGCTGGTCCGGCAGTACGCCGCCGCCTGCTCCCGGGACCGGGCCGACGGGGCCCCGGAGCCGGTCGACCCGCTGCTCGCCACGCTGGCGCTGGCCTGGGCGGCCCGCGACCTCGCGGCGTACGTCGACGGCGGCCGGCCCTCGACCTGGTCCACGACGGTCACGCTGCACCCCCGGCCCGACGAGGTCGAGAGCCAGGCCTGGCTGCGGCACCCGGCGTGCAGCTGCAGCTGGGACTGAGCCGAACCGCGGCCCGTCGACCGAACTCGTTGGACCGTCGGCCACAATGGCTCTATGAGCACCCCACGCACAGCTCGCTGCGCTCCGCTCCGCGCCGGACCCGCGCATGAGCGAGCTCCCGCGCAAGGCCGTCGCACGCACCGCCCGGCTCGCGGCGCTGCCCCTGGGGTTCGCGGGGCGCACGGCGGTGGGCATGGGCCGGCGGATCGGCGGGGCGCCGGCCGAGGCCGTGATGATCGACGTGCAGCAGCGCACCGCCGAGCAGCTCTTCAAGACGCTGGGCGACCTCAAGGGCGGCGCCATGAAGATGGGCCAGGCGCTCTCGATCCTCGAGTCGGCGCTGCCGGAGGAGCTCGCGGCGCCCTACCGCAAGCAGCTGACCAAGCTGCAGGACTCCGCTCCCCCGATGTCGGCGACGACCGTGCACCACGTGCTGGCCTCGGAGCTGGGCACCGGCTGGCGCAAGAAGCTCGTGGAGTTCGACGACGACCCCGCCGCGGCCGCCTCGATCGGCCAGGTGCACCGGGGCCGCTGGGCCGACGGCCGCGACGTCGCGGTCAAGGTGCAGTACCCCGGCGCCGGCGAGGCGCTGATGGCCGACCTGCGCCAGCTCAGCCGGGTGGCCCGCACGTTCGGCGGCATGGTGCCCGGGCATCGACATCAAGCCGCTGATCGCCGAGCTGCAGGCCCGGGTCGCCGAGGAGCTCGACTACACGCTCGAGGCCGAGGCCCAGCAGGGGTTCGCCGAGGCGTTCCGCGACGACCCCGACTTCCTGGTCCCCGACGTCGTCGCGCACACCGACAAGGTGCTGGTCTCGGAGTGGGTCGACGTCGAGCTCGTCGCTGGCCCGGCTGATCGCCGAGGGCAGCCAGGAGGAGCGCAACCACTACGGCGGCCTCTACGTCCGCTTCCTGTTCGAGGGGCCGGCCCGCGCGGGCATGCTGCACGCCGACCCGCACCCCGGCAACTTCCGCGTCCTGCCCACCGAGGACGGCTCGCTGGGCGGGCTCGGCATCGTCGACTACGGCGCGGTCGCCCGGCTGCCCGAGAAGAGCCTGCCGCGCACGATGGGGTCGCTGATCCGGATCGCGACGTACGACGACTACCAGGACGTCCTCGAGGGCCTGCGGGCCGAGGGGTTCGTCAAGCCGAACATCACCATCGACCCCGACGAGCTGCGCGACTACCTCGGCCCGTTCGTCGAGCCGGCCCTGCACGGAGACGTTCGCGTTCTCCCGCGCCTGGATGCGCGAGCAGTTCCAGCGGCTCCAGGACCCCCGGCAGCCCGGGTCGACGCTGGCCCTGCGGCTGAACCTGCCGCCGTCGTACCTGCTGATCCACCGGGTCTGGGTGGGCAGCATCGGCGTGCTCTGCCAGCTCGAGGCGGAGCTGCCGTTCCGCGCGATGCTCACCGAGGCGCTGCCCGGGTTCGCCGACGCGTAGGCCGTGACCCCGGTCCGGTCACCACCACTCGCTGTCGAGCTTGCCCTCGATCGCCCGCAGGTGCTCGCGCGAGCACGCGGTGCAGAACACGCGGGACCGGCCGTTCTCGACCGCCGTCGTCCAGGTCAGCGGCGGGTCGTCGCCCGGCTCCGTCGTCCCGCAGAAGTCGCACGTCACCACAGGGTGAGGATACGACCGCCGGCACGACCGGGCCCCGGCAGCGGATCGCTGCCGGGGCCCGGTCTGGTGGTGCGGTGTGCCCGGTCCGGGATCGGAGGGCCCCTGACGGCGACAAGCCTCGGTGGTCAGGGGGCTCCGGTCTCAGAGCGAGCGGGCGAGTGCGAGACGCGCCTGCTGAGCGGCGCGCTCGGCACGACGGGAGAGCCGCCGCGCCATCGCGAGCTGGTGCCCGCGTCGCAGTTCGTGCGCCTCTCCCAGGCGCGCGGACATCTGTGCTCGCGCCAGGTCTTCGTTCATGAGATTCATCTTGGTGCTCCGGTTCGTGTGGTGGTTCATGGTGTGTGGTCCTTGGTCTGTCGTGCTCCGGCCGAGGGGTCTCGGTCAGAGCGAGCGGGCGAGCACGAGTCGGGCCTGGAGGGCTGCCCGCTCCGCGCGACGCGAGGAGCGCCGGGCGAGCACGAGGTAGCGGCCGCGACGGAGTCGCTCGGCCTCCTCCAGACGCTGGTGGTGCTGCGTCCGGGCGATGCTGTCGGTCGGATACATGGCGGCTTCTCTCTCGGGTGTCGCGGTGCGGATCGGCTGGTCGTGCTGGCTGCTGATGCTCGGTGCTGCTGTGGTGCGCTGCTGCGGTGAAGCTGTCGGTCAGGCCGCCACGTCGTTCTTGCGGGGACGGCCACGGGGCCGCTTGCGCGGGATCACCACGCCCTGCAGGAACAGCTGGCCACCCCAGACCCCCCACGGCTCACGCCGCTCGAGGGCTCCGGCGAGGCACTCGGCGCGGACCGGGCAGTCCAGGCAGAGCGCCTTGGCAACCTCGACGTCCTGCGGAGTCTCGGCGAAGAACAGCTCGGGGTTCTCCCGACGGCACGGCAGCTGTTCCTCGTCGACCTGGCCCGCGGGAACCGCGTAAGTGTCGAGGACGCTGATACTCATCTCTTGTCACCTCCTTGTGACGTTCGTTCCTGTGGTTGGGGAAACAAAAAGGCCGCGGATCCCGGGTTTCGGGTTCCGCGGCCTGGAGGCTGCCGAGCTGATGAGGACTCATCTAGATCGGCGGACTCCAGGCGGAGGTACCCGGGAACGCACCCGTGGTGACGGCGACGTCGGCGACGAGGCGGTAGCCATCGATCACCTGGGTCTGGTCCATGAGGGCGCACTTCTGGCCAGCGAGCGGGGAGACGGCACCCGTGGTCGGGAGGGCGCGCAGGGTGGACACCCGGACGCGTCCGGAAACGGGCATGCCGAAGCCGGTGTGCTGGCTGATGCTCACGATGGTGTTGATCACTGCGGTCACCTCCTTCTGCTGACGAGCGCCGGCTGTGTCAGGGCCGATGTGCGCGGGGTGGAACTGAACGAGAGCGAACTTACCGGGGCAGCCCTGTAAGCGGCAATCCATTTTTTGGGTATTTCCCGGAATTTCTCGTTCCGCAACCAGAGATAGCCCGAACGGGCCATGCCGATCGGCCCGTCAGGCCTCGTCGAGAGTGGCCTGACCGTCGTCGACCTCGACGGTCCCGCCGCCGACGAGGGTGAGCACGTCGTCGCCGTACTTCGTGAGCTTGGACTGCCCGATGCCGTTGATCCGCAGCAGGGACTGGGGATTCGCGGGTTTGACCTCCGCGATCGCCTGCAGGGTGAGGTCGGTGAACACGACGTACGCCGGGACCTTCTCCTGCCCCGCGCGCTCGACGCGCCAGGCCCGCAGTCGCTCGAACAGCTCCTCGTCGTAGGACGCCGGGCAGTCCTCGCACCGACCGACCTTGCGCTCGGCGGTCGTGCCCAGCGGCTTGCCGCACTCGCGGCAGTGCGCGACGCTCTTGCGCTTGCGGGCCGACGAACCACGCTCGGGCGCGCTGTCGGACGCGGTCTGCGGGCGCAGGCCGGTCAGGAACCGCGACGGCTTGCGCGACGACGCGGCCGCCCGGGGTGCGGGCCAGCGCCCAGGACACCGTGAGCCGCTGGCGGGCGCGGGTCATGCCGACGTAGAGCAGCCGGCGCTCCTCCTCGACCGCGGCGGGGGTGTCGGCGTAGATGATCGGCATCGTGCCCTCGTGCATGCCGGCCACGAACACGACGTCCCACTCGAGGCCCTTGGCGGCGTGCAGCGTCGCCAGCGTGACGCCCTCGGCGACCGGGTGCGTGCTGCTCGGCGGCGCGCCGGTCGAGCTCGGCGACGAAGTCGACGAGGCCCGGACTCGGGCTGCGCGGTCAGGAAGTCCTCGGCCTGCGACACGATCGCCTGCAGCGACTCCCAGCGGTCCCGGACGTTGCCGCGGCCGGTGGGCGCCTTCTCGGACCAGCCCATCCCGGCCAGCACGGCCCGCACCTCTGCCGCGAGCTCGGCACCGGTGCCCGCACCGCTGCGGGCGTTGCCGCGCAGCAGCGTGACGGCCTGCTTGACCTCGGCGCGCTCGAAGAACCGGGCGGCGCCCCGCAGGACGTAGGGCACGCCGCGCGCGGCGAAGGCCTCCTCGAACGCCTCGGACTGCGCGTTGATCCGGAACAGCACCGCGATCTCGCGGGCCGGGGTGCCGGCGTCCATCATCGCCCGGACCTCGGCCGCGACCTGCTCGGCCTCGGCGACCTCGTCGGAGTGCTCGGCGAACCGGACCTCCGCGCCGCCCTCCTGCTGGGAGCGCAGCTGCACCCCGGCGCTGGGGGTGCCCGACAGCAGCCGGTTGGCGGCGGCGACGACCTGCGGCGTGGAGCGGTAGTTGCGGACCAGCTCGACCGAGGTCGTGTGGGCGTGCCGCTTCGGGAAGTCGAGGAGGTAGGACGCGTTGGCCCCCGCGAACGAGTAGATCGTCTGGGCGGGGTCGCCGACGACGCAGAGGTCGTCGCGGCCGCCGAGCCACAGGTCGAGCAGCGACGGCCTGGATCGGGCTGACGTCCTGGAACTCGTCGACCACGAACCACTTGTACTGCTGGCGCACCTGGGCGGCGACCCGCTCGTCCTCGGAGAGCAGCGCGGCGGCGCAGAGCAGCACGTCCTCCATGTCCATCCGGCCCTGGTCGCGCTTGACGTCCTCGTAGGTCGCGAAGACGCGGGCGACGGTGGCGGCGTCCGTGCCGGTGACCGACCGTCCCCGCGCCTCCGCGACCCGCGGGTAGTCGTCGGGGCGGACGTTGCTGACCTTGGCCCACTCGACCTCGCTGGCCAGGTCGCGCAGCGTCGCCTGGTCGGTCTGCACCCGGTTGCGACGGGCGGCGTTGCCGATCAGGCCGAGCTTGGACTCGGTCAGCACGGGCAGCTCGCCGCCGTACACCCGGGGCCAGAAGAACCGGGCCTGCCGCAGCGCGGCGGAGTGGAACGTGCGCGCCTGCACACCCCCCGCGCCGAGGCCTCGCAGCCGGGTGCGCATCTCGCCGGCGGCCCGGGTGGTGAAGGTGACCGCGAGCACCTCGGTCGGGTTGTAGACCCCCGAGGCCACGCCGTAGGCGATCCGGTGGGTGATCGCGCGGGTCTTGCCCGTGCCGGCGCCGGCCAGCACCCGCACCGGTCCCCGCAGCGCCGAGGCGACCGCCCGCTGCTCCGGGTCGAGCGCGTCGAGGAGCTCGTCGGCGCCCGGGGCGAGGGACGGGACCGGGTGCATCAGGGAACAATCTCCTCGGATCGAATGTTGTGGCAACAACCTGTCGGACAGCCGTCGGACCGGCGTGATGCGTTCAGGGTAGACGCGAGGAAGGACATCTCTTGAGCACGCCCAGCGTGACCATGTACTCCACCCAGTGGTGTGGCTACTGCCACCGGCTGAAGTCCCAGCTCGACCGCGAGGGCATCGCCTACGAGGTCGTCGACATCGAGCGGGTGCCCGACGCGGCGTTCGTCGTCGAGCAGGTCAACGGCGGCAACCAGACGGTCCCGACCCTGGTGTACTCCGACGGCTCGGCGCAGACCAACCCGTCGGTGGCAGACGTCAAGGCAAGCTCGCCGCGATCGGCTGATCGCTCCTACCAGGAGCCGGGCAGCGGGCCGCCGTACCACGCCTCGACCAGCGACCGGCTGATCGAGATGCCGCCGGGAAGCACCAGCGTCCCGGCCTCGGCCTCCGACTTCATCTCCTCGCGCGTGAACCAGCGGGCGTCGCTGATCTCCGCCCCGTCGACGTGGATGTCGGTGGACGTCGCGCGCGCGAAGAAGCCGACCATCAGGCTCTGCGGGAACGGCCAGGGCTGGTTGCCGAAGTAGGTGACGTCCGTGACGTGCACGCCGGTCTCCTCGTGCACCTCCCGCACGACGGCCTCCTCCAGGCTCTCGCCCGGGTCGACGAAACCCGCCAGCGTCGAGTAGCGCCCCGCGGGCCAGGCCTCCTGCCGACCGAGCAACGCGCGGTCGCCGTCGGTCACCATCATGATCACCGCCGGGTCGGTGCGCGGGAACTGCTGGTGACCGTGCTCGCAGCGCAGCACGTGTCCCGCGTCGGAGGCGACCAGCCGGCTGCCGTCGCGGGGGCAGAACCGGTGCGTGGCGTGCCACTCGGTCAGCGCGGTCGCGTGCACCATGAAGCCCGCGTCCGGCTCGGGCAGCGTCGAGACCACCGCACGGAACCCGGTCCAGCGGGCGTCGTCCGTGGGCTCGCCCACGTCGACGGCGAAGTGGGCGACGCCCTCCCGCTCCCCCAGGAAGATCCGCAGGCCGTCGCCCGGCACGTCGGTCGACGCATGCCAGCGGACGGCGGCGCCCGCCTCGTCGACCGGGAACATGGTGCCGGCGACCGGGACGACGCGGGTCCGCGGGTCCGCCCAGGTCTCCGCGAGCCAGTCCTGGTCGGTGCGCCGTTCGCCGACCCGGTCGTGGGTGCGCACGGACAGCGCGATGTCGGTCGTTCGGGGCTCGGGGAAGTGCGGGTCGGTCACGACCTCGACCCTACGATGAGGCGCATGAGCACCCATATCGGCGCCGGACCGGGCGACGTCGCGCCGTACGTCCTGATGCCGGGCGACCCGCTGCGGGCACGCTGGATCGCCGAGAAGTTCCTCGAGGGCGCGACCTGCTACTCCGAGGTGCGGGGCATGTTCGGCTTCACCGGCACCTACCGCGGCGAGCGGGTCTCGGTGCAGGGCTCGGGGATGGGCCTGCCGTCGCTGTCGATCTACGTCAACGAGCTGTTCCGGGAGTACGACGTACGCACGATCGTCCGGGTCGGGTCGTGCGGGGCGCTGACCGAGGACCTGAGGCTGCGCGACCTGGTGATCGGGTCCGGTGCCTGCACCGACTCGTCGATGAACCGGATCCGCTTCGAGGGCCTGGACTACGCGCCGGTCGCGGACTTCGAGCTGCTCCGGGCAGCGCACGACGCGTACGCCGCCCGCGACCTCGACGTCGCCGCCAAGGTCGGCCTGCTGTTCTCCGGCGACTCGTTCTACAGCCCGCGCCCCGAGCTCACCGCCCGGATGGTGGAGTACGGCGTGCTGGCCGTCGAGATGGAGGCGAGTGCGCTGTACACGCTCGCGGCGCAGCTCACGAGGCGTGCGCTGGCGATCTGCACCGTCTCGGACCACATCGTCACCGGTGAGCAGACGACCGCGCAGGAGCGCCAGGAGACCTTCGGCGACATGGTCGAGATCGCCCTCGACGCCATGCTCACCGTCGGCTGACCCCGGACCGACAACGGCGAACGGACAGTCACCCGGATCAGTCGGGGCGGCACTCCCAGCGGCACTCGGTGAGGTCCCAGTAGCAGCGCCTGCCGTGGGTGCGGACGTGGTCCACCACGGTGGGCACGGGGTCCTCGACCGGCGCTGCCTGCTGCGGCAGCACCGGCGTCTCGGTGGTCGGTTCCTCGGCACGCGTCGTCATGGTGCCTCCCTGGGGCCCATGGTGACCGCGCCGCGCCGACGGGGCCCATCCCCCGGTCGGGCCATGCCGCGTGGTCACGATGGGTCAGGCGCCCCACCCAGCAAGCCCTCGAGCTCCTCGCGTGACTCCAGCGAGGCCGGCTCGACCAGGTCGCCGGTCCGGACGTAGTAGAACGCGGCGCGCACCCGCTCGACCGGCACGCCGGCCAGCTCGGCCCAGGCGATGCGGTAGATGGCCAGCTGCAGCGGGTCGGCGGTCTGGGCACGGTTGGTCTTCCAGTCGACGACCAGGAAACCGTCCGCTCCGTCGACTTCGTCGGCGTAGACCGCGTCGATCCGGCCGCGGACGACCTGGCCGGCCAGCACCAGCGCGAACGGTGGCTCGACCGCGACGGGCGTGCGGTCGGCGAACTCGCCCTTCTCGAACAACCCGATCAGCTCGCGCAGGTCGTCGTCGTCGTCGATCTCCGCGTCACCGCGACCGGGCAGCTCGTCGGGGTCGACCAGCTCCTGCTGGCCGAAGCGCGCCTCCACCCATGCGTGGAACCGGGTGCCGAAGCGGGCGGACGGCGACGGCTTGCGGGGCATCGGCCGGGCCAGGTCCGCGGCGAGCCGGTCGGGGTCGTCGCGCAGCCGCGCCAGCGACGTCGCGGAGAGGCTCGACGGCAGGGAAACCGGGACCTCGTCGGCCCGGTCGAGCCGGGCCTCGACCAGCAACCGCTCGAGCTCGTCGTCCCACTCCTGCACCCGGGCGGCCTCGACCATGTCCAGGTCCTCGTCGGCCGGCTCCTGCCCGGCGGCGCGGCGCGCCACCGCCTCCAGGACCAGCTCGGCGGCACGGAGCCGCCGTTCGACCTCCCCGGCGTGCGCCTCCATCGGCCAGGGCCGCGCGGTCGGTAGTGCGTCGAGCGGGTTGGCCGATCCCTTGGCCGGCTTGTCCTGCCACAGCTCGGGCTCGAGCCCCCACCGGGCCAGCGTGTCGCGGAGCGTGACCTGGTAGGGCGACGGGCCGAGCGGCGTGGTCCGGGTCGGGCTCCAGCAGTACGACGAGACGACGAGCAGGTGCCGGGCGCGGGTCAGGGCGACGTACCCCAGCCGGAGCTCCTCGGTCAGCTCGTGGACCTTGCTGTCGTCGCGGAACCGGTCGAGGTCGGCGGCCGAGCAGCCGGAGAGCGCCGGCAGGTCTGCCGCGTCACCGCGCAGCTCGTTGGGGAGCACGGCCGGCCCCGCGGTCCACTTCGTCCGCGAGGTGCCGCTCGGGAACCTTCCGTCGGCTACACCGGGGAGGAAGACCACGTCCCACTCCAGCCCCTTCGAGCGGTGCACGGTGAGCAGCTTCACCGAGTCGGCCTCGGTGGGGGTGGCCACGTCGAGGCCGGACCCGTAGTCGTCCTCGGCCTCGAGGTAGGCCAGCAGCGCCGGAAGGGTCACGGCCCCGTCGACCGCCTGGAACTCGGCCACCGCCTTGACGAAGAGGTCGAGGTTGTCGCGTCGGGCCTGGGCTGCCGGGCTCACCGAGGACGCCAGCTCCACGTCGATGCCGGTCGTGTCGACGATGCGCCGGACCAGGTCGAGCAGCGGCTCCCCGGCATGGGCACGCAGGTAGCGCAGCTCGCCGGCCAGCAGCCGGAAACGCTCGACCGCCTCCGGGGAGTAGTCGCCCTCCCCCGGGTCCTCCAGGGCGTCGCTGAGCGAGACCACCTCGGTCGGGTCGGCGCCGGCGACCGCTGCCTCGAGCTCGTCGGACAGCGCGCGCAGCCGGTCGCGGTCCCGCGGCTCGCTGACCCGGGTCAGCTCACGCGCCCGCCGGCCGAGCAGGGCGAGGTCCCGCGCGCCGAGCGCCCAGCGCGGTCCGGTGAGCAGGGTGAGCAGCTCGGCGTTGGCGGTGAGGTCGTGCAGCAGCGTCAGCGTGGCGACCACCTCCGCCACCTCCGGGAGCCGGAGCAGACCCTGGAGCCCGACGATCTCGACCGGGATCTCGGCCCGGGTGAGCGCGTCGAAGACGTCCGCGGCGTGGGAGTTGTCGCGGGTGAGCACGCCGATCTCCCGCCAGGACGGCTCCGGCATCGCCCGGTGGGCGGCGAGCACCTGGGCCGGCAGCCAGGCCAGCTCGTCGACGTACGTCGGGTGCACGGCCACCCGCACGGTCCCGGGGTCGGCGTGCGGGGGCGGCTCGAGCTCGCGGACGGAGCTGAACTGCGCGTAGAGCGGGGCGGCGAGGTCGTTGGCGGCCTGGAGGATCCGGGCGTCCGAGCGACGGTTGACGCTGAGCGGGAAGGTGGGCACCTCGCTGCTCCCGTCGGCCGTCGGGAAGTCCCGGCCGAACCCGACGATGTTGGAGACCGACGCGCCCCGCCAGCCGTAGATCGCCTGGTTGGGGTCGCCGACCGCGCTGACCGCGTGGCCGCGGCCGTGATCGGGGTCCGGGCCGGAGAACAGCCGGCTCAGCATCAGGGCCTGCGCCACCGAGGTGTCCTGGTACTCGTCGAGCAGCACCACCCGGAACTTGGCGCGCTCCAGCGCACCGACCTCGGGCTGGTCGGTGGCCAGCCGGGCTCCCAGCTCGATCTGGTCGGAGAAGTCCATCAGGCCCAGGTCGCGCTTGAGGCGTCGGTAGGACTCCACCAGGCCGAGGAGCTCCTCGCGGCGTCCGAAGGTGTTGAGCACCTTCGCGATCTTGTCCTGCTTGGTCTTGTAGGTCTCCGCGGCGAGCGCTTCCTCGAAGGCCGGTCGTCGGCGCTCCTGGAAGGCCCGCACGTCGTCGGGCGACACGAGGTGCTCGCTCATCGCCGCGTCGAGGGCGAGCAGGTTGTCGATGACGGTCTTGGGGTGGTCGCTGAGCAGCTCGATGCGGCCGCGGTGCCGGGCGACCACCCGGGCCGCGAGCTGGTAGCGGGACGCGTCGGCGACCACGCGGGTGTCCGGCTCGTGGCCGATCCGCAGCCCGTGCTCGGTCAGCAGCGAGGCGGCGTAGGCGTTGTACGTCGCGACGGTGGGCTCCTCCGGCTCCTCGTCGTCGCTCGCGCCGCGCGGGTCGACCAGCCGCTCGCCCGGCGGGCGCAGGATGTGCGCGGCCCGCAGGGAGTCCCGGATGCGGGCTCCGAGCTCGTGCGTCGCCTTGGTCGTGAAGGTGAGACCGAGCACCTCCTGCGGCGCGACCAGGCCGCTGGCCACCAGCCAGACCACCCGGGCGGCCATCACGGTGGTCTTGCCCGAGCCGGCCCCGGCGATGACGACCTGCGGCGCCAGCGGCGCGGTGACGGCGGCGAACTGCTGGTCGCTCAACGGGTACGGCGCACCCATCAGCCGTTGCAGGGCCTCCGGGGTGTCGAGCCGGGTCCCGGACGGGGAGGTCGACGTCATGACAGCACCGTCCCCGCGGCCTTGGTCGGGCAGATCGCGTGGAACTGGCAGTGCTCGCAGTGCTTGCCGGGTGTCGCGTCGAACACCTCGTCGCGGATCACCCGGGCGGCCCGCATGAGCTGCACCTCGACCGGGCGGTGTCCCTCGGCGTCGGGCTCCTGCGGGTCCTGCTTCTGGATCTTGGCGCCCGTCACGAGGCCCTTGCGCAGCTGCACGAGCTCGGCGCCGCCGGGGACCCCCGGCCCGTCGAGCGCGTCCGCCACCAGGTCGTCGACGGCTCCGTTGGCGACGGCGTGCTGGTAGATGCCGAGCTGGGGGTTGGTCGGCAGGTCCTTGTCGGTGGGTGGGTACTTCGAGGTCTTCAGGTCGATGACGACGACCCGTCCCCGGTCGTCGAGCTCGAGCCGGTCGGCGTACCCGTTGAGCCGCACCCGCTGCCCGTCGGGGAGCGTCACCTCGGCGGTCAGGTGCTGCTCGGTGGCCAGCACGGTGCGCGCCCCGGGGGCGGTGTGCCAGTCGAGGAACCGGCCGAGGGCGGCCCGGACCTCCTCGCGCTCGCGGGACCGGGACCACGGGGTCCGGAAGGCGATCTGGTCCCAGACGGTGTCGACGTGCCCCATCAGCTCGGCCAGCACCTCCTCGCGGGAGCCGTCACCCGCGGCGATCTCGCCCTTGGCGATCCGGTCGGCCAGGGTGTGCACCACCAGGCCGAAGCCCTGCGACTGGCTCGACGGCATCTCCCCGCCGGCCTTGCGCTCGAGGAACCACTTGGCCGGACAGCTGAGGATGGCGTCCAGCGAGCTGGCGGAGAGGGTGACGGGCGCGTCGGGGCGCTCGACCGGGGTGGCGCAGATGCTGCGCGCCCGGGTGCCCCACCACTGGCCGGGGTCGGCCGACGCGACCAGCGGCTGGCCGCGGTGCGAGGCCTGTGCCAGCACCGCGAGCCGGTCGGCGGCGGCCCGGCGCAGCGCCGGGGAGGCGGTCGGCTCGGACAGCGTGCGCCGCAGGTCGGCCACCAGACCGGGCAGGGACAACGGGCGCGGAGGACGGCCCTGGAGGTGCCGGTGCCGGACGAATCCGCCCGCACCGTCGGCCTGCGCGGCGGCCGCGAGCTCGTCGACGAACCGGGACGGCTGCTCGCCGTCGTCCTCGGGCGAGGCCACCGCCGTGACGAGCAGCCGCTCGCGGGCCCGGGTGCAGGCGACGTAGAACAGCCGGCGCTCCTCGGCCAGCAGGGCCGGTCGCCCCAGCGGGGGCAGGATGCCGTCGGCGCCGATGCGGTCGGCGTGCAGGAGCGTGGACCGCCGTCGCAGGTCGGGCCAGCCCTCGTCCTGGACATGGGCCACGACCACGAACCGCCACTCGAGGCCCTTGGACCGGTGGGCGGTCAGCAGCCGGACCGCCTCGCCGCGCACCCCCCGCTCGGCGAGGGTGTCGGCCGGGATCTGCTGGGCGCGCAGCGACTCCAGGAAGCTCACCACGCTGGTGTGCCCGCGCTGCTCCTCCGCGCGGGCGGCCACCTCGAAGAGCGCGCAGATCGCGTCGAGGTCGCGGTGCGCCAACCGGGCCGCCTGGCCGCCGAGGTCGACACCGCGTCGCAGCCGGCGCGGCCAGTCGGTGCCGGACCACAGCAGCCACAGCACCTCCTCGGCGGTCGCCCCGTCGTCGAGGAGTGCGCGGCTGCGCTGGAGCAGCTCCGCCAGGGCCAGCGCCTTGGCGGCGCCGCGCTCGCGCACCCCCTCGAGGCGCCCGGGGTCGAGCAGCGCCTCGCGGAGCAGGGCGGGTGAGGACCGGGCGCCGCGGCCGGCACCGGTCTCCTCGGCGTCCGCGACCAGGGCTCGCTTCTCCCGCGCCCGCAGAGCCCGCGCCAGGGCCCGCACCTCCGTGGCGTCGAGGCCCCCCACCGGGGACCCGAGCAGCGACTCGGCGCGGTCGGCTCCGAAGTGGTCGACGTCGGCGGGGTCGTCCTTGTCGAGGTCGACGACGGCGCGCAGCGCGTCGAGCAGCGGCAGCACGGCCGGCTCCTGCACCAGCGGGGTGTCGTCGCTGGCCACCTCCACGGGGACGCCCGCGGCACCGAGGGCCCTGCGCAGCCTGGGGATGCTGGTGCGGCCCGACCTGACCAGCACCGCCATCTCCGACCACGGGACGCCGTCCTCGAGGTGGGCGCGGCGGAGCAGGTCGGCGACGTGCTCGGTCTCGGCCCGCTCGGTGTCGAAGGTCAGCACGTCGGCCCGGCCGGCCCCGAACTCACCGGAGCGGGCCTCGGGCTGGCGGAAGGCGGCGAACGTGTCGGCGTCGATGGATCCGGTCGTCGCCAGCCCGGAGACCACGGCGCGCGACAGCCGCAGCAGCCGCGGGCCGAACCGTCGGGTGACGCGCAGGGCGACGGTGTCCGCGGGGCTGCCGTCGCGCTGCGGGAACGCCCGCGGGAAGTCGAGGATCCCGCGCACCTCGGCCCCGCGGAAGGCGTAGATGGACTGGTCCGGGTCGCCCACGACCGTCAGGTCGCGCCCGTCGCCCGCGATCGCGCGCAGCAGCCGCACCTGGCTCGGGTCGGTGTCCTGGTACTCGTCGACGAACACGTGCCCGAAGCGTGCGCGGAGGTCGGCACGGATCGCCGGCTGCTCGGCCAGCAGCACCGCGCGGTAGATCAGCTCGGGGTAGTCGATGGAGCTCTGGTCGTCGAGGATCACTTGGTACTGCTGCATGAACTGCGCGGCGGCGACCAGCTCCGGGGCGCCGACCTCCTCGCCGAGCACCTTCAGGTCGAGGGGGTCCAGCCCCTTCTCCCGCGCCCGGGAGAGGACCGCCTGCACCTCCCGGGCGAAGCCACGGGTGCTGACGGCCTGGTCGAGCGTCGAGGGCCACAGCGCGTCCTCGCGGTTGCCCTTGAGCAGCTCCTGCAGGATCACGTCCTGCTCCGGGGCGGAGAGCAGCCGCAGCGGCGCGGCGTACAGCTCGGCGGAGGAGTAGCGGCGCACCAGGCCGTAGGCGAAGGAGTGGAAGGTCGAGCTCAGGGTGGTCGCCATGGTGCGGCCCAGGCGGGCGGTGACCCGGTCGCGGAGCTGCTCGGCAGCCTTGCGGCTGAAGGTCAGCGCGAGCACCGACTCCGGGGAGGCGCCGCGTGTCTCGATGCGGTCGACGATCGCCTCGACCAGCGTCGTGGTCTTGCCCGTGCCCGGGCCGGCCAGCACGAGCAGCGGCCCGCCCGGGTGGTCCACGACGGACTGCTGGAACTCGTCCAGCACGGGCGGCGCCACCGGCACGGACCGGTCGAGGGAGAGCCGGTACGTCGTCACGGCCCCATCACATCATCGGCGGCCGACAGAAACTCTCACCGGTCCGTCCCGGCGTCAGAGGCGGAAGGCGTCGAAGTAGGCCCGTGACATGTCCATCCGGCCGGACGGGCGCAGCGGGGTGCCCTCGTCGAGGTAGTGCGCCCGCGCCTCGTCGTCGTGGCTCGGCGGGAGCGAGCCGTCGGCCCGCACGACCCGCCACCAGGGCACCGAGCCGCCGTACGTCGACATCACCCGGCCGACGCTGCGGGGTCCCCGGGAGCCGACCGCCTCGGCCAGCGTCGCCGTAGGTCGTGACCCGTCCCCGGGGGATCTGCTCGACGAGCGTGAGCACCGCCTCGACGTACGCGTCCGGATCCATGCGCCGAGCCTAGTGACGATCCGGCGCGGGCCAGCCGCACGGACAGCAGCGCCACCCAGGAGAGCACGACGAGCAGCCCGAGACCGACGCCCACGGCGCTGGCCGGCAGGTCCAGGAAGTCCACGACCGGGCGGACACCCACACCAGCACCGCCGCGCCGAGGCACAGCACCGCCCGCCGGCGCCACAGGCCGACGAGCACCGGGTCGAGGCCGAGTCCGGGCGGACCGTACGCCGACAGGGTGCACGCGAGGTGCAGGGCGAACAGCAGGACCGCCGCGACCAACGTCCAGAGGTCGAGGCGTCCGGACGTCGACAGCGTCCAGAGACCGCCGAGGTAGACGACCAGACCCAGCCCGGCGTTGCGTCTCGGGCAGCAGCGCGACCAGCACCGCCAGCAGCACGCCGACCACCGTGAACACGGGGTGGAAGACGCCGCCGGAGGCCGGCACCGCCGCCAGGAACAGCACGGGTGCCGCGATCGCGACCACGCGCAGCAGCCGTTGCGCCGGGGCTGGACAGCGCGACCGCGTCGAGGACGTTCACCGGTGCGCCCGCCATCGGCCGGGTGCGACCGCCGGCCGAGACGTCGGAGCACCTCGTCGAGGGTGCCGGGGCCGCGCCAGGCGACCACCGGGATCCCCCGACGGCGCACCCGCGCCAGCAGCGCCTCCCGCTCGAGCAGCCGCATCCGCCAGGCCAGCGCGAGCCGCTCGTCGTCCTCGTCGAGGTCGACGTGCTCGGGCAGGCAGTCCACGACCACCACGTCGAGCCCGCGGGCAGCGAGCGTGGTGGTCGCCAGGATGGGCGCCTGCGACAGCATCGGCGAGAACACCAGCACGATGCTGCCCGCCGGCACGTCGAAGTGCATCCGGCCGGCGTCGAGGTCGCGGTTCTCCCCCGGTACGACGCGGGCGAGCGTGTCGAGCACCCGGCGGAGGTGCCGGCGCCCCGCGGCCGTGTGCACGGCGTTGCGGCCGGTCCCGCCGAGCACCCGGAGCCCCACCCGGTCGCCGCGGATCAGGTAGTGCTCGGCCACGGCGGCGGACGCGCGCACGGCGACGTCGAGGGTGCTGGCGCTTCCCCGGACGCCACCGCTGCGACCGACCTCGACGCCGCTGTCCACGAGCAGCAGCACGCTGGCGTCCTCCTCGGCGACCGTGCTGGTTGCGTGCAGGCGGCCGGTGCGCAGGCTGACCCGCCACTGCACGCGGCGCAGCCGGTCCCCCGGCTGGAACGGGCGGATGCTCTCGAACTCGGACCCGTCCCCGCGTCGGCGCGCCGGGTGCTGGCCGACGAGGCCGATCGGGTGCGGTGAGGCGGTGCGGCTGTCGAAGACGCCTGGCTGCGGGAGCACGGTCAGGTCGGACGTCTCCACCGGCACCGGTCCCCACTGGTAGCCGGCCCACGGCGTCGTGCCGCCCACCAGCCCGTCGCCGACGCGCCGCCGTCCCCAGCGCAGGCCCGCGACCGCGAGATCCAGCTCGCGACGCGGTGCTCGCGCCGGGTCGGTCGACGCCGACGACCCCGTTCGCGGGCCGTGCGGCGACATGCGCGTGCGAGGTCATCGCGAACAGCGCGTGCTCGACCTCGTCGGCCCCCTCGACCGTGACCCGGACCGTGGTGCCGTCACCCTCGCGCACGAAGGGTGTGCCCAGCCGGGTGGCCGCCGTGGGGACGGTCCTCGGGCGACGTACGACGGCGGCCACCGCGTGCACGAGCAGCGGGGCGCCGAGCACGAGCAGGTCGGGCCGGCCCAGCGCAACGGCACCCGCCGCCAGGGTCGCGGAGCCCAGCCCCGCGCGCACCAGTGACGTGCTCGGCCGCCAGACGCTGCCCGCGAGCACGTCAGCCGCCCGGTCGCTCGAAGCCGGTCTCGCGGGCGCCGGGGGTCTCCACCTGCGCCAGCACGCTCCGCACCACGGTCGTCCCGCTCACGTCGCTCATCCAGAGCTCGGGACGGACGCTCACCCGGTGCGCGAGCACCGAGGGCGCGACGGCCTTCACGTCCTCGGGCACGACGTAGTCACGGTCCGCGATCACGGCGTACGCCCGGGCCGTGAGCATCAGCGCGAGCGCGCCCCGCGGCGACGAGCCCATCAGCACCTGCGGGTGCTCGCGCGTGGCGGACGCCAGCGCGACGCAGTAGCGGCCGACGCTCTCCTCGACCGTCACGGTCTCGATGGCGGCCTGCATCCGCAGCAGTCCGGCGGCGTCGGTGACCGCGTCGAGGTGCTGGGCCTCCTGCCGCCGGACCAGCCGGCGCCTGAGCACGTCCCACTCCTGGTCGCGGGTGGGGTAGCCGAACGACACCCGCATCAGGAACCGGTCGAGCTGCGCCTCCGGCAGCGGGTAGGTGCCCTCGTACTCCACCGGGTTGGCGGTCGCCAGCACGTGGAACGGCTCCTCGAGCGGGAACGTCTGCCCCTCGACCGTCACCTGGCCCTCCTGCATCGCCTCCAGCAGCGCCGCCTGCGTCTTCGGCGGGGTCCGGTTGATCTCGTCGGCCAGCAGCAGCCCCGTGAACAGCGGGCCCGGCCGGAAGTCGAACTCCGAGCGCTTCTGGTCGTAGACGAAGGAGCCGGTCAGGTCGGCGGGCAGCAGGTCGGGGGTGAACTGTGCCCGGGTGAACCGCAGTCCCAGCGTCTGGGCGAACGACCGCGCGGCCAGGGTCTTGCCGAGCCCGGGGAGGTCCTCGATCAGCACGTGCCCGCCGGCCAGGATGCCGGCGAGCACCATCACCAGCGCGTCGCGCTTGCCGACGACGGCCCGCTCCACCTGGTCGAGGACCGCGGACGCGAGACGCGCGGCCTCCGCCGGTGCGATGCTGCCGGGCTGGTCCGGGAAGCTGCTCACAGTGCCTCGATCCTTCGAAGGAGTACGTCGATCTGCCGCACGTCCAGGCGGGGGTAGGGCGGACGCTGCTCGGCGAGCCCGACCAGCTCGGGTCCGAGCAGCGGGGCGGCTCGCTCGGGATCCACCCGCCAGCTCACGCCGTGCCGGGCCATCAGCCGCTGCTCCGCCAGCTCCTCGAGCTGCCGGTGCAGGTTGCTCGCCCACCTCGCGGGCGTCGAGGTGCTGGCCGACGACCCGGGTGCAGGAACGCCAACCGGCTGTCCTCGCCCGGCGGCCGGACGCGGGTCGTCGTCGGACCGGTCCCAGGCCGGTGCACCGTCGCGTGCGCTCGCGTCCAGGTAGAGCCACAGGGTTGCCGCGAACGCGGCCACGGTCAGACCGATCAGGAGCGCGTCGGGGTGGTTGCCCTGCACGGCGGCGATGCCGACGACGGCGAACCAGAGCGCCGACGGCGGTCGCCGATCCGCGCGGCCCACAGGCGCCCTCGTCTCGCTGCGCACGTTCACCGCGCCGCTCCCCGCAGCGCGAGCTCGTCGTGCAACGCCTCGAGGGCGGCTCGGGCCGTCCGGCGCGCGTCCTCGCCCACCGGGTGCTCGGAGAACCGGGCCTCGCGGAACAGCGCGGCCAGGGTCGCGATCGGCCGCGGGTCGAGGTCCAGCGCGTGCAGCACCCGCGTCACGAACTCGGCGGAGGTCTCCGCCCGGTTCGGCGGCACCCCGGCCTCGGCCATGCTCTCCTGCAGCACGCAGCCAGCAGGCGACGATCCCGTTGCGGGGACTGCCCTGCTCGACCGCGTCCAGCTGCGCGGTGCGGTCCTCCGCTGAGTGCCTCGGCCACCCGCTCGGGCAGCACCTCGAACGCCACGACCTCGGGCGGCTCGGGCGGCTGCCACCGATGGATCCAGAGCCATCGCAAGGCGAGCAGCACCGCCACGCACACCAGCAGCAGGCCGGCGGTGGCGATCAGGTCACCCAGCCAGGAGAGGTCGGTCAGCGGCCGCACGTCGCGGGTGAGCTCGCGCAGGTTCGGGGCCGGGGTGGACCCGTCCGTGCGGTGGCGGCGGTGGGGGTGGTGGGGGCTCGAAGACGTAGCGCCGCCCGGAGTCGCTGAGCATCCGCACCGGACCGGTGGTGGCCGCCCACACGAGCAGCAGCAGACCGAGCAGGACACCGACGGGCAGCAGAGCGCTGGGCGCGACCACCGGTCGCCGTGTCCTTCCCCGTCATCCTCCGGAGCCTAGTGGCCGGTCGTCGGGACAGGGGTCTCGATCCCGTCACGGCGTGTGGCCGCCGACAGCACCGGGCCCGAACTCCTAGGCGAGTCCGGGCCCGGGCCGAGCAGGGGAAGCGGAGGTCAGAGGACCGGGGCGAACGGCTCGGTGCCGTTGACCAGGCTGAGACCGGCGATGCCGCTGTTCGCCTGGGCGTACGCCAGCTCCTTGGCCAGGTCGCCGACGCCGTTGGAACCGGCGAGCGGAGCGAGGGCCACGGTGGAGAGCACCCCGAGGGCGGAACCGTCGGCGCTCAGGAAGCCGCTGCCCGAGTCGCCCGGGATGCCCGGGGTGACCGTGTAGACCGGGTGGGACCATCCGCCGTCGGCAGCGTCGTCGCCGAGGCTCGCGCCGGTGTGCGGCTTGAGCTCCTCGACGCCGGCCCGGAGGCTGGAGTTGCCGTAGGTGTAGACACGGTCGCTCGCGGCGGTGCCGTCGGTGTCGATCCCGGTCGGGCCGCCCCAGAACGGGACCGAGGGGTTGACCTTGCCGGCGTCGGCGCTGTCGACCTTGACGAGGGCCAGGTCGTTGTAGGCGCAGGTGTTGGTGTCCTTCTCGCCGGCCTTCTGCATGGTCAGCCAGGAGCTGTAGGCCAGCGTCCCCGTGCCGACCTGGGTGCCCTCGTCGACCAGGCTGCCGCCCTCGTTGAAGGTCACCTTGGTGCCGAGCGGGAGGGACTGGGTGCTGCAGCCGTCCGTGTCCGTGGCCGCGCCGGTGCCGGCGCAGTGGGCGGCGTAGCCGACGTAGGTGTTGCCCGCGCCGTCGGTGTAGACGAAGTTCGCGGTGCACTGGGCACCGTCGGTGTACATCATCGTGCCGGGGTGGATCAGGGCGGTGTCGGCCGGCGCGTACCCAGCGGCGGCCTCGACGGGAGCGGTGGTCGCGGCGATACCCGCGGCGGCGACGACGGCGCTTGCTCCGACGGCGGCCAGGGCACGGATCCGAGACTTCTGCATGTGGGGGTTCCCTTCCCAGACGAGTTCAGTGTCGGTAGGGCTAACGACGTGTCCGGGCAAAGGTCACGCGCCGTTCCTCCACCGCGATCGTCGAAAGAGCCTCCACAGGCGTTGCCTGTGGAGGCTCATCTCGGACGCGCTCGATCCCGAGCGGAGGCGTCAGTAGGACGGTTGCGAGGGGTCGATCTGGCTGACCCAGGCCACCACGCCGCCGCCGACATGGACTGCGTCGGCATACCCGGCACCCTTGGCCACGGCCAGCGCCTCGGCGGAGCGGACGCCCGACTTGCAGTGCAGGACGAGCTGCTTGTTGCCGTCCGTGAGGCGGGACAGCTCGTCGAACGCCTGCCCGTTGAGGAAGTCGCCCTTGGGGATCAGCACCGAGCCCGGGATCCGGTTGATCTCGTACTCGTTCTGCTCGCGCACGTCGACCAGCACGAACTCGCGCTCGCCGTTGTCGCGCTCCTTGAGCATGTGCTCGAGCTGGGTCACCGAGATCGTCGACCCGGCGGCAGCATCGGCGGCCTCGTCGGAGATGGCCCCGCAGAACGCGTCGTAGTCGATCAGCTCGGTGACCGTCGGGTTCTCGCCGCAGAGCACGCAGCTCGGGTCCTTGCGCACCTTGAGCTTGCGCCACTCGAGCTCGAGTGCGTCGTAGATGACTAGCTTGCCGACGGCCGGGTCACCGATGCCGGTCAGCAGCTTGATCGCCTCGTTGACCTGGATGGAGCCGATCGACGCGCACAGGACGCCCAGCACGCCACCCTCCGCGCACGACGGGACCATGCCCGGCGGGGGCGGCTCGGGGTAGAGGCAGCGGTAGCACGGCGCCTCGGCGCCCTCGAGCGTCGGCCAGAACACCGACGCCTGGCCGTCGAAGCGGTAGATGGAGCCCCACACGTAGGGGATCTTCAGGAAGTACGCCGCGTCGTTGACCATGTAGCGGGTCGCGAAGTTGTCGGTGCCGTCGACGATGAGGTCGTAGCCCTCGAAGATCCGCAGCACGTTGTCGTTGTCGAGGCGCTCGTTGTGCACGACGACGTTCACCAGCGGGTTCGCCTCGGCGATGCTCTCCTGGGCGGAGACCGCCTTGGGCTTCCCGATGTCGCTCTGGCCGTGGATGATCTGGCGCTGCAGGTTGGACTCGTCGACCTCGTCGAACTCGGCGATGCCCAGGGTGCCGACGCCGGCCGCTGCGAGGTAGAGCAGCGCCGGGCTCCCCAGTCCACCGGCGCCGATGACCAGGACCTTCGCGTTCTTCAGCCGCTTCTGACCGGTCATCCCGACGTCGGGGATGATCAGGTGCCGGCTGTAGCGGCGTACCTCGTCGATGGTCAGCTCGTCGGCGGGCTCGACCAGGGCTGGCAGGCTCACGTGCACTCCTCGGACCGTGTGGGCGGTGGCAACTTGTCGTCGGGTGAACACCACCGACAGGCTCCATGTTCCCCGAGGCGGCGGCACCTCTCGCCCGCGTCCCGTCATCTGGGAACCGCGAGCACGGCCGGACGGCGTCGCTCAGACGGGGTCTGCGAACACCACGGCGTTCGAGAGGTAGATCGACCCGTTCCAGTCCTCGCAGGTGATCATCACGAGCCGACCGGGGCCGCTCTGCCGGAACACCCGGGCTGCGTCCCTCGCCAGGGTCGCCTTGCGGTAGATCGTGACGCCGCTCACGGCGTACCGGACGGTGCCCGAGGTGGTGCGCACCCGCACCCGGTCGCCGGGTCGCAGCGTCTCGAGGTCGTCGAAGGCACCCCCGCCCGTGTGCACGGTGTGTCCGGTGATGAGCGCCCCGCCGTGCGCAGCACCGGGGACGGCCCCGCCCTCCCACCAGCCCAGCGTCTGCGGGTTGCTCGGCGGGGTGAGGACGCCGCCCGGTGCTCCGATCGGGTAGACCGGGGCATCGACGCCCAGCCGGGGGACGACGAGCCGGGCCGGCCGCCCGGCATGCGGCGAGCGCTCGGGACGGGGCGCCTCCGTCCTCGCGCGGCACCGGCGGCCTCGATGCGCACCTCCGGCTCCGAGAAGTACGGCGGAGCGGCGACCTTCGCGACCGTCGTCACAGGCGTGTCGACCCCTCCGCCGCGCATCAGCAGCACCCCGGTCACCAGGCAGGCGGCGCCGGCGAGCACGACGAAGCCGAGCACGGCGAGCCGCCACAAGGGACGACCGCCGTGCTCGGCGTGCTGCTCAGGCGACGTCGACACCGTCACGACGGCGGACCAGTCCGACGCTGCAACCGGCCGCGACGAGGAGCATCAGCCCCGCGCCCAACAGGCTCTGCGCCAGCAGGGTCCGGCTGTCCGGGTCCGCGCCGGCCAGGCCTGCGTCGACCGCGAGCGGTACCGCCGCGGTGTTCCGCACGTTGCTGACGCCCTGGATGGACGGCACCGGCCGCAGGGTGTCGACGCCCTGGACCTCGGCGTCGGTGCCGTTCTTCGCCGGCTTGGACGGCTTGGACGGCGACGGCTTGGACGGGTTCGACGCCGGCGGAGAGGTGCTCTCGTCGATGCCCTCAACCTCGCCGCAAACCCCGTTGGCCGCCGTGTAATCGGTCGGAACCGTCGGCTGGAGGACGTCGACGTTCGCGCACACGTCGGTGGGCGTCACCGGCGGGTTCTGGTTCTGCACACAGGTGTTGTTCGGCCCAGCCGTGTACCCGGCCGGAACGCTCGCCTGGATGCCGTCGACATTCGCGCACACGTCGGTAGGCGTCACCGGCGGGTTCTGGTTCTGCACACAGGTGTTGTTCGGCCCAGCCGTGTACCCGGCCGGAACGCTCGCCTGGATGCCGTCGACATTCGCGCACACGTCGGTAGGCGTCACCGGCGGAGCCTCTCCACAGTCGGCCGTGAGCTTGGGGAGCACGGTCACCGAAACGGTCGTCGGGTTCGTGAAACCCTGGGCGAAGACGTGGTCATCGTCCGGGCTGAAGGAGAACTCGTAGGTCCCCGGACCCGCATCGTTCGTGCCACCACCGGAGGTGAGGACACCTGCCGGCTGTGAGGGGACGACGAGCGTTCCTGCCATCGTGCACGAGGGTGCTGTTGCCGTCGGCGTCAGTGGACTCACGGCCGGCTTCTGCGTGGGACACTCCTCGGCGGTCACGTCACGGTAGCCCGTGGTGACCGTGCTCGACGTCGGGGCGTTGGCGGCCCACGCGCCGTTCACGAACCCGTAGGTCGTGGTGGTGGTGGTCCTGAAAGTCTCGACGCTTCGCTTGAAGCAGTCCGGAACGCCGTCGTGGTCAGTCACAACGACCTTGTCAGGCTTGGAGCACGGCTGCCCGTTGATCGGATCGCCCGCGCGGGTGGACCCAACGGGACATTTCACCGACTCGGTCGGCGCGGAGCAAGCGTTGTTCAACCACGTCGTCTTGTCGGTGTTCTTGCCGGGATAGTCACCAACGATGTGGTTCTTGCCTTGAATGAAGTCGTAGTGAAAAGCCGGGATGATGTCCCCGGCGTGCGAGTTGTGCCCGTTGACCTTGATGATCGAGTCCGGGTCGACGGTTTCGATCGTGTAGCCGTTGCCGGTGTTGCCGTTTCCCTGGACGTCATGACAGATCGTGACGTTGTCGTCGTTACCCGGCGTCGCCGTCGCGGCCGGCGTGGTCAGGGAGACCAGGCCTCCCGACATCAAGATCACGCTCAGTGCGGCCAGCAGGGCCGCCGCCCGTCTGCGCAGCGGCCGAGCGGCCCCCCGCGACAGGCTTGTGTTGTGTGTTGCCACCCCAGTTGTCCTTCCGTGCCCCCCTCGCGAGTGGTCGCGTGCGCCCCCGCCGCGACCAGCGGAAAAGACAAGGAGGAAAGCTCGACGGGCGATGCGCACGGCGCATCGCCTCGGACGTCAGGTTGGCCCCCCAGCCTGGTTCCGCGATGCCGGCACGGGAGTGCCGACGTCCCTCGAACTATCGCTCCGTCCGGGCGCGGCACGAAAGACCCAAATGGGTGGTTTTTGACCAAAATCTGAACTCGTCGGTCCCCCTCGGCCCGGGGACTCGCCCGCTCGGGTACCGCAGGTGTCCGCGGTAGCGCAGGGACGGGGGCAGGGCGTTACCGCAGAGTAGGCTGCTGCGCGTGACCACGACGCACGACCAGAAGCCGCGCGGCGGACGCATGCCCCGCACCGCTCGACGGGCCCAGCTGCTCGAGTCGGCGCTGGAGGTGTTCGTCGCCCAGGGCTACCACGCCGCCGCGATGGACGACATCGCCGAGAAGGCCGGCGTCTCCAAGCCGGTGCTCTACCAGCACTTCCCCGGCAAGCTCGAGCTCTACCTCGCGCTCCTCGACCAGTCGTGCGACACGATCATCGAGGCGTCGCAAGGAGGCGCTGGCGTCGACCGACGACAACAAGATGCGGGTCACGGCGACCATGCGCGTCTTCTACGACTACGTCGCCAGTGCCCAGGGCGCGTTCCGGCTGGTCTTCGAGTCCGACCTGACCAACGAGGACGCCGTCCGCGAGCGCGTCGACCGGGTCACCCGCGAGTGCGCCGAGGCGATCGCCGAGGTGATCCACGAGGACACCGGCCTCCCGGGCGAGCAGTCGCAGCCTGCTGGCGGTGTCCCTGGTGGGAATGGCTCAGGTCAGCGCGCGGTTCTGGCTGGACACGGGCCACGACATCTCTCAGGACGACGCCGCTACGCTCGTGGCGGGGCTGGCCTGGCGGGGCATCCGGGGATACCCCCGCTCCGACGAGCAGCCCTGACCCGCAGTCCCGACGACACAGCGACACAACAGGAGGTCCTCCGGTGGAGGTCAAGATCGGCGTGCAGAACACCAACCGCGAGCTGGTGCTCGACTCGTCGGAGTCCACCGACGACGGTCGAGAAGGCCGTCGCCGCGGCGCTCGGCCGGTGACGAGAAGCGTGCTGGTGCTCACCGACAGCAAGGGCCGCAAGGTGCTGGTGCCCGCCGACAAGCTCGCGTACGTCGAGATCGGCACCCCGTCGAGCGGGCAGGTCGGCTTCCGGTCCTGACCGCGGCGCAGGTCTCAGGCCGAGAGGCCGAGCGACTCCATGCGCTGCGAGTGGTTCTCGGTCAGCCGGGTGAACAGCCGGCCGATCGCGGCCAGGTCCATGCCGGGCCGGTCGACGCCGCCGGCGAGCAGCGCGCTCAGCGCGTCCCGCTCGGCGGCGACCCGCTGCGCCTGGGACAGCGCCTCCCCCATCAGCCGGCGGCCCCACAGCGCGAGCCGGCCGCCGACCCGCGGGTCGGCCGCGATCGCGGCGCGCACCCGGTCCACCACGAACACGCGACTGTCCGGCGTCCGCGAGGCTCTCGACGATGATCGTGCGGGTGTCGGCGTCGAGGAACGTCGGCGATCTCCCGGTAGAAGTCCGCGGCCAGCCCGTCTCCGACGTACGCCTTGACCAGGCCCTCGAGCCAGTCGGCGGGCGCCGTACGCCGGTGGAACGCCTCGAACGGGCGCCACGAACGGTGCCATCGCCTCGAACGGGTCGGCGCCCAGCTCGCGCGAGCCGCAGCCGCAGGCCCTCGAAGTGCGCGAACTCGGTGGAGGCCATCCGGGCCAGCTCGACCTTGTCCGGCAGGCTCGGGCGCCATCTTGGCGTCCTCGCTGAGCCGCTCGAAGGCGGACATCTCGCCGTAGGCGATCGCCCCGAGCAGGTCGACGACCGCGGCCAGGTAGACGGGGTCGGAGAAGGCCACCGGCAGGTCGGCCTGGCCGCCGGTGCGCCGTCGGACCGGGGCTCCGTCCAGCGGCGATTCAGTCATAGCGGCACCCTACCGATAGACTGGCGGCGTACCGCCGTCGAGTGCACGACGCACCGCGCCCCCCGGAGAGATCCAGGGCCGTGGAGCGGGAGCTTCTCTGGCGGGTTTCCAGACGCCCAGCGCTGATCGTTGTGCCCAACAGAACAGGCAAGATCCTGACTACCTTCCGAGAGCTCGGGGTGCTCCCCGAGATCGCAGACGCCCTCGAGCGCGTCGGCATCGTCACCCCCTTCCCGATCCAGGAGATGACCCTGTCGGTGGCCCTGATGGGCACCGACCTCATCGGCCAGGCGCGCACCGGCACCGGCAAGACGCTGGCCTTCGGCATCCCGGTCCTGCAGCGGACCGTCGCGCCGCACGACCCCGACTACGCCGACCTCGCCGCGCCCGGCAAGCCGCAGGCCCTGATCGTGGCGCCGACCCGCGAGCTCGCGCTCCAGGTCTCCAACGACATGTCGGTGGCCAGCGCGGACCGCGGCACCCGCGTCCTGACCGTGTACGGCGGCGTCGGCTACGACAACCAGCTCGACACCCTCAAGTCCGGCGTCGACGTCGTCGTCGGCACGCCGGGCCGGCTCATCGACCTGATGAACCGCCGCGCCCTGGACCTCTCGCACATCAAGGTGCTGGTCCTCGACGAGGCCGACGAGATGCTCGACCTCGGGCTTCCTGCCCGACGTCGAGCGGCTGATCGCCAAGACCCCCGAGACCCGGCAGACGATGCTGTTCTCGGCCACCATGCCGGGCGCGATCGTCTCGCTGGCCCGCACCCACATGCGGCACCCGATGAACATCCGCGCCGAGTCCGGCGACGCGCAGCAGACCGTGCCCGCGACCGCGCAGTTCATCTACCAGGTCCACGACCTCGACAAGCCCGAGATGATCGCCCGCATCCTGCAGGCCGAGAACTCCGGGCTGACGATCGTGTTCACCCGCACCAAGCGCGCGGCGCAGCGGGTCGCCGAGGACCTCGAGGACCGCGGCTTCGACGCCAGCCCGCTGCACGGCGACATGCAGCAGGTCGCCCGCGAGAAGGCGCTCAAGAAGTTCCGCGAGGGCAAGCTCCGGGTGCTCGTCGCCACCGACGTGGCCGCCCGCGGCATCGACGTCGCCGACGTCACCCACGTGATCAACTACAGCTGCCCCGAGGACGAGAAGACCTACGTCCACCGGATCGGCCGCACCGGCCGCGCCGGCGCCACCGGCATCGCGGTCACGTTCGTCGACTGGGCCGACGTCACCCGCTGGAAGGTCATCAACAAGATGCTCGACCTGCCGTTCGAGGACCCGGCCGAGACGTACTCCACCTCCGAGCACTTCTTCCACGACATGGGCATCGCGCCCGGCACCAAGGGCCGGCTCAAGCCCGAGACACCCCGCGAGCCCAGGAGCGCACCGAGCGCTCCGGGGGCGGCCGCTCCGGCGGGTCGCGTGGCGGCGGTCCTCCGGCAGCTCGTCTCCTCCGGCGGCCGATCCGGTGACAGCGGGCCCCGCGAGGACCGTCCGCGCCGCGACCGCAGCCGCAGCCGGACCCGCAGCGGCGAGCCGGTCGAGGCGTCGCGGCCGCGTCAGGCCCGACCTCCGCCCCGCAGCAGGACAGCGGCGAGGGCGACTCCCCCAGCCGCCGCCGCAACCGTCGCCGTCGTCGCAGCAGCGGCTCGTCGTCGTCCGCCGCGAGCACGTCGACCGACTGACGTCGCACCCCTGGGGCATGCTCCCGGTGATCCCGAAGATCTGACCGCTCCCCAGGGTGACCTCACCGTGGGGAGCGGCTGTCTCTCTGCCCCCGGCCGGGAAGGTCGCCGGGTCAGGCGACGACGACGACCTGGGTGCCGACCGGCGCGAAGTCCCACAGGGCGCGGGCGTCGGGGCGCCACTGCCGGATGCAGCCGTGCGACTGCGGGCGTGCCGAGCTCGTCGCGGGTCTGCACCGGCGCGCCGTCGAGCACCGGGATGTCGTGGAAGCCGATGGCGGCGTTCTCGCCGTGGGTGAAGCGGACCATGTACCTCATCGTCCCGGAGTCGTCGACGCCGACCGCGTGCATCGACTTGGAGTAGACCGAGTAGGTCCCCGGGTGCAGGTTGTCGGTGACGCTGCCCGAGACGAGGTAGGTGCGGCGTACGGCGTCGCCGGGACCCGTCCACGAGCCAGACCCGCTGGTCGCCCATCGCGAACACGATCCGGCGACCGCGTCCCGCTGTTCGGCGGGCAGCGTCGGCGCGAGCACCTTGCCGGTCGCCTGGTCGGCCGCGGGTGCCTGCCGGCCGGCGCCGCGTCGGCGAGCTGCGAGGCCGCCCTCGGCCGCTCGGGTCGGGCTGCGCGTCGCCGGCCGGGGAGCCCGGACGCCGCCACGGCGCTGTCCTGGTCGGCGGGCAGCACCCCGATCCCGCCGAGCACCGCGACGAGCGTCACCGCCAGGGCGCCGCCGGCCGCGCCGAGGCGCTTGTAGCGGGGACGGGTCGGTGGGGTGGCGCGGCGTCCCGTAGGTCTGCCGCGCACGTCGCGGTGGCGTCCCATGCGCCGCCACTGTAACGGCGCTAACGCTTGCGCTGGAGGAGGCTGGCCGCGACGGCGCGGTAGGCGTCGGCGCCCCGGTGGGTCCGGGTGGTGCTCAGGATCGAGCGACCGGCGGCCGGCGCCTCGGCGAACCGGATCGACTTCGGGATCGGCGGCTCGATGACGTCGAGCTGGTAGGTCTCGGAGATGTTCTCCAGCACCGCGCGGGCGTGGTTGGTGCGCCCGTCGTACAGGGTGGGCAGCACGCCCCACACCTCGAGCCTGCGGTTGGTGAAGCGGCGTACGTCGTGCACGGTGTCGAGCAGCTGGCCGACGCCGCGGTGCGACAGCGTCTCGCACTGCAGCGGGATCAGCACGCCCTGCGCGGCGGTCAGCGCCGCGACCGTGAGCACGCCGAGCGACGGCGGGCAGTCGAGCAGCACCCAGTCGTAGTCGAGGTCCTCCAGCGCCATCTTCACGACGTGCTCGCGGCCGGTGCGGGTGAGCAGGTCGGCCTCGGCGCGGGCCAGCTCGATCGTCGCCGGCAGCAGGTCGACGCCGTCGTCGGTCTGCGAGGATCACCTCGCGTCGGCGTCCAGGCCCTTGGTCAGCACGTGGTGCACGGACAGCTCGAGGTCCTCGGGGTCGATGCCGAGGGAGAACGTCAGGCAGGCCTGCGGGTCGAGGTCGACGAGCAGCACGCGCTGGCCGAGCTCGGCGAGCGCGGCCCCGAGGGAGGCGACGGTGGTCGTCTTGGCGACGCCACCCTTCTGGTTGGCGACCGCGAGAACCCGGGTCTTCGATGGCGGACACGGCACCATCATGCCGGTGCCGTGTTGCGGTTCTCCGAGCCCGCCCATGAATGCTGGGCGGCATGTCCCGCCCCACCGCGCTGGTCACCGGGTCCCGACCGCCGGCATCGGCCGCTCCTTCGCCCACCAGCTCGCCGCGTCGGGCCACGACCTGGTGCTCGTCTCCCGCAACCGCGACCGGCTGGAGGCGCTGGCCGCCGAGCTGCGGGAGAGGTACGGCGTCGAGGCCGAGGTGCTGGTCGCCGACCTCGGGGACCGCGCGGCAGCTGGCCGACCGTCGAGGCGCGGCTGGCGGACCCGGCGCGCCCGGTCGACCTGCTGGTCAACAACGCCGGCCTCGGGCCTCAAGGAGAAGTTCCTCGACAACTCCGTCGAGGAGGAGCAGTACCTCCTCGACGTGCTGGTGACCGCCGTGCTCCGGCTCACCCACGCCGCGCTGGGCCCGATGGTGGCAGCGCGGCAGCGGCGTCGATCGTCAACGTGTCGAGCGTCGCCGGCTACCTGCCCGCGCGGCACCTACAGCGCCGCCAAGGCCTACGTCACCTCGCTGAGCGAGTGGGCGGACCTGACCTACCGCGACCAGGGCGTGCGGGTGATGGCGCTGCTGCCCGGGGTTCACCAGGACCGAGTTCCACGAGCGGATGGACGTCAGCCGGGACTCGGCGCCGTCCTGGATGTGGCTCGACGTCGACCGGCTGGTCGGCGAGGCGCTGCGCGACCTGGCCAAGGGCCGGAGGATCTCGGTGCCGAGCAAGCGCTACAAGGTGATCAGCGTCGCCGCGCGCTACACGCCGACCGTCCGTGCAGGCCCGGTTCCAGGGGCTGGGCCGCAAGTAGCCGCTGCCGGGCTCAGGACCCGGCGACGCCGGCCCACGGCTGACGCGGCGGCACCGCCTGCCCGGGCCGGCACACGGACCGGAAGTCGCACCAGCCGCACTGCGGCGCCGACCCGGGCCGGGAACGACCTCGTCGGCCTCCTCGGCCGACATCCCGGCCGTGAACCGCTCGTCGAGCCCGCGCGAGCTCCGGCGGCCAGCGAGTCCGCCCGCTGCAGGTGCCGGTCGAGCGACTCCTCGGTGTGCTCCCACGCCACCACGTCGCCGGTGGGCAGGTGGTGCAGCTCGACCCGCGTGCAGGCCGGTGCAGGGTGCGGGCGGCCCCGGCGGCGTACACCGCGAGCGCGAGCGAGGTGCGCGCGTCGTCGACGGTGAGCACCGAGCGGCCCGGTCTTGTAGTCGACGACCACGATGCCCTCGCCGCGGTGCGTCGATGCGGTCGACGCGGCCCCACAGCGAGGCCCGCGCGGTCCTCACGGAGACCGTGCGCTCGATGCCGATCGGCTCGTCGTCGGGGTCGACGTCGGCGAGGTAGCGCTCGACCTGCTCCCGCGACCGGTCCCGGGCGGCGAGCAGCTGCCGGTCGTCGCGGAAGCCGTCGGTGAGCCAGCCGCTGACCAGCAGGGCTCCCCCGGCCTGCGGCGTACGGCGGTCGCGGGGCAGGTCCCACCAGCGGGCGAGCGCGTTGTGCACCGACGCACCGACGGAGTTGTGGCCCCACGGCGGTCCCTTCGGCGGGGTCGGCCGGTCGAGGTAGCCGAACCGGTAGCGACGCGGGCAGTCGAGCGTACGTCGTCAGCCGCGCCGGCGGCGGCGGCGTAGAGCCGCTCGCGGCATCCCGTCGAGCGTCGGCTGGCGTCATCCCTCGCCCGCGATGAACGCGCGGACCGCGTCGGCGACCAGCTGGACGGCGATCGCGGAGAGCAGCAGGCCCGCGATCCGGGAGACCAGGACGACGCCGCCCTCGCGCAGCAGCCGCAGGATCGGCAGCGAGAACCGCATCGACAGCCAGAGCGCGACGTGCACCAGCACCACGCCGAGACCCACGGCGACGAACTCGGCGACGCTGTCGACCTCGCGGGACAGCACCATGGTGGCGACGATCGCGCCGGGACCGGCGAGCAGCGGCGTGCCGAGCGGGACCAGCGCGACGTTGACGTCGGCGGCGGCGGTGGGTGCCTGCTCCTTGCCGGTGAGCAGCTCCAGCGCGACCAGCAGCAGGAGCAGCCCGCCCGCGGCCTGCAGCGCGGGGAGCGAGATGCCGAGGTAGTCCAGGATCCGCTGCCCGAAGAACGCGAAGGCGACGATCACGCCGAAGGACACCAGCACGGCCTGCCACGCCGCCCGCTTCACCGACGCCCGGGAGCGTCCGCGGGTCAGGGACAGGAAGATCGGGATCGTCCCGATGGGGTCCATGATCACGAACAGCGTCACGAAGACCTCGATGAGCAGCGTGACGCTGATGACGCTGCTCATCCGCGCAGCACCTCGGGCGTCGCGCGCCCCGAGGTGGCCGCCGACCGGAAGGCGAGGTCGAGCAGCCGCTCGAGCTGCTCCGGGTCGGTGGTGTTGCAGCCCAGCTCGTGGCCGACCTTGCCGAGGCCGTGGTAGTCGCTGGACCCGGTCACCACCAGGTCGAGCTCGCGCCGCGATCGCCCGGAGCCGGTCCCGGGTGGCGGCGTCGTGGTCCTCGTGGTCGACCTCGATGCCCGGCGAGCCCGACGGTCCTGAGCCGGGCGAGCCCGCGCGCGTCCAGCGCGGTGTGGTCGTGCCGCGACGCCCACGGGTGCGCGAGCACGCTCACCCCGCCGGCGCCCGCGACGGTGCCGATCATCGTCTCCAGGTCCGCGGCGTAGCGGTGCACGTAGGCCGGACCCTGCGGCCCCAGGAAGCGGTTGAACGCCTCGTTGCGGTCGGCCACCACCCCCAGCGCGACCAGCGCGTCCGCGACGTGCGGGCGGCCCATGGCGGCGGTCTCGCCCGCCACCCGGCGTACGTCGTGCACGTCGATGTCGATGCCGAGGGCCCGCAGCCGCTCCAGGGTCGCGGGCAGCCGGGAGTTGCGGCCGTCGAGGACGCGCTGGAGCTCGGCGGCGAGGGGCGGGTACGTCGGGTCCGGGAGGTAGGCGAGCAGGTGCACGCCGTACCCCTCGAACGTGCAGCTGACCTCGATGCCGCGCACCAGGGTCAGGTCCACCGCGGCCGCGGTGTCGGCGGCCTCCTGCCAGCCCTCGGTGGTGTCGTGGTCGGTCAGCCCGAGCACGTCGATCCCGCGCTCGTGCGCACGCCGGACCAGGTCGGCCGGCGAGTCGGTCCCGTCGGACCGGTTCGAGTGGGTGTGGAGGTCGATGCGCACCCGAGGAGCCTAGGCGGTCCGCGTGCACCGATCGGCCGGCGGACCCCTCACCAGGCGGGCGGGCTGCCGCCGAACGGCAGGTCCATCAGCTCGGGCCCGAGGCCCGCGATGTCCATCAGGATCCACTCGTCCTTGAGCAGCAGCGCCGCCGACGCGGGACGGAGCACCAGCCACAGCCAGCGGCCGTGCGCCTCCCCGGCGAACACCGACCGGTCGAAGCTGACGTCGGCGTCGCTGGTGAGGACGGGCCACAGCGAGATCGGGTGGCCGGCGATCCGGACCTTGGCCAGCGGCGGCCCCTCCCCGATCTCCGCCCCCGGGTCGGTGTGCCGGACCCCGGCGCAGCGGGCCCCGAGCCCCACGCCGGGCTCCTCGGTCACCACCGTCAGCTCGACGACGCCGTCGAGGTCGCTGGGCCCGCTGGACGTGACGAAGGTGGCCCGACCGTCCCCGCCCTCCCTCGCGACCGCCCCGAAGTCGGTGACCGCCCAGCCGGGCGTCAACGGCCAGGGCAGGAACGTCGGCATCGAACCCGCCCGGTCCAGGTGCTCGGTGAAGCTCCCGTAGTCCGCGGCCGCCGGACGCCACAACGGGGTGCTGATGGCCCCGTGGTCGAGGCACCGCCACCCCCCGTCGTCCTCTGTCACGGGCGACGGGCACCGCGGGCAGCCCGCTCCAAGAGACATGGCTCTTACGCTCGTGGTCCGGGACATGGGGCGTCAAGCACCTACGGTGTGCGGATGGACCCGCGGATCCCCTGCGTGGGCGGAATCGTCCGTCACGGCGGCCGGCTGCTGCTCGTGAAGCGGGGTCAGGAGCCGGCCCGGGGCACCTGGTCCGTCCCCGGCGGTCGGGTCGAGGCAGGCGAGACCGACGAGCAGGCGACGGCCCGCGAGGTGCTCGAGGAGACCGGCCTGCGGGTCGTCGTGGGCGGGCTGGTGGGCACCGTGGAGCGGGACGCACCGGCGGGCGGGGTCTACGTCATCAGCGACTACGCCTGCCACCCCGCGCCCGGCGCCGACCCGGACGCCGTACGCGCGGGTGACGACGCCGACGACGCGGCCTGGTTCACGGCGGAGGAGGTACGCCGGCTGGACTGCGCCCCCGGCCTGGTGGAGGCGCTCACGTCCTGGGGCGTGCTCCCCCGCACCGACAACGGCGACGGCAGGTGACCTGTCAGCTGTTCCAGCGGACGCACGACGGGGAAGTCCCGCTCGTAGCCCAGCGTGCTGACCGTCGCGGTGTCGAGCTTGAAGAACCGGCCCTCGTCGACCGGCTGCTCGATCCAGCGCGCGGTCAGGGCGCGCAGCGAGTGGCCGTGCCCGAACACCAGGACCCGCCCGCCGTTGGCCCGGATCCGTGCGACCACCCGGTCGAGACGCTTCGTGACCTGCTCGGCCGTCTCGCCGCTCGGGCGTGCGGTGCGTCCAGATCGTCCAGCCCGGGACCGTCTCGCGGATCTCCGCGGTGGTGATGCCCTCGTAGTCGCCGTAGTCCCACTCCACCAGGTCCTCGTCGACCTCGACGTCGGCGAAGCCGGCCAGCTCCGCCGTACGACGGGCGCGGCGGCGGGGGCTGCTCAGGACGAGGTCGAACGACGCACCGGCCAGCCGCTCCTTGAGCGTGCAGGCGACCTCCACGCCCTTGTCCGTGAGGTCGAGGTCGGTCGTGGACGTGTGCCGCCCGTCGCGGCTCCACTCGGTCTCACCGTGCCGGACCAGCCACAGCTCCGCGTCCCGCTCTCGTCATGCCGCACAACCTAGAGGATGCGCCGCGCCGGACCGTGGGGCGAGCTCAGTTCCTGGACACGGTGCACGACGTGGAGAGCGCTCCGGCGGTCGCCGTGTAGGTGGTCGCCGCCGGGTTGGCCGTTCGGCAGCGAGAACACGCTCGAGCCGCTCGTGACTGCCGGGCTGGCGTTCGCGGCGATCGTCAACGAGGCCGGCGTTGGCGCGTTCCCGCCACCCGCGTTCTTGGCGATCGAGATGGTGGTGACCGTCGACGGCGCGGCGACGAGGTTGCCGCCGGCGTCCAGCATCGCGACGTAGACCGTCAGCGAGCCGCCGTTCCCGACCAGCGAGGCTGCCCGTGGGGCAGGACGCGGCGGAGCCGGTGCGGTCGGTGACGTACCTGAGCTGGGTCGCCGCCCCGGCGGTGATGGTGAAGCTCCCGCTGGTCGCCGAGGGCAGGGCCGTAGCCGTGGCCGTGAGCTGGTAGTTGCCCGTCTTGTTCACCGCGCAGCCCGCGAAGGTCGCCACGCCGCCGGCCGCCGCCTTGGGGTTGCCGCCGGTGCAGGTCAGGGTCGCGCCACCCGGGGTGGTCAAGGCCAGGGTCACGGAAGCGCTGCTGGTCGTGACGGTGTTGCCGGCAGCGTCCTGCACGGCGACGACCGGCTGCGTCGCCATCGCGGTTCCGCCGACGCCACCGCTCGGCTGCGTGGTGAACGCCAGCTTGGTGGCAGCCCCGGGGCTGATCGTGAAGCTGTTGCTCACGGCTGATGTCAGCGACCCACTCGTGGCCGTCAACGTGTAGGCACCGGCCTTGTCCACCCGGCAGCCCGCGAACGTCGCGACCCCGGCGATGGCGGGAGTCGGGTTGGCGGTGCAGGTGAGCGTCGCACCCCCCTGGGTGAGGGCGAGGGTGACGCCGGCTGACGCTGGTCGTGACGGTGTTGCCCCCGGCGTCCTGGATGACGACGACAGGCTGGGTCGAGAGGGCCGTGGCGGACGTGCCGCTGGCAGGCTGGATGGTGAACGCCAGCTTGCTGGCAGCTGCCCACCGTGATCGTGAAGCTGGCGCTGGTCGTCGACGTCAGCGAGCCGCCGGCCGCGGTCAGCGTGTAGGTCCCGGGCTTGTCCACGCGGCAGCCCGCGAAGCGTCGCTACCCCGGCGGCGGCGCTGGCCGGGTTGGCGTTGCAGGCCAGTGAGGCGCCACCTGGCGCGGTCAGCGTCAGCGTCACGCCGGTGTTGCTGCTGGTCACGGTGTTGCCGAGCGCGTCCTGGACGGCCACCGCGGGCTGTGTCGCGAGGGCCGTGCCGCCGGTCCCGTTGCTCGGCTGGGTGGTGAACGCGAGCTTGGTGGCCGCTCCTGCGGTGATCGTGAAGGTGCTGCTCACGGCGGAGGTCAGGGACCCGTCCGTGGCGGTCAGGGTGTACAACCCTGCCTTGTCCACCTTGCAGCCGGCGAACGTCGCCACCCCGGCCGACGCCGACTTCGTGGTTGTGGTCGTGCACGTGAGGTTCGCGCCGTTCGGCGAGGTGAGCGCCAGAGTCACCGAGCTGGTGTCGCCCGAGACGGTGTTGCCGCCGCTGTCCTGGACGGCGACGACCGGTTGGGCCGACAGGGTCGCCTGGCTGGCGGCGCCACCGGGCTGGGTCGTGAACACGAGCTTGGCGGCCACGCCGGTGGTGATCGTGAAGCTCGTGCTGACCGCCGAGGCGAGCGCACCGTCCGTGGCGGTGAGCGTGTAGGTCCCGGGCTTGTCGACCTTGCAGCCCGTGAAGGCGGCCACCCCGGCGGTCGCCGCCAGCGGGGTGCAAGACGTGCACGTGAGGGTGGCGCTGCCGGGGGTGGTCAGCGAGAGAGTCACCGTGCTGGTGTTGCCGGTGACGGTGTTGCCCCCGGCGTCCTGAACGGTGACGGTCGGCTGGGTGGACAGGGCCGCCGGGATGCCCGCGCCGCCGGGCTGGGTGGTGAAGGCGATCTTGGTGGCGGCACCGACCGTGATCGTGAAGGTGGTGCTCACCGCCGAGGCGAGGGACCCGTCGGTGGCGGTGAGGGTGTAGGTCCCGGCCTTGTCCACCTTGCAGCCCGCGAAGGTGGCCACCCCGGACACCACCACCTTCGGGTTGTTGCCGCAGGCCAGCGTCGCACCGTTGGGCGTGGTGAGGGCCAGCGTCACGAGGGAGCTGGAGTCGGACGTGACGGTCTGCATAGCGTTGTCCTGGACGGCGACCACCGGCTGCGTGCCGAGCGTCGCCCCACCGGTGGCACCTGTGGGCTGGGTGGTGAACGTCAGGTGGTTGGCGATCGTGACGGACACGGCGGCGCTCGAGCCGCTCCGCGCCGTCCAGCCCCCGAAGACCGCGGTGACCGCGTAGGTGTAGGTGCCGGCGGGCACGAACGTGTCCGCGCAGGTGGCGGCCGCGGTGAGCGAGGTCGGCGACGTGCCGCACGCGGCGGACGAGGAGCCGTCACTCGTCCGAGTCCGAACCACGTAGTACCCCGACGGAGCCAGGGGGCCGGTCGACGCGGTCCAGGACACGGAGCCGGAGCCGGAGCCGGCGGCGGAGGTCGCGGTGACGCTCGTCGGTGGGTTCAGCGTCCCGGTGGCGGCGGACGCGGAAGCGGTGCCGGCGGAGGGCCAGTAGCCCAGCGCGGCCGCCCCGAGCAGGCTGAGGACGCCGAGCGCGCAGACGGCCAGGAGGACGGGGACCCGGCGTGCGCGCCGACCCCGTGCCGTACTCCTGGCAGCAGGCATGACGCGACTCCTGAAGGTCGTGGCGCTCCGGTCATCGCTGTGGCGAGGCGATCGCAGGGGATCGCCTCGCCACGGCGAGGTGCGCGGTTCTGGGCTAGCTGGCCGCGACGTACAGCGGAACGACCGCGCCCTTGCAGCCGTCCTGGTTGGTGGCGAGGTTGTTCATCGAGATCGTGACGGTCCCGTTCGACAGTGGCGCCGGTCGCGACGTCCCCGGCAGTGAAGGTCGGGGTGCCGACCGAGTAGTCGGCCGCCGAGCAGCCGGAAACAGCGGTCCACGCGGCACCGGCGCCGGTGGCGACCGTGACAGCGACCGAGGACAGGCGCTGCACGCCGCTGTTGGTGTTCTTGACGTGGAAGGCGACCGTCTGGGTCGGGCCCCCCGGCGTCAGCGAGTCCGCCGGTCGCGGCGTCGGTCGTGACGACGAACGCCGAGCTGGTGCCGGTCGAGGCCGAGCCCGGCCGCGGTGCCCGTCGTGGACCAGTAGGCGTAGGCGCCTCCGGCCGTGGCGATCACCAGGACGCCTGCGGCAACCAGTGCCTTGGTCTTCTTGTTCATCTGGATCTTGACGGAGCCCATGGTGTGCTGCCCTTCGGTGGTAGACCTGCGGAGGGGGACGAGACACCCTCCGGCGTCGGAGGGTCTCCCTGACCCCGTCCCGGTCGACCTCCTGGCCGACTACGTCAAGGATTTCAGGAACACGGGGTTCCTAAATCGGGGGAACGGTCACACCCTGGGGGCCGCTTGTCCGCTTCGTACACCGTTCGGTCAACCCGGAGTAGTCACGTCGAGCGTTCCGCCGCCGAAGAGGCGGCGATCGGACTCGACCAGCTCCGGGCGGCCGGGCTGCTCACCGCCGCGCGCGTCGAGGTACGACTGCTTCGGCACCATCACCTTGCGCCGGAAGATGCACACCAGCGTGCCGTCCTGGTTGTAGCCCTTGGTCTCGACGTACACGACGCCGCGGTCGTCCTTGGACTTCGACTCCCACTTGTCGATGACCTCGGTCTGTCCGTAGACCGTGTCGCCGTGGAAGGTCGGGGCGACGTGCTTGAGCGACTCGACCTCGAGGTTCGCGATCGCCTTGCCGGAGACGTCCGGCACGCTCATGCCGAGCAGCAACGAGTAGATGTAGTTGCCGACCACGACGTTCTTCTTGAACTGCGTGGTCTCCCCGGCGTAGTTCGCGTCGAGGTGCAGCGGGTGGTGGTTCATGGTCAGCAGGCAGAACAGGTGGTCGTCGTACTCCGTGACCGTCTTGCCCGGCCAGTGCTTGTACGTCGCACCGACCTCGAACTCCTCGTAGCTGCGGCCGAACTGCATCCGGCGCTCCTCACGTCTGGTGTGAGGCCTATCGTCGCGGACCCACGCCCGCACGGGGAGCCCCGGCGGGCGTGGGAAACCTCACGAGCCCCCGCCACCGGCCTTGCGGCGGTGCATCTTCGGGGCGCCGTCGAGGACCTCCGAGCCGTGCGCCTTCTCCTTGGAGCCGGCGGGGTGCGCGACGCCCTTGGGGTTGTCGTTCTTGCGCTCCAACGCCTCGCGCATCTTGGCCTTGAGGTCCTCGTTGCCGGTGCTCTGGTCCTTCGATGACATCGGTTCCTCCGCGGGGTGGGGGACGGATCGGGCGTGCCCCACCCTGCCATGCGGGACCCCGCGGGTCGACGGCATTACGCCGTGGCACCCGGAGTAGGCTCGGCCCGGTTTTTGGCACAGGAGGCCCCGTGGCACGCGAGATCGACGTCGACACCCGGGGTCTCGTCGTCCCCTCCTCGATGTCCGGCGCCATCGACGTGCTCCTCGACGGGCAGCGGGTCTGGTCGTTCAACCCCGACCGCGACGGCACCGGCCGCAACGGCCACCGCACGGTGGCCTGGCCGAAGGCGCTGACCCGTCACCTCGACGGCGTCGCGGACGTCGACGCTCGTCGACCACGTGAGCCGTGAGGTGCTGCACGAGCAGACCGTGCAGTTCGGCGAGGGCACGGAGCGGGTGCGGGTCGTCGACGCCGAGGGCAACCCGCTCGCCGTCGACAAGGGCGGCCGCCTCCAGCGCGACTTCAGCAACACCGAGGACTCCGCGCGGGACGAGATCATGGACGCCCTCGAGCAGGTGATGCACGACCTCACCGAGAAGTGCGGGCTGGCGACGTACCTGATGTACGGCTGCCTCCTCGGCGCCGTCCGCGACGGGCACATGATCGGTCACGACAGCGACGCGGACGTCGCCTACCTCTCCGCGTACACCCACCCGTTCGACATCATCCGCGAGTGCACGACGGCGATCCGCACGATGAAGTCGCTCGGCTGGAAGGTCGTGAAGATGTCGGGCGCCAACTTCAAGGTCTGGGTGCCGCTGCCCGACGGCCGACGCTGCGGCATCGACGTGTTCGGCTCGTTCCACATCGGCGACAGCTTCTACGTCACCGGGTCCCTGACCGGCACCCTGGACCGGTCGGCGCTGCTGCCGTTCGGCACCGTCACCCTCGAGGGGCGCGAGGTCACCGCCCCGGCCCGGCCCGAGGAGGTGCTGGCGTTCACCTACGGCCCGAGCTGGCGGGTGCCGGACCCGGCCTTCCACTTCGACCACGACCCGGACGACGTGCACCGGATGGACGCGTGGTTCCGGGCACCCCGGCGACGGCTGCGCTTCTGGCACGACTTCTACAAGAGCCCCGACGCCGCCCGCGTCCCCAAGGAGCCGTCCTCCTTCGCCGCCTGGGCCCAGCACCGGATGGTCGAGGCCGGGTCCGCCGACGACGTGGTGCTCGACGTCGGCGCCGGCACGGGCCGCGACGCGGCGTACTTCGCCGCGCAGGGCCACCGGGTCACCGCCCTGGACTTCACCACGCTGGGCATGGCGCAGACCAAGGGCCTCCGCGCGAAGGCCGAGGGCACGGTGCACGTGCGCTCCTTCAACCTGGAGGACCTCCGGTCGGTGCTGGTCACCGGCGCCCGGTTCGCGCACCGTCCCGGCACGCGCCAGGTCTACGCCCGCGGGCTGCTCGACACGCTCGCTCCCAGCGGACGCGACAACTTCTGGCGGTTCGCCTCGATGGTGCAACGCCGCGGCGGCGAGACGTTCCTGGAGTTCCGGACCCCCCTCTCGCGTGACGAGGAGAAGCACTTCGGCGCCCACCAGCGCTCGTACGCCGACCCGGAGGTCGTCGAGCGGGAGGTCGCGGCCTACGGTGGCACCGTCGTGCACGCCGAGACCGGCCGCGACCTGGCCCCGCTCGGCTCCGAGAACCCGCACATCGCCCGACTCGTCGTGAGGTGGACACCATGAAGAACCCGCTCGCACGGCTGCGCCGCTCGTCCGACGACCGGCAGGACGCGAGCAGCGACCTCGCGACCGCCAACGTGCAACGTCTCTCCGCCCGGGTGACGGCGCTCGAGGCCGCCGTCGAGGAGAACCGTCGCCTCAACCAGCGGCTGGCCGACGTCATCGACGTGGTCACCGAGGTTCTCGTCCCCGCCATCGACCGCGACGACGAGCGGATCGCCCAGGCGCTCGCCAACCTCAACAAGTCCCTCAACGAGGGCTGACCGCGTCCGGGCGACGGGCTCAGCGGAGCTTGTAGTCCTCGAGCAGCCGGCGGCCGATGATCATCCGCTGGATGTCGGCCGTGCCCTCGCCGATCAGCAGCATCGGGGCCTCGCGGTAGAGCCGCTCGATCTCGTACTCCTTGGAGAAGCCGTAGCCACCGTGGATGCGGAACGAGTCCTCGACGACCTGGGAGCAGTACTCGCTGGCGAGGTACTTCGCCATCCCCGCTTCGAGGTCGTTGCGCTCCCCCGCGTCCTTCTTGCGGGCGGCACGCACCATCATCTGGTGGGCGGCCTCGACCTTGGTGGCCATCTCCGCGAGCCGGAACAGCACGGCCTGGTGCTCGGCGATCTTCTTGCCGAAGGTCTCGCGCTGCTGCGCGTAGGAGACGCCGAGCTCGAAGGCACGGTTCGCGACGCCGCAGCCGCGGGCCGCGACGTTGACGCGGCCGACCTCGACGCCGTCCATCATCTGGTAGAAGCCCTTGCCGGGCTCACCGCCGAGGACCTGGTCGGCGCCGATCTCGAGGTTCTCCATGATGAGCTCGGTGGTGTCGACGCCCTTGTAGCCCATCTTCTCGATCTTGCCGGGGATCGTGAGCCCGTCCTTGACCTTGCCGAACCCGGCGGGCTTCTCGACCAGGAAGGTCGTCATGTTCTTGTAGACGCTGCTCGCGCCCAGGTCCGTCTTCACGAGTACGGCGACCAGGGTGGACGACCCGCCGTTGGTCAGCCACATCTTCTGGCCGTTGAGGGTCCAGGTCTTCTCGTCGTCGGACTGCACGGCCTTGCTCTTGATCGCCGCCACGTCCGAGCCGCAGCCGGGCTCCGACATCGAGAACGCCCCACGGATCTCGCCGGCCGCCATCTTCGGCAGGTAGTACTGCTTCTGCTCCTCGGTGCCGTGCTGCATCAGCATGTAGGCCACGATGAAGTGCGTGTTGACGATGCCCGAGACGCTCATCCAGCCGCGCGCGATCTCCTCGACGACCAGGGCGTAGGTCAGCAGCGACTCGCCCAGGCCGCCGTACTCCTCGGGGATGGTGAGGCCGAACAGGCCCAGGTCCTTCATGCCCTCGACGATGTCGGCGGGGTACTCGTCGCGGTGCTCGAGCTCGGTGGCGACCGGAAGGATCTTCTCCTCCACGAAGGTGCGCACGGTCTTGAGGATCTCGGTCTGGATCTCGGTGAGGTCCTCGGTCTCGCAGAGGCGTGCCATGCGGGTCCTTCCGGGCTGACGTGCAGGGGGTGGGCTACCGCCGAAGTATCACGGATGCAGCGCGGAGGCCGCTATGAACGGGGCCACATTCGGCGCACCCGACCGAGACAGGCGGCGCGCCACCTGCGAGGGCCTCTGCTCCTCGGCCCGCCGCAGTGCCTCGCGGGCTCCACGACGCTCGCGGGTGAGCTGGCGTACGTCGGACAGCATCGCCGCGATCGTCGCGGACGCCGCCGTCACGAGCTCCGCGTCCGTGACGGTGTCCGGGTGCCGGCGCTCCTCGAGGTCGCGCGGGGTCCGGAGGTCCTCGACGTCGCCGATCACGTCGTACCCCTGCTCGACCACGAAGTCGACCGAACGGTCCCCGCGGGCGCGGAGCTCCTCGACCCGGGCGTCGGAGGGCCAGAACTTCTCGCCGCGGCGCGGGACGAGCTTGCCCTGCGCGAGGTAGCCGCGGATCCAGTTGCCGCGGTCGATGGCGGCAGTGAAGTCCTCGAGGTCGGCGTTGACGCGCCGCAGCAGCTCGACCTCGACGACGCCGAGCGACTCGTTCTGGACCGTGCCGGAGGTGTCGCAGGCGGTGTGGTCGATGCCGACGAGCCGCGCGAACCGGACCCACAGCTCGTCGCGCGGCGTGCCCGGCTTCGGCAGCGTGAGCACGTGCACGCGTTCCGGCGGCAGGGAGGCGCCCCAGCGCGCGAGCACGTCACCGAGGTCGAGCGTCCCCCAGTCCCACTCCTGCTCGGGGGCGGTCTCCTCGCGCACGGGGTAGTCGTCGATCGCGACGGTCGAGCCGTTCTTCACGAACTCCTGCCAGCGGGCGGTGACCAGGCTGACGGTGTCGCGCGCGGTCACGACGACGTGCACGTCGGCGCCGCCGAGCCGCTGCATCGCCTGCACGCGCCTGCTCGGCGCTGGCGGCCGCGAAGAACTCGTGGCTGACGATGGCGGTGCCCGGCCAGGCGTTGATGTCCGCGACGAGCCGGTCCCAGGCGCCGGCGGCATCGGGCCCGCGCCGGTCGAGCTTGGGGTCCTCGCGCACGACGCCGCTGGCCCAGAGGTGCTCGCGCACGGAGGTGCCGGGAAGCAGCACGCCCTGCTCGTTGAGCTCGGCCTCGTTGTTCCAGAGCAGCGTCTGGAGGTACGTCGTACCGGTCTTGGGCAGGCCGACGTGGAAGAAGACGGTGCTGGCCACGGCCTCAGATGCCCCGGGAGTACTTCTCCAGGACCGCGCCGATGCGTTCCTCGTCGCGCGCGGCGACGGGCAGCAGCAGCTCCTGGACGACGTCGGTCAGCTCGGCGAGCCGCAGGTTGAGCTGGCGGCACTCCTGCACCTCGTCCTCGAGCACGGCGACCCGCTCGCGCAGCGCCTCGATGCCCTCGGCCTGCACGCCCGCGCGGAAACGGCCCACGCTGCGGGCGGCCTCCTTGCCGCGCACCTTGAGGCGAGTCCTCATCGTTGCCATTCGACCACCAATCGTCCGCTCCGGTGCCCCGTCGTCACGTCGGGGCCGTCCTGCCTGGTCATCGTGCGCGACACGACGGTCGCCCCCCTGGCCTCGAGCTCGTCGACCACCCGGCGCATCGAGAGCGTGCGCAGGTGGTTCGTCCCGCGTGAACGGGTCGTCGTCGCCGCGCCCGGTGACGAACTCGACGTACAGCCGTCCCCCGGTGCCGCGGAGCATCATCTCGCAGGCGCGCCACAGGTACGCACGCCCCACCTTGTCGGTGGCCTCGGCGATGTGCCGGGCGGTGACGACCGTGCGGCCCGGGCAGGTGCGCGACGCGTGCGCTCTCGGTGAGCACCGAGCGCAGCTCGCACAGGTTCATGGTGCGGAACTCGAGGTCGACGTCCTCGGTCTCGGCGAGCCGCGCGACCGGGACGCTGCCCCGGATCGCGTAGTCCAGCCCGATCACGGAGGCGCCCTGCCGGGCGAACCACAGGTCGTCGGTGCCGCGGCCGCAGCCGATGTCGACGACCCGGTCGGGCACGCCGCCCTCCTGCTCGAGCACCCACTCGGCGAAGTCGGTCGGCTCGATGACGGGAGGCTCGGCCGGCAGCCGGGAGTAGGCGCGGTCCCAGTTCTCGCGCTTGACCCGGGTGCCGCGGAACCAGCCGTTGAGCCGCCGGTGGGTCGACTCCGGCGTCTCGAACTTGTACGCCGGGTCGGGGACCCGCCAGCCCGGGCCGTACGTCGCGGCGAGGAACTCGTCGGTGTTCGCGGGGGCCGGGAGCTCACGGCCCTCGAGCGTGCAGGTCCCGAGCGGGAAGATCCACTCCCGCTCGAAGGGGGTGCGGATCTCGCCCATCAGGTGCAGGTTGCCGTCGGCCAGGAAGCCGCCGAACACGTCGAGGCCGCGGACCGAGCCGTCGCCCTCGACCACGTCGACCTTGAACGCGCCGCCGCTGTAGCGGGAGATCCGGTAGCCCATGTCCGCCAGCGCCCGCTGCAGGCGGAACGACTCGCGCACCACGTCGACCGGGTGGGTGTGCTCGCTGACGTAGCCGAGGTCGGCGTCGCTGTCGTGCCCGATCAGCTGGCCCTCGCGGACCGCGCCGAGCAGGGTGCCGTAGGCCGGGAAGGCGTCGATGCCGGCCTTCCTCAGGGCGCCGAGCACCTCCTCGATCGAGTCCAGCAGGGGCTTCACGTGCTCCGCGCTGCGGGTGTCGAAGGTCTGCGCGAGGCGCAGCGACTTGTCGATCCCGAGCGGCAGCCCGCGCTCGTTGACGACGGCGATCCGCTCGTCACCGCTCGCCGAGCTGCACCTCCTCGTCGTACACGACCGCGCCGCTCACGTGCTCGACGACGCTCAGCTGCGTCGTCCCGTGCAGGAACCGACGCAGGGCCGACGGCCACGTCACGACGTACGCGCTGCCGCTCGGCTCACCGTCGCGCCGCAGCCAGAACGACCAGATCCGGCGGCCGTCGAAGAGCACGTCGAGGACGACCTCGTCCTCGGACCGCGCCCGCACCCCCTCGTCGTCGACGCGCACGCCGGAGACGTTGGTGGCAGTGGACACGTGGGGATCGTACGGGAAGCGCCGAGTCGTCAGACGTCGGCCTCAGGCGGTCATAGCCGTCTGAGGATCTGACAGCTCGGCGGGTCAGGCGTCGGGGGTCCACTTCTCGCCGCGCTGCATGCCGGCCGCGCGGCCCTTGCCGGAGATGACCAGCGCCATCTTGCGGGAGGCCTCGTCGATCATCTCGTCGCCGAGCATGACCGCGCCCTTCGCGCCGCCCTTCTCGGAGGTGTAGTACTCGTAGGCGTCGAGGATGTTCTCGGCGTGGTCGTAGTCGCCCTGGTCCGGGGAGTACACCTCGTTGGCGACCTCGATCTGCGACGGGTGCAGGGTCCACTTGCCGTCGAAGCCGAGGGCGGCGGACCGTCCGGCGACCCGCTGAAGCCGTCGAGGTCCTTGATCTGCAGGTAGGGCCCGTCGATGACCTGCAGGTCGTGGGCACGGGCCGCCATCAGCAGCCGCATCAGGATGTAGTGGTAGGCGTCGCCGACGTCGTACCCGGGCGGCTGCTCGCCGACGACCAGGGACTTCATGTTGATCGAGGCCATGAAGTCCGCCGGGCCGAAGATGATCGTCTCGATGCGCGGGGAGGCGGTCGCGATGTCGTCGACGTTGATCAGCCCGAGCGCGTTCTCGATCTGCGCCTCGATGCCGATCCGGCCGACCTCGTAGCCCATCGTGGTCTCGATCTGGGTCAGCAGCACGTCGAGCGCCTTGACCTGGTCGGCGGTCTGCACCTTGGGCAGCATGATGCAGTCGAGGTTCGCGCCGGCGCCCTCGACGACCTCGATCACGTCCTTGTAGGTCCACTGCGTCGTCCAGTCGTTCACCCGCACCGTGCGCACGCGGTTGCCCCAGTCGCCGGTGTTGAGCACCTCGACGATGTTCTTGCGGGCGTCCGGCTTCGCGATCGGCGCGACGGAGTCCTCGAGGTCCAGGAACACCTGGTCGGACTCGAGCCCCTGGGCCTTCTCGAGGAAGCGGGGGTTGGAGCCGGGCACGGCGTGGCAGGAGCGACGGGCGCGCATCTCGCGGGCGGCAGACATGTAACACCTCTTCGTGGGGCGGTCGAGTGCTTGGGACTGTACTGAGGACCGTTCCCCGCCGGGACCCTCCGGACCCGTGGGATACGTCTCAGTCGACGGGTGCCTGCTCGAGCGCCGGCGCCCGGTTGTTCAGCACGACCAGGGCCATCCCCGACGAGGATCACCACCAGGCCGACGGCCGCCCCGGCCGGCGGCACCTGCCCCAGGATCAGGGCCGCGAGCAGGGCCGCGCCGGGCACCTCGAGCAGCAGCGCGAGCGAGACCACGATCGGCTTGGTGGTGGCCAGCAGGTGGTTGAACACCGAGTGCCCCATCAGCTGGGCGGTCGCGGTCACCAGCAGCAGGAGCCCCCACTGGTCGAGCGGGTAGCCGCCCAGGTCCTGCCCGCCGACCACGCACGCGACGGCCAGGATCGCGGCGCAGGTGCCGTAGCAGACGAAGGTGTAGGTCGTCGTCGACGTGCGCCTGCCGGGCCCTCGCCCCGATCAGCATGTACGCCGCGGCGGCCACACCCCCGACGAGCGCCAGCACGTCACCGAGCAGCGCCTCCGGGGAGACCGTGAAGTCCACCCCCGAGACGACCAGCACGCCGGCCAGCGAGACCACCAGGCCGAGCGAGCACCGCGGCGTTGAACCGCTCGCCGCGCAGCAGCTGCCACGCCACCACCCAGGCGATCTGCAGGCACACGATGGCCGTCGCCGACGCGACCGACGTGAGGGTCAGGGAGGTGACCCAGGTGCCGAAGTGCAGGGCCAGAGCCGCCCCGCTCGCGACCACCAGACCCAGCGGCCGGCCGCGCAGCCCGGACAGCTCCTCGCGCCGCTGGACGGCGACCCCCGGCGAGAGCGCCACCGTCGCGAAGGCGTTCCGCCAGAAGGCGATCGCCAGCGGGGGCACGACCATCGCCGCCATCAACGGACCGGAGAGCGACACCGCCACCACGCCGACGGCCAGCAGGAGAAGGGTGCGCACGGCACCTATTGTCCGGGTCGGGCTTCTGGCAGGCTCGGCGGTGTGACCGACCCCGGCCAGAGCCCCGCCCTGCACAGCGCACTGATCGCCGAGCTGGCGAAGAAGACCGGCGTGAGCTGGGTCCGGTACGCCGGACGCGACCACGCGGTGTGGCACGTCTGGCACGACGACGCGCTGTGCGTGGTGTCCGGCGGGGACGAGCAGCCGCTGCCCGACATCGAGGACGGGGCACCGCGTGGAGGTCGTGCTCCGGAGCAAGGACAGCGGGGGCCGGCTGGTCACCTGGGTCGGCACCGCGTCCGTCGTACGCCCGGGGTCCGAGGAGTGGGGGCCGGTCACCGCGGCCCTCGTGCCCGTGCGGCTGAACACCCCCGACCTGGCGACGACCGCCGACCGCTGGGCCGAGACCAGCGTCGTGCGCCGGATCGTGCCGACCGGCGAGATCGTCGAGTCACCCGGCGCCCTGTCGGACGACGCGCACCGCGCGATGCCGCCGGGGACGCCGGCCACCACCCGGGGCGCGCTGCCACGGGTGCTGCACCGACGGGTGAGGCGCCGCCCGAAGCTCAGCTGACCGGGACCGCGATCTCCCCGGACGCCACCGGCTGCACCTGGCCGGCGACGTGGCACAGCGTCGCCGTGCCGCTCGGTGGCCTCGACACGTCCCGCCAACGACGACGGTCGGCCCATCTCGACGCCCTGCGTGATCGCGTAGCTGCCGCCCTCGGGCAGCAGGCCGGTCGCGACCAGCGCCATGCCCAGTCCGGCCGCGGCCGAGCCGGTGGCCGGGTCCTCCGGGACGCCGGCGCCGGGCACGAACACCCGGGCGTGTACGTCGAGACGGGGCGCGGCACCCGCGACGGCGTACAGGTTCACCGCGTCCAGCAGGTCCACCACCTCACCGAGCCCGGCCAGCCGGTCGGCGAGCGCCGGGAACGCCCCGGTCGGAGCGGACCGCCCGGACCACCGCCTCCTCGGTCACCGGGACGTGCACGAAGCTCAGGCCGCAGCCGGCGACCCAGGTCTCCCCCGCGACGTCGGACAGGGACAGGCCGAGCAGCCGCAGCAGGCTGCGGACGACGTCCTGGGGCACCGGCCCGGCGAGGTCGCGGGGAGTGGCGGTGAGCTCGACGTGGTCACCGTCGAACCGGACACCGATCCGGCCGGCGCCGCACTCCTGCGTGACGTCGTCGGCGGTGAGCAACCCGTGCGACCGGAGCACCCACGCCGTCCCGAGCGTCGGGTGTCCCGCGAACGGGATCTCCTGCTCGGGGGTGAAGATGCGCGTCGCGTACTCGCTCCCACCCTCGATCGTCGACGACGGGAACGTCGACTCGGAGAACCCGAACTCGCGGGCGAGCGCCTGGCACTGCTCGGTGCTCAGGTCGTCGGCGCCGTGCACGACGGCGAGCTGGTTGCCGGCGAAGGGCCGGTCGGTGAACACGTCGACGATGTCGTAGCGCAGTGGCATGAGGCCCATCCTCCCAAGGGATAGCCTGAGCCCTCGTGAGCACCTCCCCGTCCCGCGTCTTCGCGGCCCGCCTCGCCGGCCTGCCGGTCTTCGACCCCGCGGGCGACCAGGTGGGCAAGATCCGCGACCTCGTGGTGGTGCTCCGGCCGGGTGGTCTCCCGCCCCGCGTGCTCGGTCTCGTCGTCGAGGTGTTCGGCCGCCGTTCGATCTTCGTGCCGATGACCCGGGTCACCCACGTCGACAGCGGCCAGGTCATCACGACCGGCGTGGTGAACATGCGCCGCTTCGAGCAGCGCCCCACCGAGACCCTGGTCTTCGGGCAGATGCTCGACCGCCAGGTCACCGTGCGGGAGACCGGCGTGGTGGGCACCGTCTACGACGTCGCGATGGAGCTCGAGCGGACCCGCGACTGGGTGATCAGCCGCGTCGCGCTGCAGGAGGGCTCGAAACGCTTCGGCCGCAAGGGCCAGACGCACATCGAGGAGTGGCGCGACATCGAGGGGTTCGCCACGCCCGACGGCGCGCAGGGCGCGACGCACCTGCTCGCGGCGCTCGAGGAGATGCGGCCCGCCGACCTGGCGAACGTCATCCACGACCTGCCCCCGAAGCGTCGCGCCGAGATCGCCGCCGCCCTCGACGACGAACGGCTGGCCGACGTCCTCGAGGAGCTGCCGGAGGAGGACCAGGTCGAGATCCTCGGGGCGCTGGACAACGAGCGCGCCGCGGACGTGCTCGAGGAGATGTCCCCCGACGACGCCGCCGACCTGATCGCCGAGCTGCCGCCCGAGACGGCCGAGCGGCTGCTCCAGCTGATGGACCCCGAGGAGGCCGAGGACGTCCGCCGGCTGATGTCCTACGAGGAGCACACGGCGGGCGGCATGATGACCACCGAGCCGGTGATCCTCCCGCCGGACTCCACCGTCGCCGACGCCCTCGCGCACGTCCGCAACGCGGAGCTGAGCCCGTCCCTGGCGGCGCTGGTGTACGTCGTCCGTCCACCGCTCGAGCCGCCGACCGGACGGCTGCTCGGCGTCGCGCACATCCAGCGGCTGCTCCGCGAGCCACCCTCGACGATGGTCGGCCACGTCCTGGACACCGACACCGAGCCACTGCGCCCGACGTCCAGCCTCGAGGACTGCGCGCGCCACCTCGCGACGTACAACCTGGTCTCGGCGCCCGTCGTGGACGAGGACGGCCGGCTGCTCGGCGCGGTGACGGTCGACGACCTGCTCGACCACCTGCTGCCGGAGAACTGGCGCGACACGCCCAGCCGGTCGACGGCACCCGTGCGGATCGGCGGCCCGGACGGGGGTGCGGCCCGTGGATAGGACTCCCGGGCGCCGGCGTCAGGACGCCCGCAACGAGAGGCGCAAGGAGCGGCTGCGCGAGCCCCGGCGCGAGTCGCGGAGCCCCCGGCTCGACGTGCCCCGCGACACCCGCCGGCAGATCATCCGCCGCCCCAACGTCGACTCCGACACGTTCGGCCGCTTCGCGGAGACGTTCGCGCGCTTCATGGGGACCGCCCGGTTCCTGATGTACATGACGGGCTTCGTGGTCGTCTGGCTGCTGTGGAACGCCCTGGCCCCGGAGCACCTGCGGTTCGACCCGTACGCCTTCATCTTCCTGACCCTGATCCTCAGCCTCCAGGCGTCGTACGCCGCGCCGCTGATCCTGCTCGCGCAGAACCGGCAGGAGGACCGGGACCGGGTGATCGGGGAGCAGGACCGGACCGCGAACTCCCGGGCGCACGCCGACATGGAGTTCCTGGCTCGTGAGATGGCGTCGATCCGGATGGCCCTGGGTGAGGTCGCCACCCGTGACTACGTCCGCTCCGAGCTGCGCTCGCTGATGCAGGAGCTCGAGGAGAAGCAGCGGCGCGAGGGCGACGAGCACGCCGACGACGACTGGGACACCTGAGCGGTCGCCCCGCCCGCGCGACACGTAGGCTGGAAGGCATGACCTCCCCCGATCTCGAGCAGATCAACGCTGCGCTCGCGACCGTCAACGACCCGGAGATCCGCCGGCCGATCACCGACCTGGGCATGGTCGAGTCCGTCGACGTCGCCGCGGACGGCACGGTGGCCGTGACCGTGCTGCTGACCGTGTCCGGGTGCCCGCTCAAGGACACCATCACCCGCGACGTGACCGGCGCCGTCGGCAAGGTGCCCGGCGTGACCGGTGTCGACCTGACCCTCGGCGTGATGAGCCCCGACCAGCGCGCCGGCCTCCAGGAGAAGCTGCGCGGCGGCCAGGCGCAGAAGGAGATCCCCTTCGGTCGCCCGGACTCGCTGACCAAGGTCTACGCGATCGCCTCCGGCAAGGGCGGCGTCGGCAAGTCCTCGGTGACGGTGAACCTCGCGTCCGCGATGGCCAAGCAGGGCCTCAAGGTCGGCATCGTCGACGCGGACATCTACGGCCACTCGGTGCCGGCCATGCTCGGTCTCGGCGACGTCCGCCCGACCCAGGTCGAGGACATGATCATGCCGGTGCCGACCCCCGGCGTCGTGCAGGGCCAGCTCTCGGTGATCAGCATCGGGATGCTCAAGCCGCGGCGCGACCAGGTCGTCGCGTGGCGCGGGCCGATGCTCGACCGGGCCCTGGTGCAGATGCTCAGCGACGTCTACTGGGGCGACCTCGACGCGCTCTTCCTCGACCTGCCCCCGGGCACCGGTGACATCGCCATCTCGCTCGGCCAGCACCTCCCGAACGCCGAGGTGGTCGTGGTGACCACCCCGCAGGAGGCCGCGGCCGAGGTCGCCGAGCGGGCCGGGACGATGGCCTCGATGATGCACCAGCGCGTCGTGGGCGTCGTGGAGAACATGTCCTTCCTGCCCTGCCCGCACTGCGGGAGACCGGCACGGAGCACCGCCTCGAGGTCTTCGGCTCCGGCGGCGGGAAGCGGGTCGCCGCGACGCTGTCGAGCCGGTTCGGGTACGACGTACCCGTGCTCGGCGAGATCCCGCTGGACCTCACGCTCCGCGAGGGCGGCGACGCCGGCACACCGATCGTCGACACCCACCCCGACACCCCCGCCGCGCGGGCGCTGACCAAGATCGCGGCGACGTTGTCCGGTCGGGGACGCGGTCTCGCCGGTTTGCAGCTAGGACTGAGCCCGGCCGGTAGGTTGTAGCAGTGTTCGGGATCGGTCTGCCGGAGCTGATGGTGATCATGGTGGTCGCCGTCGTCGTGTTCGGTCCCGACCGGCTTCCCGAGTTCGCCCGGCAGGCCGGACGTCTCGTCCGGCAGGTGCGCACGTTCACGCAGTCCGCCCGCGACGACATCCGCAGCGAGCTCGGCCCGGAGTTCGCGGACTTCGAGCTGACCGACCTCGACCCGCGCCGCGCGATGCGGAAGTACATCCAGGACGCCTGGGACGAGACGGACGACGCACAGCCCGAGACGAAGCGACCGGGGCAGCGCCCGCTCGAGGAGGGCGAGCTGCCGCCCTACGACAGCGACGCCACCTAGGCCCGCACCCCGCCGCTCACGGGTAGGCGTCGTCCGGCAGCCGCAGCCGGCGCACCCCGCCGAGCCTCCGGTGGAACCGGACGTGCTCGGCGCGCGAGTCCAGCACCTCCCACAGCGTCCGGTGGGCCGCCCACGGCAGCGGCTCGTCGCCGTTCTGCCAGCTGGCCCCGAAGCCGATCCACACCGGCACCCAGTCGGCGGCGAGGTCCCACTCGCCGCGGTGGCTCGTCAGCAGCCGGTGCCGGATCTGGAACGCCTGCCTGGGCTCCGTCCGCGCAGATCGGTGCGGTCCGGACCGGCCACACCCGCAGGTCGAGCGACATCAGCTCCAGCTCGAGGTCGCCGAGGATGCGCGGGTCGACCAGCACGGTCGCCACGTTCTCCTGCGGTGCGCGTCTCACCCGGGCACGCTAACCCGGGCCGCGGACATCCGTCAGCCCTTCGCGTCGGGCGCTCAGCCGACCTTGCCGTCGAGGGTGACCCGGACGGACTTGTCCTCGCCCGAGCGCTTGACGACCAGGGTGACCGTCTCGCCGGGCTGGTGGCTGCGGATCGCGACGATCAGGCCGATGCCGTCGGTGATCTGCTTGCCGTCGACGCCGGTGACCACGTCGCCCTTCTTGAGCCCGGCCGCCGCGGCCGGCGTGCCGGAAGGTACGTCGACCACCTCGGCGCCGTCGTTCTGGGCACCGGTGTTCACGTTGGCACCGATCACCGGGTAGCGCGCCTTGCCGGTCGCGAGGATCTGCGACGCGGTGACCCGGACCTGCTCCATGGGGATCGCGAACCCGACGCCGATGTTGCCCGACTCGCCGCCGATGGTGCCGCCGGTCGTGGCGATCGCGGAGTTGACCCCGACCACCTGGCCGCGCAGGTTCACCAGCGGACCGCCCGAGTTGCCGGGGTTGATCGCCGCGTCGGTCTGCACCGCGTTGATGTAGGAGGACTGGTCCTGGTCGCCGGTGGTCACGGGACGGTCGGTGGCGCTGATGATGCCGGAGGTCACGGTGCTGCTCAGGCCCAGCGGCGAGCCGATCGCCACGACGGTGTCGCCCACGCGCATCGACCGCGAGGAGCCGATCGCCGCCGGCTCGAACGTCGTCGCGTCGGTCACCTCGAGCACCGCGATGTCGTAGACCGGGCTGCGGCCGATGATCTTCGCGTCGTGCCTCTTGCCGTTCTGGTCGACGACCTTGAGCTCGCCGTCACCGGTGGCGTCCGCGACGACGTGGTTGTTGGTGATCACGTGGTCCTTGTCGTCGAGCACGAAGCCCGACCCGGTCGCGCCGCCCTCGGTGCTGCCGTCGGCGCCGCCCTTGGCCTGGATCTGCACGGTGCTCGGCAGCAGCTTCTTGGCGACCGCCGCGACGCTGCCGTTGTCGGCCTCGAGCGGCTCCGCGGCGCCGTTGTCGGTGCCGATCACCGGGACGCTGTCGACGCCGGCCGGAGACATCGAGGAGGAGACCGCGACACCGCCGATGACGCCGCCGAGCAGGCCGACGACGAGCGCGACCACGGTGATGACCGGCCAGGCCCAGCCCGGGAGGCGCGAGGTGCTGCCCGGCGGGGCGCTGGGGCTGCGGGCCCGGCTGCGCGTAGGGCGCGTAGCCGTAGGCCGGCTGCGGCTGGGTGGGGTACGCGAGGTGGGCTGCTGGCCGTAGGCCTGTCCGTACGGCGCGGGCTGCGGCTGTCCCGACGGCCCGCCCTCCGGCTGGGGGTGGCTCGGCAGCGGCGGCGGGTAGGACGGGCCACCGAGCGGCTGGGTGTCGCCCAGGTCACCGGCCGGGCGGTCGTCCGGGCTCGGACCCGTCGCGGCTGCTGCTCGGGACGGTCGGCGTCGTCGTCGTACTGGCTCACGTCACCCATTCTCACCCACGACCCCATCCACGACCCAACGCACGAGACGACGCTACGCGCTAGCGGCGGTCGGCGACGGAGCGGGCGTGCGCGACCCCGCCGTCTGCCACGCCCAGGGTCCAGCCCCGGAGCCGCCCGTGCACGGAGGCCGCGGGCGCCACGAAGGCGGGGGTCGGTGTCGTGGACGTGCTCGCGCCGCCGATCGAGGTGGCGGGCGTGCCCGTCGTGCCGCCGACGCCCATCGGGGTGGCGGTCAGCGTGGAGAGGCCGAACACGGCGGCGGACACGGAGCCGGCGCCGACGAGCGCGATGCCGGCCCGGCGACGGCCGCGGCTGCGGTCCTCGAGGCGACCCGTCGCGGCCCACGCGTCCGAGGCGTCGACCGCCTCCGGGTCGAGGTCGAGCAGGGAGCCGAGGAACCGGTCGGAGGGCTCCTCGGGGCGCGGGTCGCCGGCGATCTGCGCGAGCTGGCGCTTGACCCAGCCCTCGTGCTCGACCAGACGCGCGGCACGGCGGGCAGTGCAGGACGTGGTCCCACGCACGCTCGGAGGTCTCCTCGTCGAGCTGTCCGTCGACCAGGGCGCTCACCGTCGAGCCGAGGTGCCCGCCCAGGCGCCAGAGCGGCGGCATCACGAGGCCTGCGGCGTCAGCCGTGGACGCCGGCGCGTCTCGGGGCCGGAGTAGCGGGACCGGCCGGCGGTCGGGGCGCGGTGCGCGAGCGCCTTGCGCAGCATGGTGCGACCGCGGTGGATGCGGGAGCGGACGGTGCCGAGCTTGAGGCCGAGCACGTCGGCGATCTCCTCGTAGCTGAGGCCCTCGATGTCGCAGAGCACGACCGCGGCGCGGAAGTCCGGCGGGAGCGCGGCCAGCGCGGCCTCGACGTCGTCGTCGAACAGCCCGTCGAGCACCTGCACGTCGGGGGTCACGGCCCGGCTCGCGATGCGGGTCTCGGCGTCGTCGGCCAGCGCGTCGAAGCGGATCTTGGCCTTGCGGCGGGCCTGGTCGAGGAAGAGGTTCGTGGTGATCCGGTGCAGCCAGCCCTCGAAGGTCCCGGGCGTGTACGACGACAGCGAGCGGAACACCCGGACGAAGACCTCCTGCGTCAGGTCCTCGGCGTCGTGGGGGTTGCCGGTCAGCCGGTAGGCGAGGCGGTAGACCCGGGCGGAGTGCTGCGCGACGATCTCGTCCCAGGAGGGGGCCTGCCACTCCTCGGTCACGTCGGGGCCCTGACTCGTCGCGTGGGTCATCTGGTGCTCCTCGGCCCGGGTGGGTGACGCTGCTGGTCTCGCCATCGTGGTGCTGTGTGCCTCCAGGCTAGAAGTCGCTCCTGAGAGCGACCTGAGGGAACGGCGGTTGTTTCCTGTCCGGTGAACGGTCCGCGTGGCGTCGATTGTTCCCCCGGTGGGGCGCGTTCCGCACGCGATAGAGTCCCGCCCAGATGCCCAACGGCATCTCGCAGCACACCCACATCACTGGACCACGACATCTGGAGGCCGTCATCGTCACGGGACTGAAGCCGGCGAGCTGGACCCACGCCGAGGAGTTCGTCACCGAGGACGAGGTGCTGACCGCAGCCCGCGCCCGCGCGGAGGAGGTCGGCGTCGTCCCGATCGGCAACGGCGGAGGTGCCGCGCTGCGGTTCCTCGCGGCGGTGACCGAGGCCCGCGCGGTCGTCGAGATCGGCACCGGCACCGGGCGTCTCCGGCGTCTGGATGCTGCGCGGCATGCGCCCCGACGGCGTGCTGACCACCGTCGACACCGAGGCCGAGCACCAGCGGCTCGCGAAGCAGGCGTTCAACGAGGCCGGGATCGCGCCCCAGCGGGTGCGGCTGATCCCCGGGGCCGCGCTCGACGTGCTCCCCCGGCTGACCGACGGCCACTACGACCTGGTGTTCTGCGACGGCGAGAAGACGGAGTACTCCGACTACCTCGCCGAGGCGCTCCGGCTGCTCAAGCCCGGCGGGATCGTGGCCTTCGACAACGCGCTCTGGCACGACCGGGTCGCCGACCCGGCCCAGCGCGACGCCGAGACCGTGGCGATCCGCGAGCTCGGCCGGACCGTGCGCGAGCACGACTCGCTGCTGCCGGTGCTGCTCCCGGTCGGCGACGGCCTGCTGGTCGCGAAGAAGGTCTGGACCCCCGAGGCCTGATCCCGTGCCCTCGTCGTACATCAAGTCGCTGACCTTCGACTGCCGTGACGCGCTGCGCGCCGCGGAGTTCTGGGCTGCGGCGCTGGGCTCGGACGTCGACGAGGACTCCACGGCCGAGAAGGCCTTCGTGGAGGCGCCGGGCTGGGGTGGGCCGAACATCTGGTTCCAGCGCGGTGCCCGAGCCCAAGACCGCCAAGAACCGGCTGCACCTCGACCTGCGCGCCCCCGGGACGGTGCGGGACGAGGTACGCCGGCTGACCGGCCTCGGCGCGACGGTCGTGCGCGACGGGGAGGACCTCGTCGTGATGGCCGACCCCGACGGCAACGAGTTCTGCGTCGTCCGAGTGACCGTGCGACCCACCGGGTCAACGGGCGGTGGGGATCCAGAAGCGCAGCTTGCCGCCGCGCACGTCCTCGAGGACGCCACCGTTGGCCTCGATGACCGGCCCGGGAGCCGAGGTTGTCCTCGTCGCAGGTGACCAGCACGTCGGTGAGGCCGTGGTCGGCCGCGACGGGCAGCATCAGCCCGAGTGCCCGGGTGGCGTGTCCCCGGCGTCGGGCGGTCGGCCGGACGGCGTACCCGATGTGCCCGCCGACCTCGAGCAGCCAGGGGGTCAGCGCGTGCCGCAGCGAGATCCGCCCGACGACCTCGGCGTCGTCGACCATCCAGAGGTACGTGCCCGTCACCCACCCCGTCGGCCGGGGCGTCTGCGGGAGCGCGAAGGCGATGGTGCGGGCGCAGAACTCCGCGAACGTGTCGGGGTCGGCCAGGGTGTCGAGCGTGAAGCTCGCGCCGGCGTACCCCGGCTCCGGCGCGTGCACCATGTCGAAGTAGTGGCCGTTGCCCTCGGCCTGCAGCTCGGCCAGCGCGGAGAGGTACGACGCCTGGAGGGCCGGGTCCGGCTCGCTGAGCCGCAGCACCATCGGCGGCGCTCGCTTCGGAGGCTAGGTGGCGACGCCGGCCAGCGGCTCGCGCAGCTCCAGCCAGTGCAGCAGGACGCGGGCCCCGAAACCGGTGGCGCCCTTGGTGTACTCGAACTCGTCGACGGGCGAGTCGCCGACGGACGCGACGTCGAGGTGCGCCCACGGCAGCCCGCCGGTGAAGTGCTGCAGGAACAGGGCCGCGGTGATCGCGCCGGGCGAGCCGCCGGCGTTGTCGGCGTCGGCCACCTTGGAGGAGAGCCGCTCCTCGTAGTCGGCGACCAGCGGCATCCGCCACAGCGGCTCGCCCGCGGCCAGCGAGGACGACCCGCAAGCGTCGTGGCGAGCGCGTCGTCGGTCGCGAAGTACCCGCCGGTCTTCTGCCCCAGGGCGATCTTCATCGCGCCGGTGAGCGTGGCGACGTCGACGAGCACGTCGGGCTCGAGCTCGGCGACGGCGTAGGCCAGCGCGTCGGCCAGCACCAGCCGCCCCTCGGCGTCGGTGTTGGTGACCTCGGTGGTGCGGCCGCCGTAGTGGCGGAGCACGTCGCCGGGGCGGATCGCGTCGGCGCCGACGGAGTTCTCCGCGCACGACCATCAGCCCGGTGACCCGGACCGGGCAGTCGACGTCGGCCAGCGCGCCCATCACGGCGAGGACGACGCCGGCGCCGGTCATGTCGCGCTTCATCGTCATCATGTTGTCGCGGGCCTTGATCGAGAGGCCGCCGGTGTCGAAGGTGATGCCCTTGCCGACGAGCACGACGTGCGGCGCCTTCCTCGCCACCCCGGCGCGGCGTGTAGTCGAGCCGGATCAGCCGCGGCGGGTTCGCGGAGGCCTGGCCGACGCCGACGATGCCGCCGAAGCCGTCCGCCGCGAGCTTCTTCTCGTCCCAGACGGTGAGCTTGAGCCCGGATCGCTGCGCGACGTCGGCGGCCTGCTCGGCGAGCCAGGCGGGGGTCTTCACGTTGGACGGCACCAGCGCGAGCGTGCGGGACTGCCAGCCGGCGCCCGCGACGGCCAGCGCCCTGCTCGACCGCGTCGCGCCGGGCGTCGCCGTCGATGAGGCCGGCGAGCACGACCCGCCCCACCGGGCGTGGTCTGCGGCCCCTCGGACCGCCAGTGGAACTCGAAGGAGCCGAGCACCAGGCCCTCGACGACCGCCCGCAGCCCGGCGTCGTCGCAGAGCGCCGCGAGCGAGGTGGCCACGGACAGCCGGCCCCGCGTGTGCCGGGCCAGGGCCGCGCCGGCGCGACGCAGCTCGTCCGTCGTACCGGTCCCGACGCCGACCAGCAGCACCAGCCGCAGGTCGGTGTTGCTGAGCCCGGTGGTGTCGAGGACCGCGCGCTCGACGATCTCGCCGGCCTTGCCGGTGGCGTCGGCCGCCTCGAGCAGCGCGAACAGGTCGTCCCGGAGCTCGTCGAGCAGCTCGGCGGCCCCCGGCCCGAGGGTGAGCCCGTCCGGACCGGCGATGACCGGCACCGCCACCACGTCGGCGCCGAGCACGGCGGACGGGGCGACGTCACTGACCGCGATCTGCGGGGGCGACACCTGGGTGGGCAGCGCCACGGCGCCTCCTAGCGGTTCGACGTTCGGGACGAGTCGAGATGCGGCGAACCGTCCGGGCTCGGTACGGAGCGACCCTACCGCCGCGCGCGGGCATGCAAGGACCCCGCCTGCTCCGAGGAGCGGGCGGGGTCCGGGCATGTTCGGGTCCCCCCGTGGGGGCGCTGGATCAGCCGACGACCCCGTTGAGGGCTTCGCCGAGCGCTCCGGCCTCCTCGGCGTTGAGCTCGACAACCAGACGGCCACCACCTTCGAGCGGCACCCGCATCACGATGCCGCGTCCCTCCTTGGTGACCTCGAGCGGGCCGTCGCCCGTCCGCGGCTTCATCGCCGCCATGCGCACACCTCTTCCTGTTCGATGCGCCTTGTGGTTGCGGCGCTGCGGAGTTGCCCGGTCATTATCCCCCATTTTCCTGCGGCCCACGGCCAACCTCCCGAACGGCGTGCGGCAGACTCGTCGGGTGCACGCCCGGTCCGCCCTCTTCGACCTCTACGGCGACCACCTGCGTGCCCGCGAGCGACCGGGCCCCGGTGGCCGCCCTGGTCCGGCTGCTCGCCCCCCTCGGCATCGCCCCGCCCGCCGTACGCACCGCCGTCTCGCGGATGGTCCGGCAGGGCTGGCTGGAGCCGGTGCGGCTGCCGCAGGGCCGGGGCTACGCCCTCACCGGACGGGCCCGGCACCGCCTCGACGACGCCGCCGCCCGGATCTACCGCACCCGCGTCACGTCGTGGGACGGCACCTGGGACCTGCTCGTCCTCGAGCCGGTCACCCAGCGCTCCGCCCGCGAGCGGGTGCGCACCGGGCTCGGGTTCCTCGGCTACGCCCCGCTGTCGGACAGCACCTGGATCAGCCCGTTCGCCTCGCCGGAGGCCGACCAGCTGCTCGACGCCGAGGACGCGGGCTTCGCGCGCTTCCGGGCGCACGACGACGCCCCCGGCGTCCGGGCCCGCGAGGCCTGGGACCTCGTCGGGCTGGCGAAGGCGTACGTCGAGTGGCGGCAGTTCGCCGAGAGCCTGCTCGACGACCCGGCGTCGCAGCTCGGCGGCCTGTCCCACGCCTCCGAGGACGAGCAGGCGTTCGCCGTCCGCTCGGTGCTCGTCCACGAGTGGCGCAAGTTCCTGTTCACCGACCCGGGGCTGCCCGCCCAGCTGCTGCCCCGCGACTGGGTCGGCCACGAGGCGGCCAGCTTCTTCGCGGAGGAGGCCGCCCGGCTGCTGCCCGCGGCGTCCCGCTTCGTCGACGCGTGCCTGACCGACCACGACCACGACCACCAGCAGACTGGAGCCCGTCCATGACCGAGCAGCAGCCCGTCCTGTACGACGTCGCCGACGGCGTCGCGACGATCACCCTGAACCGCCCCGACGCGATGAACAGCCTCGACGTGGCGACCAAGGTCGCGCTGCGCGAGGCGGTCCTGCGAGGCGGCGTCCGACGACGCGGTGCGCTGCGTCGTGCTGACCGGCACCGGTCGCGCGTTCTGCGTCGGCCAGGACCTCAAGGAGCACGTCACCATCCTCAACGAGGGCACCTCGGACGAGCTGTTCCGGACCGTCCCCGAGCACTACAACCCCACGGTCACCGCGATCGCGACGATGCCCAAGCCGGTCGTGGCGGCGGTCAACGGCGTCGCGGCCGGCGCCGGGGCGAGCCTCGCGTTCGCCTGCGACTTCCGGGTGCGTCGCCGACACGGCCGGGTTCAACCTGGCCTTCACCGGCATCGCGCTGTCCTGCGACACCGGCTCGTCGTGGACGCTGCCGCGGCTGGTCGGCCGGGCCAAGGCGATGGAGCTGCTGTACTTCCCGCGCACCATCAAGGCCGCCGAGGCGCTGGAGCTCGGGCTGGCCACGCAGGGTCGTGCCGGCCGACGGGCTCGCCGAGGAGGTCGCCACGCTGGCGACCCGCCTGGCGGAGGGGCCGACGGTGTCCTACGGCGCCATCCGTCGGTCGGTCCTGCACAGCGAGGGCCACGACTTCGAGTCGGCGCTGGCGTTCGAGGCCGAGATGATGGCGCTCACCGGCGCCACGCAGGACCACCGCAACGCCGTCGACGCGTTCGTGGCGAAGCAGAAGCCGGTCTTCGAGGGGAACAGTCAGTACGCTCGAGCCGGCCGCCGGAGCGCGGCCTAGCGCGTCGCGCCGAGGGCCCGGAGGAGCTGTCGCGGGGCGGTGGCCCTCATCCGGTGCCGGCCGGGGTGCGCGGCGTACTCGACGGTGACCGCGACGCCGGGGTGCCGGGCGATGTACCACTGGGTGAAGGTGCCGTAGCAGACCCCGCCGCACGTCAGCCGCTTGCCCGGCAGGCGCAGGGCGCGTGCGAGCCGCTTCGCGAACGGCCGCGACGCCGGCGTCGAGACGTCGACCCCGTGCAGGGGCTGGTGGAAGCTCACGATCCGGCTCGGGCGGATCTCGTCGAAGAACGCCATCAGCGCCTGCGTCTCCGGCTCCGACCCGGCGGCGCTGCCCGACTCGTAGCTCCCGTCGAGGTCGCGCCACTGGTAGGGGTAGTTCCGGTTCAGGTCCACTCCGCGGGCGTTCTTGCGGCTGCGCCGGGCGAGGCCGTCGGGGTTGACGACGGGGATCAGCCACAGGTCGATGCCGTGCACCGGGCGGCCGTCGCGGATCGACGTGAGGATGCGCCGGGTGCGCGGCTCGTCGCCGTGCATCGTCGACATCACCACGCCCTTGCGGGGCGACGTCGGGTCACCGACGCGGTAGGCGACGATCGCGCGGCCCTTCAGCGAGTGGCCGATCACGCGGGCCTCGACGACCGCCGGACGACCGGGGACCGACGCGCGTGGAGGTCGGAGCCGCCGGTGCGCCTCGACGGGAGCCGCCAGCAGCGCGGCGAGCAGCCCGAGGACGACCGGCACGACCGGACGAGCGACGCCCCGCATCCGTCAGGGGATCTTGTCGAGGGCGAGGAAGACGGTCCAGATGAGCACGCCCACGAGGAGGCCGACGTGCGCGAGCACCGAGAGCCCCGGCCCCTCGCCCCAGCTGTCGGTCGCGGGGCCCGACGAGTGCCGTCCCTTGGCCGGCAGCCAGCGCGCGAGCACCAGCAGGCCGGCCACGACCGTCACCCACCACAGCAGCAGGCCGATCGTGCCGAGCAGGTCCGTCCCGGTGACGAGGAAGGCCACCCACAGCAGCAGCGCGGGGACACCGGCGATGGTGTGCAGGTTGAGCACGCTGGTGGGGATCGAGATGCGTCCGGCGGCGCTGCCGTCCTCGCGGGAGAGCCGGACGCGGGTCAGCACGACGACGACGGCCGCGAGTGCGGTCAGCACCCAGGTGATCAGCAGCGGAGTCACGCCCCGAGCATGCCCGAAACGACGTCCGCCGGCACGTTTTACGCCCTCAGCGCCCCCGGCGCGCCGCGCTCGTGGCCTCGGCCTCGACCAGGTCCCGCATGGACGCCAGCCCTCGGTCGATCAGCCGCTCGACGACGGGGCGCACGACGCGCCAGGCCGACCGCCCCGACCGCTCCGAGAGGGACGACGACCACCTCGGCCCACACGAACGTGCTCGCGTCCTCGCCGCGCGCGACCACGGCGAACTCGCCCTCGCCCTTGACCACGGTCCCGCGGTGCAGCACCTCGCAGCGACCACCTCCGTCCGGGTCGCGCTCCCAGGCCGTGATCGTCATCGGGTCCCAGAAGCCGACCCGGCCGATGCCGGTCCAGGCCCGGAACCGGCCGCCGAGACCGCGGGCGTCGTCGACGTTCTCGACCCGGGTCTGCGGGATCCACTCCTCCTGTCGGGGCCAGTCGGTGACGTAGTCCCAGACCTCGCCGGCGGGCGCCGCGATCTCGACCTCGCGCTGGATGCGCGTGCGCATCAGGGCTGGTCCTGACGGTCGTCGTCGCGCGGCGGCTCGAGCTCCGAGGCGAGCCGGTCGAGCAGCGCGTCCACCTCGGACATCCGGTAGCCGCGCAGGGCCGTCGAGAACCGCACCCGGCGCAGGTCCTGCGGGGTGAGCGGTCCGTCGACGGGCACCCGGGCGTCCGGCCGGTCGTCGAAGCGTCTCCGCCATCGAACCGCCCCGACCGGCCGCCACGACGGCGATGCCGCCCATCACGGCCACGATGATCACGGCGAAGAACCAGGTCATGCGCTCGATCGTACGGAGCGACGCGGCGTGCCCGCGGGCACGGTCAGTCGGGGCGCTTGGGGGCACCAGGTGACTCGCCGCCACCGGGCGCGGGGCTGTGCCGGTGGTTCCGCGCACCGACCATCACCGCGATGGCCTCGTCGACGTCGTCGGTCACCCGGAACATGTCCAGGTCGGTCTCCGAGATCTTGCCGTCGGCCAGCACCGTGTCGCGGATCCAGTCGACCAGACCGGACCAGTACGCCGTCCCGACCAGCACGATGGGGAACGACGTGACCTTCTGCGTCTGCACCAGCGTGAGCGCCTCGAACAGCTCGTCGAACGTGCCGAAGCCGCCCGGCAGGACGATGAACCCCTGCGCGTACTTCACGAACATCGTCTTGCGCGCGAAGAAGTAGCGGAAGTTGAGCCCGCGGTCGACGTACGCGTTGAGCCCCGCCTCGAAGGGCAGCTCGATGCCGAGCCCGACGGAGACGCCGCCGGCCTCGCCGGCGCCCTTGTTGGCCGCCTCCATCACGCCCGGCCCGCCGCCGGTGATCACCGCGAAGCCGGCGCCCACGAGCTTCGCGCCGATCTCCTCGGCGATCGCGTACGACGGGTCGGAGCGCGGCGTGCGCGCGGAGCCGAACACGGAGATCGCGGGCCCGAGCTCGGCCAGCGCACCGAAGCCCTCGACGAACTCGCTCTGGATGCGGAGCACGCGCCACGGGTCGGTGTGGACCCAGTCGGTCGAGCCGCGCGAGTCGAGGAGCCGCTGGTCGGTGGTGCTCGACTCGATCTGGTCCCGCCGCATGACGGTGCGGCCGCGGTACTTCTCCGGGATCGACTCCGGCGCCCCGTCGCTCACGCGTCCTCCCCCAGCCAGGTCCGCAGCTGCCGCTCGACGCGGACGATGTGCTCGAGGGGCACGAACTCGTCCTGCTTGTGGGCGAGGTGCGGGTCGCCCGGTCCGAAGTTGACGGCCGGGATGCCGAGGCCGCTGAACCGGGCCACGTCGGTCCAGCCGAACTTGGGGTTCGCCGTCCCGCCGACCGCCTCGATGAAGGCGGCCGCGGCGGGCACCGACAGCCCCGGCATCGCGGCCGGGGCGGAGTCGCTGAGCTCGATCTCGAAGCCGTCGAACACCTCGCGCATGTGCGCGTAGGCCTCCTCGACCGATCGGTCGGGGGCGAAGCGGTAGTTGACCGACACGACGCACTCGTCGGGCAGCACGTTGCCCGCGACGCCGCCGGAGATGAACACCGCGTTGAGGCCCTCGTGGTACTCCAGCCCGTCGATGACCGGCTTCCGCGGCTCGTAGGCGTTCAGCCGCGCGAGGACGTCGGCGGCGCCGTGGATCGCGTTGACGCCCATCCACGAACGGGCCGAGTGCGCCCGCTCCCCCCGCGTGCGTACGTCGACCCGCAGGGTGCCCTGGCAGCCGGCCTCGACGACCGCGTCCGAGGGCTCCATCAGGATCGCGAAGTCGGCCTGGAGAAGGTCGGGGTTGCTCTCCGAGAGCAGCTGGAGGCCGTTGCGCTCGGCCTCGACCTCCTCGCACTCGTAGAACAGGTAGGTGACGTCGCGGTTGGTGACCGGCATCGTCGCGGCGAGGCGCAGGGCGACCGCCACCCCGCCCTTCATGTCGCAGCTGCCCAGGCCGTGCAGGTTCTCCTCGTCCCGTCTGGCCGGCAGGTTCGCGTTGAGCGGCACGGTGTCGATGTGGCCGGCGATCACCACCCGCTCGTCGTGGCCCTGGTTCGTGCGGGCGACGACGGTCTGGCCGAAGCGCTGGACCTCGAGGTGGTCGAGCCCCTGCAGCGCGATCTCGATGGCGTCGGCGATCTCCTGCTCGTTGCCGCTCACCGACTCGATGTCGACCAGGTCCTGGGTCAGCTGGACGGCGTCCTCGCTCAGATCAAGTGCCATGCCGCCCATCCAACCAGCCGGGACGAACGGGGTCCGGGCCGGTCACCCCGCCTTCGGTAGCGTTGAGGGGTGACCGCCACCTCTGCCACGACCGACCGTCCCACCCGCCTGCCTGGGGGTACGGCCTCGCGACGTACGCCGGCACCGAGGGCGAGGGTGGCGTGCTCGACACGTGGTACCCGTCGCCCCGCCTCGGGCGTCCCCGACGAGGACCTGGGGGCCCCCGAGGACCTGGCCCGCCTCGAAGGTGTCGAGGAGGTGCGCGGCGTACGTCGGCTCGTGGTGCGCACCGTCGTCGAGGACCTGCAGGCTGCCCCCGGCGAGCACCCAGGACGCGTGGCTGCGGCTGCACCTGCTCAGCCACCGGCTGGTGCGCCCCGCACTCGGTCAGCATGGAGGGCGTCTTCGGGCAGCTGACCAACGTCGTGTGGACCGACGCCGGGCCCTGCGCCGTCGAGGACTTCGAGGCGACGCGGCTGCGGCTGACCGAGGCGCGCGGCCACGTCACCGTCCTCGGGGTCGACAAGTTCCCGCGGATGACGGACTACGTGCTGCCGAGCGGCGTGCGCATCGCCGACGCCGACCGGGTCCGCCTCGGCGCGCACCTCGCCGAGGGCACCACCGTGATGCACGAGGGCTTCGTCAACTACAACGCCGGGCACGCTCGGTTCGTCGATGGTCGAGGGCCGGATCAGCGCCGGGCGTCGTCGTCGGCGAGGGCTCCGACGTCGGCGGCGGCGCCTCGATCATGGGCACCCTGTCCGGCGGCGGCAAGGCCGTCATCTCCGTCGGCCGGCGCTGCCTGATCGGCGCGAACGCCGGGCATCGGGATCTCGCTCGGGGACGACTGCGTGGTCGAGGCCGGCTGCTACGTCACGGCCGGCACCAAGGTGCTCGTCATGAGCCGACGGCGGGTCGAGCGTGCGCAAGGCCTCCGAGCTCTCGGGTGCGAGCAACGTGCTGTTCCGCCGCAACTCCACCACCGGCGCCGTCGAGGCCGTCCCGTGGGGCGGCGAGCGGCATCGAGCTGAACGCAGCCCTGCATGCCAACTAGGAGTCGGTCCGGTCGACGACAGGGCCGGCTGGGCCGCACGGCTGTCGTCCTGCTGGCGTGCCTGGCCGTGGTGGCCGGTGTCTTCGTGCTCTTCCACCGTGGCGTCGGCCCGCTGCCCGACCCCGAGAGCTGCCAGGCCCGGGTCGGCGGCGTCGTCGTCGACCTGTCGACCGAGCAGGCCGAGAACGCCACGACGATCGTCGCGGTCGCCGTACGCCGGAACCTGCCGGCCCGTGCCGCGTCGATCGCGCTGGCGACGGCCTACCAGGAGAGCAAGCTGCGCAACCTGGACCACGGCGACCGGGACTCGCTCGGGCTGTTCCAGCAGCGCCCGTCGCAGGGCTGGGGCACCGCGAAGCAGATCCAGGACCCGCGTCCACGCGGTCAACGCGTTCTACGACGCGCTGGTGAAGGTCGACGGCTACGAGACGATGCGGATCACCGAGGCGGCCCAGCGCGTGCAGCGCTCCGGCTTCCCCGAGGCCTACGCCGACCACGAGGCCGACGGCCGCGCGCTCGCCTCGGCGTTGACCGGCTACAGCGCGGCCCGGTTCAGCTGCGTCGTCGACGCCCACACCGGTGCCGCGAAGGAGAAGGCCGGGAAGGACGGTCTGACCCCGCGTGCCGACGCGGTCCGGACCGACCTGACCAAGGCGTTCGGCAGCCTCCCGCTCGGCGGGTACGCCGCGGGTGGCGTCTCCACCGGGCACATCAAGGGCTCCGCCCACTACGACGGCCGTGCGGTCGACGTGTTCGTGCGGCCGGTCAACGCCGCCAACCGGCGCACCGGCTGGGCGATCGCGTCGTACCTCGTCGCGCACGCCGCCCGGCTCGAGATCGACCACGTCATCTTCGACAAGCGGATCTGGACGGCCGGCGCTCGCTCCGAGCAGGGCTGGCGGAGCTACGACCCGGGCGACGCCCCCGGGGACCGCGCGGTGCTGGAGCACCGCGACCACGTGCACGTCGACGTCGTCGCCGGCTCCTGACGAAACGGCATGATCCGCGCAAACGCCTGCATCTAGCCCGTTCGGGCCATACGGCCGCCGTTCAGCCAGCCGGCCCGGACGGGCGGCCGATGGCGCAGGCCGGACCGCGGACCAGGCATGATGTGAGCACGACCCGGGTGGTCGACAGGCCCCCGGGCGGACGTGAGGAATGGGGGCATTCCTCGAACCATCGGGGGTGAACACATGTACAGCGATTCGGTGCTCTACACCATCGGGACGGCGTTGAACCGTGCCCATGACAACGGGGTGGCCGTCCAGATCCTCGTCGAGGGCCAGTGGCTCTCCGGCCGGGTCGCAGCCGTCGACGGTCACGGCGTGGTGCTGCACTCCGACGACGAGGAGCACTCGGTGATCCGGATGGGCAGCGTCTCAGCGGTGCGGGTGTTCAGCACCGCGCCGATGCGCACGTCGATCAACGCGGGCTCACCGGTGCCGCGGCAGATCGGGTACGGCCACGAGGGCTGACCCGCCGGTCAGCTGCTCCGCGAGACGTCGTACGGCGGCCGCGACCCGCTCGTCGGTCGCGGTGAACGCGACCCGCACGTGCTCGGCGCCCGCCGGGCCGTAGAACTCGCCGGGCGCGACCAGGATGCCCCGGTCGGCCAGCCAGCCGACCGTGTCCCAGCAGGGCTCGTCGCGGGTGGCCCAGAGGTACGAGCGACCCTCGGACGCGTCGATCCGGAACCCTGCGCCGCTCGAGCGCCGCCTTCAGGTCGGACGCGACGGCGGGCGTAGCGGGCGTGCTGCTCCTCCACGTGCGCGTCGTCCTCGAGAGCCGCGCGCATCGCGTGCTGCTGCGGGCCCGGGCATCTGCAGGCCGAGGTTCTTGCGGACTGCGAGCAGCTCCCCGACCACGGCGGGGTCGCCGGCCACGAACGCGCAGCGGTAGCCCGCCAGGTTGGAGCGCTTGGAGAGCGAGTGGATCGCGAGGATCCCGGTGTGGTCGCCCCCGCACACGTCCGGGTGGAGCACGGACACCGGCGCCGCGCCCTCCCAGGCCATCTCCACGTAGCACTCGTCGGAGACCAGCAGGGCACCCCGCTCGCGGCACCAGGCCACGACCTTGCGGAGGTGGTCGACGGGCAGCACCCGGCCGGTCGGGTTGGAGGGCGAGTTGACCCAGACGAGCGACACCCGCTCCGGGCCGACGACTGGTCAGCGAGTCGGTCGCGACGCAGCGCGCACCCGCGAGCCGGGCGCCCACCTCGTAGGTCGGGTAGGCCAGCGCCGGCGCCACCACGACGTCCCCGGCACCGAGCCCGAGATGGCTGGGCATCGAGGCGATCAGCTCCTTGGAGCCGATCACCGGGAGCACCGCGTCGGGGCGTGAGCCCGGTGACCCCGAACCGTCGGGCGAGCCAGTCGACGGCAGCCTGGCGGGTGTCGACGCGGCCGATGGTCAGCGGGTAGCCGGGTGAGTCGGCCGCCTCCGCCAGCGCCCGCTGCACCAGCTCGGGCGTCGGGTCGACGGGCGTGCCGATCGAGAGGTCGACGATCCCGTCCCGGTGCTCCCGGGCCCGCGCGCCGTACGTCGTCAGGTGGTCCCACGGGAAGTCGGGCAGCGCCCGGGAAACGGACCGCGCCGCCCACCAGGGACTGGTGGACGGCGCGGTCTCGTGGCTACGGGTCATTCCTGGTTCTGCGGGAGGAAGGGCCGCGATGAGCGCGTGGTCCTTGTCGATGACGCCGAGCTTCGCGGCACCGCCGGGCGAGCCCAGGTCGTCGAAGAAGTCGACGTTGGCGGTGTAGTAGTCCTTCCACTGCTCCGGCGTGTCGTCCTCGTAGAAGATCGCCTCGACCGGGCAGACCGGCTCGCACGCACCACAGTCGACGCACTCGTCGGGGTGGATGTAGAGCATCCGCTTGCCCTCGTAGATGCAGTCGACGGGGCACTCGTCGACGCAGGCCCGGTCCTTCAGGTCGACGCAGGGCTGCGCGATGACGTAGGTCACCTTGTTCCTCCAGATGAAGCGCTGTGGTGGTCCGCCACAGCCTAGTATCTCGCCAGTCGCACCTCGCACCGAACCCCGTCCCGCAAGACGAAAGTCCCTCATGAGCGCTCCCCCCGGCCTCGGCCCGCACTGCGTGGGACAGCGCGTCGTCGTCCGTCGCGTGCTGCCCGGGCGGACCGGTCCCTCGGGCGGTCCCGCGATGACCGACCTGCTCGGCGTGATGGAGGCCTGGGCTCCGCCGACCACGTCCGTCCGCGCGCGAGGACGGCACGCTCGACCGAGATCGCGCTGGCGGACATCGTCTCCGGCAAGCCGGTGCCGCCCCGGCCCTCGACGCGGATGCGGATCAGCGCCGAGCAGGCCTGCCTGCTCTCCAACGCGTCCTGGCCGGCCGTGCACACCGAGCCGGTCGGCGACTGGCTGCTGCGGGCGTCCGGCGGGTTCAGCGCCCGCGCCAACTCGGTGATGGCGGTGGGCGACCCCGGGGTGCCGTTCGACGACGGCCGTCGCCCGGGCGCTCGCGTTCTACGACGAGCACCACCTGCCGGCGTGGGCGCAGGTGATGGTGGGCTCCGAGACGGCCGCCCGGTTCGAGGCTGCCGGCTGGGTGACGGCCCGGCCGGGTGAGGCCGACTCGCACTTCCGGCTCGCGTCCGTGGCGCAGGCCTCGCGCGCCGTACGGCGGTTGCTGCCCGCGACGCCACCAACGGTCCGGCTGGGTACGACGGCCACGCCGGCCTGGCTCGCCAACGACAGCCGCGCGCTCGCGCACCCCGACGACGCGGTGGCCGTGCTCGAGGGGCCGGAGGAGGTCGGCTTCGTGTCGGTGCTGGACGACGAGGTGGTCGTGGCGAAGGGCCGGGTGGCCTGCGACGGGGACTGGGCCGGCATCACCGACGTCTGGGTCTCCCCCGACCACCGGCGGCAGGGGCTGGCCCTCGCCGTGATGGCCGAGCTGCTCGAGTGGTCCGCGGAGCGGGGCGCCGGGACGGCGTACCTGCAGGTCCGCGGGGACAACGCACCCGGGCATCGCGCTCTACGACGCGCTCGGGCTTCCGCACCCACCACACCTACCGCTACCTGGCGCGGGGGCGCTGACGTGCGCACCCGGCTCGTGCTCGTCCTGCTGGCGCTCGTCGCCGGGCTGACCGTGGCGCCGTCCGGCGGACGCGGCCACGTCGCGCCGCTACGCGGTCATCACCTTCCACAAGAACTACGCGAACACCTTCCGCTCGACGCTGACCTGGGAGGTGTTCCGGGTCGACGGCGAACCAGCGGACCTCCGTCCAGCGGCTCGAGTGGCGGGCCGGAGCCGGCTACTTCCGCACGTCGACGAACCCGTGCGCCAAGAACAACGGCTGGCTGCCCGACGGGACCTACCAGCCCCGCCTCGCCCGCGACTACCAGGGCAACGTGATCAAGGGCCGGGCGATCTACCTCGGCCAGAAGGCGTGCCCCAACGGCACGATGCGCACCGACCTGTTCATCCACACCGAGCAGGGCGCCGGCTCGCGCCAGTGCCCGAACCGGCCCGGCGACCAGGTGTGCCGGTGGGAGTACCCGCGCATCGAGGACTACCGCTCCTTCGGCTGCATCAAGCTCTCCCCCGGTGACCTGCACGAGCTGTACGACGCCTGGCGGCGCTACTTCCCGCTCGGCTCCACCCCGCAGGTGACCGTGAAGGTCGGTTAGCCGAGCTCACCGGTGCAGCCGATCGGCGCCGCGACGTCGGCGGGGCCCTCGTGGTGGAACGCCTCGAGGACCCACGCGATCGCCTGCGGGTCGGCCGGGATCGTCAGGTGCTCGGCCGTGTCCGCTGGACAGCGGTCCTGCAACGTGATGTTGGTGCTCTGCGCGCCAGCTTCGAGGAAGGCTGAGGTGTACGGCACCACGACCTCGTCGTACCTCGTCTCGACCTGCGTGTAGTCCACGTCGCCGGGCGTCTCGTCCGGAGTGTTCAGGGCGGTCAGGAACGCCGACCCGTACCTCTGCTGGTCGCAGGACGTGCAGTACGGCGACGATCCGAACGCGCCGTTGACGGTCGTGCCGTGATTCGACGGAGCCAGGCCGACCAGGTCCTCGACGTGCGCTGCTCCGCCCAGGTTCTTGACGTAGTAGCGCGACATCATCCCGCCCTGCGAGTGCCCGACCAGCTCCACCTTCGCGGCACCGGTGCTCGCGCGGACCTTGGCGACGAACACGGACAGCTGCTGCGCGGACTCCTCGACAGGGCCGGTCGCTCGGTTGCCGTAGTCCAATGAGTAGACACAGAACCCGTCGCGCTTGAGAGACAGCGACAGGTTGTCCAGCAGCGACTTCTGGTCCCCGAACGTCCCGTGCACGATGATCGCGGGCAGCGGCCGCGCGGCGGACGCCCGACAGGACCAGTCGTTGGCGCCCAGCGGAGGCACCCCCGATGTCGGGTACGTCGGCGTCCCCGCTGCTGCCGGGGACGCCCCGGTGACGACCAGACCCGCCGACAGCAGGAGGAGCAGGGCGGCCAAGAGCTTCGGGAGCACGCGCGTCATGCACTGGCCAACGACCCGCCCCAGCGGCGGTTACGCCACCGGTGGATCTCCCGCTGGTCGAGAGCGGACACGGCGCTTCGTCGTACACGGACGGGCACAGCTCGCAGGACGCTTTCCTCAGCACGTCTGCGGTGGCGTTGCGCCCGTCGCTCTACGTGGCCAGGTCCTCGCCCACGTGGTCCGTCAGGAGCAGACGACGGTGTCGCTGGGGGTGTAGCGGGTGTGCATCGTCTCGCGGTGGTCGAGGGTGCTGGAGCCCGCCTTGTAGAACAGCCGGTCGACGTCGATGTCGAACCCGCCGTAACCGACGTTCGGCACGCACTCCGGACCGCTCAGGTGCCGGGTCTGCGGGGACGTGACGTTGTAGCGGCCGGACTCCTCGGCCTTGATGTCCCAGTACTTCGTGGAGTACATCGCCACGTTCATCGCCCCCTGGCGGGACGGCGTGCTGTTCTCGACCGAGGCCTGGATGTAGACGGCGTACGGCGTCGTGTTCTTGAACTTCAGGTCGACGCTCCCCCAGGCCACGGTCGCCTCCCGGCCGACGGGGTACCGGTCGATGTAGAACGAGTGCGGCTTGTGCTCGACGTCCTCGAGCCCGGCGAAGAACGCGGCGTTGAACGTCGTGGTGGCCACCTGGCTGACGCCGCCACCGAAGTCCTCCCGGAACACGCCGTCGCTGATGATGAAGCCCTTGGTGAAGCCGTTCGCGGCCGTGCGCTCGCCGACGGTGTCGTTGAGGCTGAACGTCTCGCCCGGCTTGAGGACGGTGCCGTCGACCAGCTCGCGCGGCGCGGCCGAGGTTCTGGTTGCGGTACGACGCGTAGGGGAAGTTCGTGGTGAACGCCGAGACGCGCTCCTTGATGCCGAGGGCGTTCGCGGCCTCGGTGGTGAGCTCGGGCGTCGCGACGACGCTCGCCACGTCGAGCTGCCGCTCGGCGCCGGTCCTGGTCAGCAGCCCCAGGAACGCGCCCGTCACGTCCTCGGGCGCGAACGTCACCCCGTCCTTGGCCGGCACGACCTCGGGCTTCCCGTCCACGATCCTGAACGACGCGTCCTTCGGTGCCGTCGCGATCGTCCTCATCTTCGGGGCCAGGGCCGCCAGCAGGACCTCGTTGTCGAGCTGGGGCTGCAGCTCGGTGCCGACCGGCACCATCGACAGCGCCGGAGCGAAGTCCTCCGGGTCGAGCCGGACGCCTTCGCCCGCGAGCGTGATGATCACGGCTCCCGACATGGCCGGGTTGGCGAAACCGCTCATCGCCCGGCTGACCGCGTCCTTGGACACGACGGGGTCGGCCTCCTTCGTCGGCAGGTCGACACCTGTGCTGTCGCCCGAGGACAGGAAGGCGGCGCGCACGACCCGGGCTGCGGCCGCGCGGTCCACGACGGTGCCCCGCTCGGGGTACGTCGCCTCGGCCTGGCCGTCCGCGAAGGTCACCTTGCCCTCGGTGGCGGGTACGTCGACCTTGTCGGCCACCTTGGCGACGGCCGCGTCCAGCGCGGCCCGGTCGACCCGGACCACGGCGTCCTCGTCGCTGCCACCCGTGAAGTAGTCCCACATCCGCACCGGGTCCCAGCTGCGGCCGCCGCCGGACGCCGCGACGGTGGCGGGTACGTCGACCGTGAGGCCGGCGGCGGACGGGGACACCCGCGAACGTTCCCCGTTCGCGACCACGGTGATCGGCACGTCGGCGGGACCCTCGAGCCCGGCGCGCAGCGCGCTCTCCGCGGCGGCCGGGGTCATCCCCCCGATCACGACCCCGTTGACCGTCGTACCCCGCGGGATCCGGTCGCTGGTCACGTAGTAGCCGGCGACGTACAGGGCGCCGAAGATGGCGACGAGCCCGACCAGCAACCAGGGGATCACCCGGCGGTCGTTGGTGCGGTAGGGATACGGCTCGTCGGTCACGGAGAAACCCTACGTGCTCGACCCGCGTCCTCCGGTGAACCCGACGACCGCCACGACCACGAGCCCGACGCCCGCCGCCATCAGCGCGAGACCCCGCAGGTCCTGGGCCAGCGCGAAGTCGCCCTCGGGCCGGCCGGCCACCACGACGGCGAAGACGGCGAGCCATCCCAGCGCGTACGACGAGGCGGTCCGCGGGTTCCTGCCGCGCAGCAGCCACCACGGCACGGCGTACGACGTGACCACGCCCAGCAGCAGACCGAGGGGGAAGGCGGACCGGTGCACGGCGACGGCCGCGACCGCGACCAGCACGCCGACGACGCAACGCGGCGACGTGGCTCAGGACCCTAGTCAAGACCCGCGAACAGGTCGGTCTCGAGACCGTCGTCGTTCGTCGGGCCCAGGGTGCCCTTGGCCAGCCGGTAGAACTCCGTGCCCCAGACCTGGTTGCCGATGTTGTTCGACAGCGCGAAGAACGGACCGTCGACCTCGATCTGGGTGGCGTGCGCCTTCATGGCCCGGATCTTCGCGTCCGCGAAGTCCTCGGCCACGACCACCGCGGAGAGCTGGTCGTCCGGCACGATGAACGGGGGCAGCGGACCGTCGGGGTCCATGCCCCGGAACGCGTTGTCGTCGCCGGCCGCGCGCAGCGCCCGCAGGCCCTCGCGCATCCGCGACTCCGACATCGCGCCCCAGTAGATCTTCGCGACGTCCCACGGGTCGCCGAGCTCGGGACGGTAGGACGGGACCGCGGCGAGCAGCGAGGCGTACGTCGCCACCCGGTGGGCCTGGATGTGGTCGGGGTGTCCGTAGCCGCCGAACTGGTCGTAGGTCACCAGCACCTGCGGCCGGACCTCACGGATGATCTCGACGAGCAGGTCCGAGGCCGCGAGCAGGTCCGCGCGCCAGAAGGTGCCCTCCTTGACGTCCTCGCCGGCGACGGCGTGGCCGTCCTCGTGCCAGGCCATCCCGCTGTCGCGGAAGTGGCCGGCGCCGCCGAGGAACCGGTGGTCGGTGACCCCGAGCTCCTTCATGGCGTTGGCGAGCTCGGTGATGCGGTGCCGGCCCAGGCCGTCCTCCTGGTCCGAGGCGAGGTGCGCGAGGTCGGGGACCAGCACCTCCCCCTCCTCGCCGAGGGTGCAGGTCACCAACGTGACCTGGGTGCCCCGCGCGACGTACTTCGCCATCGTGGCGCCCTGACCGATCGTCTCGTCGTCGGGGTGGGCGTGCACGAGCAGCATCCGTTGGTCCATGGGGCAACTCTAGGGCGAGCGGAAATGGCCCTTCACGCGGCGGGGCGCGGCGGGGAGGTCGAACGGGACGACGGGTGTCGGCGGCGTGTCGGCGGGTGCGTCGTCGACCCAGCCGTCGTGCTCCTCGACGAGCACCTCGACCATGAACGGCGGCGCGTCGGTGAGCACGGTCCAGGGGTGGTCCTCGTCGTCGTCCTCGCCCGCGAAGCGCTCGCGCTCGACGGTCACCTCGAACCCTCCGGCGCGGAGCCGGTCGGCGACGAGCCGCGCCTGGTCCTCCTCGTAGAGCATCGCCCGGACGGTCACGACAGCTCCCTCTCGATCGCGGGGAGGCGCTCGACCAGCCCGGCCAGGGCCACCTCGGTGCGCTCCGGCTCCCCGACGGCGGCCTGGGCGAGGCCGGCCGGGTCGCCGGCGGCGATCCAGGCCCGGATGCCGTCGATGCCGACCTGCTTGAGCACGGGCACGGCGCGCAGGACGGCGCGGGCGTCCACCGCCGCCGTACGTCGAGGCCATCAGCCGCAGCCGCCGCGCGACGTCCGCGTCGCGGGCGGGGCGGAAGAGCGGCACCCCGCTCCACGCGAGGTGGGCGAGCTCGAAGAGCCGCGTCGTCGGTCCGGACGAGGTCCCAGTCGAAGACGCCGACGACACGGTCGCCGTCGAAGACCACGTTGTACGGCGCGACGTCGTTGTGCCCCACGACCTCGGCGCCGTCGACGTCGAAGTACCGCCAGGGGCCCTCGTCGCGCCACCCCTGCGTGGCGTCGTGCAGCTCGCGGGTCCACCGGGTCAGGTCGGCGAGCTGCGCGTCGCTCAGCAGCTCGTCGTCGACGTCCACGATGCGGCCCGGGAGGTAGGTCAGCACCTCGCGGTCGCGGGCATCCGTGCCGAGCACCTGCGGTGTCGCGCGGAGTCCTCGTTCGTTCAGGTGCTCGAGCAGCCGGTGCACCGCCGGCGTCCACGGGCCCACCGGACGACGGACGGTGCGTCCGATGCGCACCGCTCCGCCGACGTTGCCGCCCTCGAGCCGGTGCCCGTCGAGCAGGATCTGCCGCAGCTCGTCGAGGAACGGCAGGTCCGGCTCGAGCCAGTCGACGTCGGCGAGCTCCTCGGGGCCGAGCCACCGCATCGCGTCGTGCTCGTGCGGCACCGGCTCCCCGTCGACCAGCTCGGCGAGCGCGACCCGGAGCGTGTAGCCCGGGCTTGACCGTCGCGGCGCCCGGGAGCATGCAGGTCACGGCGACGTCGCAGCGCAGCTCCTCGCGGACCTCGCGCACCACGGCGTCCTCCGGCGACTCGCCCGGCTCGACCTTGCCGCCGGGGAACTCCCACCGTCCCGCCGCGTGCCGGGGTGCGTGCGACGGGTCGCCAGCACGCGTCCGTGCCGCACGACGGCGGCACCGACCACCAGGACATCGGTCTCGGGCACGGTCCGCATGATGCCAGTTTCGCCGGTCGGTCAGAATGTCCCCGTGGACCGCCCCCTCACGCACCCCGGCGTGCACCTGCTGCGTGGCGCCGACCGGGTCGACGAGGTCGACGCGCTCGCCGCACGCCTCGGTGGCCGCGTCGGCCTGCGGGGCGTGCTCCGCGACCTGGACCGCTCGGCGCGCGCGGTCCGCGTCCCCGCCCCGGCGGCGGTCTGGGGCTTCCGGTGGGACCGCGAGGACATGCGGTCGCTCCGCTGGTGGCCCCAGGGCATCACCACGTCGGCGGACTCGGCGACCGGCTCCTCCTCCGACCGGGTCGACGGTCGTTCGCTGCTCGTCACGAGCTCCTACTCCCACGAGGTCGACGGCTACTCCCAGGGCGCGCGGCTGACCTTCGTCGACCTCAGCGACCCCGCGGACATCCGCTACCGGCACGTGCTCCTGGTCGAGCCGTTCCTGCACGACGACGGCTCGGTCGACGTACGCCCCGTGCCCGTGCACGCCGGCGGGATCGTCTGGCACGGCGACTACGTGCACGTCGCGGGCACGACGCGCGGGTTCAGCTCGTTCCGGCTCGACGACATCGTGCGCGTGCCGACCGGAGACGCCACCCGGTTGCGCATCCGCGACGACCGCGTCGACGGGTTCGGCTACCGCTACTTCCTGCCGGTCCGGTTCACCTACGACGCGCACGCGAGCGACGGGCAGGCGAAGATGCGCTACTCGTTCGCGTCGATCGACCGGAGCACGTCGCCCCACGAGCTCGTCGCGGGCGAGTACGGCCGCGACGACATGACCACCCGCCTGGTCCGCTACGAGATCGACCCCGCCACGTCGCTGCTGCGCGCCGAGGACGACGGCCGGGCGGTGCCGCTCGCCCTCGAGGCCGGCGGCGTCGAGGGCATGCAGGGCGCGACCGTCGTGGAGGGCACCTGGTTCGTCACCACCAGCCGGGGTCGCTACCGCCTCGGCAGCGTCTGGGTCGGCCGGCCCGGCGAGCTCCGCGAGCACCGGTGGCAGCTGCCGGTCGGGCCCGAGGACATCACCTACTGGCCGGAGCGCGACCAGCTCTGGTCGTTGAGCGAGTACCCCGGCGCCCGCTACGTCTACGCCATGCCGCGCTCCCGCTTCCTCAGGGACCTGCGATGACCCTCGAGGACCTGGTCGAGGCGCTGCGGCACGGCGTGCCGGAGGTGCAGGACGTGCTGCTCGCCCATCTGGCGGACCTGCCCGGCGGGGACGAGTTCGTGCTGATGGGGCTGCTGCGGGTGCGGGCGCTCGAGCTGTTCGACGCCGGCAGGTCGAGGCGCTCGACCGGCTGCTCGACCTCGTCGACCGGGCGCTCGCGGAGGGTGACGAGGAGCTCGCCGACGCGGTCGCCAGCGACTTCATCTCGGCGACGGCCCCGTGGGAGCCGGTCATGGACCCGTTCGTCGCGTCCTGGCCGGTCCACCTGCGCGCCCAGGCCGCCGTCGAGGCCGCCCGCTCCGACGACCTCTGACCGCACGCCGGTCGGTCGGCGCCGGTCGCGGGGCGCGGGCGAGCTGACGGGACTGCACGACGAGCCGGCCGGCGGAGTCCCAGACCTCGGCGTCCTCCTCGAGGAAGCCGCCGGCGACGTTGCGGGTGGACGCGGCGATCCGCAGCCAGCCGGGCGCGGGCCGCGCGCGCACGTGCACGGTCAGCTCGAGGGTCGGCGTCCAGCCGAGCTCACCGAGGTCGAAGGTGACCGGCGGGAGCGCGTCGCAGGCGAGCAGCAGCAGGAGCGGGTCGGGCTCGCGGTGGTCGGCCATCCGCAGCCATCCCTGGATCCGGCCCTCGCCCGACGGCTTGCCGAGCGCCCATCCGACGTACGCCGGGTCGAGCCGCAGGTCGAGGCGTTCGAGCAGGCCCGGCCTGCTCCATGAACGAGGGCGGCGCGTCGCTTGCTGGAGACGCACCGGTCCGGGCGGCGGCAGGTCGGGTGGCGTGGCGGTGGTGCGTACGTCGTCCGGCAGGCCGTCGAGGTCGCCGTACGTCGCGAGGGCGCGGATCCGCTCGACCGCGCCGCCGGCGCCGTCGTCCTGCACGAGGGAGCGCCATCGCCGTGGACATGCTCCGGCCGGTGCGCAGGACCTCGGTGCGTACGACGGCCGCGCCCGGCCGTGACGCGGAGAGGTAGTAGGCGCTGACCGAGACGGGGTCGCGGTGACCGCCGGGGACGTCGGCGAACGTCGACCGCATCGCGTTGGCCATCGTCGCGAGCAGGATGCCGCCGTTGACACCGGCGCCGATCTGCCACCCGGAGCCCAGCTCGGCGTCGTAGGTCGTCGGGTCGTCCTGGACGGGCGGAGACCGCGACGGCGCGGTCGAACTCGGTGGTCACCCGGCGAGGCTACCGACGGCCTCGAGGCTCAGACGCTGCGGTGCGCTGCGCGGGGATGCGGGCACGCTGGGCGACCAGGTGCACGGTCACGTAGCGGCCGGTGGAGCTGGGCCGCGAGGCGGCCTCGAACTCGACGAACCCGTCCTCGGTGCGCATCGCCGTGCGACTCCCAGAACGGGTAGCGCACCCGGTCGGCCCAGATCTCCTCGAGCCGCTGCGGCGACGTCCCGCTCGGTGTAGAACGGCCGGAACTGGCACAGCGCGATGACCAGCTGGTCGGGGTCGTCGGTGTGCTCGACCTCGACCTCCTCGAACACCCCGCTGGCCATCAGCAGCTCACGCAGCGTGCCCTCGACGGCCGTCAGCTGCGCCTCGTCGCCGGGGCTGGCGTTGTCCTGGATGGCGGTCCGCATCCGGTGGAACATCAGCAGGTTCATGAGCCCGATGGTGACGCGCTGGACGCCCGCCTGTCGTAGCCGTCGACGGTAAAGAACCGCTCCCGACATCGGACGAAACGGACGAAGATCAGGAAATCGACGGTAAAACTTCGCTCATCGCCCGACGTCAGGCACCACCGAGCGGGTTGATCTCCGGCCTTGCCGCCGAACGCGAAGAACAGCAGGTCGGTCATCTCGAAGGTCGTGTCGTCGCGGCCGAGGGACGGCCGGAAGTCGGGGTTGCGCACGATCGAGAAGCGGCTGCCCTCCATCGCCCGGTGGAACGTCTCGGCCACGATCCGGGCGCCGACGCCCTTCAGCCTGCCGCCGTTGAGCTCGGCCTCGCGCAGGACGTAGAACCACAGCGGCGTCCTCGCGACCACGGCGTTCTTCTCGGCGGCGGTGAGGTGGTCGAGCTTCGCGCCGCCGTTGCCGTCCAGGATCTGCGTCCTGGTCAGCGCCGTCACGTTGACGCCCCGGCTCTTGAGCCGGGTGACCATCTGCTGCCCGCTGGCGAGCTTGACCATGTTGGCGCGCACCAGGTTGCGGAACGCGAGGTTGCGGCGCAGGTCCCCGTCGGGGATCGAGGGGTCGCCGCCGAACGAGCCGAGCGGCAGGTCCGCGAGCGGGTCGGTCAGCCGGGTGTCGATCCGCATGGCGCGGTTGACGTTTCCGCCCGGCGCCGCGAGACCGGGGCGCCCGCCGGCCGGGAAGTCGTACATCCGTCGCCAGTCGGCGATCCAGTTGCTGGGCAGCCGGACGTCGCCGAACATGTCGCCGCTGGTGCCCGAGAACGCGAACAGGAAGTCGAGCGACCCGGCGGTGCCCGGGAAGCGCCGGTTCCAGTTGTACGCCGCCCGGACCATGCTGTGCCCCAGCCGGAAGGCGGCGACCGAGAACTCGACGGGCATCGTCGGGATCGAGGTCGGCGCGGCATCCGGCTCGACGAGCTTGCGGCCGTTCGTGAACACGTCGTCGAGGACGGCCTCCCGGCAGATCCGCGGCAGGTAGTCGTGCCGGATCATCCACTGGTAGTGCAGGGTGACCCGCTTGCGCGCCCGCGTGAACCTCTCGGTCGCGCGGCACCGATGCGGGCAGCTTGTCGACGACCCGGTTGTGGAAGTGGATCATCGCGAGGTGGGTCTGGGCGACGACGAGGTTCTCGTCGTTGCGCAGGTCGGGGATCAGCGCCTTGCGCTTGGCCGCCTTGTTCGGCCCGGTGCCCACCCGCGGCAGGTCGTGGCCCGGCTTGGCCGGGTCGGGCGGGACCGCGACCGTCGTCCCCGTCTTGAGGTGCAGGCCGTCGGAGTAGAACCTCGCGGACGCCGCGTCGCCGGGTCCGTTGCCGTAGAGCGAGTCCAGGTCGAGGCGCGGGGACCGGCCCTGGAGCAGGTCGACGGGGCGGACGTCGTCGCCGAACATCACGTCGGTGCGGTCCATCGTCAGGTCGTGGTCGATGAACTGCCCGAGGTAGGTGTAGCCGGCCGGCACGTCGCCCGCGCCACCTCCGCCCACGACCATCGCGCGGGCCAGCTTCCTGGTCGCGGTCGCGCCGAGCGCCGTACCTTTCGGGCCGACCCGGGAGAAGCGGAACGGCGGTGCGACGTCCGCGGCCAGCGCCCGCGGAGCCGTCGCGCGCGGCGTCTCGGACTCGGAGACCGGGTCGGGCTCCTCCCCGCTGCGGCCGCCGACCTGCGTGGTCAGCAGCCCCTCCCCCTCGATGAAGAAGGTCTCCGACCCGTGCTTCATCCGTGCCTCCGACATGTGCTTCCCCTCCGGTCGAGCGAAGTATCGAATGCTGTACCTCGTCAGGAGCGGGTGCGACCGCTGGTGATACGCGCAGCCACCAGCCTGGCACCGCCGGCCGGTCCCGGCCAGACGCCCGGGACCGGCCGACAGGGGCATACGCTCCGATCCATGACGGGATCTCTGCTGGGCAACGCCGTACGTCGCATCGAGGACCCCGACCTGGTCCGCGGACGCGGCACGTTCGTCGACAACATGAGGCCGGAGGGCGTGCTCTTCGCCGCCTTCGTGCGCACCCCTCTCGCCGCACGCGACGATCACCGGCATCGACACCAGCGAGGCCGCGGCGGCGCCGGGCGTCGTCGCGGTCTTCACCGCCGCCGACCTGGAGCTCGAACGTGGCTTCCCGTTCTTCCCGACCAACCCGCGCTGCGCCCGACCGCCGCTGGCCGACGGGAAGGTCCGCTTCGTCGGCGAGGCGGTCGCGGTCGTGATCGCGGAGACCAAGGCCCAGGCCGTGGACGCCGACGGAGCTCGTCGACGTGGACTACGAGCCGCTCGACGTCGTGGTCGACATGGAGGCCGCGATCAGCCCGGGGCGCCGCGTTGCAGTTCGACGACGTGGCCGGCAACGTCGCCGCCGGTGCGCGGACCGGCGAGCACGACGCGCTCGCGGGCGCCACCCACGTCGTGCGGGCCCGCATCGAGAACCAGCGCCTCGCGGTCGCACCGATGGAGGGCAACGCCCTGCTCGTCACCCCCGGCGGCCCCGACGAACCGCACGACGTCACGCTGCACATGGCCACCCAGATGCCGCACCTCGCCCGGGCGTCGGTCGCCCGCACGTTCGGGCTCGACCAGGACCGGGTCCGCGTCGTCGCACCGCACGTCGGCGGCGCGTTCGGCGGGAAGGCGGGCGTCCCCGCGGAGCACGTCGTCCTCGTCGCCGCGGCCCGCAGGCTCGGCCGCCCGGTGTCCTGGGCGGAGAACCGGTCCGAGGCGATGCTCTCGATGCACGGCCGCGGCCAGGTGCAGTTCGTGGAGCTCGGCCTCGACGACGACGGCACGCATCACCGGCCTGCGCTGCCGGGTGATCGGCGACTGCGGCGCCTACGCCGGCTTCGGCGGGATGCTCGCCGCTGGGCCCGACGCAGATGATGGCCACCGGCGTGTACGACGTCCCGCGGCTGGACTACTCGGCGATCGCCGCCCTCACGAACACCACGCCGGTCGGCGCCTTCCGCGGTGCGGGACGTCCCGAGGCCGCGGCCATGCTGGAGCGGATCATGGACCTCGCGGCCGACGAGCTGGGCCTGGACCCGGCCGAGATCCGCCGGCGCAACCTGCTCGGCAAGGACGTGTTCCCCTACACGACGCCGACCGGGACGACGTACGACACCGGCGACTACGCCCTGGCCCTCGACGAGGCGCTGCGGATCGCGGACTACGACGCGCTGCTCACGGAGCAGGCCGAACGCCGCGAGCGCGGCGACGTCACGCAGCTCGGCATCGGGCTCGCTTGCTACGTCGAGGTGACCGGCGGCGGCAGCGGTGAGCTCGGGGTCGTGGAGGTCTCCCGCGACGGCAGGGTCACGGTCCGGGCGGGCACCTCGGCGCACGGTCAGGGCCACGCGACGTCCTTCTCGATGATCGTGGCGGACAAGCTCGGCGTCCCGATGGAGACGATCCGCTTCGAGCAGTCGGACACGGCGATCGTGCCCCGCGGCCAGGGCACCGGCGGCTCCCGCTCGCTGCAGCTCGGCGGCAGCGCGGTCAGCGGCGCCGCCGACCTCGTGCTCGCCCGGGCCCGCGACCTCGCGGCCTCCCTGCTCGAGGTCAGCGCCGACGACCTCGAGGTGGCGGACGGCTCCTTCCAGGTCGCCGGCGTGCCCGGCGCCACCGTCTCGTGGGCCGACGTCGCCGCGGCGGCAGAGGACGCGGGCGAGCCGCTCAGCGCCGAGCACGACTTCTCGGCGAAGGGCGCGACCTTCCCCTTCGGCGCCCACGTGGCGGTCGTCGAGGTGGACACCGAGACGGGTCTCGTCACGCCCCGCCGGCACGTCGCCGTCGACGACTGCGGCCGGGTCCTCAACCCGATGCTGGTCGCCGGGCAGCAGATGGGCGGCGTCGCCCAGGGCGTCGCGCAGGCGCTCTGGGAGGAGTTCGTGTACGACGCGGAGGGCCAGCCGATCACGTCGAGCTTCGTGGACTACGCGATGCCGGCCGCGACGGAGATGCCCCCGATGACCCTGGCCAACACCGTCACCGAGACGCCCCTGAACCCGCTCGGCGCGAAGGGCATCGGCGAGTCCGCGACGGTGGGCTCGACGCCGGCCGTCCAGAACGCCGTCGTGGACGCCCTGAGCCACCTCGGCGTCCGTCACCTCGACATGCCGCTCAAGCCCGAGCGGGTCGTCGCCGCGGTGCGGGCGGCGGCCGCGGGGACGCTGCCGGACCCCTGGCGCGAGCCGCCCGAGGCGTTCGCCGGCCTCGAGGGGTCCGACCGGGGCGACGAGGACGAGGTCGCCAACATCTGAGCCCGCTGCGGGTTCGCCCTTGTGTGGCGGGGGCCACAGTGGGTAGTTGAGCGGGACGCTCACACCCGAGGCAGCACCGGAGGCGACAGTGACCAACCTTGCCCAGAACCTGACCACGACCGCCGAGCAGCACGGGGACCGGCCGGCCGTGCGCCTGGACGACCTGGTGCTGACCTACGCCCAGCTCCTCGACGGTGCGCGGCGGGTCACGGCGCTGCTGAAGAGCAAGGGCGTCGGACCCGGTGACCGGGTCGGGCTGGTGCTTCCCAACGTGCCGCCGTTCCCGGTGCTCTTCTACGGCGCGCTCGCGGCGGGCGCGGTCGTCGTACCCATGAACCCGCTGCTGAAGGCCCGCGAGGTGAAGTACTACCTGGAGGACTCCGGGGCCTCGATCGTGTTCGCCTGGGAGGCGATGGCCGAGGAGGCGGGCAAGGCCGCGGCCGGCGTCGGCATCGACTGCGTCCCCGTCGAGGCCGACGGCTTCCTCGAGCTGCTGGCCCAGCACGAGCCCGACGACGAGGTCGTGGACCGCGACGGCGACGACACCGTGGTGCTGCTCTACACCTCCGGCACGACCGGCCAGCCCAAGGGCGCCGAGCTCACCCACGACAACCTGCCGGACCAACGCCGCGGTCAGCGCCGAGACGCTCGTCGAGCTCTCCTCCGAGGACGTCGTGATGGGCTGCCTGCCGCTGTTCCACTGCTTCGGCCTGACCTGCGGGCTCAACGCCGCCGTCACCGCCGGCGCCTGCCTGACCCTGATCCCCCGGTTCGACGCGAAGAAGGCCCTCGAGGTCGTCGGCCGCGACAAGGTGACGGTCTTCGAGGGCGTGCCGACGATGTACGCCGGCATGCTCAACGTCGAGGACGCCGAGTCCTACGACGTGTCGAGCCTGCGCACCTGCATCTCGGGCGGCTCGGCGATGCCCGTCGAGGTGATGAAGAGCTTCGAGGAGGCGTTCGGCTGCATCGTGCTCGAGGGCTACGGCCTGTCCGAGACGTCACCGGTCGCGTCCTTCAACCAGCCCGACCTCGAGCGCAAGCCCGGCTCCATCGGCGTACCCGTGCGCGGCGTCGAGATGAAGCTCGTCGACGACGACGGCAAGGACGTCGGGCAGGGCGAGGTCGGCGAGATCGCGATCAAGGGCGAGAACGTCATGAAGGGCTACTGGGGCCGCGAGGACGCGACCCGGGAGGCCATCCCGGACGGCTGGTTCCGTTCCGGCGACATGGCCAAGCAGGACGAGGACGGCTACTTCTTCATCGTGGACCGCAAGAAGGACCTGATCATCCGCGGCGGCTACAACGTCTACCCGCGCGAGGTCGAGGAGGCGCTCTACGAGCACGAGGACGTCGCGGAGGTCGCGGTCGTCGGCGTCCCGCACGACGAGCTCGGCGAGGAGGTCGGCGCCGCCGTCGCCCTCAAGAGCGGCAAGATAGGTGACCGAGGACGAGCTGCGCGAGTTCGCCAAGGAGCGCCTCGCGGCCTACAAGTACCCCCGCCACCTCTGGATCGTCGAGGAGCTCCCCAAGGGCCCGACCGGCAAGATCCTGCGCCGCGAGGTCAGCGCCCCCGACGACGAGGCGAAGAGCTCGTGAGCGACTGCACCCCGACGCGGCCACCCCGCTCGACCTGCTGCTCGGCGACGCCGCCCGCAGCCCGGTGCGCCGGTTCCTGCCCGGCATGTCCGGCGTGCGGTTCACCGCCAACCTGGCCCGGCGCCCGGGTCGCGTCGCGGGCCGCACCCGCGACCTGGTCACCGAGCTCGCCAAGGTCGGGGTCGGCCGTTCCGAGCTCGCACCGCACGAGAAGGACCGCCGCTTCTCCGAGGAGGGCTGGTCGAAGAACCCCTTCCTGAAGCGCACGCTGCAGGGCTACCTCGCGGTCGGCGAGACCGCACGCGGGCTGGTCGAAGGACGCCGAGCTGGACTGGGGTGACGACCAGCGGATGGGCTTCATCGTCGACAACCTCGTCGAGGCGTCCGCGCCGAGCAACAACCCGTTCCTGAACCCGAAGGTGATCAAGCGGGTCGTGGACACCGGTGGTGGCAACCTGCGTCGAGGGCGGCCGCCGTTTCGTGCGCGACTTCGCGACCGCGCCACGAGTCCCCTCGATGGTCGAGCCGGACGCGTTCGAGGTCGGCACCGACATCGCCGTCACGCCCGGCGCGGTGGTGCTCCGCACCGAGATGTTCGAGCTGATCCAGTACACCCCGCAGACCACGAAGGTGCACTCCGTCCCGTTGCTGATCGTGCCGCCGACGATCAACAAGTACTACGTGATCGACCTGGCCGAGCAGCGCAGCCTCGTCGAGCACCTGGTCGCCAACGGCCAGCAGGTCTACTGCATCTCCTGGCGCAACCCCGACGCCCGGCACGCCGAGTGGGGTCTCGACAGCTACGGGCAGGCCGTCCTCGAGGCGATGGACGCCGCCCAGAAGATTGCCGGCAGCGAGCAGGTCGCCCTGTTCGCGCTCTGCTCGGGCGGGATGCTCAGCTCGATGGTGCTGGCCCATCTCGCCGCGGAAGGCGAGCTGGACCGCGTCTCGGCGTTCAGCCTCGCGGTGACCGTCCTCGACCAGGAGCGGGCCGGTCTGCCCAGCGCGCTGCTCTCGCGCAAGGCGGCCGCCGCCGCGACCGCGCGGTCCAAGGAGAAGGGCTACCTCGACGGCCGCATGCTGGCCGAGGTGTTCGCCTGGCTGCGACCGAACGACCTGATCTGGAACTACTGGGTCAACAACTACCTGCTCGGCCACGCACCCAAGGCCTTCGACATCCTCTACTGGAACGCCGACCCGGTGCGGATGACCGCGGCGATGCACCGCGACTTCATCGACCTCGCGGTCAGCAACGGGCTCACCGAGCCGGGAGGCGCTCGGATGCTCGGCAGCGACCTCGACCTCGAGAAGGTGGACACCGACGCCTACGTCGTCGCGGGGATCGCCGACCACCTGTGCAAGTGGGAGTCGTGCTACCGCACCACGCAGCTGCTCGGCGGGGAGACGAAGTTCGTGCTCTCGACGAGCGGCCACATCGCCTCGATGGTGAACCCGCCCGGCAACGAGAAGGCCAGCTTCCAGACCGCGCAGCACAACCCGCCCGACGCGGCGGAGTGGCTCGCGTCCGCGAGCAAGGTCAAGGGCAGCTGGTGGGACGACTACGTCGCCTGGCTCGACACCCGCACCGGCCCGCTGCGCAACAAGCCGCGACGGCTCGGCTCGGCGGCCTTCGAGCCGATCTGTGACGCGCCGGGCACCTATGTCCTCGACCGCTGAGCTCCGCCGACGTGAGACGCGACCGGCTGCGCACGTTGGCCGTGCGCGGCATCCAGGTCCGCGTGAGCGTCCGGCCCGGCGCGCGGCCGGTGCGCCGACCAGCCGCCGCTGCTGCTGTGCAACGGGATCGGCGCCAGCCTCGAGGCGCTCCAGCCGTTCGTCGACGCGCTCGACCCCGACCGCGGCGTCGTCCGCTTCGACGTGCCCGGCGTCGGCGGGTCGCCGCCACCACCGTTCCCCTACCCCCTGGCGGCGCTGTCCTCCTGGGTGACCGCCCTGATGGGCCGGCTCGGGCACCGCGAGTTCGACGTCCTCGGCCTGTCGTGGGGCGGCGCGCTCGCGCAGCAGCTGGCGCTCCAGTCGCGTCGCCGGGTGCGACGGGTCGTGCTCGTGGCCACGGGCACCGGCTCGCTCATGGTCCCGGCCCGTGCGCACGTGCTGGCGAAGATGCTCACCCCACGACGGCACCGCGACCCGGCGTACGCCGCGAGCATCGCCGCCGAGATCTACGGCGGCAGCATGCGCGACGACCCGGAGCGCGGGGCCCGGCTGCTGCACGCGACCACCCGGTCCGGCCCCAAGCGCGGCTACTACTACCAGCTCGCCGCGACGACGGGCTGGTCGAGCCTGCCGTTCCTGCCGCTGATGCGGCAGCCCACCCTGGTGCTCGGGGGTGACGACGACCCGATCGTGCCGGTCGCGAACGCCCGGATGATCGCCCGGCTGGTGCCCGACGCGCGGCTGCACGTCTACCACGGCGGCCACCTGGGCATCCTCACCGAGAGCCGGGAGCTGGCCCCCATCGTCGAGCGGTTCCTCACCGACAACCCCGCGAGCACACCGGAGACCCCATGAGCGACGAGCTGGACCTGCACGACACCCCGGACTCGGACTTCCTGGGCTTCGAGCTGCTGCTCGACGACGAGGGCCGCGAGCTGCTCGAGAAGGTGCGGGAGTTCATGGTGGCCGACGTGGAGCCGGTGATCAACGGGTACTGGACCCGCGCGGAGTTCCCGCACGAGCTGGTGCCCGGGCTGGCCGCGCTCGGCATCGCCGGCCTCCAGTACGACGGACCCGGGCTGCCCGGCACGCGGAGCGCTGCTCGACGGCATGGTCGCCATGGAGATGGCCCGGGTGGACGCGTCGATGCAGACCTTCATGGGCGTGCACGGCGGGCTGGCCATGGGCTCGATCGACCTCTGCGGCTCGGACGAGCAGCGGGAGCGGTGGCTGCCGGCGATGGCCCGGATGGAGCTGATCGGCGCCTTCGGGCTGACCGAGCCGGAGACCGGCTCCGGGATCGCCGGCGGTCTCGCCACGACGGCCCGCCGCGACGGGGACGAGTGGGTCCTGGACGGGGAGAAGAAGTGGATCGGCAACGCCTCGTTCGCCGACCTCGTGGTCATCTGGGCCCGCGACCAGGCAGACGACCAGGTGAAGGGGTTCGTGGTCGAGAAGGGCACCGAGGGCATGACCTTCGACGTCACCCAGGACAAGATCGCGCTGCGCGTCGTGCAGAACGCCGAGGTCCACCTCTCCGGCGTCCGCGTCCCCGAGGCCAACCGGCTCCAGAAGGCCAGCTCCTTCGCGGACACCTCGAAGGTGCTCAAGGTGACCCGCATGGGCGTCGCCTGGCAGGCCACCGGCTGCGCCCGCGGCGCCTACGAGCACGCGCTCCGCTACACCCTCGAACGTCAGCAGTTCGGCCAGCCGATCGCCGGCTTCCAGCTCGTGCAGGACCTGCTGGTCAAGATGCTCTCCAACGTCGTCGCGTCCACGGCGATGTGCGTGCGGGTCTCGCAGCTCCAGGAGGCGGGCAAGGTCCGGGACGAGCACGCCTCCATGGCCAAGGCGTTCACCACCGCCCGCATGCGCGAGACCGTCGGCTGGGCCCGCGAGGTGCTCGGTGGCAACGGCATCCTCCTCGAGCACCACGTGGGCCGGTTCGTCGCGGACGCCGAGGCGATCTACTCCTACGAGGGCACCCGCGAGATCAACACCCTGATCGTCGGGCGCGCGCTGACCGGCGAGAGCGCCTTCGTCTGACCGCGTCCCCGGACCGCCAGCCCGGTTGTGGCCGCTCCCCGCAACGACACGCCGTACGGCGCTGCGGGCAGAGGCCACAAGCAGGCCGGCGTGGTCACCGGAGGCGGGCAAACTCGACCACGTCCCCGAGCGCGCTGAGATGGTCGACGGCCGCAGCCCGGTCGACCTACACGGTGTCGAGGACGCCCTCGCCGCTGACGTGCGCGGCGGCGAGCAGCTGCCGCACGGCCGCCCTGCCGAGCTCGCGCGAGCTCCCCCACCGTGTTGACGGGCTGCCCGTCGAGAAGGGCTGCTTGATCTCGTCCTTCGCCAGGAGGGGTAGCCCCAGCCCGCTCGCCAGCGCCCGTGCCAAGGTGCTCTTCCCCGACCCGGGCGGCCCGGTCACCACGACGTACACGCCCGCCATCCTGCCGGGCCACGGCACACCTTCTTCGTCGGATGGCTGGCGACCGGTCTGCACCTGGAGCGGAGGCACGGGACCGACCGGCTGCTGGGCCGTGGGCGGGGATCAGCAGGTCGGGCCGAGGCCCGTCACGTCCATGACCAGCTCGCCCTCGGCGTCACTCGCGTCGAGGTCGACGACGGCGGTGATCCGCCAGTCGTGGTTGCCCTCCGGGTCGCCGACGATCTGCTGGACCTCCCACAGGCGGCCGACCTTCTCGACCAGCAGCATCCGCGGTCCCCGGGCGTCCGGACCGGTGTCGATCGCGTCGTACTCCTCGAAGTAGGCCTCGAGCGCGTCCCGCCAGCCGTCGGCGGTCATCGACGAGCCGGTGTCGGCCTCGAGCTCGCCGAGCTGCTGCCACCGGTTCAGGGCGGCGAGCTCGACCCGCCGGAACATCGCGTTGCGGACCAGCACGGTGAACGCGCGCTCGTTCGCGGTGAGGTTCTCCGGCTCGGGCGGCGTGACGTCCGGGGCGACGACGCGGTTCGGGTCGCTGAGCTGCTCCCACTCGTCGAGGAGGCTGGAGTCGGTCTGACGCACGACGGCACCGAGCCACTCGGTGATGTCGATCGAGGTCGTCGGTGCGCACGCTGTCCGGGACGGTCTGCCGCAACGCCCGGTAGGCGTCGCCGAGGTAGCGCAGCAGCAGCCCCTCGGACCGGGTGAGGCCGTAGAACGCGATGTACTCCCCGAAGGTCATCGCCCGTTCGTACATGTCGCGCACGACCGACTTGGGTGACAACGCGTCCTCCGACACCCACGGGTGGCTGCGGCGGTAGACCTCGTAGGTGTGCTCGAGCAGCTCCTGCAGCGGCTTGGGCCAGGACACCTCCTCGAGCAGCTCCATCCGCTCGTCGTACTCGATGCCCTCGGACTTCATCTCGCCGATCGCCTCGCCGCGCGCCTTGTGCTCCTGGGCGCCGAGCACCGGGCGCGGGTCCTCCAGCGTCGCCTCGACGACGGAGACCACGTCGAGGGCGTACGTCGGCACCTCCGGGTCGAGCACGTCGAAGACCCCGAGCGCGTACGTCGACAGCGGCTGGTTGAGCGCGAAGCCGAGCTGCAGGCCCTCGACCAGCCGGACCGTGCGGCCGTCCTCGGTGGGCGGCTCGATCCGCTCGACGACACCGGCGGCGAGCAGGGCGCGGTACTGCGCGACCGCCCGGCGGACCAGCCGCACCTGCGACCGGCTGTCCTCGTGGTTGTCGCGCAGCAGCCGCCGCATCGCGAGGAAGGGGTCGCCCTGGCGGGCGATCACGTTGAGCAGCATCGCGTGGGTGACCCGCATCCGGGAGACCAGCGCCTCGGGGTCGGCGGCGACCATCCGCTCGAAGGTGTCCTCGGTCCAGGTCACCTGCCCCTCCGGCGCCTTCTTGCGCTGCACGCGCTTGAGCTTCTTGGGGTCGTCGCCGGCCTTCTGGACCAGCCGGTGGTTCTCGACGAGGTGGTCGGGCGCCTGGACCACGACCGTCCCGGCGGTGTCGAACCCGGCGCGTCCGGCGCGGCCCGCGATCTGGTGGAACTCGCGCGCCTTGAGGATCCGCTGACGGCGTCCGTCGTACTTGCTCAGCCCGGTGAACACCACCGTGCGGATCGGGACGTTGATGCCGACGCCCAGGGTGTCGGTGCCGCAGATGACCTTGAGCAGGCCGGCCTGCGCGAGCTGCTCGACGAGCCGGCGGTACTTCGGCAGCATCCCGGCGTGGTGCACGCCGATGCCGTGCTTCACCAGTCGGGCCAGGGTCTTCCCGAAGCCGGGGCTGAACCGGAACCCGCCGATCAGCTCGCCGATCCGGTCCTTCTCCTCGCGGGTGCAGACGTTGATGCTGGTCAGGGCCTGCGCGCGTTCGAGGGCCGCGGCCTGGGTGAAGTGCACGACGTACACCGGCGCCTGGTGGGTGGTGAGCAGCTCCTCGATCGTCTCGTGGATCGGGGTGAGCGCCCACTGGTAGGTCAGCGGCACCGGCCGGGTGGCGCTGGTCACGACCGCGGTGGGCCGTCCCGTACGGCGCGTCAGGTCGTCGACGAACCGGGTGACGTCGCCGAGCGTCGCGGACATCAGCACGAACTGCGCCTGCGGCAGCTCGAGCAGCGGCACCTGCCACGCCCAGCCGCGGTCGGGCTCGGAGTAGAAGTGGAACTCGTCCATCACGACCTGGCCGATGTCGGCCGTGTCGCCCTCGCGCAGCGCGATGTTGGCGAGCACCTCGGCGGTGCAGCAGACGAGCGGCGCCTGCGCGTTGACGGCGGCGTCGCCGGTCAGCATGCCGACGTTGTCCGCGCCGAACACGTCGATGAGCGCGAAGAACTTCTCCGACACCAGCGCCTTGATGGGTGCGGTGTAGAAGGTCCGCCGGCCCTGGGCGAGCGCCGCGAAGTGCGCGCCGGTGGCGACCAGGCTCTTGCCGGTGCCGGTGGGCGTGCTGAGGATGACGTTGGCGCCGGTGACGACCTCGATCAGCGCCTCCTCCTGCGCCGGGTAGAGGCTCAGGCCCTGGTCCTCGGCCCAGCCGCCGAACGCCTCGAAGAGCGCGTCGGCGTCGGACGGATCGGCGGGGAGGCGTTCGAGCAAGGGGGTCATGGCCGTTCCATCGTCCCCGACGGACGACCGATCCCCCAATCGCACCGCTGGCGCGCACCCGGGTCGGGTGCGCGCCAGCCGGAGTCGGCTCGGTCAGTCGTCGGCGCCGTGTCCGCCGACCCGACCACCGTGGTCGTCGCCCGCCTCGGCGTGCGTCCCGTGGTCGTCGCCGGCCTCGAGGTGGCGAGCCTGGTGGGTGTGGCGGGCGTGGTGGTGGTGGCGGGTGCGGTGGCGACCGTGGTCGTCACCGGCCTCCGCATGCCGCGCGTGGTGACGGGCGTGGACGCCGTGATCGTCGGCGACGCGGACGACCCGGTCGTCGTTGGACTGTCGGGCCGAGGCGGACTGGGCGAAGGCGACGGTCGACCCGCCCGAGACGAGCAGGATCGTGGTGGTGGCCAGGGCGGTGAGCTTGTTCATGGGAAGCACCTCTTCGGTAGGAGTTTCGATACCCAAGTAACTCCCGGACCAGGGGCAGGCCACCATCGCACCATGGTCCTAGCACGGTTGGGCGCGTGCTCTCGTACCCGCAGTGCAGGGGCGGCGACCTCGCGACGGGGTCGCTCAGGGTCCGGAGACCGGGTCCGGACAAAACGGACAGATGGACGCGTTCTCGCACCTACAATCGGCCTGAACTTCACTAGTACGGGGATGTCGCGATGTCGGACCACACGAGCAGGGAGCCGGAGCAGGCGACTCCTCCGGAGACCCACCCTGGCGGTGCGCCCACCGTCTCCGACGACCTTGTCGCGATGCTGGACCTGCTGGCGGAGACCATCGTCGCGACGCTCGGGTTTCGGGGTGGCCGTCGTCAACATCACCCGCGCCGACGGCTCGCTCGAGGTCACCTCGGTCGCCGGTGACGAGAAGGCCCGCGCGATGCTGCTGGGCACGGTCGACAGCGGCGAGATCTGGGACGGCCTGCTGGCCGCGAGCGAGCCCTGGGGGCGGTTGCGGTTCGCCGACCACCGCAACGAGGCTGCCTACGTCGACATGCTCACCTGGGTCCCGGACCTCGAGCCGATCGACGCCGAGGACGCGTGGCATCCCGAGGACGCCCTGTTCGCCCCCCTGATCGGGGCCGACGGCAACCGGCTGGGCGTGCTGTCGGTCGACCTGCCGCACGACGGCCGACGCCCGAACGCCGCGACCTGCAAGGCCCTCGAGGGCTTCGCCGTCTCGGCGGCACTGGCGATCGAGCACGCCACCTTGCGCGCCCGTGCCGAGGCGTCCGAGGAGCTGCTGCGCGAACGGGCCAGCCACGACTCCCTGACCGGCGTCGGCAACCGCTCCATGCTCTTCGAGCGGCTCCGGCACGCGCTCACGGCCCGCCCGGACCAGCGATCCACGCTGGCCCTCGCGTTCATCGACCTCGACCGGTTCAAGCACGTCAACGACGGGTTCTCGCACCTCGTGGGCGACCAGGTGCTGACCACCGTCGCCCAGCGGATCCGGTCCGTCGTACGCCCGCACGACACCGTGGTGCGCTGGGGCGGTGACGAGTTCCTGGTGCTGTTCGAGGACCTCGACCCCGGCGCCGTCGGGCTCCCGGTGGTCGAGCGGATCCTGGCGGCCGTTCGCGAGCCGATCGCCTACGACGGGCAGGAGCTGAGGGTGACCGCGAGCATCGGCATCGCCTTCCAGCGACCCGAGGACGACTTCGACGCCGACGAGCTCGTGCGGCGGGCGGACGTCGCGATGTACTCCGTGAAGGACGCGGGCCGGGCCGGGTTCGCGGTGTACGACGGCGAGCGCCCGAGCCGATAGCGTGGGCGGATGAGCGACCACGGAACAGACGAGCCGACCTGGCCGACGCACTGCGAGACCTGCGGCACCGAGCTCGCGCACGGGATGATCGACCTCGACGAGACCAACGAGAAGCGCGCCGAGATGAACCCGGGCGAGATGATCGCGGTCGACTACTGCCCCAACCCCGACTGCCCCGCGAAGAACGAGTCCCCCGCCTGAGACGTCAGCCCGCCGAGCCCGGCGGGTAGAGCCGTTCGGTGAAGAACTCCGAGAACGGCCGGTGGTTGTGCGGGTTCTCCTCGTACTTGTCGGCCCCTACGTCCAGCGACACGAGCAGCCGCGCGGCGACCCAGGGTGGGTCACCCAGGCAGCGCAGCGGCACGCTGACCGTGACCAGGTCGTCCGCGTCGTCCACCTCGTGGCCGAGACCCGGGCACTCGACCCCGTTGCCGGACGGGTCGACGAACTGCATCACGCGTCCGGTGCGGGTCCTCGGACCCGTGACGACGTCGACGTAGAACAGGCCGCGGGGCGTCCGCAGCCCGACGTCGTACGTCGTCCGGCCCGTCCGGTCGCAGGTCGACGAACCGGCTGGTCATGCGGACCTCGCGCTGTCCGACCTGCACCACGCTCCGGCGTACGTCGATCGCCGGCATCTTCGCCCGGGTCCGTCGCGGCGCGAGCTGCCACACGTCACCGGGGCCGTCGTCGAGCACGGCTCGCGACCGCAGCACCACGATGCCCGCGCTGTCCGGCTCCGCCGTCGCCAACGGTCCGCTGTGGCCGGCCGTCGGGGTCCGGGTCGGCGTCGGCGTCGGGCGTGACGCCGGCGCCGTCGTCGTGCAGGCGCTGACCAGCAGGCCCACCGCCACGACGGTTGCCCGGAAGCCGGCTCGCGGTCGTCGCACCTGGTGAACCTACGTCAGCCGTCTCGGCTACAGCCGGTTGATGGTTGCGTCGTCGAGCGCGCCGTCGAAGAACTGGTCGAGCACCTCGCCGAAGACCGGCTCGTCCGGCGCCGCCCGGGCGAACAGGGTCATCGACGAGCGCAGCTTGGCGGCGTCGACGGGTCCCAGGACATGCACGGCGTCGGTCTCGTCCAGCTCGGTCAGGGCGTGCGCGCTCTCGAGCAGCCGCGGCCCCAGCACCGGGTGCGCGACGTAGGCGACCGCCTCCTCGAGACCCGACAGCGCGAAGTGCTGCGCGGTGGCACTGCGGCCCAGGCCGGCGACCTGGGGGAACACGAACCACATCCAGTGGCTGCGCTTGTGGCCCCGACGCAGCTCGGCCAGCGCGGTGGCGTACGTGCCGTCGGCGTCCTGCGCGGTGACGAACCGGTGCAGGTCGAAGGGGTCGTCGCAGGGGGGCGTCCATGGTGTCGATCCTCGCCTGCGCGGGACCGGGGTCGAGTCCCGCCCCGATCGTCCTCGTTCGGGTTACGCTCGGCCGACCTGAGTGTTCCCTTGCTAGGAGCTGGCCATGACCGAGACGCCGCAGAACACCGCAGACCTCCTCTCGAAGATCGATCTGTTCTCGGGGCTCTCCGGCCGCCAGCTCAAGAAGGTCATCGGGCGCGCCCGCGAGGTCGACCACGAGGCAGGTCGCGAGATCGCCCACGAGGGGCTGGGTGGGCTCGCCTTCCATCTCGTCCTCGACGGTGAGGTCGCCGTCTCGATCGGCGGCAGGCCGGTCCGGAGTCTGCACCCGGGCGACTACTTCGGCGAGATCAGCATGATCGACGGGAAGCCGCGCTCCGCGACCGTCACGGTCACCGAGCCCACCCGCACCCTGGCGATCCCCCACCAGGTGTTCGAGGAGCTCACCACGGAGGAGCCCGAGTTCGCCCGCGGCCTGCTCAAGCTGCTCTGCGCGCGGCTCCGCCAGGCGGAGTCCGTCAGCTAGTCCGGAGGGGCGACACAGCGGCCGCCGAGTCAGCTGGTCCCGGCTGCCCCGACGCGGAACGGGCGTGACGAGAACCACGCCCACACGGCTGGACCGTGCCGCTGAACGCCGTACTCTTGAAGGCTGCTGCTCCCGTCAGGGGAGCTCGCCGCCACGGAAACGCCGAGCCCTGCCCGCCGATGGCGCCACAACCAGACCCCTGGGCGGGGACGGGGAACCCAGTTCTCCACGGCGCCCTCGGGCGCCTCGGGGTGAAGCCGGCACCAGCCGGCCGGGCACCTTCACAGCCCGAACCCGACAGCTAACCCCGCAGGCGGTGGAAGGGCTGGTTCTCCCATGCGCACACGCATGTCCATCGCGCTCGTCGCGCTCCTGTTCACCCTCCTCGCGCCGGTCGCGACGACGTCCTCCGCGGAGGCCGCGACCGTCCGGACGTGGGACCGGCTCGCGCACTGCGAGTCGACGGGCCGCTGGCACGTCGCCACCGGCAACGGCTACTACGGCGGCCTGCAGTTCTCGCCGGGGACCTGGCGGGCGTTCGGCGGCCGCAAGTTCGCGTCCCAGGCGCACCGGGCCTCGCGCCTCCAGCAGATCAAGGTGGCCGAGCGGGTCAAGCGCGCGCAGGGTTGGGGTGCCTGGCCGTCGTGCTCGCGCCGCATCGGTCTGCGCTAGCCGGTCACGGCCCCGAAGGGCAACGAGCTCAGCCAGTTCACGACGCGTCCCGTCGGCCCGTTCCCACGGGCGTCACACGGCGGCGACAGGTTGCTCTCCCCCGTGATCTGGAGCTCCTGGTCGATGATCTGCAGCGCACGCTCCATGGCCACCGGGCGAAGGCCTCCGATGCCCTCGTGGAACGGGTGGTTGAGGAAGGTCAGGAGCAGCAGCAGGGACGTGACGACGGAGACCACGGTGCCCATGAGGAACGCCTGGACGACCGCGCGTTCACCGCTGTCGGCGAAGAAGAGCATGTAGGCGACGATGAGGACGGACGTGAAGAACAGCACCACCCACAGCGGGGCCGGGATCACCCCGGCCGCTCCGTGGATGCGGTCGCTGCGAGCCGCCTCGCGGTCCGACCGCTGGTCTGCCAGTTGTCGAAGGCGGACTGCTCGGTGGCCGTCCGCGGCTGGACGGTCTGCATGGTCAGGAACATCTCCGCACCCCAGGGGTTGACCTCCTCGCCCAGCGTCCCGGCCTCCATGCGGTCCCACTGCACCCCGGCCACCGACCGGGCGTAGCAGACCAGCTCGCCGGTGAGCTCTCTGAGGCCGACGGGGGGAAAGAACTGGGCCGTCTCGACCTGCTGCGCCACGATGAGCGCTTCCCGCTCGGCGCCCGTTCGGGCGGCGTCGTAGCTGGTGAACGCCAGGAACACCACGAAACCCGACAGCACGGCGAACCCGGTCGCAAGCACCCCGAAGACGCCGGCGGCGCGGTCGCCGTCGTGGAAGAGCTGCCGTCGGGTGCCTTGCGGCGCACCCACAGCATCGCCGTGATCGCCACCGCATTCACCCCCACGACGATGAGGACGGCGACGAGGAGGTTCATCGTCGCTCCCTCCCGGGCCGTGTGCACGTGCGTGCCTGCGCGAACGCTGAACGACCACAGCGACCACGAGAAGGACCGCGAGACCCGCAAAGATGATGGTGTAGAACACGGTTGATCCTCCTCTCGCGCCGAGTCGACCTCGATCCTCCGGTACGCGCTGCGGCGGCCACCTCATCCGAGGCGGATGACCCTGCGAGCGGGGCACCCGTGCGCGTCGGAGCGTCTAGCCTCGCTTCCATGGACTTCACGTGGGAGGGATCTCGTCGGGCTTTCACCGACGCCGCGGACTGGTTCGTGCGCACGACCGCGCTCGTGGATGACCGTTGGAACCAGCCGGGCCTGGGCGAGTGGGACGTCCGCGCTCTCGTCGGTCACACGAGTCGCTCCTTCCTGACCGTGGAGACGTACCTCGCCCGTCCTGCCGCCACCGTCGAGATCGCCTCCGCCGCGGACTACTTCCGCGCCACCAGGGCCGCCGCCGCCGGGCCGGCTGTCGCGGCGCGCGGACACGACGCCGGGATCGCGTTGGGCTCCGACCCGGCAGCATCGGTGGCCGAGATCGCCGGGCGTGTGCTCCCGCTGGTCGGCTCCTGCGACGGATCCGAGCTCCTGACGACGATCGCGGGCGGCATGCGACTCGTGGACTACCTGCCGACACGCACGTTCGAGCTGGCCGTGCACACCTCGGACCTCGCCGTTGCGCTCGGAGAGCCCTTGGACGTCCCGACGACCGCTGCCGCGCAGGCCCTGCACATCATCAACGACCTTGCCCTCGGCGAGGGGCTCGCCGGCCGGCTCCTGCTCGCCGCCACCGGTCGCCCGGGCGACCCGTCGGGATTCTCGGTGCTCTGACCCCTCGTCCACGCGGCAGGTCATCCGCAGTGGGGGACGCGGCGATCCGTCGTCGCTGGGGGCAGCCTCGCGGTCAGGAGCAAGTGAGGAGCAACCTGTCCCGGCTCGCCGCGGGCTCCGGCATCGTCACCTCACCACTAGCGCCCAGCACGGAGGCCCTACGAGAAAAAGGCAACACCCATGACGGACACCACATCCCCCACCACCTCCGGCTCGCCCGAGGTGAGCTCGACGTACGGCGTCCACTCGGAGGTCGGCCGGCTGCGCAAGGTGCTGGTGTGTGCCCCGGCCTGGCGCACCGTCGGCTCACCCCCAGCAACAGCGACGAGCTGCTCTTCGACGACGTGATGTGGGTCGAGAACGCCCAGCGCGACCACGCGGACTTCTTCAACAAGATGACCCAGCGCGGCGTCGAGGTCGTCGAGCTGCACGACCTGCTCGCGCAGACGCTCAAGATCGACGGAGCGCGGACTGGCTGCTGGACCGCAAGATCGTCGCGAACCAGATCGGTCTCGGCCTCGTCGACGACACCCGCGCCTACCTCGAGACGCTGTCCGAGCCGCGCAGCTCGCCGAATACCTCATCGGCGGACTCGCGACCCAGGACCTGCCCGACGACTTCCGCACCGGCTACGTCAGCCTCGCCCGGGAGCAGACCGGGGTCCGCGAGTACCTGATGCCGCCATTGCCGAACACCCTCTACACCCGCGACACCACCTGCTGGCTGTACGGCGGCCTGACCATGAACCCGCTGTTCTGGCCCGCCCGCAAGGACGAGACCCTCATCTACAAGGCGATCTACGAGTTCCACCCCGACTTCGTCGGGTCGACGGTCTGGTGGGGCGACCCGGAGAAGGACTGGGGCCAGGCCACCTTCGAGGGCGGCGACATCATGCCGGTGGGCAACGGCGTCGTCCTGATGGGGATGAGCGAGCGGACCTCGCGCCAGGCGATCACCCAGGTCGCGGCGGCGCTGTTCGAGCAGGGCGCGGCCGAGCGGGTCATCGTCGCCGGCATGCCCAAGCTGCGGGCCGCGATGCACCTGGACACCGTGTTCACGTTCGCCGACCGCGACATCGTCACGCTGTACCCCACGATCATGGATGCGGTCCACACCTTCACCCTGCTGCCCTCGGACACGGCGCCCGGCGTCGAGGTCGTCGACGAGGGCAGCGACGCCGTTCGTCGACGTGGTCGCCCGCGCGCTCGGGCTGCCCGAGCTGCAGGTGATCGAGACCGGCGGCGACGTCTACCAGTCCGAGCGGCAGCAGTGGGACAGCGGCAACAACGCGGTCGCCCTCGAGCCGGGCGTCGTGTTCACCTACGACCGCAACACCCTCACCAACACGCTGCTCCGCAAGGCCGGCGTCGAGGTGATCACCATCGTCGGGGCCGAGCTCGGACGCGGCCGTGGCGGCGGTCACTGCATGACCTGTCCGATCATCCGCGACCCCGTCGACTTCTGAACCGGGGACGATGACGTCTGTCCATGTCGCTGCGCTTTGACGCAGACGACGAACTCAGGCGGCTCAGCCTGGGGTCGTCAGACGTTGAAGCGGAACTCCACCACGTCGCCGTCGGCCATCACGTAGTCCTTGCCCTCCATGCGGACCTTGCCGGCCGACTTGGCGGCGGCCATGGAGCCGGCGTCGATCAGGTCGTCGTACGAGACGATCTCGGCCTTGATGAAGCCGCGCTGGAAGTCGGTGTGGATCACGCCGGCCGCCTCGGGAGCCGTGGCGCCCTTGGGGATCGTCCACGCGCGCGACTCCTTGGGGCCGGCGGTGAGGTAGGTCTGCAGGCCGAGGGTGTCGAAGCCGACGCGGGCGAGCACGTCGAGGCCGGGCTCGTCGACGCCCATCTCCTCGAGCATCGCGCGGGCCTCGTCGTCGTCGCCGAGCTCGACCAGCTCGGACTCGAACTTCGCGTCGAGGAAGATCGCCTCGGACGGGGCGACGAGGTCGCGCATCTGCTGCTTGAGGGCCTCGTCGGCCGAGCTCGTCGGAGTCGCAGTTGAAGACGTAGATGTAGGGCTTCGCGGTGAGCAGCGAGAGCTCGCGGACCAGGGCGCGGTCGATCTTCGTCGCGATGATCGGGGTGCCCGCCTCGAGGTGCTCCTTGGCCTCCTTGGCGGCCTCGAGGACGGCGACGTTCTCCTTCTTCATCCGCGCCTCCTTCTCCAGCCGCGGGATCGCCTTGTCGACCGTCTGCAGGTCGGCCAGGATCATCTCGGTCTGGATGGTGGAGATGTCGTTGGCGGGGTTGACCTCGCCGTCGACGTGCGTGACGTCCTCGTCGCGGAACACCCGGGTGACCTGGCAGATCGCGGCGGACTCGCGGATGTGCGAGAGGAACTTGTTGCCCAGGCCCTCCCCCTCGGAGGCGCCGCGGACGATGCCGGCGATGTCGACGAACTCGACGGTCGCGGGCAGCTGCTTGGCCGAGCCGAAGACCTCGGCGAGCTTCGCGAGACGGGGCTCGGGGACGCCGACGACGCCGACGTTGGGCTCGATCGTCGCGAACGGGTAGTTCGCCGCGAGCACGTCGTTCTTGGTCAGCGCGTTGAAGAGCGTCGACTTGCCCGCGTTGGGGAGACCGACGATTCCGATGGTGAGTGCCACGGGCGGCGAGTCTACGGGCGCGGACGGCTCGGGCCGAATCGTCGACCCCGGAAGGGTGGGCAGGTGCCGGGTAGTTGCTGGTCCTACTTGTTGGCGGTGGCGGTCTGCCCGGAGGCGAGTCCGAGCTGCGCCATCATGGATCCGGTGTCGAGGTAGCTGCGCTGCGCCTTGACCATGCCGTCGGCCAGCTCGATGACGTCGCACAGCTTCAGGGTCACCGACCGGCCGGTGGGTGGGATGTCCCCCATCGAGTGTCTGAGCGTCCCGGTGTGCGTGCCACGGCCGGTGAACTCGACGACGACCCGGTCGCCGTCGGCGACGATCGTGTCGATGGTGACCCGCCCGTCGGGGAAGCCGTTCGCCCACATCTCGTTGTAGGTGCGCGAGCCCTCCGGGCCCGTGAGGACCTCACCCGACCCCATGAACGTGATCGTGCCGTCCGGCGCCGATCGCGTCGGCCAGCACGTCGAAGTCACGGTTGTTCCAGCCGTCGTACAGGCTGCGGACGAGGGTTACGTTGTCTGCCATGTGAGCCTCCGCTCTGGCACCTGCCCGCCGGCCAGCCTAGGAGCCGTGCCCGACCGGGGCAACGGCGGTTTGGACCGATCGGGCCAGGGGAATCCTGAGGGTACAGGAGGTACGCCCTACATGTTCCGTTCCCGTTTCATGCCCTGCCAGCGACTGCGGCGCGTCGGTCGACCGCGACGACCCGACCGCGCACGTCTGCGACCCCGACCGGCTGGTGGACTTCCACCTGTTCGCCCTGCGGTCCGACGTCGGTCGCCTCGAGGAGAGCGTGACCGCCTACCTCGACTCGCCCACCGGCCGCTTCGAGGTCTGGCAGGCCCGGCGCGAGGTGCGCGGGAAGGCGTCCTGACCCACGCCCCTAGGCTGGCGCGATGCGCATCGCCACCTGGAACGTGAACTCCGTCCGCTCCCGGATCGACCGCGTCGAGGCGTTCCTGGCCCGCCACGACATCGACGTGCTCGCCCTGCAGGAGACCAAGGCCCGCGACGACCAGTGGCCGACGATGGGCCTCGAGGCGCATGGGGTACGACGTCGCGACGCTCGGCCACAACCAGTGGAACGGCGTCGCGATCGTCAGCCGGGTCGGCATCGAGGACGTCGAGCACGGCTTCGCAGGGCATGCCGGAGTACGGCGACCCGCTGGCCGCCGAGGCACGGGCGATCGGCGCCACGTGCAACGGGGTCCGGGTGTGGTCGCTCTACGTCCCCAACGGGCGGGCCATCGGCGACCCGCACCTCGACTACAAGCTCGCCTGGCTCGAGGCCCTGCGCACGACCGCGGCCGGCTGGCTCGCGGACGACCCGGAGCGGCAGGTCGCGCTCACCGGTGACTGGAACATCGCCCCGCGCGACGAGGACGTCTTCGACATGGCGCAGTTCGCGAAGAGCACGCACGTCACCCCGCCGGAGCGGGCGGCGTTCCAGGCGGTCGTGGACGCCGGCTACGCCGACGTCGTGCGCCCGCACCACCCGGGCCCGGAGGTCTACACCTACTGGGACTACTACCGGCAGCGCTTCGAGCGGAACCGCGGGCATGCGCATCGACTTCGTGCTCGGCGTCCCGTGCGCTCGCGGCCCGGGTCACCGGCGCCGAGATCGACCGGGACGAGCGGGCCGGCAAGGGCGCGAGCGACCACGCCCCGGTGATCGTCGACCTGTCGGACTGACGCTCAGACACGCCGGGCGAGCTGGAGCAGGACGGAGGCGTCGAGCCGGACCGGGGCCGGGACGAGCTCGGACGACCATGCGCAGCACGTCCTGCCGGTCCTCGTAGGAGAGCCGCAGGTAGGCCGAGAGGGTCGACAGGTGGCCGACGTACTCCTTCTGCGACACCACCACCTCCCGGGCGAGCTCGTGGGTCTCCACGCCGGTGAACAGGCCGGACCCCTCGATGTCCTCGGTCCGCCACCCGACGGACGACGGGGCCTCCGCCCTCCGGCCGGAAGGCTGGTGTCCTCGACGCTCGTCGCCGATCGCGTCGCGGGCGGCCGCCTCGAGGTCCGGGTCGGCGATCCGCAGCTGGCTGCCGAACATCGCGAGCACCCCGCCCGGCTCGAGCAGGGCGGCGGCGCGGGTCCACCGCGTGGACGGGTCGGTCCAGTGCCAGGCGGCGGCCGCGTAGACGAGCCCGGTCGGCGGTCCGTCGTACCCCTCGAAGGTGGTGAGCACCGGGGTGACGGGCATGCCCGCGGTCTCCCGCTCGAGGACGCTGAACATGTGGGGGTCCGGCTCGAGGGCCACGACCTCGACACCCCGGCTCACGAAGGCCCGGGTGGCCTTGCCGGTGCCGGCGCCGACCTCGACGGCGCTGCGCACCGGGCGGCCGGCGTACGCGAGGGTCCGGTCCACCACCTCGTCCGGGTAGCCCGGGCGGAACCGCTCGTAGCTCTCCGCGGATGTCCCGAACAGCAGGCCCCGAGGCGTGGCGGAAGCGGACATGCCTGCCTTCTACCCAGGCTGGCGGTGCCGACACGCCGCGCGATCGCACGGAACTGTCGGTGCGGCCCGCCATCCTCGGGGACATGGACCTGGGTACGACGCTCTCGCTGCTCGTCATGCTGCTCGTCGGGATCGCCCTCGGCGCGGTCGTCGGCGTGCTGCTCGCACGCTCCCGCGGTGTTCTCGACGCGACCCGGCGACCGGCACGCCCTGGCACAGGCGGAGAACCGCGCGGCCGAGGCGGCCGTCGTCCGCGACAGCCTCGACCGGCTCCACGACCAGCTGCGCGACATGGCGCAGCACGGTGTCTCGTGGCAGAGCCAGCTGCGCCAGCAGGTCGACGACGTCCGGCACTCCACCGACGTGCTGCGCCGCGAGACGGCCTCCCTGTCCACGGCGCTGCGCAAGCCGCAGGTCCGCGGCCGGTGGGGTGAGCTGCACCTGCGCCGGGTCGTCGAGCTCGCCGGCATGGTGGACCGCTGCGACTTCACCGAGCAGCTGACCACCCGCGGCGACGAGGGCGCGATGCTGCGGCCCGACCTCGTGGTCAACCTCGCCGGGGGCAAGCAGGTCGTGGTCGACGCCAAGGTGCCGCTCGACGCGTTCCTGGACGCGTGCGCCGTCGAGCCCGGGTCCGGCTCGGACACGGACGCGGTGCGCGACGCCCACCTGGCCCGGCACGCCCGTCAGCTGCGTCAGCACGTCGACACGCTCGCGGCGAAGGCCTACTGGCGGGCCCTGCCGGCGACCCCGGAGTTCGTGGTGCTCTTCGTGCCCGGCGAGTCGTTCCTGTCGGCGGCGCTCGAGGCGGAGCCCACGCTGCTGGAGTACGCCGCCGCCAAGCAGGTGGTGCTGGCCACGCCGACGACGCTGATCGCCCTGCTCCGCACCGTGTCCTACGCGTGGACGCAGCAGACGGTGGCGGACAAGGCCCGCGAGATCCACGAGCTCGGCCGGGACCTGCACGACCGGCTGGTCACGATGAGCGGCCACCTCGACCGGCTCGGCCGTTCGCTGACCGGAGCCGTGAGCGCCTACAACCGGGCCGTCGGGTCGCTGGAGAACCGCGTCCTGGTCTCGGCCCGGCGGTTCCACGACCTCGGGGTCGGCGGTGAGCAGCTCGAGTCCCCCGCCGCCGGTGGTCGAGATGGCTCGCCCGCTGACCGCGGCGGAGCTGCTGGAGACGGTCGCCGAACCGCGGCCCGAGCTGCCGGAGCTCGACGCGCCCGAGGTGGGGCGGCCTGCCGTTCGGCGCGTCGCGCCCTGACGCGGGGAGGCGGCCCCTACCGTGCTGGTGTGAGCACAAGCGCGACTCACCACCGGACCCTCTGGGAAGAGGGCCGCACTCCGGGTCGCCTGGTCGCCAACGCTGCCGGGGTCCTGGTGCTGCTGGTCGTGCTCGTCGACCTGGCCGCGTTCCGCGGCCTCACCCTGCTGTTCGACGTCGCCTTCGTGCTGATCTGCATCGCCGCCGCTCTCGCCGTACGCCCCACGGACTTCTTCGTCATCGGGGTCTTCCCGCCGCTGCTGATGCTCGGCACCGTCGGGGTCCTGGCGCTGACGATGCGCGGCACCGTCGCCGACCCGGCCGACGGGCTGCTCCAGGCGATCGTGTCGGGGCTGGCCCACCACTCGGGCTCGCTGGTCGTCGGCTACGTGCTGACACTGGGGCTGCTGGCGCTGCGCCAGGTCGCCCGCAGGAACGCGGGCACGATCCGCACCCCCCGCTGACTCGGGGCCCTGCCTGCACGCGGGCCTGCTTGTGGCCGCTGCCCGCACCGACACGCCGTACGCCGCTGCAGCCGTCGGCCACTTTCGGGCCACGCCGGGCGACGTCAGGCCTGCTGCGCCGCCCGGATGTCGCGACGCAGCTCCGGGGGCAGCGCGAAGATCAGCGACTCCTCGGCGGTGTGCACCGCCTGGGCGTCGGGGTAGCCGCGCTCGGCCAGGAACGACAGCACCCCGTCGACGAGCTCCTCGGGCACGGAGGCGCCCGACGTCACGCTGACGGTCTCCACGCCCTCGAGCCAGGACTCCTGGATCTCGCTGGCGTCGTCGACCCGGTACGACGCCTTGGCGCCGGCCTCGAGCGCGACCTCGACCAGGCGCACCGAGTTCGAGGAGTTGCCCGAGCCCACGACGATCACCAGGTCGGCGGCGACGGAGATCTCCTTGATCGCCATCTGACGGTTCTGGGTCGCGTAGCAGATGTCGTCGGAGGGCGGGTCGAGCAGCAGCGGGAAGCGCTCCCGGATCGCGTCCACGATCGTCATCGTCTCGTCGACCGACAGCGTCGTCTGCGAGAGCCAGGACACCTTCGCCGGGTCGCGCACCTCGATGCTCGCGACGTCCTCGGGGGTCTGCACCAGCTGGATGTGCTCGGGAGCCTCCCCCGCCGTGCCCTCGACCTCCTCGTGACCGGCGTGGCCGATCAGCAGGATGTCGTAGTCGTCGGCGGCGAACCGGCGCGCCTCGTGGTGCACCTTGGTCACCAGCGGGCAGGTGGCGTCGATGGTCTTCAGCGACCGCTCGCCGGCCTGCTTGTGCACCTCGGGCGAGACGCCGTGCGCCGAGAACACCACGGTGGCGCCCTCGGGGACCTCCTCCAGCTCCTCGACGAAGACCGCGCCCCGGGACTCGAGGTTCGACACGACGTGCTTGTTGTGCACGATCTGCTTGCGCACGTAGACCGGGGCGCCGTACAGGTCCAGAGCCTTCTCGACGGTGATCACGGCCCGGTCGACGCCCGCGCAGTAGCCGCGCGGCGCCGCCAGGAGCACGGCGCGCCGGTCGGCCTGCTCGGGATCGAGGACGGGCGGTATCCCCAGGTCCGAAGTGCTCATGCGCCCCATCGTAGGTGCCGTCCCCTAGGGTCGGGGCCGTGGCCTTGGAGACCTCCCTCGAGCAGCCGGCACCGGTCCGGCAGATCGCCAACGCCATCTCCCAGTGGGTCGACCGGCTGGGCGCCGTCTGGGTCGAGGGCCAGGTCGCCCAGTTCAACCGGCGGCAGGGCATGAACACCGTCTTCCTCACCCTGCGCGACACGGTGGCCGACATCTCCATCTCGGTGACCTGCTCGCGCCAGGTCTTCGACTCGCTCAACCCGCCGATGGTCGAGGGCGCCTCCGTCGTCGTGCACGCCAAGCCGTCGTTCTACGCCAACCGCGGCACGCTGTCGCTCTACGCCCGCGAGATCCGGATGGTCGGGCTCGGCGAGCTGCTCGCCCGCATCGAGCGCCGTCGCCAGCTGCTCGCGGCGGAGGGCCTGTTCGCCGCCGAGCGCAAGCGCCGGCTGCCGTTCCTGCCCGGGACGGTCGGCCTGGTGACCGCCCCCAACAGCGCCGCCGAGCGCGACGTGCTCGAGAACGCCAGGCGCCGGTGGCCGGCGGTCCGGTTCGCGGTCCGGTACGCCGCGATGCAGGGCACCAGCTCGGCCGCCGAGGTGATCGGACCAGCTCGGCCGGCTCGACCGCGACCCCGACGTGGACGTGATCGTGATCGCCCGAGGCGGCGGCTCCGTCGAGGACCTGCTGCCGTTCTCCGACGAGGGGCTGCTGCGGGCGGTCTTCGCGGCGCGCACCCCGGTGGTCTCCGCGATCGGCCACGAGCCCGACAGCCCGCTGCTCGACCTGGTCGCCGACGTGCGCGCCTCGACGCCGACCGACGCCGCCAAGCTGGTGGTGCCCGACGTCGCCGAGGAGACCCCGCGCATCGACCACCTGCGCGACCGGGCCCGGCAGCTCGTCGTGCGCCTGGCTGGCCCGCGAGCAGCACGCGCTCGACACCGTCCGGGCCCGGCCGGCCCTGGCCGACCCGGCAGCGGTCTCGCGGCCCGGGCCGTGGAGGTCGACGCGCTGCGTGACCGGGCCCGGCGCACCGTGCACCACCAGCTCGACCGGGCCGGCAACGACCTCGGCCACCAGCTGGCGCGGGTCCGGGGCATGTCCCCGCTGGCGACCCTCCAGCGCGGCTACGCCGTGGTGCAGGACGCCGACGGCCACGTCGTCACCAGCGTCGAGCCGGGTCGCGCCCGACCAGCCGCTCCAGGTGCGCGTCGTCGACGGCCGCATCGCCGTGACCGCGACCGGCACCGAGACCGCCTCCCTGACCGACCCCGAGGAGCAGCCATGACCAGCCCGACCGAGGACCAGCCGAGCTACGAGGAGGCCCGCGAGGAGCTCGTCGAGGTGGTCCGCCGGCTCGAGTCCGGCGGCACCGACCTCGAGGAGTCGCTCGGCGCTGTGGGAGCGCGGCGAGAAGCTCGCGCAGATCTGCCAGGGCTGGCTCGACGGGGCCAAGAAGCGCCTCGACGCCGCGATCGCGCAGACCGACGAGAAGTAGCTACGCCAGCCCTGCGACGTAGGACAGCAGCGTCGCCCGAGGCACGTCGTGCCCGACCACGAGCGTGGTGGCCTTCCCCTCCGAGCGGACGAGCGCGAGGTCCCCCCCGGGTCGGTGTACGTCGTCCAGGGCCGGCCGGCCACCTCGACCGGCTTGCCGCGGGACGCCGCCTCGTCGACGTACTCCCGCACCATGGACCGCTGGGTCCGCCCGCCCTGCTCGAGCCCGATGTAGCGGTCCCGGTCGGTGAGCACGCCGAGGTGCCAGTGCTGCGGCGGCGCTGTCGGTGAAGCTGACCGAGGTCGCCCGCCACCCGGGCGGCAGGGCGGTCGGGCGCCACCAGGTCGAAGTCGGCCGCCTTCCTGGCCGGCGGCACCACCTTCGCGTAGTCGACGGGGCGCACCGCGGTCTCCGGGTCCTCGCGGGTCAGCGAACGGAAGCCGATCCAGGCCACCAGCAGCACGACGAGCACGACCATGGCGCCGACCATGCCGCCGGCCGATCGCTGGTATCGCCCCGCCTGTCCACTCACGCGTCCATCCTCGCAAGCGACGAAAGTCCGTTCTGCCGCGGGGCGTAGTCTTCCGCGGTGCCACCAGCCCTGGTCGACGTGCTCGCGGTCGCCGCCCTCGTCGTCCTCCTCGCCGTGGCCTTCGTGCACCCCCGCGGCCGCGTGGAGGTGCTGGTCGGAGTGGTGGCGGCCGGCGTCGTGCTCGCGACGGGTGCCGTCGACCCGTCGGGGCCCTCGACCAGACCCGGCTGCTGCTCCCGGTGGTGGCCTTCCTGGCCGCGATCCTGGTGGTGGCCGAGGTGTGCGCGGCGGAGGGCGTGTTCGCGGCTGTCGGCTCGATCGTGGCCCGCGCCGGCCGGCACCGCCCGCAACGCATGCTGGCGCTGACGTTCGTCGCGGCCGCGCTGGTCACGGCCGCCCTCAGCCTCGACGCGACCGTGGTGCTGCTCACTCCCGTGGTCGCGTCGGCCGCGACGAGCACGCTGGTGAGCCCCCGACCGATGGTCTACGCGTGCGCCCGGCTGGCGAACTCCGCCTCGCTGCTGCTGCCCGTCTCGAACCTGACGAACCTGCTCGCGCTGCCGTCGATGCCGCACCTGTCGTTCCTCGGCTTCGCGGTGCTGATGGCGCCGGTGTGGCTGGCGGTGATCGCCGTGGAGTACGTCGGGCACCGGCTGTTCTTCCGCCGCGACCTGGCGCGGGCCCCGCGAGGCGACGGCCGCACCCGGGACGTTGCCGCTGCCCGTCGTACCGCTGGCGATCGTCGGCCTGATGCTCGTCGCCTTCGCCGCCCTCTCCCCCCTCGGCGTCGCAGCCGGCGTGGGTCGCCGCGGCGGCAGCCGTCGCGCTGAGCGGCCGCGCGTTGGCCCGGCGACGCGTGCACCTGCGCGACGTCGGCCGCGCCGCGCACCTGCCCTTCGCGGTGTTCGTGCTCTGCCTCGGCATCGTGGTGGCCGGCCTCGACGACACCTTCCTCGGCGACCTGGTCGGGCGGGCTGGTGCCCGGACGGTGACGGACTCGGCGCCCTGCTGGTGATCGCGCTCGTGGCGACCGCGCTGGCCAACGTGGTGAACAACCTGCCGGCGACCCTGCTGCTCGTGCCGCTCGTCGCCCCGCTGGGGGTGACCGCCGTGATGGCGGCTCTGATCGGCCTCGGCGTCGGTTCGGGCCTGACGTACACCGGCTCGCTGGCCAACCTGCTGTGGCGGCGCACCTTGCGACGGCCGGGGATGACGCGTCCGCGCGCACCTTCCACCTGCTCTCGGCCCTCATCACGCTCCCGGCCGTCCTGGTCGGCCGTCGTGCTCTGGGCCTGGGCCCCGCTGGTCAGGCTGATCTGCGCGCGGGGAGGCGCACGGTCGCGGGCCCGTCAGGACGACCGAGGTCCGCCTCCGCGGAACGCCTGATCGAGTCATCGCTGATGGCCGACGTGCCCTAGGATCCGGCTATGTCTGACGCCAGCCCGCTGTCGCCCGGCCTGTCCGCTGCCCACGAGGCACCGGACCGGAACCTCGCTCTCGAGCTCGTCCGTGTGACGGAGGCCGCCGCCATGGCCGCCGGCCGCTGGGTGGGCCGAGGCGACAAGAACGGCGCCGACGGCGTCGCGGTCAACGCGATGCGCGCGCTGATCTCGACGGTCGGCATGCGCGGCACCGTCGTCATCGGCGAGGGCGAGAAGGACAACGCCCCGATGCTGTACAACGGCGAGCAGGTCGGCGACGGCACCGGCCCCGAGTGCGACGTCGCGGTGGACCCGATCGACGGCACCACCCTGGCCGCCAAGGGGATGGCCAACGCGATCGCCGTGATGGCGGTGGCCCCGCGCGGGTCGATGTACGACCCCTCCGCCGTGTTCTACATGGAGAAGCTGGTCACCGGTCCCGAGGCCGCCGACGTCGTCGACATCCGCTACCCGGTCGCCGAGAACATCCACCAGGTCGCCAAGGCCAAGGGCAGCGCGCCCGAGGACGTCACCGTCGTGGTGCTCGACCGCCCTCGTCACGAGAGCCTGGTCGACCAGATCCGCGCCACCGGCGCCCGGATCAAGTTCATCACCGACGGCGACGTGGCCGGTGCGATCATGGCCGGCCGCGCGGGCACCGGCATCGACCTGCTGCTCGGCATCGGCGGCACCCCGGAGGGGATCATCGCCGCCTGCGCGATGAAGTGCCTCGACGGCGTGATCCAGGGGCGGCTCTGGCCCAAGGACGACGAGGAACGCCAACGCGCCCTCGACGCCGGGCACGACCTCGACCCCGACCACATGCTGCTGACCGACGACCTGGTCCACGGCGACGACGTGTTCTTCGTGGCGACCGGGATCACCGACGGCGAGCTGATGCAGGGCGTCCGCTACCGCGCCGGCGGCGCCAGCACCCATTCGCTGGTGATGCGCTCGCGCAGCGGCACCATCCGGTCCATCACCTCCGAGCACCGCCTCCAGAAGCTCAAGGCGTACGCCGCCGTGGACTTCGGGCACTGAGCCGGCGATGCACACCTTCCTCGTCGTCGGTGAGTCGCTCGTCGACATCGTCGTCCCGTCCGACGGCGGTCCCCGGCACAACGCCGTCGGCGGCTCCTGCCTCAACGTCGCGGTCGGGCTGGCCCGGCTCGACGTACCCACCACGCTGGTCACCCGGATCGGCGAGGACGAGCTCGGGGAGCTGGTCCTGGAGCACGTGCGCGCCAGCGCCGTGAACGTGGGCGAGGGCTCGGTCGTGCCCGGTGGGAAGACCAGCACGGCCACCGCGCACCTCGACGAGGAGAACGCCGCCACCTACGAGTTCGACCTGGTCTGGGACCTGCCGGCGGTCGAGCTGCCCGACGAGGTTGTGGGCGTGCACGTCGGCTCCCTGGGCGCGACGCTGCGCCCGGGTCGTGACGCGGTCGTGGACCTCGTACGCCGGGCCGTCGACTCGGACGTGTTCGTGAGCTTCGACCCGAACATCCGGCCGTTCTTCCTCGACGACCCCGTCGCCGCGTGGGCCGAGGTGCTCGAGATCGGCGCCTGCGCCCGACTGGTGAAGCTGTCCGACGAGGACCTCCGGCTGCTGCGCCCGGACGTCGACGAGGACGAGGCCTGCCGCGAGCTGCTCACCGGCGAGCCACCGAGGTGGTGATCCTGACGCGGGGTCCGCAGGGCGCGACGGCGTTCACCGAGGGTGCGACGATCCCGGTGCCGGCGCCGCCGACCGACGTCGTGGACAGCGTGGGCGCCGGCGACTCGTTCATGGCCGCGACGCTTGCCCTGCTGGACGACTGGGGTGTCGTCGGCGGTGGTGAGGGCGCCCTGCGCGCGCTCGACGACGACCGGGTGCGCCTGTTGGTGACGGGCGCGGCGAAGGCCGCCGCGGTGACCTGCTCCCGCCGGGGGGCTAACCCGCCGACGCGTCGGGAACTGCCGCCAACCTGGCCCGCCGGCTGACCTCACGGGTCCGCCGGGCGCGGTGGGCGGCCAGGGACTCCGCGACCACGTCGAGCACCACCGGGTCGAACGCCATGCCGACGTGGCTGGTGGCGACCTCGACGGTCTTCGCCTGCGGGTCGAGGCAGCTGCGCCAGTCGATGATGCCGTCCCGTCGCGAGAACACCGAGGTGAAGTGCACACCGCGGGCCAGCGGCACCTGCGCCTGCGCCCAGCTGTCCCGCGCGCAGTCTCCGGAGGTGCAGTCCTCCCCCATCATCCTGCCGAAGCCCGCGCGCTGCAGCCGGGTGACCATCTTGAGGTCGAAGAGCAGGATCGGGTGGGCCGCCCCGGGGGCGAGGATCGGGCTGCCGAGCGTGACGATGCCGTCGACGAGGTCGGGACGGCGCCCGGCCAGCCCGCGCGCCATCAGCCCACCCAGGCTGTGGCCCACGATGGTCACCTTGCGTCCCCGCTTCAGGGCGATCGCCTCGATGCGCCGCTCGAGGGCCTCGGAGGCCTCGAGGGTGCAGCCGATGTTGGCGTGCATGGTGGAGCGGTAGGTCCGGTAGCCCAGGCCGCGCAGGTGCCGCGACATCAGCCCGAGGGTGCCGTCGCCCGCCAGGAACCCCGGGATCAGGACGACCGGGTCGAGGCCGTGCTCGGGGGCCCGGAGGGCGTACGGGGTGTCGCGGCGGTGCAGCCGGTCGTGGGCACTGCGGCGGACGAACCGCGCGGCCTCGCTGCACGGCGCTGCCCTCGCGCGCGATCGCCCGCAGGCCGGACGGACCGGCGAACCCGGGCGGGCACAGGAACGAGCCCAGTGGCGACTCCATGATGTGACGGTAACCACACGAAACCGAAAGTATGCGCAACTGCACCGGAACGTTACTTTTCGGACCGACCGGTCGGCGGGATTCGGACCGTGCAGGTCGGTAAACTCGTCGGTAACAACTGCGTCTCCCCGACGGAAGGTCCCGATGTCCAGCCCCTCCTCGCCGGCCCCCACCGAGCTTCCCGCCGGCGCCTCTCCCGAGCGGTTCGCGCCGGTTCCGGGCGGGGTGGAGATCTGCTACCAGACCTTCGGGGACCCCACCGGCGACCCGCTGCTCCTGGTGATGGGCCTGGGCGGGCCGATGACCTGGTGGGACCCCGAGCTCTGCCGCCTGCTGGCTGCCCGGGGTTTCTACGTCATCCGCTACGACAACCGCGACACCGGCCGCTCCTCGCGGATCAGGGACCGGGGCCGGGTGACCCGCACGAGCCTGGTGCAGACCTTCGTGGGGCGTCCCGCCCGGCCGCCCCGTCCGCCGTACACGCTCGACGACATGGCCGGCGACGCCTTCGGCCTCCTCGACCACCTCGGCATCGACGCCGCCCACGTCGTCGGGATCTCGATGGGCGGCATGATCGTGCAGACGATGGCGATCGCCCGCCCCGAGCGGGTGCGCTCGCTGACGTCGATCATGTCCACCACCGGCCGCCGCACGGTCGGGTGGCAGGACCCGCGGCTGCTGCCCCGGCTGCTCGAACGACGCGCGAACACCCGGGAGGGGTACATCGAGAGCTCGGCCCGCTTCTGGGCGGTGATCGGCTCGGGCGCCTTCCCGGACAGCCAGGAGGCGGTGGTCGCGCGGGCCGGCGAGACCTTCGACCGCGGGGTCAGTGCCGTCCGGGGTCGCGCGCCAGATGGTCGCCGTCGTGTCGCAGCCGGACCGGACCCGCGAGCTGCACGAGCTCCGCGTCCCGGCCCTGGTGATCCACGGGCTCAACGACAAGATGGTGCACGTGTCGGGCGGCCGCGCCACCGCGCAGGCCATCCCCGACGCCGAGCTGCTGCTGGTGCCCGGCATGGGCCACGACCTGCCGACCCAGCTGCACGAGACCTTCGTCGACGCCATCCGCAAGGTGGCCGACCGCGCCGACGCCTGAGCGACGGTCAGCCCGGGCTCTGCTCGGCGGCTGCCTCGCCGGGCTTCTCCTCGCCGGACTTCTCCTCGCCGAGCTCCGGGACCAGCGCGACCATCTCGGCCATCGCGTCCTGCAGGTAGCCGATCAGGTTCCACACGTCGGGCACCATCTCGCGGCAGGCGATCAGCCCGAAGTCGAGCGACCCGTCGTAGGAGAACAGCGTGATGTTGAGGCCGCCCGTCACGTCCGTGACGGCGGAGACGGGGTAGATCCCCTCGACCCGGGCCCCGGCGATGTACAGCGGCAGCTGGGGTCCCGGCACGTTGCTCACGAACAGGTTGAACAGCAACCCGGACACGGTGGCGAGCTTGAACAGCGCTCGCGCGGCGAGGCCCGACGAGAGCGGTGGGCACGAGCGCCGAGAGGTCCTGCAGGATCGAGGCGGGTACGGCGTCGAAGGCGCGCTTCGCGTCGAGCATCGACGCGCGCATGAAGCGCATCCGTTCCTCGGCGTCGGCCAGGTGCGTCGGCAGCTCGGCCAGCATCACCGACACCTGGTTGCCTCCCGAGCCCGCCTGGTCGTGGGTCCGGATCGAGACGGGCACGGCTCCCACGAGCGGGGTCTCGGGCAGAGCGTCGTGGTCGAGCAGCCACCGGCGCAGCGCCGCGGCGGTCAGCGCCATCACGACGTCGTTGACCGTCATCCCGAAGTGGTTCTTGACCAGCTTGACGTCCTCGAGCGGCAGCGACCCGAACGAGAAGCGTCGGTGCGCGGTGATCGTGCCGTTCAACGGGGTGCGGGGGGCCTTGAGCTCACGGGCGTCGAGCTCGGGACGGCCCTCCTCGCCGAGGAGCCGGCTGACGACCGCGGCGGTCTCGCTGACCAGGCGGGTGCCCGGGATAGTTCGTCGCCCCGGGCAGCCGGTCGACGTACCGCAGCGACTTGGGCACGGTCTGCAGCAGCTCGACCGGGTTGAGGGCCATCTGGCGCATGCCGCGACCCATCAGGTTGACCGTCGACGGCAACGCCCGCGGCACGAAGACCCTCTCCTCCAGCGGCACCGCACGCGGCTCGACGGTGAGGTCCATGATCGTCTCGAGGATCTCCGCGCCGGAGACGCCGTCGATCGCGGCGTGGTGGATCTTGGAGTAGAACGCGACCCGACCACCCTCCAAGCCGGTGATGACGTAGGCCTCCCAGAGCGGGCGGCTGCGGTCGAGCTGCCGGGCGTGGATCCGGGCGACCTGCTCGCCGAGCTGCTCACGCGTGCCGGGGGCCGGCAGCGCGAGCTCGCGCAGGTGGAACTCGATGTCGAAGTGCGGGTCGTCGACCCAGTAGGGACGACCGAGCCCCAGCGGCACCTCGACCAGGCGCTGCCGAAGCGGCGCTGCGAGGTGCAGCCGGGGCTCGAAGACGGCCCGGACGGACTCGAGGTTGAAGACCCCGTCCGGAGCGGTGGCCGGGTCGAGGACGATCAGGCTGCCGACGTGACCCACCGTGGTGGGCGACTCGACGTTCAGGAACTGGGCGTCGAGTGCGGTCAGCTGGCGCATGGCCGCCAGTCTTCCTCAACCGTCAAGCGTCCGTCACTTCGTGAGGCGGGCTCCCGACTCGGTGTCGAACACGTGCACGTGCTCGGGGTCGGTGGTGACGTGGAGCGTCTCGCCCTTGTGGTGGTCGCGCCGGGCGTCGATGCGGATGATCACGTTGTCCGGCGTGCCCTCCGCACCGCTCGTGCCGTAGACGAACCCGTCGGCGCCGAGCTCCTCGACGACCGTCACCTTGACCGGGATGCCCTCGCCCTCGTTGACGATCCGCCAGTTCTCCGGCCGGACGCCGAGGGTGATGTCGCCGGACGCCTGGCTGGCTGCGTCGCGCGGGATCGGCACCTCGATCTCGCCGAGCTTGGCGTGGCCGTCGACGTTGTGCGCCCGGAGCAGGTTCATCGCGGGCGAGCCGATGAAGCCCGCCACGAACAGGTTGCTGGGCTTGTCGTAGAGGTTCAGCGGGGTGTCGACCTGCTGCAGGATGCCGTCCTTGAGCACCGCGACCCGGTCGCCCATCGTCATGGCCTCGACCTGGTCGTGCGTGACGTAGACCGTCGTGACGCCGAGCCGCTGCTGCAGCGCGGCGATCTGCGTGCGGGTCGAGACGCGCAGCTTCGCGTCGAGGTTCGACAGCGGCTCGTCCATGCAGAACACCTGCGGCTGGCGGACGATCGCCCGGCCCATCGCGACGCGCTGGCGCTGACCACCGGAGAGGGCCTTCGGCTTGCGCTCGAGGTACTCCTCGAGGTCGAGGAGCTTGGCCGCCTCCTTGACGCGGGTCATGCGCTCGTCCTTGGGCACCTTGGCCATCTTGAGGGAGAACGCCATGTTGTCGGCGACCGTCATGTGCGGGTAGAGCGCGTAGTTCTGGAACACCATCGCGATGTCCCGCTCCTTGGGCGGCAGGTGGGTGACGTCGCGGTCACCGATCATGATCTTGCCGCTGGTCACCTCCTCGAGTCCCGCGAGCATCCGGAGGCTGGTGGACTTGCCGCAGCCGGAGGGCCCGACGAGGACGAGGAACTCGCCGTCCTCGATGTCCAGGTTGAGAGAGTCGACCGCGGGCTTGTCAGCTCCGGGGTAAAGACGCTCAGCGTTGTCGTACTTGATGGAGGCCATGCGAGAACTTCCCTTCACCGGCAGGTACGTGCCGGACGATCCGTCGTAAAGGTGTGGTGTCGCTCACACTACCCATATCGAGCCCGATGGCAACGTCGTCCGCCGCCCGGACACCCGAACGGGCACGAACGGGCGCGGTTGCCGCTCAGTCGGGCACGACGAGTACGGCGTCCGCCCGCACGTCGACCCGCACGGGCTGGTCCTGCGCGAGCCGGGAGGCCGCCGCGCTCGCGAGCTGGGCGATGACGAGCTGGCCGTCGTCGAGGCGGCACTGCACCCGCGAGATCGGCCCGAGGAACGCCACGGACACGACCCGCGCGTTGGCCTCTCCGTCCGGGGTCACGTCGAGCGACTCGGGTCGCACCAGGGCGGCACCGGTGCCCTGCTCCAGCGAACCCTCGAGCAGCGAGACCCGCGTGCCGAGCAGGGTGGCGCCCCGGTCGGACAGCTCGGCCCGGAGCCGGTTGCTGAGCCCGACGAACTCGGCGACGAAACGCGTGGCGGGCCGCGCGTAGAGCTCGGTCGGTGGCGCGATCTGGTCGAGCCGGCCCGCGTTCATCACGCCGACCCGGTCGGCGACCGCGAGCGCCTCCTCCTGGTCGTGGGTGACGAACAGCGTGGTGGTCCCGACGTCGACCTGCACCCGGCGGATCTCGTCACGCAGCTGCACCCGCACCTTCGCGTCGAGCGCCGAGAGGGGCTCGTCGAGGAGGAGGACGGCCGGCTCGATCGCGAGCGCCCGGGCGAGCGCGACGCGCTGCTGCTGACCACCGGAGAGCTGGTGGGCGAACCGGTCCTCGAACTTCTCGAGCCCGACGAGCTCGAGCATGTCGCGGGCCCGCTGGAGACGCTTCCCCTTGTCCTGGCCGCGCAGCCGCAGGCCGAACGCGACGTTGTCCCGCACGGTCATGTGCGGGAACAGGCTGTAGGCCTGGAAGACCATCCCCATGTCGCGCTTGTTGGCGGGCACGTGGGTGATGTCCTCGCCGCCGACGCGGACCTCGCCCTCGTCGGGACGGTCGAGGCCGGCGAGGATCCGCAGAGCGGTCGTCTTCCCGCAGCCGGACGGCCCGAGCAGCACGACCATCTCTCCGGGCTGCATCTCCAGGCTCAGCCCGTCGAGGGCGTTCAGGCTGCCGTAGGTGCGGCGCAGGTCGACGAGCGAGACTCCGACGCCCGCGGTCGAGCTGACGGGTGCCGACTGGTCCGTGACGGTCATGGCTCACGCCCCTTTCAGGGAACGGTTGCGGCGCCCGATGAGCGAGAAGAGCAGCAGCAGGAGGGTGGCGAAGATCAGCGAGGCGAGGGCCGCGGCGACCGAGGTGGGTGCGTCGCTCTTGCCGATCGCGGCGATGACGTAGGGCATCGTCTCGGGGAAGTTCAGCAACGACGTGAAGACGTACTCCCCCAGCACGAGGGCAACCGTCACGAACGTCGCCGACGTGACCCCGGGATAGATGTTCGGCAGGATCACCCGGCCGATCACGGTGCCCCAGCCCGCCCCGAGCGACCGGGCCGCCTCGGCCAGGGTGACCACGTTGATCGAGGAGAGCGCCGAGTCGATCGCGCGGTAGGAGTAGGGCAGCACCAGGACGACGTACACGAAGGTCAGCGTGAGCGCGGAGTTCCCGAACAGGTAGGACACCCAGGCGTAGACGTTGGAGATGCCCACCACGATCACCAGCGGCGGGATGGTCAACGGCAGCAGGCACAGGAACTCGATGAGCCGGCCGGCCCGCGGCACCCGCAGCCGCACCCAGATCATCGTCGGGACCAGCAGCAGCAGCATCAGCACCGTGGTGAACAGCGCGAGCAGCAGGGACGTGACGATCGAGGCGCGCAGCACCTCGTCCTGGACGAGGGCGACCCAGGCCGGCGCGGTGCGCTCCCCGGTCGCGACGGAGCGGGTGGAGAAGTCGAGCATGGAGTACAGCGGGAGCAGGAAGAAGAGCCCGAAGACGACGTAGGCGACCCAGCGGACCACCCGGAACCCGGCGCGACTCCCTCATCGCAGCCACCGGGACGCCCGACGCAGGAGCAGCGCGTAGAGCCCCATCACGATCGAGACCACGACGACCATCTCGAAGGCCAGCGCGAACGCGAGGTTCTGCCGACCGAGCACGACCTCACTGGTCAGGGCGGCCCGGATGAACAGCGGCGTGATCGGCTGGCCCTGGCTGACCAGGATCGCGGCGGTGGCGTACGCCGCGAACGCGTTGGCGAACAGCAGGAGCAGCGCGCCCAGGAACGCGGGGGTCAGCAGCGGGGCCGCGACCTGGCGCCAGTACTGCCAGGTCGTCGCGCCCAGGCTCACCGCCGCCTCGCGCCACTGCGGCCGCACCCCGTCGAGCGCGGGCAGGAACACGATCACCATCAGCGGGATCTGGAAGTAGGTGTAGACGAGCATCAGCCCCGGCAGCGCGAACAGCCAGCCGTTGCCGTAGACGTCGATGCCCAGGGTCGAGCGCAGCGCCTCGGTGACGACGCCGCTGAAGCCGAGCGTCGCGATGAACGCGAACGCGAGCGAGAGCCCGCCGAACTGGGCCAGCACTCCCGCGGCCGCCGTGACCGTGCGCCGCACGAGGCTGGTCGCGGGCCGGGTGACGAGGAGGTAGGCGAGGAAGGCGCCGAGGACCGCACCCACGATCGCGCTCACGCCGGACAGCACCACGCTCTTCCACAGCACCGTGAGGAGCGTGCTGGAGAAGAGCGCCGAGATGTTGTCCAGGGTGAAGCGCCCGTCCTCCTGGAAGGCGCCGACGACCACCGTGATCGTCGGCGCCATCAGGAAGATCAGCAGGTAGACCAGGAACGGGAGCAGCCCCGCCCAGGGTGCGACCCTCGAGAGCCTCCTCACCGTCAGCCGCCGACGGCCTTTGCCCAGTTCTCCGACAGGTAGGCCGTGGCCTTCTCCGTCTGCGGGATCGTCGGGGTGACGGAGTCGCCGTTGACCGGCGGCAGCGCGTCGTACGCCGTCTTGTCGATCGTGCCGGCCTTGACCATCGCGTCGGCCCGCACCGGGCGGGCGCCGCCGCCGAGCCAGAGGTTCTGGCCGTCGTCGGAGTAGAGGAACTCCTCCCAGAGCCGGGCGGCAGCCGGGTGCGGAGCGTCCTTGTTGACGGCCTGGTAGTAGTAGCCGGCGACCACGGCGCTCTCCGGGACGACGACCTTCCAGCTCGGAAGCTTGGCGGTCTCGGCCGCGTTCAGGTAGTCCCAGTCGATGACGACGGGGGTCTGGCCGGACTCGATCGTGGCCGGGTCCGGGTCGACGGGCACGAAGTTGCCGGCCTTCTTCAGCTCGCTGAAGTAGTCCACGCCCGGGGCGATGTCGTCGGCCGAGCCGCCGTTGGCGATCGAGGCCATCATCACGCCGCTGAACGCGGCACCGGCCAGCGTCGGGTCACCGTTGAGCGCGACCTTGCCCTTGAACTCCGGGCCCATCAGGCTGTCGAGGTCGGTGACCTCGGGCACCTTCTTCGAGTCGTAGCCGATGGACATGTAGCCGCCGTAGTCGTTGACCCAGGTGCCGTCGGCGTCCTTGAACTCGTCGGGGACGTCGTCCCAGGTGGACACCTTGTACTTCGCGAACATCGCCGTGTTGGCGAGCGCCACGGACTGGCCGAGGTCGAACACGTCGGGTGCGCGGTCGGTGCCCTTCAGGGACTTCGCCGCGTTGATCTCGTCCTGGCTGGCCGCAGCGGGCTGCGCCGAGGTGAGCTTGATCTTCGGGTACTTCTCCTGGAAGGCCTTGATGATGTTGCCGTAGTTGGCCCAGTCCGGCGGGAGCGCGATGACGTTGAGCGCTCCCTCCTTCTCGGCCGCCTTGACCAGTGCGTCCATGCCACCCAGGTCGTCGACCGACGTCGCGGTGGCGGCGTCGCTGGCGGTGCTTCCGGAGTCCTTCTCCGGCGGCGCGCACGCGGCCAGCGCGGTGACGCTGAGCGCGGCGACGAGCGAGACACGCAGTGTTCTTCTGGCCATACGGCACCTCCGACGAGTGACGGGACGAGCTGAGCCGAACTGGGGTGGGGCCGGGCCGCTGGAAGCGCGCCGTCTCCCCGCCCCGAACGAACGGGGCGTTCACTCGCAACGTAGCCCAACTTTTGCCCCACGAGGCACTCCCGCACGACGCAAATTTTTCGCGGCCGCCCGGTGCCCCGGAGATGGCCGGGGCGTGCCGTCAGTGACCGGCCCAGCCGAGTCGCTTGCGCAGGCTCTCACCCGGCGGGCCCTTGCGCTGGACGTGCACCGAGCCCATGAGCGCGAACCCCCGCAGGCGTACGACGGGGCCGCCCTGCTCGGCGTCGAACGGGACCCGTGGTCGCTGCTCGGTGTACTCCCCCATCACGCCCGCACCCTCGACCACGACCGTCGTACCGGCGTTGACGACCACCTTGACCTCGCCCATGACCGCACTGGCGTTGATGGTCACGTCGTGGCTCTCGAACTGTGCCTCCCGCAGGTCGAGGACGACGCTGCCCATCAGCGCGAACGCGCTGTGGTGGTCCTCGACGATCCAGGCGCCGACCCGTTTGGTCTCGGACATGATCGCGACCGAGCCGGAGTAGCGGGCACCGACCGGCTGCTGGACCGGGGCCGGCCGCGGCGGGGTCACGGGTTGGGGGCGGCCGGCCACCGGGAGGTCGACGGTGAGCGGGACCAGCTCGCCGTAGGTCTTCGCGGCGTACGTCGCCTCGAGCCGCTGGTCGAGCTCGTCGAGGTCGATCCGTCCCTCGCCCGCGGCCTGGCGCAGCACCTCGGCCACCTTGTGCCGGTCGTCGTCGGAGATGCGGAGCTGGCTGGGGTCCGGCGGCCGTTGGAGGTCGCGTCGGCTCTCGTGCCCCGGGTCACCCGTCTGTCCCACCATGGGCTCATTCAACCACCGTGGACTAACCTCGGGACGCCCTGATTTCCGCTGCTGAGGAGCCCGTCCGGTGAGTCTCGACGCCCCGATGGAAGACGACTTCCGCTACTCCGACCTGCTGCCCACCGGGCGGGACGAGACGCCCTACCGGCTGCTGAGCACGGAGGGGGTCAGCACCTTCGAGGCAGGGGGCCGCACGTTCCTCCAGGTCGAGCCGGCCGCGCTGCGACTGCTCACGTCCGAGGCGATGCACGACATCGCGCACTTCCTGCGTCCCGCCCACCTCGCGCAGCTGCGCCGGATCATCGACGACCCGGAGGCCAGCGGCAACGACCGCTTCGTCGCGCTCGACCTGCTCAAGAACGTCAACATCTCCGCGGGCGGGGTCCTGCCGATGTGCCAGGACACCGGCACCGCGATCGTGATGGGCAAGAAGTCCGAGGGCGTGCTGACCGGTGCCGACGACGGCGAGTGGATCAGCAAGGGCGTGTACGACGCCTACACCAAGCTCAACCTCCGCTACTCCCAGCTCGCGCCGCTGACCATGTGGGAGGAGAGGAACACGGGCACCAACCTGCCCGCCCAGATCGAGCTCTACTCGACCCCGGGGACGTGCGGACAAGCCCGAGTACAAGTTCCTCTTCATGGCCAAGGGCGGCGGCTCGGCGAACAAGTCCTTCCTCTTCCAGGAGACGAAGGCGGTGCTGAACCCCAAGCGGCTGCTGGAGTTCCTCGACGAGAAGATCCGCTCGCTGGGCACGGCCGCCTGTCCGCCGTACCACCTGGCCGTGGTGATCGGGGGTACGTCGGCCGAGTTCGCGCTGAAGACCGCGAAGTACGCGTCGGCGCACTACCTCGACAACCTGCCGACCGAGGGGTCGATGGACGCGCACGGGTTCCGCGACCTGGAGCTCGAGGACGAGGTCTTCAAGCTGACCCAGTCGTTCGGGATCGGTGCGCAGTTCGGCGGGAAGTACTTCTGCCACGACGTCCGCGTGGTCCGGCTCCCCCGCCACGGCGCGTCCTGCCCCGTGGCGATCGCGGTGTCGTGCTCCGCCGACCGGCAGGCGCTCGGCAAGATCACCGCCGACGGCATCTTCCTCGAGGAGCTGGACCGCGACCCGGCGAAGTACATGCCCGAGACCACCGACTCGCACCTCGAGTCCGCTGACGTCGTGAGGATCGACCTCAACCGGCCGATGGCCGAGATCCTCGCCGAGCTCTCGAAGCACCCGGTCAAGACCCGGTTGTCGCTGAGCGGCCCACTTGTCGTCGCCCGCGACATCGCGCACGCGAAGATCCAGGAGCTGCTCGACGGCGGCGGCGAGATGCCGCAGTACCTCAAGGACCACGCGGTCTACTACGCCGGTCCGGCGAAGACACCCGCGGGCTACGCGTCCGGGTCGTTCGGGCCTACGACGGCCGGCCGGATGGACTCCTACGTGGAGGCGTTCCAGGCGGCCGGCGGGTCGATGGTGATGCTGGCCAAGGGCAACCGCTCGGTCAAGGTGACCAACGCGTGCAAGGAGCACGGCGGCTTCTACCTCGGGTCGATCGGCGGCCCTGCGGCCCGGCTCGCGCAGGACTGCATCAAGCACGTCGAGGTGCTGGAGTACCCCGAGCTCGGCATGGAGGCGGTCTGGAAGATCGACGTCGAGGACTTCCCCGCCTTCATCGTCGTCGACGACAAGGGCAACGACTTCTTCGCCGAGACCGCCAAGCCCGTCGCGCTGACCATCCGCACCCGTTCCGCGGAGAAGGTCTGACACCATCCGCTTGGTGCTTGTTGCCACTTAGGGGGATGACGCATGGGAGACATGGAGTACGTCGAGCTGGCCCGGGCCGAGTCGGAACGCGGTGAGGTGGTGCTGCGCGAGCGGCACGACCCGGACTCGGAGGCGGCACCGGTCGTCGAGCTGCGCGTCAACGGCGTGTTCGTGATGGACACCCTCGAGACCGCGAGCGAGCAGGCTCTCGCCACGGCCGCCCTCGGCGCAGGTCGAGGAGCCGCGCGCCGTGCTGGTCGGCGGACTCGGGCTCGGCTTCACGGCCCACGAGGTCCTGGGCGACCCGCGGGTCGAGCGGCTCGTCGTCGTCGAGATGGAGGAGGCCCTGGTGCGGCTGGCTGCGGGACGGGACGGTGCCGCACGGGCCCGGGTTCCTCGCCGACGAACGGCTCACCGTCGTCGCTGCCGACATCCGGCAGGCGGTCCACGAGGCCGCCCCGGGCTCCTACGACCTGGTGCTGCTCGACGTCGACAACGGCCCGGGCTTCCTGGTGTACGACGAGAACGCGGCCGTCTACGAGGCGGACTTCCTGCACGTCGTGCGGGGCGCCCTGCGTCCCGGCGGCGCCGTCGTCGTCTGGTCGGCGTCCCAGTCCCCCGCGCTGCAGCGCGAGCTGACCGAGGTCTTCGGCAGCGCGACGCCGATCCCGTTCGAGGTCCGCCTGCAGCGCCGTGACGAGCAGTACTGGCTCTACCTCGCCCGTCGCTGAGGCGCCCAGTATTTCCCAAGGTTGGTGACCCAACCTGATCGCGTCGAGGGATCTCGACACATGTCCTCTGGGGGCCACCGGGGGCATCTTGACAGCGGCCAAGGGAGCCAGACCATGCATCAAGCAAAGGACAGGCGTCGCCGTGCGGCGCGCATCGCGCTGGGGGTGGGGACCACAGCAGGTCTCGCCGCCAGCATGCTCGTGAACGTGCCGACAGCGTCGGCAGCCGTAGCCGTCTTCCCCAACAACGTGGTGGTGTTCCCCGACCGGGACTTCGTCTCGATCGAGGGGTACTCCGCCCACAAGGGCGAGACGGCTACTCTGACGGTCACCCGGGGCGGGACAGTGATGGGGTCCGCGAAGGCGGTCGTCTCCGGCACCGACGTCGCCTTCGAGGTCAACCACCCCGGCGGCGTCTGCTGGGGTGCTGGCACCACGATGGACGTCACCCCGGACATCCAGGCCGGTGACGTCGTCTCCATCAGCTTCCCAGACGGCTCGCAGGACGAGACCACCACCTCCTCTGCCACCGTGTCCAAGGACATGACCCTCAACGGGAGCACGCTGACGGTCGAGGGCACCGTGGGCCCCGAGGTCAACCGCGACTTCATCGAGCAGCGCATCATCAACCCGGACCTCGTCGACACCGACGTGGCCAAGCGGGACATCCGGGCGCTGCCCGGTCCGCTGACGCCCGCAGCGCGGGGTGGCTACAGCTCCGGGCTCGAGTACCTTGCGGGCACCGACAAGTTCGTTGCCACGTACGTCTTCGACGACCCCGCCACCGCTGAGATCGCTGCGGCCGCGGACCTCGGGGAGCGGGCGATGAACTGGCAGGTCCAGGACCCCGACGGCAACCGACAGGGTCTGACCATCGCCGAGTTCGGCGAGGCCGGCGGCCCCGGCATGGGCGGCTGCCCCCAGGGTCCGGGCAACCAGGCCGCACCTGCCGGCACCGCCTCGGCGGTCCGTCCCGCGTCCGACAAGACCACCGCGACGGTGAAGTGGACGCCCGTGGCGCCACAGCCCGGCGCAGACGCGGTCACCGGCTACAGCATCGAGGCGATCAACACCGCCACGCAGAGCGTGACGGGCGTCCGGCTCGGCACCGCGGCCACCCAGACCACGCTCACCGGTCTCGACGCCACGGCTGAGTACACCTTCGAGGTCCGGTCGCAGGCCGGCCTGAAGATGAGCGTCCCGTTCACCATGGGTGGCGCCGCGGACACGACCCTGCCGACTGTCGCGCTGACACCGGCGGGTGGCGCGAGCCTCGCCACTGCCGTCGAGCGGAACTCGGTGGATGTCGCCAGCAACGGGCAGGTCTTCTTCACCACCGACGGCTCGCCGGCGATCCTCGGCGACGCGCCCAGCGACAACGCGCAGCTGTTGGCTGCCGGCGCATCGATCCCGATCACGGCACCGACCGAGCTCAACGTGGCGGCGTTCGACCAGGCGGGCAACCACGTGGAGGCGAGTGGCTTCTACAAGCCGGTGACGGTGGCCCTGCCCGGAACCCCGGGCGGTCTGGCCGGCACGGCGACCCAGAACTCCGTCGCCCTGACCTGGAACGCGGTCACCGGCGCGGACGGCTACCAGGTCAAGGTGTACGACGCTCTGGGTGTGGCCCTAGCCGCGCAGCCGCCGGTCACCTCGGTGGCGAACCAGACGGTGACCGGGCTCAACCCAAACACGACGTACCTGTTCTCGGTCGCGGCCAAGAACGCGGCTGGGTCGAGCGCTGAGTCCACCAAGCTCACCAAGAAGACGGACGTCCTGACGGACCGGGTCTCGATCACGTCGGCCAGGTGGAAGGCGGGTGACTTCCGGGTCGTCGGAACCGGCTCCCAGGTCGGCGCCACGGTCACGGTCCTCCGGGTCAACGCGGATGGCTCGCAGGGTGCAGCCATCGCCGGTGCCAGCGCAGCTGTCGTCGCGGCCGCCCCGCCGGGGATCGGCGACTTCAGCATCCGCCTGCGCACGAACGTCCCGACCGGCAACCCCGGCAGGATCTTCGTGAAGTCCTCCGGCGGTGGGATCGCCGGTCCGTTCACGGTGGCCAACGGGTAACCCCGCGGACCGACACCACCGATAGCGGGACCCCCGGCGCCTCAGGCGTCGGGGGTCCTTCGGCGTTCGCCGGGGTAGCCTCCGATGATGGACGGATACCGCATCGAGCACGACAGCATGGGCGAGGTCGAGGTCCCCCAGGACGCGCTGTGGAGGGCCCAGACCCAACGCGCGGTGGAGAACTTCCCGATCAGCGGTACGACGCTGGAGGGGGAGCACGTCGCGGCGATGGCCCGGGTCAAGGCGGCGGCCGCCAAGGTCAACGCCCAGCTGGGCGTCATCACCGTCGAGCAGGCCGGCGCCATCCAGGACGCGGCAGCCCGGATCGTCGACGGGCAGCACCTGGACGCCTTCCCGATCGACGTATTCCAGACCGGGTCGGGCACGTCGTCGAACATGAACATGAACGAGGTGCTCGCCTCGCTCGCTGCGCAGGCCGGGGTCGACGTACACCCCAACGACCACGTGAACGCCAGCCAGTCCAGCAACGACACCTTCCCGACGTCGATCCACGTCGCGGCGACGACCGCCACCGTCCAGCAGCTGGTCCCGGCGCTCGACCACCTCGCGACCACGCTGGAGACCAAGGCGTCCGAGTTCGCCGACGTGGTGAAGTCGGGACGCACGCACCTGATGGACGCGACGCCGGTGATGCTCGGCCAGGAGCTGGGTGGCTACGCGGCCGCGATGCGCTACGGCATCGAACGCCTCGAGGCGTCGCTCCCGCGGGTCGCGGAGCTGCCGCTCGGGGGAACGGCGGTCGGCACCGGCATCAACACGCCCAAGGGGTTCTCGGCGGCGGTCATCGAGGAGCTCGCGTCGGCCACGGGCCTGCCCTTCACCGAGGCCCGCGACCACTTCGAGGCTCAGGGCGCGCGGGACGGCCTGGTCGAGCTCTCGGGCCAGCTCAAGACGATCGCGGTCGGCCTCACCAAGCTCTGCAACGACCTGCGGTGGATGGCGTCCGGGCCGCGCACCGGCCTCGCCGAGATCAACCTGCCGGACCTCCAGCCGGGGTCGAGCATCATGCCCGGCAAGGTCAACCCGGTGCTGCCCGAGGCCACGCTGATGGTGTGCGCGCAGGTGATCGGCAACGACACCGCGGTGACCGTCGCGGGAGCGAGCGGGAGCTTCGAGCTCAACGTGATGATGCCGGTGCTCGCGCGCAACCTGCTCGAGTCGATCCGGCTGCTGTCGACCAGCAGCCGGCTGCTCGCCGACCGGTGCATCGCCGGCATCACGGCCAACGTGGACCGGATGCGGACCTACGCCGAGTCCTCACCCTCGGTCGTGACGCCGCTCAACCGCTACATCGGCTACGAGAACGCCGCCAAGGTCGCCAAGCTGGCGCTGGCGGAGGAGAAGACCATCCGTGAGGTCGTTCTCGAGCTGGGGTACGTCGAGAGGGGCGACCTGACCGAGACGCAGCTCGACGAGGCGCTCGACGTGGCGAGCATGACCCACCCGTAGTCGTCGCGAGGAACGGCTGCTCAGTACCAGTTGTGGCCCTGCTTGAAGGACCAGGCGCCGCACGGGGTGCCGTAGCTGCCCTTGATGTAGCCGAGGCCCCAGCGGATCTGGGTGGCCGCGTTGTTCTGCCCAGTCCGAGCCGGCCGTGGCCATCTTCGAGCCCGGGAGCGCCTGAGGGATGCCGTAGGCGGAGGACGACGGGTTGTCCGCGTGCACGTTCCAGCCGCTCTCGCTCACGTAGAGCGAGTCGAGGCAGGAGAACTGGTCGCTGCCGAAGCCGAAGTCCGGGAGCATCGCCCGGGCGATGGTGCGCGGGTCCTGGTTGGTGAGGTCCTCGGTCTCGGTGACCTGGCCGCCCGAGTCCTGGTTGAGTGCCGAGGCCTTGACGGCGTCGACCGTGGTGCGGCGGTCCGAGCGCGACGCGGTGGCGCGGCGGTCGCCGAGCGGGCGGCGGCGAGCGGCGTCCAGCCCGCCGGCGGAGGGGCGGCCGCTGGCCGAGGTTGGCCGAGGCCAGCGCGGCGGACGCGGCGTTGCCGGGGCCCTCGCTCTTCATCAGGATGCCGGAGGAGACGGCGATGCCGGTCGCGGCCACCGCCACGCCCGAGAACAGCACGGACTTGCGGATGCCCTTCTTCAGGGTCGGCTCGGCCAGGGGGCCACGGTGCTTCGGGACGTACGACTCACGTCGGGGCACAGAGGGACTCACAGACGTCGACTACGGGAGGACGGCGCCGCGTCAGACCCCCCGACCTGACCGCGACGAAGTCACCCACTGTCCAATATGTGGCCGGGATTCGCAAACCCGACATCCGGGTGATGTGGATCACCCACGACGCCCTGTGACCTGTGGGGCCTGTGTGACCTCAGTGACGCTGGAGCCACGCGGCGGTGGCGCCGGGGAGCCCTCCGTCGACCAGCTCGTCACTGGTGAGGAGCACGTCGTACCCCGTCGGCAGCTCGGCATGCGCCGCCGACACGTTCACCACGCAGGCCAGCCCCGGCTCGCGCGTGAACCCGAGGACGCCCTCGGGCAGCTCGAGCCAGCTCCAGCGAACCGTCCCCGAAGCCGGGACTGTCTCGCGGCGCAGCCGCAGCGCCGTGCGGTAGAGCTCGAGCATCGAGCCCGGGTCTCCGGTCTCCGCCTCGACGGTGAGAGGCGCCCAGTCCGCAGGTTGCGGCAGCCAGGGCTCCGCGTCGCTGCCCTCCGGGCTGAAGCCGTAGGGCGGCGCGGACCCGGACCACGGGATCGGCACGCGGCAGCCGTCGCGGCCGCGCTCGGTGTGACCGGACCGCTCCCAGGTCGGGTCGTCCAGCACCTCCTCGGGCAGGTCCTCGACCTCGGGCAGCCCGAGCTCCTCGCCCTGGTAGACGTAGGCGCCGCCCGGCAGGGCCAGCGTCAGCAGCAGTGCAGCTCGGGCCCGGCGGGTGCCGAGCTCGAGGTCGGCCGGCCGGCCGAACAGCCCCTGCAGGGGGTGGGCCTGCGCCTGCTGGTCCCGGGCGTAGCGCGACACGTGGCGCGTGACGTCGTGGTTGGACAGCACCCAGGTGGCCGGGGCGCCCACGGCGTCCAGCACGTCCAGGGTCTCGGTGGCCGCGTGCCGGAGCGACCGCGCGTCCCAGGCGGACACGAGGTAGGGGAAGTTGAACGTCGTGTGCAGCTCGTCCCCGCGCACGTAGCGGGCCAGCCGCTCCGGCTCGTCGACCCAGGCCTCGCCGACGAACACCCGCGGCGGGTCGTAGGAGTCCGCGAGCTTGCGCCAGGCGCGGTAGACGTCGTGCACCTCGTCGCGGTCCCAGAACGGGTGCGGCTGCCACGGCGAGCGCTCGAAGACGCCGTCCACCTCGACCGGCTGGCGGGGCCACTCCATGTCCGCCGCGTCGGGCAGCCCGGGCTCCTTGAAGAGCGAGTGCGCCACGTCGATGCGGAAGCCGTCCACGCCGCGGTCGAACCAGAAGCGCAGGGTCTCCTCGAAGTCGGCGTGGACCTCGGGGTTCTCCCAGTTGAAGTCGGGCTGCTCCGGGGCGAAGAGGTGGAGGTACCACTCACCGGGAGTGCCGTCGGCCTCGGTCACCCGCTCCCACGCCGGTCCACCGAACACGCTCTGCCAGGCGTTCGGCGGCTCGGCTCCGTCGGGTCCGCCGCCGGCCCGGAAGACGTAGCGCTCGCGCTCGGGCGAGCCCGGGCCGGCGGCCAGTGCCTCGACGAACCACGGGTGCTGGTCGGAGCTGTGGTTCGGGACGATGTCGAGCAGCACCCGCAGGCCGTGCTCGTGGGCCTCTGCGATGAGGGCCTCGGCGTCCTGCAACGACCCGAACCGGGGCTCCACCGCGCGGTAGTCGGAGACGTCGTACCCCGCGTCGGCCATCGGGGACGGGTACCACGGGTTGATCCACACGGCGTCGACCCCGAGATCTGCGAGGTAGGGCAGCCGGGACCGGATGCCGGCGATGTCACCGAGGCCGTCGCCGTCCCCGTCGGCGAAGCTGCGGATGTAGACCTGGTAGATGACGGCGTCGCGCCACCAGTCCTCGGGGTTGTCGTGGGCCATGCGTCCAACCTAACCAACCGGAGACCGGCGAAACGTCGAGCGCCCCGCAACCGGGACGGCTGCGGGGCGCTTCGACGTGCGAGGACGGTGGCGCTACTTCACGCCACCCGCGGTCAGACCGCTCACGATGCGACGCTGGAAGGCGAGCACCATGATGATCAGCGGGATCGTGAGGATCACGCCCGCGGCCATCTGGCTGCCGACCGGGATGTCGCGTCCGGTCTTGCCCTGGAACTGCGAGATCGCCACGACCGCGGTGAAGTAGTCGGACTTGTTCGTCATCGTCAGGGCGATGATGAACTCGTTCCACGCGGCCACGAACGCGATGATCGCGGTCGTGAAGACGCCGGGTGCGGCGAGCGGGATGATCACCTTGCGGAAGGCCTGCCACTGCGTGCAGCCGTCGACCATGGCGGCCTGCTCGAGCTCCTGCGGCATCTGCCGGAAGAACGCGGTCAGGTTCCACACCGACAGCGGCAGCGCGAACGACATGCTGGGCAGGATCAGCGCCTGGTAGGTGTTGATCCAGCCGATGTCGGTGAAGATCTTCAGCAGCGGCACGACGAGGGCGATGCCCGGGAACATCGACGTCGCGATGATCGCGCTCAGGGCGAGGTTCTTGCCCCGGAAGTCGAGCCGAGCCAGGGCGTACGCCGCGAAGACGCCGATGATCAGCACCGCCACCGTGGTCGTTCCGGCGACGATGATGCTGTTCACCAGGGCCCGGCCGAAGTTGTTGACCGGGTCGAAGACCGAGGAGTAGTTCTCCATCGACGGCGGGGACGGCAACGCCGTCATCTCGAAGATCTCCGCCGTCTTGCGCAGGCTGGACACGATCATCCAGTAGAACGGCGCGAGGCAGTAGATGATGATCAGCGTGATGCCCGCGTAGACGGCGAACTTCTTGGCCCGGTCCCCACCGGCGGTGGCGGGCTTGACCTTGCGTGGCGGCGGGGCGTCGGCGACCTTGTTGTCCGCCTGGCTCGGCGCCGAGGGTGCTTCGGTGCTCACGGCCTGTCTCCCTTCGCGACGCTGCGGCCGATCTTGGACTTCGGCTGGCCCTTGACCTTCTTCTTCGGCTTGCCGGCGGCGTCGCCGATCACGTCGGCGCCGAGCAGCTTGATGAAGGCGTAGGCCACGATCACCAGATAGATGAACAGCAGCACGGAGTACGCCGCTGCTGGCCCGTATCTGGTGTTGACGCTCTCCTGTTGAGCGAGGATCGACAACGTCTCCACGCTCGGTTTGCCCTTGCCGATCAGCACGTAGGGCAGGTCGAACATGCGCAGGTTGTCGAGGATGCGGAACAGCACCGCCACCAGCAGCGCCGGCTTCACCAGCGGCAGCGTGATGTGCACGAACGAGTTCCACGCCGACGAGCCGTCGATCTTGGCCGCCTCGTAGACCTCCTCCGGGATGACCTGGAGTCCGGCGAGCACCAGCAGGCCGATGAACGGCGCGGTCTTCCAGGTGTCCGCGATGATCACGGCCATCTGGGCCTGGATGCCGTCGGTCGACCACAGCACCTGGGTGTTGAGGATCTCGTTGGCGACGCCGTTGGCGTTGAAGATCCACTTCCAGAGCACGGCCGAGACGACCGTGGGGATCGCCCACGGCACCAGGATGCTGGCCCGGATCAGGCTGCGGCCCTTGAACGCACGGTTCATGATCAGCGCCATCGCGACGCCGATGATGACCTCGATGATGACGCAGACGACGGTGAAGAAGGTGGTGACGTAGAAGGCGTTCCAGAACCGGTCGGCACTCGGCGCCGGAGAAGATCGCCGTGTAGTTCTTGAGCCCGTTGAACTGGTCGCCCTCGACGACGAACCCGTTCGCGTCGATTCCGCCAGAGGTGTAGAAGGACTGGCGGATGCCGGCGAGGATCGGGAGCCCGATCACCAGCAGCAGGACCAGCATGGTCGGGGACAGCATGAACGCTGCCAGCTTCCCCTGCCCCTCATCAGGAGACTTCCACTCCTTGACCTTCTTAGGGGTCTTCGAGCCCGCCGGGGCGGGTGCAGCAACTGCCATGTTCCCTCCTAGGTCGTGCGGTGGGGTGACGGTGACTGGCCGTCACCCCACCGACACGGACGCGTCAGCCGAGACTGACGCGGGGCTACTACTTGGTGATGTCCTCCAGCTGCGTCTGGAGGTCAGCGAGTGCGTCGGCCGAGCTCTTCGTGCCCGTCAGCGCCGCGTAGGCCGCGTCCTGGATGGCCGTGGAGGCGTCGCCGTAGCGCACCACCTTGGGCCGCGGGACCGCGTTGTTGATCGAGTCGCGCAGCGTCGGGAGGTACGGGTACTTCTCGATGAGCGCCTTGTCGTCGTACAGCGACGCGATCGTCGGTGCCTGCGAAGCGAGCTCGAGGTTCTTGCGCTGCCGGTCCTCACTCGTCATGAACTTGATGAAGTCCAGGGCGCTCTTCTTGTTCTTGGAGTACGTCGAGATCCCGAAGTTGTGACCACCGAGGCTGGAGGCACCAGGGCCGTCCTTGCCGGGCAGCGGGGCGACAGCGAACTTGCCCTTCACCTTGGTGCCCTCGTCACCGTTGGCCAGGTTGTAGATGTAGGGCCACTGCCGGTGGAAGATGAGCTTGCCGGCCTGGAACGCCGCGCGCCCTTCCTCCTCCTTGTAGGTGATGGCCTCCTTGGGGATGTAGCCATCGGTGAAGCCCTTGGCCAGGAAGTCCAGACCCGCGGCAGCCTCGGGGGTGTCGACGTTCGGCTTGCCGTTGTCGTCGGTCACCTCACCACCCGCACCGTTGATGACCTCGGAGGCGTTGACGGTGAGGCCTTCGTACTTCTCGAACTGGCCGGCGTAGCAGCCGACGCCCTTGCCCTGCGGCGTGGCCTGGATCTTCTTGCAGTCGTCGATCAGCTCCTGCCACGTCTGCGGCGGGTCGGAGATGCCGGCGGCCTTCAGCAGGTCGGTGCGGTAGTAGAGCATGCCGCCGTCGGAGGTGGACGGGGCTGCGTACATCTTGCCGAGGTACTTCGTGGTGTCGATGACCGGCTTCAGCATCGTGTCGAGCGGGAACTCGCTCTCGGGGAGCGGGATGAGGACGCGGTTGGCCGCGAACTCGGAGGTCCACACCACGTCGGTGGAGAGCACGTCATAGGCGTCGGACTTGGTCTGGGCGTTCTGGATCATCTTCTCCCGCTGCGAGTCCGCGTCCTGCGGGAGCTCGATCAGCCGGGCCTTCTCGTCCGGGTGGTCCTTGTTCCAGTCGTCGAGGACGCCCTGGACGAAGCCCGAGGTGTCCTTGCCCTGGACCAGGGTGATCGGGCCGACGCCTTCGATCTTCGTGGAGTCGGATGAGGAACCGCTGTCCCCACCGCCTCCACAGGCGGCCAGCCCGAAGAATGTGGTGGCTGCCACCGCGACAGCCATTGCCTTGCGCCGCATGTGCGGCTCCCTTCGCTCGTGTCGGGTGCGCACCCCGTCTGGCATGTGATGGCGACCACACGGGGTGAACAGGCTGTTTCTACCGCTCCCCCGCCCGGGTGTCCACGACATGCGGCCCCGCGGTGTTCCGGGCAGGGCGGAATGTCCACGGGTCGAGACAAGGGGTCTCACCTGGGCACATACACGCCCGAACGAAGATATTTCCCGCCCGAACGGCTCTGAGCGGGCGTTCACCGGCCGCCCCAGCAGCCCCAGACGACACGATGCGGCGGGTCCTCCCGCCCTCCCGACGTACGACGGGAGGGCCCGGCCGTGTCCGGATCGTTACAGGACGACGCTCTCCAGCATCTCCGTGACGAGCGCCGCGATGGGCGAGCGCTCGGAGCGGGTAGCGTCACGTGCGCGAACAGCGGGTGCCCCTTGAGCTTCTCGACCACCGCGACCACGCCGTCGTGCCGGCCCACCCGGAGGTTGTCGCGCTGCGCGACGTCGTGGGTCAGCACGACCTTGGAGTTGGCGCCGATGCGGGACAGCACCGTCAGCAGCACGTTGCGCTCGAGCGACTGCGCCTCGTCGACGATCACGAACGCGTCGTGCAGGGAGCGACCGCGGATGTGGGTCAGCGGGAGCACCTCGAGCATCCCCCGGTCGAGGACCTCGTCGATCACGTCCGGCGTGGTCAGCGCGCCCAGCGTGTCGAAGACGGCCTGGCCCCAGGGCGACATCTTCTCGTTCTCGTTGCCGGGGAGGTAGCCGAGCTCCTGGCCGCCGACCGCGAACAGGGGGCGGAACACCACGACCTTCTTGTGCTGACGGCGCTCCATCACCGCCTCCAGCCCGGCGCACAGCGCCATCGCGGACTTGCCCGTGCCCGCCCGGCCGCCGAGGGACACGATCCCGACCTCCGGGTCCAGCAGCGTCTCCAGGGCGATCCGCTGCTCCGCCGAGCGGCCGTGGATGCCGAACGCGCTGGCGTCACCGCGGACCAGGTGCACGCTCTTGTCGGCCTTCACCCGACCCAGGGCGCTGCCCCGGTCGGACAGCAGCACCAGCCCGGTGTGGCAGGGCAGGTCGCGGGCGGCCTCGAGCTCGATGACCCCGTCGTCGTACAGCTCGTCGAGGTCGGCCGCGGCCACCTCCAGCTCGGCCATGCCGGTCCAGCCGGACTCGGCGGCCAGCTCGGCGAGGTACTCCTGCGCGTCGAGGCCGACCGCGGACGCCTTGATCCGCATCGGCAGGTCCTTGGAGACCAGGGTGACCTCGTAGCCCTCCTCCGCGAGGTTGTTGGCGACCGCCAGGATCCGGGAGTCGTTGTCCCCCAGCCGGAACCCGGACGGCAGGGAGGTGGGGTCCGTGTGGTTGAGCTCGACCCGGATGGTGCCGCCGGCCTCGCCGACGGGCACCGGCTCGTCCAGCCGGCCGTGCAGCACGCGCAGCTCGTCGAGCGCGCGCAGCGCGGCCCGGGCGAAGTAGCCGAGCTCGGGGTGGTTGCGCTTGCCCTCCAGCTCGGTGATGACCACGACCGGGAGGACGACCTCGTGCTCGTCGAAGCGGCCGAGCGCGCCCGGGTCGGCGAGCAGGACGCTGGTGTCCAGGACGTAGGTGCGGGTGCCCGGTCGAGGAGCGGCCGCGCGGGCCGCCCGTCGCCCGGTCGCAGTCGTGGTCGTGCTCGTGGTGGACCCGTTCGAAGACGAGGTGGAGCTCTTGCTTGCAGCCACGGTTACCCCTCGCAGACCGACACGCGCACTCGCGCCCGGTCCTGTTAGATCACTCTGACGGACCGGGACCGGGCTCCGGACGTCCGAGTGCGGACGTCCGGATCTCCGGTGTCGAGCTAGGTCGCGATTGCTCACGATCGGGCCTCCCGAGACGCCTGGCTTCCCCACCTGGCGTCCCTGGAAAAGTAAGCCTCCCGGCACGTCGATCCGGGGCGACACGCCAGCACGCGTGATGACGGCCGGGTTAAGAATCGGGGCCTACGCCCCGAAGCGACGCTCGCGGTCGGCGTAGGCCCGGACCGCGCGCAGGAAGTCCACGCGCCGGAAGTCCGGCCAGTACGCCTCGCAGAAGTAGAACTCGCTGTGTGCGCTCTGCCAGAGCAGGAAGCCACCGAGCCGCTGCTCGCCCGACGTGCGGATCACCAGGTCGGGGTCGGGCTGGCCCTTGGTGTAGAGGTGCTCCCCGATGTGCTCGACGTCGAGGATCTCGGCGAGCTCCTCGATCGACGTACCCTTCGAGGCGTGCTCCTGGAGCAGGGAGCGGACGGCGTCGGCGATCTCGCGCCGGCCGCCGTACCCCACGGCGATGTTCACGATGACGCCGTCGATGTCGCGGGTCTCGTCGGCGGCCTCCTTGAGGCGACGCGCCGTCTCCGCGGGCAGCAGGTCGAGCGCGCCGACCGGGTTGAGCCGCCAGCGGCCCTCGGCGGCGAGGCTGGCGACGACCTCCTCGATGATCACCAGCAGCTGGCGCAGCTCGGCGGAGGGACGGTTGAGGTTGTCGGTGGACAGCAGCCACAGCGTGACGACCTCCACACCGAGCTCGTCGCACCACTGCAGCAGCGGCGAGATGTTCGCGGCGCCCGCCCGGTGACCGTGCTCGGCGTCCTGGCCGACGGCCTTGGCCCAGCGGCGGTTGCCGTCGAGCATCACGCCGACGTGCTTGGGCACCCGGTCGGCGGGGAGGCGGCGGGCGAGGCGTGCTTCGTAGGCCGGGTAGAGCACCCGTCGGAGCCCGCTCTTCCAGTCCGCCACGGTGAGCAACCTTACTCGCGCTCAGCGCGGAGAAGTGCCCTCCTCGCCGCTACCGTTGGACGAATGAGCCCCCGCACCGAACGCTTCGTCACCGCCACGGCCGGTGTCACCGAGCGCATCGGCGAACAGGTGCGCGAGACCCTGGACGAGGTCAAGCCCAAGCTGCGCGGCTGGATGCACGCCGCCAGCGCTCCGCTGACCCTGGCCGCAGGCATCGTGCTCGTGGTCCTCTCCCCGACCGCCACGACCCGGATCGGCTCGGCCGTCTTCGCGACGTCGGCGCTCGTGCTGTTCACGGTCTCCGGGATCTACCACCGCGGCACGTGGAGCCCGCGCGTGTGGCGGTTCCTGCGCCGCTTCGACCACGCCAACATCTTCCTGCTGATCGCGGGCAGCTACACGCCGTTCACGCTGATCCTGCTGCACGGCAGCGAGCGGGTGGTGCTGCTCAGCGTCGTGTGGACCGGAGCGATCCTGGGCGTGCTGTTCCGGGTGTTCTGGAACGACGCCCCGCGCTGGCTGTACACCCCGATCTACATCGCCCTCGGCTGGGCGGCGGTGTTCTACTTCGGCGACTTCGTGCAGAACGGCAGCACCGCGGTGCTGGTGCTGATGGCCGTCGGCGGCGGCCTCTACACGCTGGGCGGCGTCGTCTACGGCTTCAAGAGGCCCAACCCGTTCCCGCGCTGGTTCGGCTTCCACGAGGTGTTCCACACCCTGACGATCGCGGCGTTCGCCGCGCACTACGTCGGCGTCTCCCTCGCGACGTACTCCCTGCGCTGACCGTCCCGGCCGGGGTCAGCGGCGCAGCAGCCCGGCGAGGTCGGCCGGGTCGGTGACCGGGCGGTCGCAGACCATGCCCCGGCAGACGTACGCCGCCGCGCGTCCGTCGACCAGTCCGCGGCCGGCGAGCAGCGGCACCGTCCCTGGGTCGTCGGTCTCCCCGGGGGCCGACGTCGGACGGCTCCCCCACGACCACGACCAGGCCGGGGCTCGAGCAGGCGCCGGGCCACCCGGGCCAGCTCGTCCCGGTCGGGGTCGCCGTCGACGCCGACCACCGCGACCTCCAGCGGCCCGGCGAGCGCCGCCTCCGCTGCGGCCAGCGACCAGCCGGCGAACCGCGGCACCCGCTCGGCCAGCGTGCGGACGTTGCGCAGCGCCGCCCTCGGCCGCGTCGCGGTGCCGACCCGAGCCGGTCACCGCGGCGTAGCCGAGCAGCGCGTGCACCAGCGCGGACTGGCCGGACGGGCTGGCGTTGTCGGACGGGTCGCGCGGCCGGGACAGCAGCCGCTCGGCGTCCTCCGCCGTGTCGAAGAACCCGCCGTCGCCCGCCGCGAACATCGACATGCGCGACGTCGAGCAGGGTGCGTGCGGTCCACAGCCAGGTCACGTCGCCGGTCGCCGAGAGCAGCGCGAGGGCACCCTGCGCGACGCAGGCGTAGTCCTCCAGCACCCCGGCGTGCCGGCCGACCACGCCGTCCCGGGAGACGCGGCGCAGCGTGCGTCCGTCGAGGTGGAGGTCGACGACGAGCCGCATCGCGTCGACGGCGGCGTCGACGTACCTCTGCTCCCCGAGCAGCGCGCCCGCCTCGGCGAGCGAGGCGGCGGCGAGCCCGTTCCAGGCCGCGACCACCTTGTCGTCACGGGCCGGCCGGGTCCGGGTCGCCCGGGCCTCCAGCAGGCGGGCGCGGACCGACTCCCACCGTGCCGGGTCGTCCGGGTCCGCGCGCAGCTGGAGCGTGGACTGACCGTGCTCGAAGGTGCCGGCGTCCGTGACCTCCAGCAGCTGCGCGGCCCAGGCGCCGTCGTCGGCGCCGAGCACCTCGACGAGCTGAGCGGGCGTCCAGACGTAGAACCTCCCCTCGACGCCCTCGGTGTCGGCGTCGAGGGCGGACGCGAAGCCGCCCTGGTCGGTGCGCAGCTCGGCGCAGCAGGAAGTCGGCGGTCTGCCGCGCGACGCGCTCGCCGAGCGGGTCGCCGGTCTGCCGCCACCAGCGGGCGTAGACACCGAGCAGCTGGGCGTTGTCGTAGAGCATCTTCTCGAAGTGCGGCACCACCCAGCCCCGGTCCACGGAGTAGCGGGCGAAGCCGCCGGCGAGCTGGTCGTAGCATGCCGCCGCGCGCCATCGCCCGCAGGGTCTGGTCGGCCATCCCGGACGCGTTCGGCGAACCCGTCCTGGCGGCGTGCCTCAGCAGGAACTCGAGCACCATCGAGGGCGGGAACTTGGGCGCGGTCCCGAAGCCGCCGTTGGTGGCGTCGAAGTCCCCGGCCAGGCTGCGCACGGCACCGGCGAGCAGGTCCGCGTCGAGCGGCTCCTCGCCGGACAGCGCGACCTCCTGGCGCAGGTGCCCGGCCACGTCGGAGGCGACCGTGGTCACCTCGTCGCGGCGCTTGGTCCACGCGTCCGAGAGCGCCTCCAGCACCTGCCGGAAGGCCGGCTGGCCCTGTCGTGGCTGGTCCGGGAAGTAGGTCCCCGCGAAGAACGGCTCGCCCGCGTGGTTGAGCACGACGGTCATCGGCCAGCCACCCTGGCCGGTCATCGCGGTCGTCGCGGACATGTAGACGGCGTCGACGTCGGGGCGTTCCTCGCGGTCCACCTTGATGTTGACGTAGTGGTCGTTCATGTACGCCGCCGTGGCCTCGTCCTCGAAGGACTCGTGGGCCATCACGTGGCACCAGTGGCACGCGGCGTACCCGACCGACAGCAGCACCGGCACGTCGCGCCGGCGGGCCTCCTCGAACGCCTCGGGCGACCACTCCCACCAGTCGACGGGGTTCTCGGCGTGCTGGAGCAGGTAGGGGCTCGTGGCGTCGCGCAGACGGTTTGCCATGCATCCACCGTTGCACACGGCCTGCCGGGAAGAACCGCGACGTCGGAGGTGTTGGGGCGGGTGACACCAACCAGAGACGAGGGATCCACACCGTGGCAACGACCGAGCTCACCGCAGACGCATTCGAGAAGACCGTGGCGGACAACGACATCGTCCTCGTGGACTTCTGGGCGGAATGGTGCGGCCCCTGCCGCCAGTTCGCGCCCACCTTCGAGAAGGCGTCGGAGGCCAACCCGGACGTCGTGTTCGCCAAGGTGGACACCGAGGCCGAGCAGGCCCTGGCCAGCGCCGCCAACATCACCTCGATCCCGACGCTGATGGCGTTCCGCGAGGGCGTGCTGGTCTTCTCGCAGCCCGGCGCCCTTCCCCCGCAGGCGCTCGACGAGCTGATCGGGGCCGTCAAGGGCCTCGACATGACCGAGGTGCACGCCGCCGTCGCGGCGCAGCAGAACGGCGGCTCCCCCGAGGCCTGAGCAGCGGCACTAGCCTCACCTCATGGACGCACGTGCGTGGGACGAGAGGTACGCCGCCAGCGAGCTGGTGTGGTCGGCGACGCCCAACCAGTTCGTGGCGTCGGAGCTGGAGGAGCTGAAGCCCGGCCGCGCCCTCGACCTGGCCGCCGGCGAGGGCCGCAACGCGCTGTGGCTGGCCGACCGCGGCTGGGAGGTCACGGCCGTCGACTTCTCGCTGGCCGGCCTCGACAAGGGCCGGGCCCTGCAGGAGCGGCACGAGCGCGGACGCGACCTGCACGTCGACTGGGTGCACGCGGACGTGCTGACCTACGAACCCGGGCCGGTGCCCTACGACCTCGTGCTGCTGGCCTACCTCCAGCTCACCGAGGACGAGCGGCGCACCGCCGTACGGCGAGGCGTTCGGCTCGTTGCGCGTGGGCGGCACCTTCCTCCTCGTGGCGCACGACTCGACCAACCTCACCGAGGGCACGGGCGGCCCGACCTCCCCCGAGGTGCTCTTCACGGCCGAGGAGGTGCTGGCCGACCTCGACGGCGAGCGCTTCGACGTCGAGAGGGCCGAGCGCGTGGAGCGCCTCGTCCCGGCGGCCGACCCGGCGCACACGCACGAGGGCGACGAGTCCCGAACGGCGTACGACGCGCTCGTCCGGCTGGTCCGCACGGTCTGAGCGAACCCGCCGCGCACGCGGTCCGCCGGTCGTAGAGTGCGAGCGTGACCCCCACGCAGCTCAAGGCGTTCGCGTGCGTGGTCCGGCTGGGGTCCGTCAAGGCCGCGGCCGACGAGCTCGCGGTGAGCGAGGCCGCCGTCTCCATGCACGTCGGACAGCTGCGCCGTGAGCTGGACGACCGCCTGTTCACCCGGACGGCCTCCGGGCTGGCGTTCACACCGGGCGGCCTCCGGCTGGCGAGCCGTGCGGTGGAGATCCTGGGCCTCCAGGACCGCACCGTCCGCGAGGTCAGCCAGGCCGGGAACGGCCGGCGGCTGCTGCGGGTGGCGGCCTCCGCCATGTTCGCCGAGCACGCCGCCCCCGGTCTGATCGAGCTGTTCGCGAGCCGCGCCGACGACCTCGACGTCGAGCTCAGCGTGCGGCAGACCAACCAGTTCGCGGCGCTGCTGGCCGGCCGCACGGTGGACATCGCGATCGGCCCGGCCCCGAGCCGGCTGCCGGACGAGCTGACGAGCAAGCCGTTCCTCAACTACGACGTGCTCGCCGTGGTCGCGCCCGGTCATCCACTGGCCGGCCGCACCGTCACCGCGCCCCAGGCGCGCGAGCACACCTGGATGCTCGGGCCGTCCGCGGCCGGCGAGGACGGGGTGGTCCCGTGGATGCTGCGGCACCTCGCGGTGCCCGAGTCGCACCAACGGATCTTCCAGAGCGACGCAGCGGCACTCGAGGAGACCAAGCGCAGCGACGGGATCGCGCTGGCGGTCCGGTTCGCCGCGACGGCCGACCTGGCCGCGGGCCGGCTGGTCGCCCTGGACGGGCCGGGGATGCGCGCCCAGGGCCGGTGGGCGGCGATCGTGCTGCCCACCCACAGCCAGCTGCCGGCGACCGCCGAGCTGCTCCGCTTCATCACCACACCCCGCGCCACGCAGGCGATGGTCCATGGCGCCGGGGTCACCCGCGGCCGCTTCCGGCCGTCGGTGCACGTGACCCTCTGGAGCTGACGCCGCAGATTCCCTAGGACAGGATCGCGTCGACGGCGTCGCGCATCGCCGCGGCGGTGTGCGCGGGCAGGAACGCGTCGCAGAACGGCAGCGCCGCCGCCATCGAACCGACCAGCGGCTCGAACCCGGGCGAGGCCGCTCGCGGGTTGAGCCACACCACCCGGTGGGCCCGCAGCCGGATGCGTGCGAGCACCGCCGCGAGGCGCTCCGGGTCGTCGCTGTCCCAGCCGTCGGAGGCCACCACCAGCACGCCTCCACGCAGGGCGTTGCCGTGCCGTGACGTGAGCAGGCTGCGGAGGCTGGTCGCGAGGTGCGTGCCGCCGTACCGGTCCCCGACCTGCGCGGTCGCCAGCTCCATCGCCGTCGCGGCGGACCGGTGCCGCAGCGCCGGGGTGAGGCGCGTGAGCGACGTCGAGAACGCGAACGCCTCGGCCCGTCCCGTGCCGACGAGGGCGCGCATCAGGTGGAGGTACGCCGTGGCGTAGGGCTGCATCGACTGGCTGACGTCCACCACCATCGTGAGCGGTCGGGGCCGTCGCACCGGACGCGTGCGGCTGAGCCGCACCGGCTCCCAGCCCGTACGGCGCGACGCGGCGATCGTCTCGCGCAGGGCGACGGGACCGCCCGAGGGGTGCACCCGACGGCGTCGGCTCTTCCGGGTCGGCCAGTGCCGCCAGGCCGACTCGAGCCAGGCGCCGATCCGGGCGAGCTGCTCCTCGTCGAGCTCCTCGAAGGGCACGTCCGCCAAGGCCTCGAGACCGCTGGGCAGCAGGTCCGGCACGCCGGGGCCCTCGTCGGACGTGAGCCGCTCGTCGGCCCCCGTCAGCCGCGGCAGCGTGTGCCAGGGCAGGTCGTCGTCGGCGCCGCCCTCGGACCTGGGAGGCGCGTCGAGCGAGGCGAGCAGGTCGGCGTCGTCCGGGGACCGGGGCGGTCCGCCTGCCTGCCCCTCGACCGGCAGCACGGCGTCGCGGAACACGGCGTCGAAGACCGTGTCGAACGTGCCGAGGTGGCCGGCCCGGTCGACGAGCGTCACCCGGGCCAGCCAGTAGAGCGCCTCGACGTCGCGCGGTGGGGCCACCCCGATCGCCCGGGTGAACGCGCCCAGCGCGGTGAACGTGACCGGGACTCCGGCCCGGCGCAGCCGCTCTCCCAGCGCCACCACGAACGCCGCCCGGTCGACCGACCGCAGCACCGTCCCGGCCAGCGGATCCCCGGAGGTCATCGGCTCAGCCGAACGCGTAGGAGCCGGCGGCAGCCTCGACCGTCTCCCGGTCGTCGGGCGTCTTGGCGAGCGCGCCGAGGGAGGCCACCACCTCGTCGCGGCCGAGCTCGGTCACGCCCAGCACGGAGAGGGCCGCGACCCAGTTGATGGCCTCCGCGATGCCGGGCGTCTTGTCGACGTCGAGCGTGCGGACGTGCCCGACGAACTGGGTCGCCGACTCGATGAGCCGCAGGCCGGCCTGTGGGACGGACCGGCGCAGGATCGCGACGGCCCGTTCGGTGCCCGGGAACTCCAGCCAGTGGTAGAGGCAGCGGCGGCGCAGCGCGTCGTGCAGGTCGCGGCTCCGGTTGGAGGTGAGCACGACGACCGGCGGCTGCCGGGCCGTGAACGTGCCCAGCTCCGGCACGGTGACCGAGCCCTCCCCGAGCACCTCGAGGAGCAGCGCCTCGAACTCGTCGTCGGCCCGGTCGACCTCGTCGATCAGCAGCACCGGCGGCTGCGGTCCGTCGTACCGGACGCACCTGAGGATCGGGCGCTCGACCAGGAACTCCTCGCTGAACAGCTCGGCCTCGCTGAGCCGTTCGTGGTGCGACTCCGAGAGCCGGATCGCGAGCAGCTGCCGCTGGTAGTTCCAGTCGTACAGCGCCTCCGACGCCGTCAGCCCCTCGTAGCACTGGAGGCGGATCAGCGGGGCGTCGAGGGTCTGCGCGAGCACCTTGGCGGCCGTCGTCTTGCCGACCCCGGGCTCCCCCTCGAGCAGCAGCGGAAGCCCGAGCCTGCAGCGCCAGGAAGATCGCGGTGGACGTGCCCTCGTCGGCGAGGTAGTCGTGCTCCTCGAAGCGCGTGCGTACGTCGACCGCGCTGCTGAGGCTCGCGAGGCCGCTCATCCCGCGAGCGACGCCTCGAACGCGTCCCGGCAGCCCGGGTTGCAGAACCAGTGCTCGACGCCGTCCACCACCCGGTGCGGGGTGTCGGCGGCGACGGTCACGGTCATGCCGCACACCGGGTCGACGGCCTGCCGGGGACGGGCGACCGCCTCGCCGGCCGGGGCCGCGGTGAGCCCCTCGAGCCGGATGCTCCGCACGATCGCGGCCAGGATCGACAGAGCGATCTCGGGGGCGGTGCGCGCCCCGATCTCGAGGCCGACGTGGGTGTGGACCCGGCTCAGCTGCTCCTCGGACAGGTCCAGCTCCTCGAGGATCGCCTGGCCGCGGGTGTGGCTGCACACGAGCCCGACGAAGCCCACGCCCGCGTCGAGCGCCGCGCGGATCGCCCCCGGCTCGTCCCCGCCGTGGCTGGAGACGATCGCGGCCACCGCACCCGCCGGCTGCGCGCCGTCGGCCGCGCGGTCGACCACGAAGCCCAGCGCCGGCGCGAGCGTCGCCACCGCCTCCGCGGTCGGGGAGGCCCCGACGAGGTACAGCGCGGGTGCCGGGAGCAGCGGCTCGAGGTAGATCTCCAACGCTCCTCCTGACAGGCACGGGTTGACCACGATGCTCGCCCCGGGCGTCGGAGGGAAGGTGTCGCCCGTGTCGGGCAGCACCCGCAGCAGCAGGCCCTCTCCCGTCTCGAGCGCGCCGAGCGCGGCCGTGCGCACCGAACCCGCCGCACACTGACCGCCCACGAACCCCTCGATGGACCCGTCGGCGAGGACGATCGCGCGGTCGCCCGCGTGCGCCGAGCTCGGCTCCTGGGCGCGGACGACCGTCGCCTGCACGAACGGCACGCGCGAGCGGGTGAGCTGGTCGATCCGGGCGGAGAGCTGGGTCGTCACGTGGCTCCTCTGTCCTAGATGGGTGGCGTGGCGTTGCCCTGCATGGCGTCCCACACCCGGGAGGGCGTGAGCGGCATGTCGGCGTGCCTGACCCCGTAGGGCTTCAGTGCGTCGACGACCGCGTTGACGATGGCCGGCGGCGAGCCGACGGTGGCGGACTCCCCCACTCCCTTGGCCCCGATCGGGTGGTGCGGCGACGGGGTCACGGTCTGCCCGGTCTCCCAGTGCGGCACCTCCAGGGAGGTCGGGATCAGGTAGTCCATCAGCGAGCCGGCGATGCAGTTGCCGTCCTCGTCGAAGGAGATCATCTCCATCAGCGCCATCCCGACGCCGTCGGTGAGGCCGCCGTGCACCTGGCCCTCGATGATCATCGGGTTGATGCGGGTGCCGCAGTCGTCGACCGCGATGAACCGGCGCACCTTGACCACGGCGGTGCCGGGGTCGATGTCGACGACGCAGATGTAGGCGCCGAACGGGTAGGTCAGGTTCTCCGGGTTGTAGCAGATCTGCGCCTCCAGGCCGCCCTCGATGCCCTCCGGCAGGTCACCGGCACCGTGCGCCCGCATCGCGATGTCCTGGATGGTCACCGACCGGGTCGGGTCGCCCTTCACGTGGAAGGAGCCCTTCTGCCACTCGAGGTCCGCGACCGACACCTCGAGCATCCCCGAGGCGATGATCTGCGCCTTGTCCCGCACCTTCCGGGCCACCAGCGCGGCCGCGGCGCCCGACACCGGCGTGGAGCGGCTGCCGTAGGTGCCGAGCCCGAACGGGGTCTGGTCGGTGTCGCCGTTGACGACCTGGATGTCGGCCGGTGGGATGCCGATCTCCTCCGCGACGATCTGGGCGAACGTCGTCTCGTGGCCCTGTCCCTGGCTCATGCAGGACACCCGCACGACGGCCTTGCCCGTCGGGTGGACGCGGAGCTCGCAGCCGTCCGCCATGCCGAGGCCGAGGATGTCCATGTCCTTGCGGGGACCCGCGCCGACGGCCTCGGTGAAGAACGCGACGCCGATGCCCATCAGCTCGCCCTTCGCCCGCTTCTCCTCCTGCTCGCGCCGGAGGTCGTCGTACCCCGCCATCTCCAGCGCCACGTCGAGGGCGCGTTCGTACTCGCCGGAGTCGTAGACCCAGCCGGTCTTGCTCGCGTAGGGGAACTGGTCGGGCTGGATGAAGTTCTTCCGGCGCAGCTCGACCGGGTCCATCTTCAGGTCGTAGGCCAGGCAGTCCACGATCCGCTCGACGAGGTAGACCGCCTCGGTGATCCGGAACGAGCACGCGTAGGCGACGCCGCCGGGTGCCTTGTTGGTGTAGACGGCGGTCATCTTGCAGAACGCCGCCTCCAGGTCGTAGCTGCCGGTGAAGACCCCGAAGAAGCCGGCGGGGTACTTGATCGGCGCGGCCGTCCCGTTGAACGCGCCGTGGTCGGCGAGCACGTTCGTGCGGATGGCCAGGATCTTGCCCTCCTTGGTCGCCGCGATCTCACCGCGCATCACGTAGTCGCGCGCGAAGCCGGTGCTGACCAGGTTCTCGGTGCGGTCCTCCACCCACTTGACCGGCGCACCGGTCACCAGTGACGCGACGATCGCGCAGACGTAGCCGGGGTAGATCGGCACCTTGTTGCCGAACCCGCCACCGATGTCCGGCGCGATGACCCGGATCTTGTGCTCGGGCAGTCCGGACACGAGGGCGTAGACGGTGCGGTGCGCGTGCGGGGCCTGGCTCGTGGTCCACAGCGTCAGCTGGCCGCTGACCCGTTCGTAGTCGGCGACGCAGCCGCAGGTCTCCATGGGTGCCGGGTGCACGCGCGGGTAGACGACGTCCTGCTTGACGACGACGTCGGCCCGGGCGAAGACCGCCTCGGTGGCCGCCTCGTCACCGGTCTGCCAGTCGAAGCAGTGGTTGTCGGCCTTGCCCTCGAGGTCGGTGCGGATCACCGGTGCGTCCGGCGCGAGCGCCTGGCGTACGTCGACCACCGGCTTGAGGATGTCGTACTCGACGTCGATGAGCTCGAGGGCGTCGCGGGCGGAGTACCGGTCCTCGGCCACCACGAAGGCGACCTCCTGGCCCTGGAAGCGCACCTTGTCGGTGGCCAGCACGGCCTGCACGTCGTTCGAGAGGGTCGGCATCCAGGCCAGGCCCTTCTCGGCCAGGTCGGCGCCGGTGACGACGGCCTTGACCTTGGGGTGCGCCTGGGCGGCGCTCGTGTCGATGCTGAGGATGTTCGCGTGCGCCACCGGCGAGCGGAGGATCGCCAGGTGCAGCATGCCGCGCAGCTGGATGTCGTCGACGTACTTGCCCATCCCGCGGATGAAGCGCGGGTCCTCCTTGCGGAGCATCCGCCCGTGCCCGACCGGGTGCTGGTCGTTGTCCGCGTGCTCGAGGTCCTCGGTGGTCTCGACCGGCTCGTCGACGACGGTCATGACGGGCTCCCTACGGTGTCGGTCTCGGCCTCGGCGTGCGCGTGGGCCGCCGCCCACTGCACCGAGCGGACGATCGTGGTGTAGCCGGTGCACCGGCAGATCTGGCCCGAGATCGCCTCGCGGATGGTCTGCTCGTCGGGGTCCGGGTCACGGTCGAGCAGCGCCCGGGCGGTCATCAGCATCCCCGGCGTGCAGAACCCGCACTGCAGACCGTGGCAGCGCATGAAGCCCTCCTGGACCGGGTCCAGGACGCCGTCCTGCTCCAGGTCCTCGACGGTCCGTACCTCGTGGCCGCCGGCCATCGCGGCGAGGACCGTGCACGTCTTGACCGGCTCCCCGTCCAACCAGGCCACGCACGTGCCGCAGTTGCTCGTGTCGCAGCCCCAGTGCGTGCCCGTCAGGCCCAGCTCGTCGCGCAGGAAGTGGACGAGCAGCATCCGGCCCTCGATCTCGCGGGTCACCGGCTCCCCGTTGACGGTCATCGACACCTGCATGTCACTCGCTCCTGTCCCTGTTGCCCTGCACCGTGTCGCCCTTCTCGCCCGCCCGGATCCGCTCGACCGAACGGCGCAAGGTCCGGCGGGTGAGCTCGTCGGCGAGGTGCCGCTTGTAGTCCGCGGTGCCGCGGTTGTCGGTGGTCGGCGAGCAGCTCTCGGCGGCGATCGCGCCGGCCCGCGCGTAGAGCTCGTCGGACGGCTCCTGGCCACGCAGGGCGTCGGAGATGGCCGGGATGCCGGTGGTGTTCGGGCCGACCGCGGCCAGGCCGACCCGCGCGTCGGTGATGACCTGGCCGTCCATCCAGACGGCGGCCCCGGCAGACGTCACGGCCCAGTCGCCGGCCCGGCGCTCGACCTTGGCATAGGCGCTCGAGCCGTTGGGGCGGACCGGGACACGGATCTCGGTGAGCATCTCGCCGTGCTCGACCGCCGTCTCGTAGGGGCCGCGGTGGAAGTCCTCCATCGACACGGTGCGCTCTCCTCCGGCGGACGCGGATGACGCACGTGGCGTCGAGCGTCGTGCACACCGCGGAGAGGTCCTCCGACGGGTCGGCCTGGCACAGCGACCCGCCGATCGTGCCGCGGTTGCGGACCACCGGGTCGGCGATCACCGCCTCGGCGTCGGCGAAGATCGGGAACAGCGCGGCCAGCTCGGCGGACTCCAGCAGCTCGCGGTGCCGGGTCATCGCGCCGATCCGGACCTCGTCGGCGCCGACCCGGACGTAGCCGAGCTCGTCGTGCAGGTCGTTGATGTCGATGAGGTACTCGAGGTTGGCGAGCCGGAGCTTCATCATCGGGATGAGGCTGTGCCCGCCGGCGACCAGCCGGGCCTCCTCCCCGAGCCGGTCGAGAAGGCCGATCGCGTGCTCGACGCTGGTGGCCCGTTCGTAGTCGAAGGGTGCGGGGACCTGCATGGTGGCTGCGCTCCTCACTGCCGGACCAGGGTGTGACCGTGGTCACGTCACCCTGTTCCGGCCGGCGGAGGCCGTCAACAGCGGGCTAAGCACTTTGTTGATTAGGGCGGATCCCCGGTTCGTGAGGCTCAGCCGGCTGGTGTGTCACCGTTCGGGCGGGTCTGCTCCGGCTGGTCCGGTTCCTCCTCGAAGTCGACCTTCCTCAGCTGCTTGCGCATGCTGAACCACAGGAACGCGACGGCGACCGCCAGGGCGAGGAAGACGCCGAACCCGAGCCAGCCCGGTTTCACGTCGGCCGGGTCGGGGGCCTTGTCCACGAGGGGCACGAGGACGGCGAGCAGGGTGTTCATGCGTCCAGTCTCCCAACCCGCTCACGCACGCCGGCGAACAGGTCGTCCTCCGGCAGCTCGCTCTCGACCGTGCTGCGCACCAGCTCGTAGTCCTCGGTCGGCCAGGCCTTCTGGTGCAGCTCCAGCGGCACCGCGAACCAGGCTCCTTCGGGGTCGATCTGGGTGGCGTGCGCCAGCAGCGCCTGGTCGCGGACGCGGGAAGTACTCCGCGCACGGCACCTTGGTGGTGATCCGGGCGTCGTGCGCCGGGTCGGGCTTCCACTCCTCGAGGCGCTCGGCGTAGGGCGACTCGAGCCCGGCGGCCAGCATCGCCTCGTGCAGCGCGACGGTGCGCGCGCGGTGGAAGGAGTGGTGGTAGTAGAGCTTGGACGGCTGCCAGGGCTCGCCCGCGTCGGGGTAGCGGGAGGGGTCACCGGCCGCCTCGAACGCCGCGACGCTGACCAGGTGGCACATCACGTGGTCCGGGTGCGGGTAGCCGCCGTTCTCGTCGTACGTCGTCACCACGTGCGGCTTGAAGCTGCGGATCAGCCGGACCAGGGGCTCGGCCGCCTCCTCGACGGGGACCAGCCCGAAGCAGCCGTCGGGCAGCGGCGGCTTGGGGTCGCCCTCGGGCCAGCCGGAGTCCACGAAGCCCAGCCAGTCCTGGCGGACGCCGAGGATCTGGCGCGCCCGCTCCATCTCGTCGCGGCGGATCGCGGCGATGTTCTCCAGCACGTCCGGGCGGTCCATCGCGGGGTTCAGGATCGAGCCGCGCTCGCCGCCGGTGCAGGTGACGATGTGCACGTCGACCCCTTCGGCGACGTACTTGGCGGTGCTGGCCGCGCCCTTGCTCGACTCGTCGTCGGGGTGGGCGTGGACGTGCATCAGACGGAGCATGGGCTCAATCCTAGGATGGGCGAGTGACTGTGCCCGCGCCCGATCTCGCCGAGCGCTACGGCACGCCCTCGCCGGGTCGCCGGCCGCTCGTGATCGCCGGGATCGTCGTCCTGGCCGTGGTCGGTCTCGCCTGGCTGCTGTGGGTGGTGCTGTTCCACGGCCGCCCGCAGGTCACCTCGGCGATGGTGGGCTTCGACATCGACGGCCAGCACGCGGCGGTGGCCCGCTACACCGTCGTACGCCGGGACGCGACCGTGCCCGCGTCGTGCCTGCTGCGCGCCTACGCGGACGACCACTCGGTCGTGGGCGAGCTGACCGTCCCGGTCGACTCGAGCGTCCGAGACCGTGACGATGTCGTCGACGGTGCGGACCGAGCGACGGGCCACCACCGTCGACCTCGTGGGGTGCACGGCGGAGGGTCAGCGGCAGCCGCGCTGACCGGTTCTCGCGGATTGGGGGCCGTGGACCCGCTCGTTGGTAGACTTCATCACTTGCCTGAAAACGACCGGGGTGCCGCCCTGCGCGCACACCGGTCCCCGACAAGCACAGGAGCTCTACACCGTGACCCAGGCCAGCAGCGAACAGAACACCATCTGGCTGACGCAGGACGCCTTCGACAAGCTCCAGGCGGAGCTCGAGAACCTGCGCGGGCCCGTCCGGAGCGAGATCGTGGCCCGCATCAGCGCCGCGCGCGACGAGGGTGACCTCAAGGAGAACGGCGGCTACCACGCCGCCCGCGAGGAGCAGGGCAAGACCGAGGCCCGCATCCGGCAGCTCGAGGACATGCTGCGCCGCGCCGAGGTCGGCGAGACCCCGGCCGACGACGGCGTCGTCGAGCCCGGCATGACCGTGACCTACCGGTTCGCCGGCGACGACGACGTGGAGACGTTCCTGCTCGGCGCCCGCGAGATGGCGGACACGACGGAGCTCACGGTGTACTCCCCGCAGAGCCCCCTCGGCTCGGCGATCATCGGCCACAAGAAGGGCGAGACCGTGCCCTACAAGGCGCCCAACGGCACGACCCTCGAGGTCGAGATCGTCGACGCGGTGCCCTACACCGGCTGAGACCGCACGCACGAGAACGGCCCGCGGCGATCTCGCCGCGGGCCGTTCTTCGTGTGCTCACGGGGTGACGGTGTAGCCGCAGTCGCGGAGGTGGGCCAGGACGCGGTCGGCGTGCTCGGGGCCGCGCGTCTCCACCTGGAGCTGCACCTCCACCTCGTCGAGGTGCAGGCTCGCCGACGTGCGCTCGTGCACGACGTCGAGGACGTTGGCGGAGACCCCGGCGAGCTCGTTGAGCAGCCGGGCCAGGCCACCGGGCACGTCGGGGATGCGGGCGCGGAAGACGAGGTACCGCCCGGCCGCCGCCATGCCGTGCCGGATCACCCGCATCAGCAGCAGCGGGTCCACGTTGCCGCCGGACAGCACGACGACCGCCGGTGTCTCGAAGGCGGCGGGCTCGTCGAGCAGGGCCGCCACGGCCGCCGCGCCGGCGGGCTCGACGACGAGCTTGGCCCGTTCGAGCAGCATCAGCAGCGCCCGCGACAGCGACTCCTCGCTGACGGTCAGGAACTGGTCGACGTACTTCTGGACGGCGGCGAAGGGCACCTCGCCCGGGCAGCCGACCGCGATGCCGTCGGCCATCGTGGACATCTTCCCCAGTGCGACCGGGCGGCCCTCCGCGAGCGAGCCGACGTACGCCGCGGCGCCCTCGGCCTGGACGCCGACGACGCGTACGTCGGGACGCTGCTCCTTGACGGCCGTCGCGATGCCGGCGAGGAAACCGCCGCCGCCCGCGGAGACGATGACGGTCCTGACGTCGGGGCACTGCTCGAGGATCTCGAGGCCGCAGGTGCCCTGGCCGGCGACGATGTCGAAGTGGTCGAAGGGGTGGATCAGCACCGCGCCGGTCTCGGCGGCGAACTGCTTGGCCGCGACCAGGGCCTCGTCGACGCTGTGCCCGTGGAAGCGCACGTCGGCGCCGTAGCCGCGGGTCGCCTTCTCCTTGGGGATCGGCGCTCCCTCCGGCATGAAGACGGTGGCGTGGATGCCGAGCATCTGTGCGGCCAGCGCGACGCCCTGGGCGTGGTTGCCCGCGCTCGCCGCGACGACACCCGTCGCCTTCTCCTCGTCCGACAGCCGCGACATCCGCAGGTAGGCGCCGCGGATCTTGAAGGAGCCCGTGCGCTGGAGGTTCTCGGCCTTGATCAGCACCTGGCCGCCGGCCAGCTCCGAGAGCCAGCGGGACCCCTCCATGGGCGTGTAGATGGCGACGCCGCGGAGGACCTCGCGGGCCTCCTCGATGTCAGCCAGGGTGGGGATGCGCACGGCGTCGTCGCCGGCAGCGGGGTCCGTCATGGCGCCCACCCTAGGACCCCGGGCGCCGGCGTGGCGCGGGTCACCCGCAGAAACATGCATGACGCACGCAAAGAGTTGTATGCTTGCCTCATGCAATCTTCTCCGTTCGTGCTCAGCGAGCCGATCCCCGCGCCGGAGACGGCCGAGGACGCGCTGATGAGCCTGATGATGGCGCTCGGCCGCCGGATGCGGCAGCGTCAGCCGGGCGACGTGATCGACTACTCGGCGTTCCCGATCCTCAAGCTGCTCACGCACCAGGGACCGATGCGGCTCTCCGCGCTCGCCCAGGTCCTCGGCCTGGACGCCTCGACCGTCAGCCGGCACGCCCGGCAGCTCGAGGACAAGGGCCTCCTCGAGCGCACCGAGGACCCCGACGACGGCCGCGCGAGCCGGGTCGCCGTCTCCGAGCACGGCGGCGCCTGCCTGACCCAGGCCTTCGAGACCCGTCGGCACGTGGTCGCCAGCGCCCTCGACGGCTGGACCGACGACGAGCGCGAGACCCTGCGCGAGCTCCTCCAGCGCCTCGTGGAGAGCCTCCTGGTCCCCCACGACTCCCCCGAGACCCCCACCCCCACCGCACCCGGCCACGTCCAGGAGACCTCCGCATGACCCCCGACTCCAACGGCTACCTCAGCCACAAGCAGATCCTCGTCGTCATGGGCGGCCTGATGACCGGCATGTTCATCGCCGCCCTGGACCAGAGCATCGTCGGCACCGCGCTGCCCCGCATCACCTCCGAGCTCGGCGGCCTGGACAAGCTGTCCTGGGTCGTCACCGCCTACATGCTGACCGCCACCGCGTCGACGCCGCTGTGGGGCAAGATCTCCGACCTCTACGGCCGGCGCCTGCTGTTCCAGATCGCGATCGTGACCTTCGTGGCCGGGTCGCTGCTGGCCGGCTTCTCGCAGAACATCGAGCAGCTCATCGCGTTCCGCGCGGTCCAGGGGCTCGGTGGCGGTGGCCTGATGTCACTGGCCCTCGCCGTGATCGGCGACATCATCCCGCCGCGCGAGCGCGGCCGCTACCAGGGCTACTTCGCCGCGGTCTTCGGCACGTCGTCCGTGCTCGGTCCCGTGCTCGGCGGCTTCTTCGCCGACGGCCCCGGCTGGCAGTGGATCTTCTTCATCAACGTCCCCATCGGCCTGGTCGCGCTCGTGATCACCTCGGCCGCCCTGAAGATGCCGCACGTCCGCCGTGACCACTCGATCGACTACCTGGGCGCGGCCCTGGTCGTCGGCTCGGTGTCCTCGTTCCTGCTCTACACCGCGTGGGCCGGCCCCGACCTGGGCTGGGGCTCCGGGACCGGCATCGCCCTGCTGGTCGCCGGCGTCGTCCTCGCCGTCGCGTTCGTCCTCGTCGAGCGGCGCGCCGCCGAGCCGATCATCCCGATGCGGCTGTTCGGCAACTCGATCTTCTCGATCGCCAACCTGTTCGGGTTCCTGATCGGCATCGCGATGTTCGGGTCGATGATCTTCATCCCGGTCTACCTGCAGGTCGTCGACGGGATGAGCCCGACCCAGTCCGGCCTGGCGATGCTGCCGATGGTGGTCGGCATCTTCTCCACGTCGATCGCGGCCGGTCAGATGATGAGCCGCAACGGCCGCTACAAGATCTACCCGATCCTCGGCGCCAGCATCGTGATCGTCTCGCTGGTCATGCTCTCGCAGCTCACCGCGTCCTCGCCGTACTGGTACGCCGGTCTGTCGATGTACGTCCTCGGTGCGGGTCTGGGCTTCACGATGCAGATCCTGATCACGGTCGTGCAGAACTCCGTGGACCGCAGCGACATCGGCGTCGCGACCAGCTCGGTGACGTTCTTCCGGCAGATGGGCGGGTCCTTCGGCACCGCGCTGTTCGGGGCGATCCTGTCCTCGCGGCTGGCCGTGCACATCGCCGACGCCATGAAGGACGCGCCGGCCGGGTCGGCCACCGGCAACGTCGGTGACGTGGCCAACAACGTGCAGGCGATCAAGGCTCTTCCCGAGCCGGTGCACAGCCTGATCACCGGGGCGTTCAGCGCCTCGCTGCACGACGTGTTCCTCTCCGCCGTACCCCTCGTCGCGGTAGCGCTCGCGGTCTCGTTCTTCCTCAAGGAGAAGCCGCTCGGCACCCGCGACGCCCCGGCGGCACCCGCCGAGGACGCGGACGCGGAGGTCGTCGTCGCGCACTGACGGCGACGGCATGACCGTCGGTCGGGGGCAGGATGGGCTCATGTCCCGCCTGCCCCCGATCCTGCTCGTGCTCCTGCTGGCCGGGTGCACGACGGACGAGGGCGCTACGGCTCCGCGGACCCCGGAGCCCGTCTCGCCCACGGCTCCCTCGAGCACGGCGGCGGCACCCGCTCCCGGCCGGTGGGGCAGCGCCCCCCGCACCGAGCCGACAGGCGGCCCCCGCGGCCGCGAAGGTGTCCACCGCGGAGGAGACGGTCCGCCACCTCGCGGGCCGGATCGGTCCCCGGACGGCGACCGGGCCCGAGTACCGCCGGGCGGCCCACTGGGTGTCCACCCGCCTGACCCGGCTCGGCTACGCGGTGCGGCGCCAGGAGCTCCGGGTGCCGGGCGGGGTCTCCTGGGGCGTGCCGGTGCGGGCGGGTACGTCGGTCAACCTGGTGGCCGTGCGCCCCGGCACCGACCTGGGCCGACCCCACCTGGTCGTCGGGGCCCACCTCGACACGGTGCCCCAGGCGCCCGGGGCCGAGGACAACGCCTCGGGGGTCGGGGTGCTGCTCGCCACGGCGGAGGCGGTCGCCGGCCGACGCACGCGTCTGCCGGTCGTGTTCGTCGCGTTCGGGGCCGAGGAGCCGCGCGGCGCCACGGATGCGGACCACCACTACGGCTCCCGGGCCTACGTCGACCGCCTCCGCCGGGTCGAGCGCGCGGCCCTGCGCGGCATGGTCTCGCTGGACCGGGTCGGCGTGGGCACGGTCCTCCCGGTCTGCAGCGCCGGCGCCGGTCGGGACCGACTGCGTGCGGAGCTGCTCGGCGCCGCCCGCCGGGCGGGGGTGCGTGCACCGCCGCTGTTCGGGCAACCGGGCCAGTGACCACTGGTCGTTCGTGCAGTCAGGGACTGGCCGGGGTGCGGCTCGGCAGCACGCCGTACGCCGGCTACCACTCCCCCGCCGACGTACCCGCCGTGGTGAGCAGGGCACAGCTGCGCCGGGCGGCGCGCACGGTCACCGCCTGGGTCAGCGGCCGGCCCTGAACGGCCCACCGCTGTTCGCCCACACGTCACGGAGGATCCCGGCGCCTTCGTCGCCGCCCGCCGGTCGGGGCGCGAACCCGGCATCCATCCGGTACGGCACCAGGTCGAGGGCCACCAGCCGGTCGCCCCAGAACGTCGCCTCGAGCAGGACCCCCTGCTGGGTCTCGGTCATGAAGTCCATGTCGAAGACGAAGTTGCCCAGCGAGTGGGCGACGGGCGTCCCGTGGACGAGGTCGACGCCCTGCACCCAGTGCGGGTGACCGCCGACGACGAGATCGGCGCCGGCTCCGGCGAGGACGCCGGGCGACCCGCCGCTGGACGGGCTCGGCGACGTGCGTGTACTGCGTGCCCCAGTGCGGCATCACCACCACCACGTCGACGCGCCCCGCGAGCCGGCGGACCAGGTCGGCCACGTGGTCGAGGTCGGCCCGGACCAGCGGTCCCGTCCGTGGGGGCATCCGCACCGACAACGCTCCCGGGCGAGCCGGCGTGGCCCGCGGGGTCTCGCCGATCGCGTTGAACCCGAGGAACCCGAACCGCGTGCCGTGGCGTTCGAACACCGCGGCACGGCCCGCGCTCGTCCAGGTCCCGCCCGGCGCCGAAGGGCCGGATCGGGCTGGCCCGGAACCGCCGCACGGTCTGCAGCAGCGCGCGCTCCCCGTAGTCGCCGGTGTGGTTGTTGGCGAGCGAGAGTGCGTCGAACCCCGCGCGGGTCAGCGGGCCGAGCACCGCGGGGTCGGCGGCGAACGAGTCGCCTCCCTGGCGCGGCCGACCGGCGTCGGAGAGCGTGCTCTCGAAGTTGCCGACCGTGAGGTCCGCGGCCCGGAGCCGACGCGCCAGGGGCGCGAGCGCGGCCGCAGGGTCCGGCACGCCCCGGCCGAGCATCAGGTCGCCCACGACCGTCAGCGTCGTCGGGGTCGGCGGCCGTGGCCCGGCGACCCGGAGCGGGTAGCGCCGCGGCGCGCGGAGCGGGTCCACGCCGCCGACCGACACGGCGCGAACGGTCGGGCGGACCGCTCGGGCGGGCACCACCGCGAGGGTGGACCGACCGCGCTCGACCTCACGGACCGCCGCTCGCGCAGATCCGGCCACGCGCACCCCGGAGACGGGGACCCCGGGCGCGGCGACGACCCTCCACCGACCGTCCCTGCCCGCGCAGCACCGAGCGTGCACCGGCAAGGCCGAGTCGCACCGGGGACCGGGTGACCGACGTGACCAGCAGGAGTGGCTGGGTCTCGGTGGCACTCCTCGGGGTCGGCGCGGAGGACGAGCGCGACGACGGGACCGACGAGGACTCCGGCGGCGGGTGAACCACCGGACCGGGAGCGGGCGACGTGCAGGCGCAGGTCAGGCAGGCCGCTCCCGCCGCGGCTGCAGCCGCTCGTCTCATCCGGCCAGGCTACGGGCGCCCTTCGCCCGGCCGCGCGCCTCAGGTCGTCGCCGAGCGGTTCCTCCTCGGCCTCGCGTTCCGTCGATCGCGGTGTTCGAGAGGTGCATGACGACCGCGTTGAGGGCGGCGACCAGGGGCACGGCGACCAGTGCGCCCGCGATGCCGGCCACGAGGACACCCGCCGCGATGGCCACGATCACGGCGAGGGGGTGCACCCGGACCAGCCGGCCGAGCAGGAACGGCTGGAGCACGTGCGCCTCGAGCTGCTGCACGGCGACCACGCCGCCGAGCATGATCAGCGCGACGACCGGCCCCTGGGCGACCAGCGCGACGAGCACGGCCACCGAGCCGGAGAGCAGCGCGCCGATCATCGGGATGAAGGCACCGATGAAGACGAGCACGCCGATCGCGAAGACGAACGGGACCTTGAGGATGGCCGCCACGATCATCACGCCGAGGGCGTCGGTGAACGCGACCAGCATGGTCGCCCGGACGAAGGCGGTCAGCGAGGTCCACGCGATCCGGCCCGAGGAGTCGGCGCGCTCACGGGAGGCCCGCGGGAAGATCCGCACCACCCAGCCCCAGATCCGGTTGCCGTCGGCCAGGAAGAAGTAGGTCGCGAACAGCACGATGAAGAAGCCCGCGACGATGTGGCTCAGCGCGGTGCCGACCTCGGTGACCCGTTCGACGATCTTCGTGTTGGAGGAGGCCACCGCGTCCTGCGCCGACTTCAGGTAGTCGTTGATCTGGCTGTCGCTCGCCTGCAGCGGCCCGGTCTGCAGCCACTCCCGGATCTGCTCGAGACCGGTCACCACCTGCTTGGACAGGTCGCTGGCGCCCTGCGCTATCTGCTGACCGGCGAAGGTGAGCAGCAGCGCGACCAGCGCGATCGTGCCGATCACCACCATCAGGGACGAGACCCCGCGCGGGATGCGGAGACGGACCAGGGCCTCCACCACCGGCACGACGAGAGCCGTCAGCAGCAGCGCGACGACCAGGGGCAGCACCACCACCGCGAACTTCGAGATGCCCTGGGCCACGACGTAGCCGGCCGCCACGATGACCAGGAACCGCCAGCCCCACGCGGCCGCGAGGTCGACGCCGTAGGGCACCTGGGCCCGGGCGTAGTTCGACGCGCCCGCGTGGATGTCGACCGGCTCCTCGGGCTTGCGGTCCGCGCGCACCGCCGCCCACTGCTGCGCGAAGCGTTCGGCGAACCGCTCGTCGGACTTGCGCTGCTGGGTGCGCTTGAGCCGGGACATGCCCGTGGTCACCCTGGTCCCTACTCCCATGGGGTCAGGTTATGCGGCGGGTCCTACTCGTCAGCGCAGGCGGGCCAGCAGGGCGTGCGCGGCCTCCGGATGTCGGCCGCGAGCAGGCCGGCCGGCGCGAGCACGTAGTCGTGGTCGACGACCGTGCGCGGGGCGCGGGGCAGCTGCCAGCCACCCGGTACGTCGTCCCCGGTGACCGCGCCCAGGACCCGGCCGGCCAGGTCGGGCGGGTTGTTGCGCAGCACGCCCCCCGACCCGACGAGCAGGTCGACCTCGCGGAGGTCCTTGCCGCTGCGCTCGACGACCCGGCCCTGGTCGGAGAAGGCGACCTGCGACCGTCCGGCGTGCCGGCGCAGCGCGACACCGACGGCCGTGGCGGCGATCGCCTCGTCGTCTCGACGGTCGTCCGCGTCGCCCGGCAGGAAGGCGGGGTCGGCGCGCCGTACGGTCGCGGCCCGGCGGAGCCGGTCGGGGTCGTCGACCAGACCCGCCGCGATGCCCTCCTCGACCGTGGGGACGGCGCTCCACCGCATGCCGAGGTCGCCCTCGACGGTGCGGCTGACCGGCACCGTGGCCACGACCTCGCGGGCCAGCCCGGCGTCCTCCGGGTCGGTCTCCACCACGGAGTGCACGTCGGTGGTGGCGCCGCCGACGTCGACCACGACGACGTCACCGGCGCCCGGGTGCTCGGCGTCGAGGCCGTTGGCGAGGAGCTCGACCGCGGTCAGCACCACGTCGGGGGTGGCGCCCCGCACCATCCGGAGGAAGGCGTGTCCTGAGCCGGTCACGGGGTCGGCCCGCTTCGACAGGTGCTTGCCGCCGATCACGTGCCGCAGGAACATCTCACGGATCGCGGCCCGGGCGGAGCCCGGCGCGAGCACACCGATCTGCGGGACGACGTTGTCGGCCAGGACGTACGGCGTGCCGGAGCCGTCGAGCAGCCCTGCCACGTCGCTCTGCGCCTCGACGTTGCCGGCGACCACGACCGGCCCCCGCCAGCGCGCCTTGGCCAGCGTCGCGGTGCAGCCGAGCAGCACCTCGGCGTTGCCGCCGTCGGTGCCGCCGACGAGGAGGAGGACGTCGGGCTTGCTCGCGCGCAGCTGCCGCAGGCCGTCGCGGGTGAGGCCGCCGCTCGCGACGTGCACGACCCGGCCGCCGCTCGAGAGCGCGACCCGCCGGCCGGCCTCGGCGGTGACCAGCGCCTCGTTGCCGACCACGGCGATCCGCAGGCCGCCGCCGGCCGACGAGCAGGCGAGCACCTCGGCGTCCGCGGCACGTGGGTCCGCCGAGGTCAGCTCGGCCAGGCACGCGTCCCAGCCGTCGAGGACGTCGGTGTCGATGGTGGTCCGGTGGCTCGCGGACGCCAGCAGCTCGCCGGTGCCGACGTCGACCAGCGCGGCCTTGGTGAACGTCGACCCGAAGTCCACGCACGCGACCACCTCGACCGACGAGGGGCGATCAGCCAACGTGGAGGGCCTCGTCGAGGTCGGCGAGGAGGTCGTCGGCGGTCTCGATGCCGACGGAGAGCCGGATCAGGTCGGAGGGCACCTCGAGCTCGGTCCCGGCCACCGAGGCGTGGGTCATCCGGCCCGGGTGCTCGATGAGCGACTCGATGCCGCCGAGCGACTCCGCCAGCGTGAACACCTTCGTCCGGGCGCACGCGTCGAGCGCCGCCTGCTCCCCGGCCTTCACCCGGAACGAGACGATGCCGCCGTACCTCTTCATCTGGCGCGAGGCCACCTCGTGGCCCGGGTGCTCCTCCAGCCCGGGGTAGATCACCTGGTCGACGGCCGGGTGCGCGGAGAGGAACTCCACGACCCGCTCCGCGTTGTCGCAGTGCCGGTCCATCCGGACGGCCAGCGTCTTGAGACCGCGCAGCGTCAGCCAGGAGTCGAACGGTCCGGCGACGGCGCCGATGGAGTTCTGGTGGAACGCGACCTGCTCGGCCACGTCGAGGCTCTTGACGACCAGGGCGCCCCCGACGACGTCGGAGTGCCCGCCGCAGTACTTCGTGGTCGAGTGCACGACGACGTCGGCCCCGAGGCTGAGCGGCTGCTGGAGGTACGGCGACGCGAACGTGTTGTCCACCACGAGCAGCGCGCCGGCCTCGTGCGCGACGGAGGCGAGCGCCTCGATGTCGCCGATGTTGAGCAGCGGGTTGGTCGGGGTCTCGACCCACACGATCTTGGTCTCGCCGGGGCGGATCGCGGCCCGCATCGCGTCCACGTCGGAGACGGGTGCGGCGGTGTGCGCGAGGCCCCAGGGCTGCTCGACCTTCGCGAACAGCCGGTAGGTGCCGCCGTACGCGTCGTCGGGGATGACCACGTGGTCGCCAGGCCGGCAGAGCGCCGTGAGCAGCGTGTGCTCGGCGGCCAGGCCGCTGGCGAACGCGAAGCCCCGCTCCCCCTCCTCCAGGGCGGCGATGTTCCCCTCCAGGGCGGTGCGGGTGGGGTTCGCGGACCGGGAGTACTCGTAGCCTCCCCGCATCCCGCCCACGCCGTCCTGCTTGTAGGTGCTCGTCGCGTAGATGGGCGGGATCACCGCTCCGGTCATCTCGTCGGGCTCGTATCCGGCGTGGATCGCACGCGTCTCGAAGCCGGACTTCTGGCTCTGCTCAGTCATGCCCGGGAGCCTATCGCCGGGAAGGATCGGGCCGTCCGCCGCGTTGTAGAGGGCGAACCACCTGTACCGACCCCGGAGGAGTGCCCGTGCTGTTCAACCGCCGCAAGCTCGAGATGCCCACGCCCGACCAGGCCCTGAAGGGTCGCACCGAGCAGTGGTTCACCCTGGCGGAGCACCACGTCGTGCTCGACACCCCGGTGGTGACCAACGCCGAGAACATCCCCGAGGGCTACGAGGTCGCGGTCTTCGGACTCGGCTGCTTCTGGGGTGCCGAGGAGGTCTTCTGGCGGATGCCGGGCGTCTGGTCGACGTCCGTCGGGTACGCCGGTGGCTCCACCCCGCACCCGTCGTACGAGGAGGTCTGCTCCGGCCAGACCGGCCACACCGAGGCCGTGCGCGTCGTCTTCGACCCCACCGAGGGTGGCGTACGCCGACCTGGTGAAGGCGTTCTTCGAGTTCCACGACCCGACGCAGGGCATGCGTCAGGGCAACGACATCGGCACGCAGTACCGCTCCGCGATCTACACGCTGAGCGACGAGCAGGCCGAGACGGCCAAGCGGCTGCGGGCGGCGTACGAGCCGCTGATCATGCAGCGCGGGTACGGCGCGATCACGACCGAGGTCAAGCCGGCGCCGACCTACTACTACGCCGAGGACGTCCACCAGCAGTACCTCGCGAAGAACCCGAACGGCTACCGCTGCCACAGCGCGACCGGCGTGCCCTTCCCCACGGGCGTGTGACCGGAGACAGGTACGCACCGTGGGAGCCGAATGTCCAGCGGCAGCTGCACGAGGTCCGTCAGCTGCTGGATCGCGACGCCACGGCTGAGAGGGTCGGCTAGATGCACCGTCGTACGGCGTCGATCAGGGCCTCCCAACGCGGGTCGCCGTGCGGGCCGATGTCTCGCATCAGGCTGGTGATGTAGCCGAGACCGACACCGCACTCGGGGTCGCCGATGCCCAGGCGCGCGCCGGCACCGGTGTGCCCGAACGAGCCCGGACCGAAGCCCGGCATGCTGGCCGAGGCCAGTTGGTACCCCAGGCCGAACCGGATGTCCGGCCCCGCCGTGCCGCTCTCGATCAGGGTCTCGACGGTGTCGGTGCGCGGCTGGTGACCAGGCGCAGGGTGTGGTCCTCGACCAGCCGGACCCCGTTGACCGGTCCCAGCAAGGCCGCGTACATCGTGGCCAGGGCGCGCGCGTCGGTGACGGCGCCTATCGCGGGACGCTCTGCCGCGTAGTGCGCCCGCACGTCCTCCGGATCGGAGAAGTCCGGGTCCATGGGCGGGTTCTCCCGAAGGAAGGCCTGCCGCAACGCGGCGTAGGAGCCGGGCTCGGGCGGTGCGAGCACGCCATCCGGTTCCATGGGGCTGGTCTGCTCCCAGCGGCCAGGCACGACGCGCGCAGTGAACGCTTCCGGAAGGCCCATCCACATGTCCAGGCCCAGGGGTTCGGCGATCAGGGTCCGGACATGACGAGCGATGGAGGTCCCGGTGACGCGGCGCACGATCTCGTCCAACAAGGTGCCGTAGGTGACGGGGTGGTAGGCCATCGCTGTTCCCGGCTCCCACAACGGGGTTGCACCCGCCAGCGCCCGGGTGACTGCCTCGCCTCGGTGCAGGTCGAGGCCACTCAGGCCGGTGCCCAACGGCGGGTACGGCAGCCCGGCGGTGTGCGCCGCGACCATGGCGAGGGTGACCTGTTCCTTGCCCCCGGCGGCGAACTCCGGCCAGTAGGCAGCAACGCGTTCCTCGGGGTCGAGGACGCCGCCCTCCACGAGCATGGCCAGCACGGTGGCGGTGATTCCCTTGCTGCAGGACGCGACCATCATGAGCCCGTCCGGGGGCATGGTGCGCTGGTTCACGACGTCGGTGCCTGCCCACAGGTCCACCACCTTGCGGCCATGGTGGAAGACGGCCACGGCGGCCGCACCCTCGCCGGGATCCGTGAAGTTCCGTTGGAAGGCGTCAGCGACCGCGCCGAATCCCTCCGCGACCCCAGGCTCTGCAGTGCTGGCCATGGATCGGACCATAGCTCCCCGGGTCGACGCCTGACGGGCGATGGAGCGCCATACTCGGCGGGTGCGCTGCGACCTGCTGACCCGCTGGGGTCGTGAGCTGGACCCGTCGCAGGTGCTCCAGGAGTACCCCCGCCCGCAGCTGGTCCGCGACAGCTACCTGAACCTCAACGGCTGGTGGGACTACGCGATCACCCCGGCGACCTCACCGCGTCCGACCGCGTACGACGGACGCATCCTGGTCCCGTTCAGCCCGGAGGCGTCGCTGTCGCAGGTCGGCCGGCAGCTGCAGCCCGGCGAACGGCTGACCTACCACCGCACGGTGGAGCTGCCGGTCGGGTTCGTGCCCGGGGACGGCCGGGTCCTGCTGCACTTCGGCGCGGTCGACCAGACGTGCACCGTGCGTGTCGACGGGGTCGAGGTCGGCGCCAACCAGGGCGGGTACCTCCCGTTCACGTGCGACGTGACCGACGCCCTGGGCCCCGGCGAGCACGAGGTGGTGGTCGACGTACGCGACCTCTCCGACGGGCACCAGCACGCGTCCGGCAAGCAACGGCTGCACCGAGGCGGCATCTGGTACACCGCGCAGTCCGGCATCTGGCAGACCGTCTGGCTCGAGGCCGTCCCCGCGCTGCACGTCGAGGCACTCACCCTCGTGCCGCACCTCGACGAGGGATCCGTCGAGGTGACCGTGCACGCCGCTCACGGCACTGCGACGGTCCGGGTCGGCGGGACGTCACACCGGGTGGAGGTGAACACCCCGACCCGGTGCGCGGTCGACGACGTGCGGCCCTGGACGCCGGACGACCCGCACCTCCACGACGTCGAGGTGGAGCTGGGGAAGGACCGGGTCGCGTCCTACGTCGCGCTGCGGTCGTTCGGCGTCGGCCCGGACGCCGGCGGCACGCCGCGGCTGCTGCTCAACGGCGCCCCGCACCTGCCGGTCGGCGTGCTCGACCAGGGCTACTGGCCCGACGGCCTGCTCACCGCGCCCTCCGACGACGCGATGGTGCACGACATCACGACGATGAAGGACCTCGGCTTCGACCTGCTGCGCAAGCACATCAAGGTCGAGCCGCTGCGGTGGTACGCCCACTGCGACCGGATCGGGATGCTGGTCTGGCAGGACGTCGTGAACGGCGGCGGCCGCTACCGGACCTCCGCGGTCACGTGGCCCGGCCGCTACCCGATCCGGCTCGACGACACGCGCCGCGCGGCGTGGATGGGGCGACGGGACGAGGCGGGACGCGAGCTGTTCCGTGCGGAGCTGAGGCGGACCGTCGAGCACCTGCGCAACGTCGCGTCGATCGCCGTGTGGGTGCCGTTCAACGAGGGCTGGGGGCAGTTCGACGCCACGCGGATCGCCGACGAGGTCCGCGCGCTCGACCCCTCACGCGTCGTGGACCACGCGAGCGGCTGGCACGACCAGGGCGGTGGCGACCTGCGCAGCTTCCACGTCTACGGCCGGCGGTTCCGGCTCCCCCGTCGCCGCGACGGGCGGCCGGTCGTGCTGTCCGAGTACGGCGGGCACAGCCTGCGGGTCGAGGGCCACGTGTACGACGACGAGGCGGACTTCGGCTACGGCAAGGAGCCGTCGCCCGCACGGCTGGCCGCGTCCTTCACCCGCCTGCACGAGCAGCTCGCGGACGACGTACCGCGGGGCCTGTCGGGGACCGTCTACACCCAGCTCTCGGACGTCGAGGACGAGCTCAACGGCCTGCTGACCTACGACCGCGAGGTGCTGAAGCTCGACGTCGCGGTGGTGCGCGCGGCTCTGGACCGACTCCGGGCCACCCCTTCCGCGTGAGGCGAACTCTGCCTACGGTGGGACGCCACAACGAAGGGACCACACCATGAGGCAGCTCGCCCGTCACTCTCTCCTCGTCATGCTCGTCGCCGCGCTGGTCGCGACGGGCCTCGTCTCTCCCGCGCAGGCGCGGGCCTTCCCCGGCGTGGTTCCACTGCCGGACGGCTTCCAGCCCGAGGGCATCGCGATCCGCAAGGCGCCGTTCGCCTACTTCGGCTCGCGGGTGGACGGAGACATCTACCGGGCGAACCTGCGCACCGGCAAGGGGCGGGTCTTCAGCCAGGGCCCGGGCGCGGGCAGCCCGTCGCTCGGCATGAAGCTCGACGGCCGGGACCGGCTCTTCGTGGCCGGCGGCAGCGGCGGCGACGGTCGCGTCGTCAACACCCGCACCGGCAAGATCCTCAGGAGCTGGACCTTCACCACCAGCCAGAACACGTTCGTCAACGACGTGGTGCTGACCCGGCGCGCGGCGTACTTCACCGACTCCAGCCCGGCGGTGCTCTACCGCGTGCCGCTCGGCCAGCGGCTGGCGCGCCAGTCCGACGTCACCAAGATCCGGCTCAAGGGTCAGTGGCGGCAGACGCCCGGCTTCAACGCCAACGGCATCGCGCAGACCCCGAACCACCGGGCGCTGCTGGTGATCCAGTCCTCGACCGGCAACCTGTACCGCGTCAACCGGGTCACCGGCCGGGCCACGAAGGTCGACCTGGGCTCGACCGTGCTGACCGACGGCGACGGCCTGCTGGTCGTGCGGCGCACGCTCTATGCCGTCCAGAACCAGCTGAACCGTGTCGCCGTGGTCCGGCTGAACCGCGCCGGCACCGACGGGACCCTGAAGCGCAGGATCCACTCGCCGAACTTCGACGTACCCACCACGGTGGCCCGGCTCCGCGGCACGCTCTACGCCCCGAACGCCCGGTTCACCACCCCGCCGACGCCGACCACGCCGTACGACGCCATCAAGGTCAGCCGCTGACCTCGTCGGCGTCGAGGAAGGCCAGGGTATTCGCGGCGAAGAGCCGCGACGCGAGATGTCGTAGTGGGTCGTGCCCGGGATGATCGCGAGTGCGTGACCCCCCGGCAGGACGGCCTCGTCGCGGGTGTCATCGGATCAGACCGGCGGACCGAAGGGAAGTCATCGGCGTCGGCTCAGACCAGGGCGAGGTACATCACGTGCAGGCCGACGTACCCGTGCTCGGGATGGTCGAACGCGCCGGGCACCGTGCCGACGACCTCGAATCCGACCGACTTCCACAGCTCGACCGCGGCGGTGTTCGTCTCCACGACCGCGTTGAACTGGATGCCGCGGTAGCCCTGCCCGCGGTGCCAGTCCACGACGTACGACGCGAGGGCGCGGCCGACCCCGTGGCCGCGCGCGGCGGGACCGACCATGAAGCTCGCGGTGCCGACGTGCGAACCGCGGGCCGGACGGTTCGGTCCCATCTTCGCGGTGCCCACGACAGTCCCGTCGACGAGCGCGACGACCGTGTGACCGGGCGGCCGCTCGAGCCAGAGTCCACGCGCCTCGTCGGAGGTCATCGCGGGGTCGTAGGCGTAGGTGTCGCCGGCCCGCACGACGTCGGCGAAGATCGGCCAGATCGCGGGCCAGTCGGCGTCGCGTGGCCCCGCGGATCTCCATCACACGACCCCCGGTGCGCGTCCGGTGTTGCAGTAGGCACGGCCCGCGGGGTCGCGCAGCGCGGTCCACTCGTCGTAGCGGCGGGTCGTCACGGCGCCCAGCGCCTCGTGGCGCGACGTCTCGGCGTCCGGGTCGTCGCAGGCCAGGTCCAGATGAGCCGTCACCGTCGGCTGCTCGTCGTCGAGGCGCTGCAGCAGCAGCACGAGCGGTACGTCGGCGGGGCGGACGAGCCTCCGGAACTCCCCGAGGCCGGTGCCCGCCCACTCCCAACCGGTCAGCGCCGCCCAGAACTCGCACTCGTCGTCCCAGCGGCTCGGCGGGATGTCGAGGCAGACCTGGTCGACGATGCTGCGGCCTCCTGGCCACTCCTGCGCGGGCGGACGGCGGCGCCCGGGGTGGCCGACGAGGCAGAACGTCAGACCTCCGGGCGACCCGCAGATCACGTAGCCGAGCACGTGGTGGCTGGTGCTCCCGCCGAGCGAGTCGACACGGTCCGCGAGGCCGCGCACGTCGTCCGTGTGCAGGTCCAGGTGCAGGCCACCGGGCACCGACTGGACGACCTGCTGGACCTTGAGATACGGGTCGCCCTCGGCGGGGATCAGCGTCGCGAACTCGGCACGGGGGCCGCGTCGGGGAGACAGCCGGGTGCCCGTCACGGCGAGCCAGAACTCCTCGCTGGCCCGCGCCGTCTCCGGAGGGCTGTCGAGGAAGGCGGTCAGCCACCTGATCGTCATGGCGTCACGCTACTGTCGACCAGTCCCTGCGTTCCGCGTCCCCCCCTCACTCGGCCAGGTCTCGACGTCCTCACCGCAGCTGCGCCACGACGTCGGAGCCGATCTTCACGATGAACGCGCCGACCACGACCACGAAGAACACCCGGACGAACCGGCTGCCCTTCGACACCGCGGTGCGGGCGCCGACGTAGCTGCCGACCAGGTTGCAGATCCCCACGACCAGCCCGACCCGCCACATGACCGCGCCCTGCGCGGCGAACACCAGCAGTGCGGCGATGTTCGTGGCCCAGTTGGCGATCCGCGCCTTCGCGGAGGCTTCGAGGAAGCTGTAGCCGAGCAGACCGACCAGCGTGAACACGAAGAACGAACCGGTCCCGGGGCCGAGCGCACCGTCGTAGAAGCCGATCGTGAACCCGGCCGCGACCGCCGCCAAGGTGTGCCGGTGACCGCTGAAGCGCAGCTCGGTCACGTCGCCGATGTCGGGCTTGAGCAGGACGTAGGCGCCGACCACGATGAGGGCCACCAGGATGATCGGGTTGAACGCCGCCTTCGGGATGTGGGAGGCCGCCACCGCCCCCAGGGCCGATCCGACGAAGGCCACGACCATCAGCGGCACGAACGTCCGCGGGTCGGGCCGCACGCGCCGGTAGTAGGTCAGTGAGCTGACCGACGTGCCGCAGGAGCCGGCGAGCTTGTTGGTCGCCAGGATCTGCACCGGCGCCGCCCCGGGGAACGCGACCACCAGCGCGGGCAGCTGCACCAGTCCGCCGCCCCCGACCACGGCGTCGACGAACCCGGCGAACAGGCCCGCGAGGGCCAGCAGCGCGTAGGTCCAGACCGACGGGTCGTCCACCGCACGAACCCTAGTCACCCCGTTGACCAGGGCCCGGGTCGACCGTGACCAGGGCCCGGGTCAACCGGAGTGGAGGATCGACTCGCGGCGGGTGGTGAGGGCGGCGAGCTCGTCGGCGATCGCCCGGCCGCGCAGGTCCAGCGCGTGCAGGGTGTCCTCCACGGACCGCAGCGCCCGGTCCACGCGGATCCCGGCGTCCTGGATCCGGGACCGCACACGCAGGTCGGTGAAGATGTTGTCGAAGAAGACGTCGAACGCCTGGGTCAACCCGTCGAGGTTCACCGCCTCGACGCCCGAGAGGTCCACGTCGGCCAGCTCACGCGAGAACGCCCCGAGGGCGAGGTCCGCGCGGCGAAGCGCGTCACCGACCTGGTCGAGCTTGTCGTACTTCATCAGGTCGGTGAAGAGCCCACCGCCACCGAAGGTGTCCCACGTCGACCACGACTGGGCGCCGGCGAGCAGCCGACGAGCCCACAGCAGGTGGGCCCGGGCGCTGACGCCGACGTCGTACGCCTCCCGGCCCTCCTGGTCCTCGGCCAGCAGCACGCCGCGCCGTTCCGTCACCTCCGCGAGCCCCTGCGCCAGGACGGGGTCGTGCGTCGCGGCCCACTGCTCCTTGGCGGCCAGCGCGTCCGCGTACGCCTGCTCCACGTCACCGAGCGCGTCGAGCTGGGCCTGCGCGGCCTCCACGTCACGCCAGGCGAGCTCGTCGCGGGCCTGGGCGTCGGCGACGGCGTAGCGGGCCGCGTCGCGCTCGGCCTGCTCGCGCTCGAGGTCGGTCGCGTGGCTGCCCTTCAGCGCGGAGAGGATCCGCGACCAGGACATCGACTCCAGCCGCTCCACCTCCTCGCTCTCGGCGGTCAACCGGTCCCGAGCGTCCTGGACTCGGGCCGTCGTCCCGTCGGCGTGCCTGGCGGCGGCCTCGAGCCGTTCCCGCAGGGAGGCTGCCTCGCGTCGTGCGCGCGCGGCCCGCTCGAGCCGCTCGTGCGCGGTCGACGCCGTTCGCCCGTCGGTCATGGCGCCGATCATAGGATCGGGGCATGCGCATCGTCTCGCTCCTGCCGTCGACGACGGAGATCCTGTTCGACCTCGGGGCGGGCGACGACGTCGTGGGCGTGACGTTCGAGTGCGACCACCCGGTCGAGGCACGCAGCCGCACCATCGTGTCGACCAGCGCGATGCCGGAGGGGCTGACGCCCGCGGAGATCGACGGTTTCGTGGCGGAGGCGATGCGCAGCGGGGAGGACCTCTACCACCTCGACGAGGGCGCGCTGTCCGGGTTGGACGCCGACCTCGTCGTCACCCAGGACCTCTGCGCGGTCTGCGCGGTCGACGTCTCGGTGGTCGACGAGGCGCTCGCGCACCTCGGGTGCACGGCCGAGGTGCTGACCATCGACCCGCACACCCTCGACGAGGTGCTCGCGTCGATCGGCACGCTCGGCAAGGCCACCGGCACCGAGGCCCGGGCCGCCACGCTCGTGCAGTCCCTGCGGGACCGCCTCGACGAGGTCGTACGTCGGACCGCCGACCGCCCCAGGCCCCGCGTGCTGGTGCTGGAGTGGACCGACCCTGCCTTCGCCCCGGGCCACTGGGTGCCCGAGATGGTGCAGGTCGCCGGGGGCGAGTCGGTGCTCGGCACGGCGGGTGAGAAGTCGTTCCGGGTCACCTGGGCCGACGTACGCGCGGCGGAACCGGAGGTGGTGGTCTGCGCGCCGTGCGGCTACGGGCTGGAGCAGTCACGTGCCCTGGCCGAGCAGGTCGTCGCCGACGGGGTGCTGCCGGAGCACGTCACCGTGTGGGCCGTCGACGCCAACGCGTCGTTCGCGCGGCCCGGACCGCGGCTGGTCGACGGCGTCGAGGCCCTGGCCGGGATCCTGCACCCGGACGTCGTGGACCCCTCGCCGATCGCCGTCCGGGTGCGCTGACCCGACCCCGGCGCTCCTAGCGGGTGGCCAGGTAGGACAGCAGGTCCTGCCGGGTGACGACGCCGATCGGCTTGCCGTCCTCCTGCACGAGCAGCGCGTCGGCGTTCTCCAGCTTGGCGACCGCGTCGCTGACCGGCTCGTTGGCGCCGATCGTCGGCAGCGGCGGGTCCATGTGGGTCTCGACCTGGTCGGCCAGCTTGGCGTGCCCGGAGAACAGCGCGTCGAGCAGCGCGCGCTCCGAGACGCTGCCGGCCACCTCGGCCGCGACGACGGGCGGCTCGGCGCGGACCACGGGCATCTGCGAGACGCCGTACTCCTGGAGGATGTGCACCGCCTCGGCGATGGTCTCGCTCGGGTGCGTGTGCACCAGGTCCGGGAGCCGGTCGTCCTTGCCCTTGAGCACCTGGCCGACCGTGGGCTCGTCGGCGGTGGCCGGCAGGAAGCCGTACTGGGCGAGCCACTCGTCGCTGAAGACCTTGCCGAGGTAGCCGCGGCCCGAGTCGGGCAGCAGCACGACGATCACCGCGTCGGGGTCGTCGAGCTCCTTGGCCAGCTGGACGGCGGCGAACGCGGCCATCCCGGACGAGCCGCCGACCAGCATCGCCTCCTCGCGCGCCAGGCGGCGCGTGAAGTCGAACGAGTCCCCGTCGGAGACCTCGATGATCCGGTCGGCGACGTCACGGTCGTAGGTGGTGGGCCAGAAGTCCTCACCCACGCCCTCGACGAGGTAGGGACGGCCGGTGCCGCCGGAGTAGACCGATCCGGCCGGGTCGGCGCCGATCACCTTGACGTCGGGGTTCTGCTCCTTGAGGTACCTCCCGATGCCGCTGATCGTGCCGCCGGTGCCGACACCCGCCACGAAGTGGGTGATCTTGCCGTCGGTCTGCTCCCAGATCTCCGGGCCGGTGGTCTCGTAGTGCGAGCGGGGGTTGTTCTCGTTGGCGTACTGGTTGGGCTTCCAGGCGCCGTCGATCTCGCGGACCAGCCGGTCGGAGACGCTGTAGTAGGAGTCCGGGTGGTCCGGATCGACCGCGGTCGGGCAGACCACCACCTCGGCGCCGTACGCGCGAAGCACGTTCTGCTTGTCCTCGCTGACCTTGTCCGGGCAGACGAACACGCAGGTGTAGCCCTTGCTCTGCGCGACCATCGCGAGGCCGACGCCGGTGTTGCCGGAGGTCGGCTCGACGATCGTGCCGCCGGGCTTGAGCTCACCGGAGGCCTCGGCCGCCTCGATCATCCGCGTGGCGATCCGGTCCTTCACCGACCCGCCCGGGTTGAGGTACTCCACCTTGGCCAGCACGAGGCCGCGCGCGCCGTCGGTCGTCTTGTCGAGCTTGACGAGGGGAGTGTTGCCGATCAGGTCCAGGAGTGAGTTCGCGTATTGCACGTCGGCAGTTTAGAGCGCCGCCAATAGGATGGGAACGTGGGGAAGGCCGGGGCGGCTCGCAAGCTTGCTGCTGCCGCTGCTTTCGGCGGCGGTGGTCTATCCGTCGTGGGCGCTTTCCTGTACGGCGTGCTGCGGGCCGAGGCGATGGTCGCGCGGCGCCAGATCGGCAACGCCGAGGGGGAGCCGCCGGGCGCCACCGGGTGGTACGGCAAGGGCCGGCCCGGCCCGGCGATCAAGGTGGTGCTGCTCGGGGACTCGTCGGCGGCCGGCTACGGCGTCGACACCGTGCAGGACACGCCGGGCGCCCACCTCGCCTCGGGACTGGCCGAGGGCGCCGACCGGCGGGTCTACCTGCGCTCGGTCGCGTTCGTGGGCGCCCAGACCCGCGACCTCTCCCGCCAGATCGACAAGGCGCTCACCATCGAGCCGCAGGTCGCGGTGATCCTGGTCGGGGTCAACGACGTCACCCACTCCCGGCTGCCCTCGGAGTCGGTGCGGCTGCTGGAGGCCGCCGTGCGCCGGCTCCGCGACGCCGGAGCCGAGGTCGTCGTGGGCACCTGCCCGGACCTCGGCACCATCGAGCCGATCGCTCCCCCGCTGCGCCAGGTCGCCCGGCTCTGGTCCCGGCGGCTCGCCGCCGCCCAGACGATCGCCACCGTGGAGGCGGGTGGACGGACCGTCTCGCTCGGCTCGGTGCTCGGACCGGAGTTCAGCTCGACCCCGGCGCTGTTCTTCGGGCCGGACCGCTTCCATCCCTCCGCGGCCGGCTACACGTCGCTCGCCGCGAGTCCTGCTCCCGTCCGTGCTCGCCGCGGTCGGCGTCATCCCGTTCGAGGACCTGGTGCCCGAGGCACACCGTGGCGAGGCGATCCTGCCGATCTCCGAGGCCGCGGTGGAGGCCGCGCGCACGCCGGGCACCGAGATCGACGGCACGGCGATCGCCGGCGCGACCCGGGGCGCCCGCGGCCGCTGGGTGCAGCTGCGCCGTCGCCGCCGGCAGCCCGAGTCCGACGTGGAGACCCCGGCGACCACCGAGCCCGAGCCCCAGCAGGCCTGAGCCCGCGAGCCCGAACGCGCAGGAGCCCCGCACCGGTCCCGGTGCGGGGCTCCTGTCCGTGCTGGTGCGGTCAGTCGCCGCGCAGGATCGCGAGGATCCGCAGCAGCTCGATGTAGATCCAGATGATCGTCACGGTCAGGCCGAAGGCCGCCCGCCACGACTCGCGCTCCGGGAGACCGGCGGCGACGCCGCGCTCCACGAAGTCGAAGTCCAGGATCAGCATCAGCACACCGAGGCCGAGCCCGATCACGCTGGAGACCAGGCCCATCGGACCGAAGCCGTTGAACCCGAACGACGAGCCGAAGAACGACAGCACGACGTCCAGCAGGGACACCGCGACGAAGCCGATCATCGCGCCGACGACCCACTTGCGGAACGTCGGGCTGACCCGGATGTTGAAGAACTTGTACGCCGCGAGGGTGCCGGCCACGGCCGCGAACGTGCCGCTGACCGCGCCGATCGACGATGCCCGTCGCCGAACGAGCTCTCGATCACCTTGCTGAAGGCGCCGAGGAACAGGCCCTCGAGCGCGGCGTACGCCAGCACCAGGGCCGGGCTGATGATCCGCTTGAACGAGTTGACGAGCGACAGCGCGAAGCCGCCGAACGCACCCACCATCGCCAGGAGGTACAGGGACCCGACGTCGGCCGAGTCGATCGGAGGGCGTGAGCACCCAGGTCGCAGCCGGCGACCAGGATCGTGAGGCCCAGCGTCATGCCGGTCTTCTGCACGACCGAGTCGATCGTCATCCGACCGCCGTCGACGGAGTCGCCGTAGACCGGCGCCTCCTGGCGGTAGGGATCGGTCCGGCGTGCTGGGTCGCGGGTGCCGTAGGCGGGGTAGCTCATCCCGCTCTGGGTCGCCCGGCCGTTGAAGCCTTCCGACCTGCGGAAGACGGGGTTGCTGCTCTGCATGTGTGGTCTCCTCCTTGGAGGCCTGCGGCCCCCGATCTGGGAGCCCGAGTGGAACCGCACGGCCATCGTACGTGTCCGCTACCGGTTAGAACGGTCGCGAATGAGCCGATGTTCCCGGCGTTCCGTGCTCTCGGCGTCTTTTTAGGTGCAGACGACAAATAGTCGTCAGCGGACCAGCGGCCGTGAGGTGTTCCGGGTCACGTGGGCGCTGCCACGACACGGTGTCGGCGGTGAGCCGCGCACCGCACGCCGTGCACGAGTCGGCACTCGTCGGTCGGCTCGCCACAGCCCTCGTGAAAGATGACCAGGCTTCCGGTGCTCGCCGGGCGGTGCCGCTCGCCCCAGAGCGCGAGCGCATGCACGACGGGGAGCAGGTCGGTGCCGGCGTCGGTGAGGAGGTACTCCTCGCGGGTTCGGTTGCCGGCCTCGTACGGCGCACGCCGGAGCAACCCGGCGTCGACGAGTGCGGCGAGCCGTCGGCTCAGGACGTTGTCGGCGCACCCCAGGGCCGCACGGAACTGCTCGAACCGGGTCGTGCCGGTGAACGCCTCGCGGATCACGAGCATCACCCACGGGTCGCCCACGACGTCCAGCGAGCGTGCGATGGGACAGGTTGCCTCGGACCAGTCGGAGCGGAGCGGCACGGTTGTCTCCATCTCGACGGCGGGTGGCGGGATCTGGCTTGCTTGAGAAAAGTTTAGGCTGCTAGCGTCGCTTTTCCCAGCCCCCGTCGCCCGGGAGACCCGTCTTGACCACCGTCGCTCCCCCGCGCTCCCGGCTGCTGCACCCGGCTTGGCTGGTCGCTGCCGTCGCGTTCGTGGCCCTGCTCGGCGCGGCCGGTTTCCGCGCGGCGCCCGGCGTGCTGATGGTGCCGCTGCAGGAGGAGTTCGGCTGGACCCGCGGCACGCTGTCCCTCGCGGTCGGCGTGAACCTCGTGCTCTTCGGGCTGACCGCGCCGTTCGCCGCTGCCCTGATGGACCGGTTCGGCATCCGGCGGGTGACCAGCTCGGCGCTCGTGCTGATCGCGCTGGGCTCCGGGCTGAGCATCTTCGTGCGCGAGAGCTGGCAACTGGTGCTGACCTGGGGCGTGCTGATCGGGCTCGGCACCGGGTCGATGGCGCTGGTGTTCGCCGCGACGGTCGCGCAGCGCTGGTTCGTGAAGCAGCGCGGTCTGGTGACCGGCATCCTCACCGCCGGCAGCGCGACGGGCCAGCTGGTGTTCCTGCCCGTGGTGGCGGTCGTCGCGCAGCACGCCGGGTGGCGGGTCGCGTCACTCGTGATCGCGGCGGCCGCCCTGTCCGTCGTACCTCTGGTGCTGCTGGTGATGCGCGACCAGCCGTCCGACCTGCGGGGTCGCGGCGTACGGCGCGACCGACGAGCCGATGCACTCCGTGGTGCTGGAGTCGGACCAGCTCGACGTGCCGGCCCAGCCCGGCGCCGCGCGGATGGCGCTCGACGCGCTGCGGATCGCCGCGCGCACGCGCACCTTCTGGGCGCTGGTGGCGGGTTTCGCGATCTGCGGTGCGACCACGAACGGCCTCATCGGCACCCACTTCGTGCCGGCGGCGCACGACCACGGCATGGGCGAGACCACGGCGGCCGGTCTGCTGGCCGTGGTGGGCATCTTCGACATCGTCGGCACGATCGGGTCGGGGTGGCTGACCGACCGTGTCGACCCGCGGCTGCTGCTGGTCGCGTACTACTTCTTCCGCGGGATCGGTCTGGCGCTGCTGCCGGTCCTGCTGTCCGACGCGGTGCACCCGAGCATCGTGGCGTTCGTGGTGATCTACGGCCTCGAGCTGGGTGGCGACCGTGCCGCCCGACCGTCGCGTTGTGCCGGCAGTCGTTCGGCGCACCGGGTATCCGTCATGTCGGGCCTGGATCGTCCGAAGAGACCTCTACCGACCAGAGTCAGCGAGAGATAGCCTCCGTGTTCCGCATCGTGATCGCCGACTCCGACGAGGTGCTGACCCGTCGGCTGGTGGGCGCCTTCACCCGCGTGCCCGGCCTCGAGGTGGTGGGAACGGCCCTCGACGGCTTCGGGGCGCTCGACGTGGTGCTGCAGAGGCAGCCCCACGTGGTCGTCCTCGACCCGACGCTGTCGGCTCTGGGCGACCTGGCCCCGATGGTCGGGACGATCAAGCGATCGGCGCCCGGGGCACGGGTCGTGGTGAGGTCCGGCCAGGACAGGGAGGCGACCGCGCAGCTCGCGTTCGTCTCCGGGGCAGACGGGCTGCTCACGAGCGACGGCCCGGCCGAGCACCTGCCCACCACGCTGCGTTGGTTCGCCACGGAGGAGGACCCGGACTTCGCCGGCCCCGGCCCGACGGCACGAGCTCGGCGACCGGTCCTCGTCGGGGTGTAGCGGTGCCCCCGGTGGGACTCGAACCCACACTGAAAGGTTTTTAAGACCTCTTCCTCTGCCGTTGGGATACGGGGGCCGTGTCCTGGCGGCGGTCATCCTTCCACGGCGAGGGCCGCGGCCCGGCCCAGCACGGCGTCGAGCATCGGCTCGGTCAGCCTGCCGGTGAAGGTGTTCTGCTGCGACGGGTGGTAGCTCCCGAGCACGGTCACCTCCCGACCGTCCGGACCCGTGACGGTGGCCTCTGCGGCGTGGCCGAAGCGGGGCTTGGGTCGTGGGACGTCGTACCCGATGGCGCGGAAGGTGCGCAGGGCCGCGTCCCAGCCGTAGCCGCCGAGGCAGACCACGGCGCGCACGGAGCCGGCCACGAGCGACACCTCGCGCTCCAGCCAGGGCGCGCAGGTGTCGCGCTCGGTGGTCGGTCGGCTTGTTGTCGGGCGGCGCGCAGCGGACGGCCGCGACCATCCGGGTGTCGACGAGCCGCTGGCCGTCGCCGGCGTGCACCGACGTCTCCTGGGTGGCGAGGCCGACCCGGTGCAGCGACGCGAACAGCCAGTCGCCGGAGCGGTCGCCGGTGAAGATCCGACCGGTGCGGTTCCCGCCGTTGGCGGCGGGAGCGAGCCCGATGATCAGCACGGCCGGGGTCGCCGAGCCCCAGCCGGCGATCGGTCGGCCCCAGTAGGGCTCCCCGGCGTACGACGCGCGCTTGGCCCGTGCGACGTCCTCGCGCCAGGCGACCAGCCGGTCGCAGGCGCGGCAGACCGAGACCGCCGCGGAGATCTCGTCGAGGTCGGCCGACGCCGCGATGCCACGGACGTCGGCGGCGTCGTGCGCGACAGGCGTGTCGGGCCGCGCCGGGTCGTCGGGCCAGCCGGTACCCGGCGGCACGGGTGAGGGGAACGCCTGTCCGGTGACGGGGTGCGGGAGGTCCACGTCGCTCATCGTCACACGACGCCTTCACCCGAGCCCGGGGGCTGCCGCCGGCGCCGTCTCGCGATGCTCATTCGTCGGCGCCGGCGGCCTCGTGAGCCCGCTGCTGGACCCAGAGAGCGTGGGGCTGGCTACCCCTTGCGCCACCAGACGAGACCTACGACGAGGAGCACGGCGCCGACGGCCCCGGCGACCAGCTCGGGGCGGGGCTTGCCGGTGTCGGTGGTGGCCTGGTCCTTGGCCCGGGCGATGCGCGCCTTGGCCTGGGACTTCACGTCGAGCTTGGCCTGGAGGGCGTCGACGGTGCCGGCGAGCTCGTCGCGGGTGCGCTCGATGTCCTCGCGGATCGCGTCCGGGTCGTTGGACGTCGTCGGCGTCGTGGTGGTCGGGTGAGCCCCGGCCACGCCGTTCGGGTGGGTCTCAGACGTGCTCATGGCCACGCTCTCCCTTCACGGTGGCGATGTCTTCCTTGAGGCCGGCCATGGCCTCCTCGGGCTTGGCGGGCGTCGCCTGCGAGACGCTGCTCTTGCCCTTCAGGGCGAGGACGCCGGCGACGGCGAACAGCACGACGGTCACGATGAGGGCCGCGAGCCAGGCGGGGATCGACCAGGGCCAGGGCGAGGATGACGGTGGCGAGGAGGGTCGCGACGCCGTACAGCGCGACGAGCCCGGCTCCGCCGAAGAGCCCGAGGCCGAGCCCGGCCTGCTTGCCCTTCTGGGTCATCTCGGCCTGGGCCAGGCGCATCTCGTCGCGGACCAGCGTGGACATCTGCTGGGTCATGTCGTGCACGAGGGCGCCCAGGGTGGGGTCCTGACCGATCTCGGGTGGGGTGGCGTGGTGGGGTGCGGACATGGGCGTCCCGTACCCACCGATCCGGGCGCGAATCCCCCAAGTCGACGTCAGGCGACGGACCAGGCGATCCCGTCGAGGATGTCGGAGTCCGAGACGGTCAGCCGGTCGGCGCCCGAGCGGCGAAGCACGCGGTCCAGGATCAGGGCTCCCGCGCCGATCACGTCGGAGCGTCCCGCCGGCACCCCGAGGCCCTCGCGTTCCGTCGCCGTCATCGCGAGCACCCGGCCGGCGAGGTCGTGCACCTCGGCCAGCGGAGAACGACGCGCCGTGCACCTGCTCGCGGTCGAAACGGTCGAGGCCCAGCAGGATCGCCGCGACGGTGGTGACCGTCCCCGCGGTGCCGACGAGCGTCCTGGCGTCGCCGACCTGCACGCCGTACGCCGGGAGCGTGTCGAGCGCCTCGTCGACGACGCCGGTGGCCGCCTCGACCTCGCTCGCGGTCGGCGGGTCGGACGGCATCAGCCGCTCGGTGAGCCGCACCGACCCGATGTCCAGCGATCGCGCGGCGGTGACGTGACGGTGCGCGTCGCCGAGGATGAGCTCGGTCGACCCGCCGCCGATGTCGAGCACCGCCACCGGCGCCGGCAGGTCGTCCAGGGCGCGGGTCGCGCCGTCGTAGGACAGGGCGGCCTCCTCGTCGCCGGAGACCACCTCCGGCGTCGACGCCGAGCCGTTCGCGGACGCCGCTCGCGAAGACGTCGGCGTTGCTCGCGTCCCGCACGGCCGACGTGGCGACGAACCGGATCGCGTCGACGCCGTGCCCCGCGACGATGGCGGCGTACTCGTCGACGGCCGCGAACACCCGCGCCAGCGCTTCGTCCGCCAGCCGTCCCGTCCGGTCGACGTCCTGGCCGAGGCGGACGATGCGCATCTCGCGGACCAGGCTGTCCTGGGTGCCGGCCGCGACGTCGATGTCGGCGACGAGCAGCTTGATCGTGTTCGTGCCGCAGTCGACGGCCGCGACCCGCGTCATTGCTCCGTCGCCTCCTGCGAGGCGGCCGGCACGCAGGGGCCGGACGCCCAGAACTCGGCCAGCAGGTCGAGCACCTCGTCGCCCAGCGGGTTCACGCCGCGGCCCTGCGCGAGGGACTGGGCGGCGAGCACGTGCAGGCACTTCACCCGGGTCGGCATGCCGCCGGCGGAGACGCCCGCGATCTCGGGGACGTGCCCGATCGACTCACGGAACGCCGAGGTAGGACTCGTGCGCAGTCGTGTAGGCCGCCGCCAGCTCGGGGTCGTTCTCGAGCCGGTCCGACATCTCCTTCATCAGGCCGGACGCCTCGAGGGTCCCGATCATCGAGGCGGCACGCGGGCAGGTCAGGTAGAAGGTCGTCGGGAACGGTGTCCCGTCCGGCAGCCGCGGCTCCGTCGCGACCACGTCCGGGTGGCCGCACGGGCAGCGGTGCCCGATCGCGTGGATCCCGCGGGGAGGCCGACCGAGCTGTGCCTCGATGACGGCCTCGTCGTCGCGGTCGATCAACGCTTCTCCTTCGGGACCTTCGGCGGCTTGATCTTGGTCACCGGCTGCGGCAGGTCGGCCTGGCTGACCTCGGGCTTGCCGGCGGTCACGACGCTCCCCCAGGCCGACTGCCACCACTCGGGGCGGTTCGTCCCGGTCACCGGGGTCGCTTCGGACAGCGTGTCCGTGTGCCCGAGCGGCTTGCCGGTCTCGTCGAGCACCTGGAAGCCGATCTCGCCGGGCAGCACCCACCCGAACCGCTGGTGCGCGACCGTGCGCACGTAGGCCGGGTCGTTCCAGCGCTTCTTCTCCCGCTGGAGGTCGGCGATCTGCGCCCGCGACTCGGCGATGCCCTGGCTCGAGAGCGGCCAGGTGGCGACGCTGCTCGAGGTAGGCCCGCATGCTCGAGGCGTAGGACACCACCAGCACCGCCAGCACGAGCACCAGGATCGCGGCCCGTCCCGTCAGCCGGGGCCGGGGTGCGACCGGCTGGGCCGACGACGCCCGCTGCCGCGGACCGTTGCGACGGGGCCCGGTGCCGGCACCCGGCCGCTGCGCCCGGCCGCTGCGCCGGCGGTCGACGGGAGGCACCACGGGGACCCGACCCCGTGGTGCGCCTCCGGGGGTCCTGCCCCCGCCCCGCCGGACGACTCTGCGACATCGCGGCCGGTCAGCTCCCCTGCGTGAAGCGGGGGAAGGCGCCACGGCCCGCGTAGCGCGCGGCGTCGTCGAGCTCCTCCTCGATGCGGAGCAGCTGGTTGTACTTCGCGACCCGCTCGGAGCGGGCCGGCGCGCCGGTCTTGATCTGGCCGCAGTTCGTGGCGACGGCGAGGTCCGCGATCGTGGTGTCCTCGGTCTCGCCCGAGCGGTGGCTCATCATGCAGCGGAAGCCGTTGCGGTGCGCGAGGTCGACGGAGTCGAGGGTCTCGGTGAGGGAGCCGATCTGGTTGACCTTGACGAGCAGCGCGTTGGCGGACTGCTCCTTGATGCCGCGCCCGAGCCGCTCGACGTTCGTGACGAACAGGTCGTCGCCGACCAGCTGGACCTTGGTGCCGAGCTCGGCCGTCATCGCCGCCCAGCCCTCCCAGTCCTCCTCGTCGAGCGGGTCCTCGATGGAGACGATCGGGTACGACGCGACCAGGTCGGCGTAGTAGGCCTGCATCTGCGCCGACGTCTTGGCGGCGCCCTCGAACTGGTAGCCGCCGTCCTCGAAGAACTCCGAGGCCGCCACGTCGAGGGCGAACACGATGTCCTTGCCGACCGTGAGGCCGGCCTTCTCCACGGCGACGGTGATCAGGTCGAGCGCCTCGCGGTTGCTGGGCAGGTCGGGGGCGAAGCCGCCCTCGTCGCCGAGACCCGGTCGGGAGGCCCTTCTCCTTCAGCACGGCCTTGAGGGCGTGGTAGACGCTGGTGCCCTGCTCGAGCGCCTCGCGGAACGTGGCCGCGCCGATCGGCGCGATCATGAACTCCTGCACGTCGACGCCGGTGTCCGCGTGCGCGCCGCCGTTGAGGATGTTCATCATCGGCACCGGGAGCAGGTGGGCGTTGGGGCCGCCGACGTAGCGGAACAGCGGCAGGTCGGCCGAGTCGGCGGCGGCCCGGGCCACGGCGAGCGAGACGCCGAGGATGGCGTTGGCGCCGAGCTGGGCCTTGTTGGGCGTGCCGTCGATCTCGAGCAGCCGGGCGTCGACGAGCCGCTGCTCGGACGCCTCGAAGCCCGACGAGCTCCGGGCCGATCGCGTCGAGCACGGCGTCGACGGCCTTGCCGACCCCCTTGCCGCCGTACCGCTTGCCGCCGTCACGGAGCTCGACCGCCTCGAAGGCGCCGGTGGAGGCACCCGACGGGACCGCCGCGCGGCCGATCGTGCCGTCGTCGAGGGCGACCTCGACCTCGATGGTGGGGTTGCCGCGCGAGTCGAGGATCTCGCGCGCGCCGACTGCCTCGATTGACGCCACGATGCTGCTCCTGCAAGTCGTAGGGAGGGGACACGTGCACCAGCCCGACCAGCCTAACGGCGCGGTCCGCCGAACGCCGGACGGCTCGCCCTCGCCGGCCGGGGCCGTGCCCGCGCCCACCCCGCGTAGTCCGTGACCATTCGCAGGTTCCCGGGCCCCGGAACCTGCGCTCCGTCACGGACTATCCGGGTTCGGTGGAGCGGACCAGGTCGCTGAGCCGGCGTACGGCGTCGCGCAGCTCCTGCTCGGCGTCCAGCCCGGCCGCGCGGGCCTCCACGACGAGCCCGAGCAGCCGCTGCCCCAGGTCGGCGACGGCGCCGGCCGGGGCGTCCCGCGGCGGGCTGACGCCGACCTTCGCGGCCCGGCCGAGCACCTTGTCGGCGAGCGCCAGCGCCGGCAGCCCCGGCGGGCAGCCCGTCGAGCACGGAGGCACGCCGCTTCTCGGTGGCCTTGAGCGCGTCCCAGTTGCGCTCCACCTCGTCGGCGTCCGCGACGTCGAGGCCCGCGAACACGTGCGGGTGCCGGTGCACGAGCTTGTCGACGATGCCGGCGGCGACGTCGTCGATCGTGAAGCCGTCCTCCTGCCTCGGAGGCGACCCGCGCGTGGAAGTACACCTGGAGCAGCAGGTCTCCGAGCTCCTCCTGGAGGTGGGTGTAGTCGCCGCCGTGCTCGAGCAGGTCGATGGCCTCGAGCGTCTCGTGGGTCTCCTCGAGGAGGTACTTCGCCAGCGACCGGTGGGTCTGCTCGCGGTCCCACGGGCAGTCGGTGCGGAGCCGGTCCATCACGGTCACCAGGTCGAGGAGGCGCGCACCCGGCACGTCGTACGACGCGTGCAGGACCTCGACCTGGACGTCGGAGCCGCCGTCGACGAGCGCGGTCGCGAGCCCCGTGGGGTACGCCTCGGCCTCGGCGTCGTCGGCGAGCCAGACCACGTCACCGTCCGCGGCGGTCGCGAGCAGGGCGTCGACCGACGCGTCCGGGAGTACGTCGACCGGATGGCCGGCCGCGGCGACGGCGCGGGCCAGCGGGGCCTCGAGCGAGGAGGCCAGCCGTCGCGGGGCGCGCGGCGATCGCCGACCACGCCGACCAGGACAGCAGCCCCGGGGCGACCCGCGGGACTGGTGACCAGCAGGGTCAGCCGAGGAGTCAGCTGCACTTCTGGCTGGCCGGCAGCGCGGCGACCCAACCCGGCGACGGGTCCGGGCTGTCGCCGTCGGTGGCGCTCTTGGACGCCGCCACCGAGAGGGACCCGCTCGTGGCGAGCAGCGAGTTCTTCTCGTAGACCCCGAAACGCGGGTCGACCGACACGTCGGCGGACTTGGCGGCCCAGGCGTTGCGCAGCTTGGTGCCCTCGGAGATGGCCTGCTGCTCGGTGACGTTCTTCTTGCCCGCGTCGGTGAGCGCGCGGCGACCGATCTCGGAGAGCATCAGCTGGCCCTCGGCGTACTCCCGCACGGTGTCCCGGAACACGTCTCGCCGGTCGGCGGGCAGGGTCGCGATGTTCTGCTCGCTGCCGGCCAGCGCGGCCGTGACCTGCGCCTGGTTGGGCTGCACGCCCTCGGAGGCGCCGAACTGCCGCGACAGCGCGGTGTTGATCAGCACGCCGAGCGCTCCCTGGCGGGCCCCTCGGCTGGCCAGCTCCTGCGGCGTCTGCCCGTTCTGGGAGGAGCCCTGGGCGGAGCAGAGCGCCAGCGCGACCTCGTCGACGTGGTCGTCGCTGATGCTCTCGGAGCCGACGACGGCTGCGGAGCCGGGGTGGGTGGCGCACGCCGACATCACGAACGCTGCGGCGAGGGCGAGGACGGATCCCTTGACGGTGCGGGAACGGCTCACGACGACTGTTTCTCCTTGCTTGGTCAGCTCTGTGCGTCTCTACCGAGGCGTGCCCGCCGGCACGCGGTCGATGACCGTGTCGATCACCTCGCGCGCCCAGGTGAGCAGTGCCTCGTCGCGGATCGGCTGGCCACCCACGACGGCCGTCGACGGGCGGGGCACCAGCATCGTACGCACTCCGGGCTTGACCAGGCTTTTCGGGTAGAGCCGGTTGAGCCGGACCGTCGCCGAGTCGGGCAGCTCGACCGGGGAGAACCGGACGTACTTGCCCTGGAGGGTGACGTCGGTCAGCCCGGCCTGGCGTGCGCGGCCGCGGAAGCGGGCGACCTGGAGCAGGCTGGCGACCGCCTCGGGCGGCTCGCCGTAGCGGTCCACCAGCTCCTCGCGGATCAGGTCGACGTCCTCGTCGGCGCGGACCTCGGCGAGGCGCTTGTACATCTCCAGGCGGAGCCGCTCGCTCGGGACGTAGTCGTGCGGCAGGTGCGCGTCGATCGGCAGCTCGATCTTGGTCTCGACCGGTTCCGGTGCGCCGTCGCCGCGGAACTCCGAGACCGCCTCGCCGACCAGCCGGACGTAGAGGTCGAAACCGACGTCGGCGATGTGACCGGACTGCTCGCCGCCGAGCAGGTTGCCGGCGCCGCGGATCTCGAGGTCCTTCATCGCGATCGCCATGCCGCCGCCGAGGTCGGAGTGCTGGGCCAGGGTGGCCAGCCGCTCGTGAGCGGTCTCGGTGAGCGGCTTGTCGGGCGGGTAGAGGAAGTAGGCGTACGCCCGCTCGCGGCCCCGACCGACCCGGCCGCGGAGCTGGTGGAGCTGCGAGAGGCCGAGCGAGTCCGCGCGTTCGATGACCATGGTGTTGGCGTTGGAGACGTCGAGGCCGGACTCGACGATCGTGGTGCACACCAGGACGTCGAACTCCTTCTCCCAGAAGTCCAGCATCACCTGCTCGAGCTGGTGCTCCCCCATCTGCCCGTGCGCGACCCCCACCCGGGCCTCGGGGACCAGCTCGCGGATCTTGGCGGCGGCCTTGTCGATGGACTGCACCCGGTTGTGGATGAAGAAGACCTGGCCCTCGCGGAGCAGCTCGCGGCGGATCGCGGCGATCACCTGCCGGTCCTCGTAGGCGCCGACGTAGGTCAGCACCGGGTGCCGCTCCTCCGGCGGGGTGGTGATCGTGGACATCTCGCGGATGCCGGTGATGGCCATCTCCAGGGTGCGCGGGATCGGGGTCGCGGACATCGACAGGACGTCGACCGAGGTGCGCAGCCGCTTCATCTGCTCCTTGTGCTCGACCCCGAAGCGCTGCTCCTCGTCGACGATGATCAGCCCGAGGTCCTTCATCTTGATGTCCGGGTTGAGCAGCCGGTGCGTGCCGATCACGATGTCGACGGTGCCCTCGCGGAGCTGCTCGATGACCTCCGCGGCCTCCTTGTCGGTCTGGAACCGGGACAGCCCCTTGAGGATCACCGGGAAGCCGGCCATCCGCTCGCTGAACGTCGAGAAGTGCTGCTGCACGAGCAGCGTCGTCGGGACGAGCACGGCGACCTGCTTGCCGTCCTGGACCGCCTTGAACGCCGCTCGCACGGCGATCTCCGTCTTGCCGTACCCCACGTCGCCGCAGACCAGCCGGTCCATCGGGACCTGCTGCTCCATGTCCTGCTTGACCTCGTCGACCGTGGAGAGCTGGTCGGGCGTCTCGATGAACGGGAACGCGTCCTCGAGCTCGCGCTGCCACGGGGTGTCCGCGCCCGAAGGCGTGCCCGCGGGTGGCCTGCCGTGCGGCGTACAGCTTGATCAGCTCGGCGGCGATCTGCTTGACGGCCTTGCGGGCCCGGCCCTTGCGCTTGGCCCAGTCGGCCCCGCCGAGCCGGTCGAGCGAGGGCTGCTCGCCGCCGACGTAGCGGGTGACCTGGTCGAGCTGGTCGGTCGGGACGTAGAGCTTGTCGGCGGGTTGGCCGCGCTTGGAGGAGCCGTACTCCAGGACGAGGTACTCCCGGGTCGCCCCCTGCACCTCGCGCTGACGCATCTCGAGGTAGCGGCCGACACCGTGCTGCTCGTGCACGACGTAGTCGCCGGGCTTGAGCTCGAGCGGGTCGATCTGCTTCTTGCGCCTCGTCGGCATCTTGCGCATGTCCTTGGTGGACGCGCGCTGGCCGGTCAGGTCGTCGCCGGTGAGCACGGCCAGGCAGAGACCGGCGTCGACGAAGCCGTGCTCCAGGGTGGCCGTGGTGACGTGCACGAGTCCGCGCTCGGGCTCGTCGTCGAGCGACTCGGTGTACCGCACGGGGACGTCGTGCTCCTTGAGCACCTCGACCATCCGCTGCGCGGGACCGTGCCCCTCGTGCAGCAGCACGACGCGGCTGTCGTTGCCCAGCCAGGCCTTCATGTCCGTGACCGCGCGCTCCATGTCGCCGCGGTAGGCGTCGACCGTCTGGAACGGCAGGGCTCGTGACGCGACGGCGCCGACCTCCGCGTCCACGCCGGCGGAGACGATCTCGCCCATCGAGTCACGCAGCGGACCCGCTGGGCCCGGCCTCCGGATCGAGCCCGAACGGGGACACGCTCCACCAGGCCTTGCCCTGCGCCAGGCTCATGGTCCGGACGTCGCCCAGGGAGTGGTAGGACGCCTTCCCCAGGTCGATCGGAGCCTGTCCCCCGCCCGCGGCCGCCGCCCAGCTCGCCTCGAGGAACTCCTCGCTCGTCGCGACCAGGTCATGGGCACGGCTGCGGGCGCGCTCGGGGTCGAGGACGAGCACGTGGGTCTCGGCCGGAAGCAGGTCGACGAGCATCTCCATGTCGTCGACGAGCGCCGGGGACAGCGACTCCATGCCCTCGACGGCGTGACCGTCCGCGATCTTCTCGAAGATCTCGGCGAGCTGGGGGTGCTGCTCGCCGAGGTCCTTGGCGCGGGCCCGCACCTGCGTCGGTCAGCAGCAGCTCGCGGCACGGCGGCGCCCAGAGCCGCTGGACCGGCTCCAGCGTGCGCTGGTCGGCCACCGCGAAGGACCGGATCTCCTCGACCTCGTCGCCCCAGAACTCCACCCGCAGCGGGTGCTCCTCGGTGGGCGGGAAGACGTCGATGATGCCGCCGCGGACCGCGAACTCGCCGCGCTTCTCGACCAGGTCGACCCGGGAGTACGCCGCGCCCGCGAGCCGGCGTACGACGTCGTCGAGCTCGACCTCCGAGCCGACCACCAGCTCGACCGGCTCGAGGTCGGCGAGACCACGGACCTGGGGCTGCAGCAGCGACCTGACCGGCGCCACGACCACCTTGACGGGTCCGTTCGAGGCGTCCGCGCCGGGGTGCCGGAGCCGGCGGAGCACGGCCAGCCGGCGTCCGACAGTGTCGCTGCGAGGGGACAGCCGCTCGTGCGGCAGGGTCTCCCAGGCGGGGTAGTAGGCCACCACAGCCGGGTCCATCAGCCCGCCGAGGGCTGCCACCAGGTCCTCGGCCTCGCGCGCCGTGGCGGCTACCGCAAGCACGGTGCGCCCGGCGTCGACGAGCCCCTTCACGACGAACGGCCGGAGCGCGCTGGGAGCGGTCAGGTCGAGAGCGGGGACCAGGCCGCCGCGAGCGTCCTGCATCGCCCCGGCGAGCGTCTCGTCGGAGAGGACCAGGCCGGCCAGACCACTGACACCCACGGGCATCCTCCTGCGTCTCGAGGCAACACGAGCGCCCCCTCACACGCCCGGTAGGGGCGTTCGAGGGGGTTGGAGGTCCAGTCTACGAGGCGCTCCGAGCGGCGGGCGTCAGCGGCTGCCGCTGACGGTGCACCCGTCGTTGCTGGCCACCGAGGGGAACGTCCTGGGCCCGACCACGATGCCGAACCGGACGTTGCGGCAGGTGGTCCGTGCGACTCGCCCCGATGCGGTGTCACCGAAGATCATCGCTGCCCGCCTGGCGCCGTCGACCACCGAGTCGAGGACCACGGGTCTGGCCGCCCCGGAGGCCTGCACGCCCACCAGGCCGCCCGAGAACCGGTCGTCGACCAGCTGGGGCCGGGAACGGTCGAGGGCCGCCACCCCGGCCGTGTTCCCGGAGAAGCGGCTCGAACGCACGGCCCCGTCGCTCCTGCCGGTGAAGCAGACCCCGCACTGTCCGTTGTCGACGAACCGCGCGCCGCGGATGCTCGCACGGTGTCGCCCGGAGAGCAGCACTCCGGCACCGCTGTTGCCCGAGAACTCCGACCTGGTCACCTCGAGCGTGGTGCCTCGTGCCGTGTGGTCGCCGCTGCCGGCAGACATCAGCACCCCGGCACCGCCACCTTCGGCGCGGTCCGACTCCACCGCCCCCGACACCCGGGAACCGGTCAGCACCAGCGAGGACGCCGGGCCGCCCACGACCCCGGACGCGGCTCGTCGCCCCGTGTGCCGGACGGAGAGTCCCGAGAGCTCGACCCGATCGTCGGTCAGCACCAGCAGGACCGCCCCGGCCGCCCCGCTCGACACGGTCGTCCGACCGGAGCCGGAGCCCAGCAGGGTCACTCCCTGGAGCAGCACCAGGGACCGGGCCAGCCGGAACGTGCCTGGCGCCAGGCGCAGGGTCGAACCGGGTGCGACCTCGGCGAGGACGCGGGGCAGGTCGTCGCCCGGCCCCACGTCGCGGGTCTCCTTGACGGTTTGGGCGGTCCCGGTCAGCGATGCCCCGAGCCGCAGCAGCACCGCCGCCGCCAGCGGTCCCCGGGTCCGGACGCCGTCGAGGTCGCCGCTCAGCGCCTTCTCGTAGGCCCGTTCGTCACAGCTCTTGCGCTCGATCTCGGCCCGCGACTGGGCGATCGCGTTCTTGAGGTCGGTGTCGCCGGTGGAGGGTCCGGGCGACGCAGACGGCGCGCCCGACGAGTCCGCGGGGGTGCCGTAGCCGTCGACGTACCGCTGCACGGCGGCGACCAGGGTCCGGCGACCGTCGGCGCACAGGTCCGCGGCAGGGGTGGTGCCGTCGGTCGGCGACTGCGTGCCGGCGGGGTCGGTCGGCTGGTCGGTCGGGTGCCCGCCTCCCCCGCCGGTGCAACCGCCGAGCGCCGCCAGCACGGTGGCAGCGGCCACGGCGGACGCTACCTTTCCGAGCCCCTGGGTCACCTCAACAGCGTAGGGACGAATCCCGCGGCTCGCGGGGAGTCGCCGTTCACGGTGACGCCGCCGGGACCCGGGACCCCTGACCCGGACCCGGCAGCGTCCACCGTCGATTCAGCGACCAGCGTGCCCCCCAGCACGTGGGCGCCGCATGCCCCCACAAACCCCGACCGCATCCCCACGGCCAGCGACGGCGACACCACCGGGACCCGGGACCCCTGACCCGGACCCGGCAGCGTCCACCGTCGATGCAGCGACCAGCGTGCCCCCCAGCACGTGGGCGCCGCTGCCCCCACAAACCCCGACCGCATCCCCACGGCCAGCGACGGCGACACCACCGGGACCCGGGACCCCTGACCCGGACCCGGCAGCGTCCACCGTCGATGCAGCGACCAGCGTGCCCCCCAGCACGTGGGCGCCAGCTGCCCCCACAAACCCCGACCGCATCCCCACGGCCAGCGACGGCGACACCACCGGGACCCGGGACCCCAGTCCCGGACCCGGCAGCGTCCACCGTCGATGCAGCGACCAGCGTGCCCCCCAGCACGTGGGCGCCGCCGCTCAGGAAGTCCCCGGCTGCGACCCGACCCGTGCACAGCAGGTCGGAGAGGTCAGCGCCGGAGACAGCGGCCGCAGTCGGCCGCATCGCCACGGTCCCGGTGACGGCGTGACTGCCGTCGGAACGCGGGAGGGCGAAGGTCAGGAAGAAGAGGGTGGCACTGGCAGGCGGCGAGAGGGCCGGCTTCTGCGGGACGACGAGAGTCGTACGGGTGCCGAAGGGGGTGGTGCTCGTGCGGTGGTCGAGAAGGTCGAGGGCGAGAGCGCCCAGGCTCGAGGCATCGGCGGAGTAGCGCACCTCGACAGGTGGGCCGCGGCCCGCGTGGGTGACGAGGTCGCCGTGCACGGCGATGTCCCGGCCTGCGGAGACGTCCAGGAGACCCGGCACCACTTCGACGGCGGCCAGCGGCGCTTCGGTCGCGGACGCCCCGGCGGCCAGCCCGGCCACGACCGAGGAGGTGCTGGAGGAGAGGGCGGGCAGGCCCAACGATCCCAGGATGCTGGCCGGCACTCCGTCCGGGAGCCTGTCGCCCACGTTGACGAGCGCGAGGGACAGGGCCAGCGAACGGATCGGCTGGGTGAGGGCGGAGGGCTGCGTCGGGCCTGACCCGCGCAGGTCGGCCGCGTCCGTGGGGTCGGTCACGAGGGCGCCGCCCTGGTCGGCCGTGCCGGCCGCCGAGAAGCTCGGTCCGACGAGGAGCGGCGTGCTCCGGCTCCACACCCGGGAGACGCCCTTGGCGCTGATCACGGTGGAGCCGGCCACCGACAGCCCCCGGTCCGAGGTGGCGGTGACGTCGTCACGGGCGAGCACCAGCTCCACGAGGGGTTGCGTGCTGGAAGCCGACGCGTCCTGGTCCGCCCGGACGTCGAGGTCGCCGCTGAGGACGAGCGTCGAGCCGGTGCCGAGGTCCGCCCGGGTGGTCACGGTGCTCAGGGTCAGCGCGACGCCGTGAGCGCCACCGGCACTCGCCGTAGAGGTGGACAGGTCGGCTCGAGTGGGCCGTGAGCCGCACGGAGCCTGCTCCGACCAGGTCCGCCCCGGCGCCGATGGCGGCCTCGGTGGTGTGGTCGACCACGAGTACTGCGACTGACGGTGCCGCCCCAACGGTGTCGGAGGTCGAGACGCTCTGCGACGTCGCCGCGAAGTCCACGTCCGTCCCGGAGACGGCGAGCCGGGCACCGGGTGCGAGAGCGCTCGAGGTGTCGAGTCGGGCGCGTGCGACCGACAGCGCGCCGATCTCCGCCGCCGGCGCGGTGCCGGACACGGCGCGCGAGTGGAGCGACGAGTGTCCGTCCGCGATGACGTCCACGAACGGGGCCGACAGGGCGAGCTCCCCGGCCAGGAAGGCGCGGGTGGCCACGTCGGAGAGGGCGATGGCCGCCGCGACGCCCGGGCCCCGGGTGGCGGAGGAGTCTGAGATGACGACGACGGAGTCGCCGCCCGTCGCCCGGACGGTCTGGTTGCTCGAGGTGCGAATGGTGACCCCACCGCCGCCGAGACCGGCCTCGGTGACGCCGTGGAGCAGCCCGACCCCGAGGGTCGAGACGACCGGGACAGGACCCGTGCTGGTCAGGACCTGGGTGTCGTTGGCCGTCGCTCCCCCTGTACTGCCCGTCGCGGTCGCGCTGAGGGTGCCGGTGGCACTCGCGAGGATGTCGAGGACCGCGGCGACGATGCCGCCCAGACCGCTGGTCTCGATGACGGCGCGCGTGTCGCGGTCGACGTCGACGATGGCGACGCCCGCGCCGGCGGCGGCGGGAGCGGCCGAGGCCACTGCGACGGCATCGGTGACGTTGGTCGCGTGGATGACGAGGGCGCCGCCCGCGACGACCATGCTGGCCCCGCCGATCAGGGCGGAGGACAGGCTGTCGAGGGACACCGTGGCGGTCGCGGCTTCGTGCGCCGCGTCGGTCTGGTCGACGGAGCCGGTCGCCGTGGCACTGGCGCTGGCGTTCGACGTCGAGAGCAGGGAGATGTCGCCGCCGGCCGTCAGCCGGCTGTCCACGACGGCGACCGTCGCGGACGACGAGGCGTTCACGGCGGCGGTCGTGCCGGAGACGAGGACGTCGGTGGTGGAGTCCGCGGCGAACACCAGGTTGCCGCCCGAGATCGTGGCGCCCGTGACCGTGACGGAGGCGGACGCCTCGTCGCTGCCGGGCGGGCTGGTGTCGGAGGCGTGCAGGATCAGGTCGCCGGTGCCCGTGTCGATGACGGTGCCGGGGGTGACGGTGATGTTGCGGGCCCGCATCTCGAGGTCGCCGTCCTCACCGGACCAGCTGAGCTGACCGGTCACGGTGATCGAGCCGCCGCTGGCGTCGAGCACCGCGCGGAGCAGGGGCGCCCCGAACGCGAGCACCGCGTTGCTCAGCAGACCGCTGAGGACCAGCCGGCCGGTGAGCCCGTCACCAGTGGCGACGAGTCGGGAGCCGGCCCCGCTCACGGTGATGACGCGAGGGGCCAGGTCGACCAGCGACTCGACGTTGCGTGCGGTCAGCGTGGTGTCGCCGCTGACGACGCGCAGGGTGTCGTCGCCCAACACCGACACCGAGGTGTCACCGTCCGCCTCGAAGGAGACCGTGTCGGACCCCGATCCGCCGTCGATCTCGACGGACACGGCGCCGGCGTTCGCGAGGTCGACGTCGATGTCGTCGTCGCCGGTGCTGCCTTGCACGACGAGCCGCGTGATGCCGGCCAGGGAGACCGACGTCGACGTGCCGTCGGCGGCGGTGAACACCAGCCTGCCCGCCCCCTCCGCGAAGTGCAGGCGACCCCGAAGGGCTCGGTCGCCCGGGATCCGCAGCGTCGCCGTGTCGCCCGAGACCACCCACCGGGGCTCGGCGCCGCCGGCGCTGGTGTCGTTCGCGGCAGGGCGCGCCGGTCGTCCGGCGTCGGCGGGTGCGTCGGGGCCTGTGCCGGCCGACGAGCCGGGCTTCGGCCCGGGCTGCGACCCGGTCGCGGACTGCAGCCTGGTCGCCGGGAGCGGGCTGGTCTGGCCGCTGGGGCGGCGGAGTCGCCGGCGGCTGGTTCGCGCGGGCGGCTGGTTCGCCGGCGGCTGGTCGCGGGCTGGTCGGCTGCTGGTTGCGGCCGGCTGGTCGGCGGTCGCCGGCTGGTCCTCGGGCACCGACGCCGCCGGGGCGGGCTGGTCCGCAGCGGCCTTGGGCGTCGGGTCCGCGGCGGTGGCCACCGACCTGGACTCGCCCGGCGAGAGCGACTCGTCCATGAGCCCGGTTGCCACGTGCTCGAGCCCGAGGGTGTGCCCGATCTCGTGGCGGACGACGGTCAGGAGGTCCATGTGACGGGCGGCCGGGTCGCCGGGGTTGTTCACGTCCCAGCCCCAGCCGGCCGCGTCGCCGTCGACCGTGATGCGGCCGGCGCCCGCCGAGCCGAGGGTGAGCCCAGGCGAGGTCCGCGACCTCGGCGGAGATCCCGGACACGACCGCGCCGCGTGCTTCCCACTCCGAGGTGGCCTGGGCGACCGCGGCGGCGAGCTGGGCGTTGGTCAGCGACTCGCCGGCGGTGGGCACGTCCGGCGCAGCCGAGGCGGTCATCGGCTGGGAGGCGGGGGACGATCCGGTCGGCACCTCGGTCGAGGGGGTGGAACCGGTCGACGTGGGGGTTCCGTGGAGGTTCCGGCGGGGCCGTGTCGGCTCCGGTCGACGTGCCGGCGTTGTCGAGCGGGCACGAGATCGACGCCGGCCGGCCGTTGGTGCCGCCGACCGTCGTGCAGGTGCTCGTCGACAGCGCATCGGCCATCACCTCGAGCACCTTCCGGAGCCGTTGCTGCGGGTCAGCCGTTCGGGTTGTCGGCTCCGGCCGCGGGGCCGCGACCTGCTTGGCCGGACCTGCTGGGCCGCGGCCTGCTTGGCCGCGGTCACGGCCTGCCTCTGCTGTGCGCGCGCCTGCCTGACGACCGTGGTCCGCTGCTCGGGAGGCACACTCTTGGCGATCTGGAGCTCACGGGCGTGCTGCACCCGGGCCTGGTGGACGGCGTGGGTCCGTGCGGCCCGCAGGGGGCGACGTGGGTGGTCGGTGAGGGCCAGGGCGGCCCGGACGCGCCGTCGCTGCGCGGCCACCAGCGCGTCGAGGTGGGCGCGGGCGTGCGCCCTGGAGGTCAGCACCCGGGACGCCGACGGCTCGACGCGCAGTCCCGGCTCCGCGGTGCCGGGGGTCGCGCGGGCCGCGGCGGCGCCGGCCGGTCCCGTCCAGGGCATCTCGCTGCTCGGCTGGGAGGTGAGGCCGGACGCGGGCGCGGTGCCGATGGCGACCAGGAGTCCGGCGAACAGGCTGACGACGGCCGTGAAGACGGTGCCGCGACGCGGGAGAGGAAGAAGGCGAAGCAGGCTCGCGACAGCAGCCTCGACCCTTCTCAACGTCGTCACCATAGGTCCCAGGAACTTGCCGGTCGTCGCGCCCGCCCCCGTCCAGGGCAAGACGTCTGCTTACCGCCTCGATCATCCTCAGAGGGCCGACTCGTCTGCATGACGATTTCAGACCAACCTCGTCCTAGTCATTCCCGAGCCGCGCGGCTAGTCAGCGACGCGGGAGCGCGTCACGCCAGGGCCCGCTCGGCGTCGCTGCGGAGCACGCAGAACTCGTTGCCCTCGGGATCGGCGAGCACCACCCATCCGGTGCCGTCCCCCCGGATCTCGCGATGGTCGGCGAGCTGGGTCGCCCCGATGCCGACCAGTCGGGCCACCTCCTCGTCACGCGTGCCGTCGGTGGGTCGCAGGTCGAAGTGCAGCCGGTTCTTGACCTGGCGCCGGTCGGGCACCTCGATGAAGAGGATCTGGTGGCCGGTCTGCGCGGAACGGATCAGGCACTCCTCGTGGCCGCGCTCGTTCGGGTCGCCGTCCAGGTCGACGTACCCCAGCACCTGCTTCCACCACTCGGAGAGGGCGTAGGCGTCGGCGCAGTCGACCGTGGTGTGTGAGACGTAGGAGGTCATGACCGCAGTCTTGCGGCTCCTGATTGCGTGTTTCTACTAGGTTTTCGACCATGGCGTCGAAGAGTCCCGCGGTCGAGATCGAGGTCGACGACCGGGTGGTGCGGGTCACCAACCCCGACCGGGTGTACTTCCCGGCACGCGGCGAGACCAAGCTGGACCTCGTCGAGTACTACCTCTCCGTCCGCGACGGCATCGTCAACGCCCTGCGCGAGCGGCCCTGCATGCTGCACCGCTTCCCCACCGGCGTGAGCGGCGAGAAGGTGCACCAGAAGCGGCTGCCGGCCGGTGCGCCGCCGTGGATGGAGACGGTGCAGGTGCACTTCCCCCGCTGGAACCGGACCGCCGACGAGCTGTGCGTCACCGAGATCGCCCAGGTGGTCTGGGCCGTGCAGATGTCGACGGTCGAGTTCCACCCGTGGAACAGCCGGAGGGCCGACACCGAGAAGCCCGACGAGTGGCGGATCGACCTCGACCCGGGCGACGCAGTGCGACTACGACACGGTGCGCCGCGTGGCCCACGTGACCCACGAGGTGCTCGACGAGCTCGGGGCGACCGGCTTCCCGAAGACCTCCGGCGGCAAGGGCCTGCACATCTACGTGCGGATCCGCCCGGAGCACGGGTTCAAGGACGTGCGACGGGCGGCCCTGGCCTTCGCGCGCGAGGTCGAGCGCCGCACCGACGACGTGACGACGACCTGGTGGCGCAAGGACCGCGACCCCACGAAGCTGTTCGTGGACTACAACCAGAACGCCCGCGACCACACGATCGCTGCTGCCTACTCCGTGCGCGGGCAACCCCGAGGCCACGGTCTCCACCCCGATCCGGTGGGCCGAGGTCGACGACGTCCATCCGCGCGACTTCACGATCGCGACGGTGCCGGCCCGCTACGCCGAGATCGGCGACCTCCACGCCGGCATCGACGACGCCGTGTTCGACCTGAGCCCGCTGCTGGACTGGGCGGACCGCGACGAGCGCGCCGGTCACGAGCTGCCGGACGTCCCGGACGAGTAGGGCGGTGGTCAGCAGGGCAGGCCGTGGCTCGCGAGGTGCTCGCGGAGCGCGTCGAGCCCGTCGGTGTGCGCCCAGTGCTCGGCGTGCAGGCCGACCGAGCGGGCCGCCTCCACGTTGCGGTGGTTGTCGTCGACGAACAGGGTGTCGCCGGCCGGCGCGTCGAGCCGTCCCAGGATCGTCGTGAAGTACGCCGGGTCGGGCTTGGCCACCCCCAGCTCGTAGGAGTAGAACGTCTCGTCGAGCAGGTCGCCGTAGCCGAGCTCGTCGCGCATGAACTCGCCGCGCACGACGTCCTGGTTGGTCGCCAGGCAGCACCGGACCCCCCGCTGCCGCAGGCCTTGCGACCATCTCGCGCATCCCCGGCGACGGGCTCGATGCTCAGCCAGATCCGCACCAGGTCGTCGTACGCCGCGGGGATGCCCCACCGCTCCAGCAGGCCCGGCAGCACGTCGAGCCAGCGGACCGTCCCGGTCAGCGCCGGCCGCTCCGCGTCGTACGCCTCGGCCAGGAACCCGTCGACGTCGGCGACCCGGCCCTCGAGCGCCGGGCGCATGGACTCCTCCCAGCCGTTCGGCACGCGCTGGAGCACGCCGTCGGCGTCGAGGAGCAGGGTCGTGACGGTCACTCGACCCCGTGGCGGTCGATGTACTCCAGGATCGTGTCGGCCAGCTCCGGCCGGCAGACCACCAGGTCCGGGCAGCCACACCTCGGCCTGGTTGTAGACCAGCGGCGAACCGTCGATCCGGCTGGTGTGCAGGCCGGCCGCGCGCGCGACGGCGACCGGGGCGGCGGAGTCCCACTCGTACATCCCGCCGGCGTGCACGTAGGCGTCGCTGACGTCACGGACGACCGAGATGACCTTGGCGCCGGCCGAGCCCATCGGCACGAGGTCGGCGCCGATCTCGGCGGCCATCCGCTCGACGAAGGCCGGCGGGCGGGTGCGGGAGACCACGACGCGGGGCCGCTCGGCGGTGCGCGGCGGGACCATCGGCGGGTGGCCGGTGTCGAAGGTCCGGCCGATGCCGGGCTGCGCGACGGCACCGGCGGTGAGCTCGCCGTCCTGCCACAGCGCGACGTGCACGGCCCAGTCGTCGCGGGGCGGCTCGGAGAACTCGCGGGTGCCGTCGAGGGGGTCGATGATCCACACGCGCGAGGCGCTCAGCCGGTCCTGGTCGGCGATCGAGGCCTTGCTCTCCTCGGACATCACCGCGTCGCCCGGACGGTGCTCGGCGCAGAGCGCCATCAGCAGGTCGTGCGCCGCCTGGTCCCCGGCGTCCTTGAGCTCCCTGCCCTCGAGCCCCTGGCCGCGGACCTCGGTCAGCAGCTCGCCGGCGACGGTGGCCGCCCAGGCGGCGAAGACGTGGTCGTCGGCGGCTGCCGCAGCGGGCGGGACGGGAAGGCTTGCGGAGTCGGTCACCCGGCGAAATCTATCGGTTGAAGACGTTCTGGGTCTTGTCGAGGCCCTCGGTGAGCAGCGACTCGACGGCGTCCGCGGCGCGGTCCACCTGGAAGGGCAGGATCTTGCGCTCCGTCGACGAGTAGTCCTGGAGCACGAAGTCGGCGGGGGCCATCCGGCCCGGCGGCCGGCCGATGCCGACCCGGACGCGGTAGAAGTCGCCGGAGTCCAGGGAGCGGCGCATCGAGCGCAGCCCGTTGTGGCCGTTGTCGCCGCCGCCGAGCTTGACCCGCAGCGTGTCGAACGGGATGTCGAGCTCGTCGTGGATGGCGACGATGCGCTCGACGGGCACCTTGTAGAACTTCGCGAGCGCGGAGACCGGCCCGCCGGTCTCGTTCATGTAGCGACCGCGGACGGGCCAGCACGACACGGGTGCCGCCCGGGCCACCGAGCCGCCCCTCCACGACGTCGGCGCGGCCGGTCTTGTGCGACCGGAACGCCGCCGCCGACCCGTGAGGCCAGCTCGTCGTTGACCAGGTAGCCGACGTTGTGGCGGTGCCCGGCGTACGTCGGGCCGGGGTTCCCGAGACCGACGACCAGCCAGACCGGCTCGGTCATCGGCAGCTCACGGGAACCCCGGCCCTCGTCGATCGATCAACCTGAGACGGAGCAGGTCACTCGTCGTCGGACGGACGCGGACGCGTCCTCGTCAGCGCCGCCGGCCTCGCCGGACTCGCCGGCCTCGTCGGCCTCGGCCTCCGCGATCTCCTCGTCGGACTCGTCGCGCTCGATGCCGACCTCGGCCTCGGCCTCGGCCAGCTCCTCCTCGACCTCCGCCGCGGTCGGCGCGTGGGTCACGTTGATGACCAGCGCGTCGTCGTCGAGCAGGATCGTGGAGCCGCTGGGAACCGAGAGGTCCTTGGCCAGGATCTGGTCGCCGACCTTGGCGCCCTCGATGGAGACCTCGACGTACTCGGGGATGTGGGTGGCCTCGGCCTCGACGGTGATCGTCGCGATCTCGGTGACCACGAGCGCCTCGGGGTCGGCCTCGCCGACCAGGTGCACGGGGATCTCGACGGTGACCTTCTCGCCCTTGCGGACGATGATCAGGTCGAGGTGCTCCAGGAAGCCCTTGATCGGGTCGCGCTGGATCTGCTTGGGCAGCGCCATCTGCTCCTTGCCGTCCAGGCTGATCGTCAGCAGGGCGTTCGCGCCGCCGTGCTTGAGCGCCAGCATGGTGTCGTGCCCGGGCAGGCTGATGTGGACGGGGTCGCCGCCGTGGCCGTAGAGGACGGCGGGCACCTTGTCGTCACGGCGGATGCGGCGGGCCGCGCCCTTGCCGAACTCGGTGCGGGGCTCTGCGGTGATGTTGCTGTCGGCGCTCTGGGCCACGGTCTTGCTCCTCAGCTGATCTCGACTACGTCTTCTGCACGTGCGTGCACGTCTGGTGCTGCTCAGGTGAGGGAGGAACGCCGCGAGACGCGGGCGCGACCACACGATCTCGAGGGACCGGGCCGAGCCACCGCGTCGATCACGGAGCGAAAATCTCCCTCGCCGAGGCAACTGCACGAGTCTAGCGACGCCGCCGGGCTGAGGCGAATCCGCCGGAGGTGCGGGCGACGCGTCGCGCTACTGGGCGTGCCCGTCGAAGAGGCTGGTGACCGAGCCGTCCTCGAACACCTCGCGGATCGCCCGGCTGATCAGCGGCGCGATCGAGAGCACGGTGAGCTTGTCGAACTGGCGCTCGGCAGGGATCGGCAGCGTGTTGGTGACCACGATCTCGGTGGCCGAGCAGTTCTTCAGCCGGTCGACGGCCGGGTCGGAGAGGATCGCGTGGGTCGCGGCGATCACCACGCCCGCGGCGCCCGTCGTTCATCAGCGCCTCGGTGGCCTTCACGATCGTGCCGCCGGTGTCGATCATGTCGTCGACCAGCACGCAGATCCGGTCCTTGACGTCGCCGACGACCCGGTTGGCGATCGACTCGTTGGGCCGGTTCACGTCGCGGGTCTTGTGGATGAACGCCAGCGGCGCCCCGCCGAGCCGGCTCGACCACTGCTCGGCGACCTTGATCCGGCCGGCGTCGGGCGAGACGACCGCGAGCCTCTCGTGGCCGTACTTCGCCCGGACGTGCTCGGACAGGATCGGCAGCGCCATCAGGTGGTCGACCGGGCCGTCGAAGAAGCCCTGGATCTGCGCGGTGTGCAGGTCGACCGCGATCAGCCGGTCGGCGCCGGCGGTCTTGAACAGGTCGGCCATCAGCCGGGCGGAGATCGGCTCGCGGCCGCGGTGCTTCTTGTCCTGGCGGGCGTAGCCGTAGAACGGCATGACCACCGTGATCCGCTTCGCCGACGCCCGCTTGAGCGCGTCGACCATGATCAGGTGCTCCATGATCCACTCGTTGACCGGAGCGGTGTGGCTCTGGATCACGAAGGCGTCGGAGCCGCGCACGGACTCCTCGAACCGGACGTAGATCTCGCTGTTCGCGAACTCGTAGGCCGAGGTCGGCACCAGGCCGGTGCCGAGCAGCTCGGCGACCTCCGTCGGCCAGCTCCGGGTGTGCTCGCCCGCTGAACACCATCAGGTTCTTCTCGGTGGTGCGCTTCAGTCCGCTCACGACGGGTTCTCCAGGGGGTGGGGTTCGCAGCTCGCCGAGACGTTCGGCTACTCGGATTGTGCCTCGGAGTCGACGTCCGCTGCCAACCCGGAGGGGTCCGTGTGAGACGTCGCACTCCCCCCGAGCGCCGCGTCGGCGGCCGCGGCCATCGGCGTCCCGGCCCGCTTGCGCCGGGTCCAGTCCGGGATCTCCCGCTGCGGGCCGGCCGAGACCGCCAGCGCGCCGGGTGGCACGTCACGGCGTACGACGGTCCCGGCGCCCGTCGCGGCACCGTCGCCCACCGTCACCGGAGCCACGAACGTGTTGTTCGAGGCGGTCCGGGCCTGCTTGCCGATCGTCGTGCGGCTCTTCGTGACCCCGTCGTAGTTGGCGAAGATCGTGCCGGCGCCGATGTTGGAGCCCTCGCCGATCTCCGCGTCCCCGACGTAGGAGAGGTGCGGCACCTTGGCGCCCTCGCCGATCACGGCGTTCTTGGTCTCCACGAAGCCGCCGATCTTGCCGCGGGCGCCGAGCTCGGTGCCCGGCCGCAGGTAGGAGAAGGGCCCGACGCTCGCACCCGCGCCGATCACGGCCAGCTCGCCGTGCGTCCGCACCACCGTGGCCCCGACGCCGACCTCGACGTCCTTGAGCGTGCAGTCCGGCCCGATCACGGCGTCCTCCGCCACGACCGTGGCGCCGAGGAGCTGCACGCCGGGCAGGATCGTGACGTCGCGCTCGAGCACCACGTCGGCGTCGATCCAGGTGGTGGACGGGTCGACGATCGTCACCCCGTCGCGCATCCAGCGGTCCAGGACCCGGCGGTTCAGCTCCGCGGCGAGCCCGGCCAGCTGGGCCCGGTCGTTGGCGCCCTCGGTCTGCATCACGTCGTCGATGCGGTGCGCGCCGACGCCGCGGCCGTCGAGGTGCGCGATCTGCACGACGTCGGTCAGGTAGTACTCGCCCTTGGCGTTGTCGTTGGCGATCCGGCCGAGCGCGTCGGCCAGGAACGCGCCGTCGAAGGCGAAGATGCCGCTGTTGATCTCCCGCACGGCCGCCTGCTCCGGCGTCGCGTCCTTCTCCTCGACGATCGCCGTGACCTCGCCCGCGTCGTCGCGCAGGATCCGGCCGTAGCCGAACGGGTCGGCCACCTCGGCGGTCAGCACGGTGATCGCCCGGTCCGCCGCGGCGTGGGCGTCGACCAGGCCGGTCAGCGTCTCCCCCTCCATCAGCGGGGTGTCGCCGGCCATCACGACGACCACGCCCTCCGTCGTACCGGCGGCCTCGCGGAGCGCGTCCAGGGCGACGCGTACGGCGTGCCCGGTGCCGTCCTGGGTCTCCTGGACGGCGAGCAGCGCGCTCGGGACCTGCTCGAGGATGTGCGGGCCGACCTGCTCGCGGCCGTTGCCGACCACCGCCACCAGGTGCGCCGGCTCGACGTGCAGCGCCGCCGTCAGCACGTGGCCGATCATGCTGCGCCCGCCGACCGGGTGCAGCACCTTCATCAGCTTGGACTTCATCCGGGTGCCGCTGCCGGCGGCGAGCACCACCACCGCCGTGGGGCGGGTGTGCCGAAGGACTGCTGGCTCGCGGTTCGGTCACGTTCTCTCCTGCCGGTGGGCGCTGCTGGTTGGGCACTGGCTCCCCGGGTAGGAGTCGAACCTACGTCGCTTTATCCGCATTCAAAGTGCGGCGGGCCCTGCCGACAGACCAACCGGGGATCGGTCACCCGGCCCGCCTGTGCGGGACCCAACCTCGAGTCCGACAGACCAACCGGGGATCGCTACCCGGCCCGCCTGTGCGGGACCCAACCTCGAGTCCGACAGACCAACCGGGGATTTCGCTCGGCACGACAGCCTAGGGCCCACCCGCCGCGAGCCGGTCACCTGGAGACTTACGGTTGCCGTAGGTTACGGTTGCGTAGGTAGCCCCCCGATGACGCGAGGACCTTCATGACGCCACCCCCCGCCAGCACGACCGCGACCACCGCCTCGGCCGGGCCGGGTGACGACCTGGGACCGGCCCGCGCCACGCTCGGCGGGGACACCCAGTCCCGCAAGGAGCAGGTCGTGCTCGGCGCTGCTTCATCGTGGTGCCGTTCCTGGCGGTCGCGGCCGCCGTCCCGGTCGCCTGGGGCGGCTGGCTCGGCTGGACCGACGTGCTGATCATGGTCGTGATGTACTGGCTCACCGGGCACGGCGTCACCGTCGGCTTCCACCGGCTGTTCACCCACAAGTCCTTCAAGCCGAACCGGGCCGTGAAGATCGCGCTGGCGATCGCCGGCTCGATGGCGATCCAGGGCCCGGTGGTCCGGTGGGTCGCCGACCACCGCAAGCACCACAAGTTCTCCGACCGCGACGGCGACCCGCACTCCCCCTGGCGCTACGGCAGCAGCCTGCGGGCGCTGACCAAGGGCTTCCTGCACGCCCACATGATGTGGCTCTTCGACCCGGAGCAGACCCCGCAGCGCAAGTACGCCCCGGACCTGATGAAGGACCGCGACATCGTCCGCATCTCCCGGCAGTTCCCGCTGCTGGGTGGTCGTGTCCCTGCTCGCCCCCGCGGTCGCCGGCGGCCTGCTCACCATGTCCTGGCAGGGCGCGCGTGACGGCGTTCTTCTGGGGCTCGCTGGTCCGGGTCTCGCTGCTGCACCACGTCACCTGGTCGATCAACTCGATCTGCCACACCATCGGCGAGCGGCCGTTCCTGTCCCGCGACAAGTCCGCCAACGTCTGGTGGCTGGCGATCCCCTCGATGGGCGAGTCCTGGCACAACCTGCACCACGCCGACCCGACGTGCGCGCGGCACGGCGTGCTCCGCGGCCAGGTCGACACCTCCGCCCGGGTCATCTGGCTGTTCGAGAAGGCTCGGCTGGGTGCACGACGTGCGCTGGCCGGTCAAGGAGCGCATCGACGCCAAGCTCGTCCGCAACCAGGGCGACACCGCGATCGCGGCCTGACGCCGTGACCGAGGCCGTGCCGGAGCGCCCGCCACCCGGCAAGCCGCGCCGCGCCGGCCGGAGCCGGATGACGGCGACCGAGCGGCGCGAGCAGCTGATCGAGATCGCCCGCGGCCTGTTCGCCGAGCGCGGCTTCGACGGTACGTCGATCGAGGAGATCTCCGCGCGGGCCGAGGTCTCCAAGCCGGTCGTCTACGAGCACTTCGGCGGCAAGGAGGGGCTCTACGCCGTCGTGGTGGACCGCGAGGTCCGCCGGCTGCTCGAGATGATGCAGGACTCGCTGACCGCCGGGGAGCCCGCGGATGCTGCTCGAGCAGGCCGCGCTCGCGCTGCTCGACTACATCGAGCAGTCCTCCGACGGCTTCCGGATCCTGGTGCGGGACAGCCCCGATCGGGTCGGCCTCCGGGTCGTTCGTGTCGATCATCGGCGACATCGCCTCGCGGGTGGAGTACATCCTCGCGGCCGAGTTCACGGCCCGCGGCTTCGACGCCAAGGCCGCGCCGATGTACGCGCAGATGCTCGTCGGCATGGTCGGCACCACCGGCCAGTGGTGGCTCGACGCCCGCAAGCCCTCCAAGGAGGTCGTCGCCGCGCACCTGGTGAACCTCGCCTGGCACGGCCTCGCGGGGATGGAGAAGCAGCCCACGTTGCGCTCGCAGACCGGACTCGAGCCGGGTCTATGTTCGCACCGTGACCTTCGACGTCACCGCCGACGCCTACGCCCGGTTCATGGGCCGCTTCTCCACGCCGCTGGCCGACCGGTTCCTCGACCTGGTCGGGCCGCACGCAGGGCGACCACGCGCTCGACGTCGGCTGCGGCCCGGGCGCGCTGACCACGGTGCTGGTCGAACGGCTCGGGGACGACCACGTGGCGGCGATCGACCCGTCCGCGCCGTTCGTCGCCTCCCTGCGCGAGCGCCTGCCGACGGTCGACGTACGCCGGGGCGGGGCCGAGGACCTGCCGTTCGACGACGACTCCTTCGACCTCGCGCTCGCCCAGCTCGTCGTGCACTTCATGCGCGACCCGGTCGCCGGGCTGCGCGAGATGGCCCGGGTCACCCGGCCCGGCGGGACGGTGGCGGCCTCGGTCTGGGACCACGCCGGCGGGCGCGGTCCGCTGACGCCGTTCTGGCAGGCCGTGGCCGAGATCCACCCGGGCGCACGGAACGAGTCCGGGCCTCGCCGGTGCCCGCGAGGGCGACCTGGTCGCCCTGTTCGGGTCCGCCGGGATGGCCGGGGTCGAGCCGTCCTCGTTGACGGTCCGTGTCGGCTTCGACTCCTTCGAGGAGTGGTGGGAGCCGTACACCTTCGGCGTCGGTCCGGCCGGCGCGTACGTCGCCGGCCTGGACGAGGCACGGACGTGCGGAGCTGCGGGACGTGTGCGCCCGACGGCTGCCCGCAGGGCCGTTCGCGCTGGACGCGTCGGCGTGGTGCGCGCGTGCGATCATCCCGGCATGACCGACCGACATCGACCCCAACGACCACGACGTGTTCCTGCTCCGGCAGAAGTGGACGATGGTGATCAACCGCTACTACTTCTCGCTCCCGGACGAACGGGGCAACGAGGGCCAGCGGTTCGCCTTCGTGGAGCAGAAGCGGTTCGCGTTCAAGGAGGACATCAGGTTCTTCGCCGATGAGACCAAGCGCAGGCAGATCCTCGCCATCAAGGCACGCCAGCGGTTCGACCCGGCGGCCCGCTACGACATCACCGGCCCGGACGGCGAGAAGATCGGTGAGGTCCAGAAGTCGTTCACCAGGAGCCTGCTCCGGTCGACCTACGTGCTGTACGACGCGCAGGGCAACCAGGTCTGCCAGGCGACGGAGCGCAGTCTCGGGGTCGCGCTGTTCCGACGGCTCGTGGACTTCCTGCCCTACGTCGGCGGCTTCGCCGACTGGCTGCCGATCCCCTACCACTTCGTGTTCAGCCGCGACGGGCAGGTGCTCGCGAACCACACACGTCAACCGTGGAAGCTCAACGACCACTACACGATCGACTGCACGCCCGACGCCGACCACGTCCTCGACCGCCGGCTGGTCCTCGCGACCTCGGTGGCGATGGACGCGCTGCAGGCCCGGTGACCGTCACGCGCAGGGCGTCGGCGATCCGGCGAGCGGCTTCGGCGGGCGGGATGTCGGTGTTGTCCAGGCGGACGTGCTCGTGGGCGGCCAGCAGGTCGTCGGCGAGCGTGGGTGCGGCACCCGTGCTCATGACGTACTCCTCCAGGGCGAGCACGTTGCCGTGCGAGAACTCCAGGTCCCGTTTCGACCGTTTCTCCGCGAGCCGCAGCTCCGTCCGGTTGCGCTCGAGACGTTCGCCCAGCCCGGCGTACAGCTCGACGAAGCTGACCCGGCCGCCCGCGCCCTCCACCAGGTCGACGTACGACGAGACGAGGTCACGGTCCTGCGGAAGGTCGAGCCCCCACACCATGGTGAACACCAGGCCCGGGAGCTCGGCGGCGAGAGCCTCCTCGATGACCCGCCGGCGGAACTCGTTGACGAGCCGCCCGAACGCCGGGGAGCCGAACTCGAAGACGTCCAGCAGCGGCTCGATCGGGGCGTGGTTGTGCAGCAGCTTGTAGCCGGTGAGCGCGGCGAGCTCCCGACCCACGGTCATCTTCCCGACCGCGGGCGGGCCGAAGACGAACACGAAATGCATGCGCCGATGGTGTCAGCCGCGACGCAACGGCGCGATCGGGTTTACTTCGCGTCGCGGGCGGCCATGCGGGCCTTCAGCGCGTCGCGCTTGTCCTCGAAGCGCAGCGCCTGCTTCTCCAGCTCGGCCATGAAGTCGGCGAGCTCGGTCCGGGCCTGCTCGCCCTCGGCGTCGAGGCCCTCGATCTCGAAGACGTTCCAGAACCGGAGCACCGGGGCCACCACGTCGTCGCGGTGCTGCCGGATGTCGTAGACACCGGCGATGGCCATCTCGACGGCCTTGCGCTGGAAGCCGGCGATGTCGGTGCCGGGCATCGCGAAGTTGGTCACCACGTCGGTGATCGCGCGCATCGTCTGGCTGGGGTCGAGCTCGAGCGCGGCACCGAGCAGGTTGCGGTAGAAGACCATGTGCAGGTTCTCGTCGGCCGCGACCCGGGCCAGCAGCTGGTCGCCGACGGCGTCGCCGGTGATCTTGCCGGTGTTGCGGTGCGAGACCCGGGTGGCGAGCTCCTGGAAGGAGACGTAGGCCAGCGAGCGGATCATGTCGTCGTGCAGCGCGGTGTAGCCGGTGGACATGTGGTCCATCCGCAGCCGCTCGAGCTGGACGGGGTCGACGGCCCGCGTGGTCAGCAGGTAGTCGCGGATCGCGATGCCGTGCCGGCCCTCCTCCGCGGTCCAGCGGTGCACCCAGTCGCCCCAGGCGGCGTCGCGGCCGAACAGCGTGGCGATCTCGTGGTGGTAGCTGGGGAGGTTGTCCTCGGTGAGCAGGTTGACGATCAGCGCGGAGCGCGCGACGTCGGACATCTGGGAGTCCTCGACCGTCCACGGGTCACCGTTGAGCGGTCCGTCGTAGTTGCGGCCGTCGCTCCACGGGACGTACTCGTGGGGGAACCAGTCCTTGGCCATCGTGAGATGGCGGTTCAGGTTGCTCTCGACAACGGGCTCCAGCTCGAGCAGCAGCTGGGTGGTGGTCATCGGTGCGGTCATGGCGCCTCCCTCTGCGACGTCCGCGGTGGACGGCACCCTCGACGGTAACCTACGGGACCGTAGGTTTGCGAGTCCCCGATGTCAGAGACTGGCCAGTAACTCCACCCGGTTGCCGCTCCCGTCGGCGGTGTGGAACCGGCGATGGCCGGGGAACGTGTGCTCCTCCGCGCGGTCCACGACGAACCCGAGCGACTCCAGGCGTACGGCGGTCGCGTCCAGGTCCTCGACCAGGAAGGCCGGATGTGCCTTGCGCGCCGGCACGAACCCCTGCTCGACGCCCACGTGCACCTCGACCGCGGCACCGTCCTCCGGCGCGGAGCGGAACCAGCAGCCGCCCCGTGCGGCGAGCACCGGGGGCTTGTCGACCTCGGGCAGGCCGAGGCCGTCGCCGTAGAACCGGCGGGCCGCACCCTCTCCGCCGGGCGGGCAGGACACCTGGACGTGATGGATCCTCATGGCACCTGCCCGACCGCGAAGACGCGGCGGAACGGCAGCACGGTGCCGTGCCGGCCGGCGGGGTAGGCGTCCCGCAGCAGCGCCTTGTACTCCGCGACGAAGTCCGCACGGAGGTCCTCCGGCAGCGCCTGCAGGACCGGTCGGGCGCCGGTGCCGCTGATCCAGGTGAACACCGGGTCCTCGCCGGCGAGCAGGTGCAGGTAGGTCGTCTCCCAGGCGTCCACCCGCAGCCCGAGGTCGAGCAGCGCCTCGGCGTAGACCGCCGGGTCGTGCGAGTGCGGGCGGGCCACCCCCTTCGTGTACGGCGCGAAGCGTGGGTCGGCCGCGAGCTCGCGCAGCAGCACGTGGCTCGGCTCGTCGTGGTTGCCCGGCACCTGCAGGGCCAGCCAGCCACCCGGCGCGACGTGCCCCACCAGTCGGGGCAGCAGGTCGAGGTGGTCCGGCACCCACTGGTAGGTGGCGTTGGAGAACAAGACGTCGACCGGGCCTGCCGGCTCCCAGGTGCGCAGGTCCCCCTCGACGAACCGGAGACTCGGCACGGTGGCGGCGGCCTGGGCGACCATCTCGGGCGAGGAGTCCACCCCGAGCACGTCGGCCCCCGGCCAGCGCTCCGCGAGCAGGGCGGTCAGGTTGCCCGGCCCGCAGCCGAGGTCGACGACCCGGGCTGGTGTCTCGGCGGCGACCCGGGCGAGCAGGTCGACGAAGGGCCGGCCGCGCTCGTCGGCGTAGACGAGGTACCGGTCGGGGTCCCACACGTGCGTCATGGCGCCTCCAGCAAGTCTCTTGACGTCAAGATAACTCTCCTCCCGAACGTCTCTCGATGTCAAGAATCTCGACGGCTATCGTGGGCGCATGCGCGACGAGGTGGACCGGCTGGTCGAGGCCTGGCAGCGCGAGCGCGCCGACCTCGACCTGAGGCCGATGGAGGTGCTGAGCCGGGTCACCCGGCTCGGCCACCACCTCGACCGTGCCCGCCGGCAGGCCTTCGCCGAGCACGACATCGAGTCCTGGGAGTTCGACGTGCTCGCCGCGCTGCGCCGGGCCGGCACGCCGTACGAGCTCTCCCCCGGCCGGCTGCTCAAGGAGACCCTGGTGACCAGCGGCACGATGACCAACCGCGTCGACCGGCTCGCCGCCCGTGGCCTCGTCGAGCGGCTGCCCGACCCCAACGACCGGCGCGGCGTGCTGGTCCGGCTGACCCCGACCGGCCGCCGCACCGTCGACGGCGCCCTGGAGGGCCTGCTCCGCCGCGAGCGCGACCTGCTCGCCGGCCTCGACGGCGACGACCAGCAGCGGCTCGCGAAGCTGCTGCGGTCGCTGGTGGTGCCCTTCGAGCGGGAGACGTGATGCCCGAGATCTGGCTGCGCTTCCTCTCCGGCCCCGACATCGACGAGCTCGCGATCACCTCCGCCGAGATCGTCGACGCGGTGGAGTCCGTGGTCGCCGCGCACGGCCGCGGCGAGACCGTCTTCGAGCCGCGGGTCCACCTCGTCCCGGACAACGGTGACGGGTCGATACAGGGCCACTTCAACGTGCTCCGCGGCCACGTGTCGACGCTGGGCGAGCGCGGCGTCAGCGGCATCAAGGTCGTCGGCGACTTCGTGCCCAACTACGAGCTGGGCCTGCCGAGCGAGCTGGGGATGGCCACGCTCTACGACCCGCACACCGGCGTGCCTCTCTCCGTCATGGATGCCACCCTGATCACCGAGGCCCGGACCGGCGCGATGACGACGGTCGGGGCGAAGCACCTGGCGCGGCCCGACTCCAGGGTGCTCGGGCACGCGGGCGCCCGGGGCACGGCGTTCTCCAACGTCACCATGCTCGACGCGGCCTTCGACCTCGACGAGATCCGGGTGACCAGCCGGCGCCCGGAGTCGCGCGAGGCGTTCGGCGAGCAGCTGCGCGCGGTCACCGACACCCCCGTGCGCGTCGTGGACACCGTCGACGAGGCCTTCGACGGCGCGGACATCCTGGTCGAGGCGACCCGGCTGACCGAGCCCGCTCCCCTGCTCCGCACCGCGGCCGTCAAGCCGGGCGCGTTCGTGGTGCCCTACGGCACCGTGAGCGCCGTCGAGCACGACCTCCTCGACGTGATGGACAAGGTCGTCGTCGACGACTGGCGCGAGGCACGGTCCGGCCGGTTCGGCGCCCTGCGCGCCCAGGTGGACAGCGGCCGGCTGAGCCCGGAGACGCTGTACGCCGAGCTGGGGCAGATCGTGTCCGGCGAGAAGCCGGGTCGCGAGCACGCCGACGAGCGGATCCTGCTCTGGCACCGCGGCCTGTCGATCCTCGACGTCGCGGTCGCCCACCTGATCCTGCAGCGGGCCGAGGCGTCCGACGTCGGCACGATGCTGCGCTACCGATGACGCCCGTCCTCGTCACCGAGCCCGCCGACCTCGACCCCGGGGCGATCCGTCGCGGTGGCCGACGGCGCGTCGCGTGTCCCTCGCACCCGTCCTTGCTGGAGCGGCTGGAGGCGTCGCGCGCCCTGACCCTCACCGCTCTCGCCGACGCGGGGCCGGTCTACGGGGTGACGACCGGCATGGGCCTCCAGTCGAACCTCGCCGTGGGCGCGACCGACCAGCCGGACTACCAGGGCGACCTGATGCTGGCCCGCTCGGTCGGCAGCGCACCCTGGCTCGACCGGCGCACGGCACGGGCGGTGCTCGCCACCCGGCTGCGCACCCTGCTCGACCCCGAGACCGGCGCCTCTCCCGCCCTCGCACGGTTCCTCGTCACCGTGCTGGACGCCGACCTGCACCCCGCGGTGCCCGCGACCGGGAACGGCGCAGCCGGCGAGATCATCCCGCTCGCCCACCTCGGCGGGTTCCTCACCGGGACCGGCGACGCACTCGACGCGGGTGGCGCCCCGGTGCCGGCCGCCGACGCGCTGGCCCGGGCCGGCGTCGCGCCGTACACGGTTCGGGCCGAAGGAGGGCGTGGCGTTCCTGCAGGGCGTGCCGGTCGCGAGCGCCCGCGCCGTGCTGCTCGCCGAGGACGCCCGGCTGGCCGGCTGCCCAGGCGCTGACGGTCGCCGCCGCGGAGGTCGCCCTGGTGCGGGCGCCGCGCGACCCGTACGACGCCGCGCTGGTCCGGGGCGACGACCTGCTCGGGGCCGTGCACGCCACCCTGCTCGAGCTCGCGGGAGAGGAGACGTCACCGCGGATGCTCCAGGCGCCGGTGTCCTTCCGGGTGACCGGCCCGGCCGTGGCCACCTGCTCCGCGTCGTCGGGCACCTCGACGAGGCGGTCGGGCGGGCGCTGACCGGGGTCACGACCTCGCCCGCGCTGGTGGGCGGGCGGTTCGTGGGGACGGCCGGGTTCGACGGCTTCGACCTGGCGGCCACCACGGACGCCGTACGCCTCGCGGTGCTGCACCTCGCCGAGACCGGCGCCGCTCGGCTGCACCGGATGCTCGATCCCCGCGTTACCGGGCTGCCCGCGCAGCTGTCCGGCGGCCCCGGCCGACAGGCCGGTCTGGTGGCGGTGCACAAGCGCGCGGTGGGCCTGGTGCACGCCGCCCGCCGCACGTCGGCACCCGCCTCCCTGGGCGCCGTGGAGACGTCGCTCGGCCAGGAGGACGTGCAGAGCTTCGGTCTCGAGAGCGCAGCCGCGCTGCACGACGCGGTCGCGGTGCTGCGCGACGTCACGGCGTGCGAGCTGCTGGCGGTGCACCGGGCGATGCTGCTCGAACCGGACCGACCCCACGGCACAGAACGGCTGCGAACGGTGTTGCACAAGGCTTCTGAGGTTCTCAACGACCAGGTAACGGATCGGCCGTTCGGCCGTGATGTCGATGCACTTTCGCATGTTCTGTGCGTAGGTTGGGCACACGACGTCCTCGAAACGAACGTGACTACCGCGTCTCACGCTGCGCGCCAAGCTCCCTGAATCCATACCGGACCACTAGATTTACAGCCGTGACGACTGAAGTTCGGAGAGCTCGATGATCACGTTCGACGAGGTGACCAAGACCTTCCCGGGCGGGAGCGTGGCCGTCGACAACCTGTCACTGGAGCTGCCCACCGGTCAGATCACCGTCTTCGTCGGCCCGTCCGGCTGTGGCAAGACCACCAGCCTGCGGATGATCAACCGGACCATCGAGCCGACCTCCGGCGTGATCTCGATCGACGGCGAGGACGTCTCGAAGCAGGACGCCGCGCTGCTGCGCCGCAAGATCGGCTACGTCATCCAGCACGCCGGGCTGTTCCCGCACCGGACCGTCGCCGACAACATCGCCACCGTCCCGCTGCTCAACGGGGTCAACAAGAAGCAGGCCCGTGAGCAGGCCGTGGAGCTGCTCGCCCGCGTCGGCCTCGACGAGTCGATGGCCGGCCGCTACCCGACCCAGCTCTCCGGGGGCCAGCAGCAGCGCGTCGGCGTCGCCCGGGCCCTGGCCGCCGACCCGCCGGTGATGCTGATGGACGAGCCGTTCAGCGCGGTCGACCCGATCGTGCGTGACGGACTCCAGAAGGAGTTCCTGCGTCTCCAGGCCGAGCTCGGCAAGACCATCGCGTTCGTCACCCACGACATCGACGAGGCCATCAAGCTCGGCGACAAGGTGGCGATCTTCCGGGTGGGTGGCCGGCTGGCGCAGGTCGGCTCCCCGCAGGAGCTGCTCGACAACCCTGCCGACGAGTTCGTGGCGGACTTCGTGGGCCGCGACCGCGGCTTCCGTGCCCTCTCGTTCGTCAGCGCCGACAAGCTCGAGGTCGAGCCGGTCTCGGCGTACGTCGACCGCACGTCCGGCACTCGTCTCGTGCTCGACGACGACGGAAGGCCGCAAGGCTGGGCCCTCGAGGGCTCGCAGTCCCTCGCTGCCCCTGCCGGGCACGTTCACCACGGACGACAGCCTGCGGCTGGTGACCGACCTGGCCATCACGTCACCGGCCGGCGCGGCGGTGCGGGTGGACGCGGACGGCGTGGCCGACGGGGTGGCGGCGCACGAGGCCGTCGCCCGCCACCTGACGGCCCTGCGCCGCGGGTCCGAACGGTGAGCCGGCCGTGATCACCTACATCCGGAACAACTATCCCGACATCCTCTCGGCCCTCGTGCAGCACCTGTGGCTGGCGCTGATCCCCATCGTGGTCGGGGCCGCCCTGGCCCTTCCGGTCGGCTACCTCGCGGTGCGCACGACGCTCGCTCTACCAGCCGATCGTCAACGCCGGCGCCGTCATCTACTCGGTCCCGTCCCTGGCGCTCTTCCTGATGATCCCGCTCGTCATCGGCGTCGGGTACCTCTCCCCGCTCAACGTCCTGATCGGGCTGTCGCTCTACACCCTGGCGCTGCTCTCGCGCACCGTCGCGGACGGCCTGACCTCGGTGCAGGGCGAGACCACCCAGGCCGCTCGCGCGCTGGGCTACCGACCCCTGCGGCAGCTCCTCGGGGTCGAGCTGCCGATGGCGGCCCCCGTGCTGTTCGCCGGGCTCCGGGTGGCCACGGTCGCCAACATCAGCCTGGTCAGCGTCGGCGCCCTGGTGGGCTCCGGCGGCCTCGGCGTCCTGTTCACCGGCGGCTTCCAGCTCGGGTTCATCGAGCCGATCATCATCGGCATCGTGCTCTCGATGCTGCTGGCCGTTCCTGTGCGACGTCGGGCTGGTCCTGCTGCAGCGCCGGCTGACCCCGTGGACCCGGGTCGGAGGCCGCGCATGAACATCGTCGCGCCGCTCCCGATGATCAACTACTTCGGCTACCTCTTCGACGCCGACAACTGGCACCTGACCGGAGACTCCTCGATCCCCGAGCGTCTCGCGCAGCACGTGGGCTACACCCTGGCCGCGCTGCTGATCAGTGCGCTCATCGCGCTGCCGCTCGGGCTGCTGATCGGGCACACCAACCGCGGGGCCTTCCTCGCCATCGGGCTCGGCAACCTGGGCCGCGCGCTGCCCACCTTCGGCCTGGTGCTGCTGCTCGTGACCTTCATGGGCGTCTACATCTGGCCGGTGCTCGCGGCCCTCGTCGTGCTCGCGATCCCGCCGATCCTGGCGCAGACCTATGCGGGCATCAGGTCGGTCGACCCGGCGGCCGTCGACGCGGCAGTCGGCATGGGCATGCGCCCGACGCAGGTGCTGTTCCAGGCCGAGGTGCCGATGGCGCTGCCGCTGATCATCAGCGGCCTGCGCAGCGCCATCCTCCAGGTGTGCGCGACGGCCACCATCGCGGCGTACGCCAGCTTCGGCGGGCTCGGGCGCCTGCTGATCGACGGGCTGAACCGCAACCAGTACGACCAGATCCTCGCCGGCGCCATCATGGTCGCCCTGCTCGCGATCGCCCTCGACTACCTCTTCGCGGCCATCGAACGGGCCGTGGTGTCCCCCGGCGTACGCGAGCGCAGCGGCCGCAGGACCCGTCGCGACCGGAGCGCCACCACCCAGTCCCCCGCACAGGAAAACCCCGTCGGCGCATCCCGCTGACGGCCAGACGAAAGGTTCCACCCATGCTGAGGAAGTCCAAGCTCGCGGCTGCCGCCGTGGTCGTCGCGGCGATCCTGCCGCTGAGTGCGTGCGGGGGTGACCCGACCAGCGGAGGCGGCACGGGCGACGCCTCCTCGCCCGCCATCACCATCGGGTCGGCGAACTTCCCCGAGAACCAGCTGCTCGCCGAGATGTACGCCCAGGCCCTGGAGGCCAAGGACGTGACGGTGACCCGGAAGTTCAACATCGGGGCGCGGGAGCTCTACCTCAAGGCGCTCAAGGACGGGTCGATCGACATGATCCCGGAGTACAACGGCGCGCTCCTCGCCGCCCTGTCCCCGAACGGCGAGGTCGCCCAGGGCGTGACCACCACCGAGCAGGTCGACGCCGAGCTCGAGAAGGTGCTGCCGAGCGGCCTGCAGATCCTGAAGTCCTCCCCGGCCGAGGACAAGGACACCCTGACGGTCACCTCGGACACCGCCGACAAGTACAGCCTGAAGACCGATCGACGACCTGAAGCCGGTGGCCAGCAAGTTCGTCGTCGGGGCCGGGCCGGAGTTCAAGACCCGCTACCAGGGCCTCGTCGGCCTGGACAAGGTCTACGGCCTGACGTTCAAGTCCTTCAAGTCGCTCGACCCGGGCGGCCCGCTGACCAAGGCGGCGCTGAAGAAGGGCCAGATCCAGGTCGCGAACATCTTCTCGACCGACTCGAGCATCCAGACCGACAACCTGGTCGTGCTCGACGACACGAAGAACCTGTTCCTGGCGCAGAACGTCACCCCGGTGCATCACCAAGTCCAAGGTCAAGGGTGACGTCGAGTCCACGGTCGACGCGGTGTCCGCCGCGCTGACCACCGAGGACCTCACGAAGTACCTCGCCGAGGTCGCCGTCGACAAGAAGAGCTACGAGACCGTCGCCAAGGAGTTCCTCTCCGACAACGACCTCGGCTAGACCCGCCTCCCGGTCGACCCGGGCTGACTGACAGGTGAGCCGGGCCTCGTGCGTGCACGGGGCCCGGCTCGACCTGCGACTGAGGGCCCGGGTCAACCTTCGAGGAGGGAGGCGGCCTCGAGCCACTGCTCCTCGAGGGCGTCCTTCTCGGCGGCGAGCCCGCGGAGCTGTACGTCGACCGCGGCGAGGCGCTCGTAGTCGGCGGCGTGCTCGACGAGCTCGTCGTGCAGGGCCCGCTCACGCTCGGCGATCCGGGCGAGCTGCTTGTCGAGGCGGGCCACCGCCTTGCGGGCCTCGCGCTGCTGCGCCGGTGAGGCCTGGGGAACCGTGCTCGTCCGGCCGGGCGTCTCCGGTGGTCGGGACCGACGCCGACAGGGCCGCGGCCCGGCGCTCGAGGTACTCCTCCACCCCGCGCGGCAGCATCGAGACCTGGCCGTCGCCGAGCAGCGCGTAGGTCGCGTCGGTGACCCGCTCGAGGAAGTAGCGGTCGTGCGAGACGACCACGAGCGTCCCGGGCCAGCCGTCGAGGAAGTCCTCGAGCACGGTCAGCGTCTCGATGTCGAGGTCGTTGGTGGGCTCGTCGAGCAGCAGCACGTTGGGCTCCGAGAGCAGCAGCCGCAGCATCTGGAAGCGGCGTCGCTCGCCGCCGGACAGGTCGCCGATGCGCGCCGTCAGCCGGTCGCCGGTGAACCCGAACCGCTCCAGCATCGAGGACGCGGTGATCTCGCCGGCCGAGCCGGCGAGCTTCGTCACCCGCTGCACCTTCTCGACCGAGTCGAGCACCCGGTCGGTCGGGTCGAGGTGGTCGAGCGCCTGGGTGAGGTGCTCCAGCGCCACGGTCCGGCCCTGCTTCACGCGCCCCTTCGACGGGGACAGCTCGCCGGCGACCAGCCGCAGCACCGAGGTCTTCCCGGCGCCGTTGACGCCGACGAGCCCGAACCGGTCGCCGGGGCCGAGCCGCCAGGTCGCGTGCGAGAGCAGCGTCCGCTCGCCGCGCACCAGGTCGACGTCCTCGAGGTCCACGACGTCCTTGCCGAGCCGTTGGGTCGCGAAGCGCTGGAGCTCGAGCCGGTCGCGCGGCGGCGGCTCGTCCTCGATCAGCGCGGACGCGGCGTCCATGCGGAACTTCGGCTTCGACGTCCGGGCGGGTGCGCCGCGGCGCAGCCACGCGAGCTCCTTGCGCATCAGGTTCTGCCGACGCGACTCCGACGCCGCGGCCTGGCGTTGCCGCTCCGCCTTGGCCAGCACGAACGCCGCATAGCCTCCGTCGTAGACGTCGACGACGCCGTCGTGCACCTCCCACGTCGTGGTGCAGACCGCGTCGAGGAACCACCGGTCGTGCGTGACGACGACGAGCGCCGACGGACGACGGGCCAGGTGCTGGGCCAGCCAGGCGACCGCTTCGACGTCGAGGTGGTTGGTGGGCTCGTCGAGCACGACCAGGTCGTGGTCGCCGAGGAGCAGCCGCGCCAGGGAGCAGCGTCGGCGTTCGCCACCGGAGAGCCCCTCGACGACCCGGTCGAGCGAGACGCCGGCGAGCAGCACCTCGACGACCTCGCGGGTGGTGGCGTCGGCCGCCCACTCGTGCTCGGCGCGACCCTCGAGCACGGCTGCGCCGACGGTGGCTGCCGGGTCGAGGTCGTCGCCCTGGGTGAGGTAGCCCAGGTGCAGACCCCGGTTGCGGGAGACCCGTCCCTGGTCGGGATGCTCGAGGTCGCCGATGAGCTTGAGAAGCGTGGTCTTGCCGTCCCCGTTGCGGCCGACGACGCCGATCCGCTCACCCGTGCCCACGCCGAGGCTGACGCCGTCGAGGAGGGGGCGGACGCCGTACGCCTTGTGCACGCGCTCGAGGCTGACCAGGTTCGCCAGGGCCGCCACGTCAGTGGCTCCCCTCGGTGACCAGGCGGGCGCCGTGCACCGGACCGGGCGCGAACGAGACCGACGCGTGCCCGTGGGCGCGCAGCCCGGCCGCGACCACGATCGCGTGCGCCTCGCTCTCGCAGAGGAACAGGCAGCTGGGGCCGGATCCGGACAGCACGGCGCCGTGCGCCGACTCGAGCGGGCCCAGGTCGAGCACGGCCTGGAGCTCGGGACGCAGCCGCAGCGCGGCCGCCTGGAGGTCGTTGGTCAGGCTGGCGCCCAACGCCTCGACGTCGTGGCTGCGCAGCGCCTGCATCAGCTTGTCCGGGATCTCGGGGTCGCCGACCGGGCGCCCGTCGTGCAGGGCGTCGAACTCGCGGTAGACCGCCGGGGTGGACAGGCCACGGTCGGACACGAGCACCACCCACCAGTACTCCCCGCGGGTCATCAGGGGCGTCACGACCTCGCCGCGCCCCGAGCCGATCGCGGTGCCACCCACCAGCGCGAAGGGCACGTCGCTGCCGAGCTCGGCGGCCAGGCCGAGCAGGTCCTCGCGCGGTGTGCGCAGCCCCCACAGCTGGTCGCAGGCCAGCAGGGTCGCGGCCCCGTCCGCGCTGCCGCCGGCCATGCCGCCGGCGACCGGGATGCCCTTCTCGATGGCGATCGCGACTCCGCGCTCCACACCGTGGTGGCCGGCGATCAGCCGCGCGGCGCGGACCGCGATGTTGGACCCGTCCAGCGGTACGTCGTCCAGGGCGATGCCGTCCTCGGCGGTGACGGTGACCGTCACGTCGTCGGCGTCGGCGACGGTGACCCGGTCGTAGAGACCGATCGCCTGGTAGACCGTCGCGAGGGGGTGGAACCCGTCTGCGCGCGCCGCTCCCACGCCGAGCGAGAGGTTGATCTTCGCCGGCGCGCTCACGGTGAGGGCGCCTGGGGGACGCGTCACCGGGTCAGGCCCTCGGCGATCCGCGCGAACTGCTCGACACCGATCGACTCGCCGCGGGCCATCGGGTCGACGCCTGCGTGCGCGAGAGCAGCCTCGGCCGCCTCGGCGGAGCCCGCGAGCCGCTTGAGGGTGGAGCGGAGGGTCTTGCGGCGCTGCGCGAACGCGGCGTCCACGACCCGGAAGACGTCCTCCCGGCTTGCGGAGACGTCGGGCGGGTCGCGGTGCGTCCAGGCGACGAGCCCGGAGTCGACGTTCGGGGCCGGCCAGAACACGGTGCGGCCGACGGACCCCGCTCGGCGCACGTCGGCGAACCAGGCGGCCTTGACCGACGGGACGCCGTAGGTCCGCGACCCGGGCGGTGCGGCCAGCCGGTCGGCGACCTCTGCCTGCACCATCACCAGTCCGTGCCGCAACGACGGCAGCAGCATCATCAGGTGCAGCAGGACGGGCACCGACACGTTGTAGGGCAGGTTCGCGACCAGGGCGGTGGGCGGCGGGCCCGGGATGTCGGTGACCCGCAGGGCGTCGGCCTCGACGACCTCGAACCGGCCGGCCTGGTCGGGGGCGTAGGCGGCGATGGTCTCAGGGAGCGCCGCCGCGAGCACGGGGTCGACCTCGACCGCGACGACGCGGGCACCGGTCTCGAGCAGCGCGAGGGTCAGCGACCCCAGGCCGGGCCCGACCTCGAGGACGACGTCGTCGGGGCCGACCCCCGAGGCCCGCACGATCCGGCGGACGGTGTTCGGGTCGATGACGAAGTTCTGTCCGCGCTGCTTGGTGGGGCGCAGGCCGAGGCGTTCCGCGAGCAGACGCACCTCCGCCGGCCCGAGAAACCTCGGACCGGCGGAGGAGACGCTCTCGTCGCCAACCACGGTGGCGACCCTATCCGTCGTCAGCCGCCGGCCCCGCACACCGGCCACGCGCCGTAGCCACCCTCGGCCGCTGCCACGCGCTCGGCCACGGCGATCTGCGCCTCCCGGCTCTGCTGGTCCGGCCGGCCGGAGCCGCCGTACGACTGCCAGGTGCCGAGGTTGAACTGGAGACCGCCGTAGTAGCCGTTGCCGGTGTTTGCGGCCCAGTTGCCACCGGACTCGCACGCGGCGATCCGGTCCCAGACGCTGCTGCCGCCTGAGAAGTTGGCAGCCGGCGCGGGCGCGGGGCGCTCCTTGGTGCCGACCTTGACGATCGCGTTGACCGGTTCGCGCAGGATGCTGCTGCGCATCGCCTTGCGGGCCACCCGCTCGCCGTTCTCGAAGGTGACCTTGTAGACCACGTTGCGGCGGCCGTCGACGGCGGCGCGCAGCGGTCTTCGACTGGTCGGTGTACATGCCCGAGTCCTGCTTCTTCACGGTGCCCGCGCCGATCGGCTCGGTGACCTTGCGCTGCACGACACGGACCTTGGTCAGCGTCAGCTTGTCGCCGTCCTCGATCTTGGCGCCGAGGCCGGGCTTCACCTCGTCGTTGCCGTCCGCAGGCTTGCCGAGCTCCTTGAGGGCGTCACGGACGGTCAGCGCGGTGACGGTGGTCTTCTTCTTCGTCTCGTCACCGAGCTTGACCGTCACCGTCTTCGGGGTGACGACGGCCAGGTCGAGGCCGGAGCGGCCGATGTCGGTGCCGCGGCTGGCGGACAGGTCGGCGCCGGAGAACCGGAGGCCGATCTGGTCGAGCGCGCTCGCCACGTCGGTCGCGGTGACCCAGTAGCGGTCGCTCTCGCCGTCGACCTTCACGTCGAGGGGGCGGCCGTACTTCACGGCGATGGTGGTTCCGTCGGCCACGTCGGAGGTCGTGCCCGGGGCGACGACGTCGTGGTCACCGATCGAGATGCCCTCCGACTTCAGCACGTCGGAGACGTTGCTGCCGAACGTGCGGACCTGCTGGGTCCGGCCGTCGACCGAGAGGGTCACGGTCTTGCTCATCGCGGCGTAGCCGACGCCGGTGGCTGCGACGGCAAGGACGACGGCGCCGATGAGGACGGCCAGCGCGGCCTTGCTCCTGGTCAATAAGTGCGACTGTGCTCCGCACGCTTCTCCCATGATGGTGCTCTCCGGGCCGCGGGAGCGACAGCGCTCGCGGTCGGACCGGTCGGGCCCACAACGCGACGGCCCTCGGCTCACCCCCGGTCTGTCGACCGGAGGATGTGCAAAAGGGCCCCGTGGCTGTCGCCCGAGAACTTCCCCGCTCCCGGCCAACAAGCACATGACCATACGGAAGGACGCGGCGGGGGCCAAATGTTCTGTCCCAACTTGTACCGTCTTGGACGGGTTCGACGTGGGGCAGATCACGCTTAAGGGGCGAGTGGCCTAGTCATTTCGGGCTATTCGGACCTGGTCCCATCGGGCTACCAGGCGCCTCCGAAGGCGGCGTCGGTGTTCGCGTCGACCGCCGCGCACAGCTCCGCGACGTCCTCGCCCCGGGTCTCGGCCATCGACCGCATCGTCAACGGCACGAGGTACGACGCGTTCGGCCTGCCACGGTAGGGCATCGGCGTGAGGTACGGCGCGTCGGTCTCGACGAGCACCCGGTCCCGCGGCACGACCCGGAGCGCCTCCCGGAGCGGCTCGGCGTTCTTGAAGGTGACGGTGCCGGCGAACGACAGCCACGCGCCGCGGTCCAGGCAGGCCCGGGCGAACGTCGCGTCCCCGGAGAAGCAGTGCATGACGATGCGTTCGGGCACCCCCTCCTCGTCGAGGATCCGCAGCACGTCGTCGTGCGCGTCCCGGTCGTGGATGACCAGGGTGCGGCCGAGTCGCCGGGCCAGGTCGATGTGCCGCCGGAAGGACAGCTGCTGGGCGGCCCGGCCCTCCTCGCCCGTCCGGAAGTAGTCGAGCCCGGTCTCCCCCACGGCCCGCACCCGCTCCCCGGACCCGGCCAGCTCCTCGATCTGCGCGAGCGCGGCGTCGAGCACGCCCTGCTCCGCGAGCCGAGGAGCCTCGTTGGGGTGCAGCGCCACCCCGGCGACGATCGCGTCGTGCGTGGCCGCCGCCTCGACGGCCCACCGCGCGCCGGGCAGGTCGCAGCCGATCTGGACGATCCGGGTGACGCCGACCGCTGCGGCCTGCGCGAGCGCCTCCTCGGTCGGCAGCCAGGAGCCGTCGGGTCCGTCGGCGATGTCGAGGTGGCAGTGGTTGTCCACGACCGGGTGCGGCAGCGGCTCCGGGGCCGGCGGCCGGCTCCGGTCACGGCCGCCACCGTCGTGGCGGCTGCGGGTGGGCTCGCTCATGACGACGGCTCCGTGCTGGTCGTGGCGGGCTTGTGCACGGCGTCGTAGACGACCCGCTTGGGAAGGCCGGCGCGGCGGGCCACGTCGAGGATCGCCTCCTTGCGCGTCGACCCGGCCGCCTCCTCCTCCGCGACCAGCGCCGCCAGCGACGCCGGGTCCGTGGGTACGTCGTCCGTCTCGGCGTGTCCCTCCACGACGATCGTCACCTCGCCCCGGACACCGTCGGCGGCCCAGGTGGCCAGGTCGGCCAGCCCGGCCCGGCGTACCTCCTCGTGCGTCTTGGTCAGCTCCCGGCACACGGCGGCGCGACGGTCGGCGCCGAACGCCTCCGCCATCGCGGTCAGCGCCGCGGCGGTCCGGTGGGGAGCCTCGAAGAACACCATGGTCCGCCGCTCGTCGCGCAGGGCGGCCAGGGCCCGGCCGCGCTCGCCCGTCTTGCGGGGCAGGAAGCCCTCGAAGCAGAACCGGTCGACGGGGAGCCCGGACACCGCGAGCGCGGTCAGCACCGCGGACGGGCCCGGCACCGAGGTGACCGTGATCCCCCGCTCGACGGCCGCGGCGACGAGCCGGTAGCCCGGGTCGGACACGGAGGGCATCCCGGCGTCGGTGACCAGCAGGACCCGCTCGCCGGCGAGCAGGGCGTCGACCAGCACCGGGGTGCGCGACGACTCGTTGCCCTCGAAGTAGGACACCACGCGGCCCGTCACGGTGACCCCGAGCTCGGTGGTCAGCCGACGCAGCCGGCGGGTGTCCTCGGCGGCGACGACGTCCGCCCCGGCCAGCTCCTCGGCCAGCCGGGGCGGGGCGTCGGAGACCCGGCCGATGGGCGTCGCGGCGAGCACCAGCACGCCGTACCCCTCGTCCGTCCCGGCTCCCTCGTCCACGCGGCCGATCATCCCGCAGGTGACCGGGTGGACGTGCCGGGGGTACGTACAGTGGCGCCGTGACCGCCGTGCAGCAGCCGCCCCGACGGGTCGAGGGCCTCTCGACGACGGCGGACGACCGGGTCGTGCCGAGCGCGCACCAACGGCTCGCCCCGGCGCTGCGCAACGACGACCGGTTCACGGCCTGGGCGGCGACGGTCGGCATCACCCTGCTGGCCGGGTTCCTGCGGCTCTGGCAGCTCGCGCGGCCGAAGGCCTTCCTGTTCGACGAGACCTACTACGCCAAGGACGCCTGGTCGCTGTGGCACCACGGCTACGTCACCGGCTACGTCGACGGCGCGAACCAGAAGATCCTCGACGGCCACCTCGACGGGCTGTGGACGAGCTCGCCGAGCATGGTCGTGCACCCCGAGACGGGCAAGTGGCTGATCGGCCTGGGCGAAGAGCTGTTCGGGATGGACCCGTTCGGGTGGCGGATCGCCTCGGCGGTGGTCGGCACGCTGATGGTGGCGGTGATGATCCGGCTCGCGCGCCGGGTGACCGGGTCGACCCTGCTGGGCTGCGTGGCCGGACTGCTGCTGTGCTTCGACGGCCTGCAGTTCGTGCTCTCGCGGCTCGCGCTGCTCGACGTCTTCCTGGCCTTCTTCCTGCTGTGCGCGGTGGCCTGCCTGGTCGCCGACCGCGACTGGGGCCGCGCCCGGCTGGCCCGGCTGGTGAGCACCGACCAGCCGATGTCGTCCAGCGACTGGGGCCCCGTCCGGGCGCTGCTGTGGCGCCCGTGGCGGCTGGGCGCCGGCGTCTTCTTCGGCCTGGCCTGCTCGACCAAGTGGAACGCGATCTTCCCGCTCGCCGCGTTCGGGATCCTGGTCTGGCTGTGGGACGCGGGGGCCCGCCGTGCGATCGGCGTGCGATGGCCACGGCTGCGCTCGCTGGTTGCCGACGCGCTGCCGGCGTTCGGCTACCTCGTGCTCGTCGCGCTCGTCGTGTACGTCGCGAGCTGGACCGGCTGGCTGCTGCACGCGGGCGAGTACGAACGGACCCTCTCCGACACGCAGTACGGGCCCTACTGGGGCAGCTACCTCAAGCACGACGCGCAAGGGTTCTTCCCCGAGCTGTGGCAGTCGCTGCGCTCGCTGTGGCACTACCACCACGACGTCTACGCCTTCCACACGCAGTTCCTCGACGACAGCAAGCACGTCTACCAGTCCAAGCCCCAGGGCTGGCTGATCCTGAACCGCCCCGTCGGCGTGCAGGCCGACCTGGGCATCAAGCCCGGGCGAGCAGGGCTGCCAGGCGGTCGCCGGGAGCACCTGCCTGCGCCAGGAGCTGCTGCTCGGGACGCCGGCGCTGTGGTGGGGCGGGGTCCTCGCGCTGGTCTACGCGGTCTACGGCTGGGTCGCCAAGCGGGACTGGCGGTTCGGGCTCGCGGTCGTCGGCGTGCTCTCGTCCTGGCTGCCCTGGATCGCCAACGACGACCGGCCGATCTTCTCCTACTACGCCGTCGCGATCATCCCGTTCACGATCCTGGCGATCACGCTCTGCCTCGGCACGATGATCGGCGGTGAGCGTGCGTCGTACCGGCGCCGGATGTGGGGTACGGCGTTCGCGGGCGCGTTCGTGGTGCTGGTGATCCTCAACTTCGCGTGGTTCTGGCCGATCTACGTCGGCGACCTGGTCACCACGTCGCAGTGGCTGGACCGGATCTGGTTCACGCGCTGGATCTGAGCCTCCGACCGATAATTCCGAATCGGTTGCGGCGGCCTCCGCGGGCGAGGACCCTGGGACGGTGCCGACCGGGGGAGGACGTCCGTTCTCAGACGCAGACGCGACTCTTCGAGAGGCCGCCGCCCCGCTGCTGTCCGAGCACGCGCCCGTGATCATCGGGCTGGTCGCGCCCGACGAGACGGTGCTCGCCCTCGACGGCGCCCTCGTCGACCAGCTCGGCTACCGGCGCAGCGACTGGGTCGGCCGGAAGGTCTCGGAGCTGCTCGGGAACGACACGGTGCTCGACGTCATCAGGCAGGCGTTGCGCGGCGCGGCCGCCACCGGGTCGACCCTCATGAACGGCAGGACCTGGTCGGTCTCGGCCGGTCCGGTGCCGGGCGAACCGGGTGCGCCGAACGCCGCGGTGTGCGTGCTGACGTTCGCGGACGCCGGGGTGGTGCATCGAGACCTCACCGCCACCGCGGCCCTCAACGAGCAGTTCGGGGCGCTCATCCAGCTCTCGAAGGACTTCATCGCCATCGCGGACCTGGACGGCCGGGTCACCTTCGTCAACCGGGCCGGCCGCGCCCTGGTCGGGCTCGAGGACGACGCGGAGGTCCTCGGGCGTCCGACGCAGGACTACTTCACCGAGAGCGGGCAGGCGAAGTCGCAGGAGATCGAGGACGCGGTGCGCACCCACGGCTACTGGGAGGGCGAGACCTCGCTGCGACACTTCGAGACCGGCGAGGAGATCCCGGTCTCCGCGAACTCCTTCCTGGTGAGCTCCTCCGACGGCGCACCGTTGGCGCTCGCCACCGTGCAGCGCGACCTCCGGGCCCGCATGCGGCAGGAGGAAGCGATGCTGGCCCGCGCCCAGGAGCAGCGCGCGATCGCCGAGCTCGGCCGCCAGGCTCTGACGACGTCGCTGTCCGACCTGATGGCGCGAGGCCGTCCAGCTGATCCACGGCCGGTACCCGTCGCTGGTCGCGGGGGTGCTGCAGCGCTCGCCGGACGGGCGTACGTCGGAGCTGGTGGCGTCCTCGCTGCCGGACTGGCCGCCGGTCGAGCTCGAGATCGACGAGGACTCGCTCACCGGCCGGGCCCTGGCCCGCAACGAGCTGGTCTACACCGACGACGTGGTCGCGGACCCGACCTTCCCGCACGACTCCGCCACGAAGAAGTACGGCATGCGCAGCGCGCTGTGCTGCCCGATCCCGGGCGGTGAGCACCCCTGGGGCATCGTCGGCGCCTCGGGGGTGGAGCCGTGGCCCTGGACCGAGGACGACATCGCCTTCGTCGAGTCGGTCGCGGCGACGCTGGGTGCCGCCGTACGCCGTCAGGAGCTGGAGGGCCAGCTCCAGCACCAGTCCCTGCACGACCCGCTGACCGGCCTGCCGAACCGGGCGCTGGTGAACGACCGGATCGACCACGCCCTGGGCCGGGCGGCCCGCCGGGGCTCGCTGCTGGCCGTGCTGCTCCTGGACCTGGACGACTTCAAGACCGTCAACGACTCGCTGGGGCACACCACCGGCGACGAGCTGCTGGCCGAGCTGGCGAAGCGCTTCGAGCGGGTCGTGCGCGACGGCGACACGGTCGCGCGGCTCGGCGGCGACGAGTTCGTGGTGGTCTGCGAGGAGGTCACGAGCGAGCAGGACGTGGCGTTCGTGGCCGAGGCGCTGCTCGAGCAGTGCGCCCTTCCCGTCCAGCTCGGGGACCGCCGGATCAGCCTGTCGGCCAGCATCGGGGTCGCGCTCGCCGCCGGCGGCGAGGTCGGCACGGCCGGGCTGCTCGGCGAGGCGGACATCGCGATGTACCGCGCCAAGCGCGACCGGCCCGGCACCTACCGCATCTTCGACGAGGCGATGCGCGGCGACGCGCTCGGCCGGATCAACGTCGCCGGGGAGCTGCGAGCGGCCGTCCGCAGCGACGGTCTCGACATCGACTACCAGCCGATCGTCGACCTGGCCACCGGCGAGGTGGTGGCGCTCGAGGCCCTGGCGCGGTGGACCAACGACGCCGGCGAGCGGGTGCCCCCGGACGTGTTCATCCCGGTCGCCGAGGAGACCGGCCTGATCGGCGAGCTCGGCGCGGTCGATCCTCCGCGGGGCGATCCGTCGCGCGGCGGCCTGGCAGCGGATCCGGAAGGTCGGTGTCCGGGTCAACGCCAGCGCCCACGAGCTCCGCAGCCGCACCTACGGCGACCAGGTGCTGTCCACGCTCGACGGAGGAGGGGCTCGACCCGCGCCAGCTCGGCCTCGAGATCACCGAGTCGGTCCTCGTCGACGACGACAAGTCCACCCAGGACACGCTCTACCGGCTGCGCGACGCGGGCGTGTCCCTGCTCATCGACGACTTCGGCACGGGCTTCAGCTCCCTGAGCTACCTCCAACGCTTCCCCGTGGTCGACGTGCTCAAGATCGACCGGTCCTTCCTCGGCGAGGGCACCCGGGGCGAGGCCGTCGTCCAGGCGGTGATCGGTCTCGGCCGGGCCTTCGGCCTCCAGGTCTGCGCCGAGGGCATCGAGACGCCCGAGCAGCACGCGCGCGTGATCGAGCTCGGCTGCGACTTCGGGCAGGGGTACCTGCTGGCCCGACCGGTGCCGGCGGACCAGGTGGAGGCGCTGATCGCCGACTGGGTCCCGCTGTCCCCCAGCGCCGATTTTATATAAGCGCTGTTACATTGGTCGGGATGACCGACCGCCCCGGCCTCCGCGAGCAGCTCCCGAGCCGCTGGCGCCCGCTCTTCGCCGTGCTCGGCGAGCGTCGACCGGGGCATCGCCGACGCCTACGAGACCCTCGGGATCGAGGGCGTCCGGCCGCGCTTCAGCATGGCGCTGATGTTCCTGGACACCGCCGGGCCGATGACGATCAAGCGGCTGGCCGAGGAGTGCGGGGTCACCCACTCGGCGATGAGCCAGTCGGTCACCCAGATGCGGGCGGCCGGACTGGTGCGGTCGGAGCCGGGCGCGGACGCGCGCAGCCGCCTGGTGCACCTCACCCCGGCCGGCCGGGACGTCGTGCCCCCGCTCCGGGCCGAATGGGCCGCGACCGAGGCTGCGCTGGCGGAGCTCGAGGACGAGCTCGCCTACCCGCCGTCCCGGGTCGCCGAGGACCTGCGCCAGGCGATCGCGCGGCGGCCGTTCTCCGAGCGGGTGCTCGCTCACCTGCGCCGATGAGCCTGCGCGGGCTCCTGCTCGACACCCGCCCGCTCCGGGAGAGCCCGCGTTTCCGGGCCTGGTGGCTCGGGTCGGCGCTGTCGTCCTTCGGCGGCCAGCTCACCTCCTTCGCACTGCTCTACTACCTCTGGACGAGCACCCACGAGCCCGCGCTCGTCGGCGGCGTCGCCCTGGTCCAGCTCGTCGCGACGGTGCTCGGCGCGCTGCTGGGCGGGTCGCTCGCCGACCGCACGGACCGGCGGGTGCTCGTGATGCGGTCCCGCGTGGCGCAGCTGGCCGGCTCCGTCACCCTCGCCGTCCTCGTCTACACCGGCGCCGCCCCGGTCGCCTGGTCTACGTCGTCGCCGGACTCCAGACCGGGTTCGGCGCCCTCGGGGCTCCCGCCAACCGCTCGTTCACCGCGCGGCTGCTGCCGCCCTCGCGGCTCGGCGCCGGGCTCGCCCTGTCGCGGCTCGGCGACCAGGTCAGCCTGCTCGGTGGGCCGTTGGTCGCCGGGCTGGTGACGGCGGCCGTCGGCGTCGAGGCCTGCTTCCTCCTCGACGCGCTCACGTTCGTCGCCGCGCTGCACGGCCTCGCCGCCTTCCCGAGATGCGGCCCGACACGTCGGTCACCGTGCCCGACCTCGACGGTCTGCGCGGCGGGCTGCGCCTCGTGGGGGCAGCCCGGTCCTCCTCGGCGCCTTCGCCACCGACATCGCGGCCACCGTGCTGGCGATGCCGCTGGCCCTCTTCCCGGTGGTCAACGACCAGGTGTACGGCGGGTCGCCGGTGACCCTCGGGCTGTTCGCCCCGGCGATCGGGCTCGGCGGGATCGTCGCGGGCGCGCTGTCGGGCCGCGTGACGTCGAGCGTCCGGCAGGGCCGGCTGATGCTGGTCTCCGCCGCCGTCTGGGCGCTCGCCCTGGCCGGTTTCGGGGCCAGCCGGACCCTGTGGCTGGCCCTCGCCTGCCTCGCGGTGGCCGGTGCCGCGGACACGGTCACCGTCGTGTCCCGCACGAGCATCGTCCAGCACGCCGTACCCGACTCGCTCCGCGGACGGGTGAACGCCCTGGACTACCTCGTCGGCGTCTCCGGGCCGCAGCTCGGCAACGCCCGCGCCGGGCTGGTCGCCTCGGCCACGTCCGGCGCGACGAGCGCGCTGGTCGGCGGGCTCACGTCGTTCCTCGCCATCGGGGCGATCTACGTGCTCTCCCCGCGACTGCGGAGCTACCGGCCTCCCTCGGACACCTAGCCGTTCGTCACCCGGAAGACCGGCCGCCAGCTCGGCGCGCGAGTCGCCGCCGACCCAGACGTCGAAGGTCGAGGCGTCGTTGACCCATCCGCGGCTCCCGGCGTTCCAGTAGCGCAGCTCGGCCGGCCCGAGCGGCAGCTGCACCGTGCGCGCCTCGCCGGCGTCCAGCGAGACCCGCTCGAAGCCCTTGAGCTCGCGGACCGGCCGCGCCGCCGTGCCGTGGCGCTGGTGGACGTAGAGCTGCACCACCTCGTCCGCGGCGCGCCCGGAGGTGTTGGTCACCGTCACCGAGACCGTCACCGTCTGGTCCGCGGAGATCGCATCCTGGTCGAGGGTGAGGTCGCTGTAGGCGAAGCGGCCGTAGGAGAGGCCGTGCCCGAACGGGAACAGCGGCGTGCTCTCCTCGTCCCAGTAGCGCTGCGCCTGCCTCTCGGGCTCGTGCGACGTCGTGTGCCCGAGGACCATCGGCACCTGTCCGACCGTCCGCGGCCAGGTGAAGGGCAGCTTGCCTCCCGGCGAGACGTCACCGAACAGCAGGTTCGCGACGGCGGCACCCCCCTGCGTGCCGGGGTACCAGACGTCGAGGATCGCCGGCACGTGCTCGGCGGCCCAGCGGAGGTCGAGCGGCCGCCCGTTCATCACGAGCAGCACGACCGGCGTACCGGTGGCGGCGACCGCCTCGAGCAGCTCCTGCTGGCGGCCGGGCAGCTCGAGCGAGGAGCGGGACGCCTGCTCGCCGGCCATGTTCTGCCACTCCCCGACCACGACGACCGCGACATCGGCGTCCCGGGCCAGGTCGACGGCCCGCCGCAGCTCGGCCTCGTCGTCGAACCCCTCGGGGTCCTCGGGCCGGTTGCCGCCGAACATGTCGAAGATGGAGGAGGTGCCCCGCTGGGACGGGCGGAGGCCCGGCGCGTGCTCGACGCGCACCCCGTCACCGACCTTGCGCCGGATGCCGTCCAGGATCGTGACCGTCTCGTCGAGGTCGAAGTCGAAGCACCAGGGGCCGAGGATGTCCCGCCGGGAGTCGGCCAGCGGCCCCAGCACGGCGACCGACCCGAGGGCCGCGGCGTCGAGCGGGAGCACCGCGCCCTCGTTGCGCAGCAGCACGGCGGAGCGCTCCGCCGCGACCCGCGCCACCTCACGGTGGGCGGGGTCACCGAGCACGTCGCGGGCCCGGTCCTCGTCGACGTAGGGGTCGTCGAGCAGGCCCAGCCGCAGCTTGGCCGTCAGCACCCGCCGCACGCTCGCGTCGAGCACCTCGGCCGTGACGGCGCCGCGCTCGACCGCCTCGGGCAGGTGGGCGTACGCCGGGTCGACGATCGCCATCTCCAGGTCCAGGCCGACGCCGACGGCCCGGGCGGCCGCATCGGGCAGGTCGGCGGCGAAGCCGTGGGTGACCAGGCTGCGGACCGCGTTGGCGTCGCTGACCACGAACCCCTCGAAGCCGAAGGTCCCCCGCAGCACCTCGTGCAGCAGCCACTGGTTCCCCGTCGCGGGGATCCCGTTGAGCGGCATGTAGGCCGTCATCACGTTGCCCGCGCCGGCCTCGATCGCGGCCTGGAACGGCGGCAGGTAGACGTTCCACAGCTCCGAGTCCGAGAGGTTGACCTCGTCGTAGTCGCGGCCGCCGAGCGCCCCGCCGTACCCCGCGAGGTGCTTCGGCCCGGCGATCACGCTCTCGGACGACCCCAGCCGCTCGCCCTGGAAGCCGCGCACCTGCGCGGCGCCGACGGCGGCGCCCAGGAACGGGTCCTCGCCTGCGCCCTCGATGATGCGGCCCCAGCGCGGGTCGCGGGCGATGTCGACCATCGGCGCGAAGGTCCAGTGGATGCCCACCGCCCGGGCCTCCCGGGCGGCGACGGCCTGCCCGCGGGCGATGACGTCCGGGTCCCAGGACGCCGCCATCGCGATCGGCACCGGGAAGATCGTGCGCAGCCCGTGGATCACGTCGAACCCGAAGAGCGCCGGGATGCCGTGCCGGTTGCCCTCGACCGCCAGGCGCTGGAGCCGGTTGGTCTCGGCCGGGTCGGTGACGAACAGCAGGGAGCCCACCTCGCCGCGGGCGAGGGCGGCGTCGACCAGCGCCGCCTGCTGGGAAGGCGGCATCTGGCCGCTTCCCTCGGCGTCCGCGTCCGAGAGGCCGCCGAAGTAGAAGTACTGCGTGAGCTGGCCGGCCTTCTCCGCCGGCGTCATGTCGGCGAGGATCTCCTCGACCCGCTCGCGGATCGCTGTGTCGCTCGTCGACGTGGACGTTGCCTGGTCCCGGACCATGGTGACCCCTCCTCCGCGGCCCGAGGGCCGGCCTGCGATCACCCGACCCTAGTGCCGAGGGTCACGCGAAGGCAGGGCGCACAGGGGCGGGAATTGTGCACAGGTTCTTCCCCAGGGCTAGGTGCAACCAGACTTCGGGGCTGGCGGGCTTAGCCACATCTAGGCAGGCGCAGCCCCCTAGATCGGGGGTGCGCTCGTCGGCAAACACCCCGAACCGGGCATTTGCGGCGACCGGGCGGACTAGGGTCTGCTCGGTGACGTCCCTGATCCACGTGAACGGACCTCCGGGAATCGGGAAGTCCACGCTCTCCGCTCTCTATGCGGACAGACATCCCGGCACCCTCAACCTGGACATCGACAGCCTGCACCGGTTGGTCGGTGGCTGGCAGGACGCAGATTTTCGCGAGGTCGTCCTCCTGGACGAGAAGGCAGGATCGATCGCCCGCTTCGACCGCCGCAGGGATGACAGCGCGTGGGGCGAGCACAACCGTCGGCTCGTGGCGCTCAGAGGAGGGCCGGTCATGCTCGCTGCGATGTACGACCGGTTGTTGGTGAGGGTGTTTCGCCTGGAGGCCCTTCGGGTACCGACCCGCCAATCGCACGTCGTGTTGCGATCCGGTCCAGCTGGGACCGGTGCGCGCGGCGACTCACGCGTGCAAGAAAAGGATGAAATGGACCTTCCTCCGCCTCGTGGCCCGGTCAGCGGCCACGTCATCGACGCCCTCAGGCGCGAAAGCGACCAGCTCGGCGATCTCGTCCTCGGTCCGGACCCGGTTCTTGATGACGCGGACGTCCAGCTCGCCTTGTGGGTCCTCTACGAGCTGCACTTCCGCGGGTTCGACACGACGGCGCCTGAGCGCGAGTGGGACCCGGACTGCTGGCCCTGCGCCGCGACCTCGAACGGCGTTTCGAGCGTGAGCTGCGAGAGGCGACGCAGGAGCGACTGGCCCAGCGAACCCCGAGCGACGATGTCGCCGGCGACCTGCTCACCCTGGTCGCCGTCGGACGACTCCCCCTCGCCGGCGTCCTATCTGCAGCGTCACGGGTCTCGCGATCAGATGCTGGACTTCCTGCGCGAGCGCAGCGTCGCGCAGCTCAAGGAATCCGACCCCCAGGCCTTTGTGGTTGCTCGCCTGGAGGGACCCGCGAAGGTGGCGCTGGCCGAGGTGCAGTACGACGAGTTCGGAGCGGGTCGACCCGAGCACCTGCACCAGACCCTCTACGCGGACGCACTGGAGGCGGCTGGACTCGATCCGACCTACGGCGCCTACCTGCCGGAGATCTCGGGCATCTCGCTGGCGATGTCGAACGTCATGTCGATGTTCGCTCTGCACCGGCGGCTGCGAGGCGCCGCCGTCGGTCACTTCGCCGCCTTCGAGGCCATCGAGCTCAGTGCCCTCACGCAAGATCGCCATGGGCCTGGATCGGCTCGGCTTCCCACCCGCCGTGTCGGCGTACTTCCACGAGCACGTGGAGGCCGACGCCGTGCACGAACAGGTGGCGGCTCGTGACATCTGCGGAAACCTGGTCCAGCAGCACCCCGAGCTGCGCGACGACGTGCTCTTCGGTGCCGCCACCGCACTTCATCTCGACGCCCTGTCGGCGGAGGAGCTGCTCGGCCGCTGGCACTCCGCCGGCGAGACCCCGTCCCTCGACCTGGAGGAAGCCTCATGACCAAGACGGTCACGGTGCGTGTCTGCCCGGAGGGCCCCATGATCGTCCGCGGGGCGCAGGTGGTCCTGGACGAGCTGGGACGCGAGCACGAGGTGACCCGGCCCGTGGTGGCCCTGTGCGGGTGCGGCAAGTCGGCTCGCAAGCCGTGGTGCGACAGCACCCACAAGTCGATCCCCGACAGGTCGCCCCACCACGGCGACCGGCCGTGACGCAGACGATCGACTTCGGCGGCCTCACGATCGCGTTCGACGAGCGCGTTCTCCGACCCCGCCCGTGGACGGTGGCACAGTCCACTGGGCGGCCGAGCTGCTTCCCGTCCTCGGGCCTGGGGACGTCCTGGAGCTGTGCAGCGGCGCAGGCCAGCTCGGCCTGCTGGCCGTGCGCGACTCCGGACGGCGGCTGATCTGCGTGGATCTCAACCCGGTGGCAGCGGCGTACACGCGCAGCAACGCCGAACGAGCAGGTCTCGCCGACCGCCTGGAGATGCGCGAAGGCCGCATCGGTGAGGTGCTGCGCACAGGTGAGCAGTTTCCGCTGATCATCGCCGACCCTCCGTGGGTCCCACGCGAGCAGGTGGGCCGCTTTCCCGAGGACCCACTCTCCGCCATCGACGGCGGTGACGAGGGCATGACCGTCGTACACGAGTGCCTCGACGCCGTCGTCGCCCATCTCGCGCCCGGAGGCATCGCCTTGCTGCAGCTGGGAGACATCCACCAGGCCGATGCCGTCTCGGCCCTCCTCCGAGAGTCTTCGAAGCTAGCCGTCCAAGAGGTGCGCGAGTACGGCGAGCGGGGCGTACTGGTCGAGATCTCCTGAACGCCGCTCGTCGGCAACCCGGAGGTCAACGCGATGTTCCGTGGTTGTCGTGTGCCATCCCGGACGGCCGGTGCTGGCGCGGCGACGCTGCACGCCGGAACATGGACTATGGCCTCCGGCGACTCCGTTGACGTACTTGTGGTCGGGGCGGGCCCGACCGGGTTGACCTCTCGGGATGCAGCTGGCTGCCTTCGGTGTCTCGGTCCTGGTGGTGGATGCGAAGGCGGGTCCGGTCGCGGAGTCCCGCGCGCTGGCGATTCAGCCGCGCACGTTGGAGGTCCTGCGCGGTCGCGTCACGGACCGGCTGCTCGAGCAGGGCAACCGGGCTGTGCAGCTGCAGTGGCACGCCGGTGGACCGGAGCGCGACGTTGCCGCTGTTCGACATGGGCATGGACGACACGGCGTACCCCTTCCTGCTGTTCCTGTCCCAGGCCGAGACCGAGCAGGTGCTCGTCGAGCACCTCGCCGAGCGCGGCGTCGCCGTGCGCTGGAACACCCGGCTCACCGGACACTCGGCGGATCCTGACGGTGTCGTCCGCTGCGACCTGGTCGACGTGAACGGCCGAAGGCAACAGGTCGGGGCTCGGTACCTGGTGGGCTGCGACGGTGCGCACTCCACCGTTCGGGAGGGAGCTGCGATCCCGTTCACAGGCGGGCGCTACCCGGAGACGTTCTTGCTGGCCGATGCGGAGGCGGACGGCCTCGACCCAGGTGCCGCGCACGTCTGGTTCGGTTCGGCGGGGCCGTTGTTCTTCTTCCCCCTGGTGCGACCGGCCGCCTGGCGGCTCCTCACGTCTCGCGGGAGCGACCCCGCCGTGACAGGTGAGGATCATCCAGACGGTTCTCCCGTCGAGGACCGGTCCAGTGGGGCTCGACGAGCTGCAGAGGGCCGCCGACCTCGCGACCGGTGGGACGGTGCGTCTCGAGACTCCGGTGTGGTCGACCGCGTTCCAGATCCATCATCGTCAGGCCGAGACGTACCGCGCCGGGTCGGTGTTCCTCGCCGGGGACGCCGCACACATCCACAGCCCCGCCGGTGCGCAGGGCATGAACACCGGCATCCAGGACGCCGCCAACCTCGGCTGGAAGCTCGCCCTCGTCTGCCGTGGTGTCGCCACCGAACGTCTCCTGGACACCTACGACCTCGAACGACGGCCGGTCGGCGCGTTCGTCCTCCGGTTCACCGACCGGGCCTTCACCGCCGCCACCTCGACCGCACCAGTCGTCCGGTTCGCCCGGACCCATCTCGCGCCACGTGGGCTCGCGCTCGCAGCCCGGCTGCCGCGAGGTCGCGCGGTCGCGTTTCGCACCGTCTCCCAGCTCGGCGTCCGCTACCCCGACACCCTCGGCGCAGCGAGCCAAGAACGCGATGGTCGGGCCCTGCTCCGTCGGTGGACGGGCCGGGCGCCGCATCCGCGACCCGGTGAGCGCCTACCGGACGTCCTGCTCGAGGGTGGCCGGCGAGAGGCAATGGTTCCTCGACACGATGACCGACCCGGCGTTCCACCTGCTGCTGTGCGGGCCCGTCGCGGCGTGGGACGAACAAGCTCTCGCCTCGATGGAAGGCGCGTACGGTGACCTGCTGCGCACCCACCGCATCACCCACGTCAGCACGGGCATCGCAGCTCACTGGGGTGTGCGCGACACCGCGCACCTGCTTATCCGACCGGACGGACACGTCGCCTACCGACGTGAGGACGGTGACCTTTCCGGTGCCGCGGCGCTGCTCGCCCGCTGGCTCAGCCCCACCACGAACCACCACCCCGAGCGTGTGGACGGAACCTCCGCACGCTGCGGCTGCTGCGGCCGGACCCACGACCGAAGCCGGCTCACCGAGCTCGGTGACACCCCTGGCGTGTTCATCTGTGCCCGCTGCGCCGTGTGGGCAGCGCGTCGCTCGGGCGGACTCACAGTCCCGGAGCGTGTGCGCAGCTTGTGGCAGAGGCTGCACACCCGGCGCCCGGCTCGGGTTTGAGGTCGCCGACCGCTACGACGGCTACCTGGTCCTGCACGACGGACCCGTCGAGCTGCACCTCTCGCACCAACCCGGCCAGGCCGTGCGGTCAGGCACCTGCTTCGTGCGCGTGACCGACGCGACCAGGGTCTGGAAGCAGCTCGTGGAACACGGCGTACCGGGGGTGACTGCACCAGTTGTGCGGGACTACGGCCTGGTCGAGCTCGACGTGACCGACCCGGACGGCAACCGCGTCAGGATCGGCAGCCCCGCCGTCTGACGCCGGGCACCCCGGACGCTCCGCGACAAGCGACCGGTCAGGTCCCGGCTCGTGGACTGCGGCGCTCGATGAAGACGACATCACGCCACCGGCCCGCCATCGGCCCGTAGCTCATCTTCCCGACCCGCTCACGGAGCCCGACCATCCGGAAACCGGCCCGCTCGTGCACCCGCACGCTCGCCTGGTTCTCCGGGAAGATGCCGGACTGGATGGTCCAGATGCCCTTGGCCTCGGTCGACTCGACCAGCGCCCGAAGCAGCCGAAGCCCTACACCGCGACCCGATGCCGCCGGGTCGACGTAGACGGAGTGCTCGACGACACCGGCATACACACACCGTTCGGAAACGGCTGACGCCGCCACCCAACCGAGCACCGCCCCACCTCCGCGTCGCGGTGACCCCGAGGGGCCGAGGGCGACCCACCGTTGATCCTGGAGCTTGCCGGCGTCGAACGCCTCCCAGGACGGCGGTTCGCTCTCGAACGTTGCGTGTCCGGTCGCGATGCCCGTGCGATAGATGCGTTCGACGTCCGGCCAGTGCTGCACCGCCAAGGGCTCGATGGAGATCACGGGATCGTTCACGAGGGGTGTTGTCGGCGGTGCGCTCAACGGGATCAGCCCGCTGTCGCGTTCGCGGATGCAGGCAGGGCTGCGCCGGCGGGTGCGATCACATTCGCCAGGCCGGCCAAGGCGTCCGGCACGACCCGGTAGTAGGTCCACGGGCCCTCCCTGCGGTGCGCGAACACCAGGCCGGCCTCGGTCAGCTTCTTCAGGTGGTGGCTGACGGTCGGTTGGCTCAGCTGGAGCGCCTCGGTGAGGTCGCAGGTGCAGGCCTCGAGGTCCTCGTTCGCCATCATCAGGGACAACAGTCGCAGGCGCGCGGGGTCCGCCAGGGCCTTGAGCCGGCTGGCGAGGGTCTGGGCCTCGTCGGTGGACAGCGGGGCGGACGCGAGGGGTGCACAGCAGACGGCGGCGGGCGATTCGAGAAGCGGCAGCAGCTTCGGCATGCCTCCCATCCTGCCACGACATCGGCAACCGTCAATAAAGCCAGGTCAGCGCGTCGGAGCGAGGCGGACTCCCTCCAAGAAATCTCTGTCTGAGCCTTGCATCGATGATCATCTATATGCAAGATGGGACCAGACATCGACAAACGTCGATGCGATCAGGACCCGACAACCCAACGAGGAGACCGATCATGTCCCGCCTGCAGCTCGCGCTGAACGTCGACGACATCGACGCCGCCGTGAAGTTCTACTCGACCCTGTTCGACACCGTCCCGGTCAAGCGGCGCCCCGGTTACGCCAACTTCGCCGTCGACGAGCCGGCCCTCAAGCTCGTCCTGTTCGAGAACCCCGACCGGACCGGCACCCTGAACCACCTCGGGGTCGAGCGCGACTCCATGGAGGAGGTCGAGGCCGAGGCGAACCGGCTCGAGGCCGCCGGGCTGACCCTCGACGTCGAAGGCGACGTGGTGTGTTGCTACGCCCGTCAGGACAAGCACTGGGTCACCGGTCCGGACGGCCAGAAGTGGGAGAACTACGTCGTGCTCGCAGACACCGGCGTCGACCTCGAGGGCAAGACCTTCGCCGACGTCGAAGGAATCGAGCGCAACCCGGATGCTGCAGACTTCGGTGTCGTCTCCGACGGCCGCTGCTGCAGCAGCGACAGCACCGCCCAGACGGACGACGACCGTGCGGCCTCGGGCGCCTGCTGCTGAGCCAGGCGACCGCCCCCTGGCTCCGCTCAGCCTGACCGCCGCTCGGAAGGACACCCACCGATGCCCCGCACGTCCCCACCGACAGGCAGGCCAACCGACCTGACCCGGCGGCTGACCGCCGAGCTGCTCGGCACCGCCCTGCTCGTCACCGTCGTCGTCGGCTCCGGAATCGCCGCCCAGCGGCTCACACCCGACGACGTCGGCCTGCAGCTGCTGGAGAACTCCACCGCCACCCTCCTCGGGCTGACCGTGCTCATCCTGCTGCTTCGGCCCCGTCTCCGGTGCGCACTTCAACCCCGTCGTCTCGGCCGCCGACTGGCTGCTCGGGCGACGCAGCCGCACCGGACTCAGCGGGGGCGAGGTCGGCGGCTACACGGTCGCCCAGGTCATCGGAGCAGTCGCCGGCGCGGAGCTCGCCAACCTGATGTACCAGGTGCCGCTGGCTCGAGCTGTCCACCAAGGACCGCACCGGTGCTCACCTCTGGCTCGGCGAGGTCGTCGCCACCGCAGGTCTCGTTCTGCTCATCCTCGCCCTCGCCCGCACAGGCCGAGGCCTGCTCGCCGCCCCCGCCGTCGGCGCCTACATCGGCGCCGCCTACTGGTTCACCTCGTCCACGTCGTTCGCGAACCCCGCGGTCACCGTCGGGCGCGTCTTCTCCGACACCTTCGCGGGCATCTCACCGGGCTCCGTCCCTGGCTTCGTCCTCGCCCAGCTCATCGGCGGCGCCATCGCCGTCGGCCTCGTCCGCTGGTTCTACCCGGGGGTCGGCGCAGCTGCCGACCACACGCCGGACGACGTGGTCGTCCCGCACGGCCAACGCGATCGGCCCACCGCTGACTCGCCCGCGCCCAGGAGCACCTCGTGACCAGTCGCTCCCCCGAAACGCCGACAACCCGATCCCTCAGGTCGTGTTCGCCTGCGTCCGCAACGGCGGCCGGTCCGTGATCAGTCGTGTCCTGACCGAGCACTACGCCGGCGGCCGCGTGCGCGCCCTGTCCGCGGGCACCCAGCCCGGGGAGCACATCCACCGAGAAGTCGCCGACGTCCTCGAGAAGCTGGGTCTCGACACGTCGGAAGAACACCCCAAGCTGCTCACCCGCGAGACGATCGCCGCGTCCACCATGGCCATCACGCTGGGCTGCGGTGAGGAGTGTCCGTACGTGCCCGGCGTGAGGTACGTCGACTGGCCGGTGGCCGACCCAGGTGGTCAGGACGAGGCCACGGTCCGACGCATCATCGCCGACCTCGACGACCGAGTTCGCAGCCTGCTACTCGAGCTCGTCCCCGACATCGAGCTCCCACCGTCGATTCTCGCCCAGCAGTGATCTGGGACCTCAGGCGGAGACCTTCAGGGCTCTTCTCAGGTGGCGGTGACCGGGGTCTTGTACACGCCGGTCCACTCGTAGCCGTTCGGGTTCCAGAAGACGGAGCCGTCGAGGGGCTGGGAGCGGCCCAGGGCGTCGATGGCCCGCGCCCAGATCTCGTGCTCGCCGGGCTCGAGCCGGCCTGGGTCGCCCATTGGTACCAGGCGTAGGGACTGTCGGGTGTCTCGAACGCCGACGACTGCCAGGACCGGCCCTGGTCCACCGAGACCAGCACAGCCTCCACCGGGCCGAGCCGTCGTTGTAGGCGACGCCTCTGACCGTCACCGGAACCGGCGTTGCAGCTCGGCTCCCGGCGCCGGAGCCAGGATGTAGCTCATCAGACGGAGGTGCCAGGTCGGCCGACTGTTCTCCAGCGTGAACTTGAACTTCTCGCCCGGCTCCACGCGCTCCAGCGGAACTCTGTACTCGACAGCGTGGTAGAAGCAGGGCGACTCGGCCGTCTCGAACCGCAGCCGCTCCAGCCACTTGATCTGCATCGTGCCGAAGAACCCGGGGGTTACCAGGCGCACCGGTCCCCCGTGAATGCCGGGCAGGTCGTCGCCGTTCATCTGTAGCGCCAGGATGCTCCTGGCGAGCACGTCGGCCACCGGGAGGCTGTGCTCGAGGTCCGGGCTCACGTCCCATGGGTCCCTCGACGCCCTCGGCTGTCACGTACCGCACCTGGGGGTCGATCGTGACGCCATGGTTTTCCAGGACCGCCGAGAGGGGTACGCCACGAAAGACGACGTTGCCCACACCGCCTTGGTTCCAGGGTGTACCCTGGGATGTCGACATACATGAACCGGCCGTTCCCCGAGCACTGGAGCACCATCTCGAACTCGACCTGCTCCATGTCGAGCAGGTCCTCGGCCTGGATCACGACCCGCACGGGATCGATCAGCCCGACGAGCTCGATCTCCCAGCCCTGCATCGACTGCGGCTCGAGGGTGTGCGCCTCCGCACGGTCCTGGATGTTGCGGATGAAGAGGCTGCGCTTGTCCGTGATCCGTTGGCCGGCGAGTACCTCGATCGGTGTCGACACCACATAGGGATCCTCGGACAGCACCTCGAGCCGTTCATCCTTGCCCTGGATCCAGGTCGAGCTTCCCCTGCCTGCTTGACCGGCGGTCACCCCCGGTCCGCTGCCCGTTGCAGATCGGCACTGCCGGCACTGGTGTGTTGAGTCATCCGATTCCCTCCGGCGGAACGGCATTCGCGCGACGGGGGCCAGGCTAGCGCGCGGCCGCGAGCCGCCCCGCCAGGGTCGGCACCACGATCGCCGCGGCGACGGTGTGCAGCGTGATCAGGGTGGCCGCGGAGCCGGCGTCGAACCCGAACGTGAGGTCCGGGACGAAGGACAGCGCGGTCAGGGCGACCGCCGTCCGCACGAACGTGGCCCGCGGCCGGCGCGCCTTGCGCGCCATGACGGCGGCGATGCCGACGCCGACGAGCGAGAAGACCAGCGTCAGCTGCGCGAACCCGGCGATCGGGATGCTCGCGCCGGTGCTGTCGGCGAACGAGACGCCGGCGGCCGACGCGACCGCCGCGAGGACGGTCGTGGCGACCGAGGCGACGACGGCCGCGGCGACGCCGTGCTTCCAGACCGGCTGCCGCTCGGCAGCCGGGGTCGGCGCGCTGGGGGTCGTCGCGGGTGGGGATCTGCGTGGTGGTGGACATGTCGGGCTCCGTTTCCTCGGCGGGCCGCCCGGTGCGACCCGCTCATGCCCCCTCCACGAACGGGCGGGCACGGATCCGACAGGTCGCGAGAAGAAAAGTTCTCCGGGTCGATGCCCGGTGACCGGACCGCCGAGGCGTCGCCGGGAACCGATCGCACGGTTTCTGTGGCAGGTTGTCGTATCGGCGGGATGCCGTTCGTGGTGGGGTAGAAGGCGGTCATCGGGACCGCCCGGAACTGAGGAGAAGTGAGATGACGCACTACCTGTTGGCCGTGCACGGCCCCGCCGAGATGGACGAGTTCGGCAACTACGGCTCCAAGGAGGAGATGGAGGAGGCGTTCGCCGCGACCGGCGCCTTCAACGACAAGCTTCACGCCGATGGCTACTGGGTCTTCGCCGGTGGGCTTCAGCCGGCGTCGACCGCGACCGTCGTCGACGGCCAGGGTGAGACGCCGGTGATGACCGACGGCCCCTACCTCGAGACCAAGGAGGTCATCGGGGGTTTCTGGGTCATCGACGCGCCCGACCTCGACGTGGCGCTCAAGCTCGCGGCCGAGGGGTCCAAGGCGTGCCGGGGCAAGGTCGAGGTCCGTCCGTTCGACGGCCTCGCCTGAGCCGGCCCGAACGACGACTGATCGATGCAGGGCGGAACGGCGGCCGTCGAGCGGGTCTTCCGCGAGGAGTACGGCCGCCTGATCGCCTCGCTCGTCCGCCGCTTCGGTGACATCGACATCGCCGAGGAGGCGGCGGGCGAGGCGCTCGTGGCCGCGCTGGAGAAGTGGCCGGAGTCCGGCGTACCTCCCAACCCCGGCGGCTGGCTCACCACCACCGCGGGCAACCGCGCGATCGACCGGATCCGCCGCGAGAAGCAGCGCGACGCGAAGCACCAGGCGGCCTTCATGTACCACGACGACACGCCCCACGAGCCCACCGGACCGGTCGAGGACGACCGGTTGCGGCTGCTGTTCACCTGCTGCCACCCGGCGCTCGCACCGGAGGCGCGGATCGCGCTGACGCTCCGCCTCCTCGGTGGGCTGACCGTGGCTGAGATCGCGCAGGCGTTCCTCGTGCCCGAGACCACGATGGCGCAGCGGATCACCCGGGCGAAGAAGAAGATCGCGGCGGCGAAGGTGCCCTACCGGGTGCCCGAGGCCGCCGACCTCCCCGAGCGGCTCGGCGGCGTGCTGGCGGTGCTGTTCCTCGTCTTCAACGAGGGCTACCTCGCCACCGGCGACGGCGACCCGGTGCGCGCCGAGCTCACGGGCGAGGCCATCCGGCTGACGCGGATCCTCCGCCAGCTGCTCCCCGAGGAGCCGGAGGTGGCCGGTCTGCTCGGGCTGCTGCTGCTCACCGAGGCCCGGCGTGAGGCCCGCGTGCGGAACGGGCAGCTGGTCCCGCTCGGCGAGCAGGATCGCGCCGGCTGGGACCGCGCGCTGATCGCCGAGGGGCACGACCTGGTCCGCGAGTGCCTCGCGATCAACCGACCCGGCCGCTACCAGATACTCGCCGCGATCAACGCCGTCCACACCGACGCCCCCACCGCGTCGGACACGGACTGGTCGCAGGTGGTCGCACTGTACGACCAGCTGACCCGGCTCGACCCGTCGCCGATCGTCGCACTCAACCGCGCGGTCGCGGTCGCGGAGCTGGACGGCCCGGAGGTCGCCCTCACTCTGGTCGACCGGCTGCCGCTCACGGGCTACCACGCATGGCACGTCGCCCGCGCCGACATGCTCCGCAGGCTCGGCCGGACCGCCGAGGCGAAGGAGGCGTACGACGCCGCCATCGCCGCCACCCAGAACTCCGCCGAGCGCGCCTACCTGAGCAGGAAGCGCGGCGAGCTGGTCTGAGCGATATCGAACACGTACCCGTCCGCGGCTATGCGGGCGGCCCGAACCAGCGAGTCAGCGCGTCCTCGAGCCCGACGTGGGTCCCATCTCCCACCCACGCGACGTATCCGTCGGGCCGGATCAACACCGCAGCGGGAGCAGCGACGTTGCCGAGCACCGGAAGCTCCCAGGTGCCGCCGAAGTCGGCATCGACCAGCTGGACCCGATCCGCCCACGGCGTGATGTCGAATCCACCGGGTTCGCCGAGGTTGAGCAGGACCGGCTCGGGCCTCGTGAAGCAGGGTGAAGACCCGACGCGGCCCCTCCGCGGTGACCAGGTCGAGATCGGGCATGCGACGACCGAGCATCGGGTGTCCCTCGCCGAGCTCGTAGTGAATGTCCAGGCCGGACATCATCGCGGCGTACCGCTTGCGCGGCTCGTCCATGCTCAACAGGTCGGAGACGGTGTCGCGCAAGGCATCAAGGCGCGCGTCGCCGGGGCGGTTGAGAGCGACCTGCGCCATCGTGTTGCGCAGCACGCGGGCAGCGACCGGGTGGCGTTCGTCGTGATAGGTGTCCAGAAGGCTGTCCGGCGACACGCCCTTGACCACCTGGGCCAGCTTCCACCCCAGGTTCAGCGCATCCTGCACGCCGGTGTTGAGTCCCTGCCCGCCCACTGGGGAGTGCACGTGTGCGGCGTCGCCGGCCAGCAGCACTCGTGCTTTCCGGTAGGCCGCGGCCTGACGGGTCATGTCGGTGAACCGGGAGATCCAGATGGGACTGTGGATCCCGTAGTCGGTCCCATACACGCCGATGAGCGCCTCGCTCACATCGTGCAGGGTGGGTTCGCTCTTCGACCCGACGTGCTGCTCGGTCACCATGACCCTGACCGGCCCGTGGTCGGCGAAGACCACTTCGCCGTCGCGGATCTCGTACTCGACCCTGCCGAGGCCGTGGAGGCCGGCGGCGTCCTGGCGCATGCCCAGCTCCGGCTCCTCGGCCATCTCGGCCTCGGCGATCAGGGCGCTGGTCGTCGGATCCCACCCGGGGAACTCGATGCCGGCCTCCTTGCGGACGAGGCTTCGTCCTCCGTCGCACCCGACGAGGTAGTCCGCCCGCAGCGACTGGCCGTCGGACAGCTCGACGTCGACGCCGGTGTCGTCCTGCGCGAACCCGGTCGCCTCACGTTCGCGGTAGATGGTCACGGGCAGCTCGTCGACCCAGCCGGCCAGGATGCGCTCGATGTGGTTCTGCCACAGCCCGAGCCCGTAGGGATGCCGCGTAGGGAAGTCGCTGATGTCGAACGAGACCCGGGCGAAACCCGCGACCTGGGCCACCTGTCCCTCCGCGAGGAACCGATCGGCGATGCCACGCTGATCGAGGACCTCGATGGTTCGTGCGTGCAGACCGCCGGCGCGCGAGCCGGGGAGGTCCTGGCTGGCGCGCCGCTCGACGATGGCAGCGTCGACCCCCGCCAGCGCCAGCTCGCCGGCCAGCATCAGCCCGGTGGGCCCTCCCCCGACGATCAGTACGGCATGCTCGGTCACAGTCCAGCCCCTCCGACGTTCTGCCTTCGAGTCGGCGATTCTGCGGCATGAGGGGGGCCTTGCAGCAAGCCCCCCTCCGCGGGTTACCTTGGAAATGCGAGGAGCGGCGCCAGGGCGCCAGCGAGGAACATCGAACGACTCCGCACCTCCTGCGGTGTTGGAGGAACTGATCACGGAAACCGGGCGTTGACTGGCGAATATCGGGATGGACAACGGCACCCAGCTCACCGCACACGCGATGCGCGGCTGGCGCCGCATCTCCTTGACGAGACCGCGTTCATCGAATCCTGCTTGCTTGGCGGAACGGCTTCTCCGAGTCCTTGGACGGCGGCTTCAGTCCCCCACCCGGCCGGTGTCGTAGGCCCACATCGCGATCTCGACCCTGTTGCGGGCGCCGATCTTGGTCAGCAGGCTCGCGACGTGGGTCTTGGCGGTCGTCAGGCCGATGAAGAGGTCGGCGGCGATCTCGGCGTTCGTGCGGCCACGGGCGACCAGCGCCAGCACCTCCTCCTCGCGGTCGGTGAGCGGCTCGATCGGTTGGGTACGTCGTTTCGACGGTTCCCTGGCGGCCAGGGTGGACAGCAGCCGCCGGGTGATGTTCGGCGCGATCAGGGCATCGCCGACGGCGGCGGCATGCACGGCCTGGACGAGCAGCTCCGGCCCGGCGTCCTTGAGCAGAAAGCCTCGGGCGCCGGCCCGGAGCGCGCCGTGGACGTACTCGTCGAGGTCGAAGGTCGTGATCACCACCACCGCCATCGGGTCCGGGACGCCCCGCCCGGCGAGGAGCTCGGTCACCTCGATGCCGTCGAGCCCGGGCATCCGGATGTCGACCAGGCACACGTCGGGGCGGAGCCGACGCGCCAGCTCGACCGCGGCGTGGCCGTCGGCGGCCTGACCGACGACCTCGATGCCAGGCTGCGCGTCAAGGATCATGGACAGGCCGGTACGCACCAGATCCTGGTCGTCGGCCACCAGCACGCGCACCGTCATCGGCGTACCTCCGTCGGCAGCTCGGCGTCGACCGTCCACCCGCCCTCGGGCGCCGGCCCGGCACGCAGCGTGCCGCCGAGCAGCTGCACGCGCTCGGTCATCCCCAGCAGCCCGAAGCCGTGGCTCGCCGACCGCGCCGGGTCGATCTGTCCGTCGTCGGTCACGCGTAGCCGCAGCCTTCCTCGCGCCCTCGACGACCCGGATCTCCACACGCGAGGCGTTGCGGGCGTGCCGCAGGGCGTTGGTCAGCGCCTCTTGCGCCAGCCGGTAGACCGCCGCGTCGACCTGGAGCGGAAGTTCGTCCAGGTCATCTGGCACCTCCACGTCGACGACCGGGACCGGGTCGCGGCGGGCGAGGGACACCAGGTCGGCAACGCCGGGCTGGGGGGCGTACTCCGCCGGCGCTCCGTCGCGCAGCACCCGGACCATCGCCCGCATCTCCGCCAGCGTCCGCGACGCTTCCCCTTCGATGACCGCCAGCGCCTCGAGCGCCGCTTCAGGTCGCTGCCCGGCCATCGCCCGGCCCGCCTGCGCCTGCACCGCGATCGCCGAGACGTGGTGGGCGACCATGTCGTGCAGCTCGCGCGCGAGGCCGACCCGCTCCTGGCTGCGGATCTGGTCCAACGCCCGGCGCCAGCTCTCGGCGCGGTAGCGGAACGCCGCTCCGCCCGCCGCCGCCGCCGCCAGGATGCCGAACCCGCCGATGACGTCGGCCGGCCCGGTGTAGTCGGCGACCGTACCGATGACCGCAGCGACCAGCACCACCGCCAGCCCGATCACGATCTCGCGCCCTGAGCCCCAGCGGACCAGCGCGTAGACGAGCACCAGGACGTAGATCATCGTGTTGAGGCCGACACTGGGGGCCCCGCCCGCCAGGCTCGCCAGCCCCAACGCCATCGCGGTGCCGAAGGCCACCACGACACAGGCCAACGGCTGGGTACGCCGCCACAGCAGCACCGGCGCGAGTCCGACCGCCACGATCGTCGCGAACGGCCGCCAGGCGACGTCGTCCCGGAGGACTCCCTCGAGCAGCGCCGTCACCATCAACACCCCGACCAGCACCCAGTCGCGCGACACCCGTTCGGGAGCGTCGGCTGCGCGGGGCTCGGCCCACAGCGAGCGCAGGGCGTTGGTGATCACCCACCCAGCCTAGGGACCGCCGAGGCCTCGGGGACCGACCGAAAGAACGAGACCCCGCTCCTCCCAACGGCCGAGGAGGGTCCGGCCTCGACGCCGATGTGCGCACGCCGCGACGCGGCGAGGGTTGTCACATGATCACTGTTGAGTCACTGACCCGGAGGTACGCCGGCTTCACCGCCGTCGACAACGTCTCCTTCACCGCCCTGCCCGGTCGCGTCACCGGCTTCCTCGGTCCGAACGGCGCCGGCAAGTCCACCACGATGCGCGTCATGGTCGGTCTGACCGTCCCGACGTCCGGCACCGCGACCATCAACGGAGAACGGTTCGCCGACCTCCCCAACCCCGGCCTCGAGGTGGGCGTCCTCCTGGACGCCTCCGCCCAGCACGCCGGCCGCACCGGACGCGAGATCCTCACGATCGCCGCCGACACCATGGGCCTGCCCCGCACCCGGGTCGACGAGATGCTCGAGCTGGTGAGCCTGACCCCCACCGAGGCCAAGCGCCGGGTGCGCAACTACTCCCTCGGGATGCGTCAACGCCTCGGCATCGCCACCGCACTCCTCGGAGACCCCCAGGTGCTGATCCTCGACGAGCCCGCCAACGGGCTCGACCCCGCCGGGATCCGGTGGATGCGCGACCTGCTGACGGGCTTCGCCAGCCAGGGCGGCACCGTCCTGTTGTCCTCGCACCTGCTCCACGAGATCGAGGTCATCGCCGACGACCTGGTCGTGATCGGCAACGGCAAGATCGTCGCGTCCGGCAGCAAGGAAGAGCTCCTCGCCGCAGCCGGGACGCTCGCCCGCTCGACGTCACCGCGCGACCTCGCGCACGCCCTCGAGCAGGCCGGGATCCCCAGCACGCTCGCCGGCGACGGCTCGGTCCGCACCGACGCCGACCCCGCTCGGGTCGGGGCCGTGGCCCTGACCGCCGGCATCGCCCTCACCGAGCTCCGGTCCGCCGAGGGCGCCGGGCTCGAAGACATGTTCCTGTCGCTCACTGCCGACACCCAACGCGAAGGAGTTGCGGCATGACCGCCACGATCATCCCTCCCGACACCATCGAGGCCGCGCCGGCCCGACGGACCGCCCAGCCCATCCCGACCACCCGACTCGTCAAGGTCGAGCTGCGCAAGATGTTCAACACCCGCTCGGGATTCTGGATGCTCATCAGCATCGGCGTCCTGTCGCCCATCTCGGCCGGGTCGCTCCTCGTCTTCGGCCTCAACAGCGACGTCACCTACCAGAACTTCGTGAGGGCGAGCGGGTTCCCGATGTCGGTGATCTTGCCGATCATCGCGATCCTGGCCGTCACGAGTGAGTGGAGCCAGCGCAGCGGGCTCACGACGTTCACGCTGGTGCCGAGCCGCGGACGCGTGATCGGCGCCAAGGCGATCGCGACCCTCCTGGTGGGCCTCGGCGCCGTCTCCGTCGCCTTCGCGGTCGGCGCCCTCGGCAACGTGGCCGGTTCCGCACTCGCAGGCGTCGACACCGTCGTGGGACATTTCGTTGTCCATGGCACTCCAGATGGTGCTCTACAACCTGGTTGGCATGGCCTTCGGCTTCGCCCTCGGTGTCGTGCTGCGCAACTCCGCGGCCGCGATCGTGGGCTACTTCGTCGCTTCACTGGTCATGCCGGGCATCCTCGCGCTCCTGGCCCAGGTGCGTTCGTGGTTCGAGGACCTGCAGCCGTGGATCGACTGGAACTACACGCAGGTGGCGCTCCTCGATGGCGCCACGAACACCGGTCAAGGAGTGGGCGATGCTCGGCTCGACCACGATGATCTGGATCGTCATTCCCCTCGTCGTCGGGCTGCTGTTCCTGCGCCGCTCCGAGGTCAAGTAGTCACACACACGGGCGGCGCTATCCGGAACTCATCTGTGCGTTCCGGATACCGCCGTTTCGTGGTGGATCGGCTCAGCGCCGCGGTCATGACGTCGCCTGGCGACGAGAAAGGAGACCACAACCATGACCACCTACACCCCACCACCTGAACCAGGCCGCACCGCTTCACGCAGGAACCGCCCGGTCCCCCTCGTCATCGGCATCCTGCTCGCGCTCGTGGGCTTCCCGCTGCTGCTCGGAGGCCTCGGCCTCGGCTGGGCGATGGCCACCCAGCGCGACGACGACGGGTTCTTCAGCACCCCGACCGAGCAGCTCACCACCGAGACGGTGGCCCTCTCCAGCGAGGTCGTGAACCTCGGCAAGGCCGGCCCCGACGACTGGTGGGCCGACCGTGACCTCGCCACCGTGCGGCTGAGCGCCCGGTCCGCGGACGCATCGGCCGTCTTCATCGGGATCGCACCGAGCGCCGACGTCGCGCGCTACCTGGGCAGCGCGTCGTACGACGAGATCAGCGACCTGCGCACCGACCCGTTCGACTACTCGCTGACCCGGCGTGGCACCGGCGGTGACCTGAGCGCGGCTCCCACGGACCAGGGGTTCTGGACCGCGCAGAGCAGCGGCCCCGGCACCCAGGCGCTGACCTGGGACCTCAAGCCCGGCACCTACACCGCCGTGGTCATGAACGTCGACGGCTCCCCGGGGGTCGCGGTCGACCTGTCCGCGGGCGGACGCCTCGGCTGGCTCACACCTCTGGCATGGAGCCTCGGCCTGCTGGGCGGCGCCCTGATCCTCGGCGGCGCACTGCTCGTCGTGTACGGCGCCAGGCCGCCGGGACCGCGGGTCCCCCGCCAGGCCGCGCCCGGTCAGCCTCCGGAAGCCGTCCGGCCCGACACCCCGGTGACCCTGGTCGGCGCGAAGGACCCGCAGCTGAACCGTGGGCTCTGGCTGGTCAAGTGGTTCCTGGCGATCCCGCACTTCGTCGTGCTCGCGCTGCTGTGGCTGGTCTTCGTGGTGCTCACCGTGGTGGCGTTCTTCGCGATCCTGGTCACCGGCCGCTACCCGCGTGGCCTGTTCGACCTCAACGTCGGCATCCTGCGGTGGACCTGGCGGGTGCAGTTCTACGCGACGGCTGCGATCGGCACCGACCGCTACCCGCCGTTCACCCTCGACCACACCGACTACCCGGCCGACCTCGACATCGCCTACCCCGAGCGGCTCTCGCGCGGGCTGGTGCTGGTCAAGTCGTGGCTGCTGGCGCTGCCGCACCTGATCGTGCTGGGCGTGCTCGCGGGCACGTGGCAGTTCGGTGACGCGGACGGCTTCCAGTTCGCCGTCGGCGGTCTGATCGGCGCGCTGACGTTGGCTGCCGGACTGCTGTTGCTGTTCACCGGCCGCTACCCGGCGCCGTTGTTCGACCTGCTGGTCGGCCTGAACCGGTGGGTCTACCGGGTGACCGCGTACGTCGCCCTGATGACCGACACCTACCCGCCGTTCCGGCTGGACCAGGGCCCGGCGGACCCCGGTGGCGTCGCGCCCACGCCGAGCACCCCCGACGCGCCGGCCACGACCGGTCTCGGCTGGCCGGCCGAGGAGCGTCGTCCTGACCGTGAGGTGGAGGTGTGACGATGCCTGCCGTCTCCGCGCTCCCCGCGAGCACCCGGCCGAGCGGTGCCGGGTCGACGGAGTCGTCGCGGCCCGCCGCGTCGGCATGAGCCGCGACGGCCTCTACAAGGCACTGTCTGCCGACGGCAACCCGCCTGGTCGACCATCCTCAAGGTCACCAACGCCCTTGGTCTCCGTTTCGAACTTCACCCGGCGGCATCATGAAGAACGGGGCCACGCGACCTGAAACAAAGCGTTTGGGCAGGTCAGCGGCCATATCGCGTCATTCTCATCGAAACAGGTCGATGTCCGGTCCGCGGGGTCCCGGTCACTGCCTCAAGGCCAAGCGATGAACCCGAGCACCGTTAAACGTCGGGCGTCCAAGTGCCGCGCTGAGCAGGCGACCGTGACCGCTTACGACGTTGGATACTTGCCAAACTGGAAAGTATCGAGCATACTTTCCATCATGGAAAGTAACCCTGCGCTGCAGAACCCCGACGATCCCCGCTCAGAGCTCGCCGTGGCAGACGAGGCGCGCCAGCGACTCGCCGACGGCCTGCGACTGCCCACCGGCCTGCACCCGATACTGGCCGCCGCGGTCGCGGTCCAGGTGGGCGCCGCGGCCTACGGGATCGCCGCTCAAACGACCGCCGGGCTCGCGGTGGCACTGGCTGGGGTGGCGGTCCTGATGGGCGTGGCAGCGTTCTTGCTGTACCAGTTCCGGCGGATCAACGGCGTCCGGGTCGATGGTCTGTCCAGCCAGATCGTCCTTGGGACCGGGGGCGCGTCGACGCTGGTCTACATGGGCGGGTTCGGGGCCGCGACGTGGGCCGCCTTCGAGTCGCGCTGGTGGCTCGTCGCGGTGGCGGCCGTGGTCGCGGGAGTCGGCTACGCGTTCGGCACCTTCCGGTGGTGGCGCGCCTACCGGCATGACCCGGCCGCCCACGAGGGCGGCGTCTCGCCGCGGGTGCTCGCCGCACTCGCCGTGCTCGCGTTCCTGGGGTTCGTTGCGCTGCTGGTGGCCGGCTGATGGCCGAGCTCGACCCGCTGATCCACGCCCCGGCCCGGCTGCAGGTGCTCACGACGCTGTCCGCGGTGTCGGAGGCGGAGTTCGCCACGCTGCGGGCCGCTCTCGAGGTCAGTGACTCAGTGCTGTCCAAACACGTCTCGACGCTGGCTGACGCCGGCTACGTGCGCAGCCGCAAGGGCGTCCGGGCGGGGCGACGCACGACGTGGATCGGGCTGACCAGCGCCGGCCGGAAGGCCCTGCGCGAGCACGTCGCGGCACTGCGCCAGCTGATCGACGCGGTCGACTGATATCCCATCAGTCGATGCGGACTCACGGTCCCGCAGGCCTCGAGCCAAGCTAACTTCCGGATCTTCGTGGCCACCGACGCGTACCAGCGATCGCCACTTCACTATCCGCATCAAGGGGATCGCAAGTCTTTGCGGCCACCCCGATTTGCTGGCGCCGGGTGACAAGCCCGACGACGAGTACGCTCTCCGCCCGATACGTGCTCCCCTTAGTTCGGCACAGCGAGACCGGCGCTCATCGCTACGCAGTGCGACCGACCCCGCGGCTCAGCCTCCCCGCCATCGGCCCCACGGGCGCCCTCTCTCATCTTCGGCCCCACACCTCTGGCAACGCGAGGTGTGGGTGGTTCCGTCGGTGACGAAACGTGTGCACCTGAGTGGCATGAGCGATCAACTCCGACGCACCGGTCGGCACCGTCCCCCGCGGGTGACCGGCGAGCAGATTCAGCCGCTTGTCGGGTGCCCGCGATGCGGCGGCCCGATGCCAGCGCCCGCGTCGACGGGTCGACCGCGCATCTATTGCAGTCGGGAGTGCCGCCAAGCTGCCTATGAGGACCGGCGGGCTCAGCGTCCGGATGCCGTTCGGGTGCAGCTCGTGCAGCGCGAAAGGGTGGTCTGGGCCGAGCGGCAGATCGAGGTCGACCACAGCCTCACCGAGTGTCGGCACCGCGTCCTGGCCGATCCCGGCGCGGTCCATCGGCTCCTTCAGGACCTGAGGGTGCTGGCACGACGGGACCGGCTGGTCGACGGGCAACGCTGGCAGCGCGTCATCCGCGACCTCACCGGTCTGTCGGACCCGATCCATGCCAGCCTCCTCCGAGCCCGTGCGGAAGGTGTCCCGCAGCCACCGATCCGGATGGTGCACGCCTGCGGATCTACACTCTGGTCTCGCTCGATGTAGTGGCCTTCTGTGACCGCGGTAGACGAGTGACCGAGGAACGCGGCGGCAGCGTCGCTTCCCATTCCCCGGGCGATCACCGTTGCGCCGGTACGGCGGAACCAGCGGAGGCTGATACCGGAGTCGGCCAGCCCTGCATCGATCAAGAAGTCCCGGAACGTGCGCCGGACGTTGTAAGGGCTCAAGGGGCGGCCCTGGCGGTTGGCGAAGATCGTGCGGGCTTCATCGACGCCGGCAGCGCGTCGCCGCAGGACCATGGCAGCGAACTCCGGCACCGGGATCCACCTGATCGAGGCTTCGGACTTGGGGCGGTCCTGGCGTATCGCACCCTGGCCTTTGCGTTGAACGACGGTGCCGGTCACCGCGACGACCATGCCGGTGGGGCGGTCGTCGACATCGCAGGGGCGAAGGGCTAGCACTTCGCCGGTGCGCATGGCGGTCCCCAGGAGCACCTCGATGATGTCGCGGACCTGCCCGTCAGGCTTCGGACCCGGTACACCCGCATGGTTCCGCCAGTTCGCTGCGGCGATTCGGATCGCGCCGATCTGTGCGAGCGTAAGCGCCTTGGGCTGGCGCTTCGGGTTGCGTAATGGCGAGGTGCCGGCAACTGGGTTGCGCGACCACCGCGTCGTTCCGCGACGCGAACCCAAACAGCAGGTTGAGCAGGGTTCGCGACTGCCGAGCCCGCGAGGAGGAGATGGCGCCCTGCGACTTGAGGAACCACTCGACCCGTCCGGTAGTGATCTCCGCAAGTATGTAGTGCTTGAACGCGGGAAGGACGTGGAGGCGGACTTGGTCGCGGTAGTTCTGCTTGGTTCCTTCAGCGAGTGGCCGGAGGTCGAGATCAGCCAGCCAAACCTCGATCAAGTCAACGAAATGGCTCTGCGGCGTGAGAACGCTGGCGCCGCCGAACGCGGGGCGGTTCAGCAGCCGTTCCTGGAGAACCAGCCGTGCCTGGGCCGCGGTCCGTGCGGTGACCCTGACATGTCGCACCCGGCCGTCGGCGTCACGAATCCGGGTCTCGGCGATAGCTCGATCACCTCGGCGGCGAACAGCGATCGAGCCGTAGGTGCCGACGGGGGTACGCGGCCGTGCCATCAGTTGCTCCTGAGCTGGTGGCGTCGGTCGTCCTCGCCTTCCAACCGGGTCAGCCAGGCTTCGATCTCGCTCACCCGGAAACGCAGCTCGCGGCCGACGCGGAATCCTCGTGGTCCCCGCCCCTGGCTGCGCAGGTCGTAGATCGTCTGGGCGCTCACCTGGAGCTGGGAACAGAGCTCAGATAACGACAGGACACCGTCGACGAGCGACAGCGTCGGAGCCTTCGCGGGGGTGTCTCGGATCTTCTCGGTCTTCATGACCGTCAGGTGTCCGAGGACTCCCGGGAGCCGGCGAGAGTGCCCAAGAAGGGACGATGAGTCCGGCCCGCTCGGGCCCAATGTGCGGAGTAAACGCGGAGCGGCCATGCTGTCTCCCATGTTCGGGATGACGGGCATCGGCCCTGACCTGCAGGTTTGGTGGAGCTGAGGGGATTCGAACCCCTGACCTTCTCATTGCGAAGGCCTCGCCGGCTCGTCTGCCGGCGTCCGGCCCGCTGCATCTGATGCGCTCGGTGAGGGCGGCCCGAGGTCGGGGGTGCGCAGGGGGTGCGCGAAGAGGGATGACCAGAAGAGAGCCACCGACCCGATAGCCAGCCCTCCTGCTTGGCGGTGGTCGGGGTCAAGGGTGGCCGGAGGTCATCGCGTAGCGACGCGTAGCGCCCTTGACGCTGATTGCCGGCGAGCTGATCGTTTCGAGACTGGGTCGGCGGCTCGGAGGTGCGTGGAGGTCGGGTGACGTGAGCGGCCGGCGTCAGACGGTCGGGCGCCTGTTCCGGACTGGCCGGGACTGCATGATGCGCTCGGTTGAATGGACGCGCGAGGACGGCGCGCCAGCGCCGCCCGCAGCACGTCGCGCCGAAGGCGCTCTTGAGCCAGTAAAGAAACTCGTAACCGATGTCGACGCTGTCAGGATGCGCGTATGCGTGATCTGCCGACGCGCGGGCTGGTGCGCGGGGCGCGGCTTGCCGCCCTTCCGGCGGCGTTCGTGGGCCGCCGAGCGGTCGGGCTGGGCCGACGCCTCGGTGGGCGGCCCGCGGAGCTGGTCGCGGCCGAGGTGCAGGCGCGCACCGCGGAGCAGCTGTTCGCGGTGCTCGGCGAGCTCAAGGGCGGCGCAATGAAGGTCGGCCAGTGGATGTCGGCGATGGAGGCCGCGCTGCCCGAGCAGCTCGCCGGCCCCTACGGCGAGGCGCTGACCCGGCTCCAGGAGGCCGCCCCGCCGATGCCGATGCGCACGGTCCACCGGGTGCTCACCGAGGACGTTCGGGCGGGACTGGCGCGACCGGTTCGCCGAGTTCGACGACGACGCCGGCCGCGGCGGCGAGCATCGGCCAGGTGCACCGTGCGGTCTGGCGCGACGGCCGCCCGGTGGCGGTGAAGGTGCAGTACCCGCGGGCGGGGGACGCGCTCGCCACCGACCTGCGCCAGCTGGACCGGCTCGTCCCGCTGATGCGGGTGGCCGCACCCGGGCTGGACGCCGCGGGCCTCTTACCGAACTGCGGGCCCGGGTGATGGCCGAGGTCGACTACCGGCAGGAGGCCGCTGCGCAGACCGCGTTCGCGGAGGCGTTCCGCGACGACCCCGACTTCGTGGTGCCGGCGGTGGTCGCCGGCACCGACCGGGTGCTCGTCTCGGAGTGGGTCGACGGGCACTCCGCTGGCGCAGGTCGCCCGCAGCGGCGACGCAGCGCGAGCGCGAGCGGGCGGCCCTGCTGCTGGCCCGGTTCCTGCTGTCGAGCCCACCCCGGGTCGGGCGGCTGCACGGCGACCCGCATCCGGGCAACTTCCGGCTTCTCGAGCGACGGCCGGCTCGCGGTCCTCGACTTCGGCTCGAGCCTGCCGATGCCGCGCGGCTGGCCGCCACGCCTGGCCGCGCTGCTGCGCGCCGGCCGGGACCGCGACGCGGCCGCGCTGTTCGAGGTCGCCACGGCCACCGGGCTGGTCGCGCGGCCGACGTCACCCCGGAGGCTCTTCTGGACGCTGCTGGACCCGCTGCTCGACCCGCTGCGCCAGGAGAGTTCACCTTCAACCGCAGCCTGGCTGCGCGCGCAGACCGCCCGGGTCTCCGACCCGCGCTCGGCCGTCGCCCGGACGCAGCGCAAGCTGCGTGTCCCCGTGCGGCACCTGCTCGTCCAACGAGTCGCGGCGGGCACCGCCGGGGTGCTCTGCCTGCTCGGCGCCACCGTGCCGGTCGCCGACGAGGTGGCCGCGTGGATGCCCGAGCTCGACTCGCGATCTTGAGCCGAGCCGACCGCGGAATTTCGACCGCTCCAAATCCGGCGAGGAGGGTAGAATTCCCTTAGGGCGCGCCGGGAAGTCTGGTCGGCATCAACAGTCGGTAACCATCCTGGACGCAAAATGACTGCACAGACTCGCCCTGGTTCCACTGATCGTTCGAGAGTGGAGAGCTCACCGTGTGCCCACGATCGTGGCCCGGCGGCTGCGCACAGACTGAAACACTCTTCATCGTTGACAGATCTGGCATCGACAGGCCGCATTGGCGTTGACTCGTCCGCCTTGCCGTGGATCGGGGGCCCTCGCCGGTTGCGTCCAGGGCCGGTGGAGGTGCTGCGCCGAAGCGGGTGCTCGTTCCATACTGCGAGTCGACCACCGCGGAGGCTGCGCTGGTGCAGGCTGCCGATCTGTGCAGCGCCATGAATGCGGATGCTTGGGTCCTTCACGTGTGTGCGTGGGACCCGATGCCGGGTGGACGGGTCTTCATCGAAACCCCGTCCGACGTGCTGGCCATCGTGGACACAGCGATGACGTACTTGCGTGGGTGCGGCGTGGCTTCGAGCAGCATGGTGCGCCTAGCCCGACGCGAACGGATCGCCAAGGTCATCGTGGCGGAGTCGCAGCGACTCGAAGTGGACGCCATCGTGCTGGGTACCCATGGCCGTGGATCGCTGAGTGCTTCACTGCAGGGAAGCACCTCACTCGCGGTGGTGCGGCACGGGACCTGTCCTGTCATCCTCGTGAGGATCCCGCGGAACTCGGGCAGCCTGCTCCACCGGTGGAGGCGTTGGTGTCTAAATCATTGTCGGTGGAGGCCAGGGCCTTGACCGTCACGGCACGTGGGCGGCTGCCTTCGCTGTCCGCACGCGATGGTCGAGCAGCCCCGCCCTACAGGAAATACCGAGCGCCGACGTAGAGCCACGCGAGCACGATCGTGACGGTGGCGACGACCAGTCCGTACTTGGTGAACGTCCAGAACGAGATCGGGTGTCCGTTCCGGGCGGCGATGCCGATGACCACGACGTTGGCGCTGGCGCCGACGGCGGTCGCGTTGCCGCCGAGATCGGCGCCGAGGGCGAGGGCCCACCACGCCGCGTCGGCCTGTGCGGCACCGTGTCCTGCCTGGACGAGGTCCTGCACCAGCGGCGCCATGGTGGCGACGTACGGGATGTTGTCCACGATCCCCGACAGCGCCCCGGAGGCGCAGAGGATCACCGTGGAGGCCAGGAAGTACTGCTCGCCCGATGGCGTCGGTGGCAGCTCTTGGCCAGCGACGCGATGACGCCGGTCTCGACGAGCGCGCCGACCATGATGAACAGGCCGATGAAGAAGACCAGCGTCGGCCACTCGACCTCGCCCAGGTACTCGGACGGTCGAGCCGGGAGACGGCGACGAGGGCGCCCGCCCCGAGGAGGGCGACCAGCGAGGGCTCGAGGCCCAGGACCGAGTGGCTGACGAAGCGCCAGCACGACCGCGGCGAGGACCACCAGCGGACTTCACCAGCAGGCGTGTGTCGGTGATCGCTTCCCGCTCGTCGAGGGCCATGAGCGCGTCGACCGCTCGGCAGGTGCGCCGCCGAAGCTCGCGCCGGAACATCCAGCCGGAACAGTCCGATCGAAGACAGCAAGCAGCAGCACGACGATCGGCGCCAGGTTGACCAGGAAGTCGTTGAACGTAAGCCCCGACCGCGACGGCGATGATGATGTTCGGCGGATCGCCGATCAGGGTCGCCGTGCCACCGATGTTGGACGCCATCGCCTCGGCGATCAGGAACGGCACCGGGTCCGCGTCGATCTGCTCGCAGACCAGCAGGGTCACCGGCGCCACCAGCAGCACCGTCGTGACGTTGTCCAGCAGCGCGGATGCGACGGCGGTGAGCACCATCAGGCATGGCCATGATCACGAACGGGACGGCCACGGGCACGCTTCGCCGGCCCGATCGCGAGGTACTCGAACACCCCGGTCTGGCGCAGCACGCCGACGATGATCATCATCCCGAGCAGCAGGAAGATGACGTTCCAGTCAACGCCGGTGCGCTCGCTGAAGAAGGCCACTTGGGCGTCCACCACGCCCAGGACCACCATCGCGGCAGCCCCGCTCAGGGCAGCCGCGACGCGATGGATCCGCTCGGTGGCGATCAGGACATACGCGGTCGCGAAGGCAACCACCACGAGCACCTGCGTCACGAAGCGTCCGTCTGCTCAGGGAAGAGCACCTCGAACAGCCGGCTGAGAGTCACGGCTCCCAGAACCCGGCCGCCTTCGACCACGGCGACCAGCGGGCTGTGCATCCGTGCCATCAACGCGGCAACCTCCAGGATCGTCGCATCGGGCTCGACGACCGGTAACTCGTCACGGTCCTGCGGCTCGGGCAGCAGGTCCCGCACGGTGCGGCTCGACAGCTTGGTCATCAGCTTCTCGGAAGCCCGTTCGTCGTAGACCCGGGCGAGTGCCGGGTCGTCCTGGATGTACGCCGGGATGCATGAACCGCAACACCTGGGATCCCGGAAGGATCGTGTGTGGCCGCCCGTCGTCCCTGCAGACGATGAGTCCGGGCAAGCGGTGGTCGCCCATCGTCCGCGCCGCCGTAAGCACGTCGGTGCTCAGCGTCACGATGGGAAAGGGCTCCGCTAGTTCGCCGGCATGCATCTCGAGACCTTCCGGATAGCTGGGCCCTACCTTGCCAGGGATCGGCAGTTCAGTCTGCCGGTCGGAGCAGGTGCGAAGTAGGGCTGTCTCGGGTCGCTGGCCATCCCCAGCTCGGGGCGTGGCTTCGGCGGGTTGTCGGTGGGTGGTGGCAGAGTCTTTGGCAGCGGACAACTTCACACACGAACGACGGGGAATTTCCCCGGGGGGTCGGCTCCCCACTCTGGCCAGAGGCCGCACACAGACAGCCGTTGCAAACAAAGAGACTCAGAGATTTCGTTGGTCCGCTGAACGACCCGATCGGGTCGTGTCTCGGCGTTGCAGCGATCCCGTCGTCGAGATCCGTTCTTGAGCTGGTGATCGCGGACTCCCTGGACCGGGTGTGCCGCGCGGCGGATCGCAAACTGGCCGTGCGGTACACCCTTCTCGGGGTGGTGAGGCCGGTGTCCACGCGGACTCGGGCGAACGTGACCACCACCCTGCCTGTCCTCCTCCCGGACGCCTTCCCGGGCTGTGGCGAATGCGCGCCGCTCGACCTCCCGCTCCTGGACGACGGGGTTGCGCGGCAGGTCGCGGAACTGCTCACCTCTCCCGGGTTCGATGCCTGGTCCGAGGCGCTGGCCCGTGTCGGGAACTGTTCCAACCCGATCCGGCTGGTCGGCGGCTCCCAGACCGTCGACCGGGTCACCGGCGAGATCCTGTCGAGCTATTCCAGCAGCCAGGAGCCGCTCGAGGTCACGCATGTGCGGTGCGGGAACCGCCGGGCATCCGCGTGCCCGTCGTGTTCGCGGCTGTATGCGGCGGACATGTTCCAGCTGATCCGGGCCGGAGTCTGCGGCGGCAAGACCGTCCCGGCGTCGGTGGCGGAGAACCCGCTGGTGTTCGCCACCGTTACCGCACCGTCCTTCGGTTTCGTGCACGGCCACCGCACTGATGACCGACGCTGCCGTGCTCAGGCTGACGGTGGTGGAGTCTGTGCGCACGGACGCCCACGCAGCTGCCACCAGCGACACCACGACGAGGACCCGCTGCTCGGGCAGCCTCTGTGTCCGGACTGCTACGACTACGCCTCGCACCTGGTGTGGCAGTGGTGGGCACCGGACCTGTGGCGGCGGTTCACCATCGCCCTGCGTCGCCTGGTGGCCAGGACCCTCGGCGTCCCGTCCGGACAGGTGTCCGAGGTAGCGACCGTGCAGTATGCGAAGGTCGCGGAGTACCAGCTGCGTGGCGTGGTGCACTTCCACGCGCTGATCCGGCTTGATGGCCCCAAGACCGCGGACGGGTTCGCGCCCGCCCCCGGCGACCATGAACGCCGCACTGCTGGCGCGGCTGGTCGAACACGCGGCCCGCAGCGTCCAGCTCACCGTGCCGGGCGCCGACGGCTCCGCTGGGGACGACCCGGCTCGGGTACTGGCGTTCGGCAGGCAGCTCGACGCCCGACCCGTGTGCACTGGCCGACGCACCGACGACCCCTACCGTGCGCTGACCCCGGGCCAGGTGGCCGGCTACCTGGCCAAGTACGCCACCAAGTCCGCCGACGACACCGGCGTCACCGACAACCCCCATCACCAGCGGCTCCGCGCCACCGCCCGCCGGCTCGCGACCCGCGCCCGTGAGTCGGAGGGCAGTCCGTATGAGCTGCTCGGCAAGTGGGTGCACATGCTCGGGTTCCGCGGCCACTTCGCCTCCAAGTCCCGCCGCTACGCGATCACCCTCGGCGCGCTCCGCCGCGCCCGTCGACGCGCCCAGGTCCTGATCGCCGAGTCCCGCGACTCCGGCCGCCCCCTCAACCTCGCCGCCCTCGAGGCCGACCTGCTCGCCGACGGCGACCACGAGACCACCCTCGTCATCGGCCACTGGACCTACGCAGGCACCGGCTGGCGCACCGACGCCGAACGCGTCCTCGCCACTGCAGCAGCCGCACGGGCCCGTGAGCACCAGCAGTGGAAGGCGGAACAGAAGAAGATTCGGGCATCGGAAGTGAGGACAAGGTGATGGAACCAAGACAAGGCAATGATCGATGGCACCGGGTTGCCCGGTTCCTGACCTCCAAGCAGGTCGGCGATGCACTCGGGGTCGACAGGTCCACCCTGAGCCGCTGGCGCACTCAGGGCGTCGGTCCGCGGGTGTACTGGCTGGCCAAGGGGTCCCCGCGCTACCGCGAGGACGACGTTCTCGAGTGGCTCGAACGGAAAGCAGGATGAGCGTCCGCAAGACCCCGGGCGGTCGATGGCGGGGGGCGGTGAAGTCGGGTCGTCAGCAGGTCGCAAGCCGGACCTTCAACACCCGGCGCGAGGCATCCGCGTGGGTCGCCCGAGAACGCGCAGCTATGGCCGGTGGCGTCGATCCTCGCGCCGGTCGCCGTACGGTGAGGGTGCTGCTGCCCGGAGTGGCTGCAGGAGCGCGAGCACGCGGTCTCGCGCAAGACATACGTCGCCGACGCGGCCTTGCTCCGGCTGATCCCACCGGCGTTGGCTGCACTGCAAGTCGGTGCGGTGACGGATCGTGAGGTCGCCCGGGCTCTGGTCGCGCTGAACCGATCCGGGCTGGCGGAGTCGTCGGTCAAGCGCTTTCGCGCCTCCCTGTCGGCCTTCTTCGCGCTGGGCGGTGCGGGAGCGACTGATCGCCGTGAACCCGGTGACCGGGACGCGGGTGCCGAAGGGGCGCGGCGTGCGCACCGAGATCCGGCCGTTCGCCGAGGACGAGCTGGAGTCGTTCTACGCGAGCTGCACCGTGCGGGACTCAGCGGCTGGCCGACATTTTGCTGGTCGCCGCCTGGACCGGCCTGCGGTGGTCGGAGCTTCGGGAGGTGCGAGTGCGGGACTTCGTCCGCGTCCCGATGCCCGTGCTGCTGGTCAGCCGGGCGGCCCCGGAGGGGTGGAGGCCAAGGTGACCAAGTCGGGCAAGATCGCCGGGTGCCGGTCGCGGACCGGGTCCTCGCCCTGGTGCAGGCCTGCGCGGACGGGAAGGGCCCCGATGATCTGCTGCTCACGACCAGGACGGGCCACCAGTTGCACGCGTCCGCGGTGAAGCGATCGGTCGCCTGGTCGACGGTGCCGAGGGTCGCCGCATCCACGACCTGCGTCACACCGCGGCCTGCCTGTGGCTGGCTCAGGGGGTCGACCCGGTGACCGTCCAGGCGTGGCTCGGGCACGCGTCGATCGCCACGACGAACATCTACCTGCACCACCTCGGGTCGTCCGCGGACCGGGCCGGTTTGGACCGTCTGAACGCGCTGGGGGGCGCGGGGGGTGCGCATGAGGCGCAGGAGTGCGGAGTGACAACCACGAGAACCCCGCCCCTCCGGCGGGTTTCCGCAGGTGGGACGGGGTTTCTGGTCGGTGGAGCTGAGGGGATTCGAACCCCTGACCTTCTCATTGCGAACGAGACGCGCTACCAACTGCGCCACAGCCCCGGAACGCCGACCGAGCGGCGCGAGACGAAAAGATACCACCCGTCGCAGCGCGACCCGAATCCGGTCAGGAGCCGACGGCGCGCTGCTGCTCGCCGTCGGCTGGCGCCCCGCTGGCGGCCCTGGCCTCGGCGTCCTCGGCCGCTGCCCGGGCGACGATCTGGGTGTCCTCGTCGGTCCGACCCGAGGTCCAGGTGCCGGGCTCGCCGAGGTCGATGGTGCGGACCGTGCGCTTGGCCTTGGGCTTCGTGACGTAGGTCGGGAGGGTGACCGGCAGCGGGTCCCAGAGGGATCCGCCGTCCTCGGTGGGGATGACGATCGCCTCGAGGAGCGCGACGTCGATGCCGACGGTGTCCTCGGTGTCGAGCTCCGACACACCGTCCTCGTCGACCCGGGCGACGACGTCGGTGGTCAACGGGGAGGTCATGCTGCGCGGCGTACCGTCCTGGGCCTCCACCCGGATCGCGCGCTTCGGCACCACGGTGACGTCGACCGAGTCGGCCGGGCGGTCGCCGAGCATGTCGAAGTCGTGGAACGACTCCCGGCGGACCTGGGTGCGGCAGAGCAGCAGGTAGGCGAGCGTGAGGCCGCCGGGGATCGCCACCGACCACCACGGCACGAGCGCGAAGCCCGCGGCCCCGGCGGTGACGGCCGTGCAGAGGAGCAGGAACGTGAGGATGTGCCTGCGGCGACGGGCAGCGGCGCGGGCCGCCGTACGACGGGCCTCGAGCCGGGCCCGGGACACCGCCGGCCGGACGGTCACGGCTACCGGCACCGGGGTCTCGTCGCCGGTCGCGCGGGTCGGTGCGAGAACGCGCGGGTTGCCGGCGGCGCGGGCCGGGGTGACGACGAGCCGCGCGTCGCGGCGGTTGACCGGCTCACGACGGGCGAGCACCCGCATGGCGGTCGAGAACCGGTCGATCGACCGGGTCCGGGCCACCTCGTCGTGGTGCCGCAGCGCCTTCGGAATCAGGTAGACGGCCCACGCGACGGCGAGCACCACGAAGATGATTCCTGACAAGTCCACGGCACAGACGATAAAAGCGACACGACGGTCTCCCCCGCAGGCGGGGCGGTGTGTCGCAAGCGAACTCGTGTGACTGATGTGAAAGTTGTCGAAACAGCCCGGATCCGCAGATTCCCCGGGCCGACGCAAGGGGTCAGCCGACGTCCGGGATGGCCTGCCCTTGAAGCGACGGAGCATGCCGCCGCCGATGTCCTCGGTGGTGACCGCGAACAGCAGGTGGTCGCGCCAGTCGCCGTTGATGTGGAGGTAGCCCTTGGCGTACCCGATCTCGGTGAAGCCCAGCTTCTCCACGACGCGCAGGCTCGCGGTGTTCTCCGGCCGGATCGCCACCTCGATGCGGTGCAGGCCGAGCTCGAGCAGGCAGTAGTCCACGACGAGGGCAACCGAGGTGGGGATGACGTTCTGCCCCGCGTAGCGCCGGTCGATCCAGTAGCCGACCTGCGCCCAGCGCGCCGACCCGCCGACGATGTTGGTGACCGTGATCTGCCCGACGAACTCGTCGTCGACCGTCACCGCGAACGGCAGCGCGCGGTGCTCGCGGGCCTGGTGCCGCAGGTCGCGCACGAGCGCCCGGAACGTGCGCGGCGCGGACGTGTCGCCCGGTGGCACGGTCGCCTCCCACGGGCGCAGCCACTCGGCGTTGCGGCGGCGGACCTCGTTCCACGCCCGCGCGTCGCCGGCCACCAGCGGGCGGAGCCCCACCCGCCCGGCCCGCAGCCTGACGCGCCACGCGTCGACTGACCTGGTCAGTGGTCGCTCCCGGCGATCTGCTCGACCGCGTGCACGAGCACCGGGGCGAGCACGGCCAGGCCGTCCTTGACGCCGCCCCGGGACCCCGGGAGGTTCACGACGAGCGCCGAGCCGCGGACACCGGCCAGCCCCCGGGACAGGGCAGCGGTGGGAATGCCCTTGCCGACGCCGTACGCCCGGATCGCCTCGGCGATCCCGGGCACCTCCCGGTCGAGCAGCGGGCGGGTCACCTCGGGGGTCAGGTCGGTCGGCGTGAGCCCGGTGCCCCCGGTGGTGACGACGGCCCGCGCGCCGGCGTCGACGGCCGCACGGATGGCGTCGGCGACGGGCTCCCCGTCGGGTACGACGACCGGGCCGGTCACCTCGAAGCCGAGTCCGGTCAACGCCTCCACGATCAGCGGTCCGGTGGTGTCCTCGTAGACGCCGGCGGCCGCCCGGTTGGAGGCGCAGACGACGGTCGCCTTCACGGACGGGACCAGCTGCCGGACTTCCCGCCGGTCTTGGACTCGACGCGGATGTCGGTGATGACGGCCGCCTTGTCGACGGCCTTGACCATGTCCACGACGGTGAGGCCGGCGACGGAGACGGCGGTCAGCGCCTCCATCTCGACACCGGTGCGGTCCGTCGTCCGCACGGTCGCCGTGATCTCGACGGCGTCGTCGGTCACCACCAGGTCGACGGTCACCCCGGAGATCGCCAGCGGGTGGCACAGCGGGACGAGGTCGGGAGTGCGCTTGGCGGCCATGATGCCGGCGACCCGCGCGACCCCGAGCGCGTCGCCCTTGGGCACGCCCTCGCCACGGAGCAGGCCGACGACCGTCGGGGAGACGAGCACCCGGCCGGTCGCCACGGCCTCGCGCTTCGAGGTCTCCTTCGCGGAGACGTCGACCATCCGGGCGGCGCCCGCGTCGTCGACGTGCGTGAGCCGCGGCTCCTCGCTCATCAGAAGTCTCGGTCCAGGACGAGGACCTGTACCTGGCTGCCGCCCTGGACCGACGTCACCTCGGCCGGTACGACGATCAGGGCGTTGGCCTCGGACAGGTCACCGAGGAGGTGCGAGCCGTGGCCGCCGACCGGCGCGACGTGCGCACCCCTGCCGTCGATCTCGAAGTGCGCGCGGACGTACTGCTGGCGACCCGGGGCCGACGAGAACCCTTGTGAGCACAGGGCTCTGACCATCGGGCGGCGGTAGGGCAGCCGTCCCATCATCCGGCGGATCGCGGGCACCACGAACACCTCGAAGGAGACGTACGACGAGACGGGGTTGCCCGGCAGCGTGATGATCGGCGTCGCGTCCTCGCCCACGAAGCCGAACCCCTGGGGCTTGCCGGGCTGCATCGCCACCTCACCGAAGGACACGGTGCCGAGCTCGGAGAGCACCTCCTTGACGACGTCGTAGGCGCCCTTGCTCACACCCCCGCTCGTCACCACGAGGTCCGCCCGCACCAGCTGGTCGCTCAGGGCGTCCCGGAAGTCGCCCGGGTCGTCGGAGACGATGCCGACCCGGTAGGCGATCGCTCCGGCGGAGCGAGCCGCGGCGGCGATCATGTAGGAGTTCGCGTCGTAGATGGAGTCGTGGCCGAGCGGCGTGCCGGGCTCACGGAGCTCGGCGCCGGTGGACATCACCACGATGCGCGGGCGCGGCCGCGAGCGCACCTGGGACCGGCCCACGGACGCGAGCAGGCCGAGCTGGCGCGGACCGAGGATGCTGCCGTCCTCGAGGAGCACGTCACCCGACCTGGACGTCCTCGCCCTTGTGCCGCACGTGCTGGTCGCGCTCGGGGGCCTGGATGATCCGCACCGCTGCTACTCCGCCGTCGGTCCACTCGACGGGCACGATCGCGTCGGCGCCGTAGGGCACGGGAGCCCCCGTCATGATGCGGACCGCGGTCCCCGGCGACAGCGCGAACAGCTTCGTCTGGCCGGCGGCCATCTCGCCGACGACCGGCAGGTGCACGGGGTGGTCCTGCGAGGCGGTGGCCACGTCGTCGAAGTAGACGGCGTACCCGTCCATCGCCGAGTTGTCGAACGACGGCAGGTCCATCGGCGCGCTGATGTTCTCGCACACCGGGAGCCCGAGCGCCTCGAGCAGCGGCTGGTCGTACGGGTGCAGAGGTTCGAGCGACTCGATGATGCGCTCGACGTGCTCGTCCACGGTGCTCAGCCGGTCGGTCGGCATGAGGTTGGCTGGCATGGTCACGACCCTAGCCGCCGAGGGTGGTGCCTTCCTGCACCCGTCCGCCGTCGCCGTCGAGCCGGGCGCGTCCGGTGACGGTCACGCCCGGGCCGAAGATCCAGTCGCCCTCGACGACGAGCTCCTGCGCCCCGCGCAGGGACGGGACGCCCTCGGGGAAGCGGCGGTCGAACTCGCCGACGAGCTTGTAGTAGCGGCCGTCCAGGTCGACGAACGGCGCTGCGTCGACGCCCTCCTCCAGCACCAGGTGGTGGCTCTCCTCGAGCCGGTAGCAGTCGGAGCGCAGCACCAGCAGGTCGTTGGTCGTCTTCACCGGCAGGAAGCGGTCCCGGGTCACCTCGACCATCTGGGCGTCCGCGAACACCTCGACCGCGGCCCCCATCGCGCTCTCGATCTGGATCACCGCGGGGCTGTCCGGGTCGCCCGGGTCGACGGTCTTGGTGTTCTTGATCAGCGCCAGCCCCAGCACGCCGTCGCGTCGGTCGAGCTCGTCGCGCATCGCCACCAGGTCGAACCAGAGGTTGTTCGTGGAGCAGAACCTGTGCCGGGACAGGTCGGCCAGCGCCTCCTTGTCCTCGTCGAGCGTCTGCGCCGTCTCGCGCAGCACGATCCGCCCGTCCGACGTACGCCGGGCGAAGTGGCCGCCCTTGCGGTCCGAGGGGGTACGCCGGACCGCCTCGATGGCGAACGGGGCCCCGGAGCGCGCGAACCACTCGGCCACCTCCGGGTCGGGCGTCGCTCCGAGGTTGTCGGAGTTGGACACGAACGCCTGGGTGTATCCGGCGTCGACGAGCCGGTCGAGCAGACCGCTGCCGCGCAGCGCGGTGTACAGGTCGCCGTGGCCCGGTGGGCACCACTCCAGGTCCGGGTCCGCTTCCCACGTCACCGGGGTGAGGTCGTCGGCGCGGAGCTTGGGCTCCTTGTTCTGCAGGAAGTCCAGGGGCAGACCGTCGACCGGGATGTCGTAGCGCGGCGAGCGCCCGTTGGGTGTCGTCGGAGGTCCGGAAGCTGTCCATGAACACCAGCGGCAGCCGGACGTCATGCTGCTTGCGGGCCCACAGCACCTGGCGGGCGATGATGTCGAGGAAGGTCAGGCCGTCGCGGACCTCGAGCAGCGACTTGGCCCGGTCCAGCCCCATCGACGTGCCCAGGCCGCCGTTGAGCTTGATGACCACGGTGCGGCCGAGCCCGTCGGTGGCCCCGTCGCCGGTGTCCGCGTCCGACAGCGCAGGGATGTCGACCGGCTCGATCGACGACTCCGGGATCATCCCCGTCTCGCCGCTCTCGACCATGCGGTAGTAGTGCTCGAACACGTCGATCGCCACCGGGTCCACGCCCGCGTCGGCCATCTTGGTCCGTGCCTGGTCCAGCCCCTCGTCACTCATGCGCCGAAGGTTACCGACCCCCGGGCAGTAGCGTCGGGGTGTGGAAGCCATCGCGGCACAGAAGCTCGCCCTGCGCGACCAGCTGGTGACCGGCCGTGGCCGGCGCTCGCTGCTCGAGGTCTCCGAGTCGGCGCGCGCCATCGCCGACCACCTGATGGCGACCCCCGAGGTGCGTCGCGCCGCGACCGTCGCGGCGTACGTCTCCATCGGCACCGAGCCCGGCACCGGTCCCCTGCTCGACGCGCTGGTCGCGTCGGGCCGCCGGGTGATCCTCCCCGTCGTGCTGCCCGACCTCGACCTCGACTGGGCCGTGTACGACGGACAGGGTGGCCTGGCTCGTGCGCGGAGGGGACTCCTCGAGCCCACCGGGGAACGGCTCGGCGTCGACGCGGTCGCGACGGCGGACGTGGTGCTCACCCCGGGGCTCGCCGTCGACCGCACGGGCATGCGCCTGGGGCAGGGGGGCGGCTGCTACGACCGCGCGCTGGGCCGGGTCCCGGTGGGGACGTTCACGTGCACCCTGCTCTACGCCGACGAGCTGCTGGACGCGGTGCCGGCCGCCACCCATGACCGACCGGTGACCGCCGTGGCCACGCCGGCCGGCGTCAGCCGCCTCCGGCGGAGGTAGGCCGCAACGTCAGGGTCTGGTCGGTGGCGTCCTCGACCGCCTTCGCGGCCGGCCACCCACGGCAGCGTCTCACCGTCGACCCAGAGCTTCGTCTGGTCGACGTAGTGCGGGTCGAACGCGTGCCCCGAGACGCCGGTGAGGTTGACCCATCGCGACTTGTCGAGGTCGGCCAGCGACACCACCATCCGCATGGACGGCGCCGCCGTCACGTCGTACTCGTCGGTGCTCGCGTCCCAGCTGGTCGCGTCGACGATCTCGCCGCCGCCGCCGACCTGGTAGCCGCCGCGGTTGAACAGCCACTCTCACCACGCCGATGTCGGACTGGCCGAGCGTCGAGTTCTCGAGGTCCAGCTGGTGCTGGTGCCCCCAGGTCCAGTCGACCGCTCGTCGCGACTGGCGCCGCACCAGCTCGTCGCGCGCGTCGGCCATCGCCTGCTCGAGGATGTCGTCGCGCGTCTCGATGACGCCGTCGGTGGACACGTCGTCCCACCAGTGGCTCTCGGGCTCGGCGAGCAGCCGCCGCATCACCTCGAACCAGCGACCTCCGCCGTCGGGCCAGACCGACTCCTTGAGCTCGTCGTGGAAGGTCAGCGCGAGCGTGTTCATCCAGACGGCGTTGTAGTAGGCGGCTGCCGCCGAGTCCGGACCCTGCCGGTAGTCCCAGCCGTTCAGCAGCCGCTGGCCGCCGGCGAGGTACGGCGAGGGCATGAAGATCTTGAGCAGGTAGGGCACGAACGTCGGCGCGAACCCGTTGCGGGTGTCGCCCTGGATCCGGGACATGTCCGCGACGCTGACCTTCGCCTGCCGCTGGAGCAGGTCGACGATCCGCTGGCTGCGGTAGCCGTAGGCCCACGAGTCGCCCAGGTAGTAGGGGTAGTCGGGGCCGATGACGGCCTGGTTCGCGGTCGCGACGAGGCCGTCCGAGGGGTTCAGCACGCTGGGCAGCGCGGCGAACGGGATGTACTTCCCGGTCCAGTCGTCCGCCTTGAGCCAGCCCAGCGCCGGGTAGTCGCCGGTGTTGCCGGACTTGCGGATGGGGATCCGGCCGGGGGCCTGGTAGCCGATGTTGCCGTCGCGGTCGGCGTAGACGAGGTTCTGCGACGGCACCGCGAAGTCGGAGGCGGCGGACCGGAACTGCTGCCAGTCGGTCGCCCGGTCGAACGCGAAGATCGCGTCGGCGGTGTTGCTCGGGCGTCAGGGCGGTCCAGGCGATCGAGACCGCGTAGCCGTTGCCGCGCACGGGCGGGTCGTTGCCCGCCGGCGCGTTGGCGCCGACCGTGCTGAGCTCGGCTGGAGACGTCGGAGAGCAGGGGGCCGTGCCGGGTCTCGCGCACGGTGAACCGGAACGGCTTCGACCGCCCCAGGACCTTGATCTCCTCGTCGCGCATCCGCAGCGGACGGAGCCTCCCGTCGTACAGGTAGCTCTTGTCCTCCAGCTTCTCCAGGTAGAGGTCGAGCACGTCGGGACCGAGGTTCGTGAAGCCCCAGGCGATCTGCTGGTTGTGGCCGATGACCACGCCCGGGAGACCGGAGAAGGTGAAGCCGGAGACGTCGAACGGGCACTCGTCCGACACGGTCGTGCAGTGCAGCCCCATCTGGTACCAGATGCCCGGCACCGAGGTGGACAGGTGCGGGTCGTTGGCCAGGATCGGCTTGCCCGTCGTGGAGTGGTCCCCGTCGACCACCCAGGCGTTCGAGCCGATGCCGTCGCCCTTGCCGAGCATCGCGGGCGTGCTGCGCAGCACCTGCTGCACCCGGGACAGCGCACGCTCCGCAGCCGGGTCGAGCGGCGGTCGGGACGGCTTGCGCGTGCTGCTGGAGGTCGCGTCCTGCTCGAAGACCTTGTCGACGACGGCGCCCTGGTCGACGATCGCCCGGTGCCGGTCGTAGGGGTACGCCGGGAACAGCTCGGCGATCTCCTCCGGCGTGCGCGACGCCGACATCAGGCCACGCTCGATCTCGTCGTCCATGTTGCCGCGCAGGTCCCACGCCATCGCCTTGAGCCACGCGACCGAGTCCGCCGGCGTCCAGTCCTCCACCTTGTAGTCGGAGTTCTGCAGGCCGAGGACGGTGTACTCCAGCGACATCTCCGACGGGGTGTGGTCGTGGAGGTAGGCGTTCACCCCGTCGCTGTAGGCCCGGAGGTAGGCCTGCGTCTCCGGGCTGAGCGTCGAGAGCTCCTGCTCCGCGACCCGGCGCCACCCCATCGTCCGGATCGTCTTGTCGACCTCGAGCGTGGTCTCCCCGAACATCTCCGAGAGTCGCCCGGCCGTCGTGTGCCGGCGCACGTCCATCTCGAACATCCGGTCCTGGGCCTGGGTGAACCCCTGGGCGAAGAACAGGTCATGGGTGGTGCCGGCGTACACCTGGGGGATGCCGTGGTCGTCGCGCAGCACCTTGACCGTGCCGTCGAGGCCCTCGAGCGAGAGGTCCCCGTCGGTCTGCGGGAACGACTGACGGACCACGACCAGGCCCGCCACCAGGGCGGCCACCAGGAGCAGGACGACCAGCACGGCGCCGTACACGGTCCAGCGGGTCCACCGCGGCCAGGCCCGGAACGGCAGCGGTCCCCGTGACCGCGCCGACGGCGGGACTCTTCGGGGCAGCGGTCTCGGGCACGGCCGACATTGTGCCTGCTCGGCCGCCCACCCCCGCGACCCGGCCCGGGAAGTTTGGAAAACGCCCCGACCTTGGGATACTTGGCAGTCGAGGCCTTCGAGTGCCAGCCCGAGGACCACGCCTGATCACTTCTGGAGGACCCTGTGCCCACCTACCAGTACGCCTGCACCGAGTGCGGCCACGCGTTCGAGCAGCACCAGGACTTCAGCGACGACACCCTCACCGTCTGCCCCGAGTGCGCGGGCCGGCTGCGCAAGGTCTACAACGCCGTGGGCGTGGTGTTCAAGGGCTCGGGCTTCTACCGCAACGACAGCCGCACGACCGCCTCGGCGGCCGGTTCGTCCACGTCGTCCGACTCGTCGTCGACCTCCACCACCGAGAAGTCGAGCACGCCGGAGAAGAAGACCGAGTCGTCCGGGACCAAGACCGAGAAGAAGTCCTCGACAGCGGTCGACCAGCACCGGCTCGACCAGCGCCGCCTGAGCCTCATCCCGGGGCCTGTGGACGGGCGCCGACGTCACCGGGCGAATCTTCCTAGCCTGGGCCGATGCCCCGTGCACCCCTTGCCCTGCGCCGGCTGCGGCGCTCCGTCCTGACCCGCCGCCGCCCGATCGCCGCGCTCTGCGCCGCGACCGCGGTGGCCGCCGGCCTCCAGGCGAGCTCCACACCGCCCCCGCCGCGCACCCTCGTGCTCACCGCGGCGCACGACCTGCCGGCCGGGGTCGTGGTCCGCGCCGACGACCTCACCCGCACCCCCTTCGACCCCGGCAGCGTCCCCGCGGGCGTGGTGCCCGCCTCCTCCGCGGTCGGGCGTACGACGGCCGGGCCGCTGCGCTCCGGTGAGGCGGTCACCGACGCGCGGCTGGTCACGCGGTCGCTGCTCGAGGGCTACGCGGGTCTCGTCGCCGTCCCGGTCCGGATCGGCGACCCCGGCGCCGTCCGCCTGCTCCGAGTCGGGGACCGGGTCGACCTGCTGGCCGCCGACCCGCAGGGCGAGACGTCCGCACGCACGGTCGGGCGCGACGTACCCGTGCTGGCGATCCCCCGCCCCGGCGCCGAGTCGCCCGGGCTGACCAGCGGCGCCCTGGTCGTCCTGGGCGTCCCGGACGGCGCCGCCGAGGCAGTCACCCAGGCGGCGGTCACGGGGTTCCTCTCGGTGGTGCTCACCCGCTAGCGTGCTCGCGTCGGTTCACCCAAGCCCAGGGAGGGAAATGTCCATGCTCAAGGGTTTCAAGGACTTCATCTTGCGCGGCAACCTGATCGAGCTGGCCGTCGCGTTCGTCATCGGGGCCGCGTTCGCCACGGTCGTCAAGTCGTTCACCGACATGCTGATGAGCTTCATCGCGAAGGCCGGCGGCTCGACGGACTTCTCGAGTGTCACGCTCGCCGACGTCAACGTCGGGATCTTCATCAACTCGGTCATCTCGTTCCTGATCGTCGCCGCGGTCATCTACTTCTTCGTGGTCACCCCCTACAACCGGGTCCAGGAGCGGATGGCCAAGGGCGACGAACCGGCTCCCGCGTCCCCGGAGATCGCTCTGCTCAGCGAGATCCGCGACCTGCTCGCTGGCCGTCCGGGCACCCCGAACGTCGAGATGACCGAGGGCGGCCTTACCTGACGACCGGCGCTGCGAGGGCCCCTCCCCGGCCCGGACCGCCTGGGTCCTCGCGGGCGCGTGGCTGGTGCTCTGCGGTGCCGGCGTCGGCATCGGCAGGCTGCTCACCGCACCCCTGGCCCGCTCGGTCGGCGTGCGCGACGACGACCTCGCCCGCTGGCTCGCCGAGCGTCGCACTCCCCCGCTGGACACGGTGGCCGAGGTCGGCACCTTCCTCGGCGACACCCTCGCGGGCATCATCGTCCTGCTGCTGCTCGGCACCGGGTTCTCCCTGTGGCGCCGCACCTGGCTGCCGCTGGCCTTCGTCACCGTCGGGTACGTCGGCCTGCTCGGCGTCTACCTCGTCGCCACGCAGCTGGTCCCACGGGACCGGCCGCCGGTCGAGATCCTCGACAAGGGTCTGGTGCCGGACCACAGCTTCCCGTCCGGCCACACGATGACCTCGACCGCGGTCGTCTGGACCCTGCTGCTGCTGCTCTGGACGTACACCAGCGTGTCCCGCGGACCGACGCTCGCGCTGGTGGCGGTCCCGGTGTTCACGCTGCTGGCACGGATGTACCAGGGTGCACACCACCTCACCGACGTGCTGACCGCACTGGTGCTCGCCGTCGCCTGGCTCTCCGTCGTGACCGGCGTGCTGTTCCTGCCGCGGGTGTCGTCGCCCTGAGGGTCAGCCGTGATGGGGCGGGACCTGGCGGCGGAACCACTCGTCGCTGGCCTCGGCCGGCTCGCGCTCGCTCCAGCCGTCACCGCGCTCGTCGCTGGTGCCGTCCGGGAGCACGTCGCCGAAGACCTGTGCGCGGCGCCGGCGCCGCTCGGCGGCGCTGTTCGCGTTCTCCTTGCCGGGTGCCGACTCCGGCCGTTCCGGGTCCTGGCTCTCCGGCTCCGGGCTCATCGCAACGACCCGCTCCGGTGCAGCGCCTGGAACCAGGTGGAGTCGAACTTGGCGCGGCGGGCACTCCAGCCCGTGGAGGCGGTGAGGTGCTCGGAGCTGACCCGCAGCGAGCGGGCGAGGGGCTCGAGCCGCACACCACCGAGGCGGCGCAAGAGGGGTCCCATGAAGTCGATGCTCTCGCGCCCGGCCTGCGCGGCGAATCCCGCCACCAGCTCGAACCGCCGCACGGGCTCGGCGCCGACGTTGTAGACGCCGCTCGGCGCGCCGAGCGCGGCGAGCCACGGCGGGGCCGAGGTCGTCGGTGTGCACGACGTGCGCCCAGCCTTCGGGTGAGCCCAGCCCGATGGGATGCCCCTGGCGCAGGGCCCGGAGCTGGAACCGGGTCATCGGGTCGTCGCCGATGATCGTGCCGAACCGCAGCACCACACCGGCGCGGGAGTCACACACGTAGTCCTGGACGTGGCTCTCCCCCACCGAGGCCGGCTCGGTGGCGCGGGTGATCTCGAGCGGCGAGTCCTCGCGGACCCAGTCGTCGCCCTGGTCGGCGTAGAGGAAGGACACGCTCTCCTGCACGACGCGACGCACACCGGCGTCCCGGGCGGCGGCCACCACCCGGCGTACGCCGTCGGTGCGGAGCCGGTCGTTGACCCGCCAGGCCCCCCGCCGCAAGGCATTGACGCCGACGGGCACGTGGGTCGCGAAGTTGCAGACCGCGTCGGCCCCTTCGAACATCGCGACGAGCGCATCGTGGTCGAGCAGAGTGGTCGTCGTCGCCGCCGTGGCGCCCTGGTCCCGCAGGATCGCGGCCTTGGCGGGGGTCCGGGCCAGGCCGACGACGTCGTGCCCGGCGTCGACGAGGTGCGGCACCACAGCGGAGCCGATCACCCCGGTGGCTCCCGTGACAGCAACCCTCACTGAGGTCCCTTCGATGACTGGTGGTCCCCCCGGACCACGGTCGGCGCCGCCGTCGTCGAACGGTGCGGGCGGCACCCTTGCCCGCCCAGTGTCCGATAACGAAGGGATAACGGCAACCCGGGCGCGCGCCGCCCACCGTCAAATATCCGCACCTCTCGTCCGCTGAGCGGACGATTCTTGTCCTGCGGAGGGTGCGACGGGAAGCCCGCCGTCCGGACCTGCTCAGCGCAACGAGCTGTACAGGTCGACCGTCTGCTGCGCGATCGCGTCCCACGCGAACGAGGTCACCGCGCGCTCGCGACCCGCCCGGCCGAACCGCGCCGCCAGGTCCGGGTCGGCCGCGAGCCGGTTGACGCCGGCCGCGATGCCCGCCTCGAAACCGGCCGCGTCGTCGGCGTCGTAGGGGACGATGATGCCGGTCTCGTCGTCCACGACCACCTCAGGGATGCCGCCGACGTTGCTGGCCACGACCGCGGTCTCACAGGCCATCGCCTCGAGGTTCACGATGCCGAGGGGCTCGTAGACCGAGGGGCACAGGAACGCCAGCGCCCCGGTGAGCACCTGGCGGACCTCCTCCCGCGGCAGCATCTCCGAGACCACGAACACGCCGTCGCGCTCAGCACGCAGGTCGGCGATCAGGGCGTCCGTCTCGGCCTTGAGCTCGGGAGTGTCGGCGGCCCCGGCGAGCAGCACGACCTGGAGGTCACGGTCGAACCCGAGACCGGCGCGGAGCAGGTGCGGGACACCCTTCTGCCGGGTGATCCGGCCGACGAACGCGACGTACGGCCGGGTCGGGTCGACCCCGATCCGCTCGAGCACCGACGTGTCGGGGTCGGGGCGGTAGAAGTCGGTGTCGATCCCGTTGTAGACGACGTGCAGCCGGCTCTCGTCGAGGGACGGGTACGACGAGAGGATGTCGGCCTTCATGCCGTTGCTGACCGCGACGACGGCGTCCGCCGACTCGTACGCCGTCCGCTCGGCCCACGAGCTCACCCGGTAGCCGCCGCCGAGCTGCTCGGCCTTCCAGGGTCGTTGCGGCTCGAGGCTGTGCGCGGTGACCACGTGCGGCACGTCGTACAGCAGCTTGCTCCAGTGCCCGGCCATGTTGGCGTACCAGGTGTGCGAGTGCACGACGTCCACGCCGCCGGAGGCCCCGATCGCCGCGGTGATCGACAGGTCGGTCGAGAGCACCTGCAGGGCGGCGTTCGCGCCGGCGAGCCGCTCCTCCTTCTCCGTGTGGGCGAGCGCGCCCTCTCGCGGCTCGCCCATGCAGTGCACGTCGACGTCGATCAGCCGGCGCAGCTCGCGCACCAGGAAGTCGACGTGCACACCGGCGCCGCCGTACACGTCGGGAGGGAACTCTCGGGTCAGGATCGCTGCTCGCATGGGCGCAATCTAGTCCCCGCGTGGACGAAGGCCCTAGGGTCACATCGTCGGCCGGGAAACATCGAGCGGCTGGAACACCGAGGGACGGGAGCAGGACATGGCGAAGGTGTTGGGAATCGTCCTCGCGGGCGGAGAGGGCAAACGGCTCATGCCGCTGACGCTCGACCGGGCCAAGCCCGCGGTGCCGTTCGGCGGCAGCTACCGGCTGATCGACTTCGCACTCTCCAACCTGGTCAACGCGGGCTACCTGCAGTGCGCCGTGCTGACGCAGTACAAGTCGCACTCGCTCGACCGGCACATCTCGGTGACCTGGCGGATGTCGACGCTGCTCGGCAACTACGTCACCCCGGTGCCCGCGCAGCAGCGTCGCGGCCCGCAGTGGTACCTCGGCAGCGCCGACGCGATCTACCAGTCCATGAACCTGATCAACGACGCGCGGCCCGAGATCATCGTCGTGTTCGGCGCCGACCACGTCTACCGGATGGACGCCTCGCAGATGGTGAAGGCGCACGTCGACTCCGGTGCCGGAGTCACGGTCGCGGGCATCCGGGTGCCGCGCAAGGAGGCCTGGCAGTTCGGTGTGATCAAGGCCGCCGAGGACGGGGTCACCATCGACGAGTTCCTGGAGAAGCCGGCCGATCCGCCCGGTCTCGCCGACTCCCCGGACGAGGTGTTCGCCTCGATGGGCAACTACGTCTTCACCGCCGACGTGCTCGTCGACGCCCTCGAGAGGGACGCCGCCGACCCGAACTCGCGGCACGACATGGGCGGCGACATCATCCCGATGCTGGTGGCCGAGGGGCAGGCAGCGGTCTACGACTTCAAGGACAACGTCGTGCCGGGCACCACGGCCCGTGACCGCGACTACTGGCGGGACGTGGGGACCCTGGACAGCTACCACGAGGCGCACCTCGACCTGGTCTCGGTCGAGCCGATCTTCAACCTCTACAACACCGACTGGCCGATCTTCACCTCGCACCCGCAGCTGCCGGGGGCGAAGTTCGTCGAGAACGCGTTCGCCCGCGACACCATCGTCTGCGGCGGATCGATCGTGTCCGGCGCCAACGTGGACAGCTCCGTGATCGGCAGCAACGTGCACGTCGGAGCGGGTGCGAAGGTGGAGCGGAGCGTCATCTTCGACAACGTGACGATCGGCCGCGGGGCCATCGTCCGCAACGCGATCCTCGACAAGAACGTCATCGTCCCCGACGGCGTGGTGATCGGGGTGGACGTCGACGAGGACCGCCGGCGTGGCTTCACGGTGAGCGACGCAGGCGTCGTCGCGCTGGCCAAGGACCACATCGTCATCCCCTGACGGGTTGGCCGGTCAGCGACGAACGCGGGACTGGAGGAGGCGGTCGCGCCTCGCGTAGCGGGGAAGCACGACGGGGTTCTGCTCCGCGACCCGGTCCATCGAGGCCACGATGTTGCGCAGGTTCATGATCAGCGCGCCGTACTCCGGCCAGTGCCGCGCCGAGAGGTCCTCGGTGCTCAGGTCCCCGGCCAGCCGGTTCAGGTCCGCCCGGACCTGGGTGACCCGCGCGGAGTCGGGCGCACCGATGGCCTCGCCGGCCTCGGTCAGCGCGGCCAGCCACGGGTCGCGGAACTCCGGCTCCCACTCGATGACGCCGTCGACACTGTGCCCGAGGGTCCGGGCCATGCTCCGGAGCTCGGCGACCGCCTGCTCGTTGCGGCGCAGGATCTCCTCGAACACGTCGGTCTTCGTGACGGTGGGGGCCGCACGCCGGGGGTTGAGCCGACCGCTCTCCTTGGCCTGGCGAAGCAGCGCCCACGCCCGGTCGATGTCGCCGTCGACGTCCCTGGTGCGGTCGACCCAGTCGGTCACGTCGTCGTCGGTGCAGGTCCTCTCCCGGAGCGCGCCCGCGATGTCGCGGAGCAGCGCGCCGACCCGGTCGTCGACGGCGTCGATCGCACGTGCTGCCGCGAAGTCGCGCAGCGGGGGCCACACGGCCAGGTTCACCGCCAGGCCGACCACGATGCCGATCGAGGTGCCGAAGAGCCGGTCGACCAGCACCTGGTCCTGGGTGCTGAAGCCCGTGGTGAGCACGATCAGCCCGGTCGCCGCGACCGAGGTGCTCTCGTCGCGGAACCAGCGTGCGCTTCCGACGACGAGCCCGACCACCAGCAGCACCGAGACGCCGAACGTGGAGAGTCCCACGTAGTTCCCGACGGCCCAGGCGAGCAGCACGCCGAGCACCGCCCCGGTGACCTGGCGCACCCCCCGCGAGAACGTCCGGTAGACGGTCGCGTGCACGACGAGCAGAGCCGCCCACGGGGCCAGGAACGCCTGCGGCAGGTCGAACACGTGGGACGCGAGCACCCAGGCCACGACGGCGGCGACGACGGTCTTGAGGAGCTGGAGGACCCCGATCCACTTCACCGGGTCACGCAGGTTCGCCCGCACCTCGGCGCGCGCGTCGGCCGCAGTCGACCTCACCGGACCACTCCCTCTCCAGCGAGGACGTGTACCCGCCCCGTCGCACGGGAAACCGGGTCGGACGGACCGGCACGAAGGTCCGCCCACTAGCCTGTGGCGATGGAGCGACGGGTTCCCCAGCAGGTCCGCAGCCGCGACCGCGTGCAGCGGATCCTCGAGGTGGCCGGCCAGATCGTGGTCGAGCACGGGGTCGAGGCCGCCACCACGCGGGCGATCGCCCGGGAGGCCGGCCTCCCGGTCGCGTCGCTCTACCAGTACTTCGCCGACAAGGAGGCCGTCCTCCTGGCACTGGTGGAGCGCGACATCGCGGAGATGGACGCACAGGTCGCCGAGGACCTGGGGGCGCTGCCGGTGCTCAGCGTCCGCAGCCTCGTGGAGACCACCATGCGGGCGTTCGTGAAGGTCTACCACCGGCGTCCCACCTTCGTGACGATCTGGTTCCGGGGGCGCTCGAACCAGGCGGTGCTGGACTACTGCCGCACGCACAACAAGCGGATGGCCGGCGACCTCTTCGACGTGGCCCGGTCCATCGGCATGACGCGCGAGGGGGCCGACGGCCTGCACGCGGAGCTGGCTGTGGAGGTGGCGGACCGGCTGTTCCAGATCGCGTTCGAGGAGTCGATCACCGGCGACCCGCGCGTGATCGAGGAAGGCATCGACCTGGTGACGGCGTACGTCGAGACGCACGCGACGCCTGCGGGGATCGCCGGCATCCCCGTGTCGGCGGTCCCGAGCGCTCCCTAGGCGCAGAGACCGTTCTCGGCGGCCTTCGCCGCGGCGGCCGCGGCCGACTCGGAGGGGTCCGCACTCGGGCTGCTGCTCGCGCTCGCCGGAGGGCCCGGCGCTCGGCGACGCGCCACCGGAGGGCTTCCCGGCCGCGGTCGTCACGTCGCCGGAGAAACGCTTGTTGATCGGCATGTCGTGGCGGATGCGGTACCAGAGCCGATCCGCCGCAGGCGCCCACTGGAGCCGGTTCGGGTCGGGCTCGTAGCTCTCGAACGGCACGGTCAGGAACTGGATCTGGTCGAGGCCGACGCCCTTGAGGGACTTGGCCAGGCCGCCGAGCTTGTTGAGGCTGGAGAGCCCGGTGTCGGTGGTCAGCGACTTGGTCGCCGCGTCCAGGAACCTCACGAGCCGCACGGGGTTGACCAGCGTGCCCGCGGAGACGGCCTTGTTGGCCATCGACGCGAGGAAGGTCTGCTGCCGCTTCATCCGGCCGATGTCGCCGTTGTTCGAGATGTCGTGGCGGACCCGGACGTAGTCGAGGGCGCGCTGGCCCTTCACGTTGTACGTGCCGGCCGGCAGGGTGATGTGCCCGGTGGTGTCGTTGACCTCCTTGGGCACGCAGACCTCGACGCCACCGAGGGCGTCGACCATCTTGCGGAAGCCGTTGAAGTCGATGACCACGAAGTGGTCGACCCGCACGTTCGTGAGCTCCTCGACGGTCTTGATCGTGCAGGCCGGACCGCCGACGGCGTACGCCGCGTTGAACATGCTCAGCTCCGCCGGGGCCGTGCCCTGACCGTCCTTGCGCTCGCACGCGGGTCGCTCCACCATCGCGTCGCGCGGGAGGCTGACGCCGTACGCGAGCTTCCGGTCACCGGAGATGTGCAGCAGGATCGTCGTGTCCGAGAGACCCGGGGTGTCGCCGCCGATGTGGCCGGTCTGTCCCTCTCGGGTGTCGGAGCCGAGCAGCAGGATGTTGAGCGGCTTGTTCGCGACGCCGGGCTTCTTCGCCACCGCGGTGGGACGGTCGGTGCCGAGGGCGCTGGTGATGTCGATGCCGGTGATGTTGTTGTTGAGGTGGCGGTAGACGAAGAACCCACCTGTGAGGACGGCCACGAGGACCACGGCCACGGAGATGGCCACGGCCTTGAGAACACGGTGCTTGGTGGGCACGCGGTCACGGTGTCGCGGTGTGTCAGACAAAGGCAGGTCCAGCGGTCGATGTGCGGATGTCGGACGGCGCCACGCGGGACTGTCCCGAGCGGACAGCCTACGGGAGCGCCGAGCCCCCGAGGAGGCGTTCGCGCATCCGGGCCTCCCGGAGCAGGGGGCCAACGTTCCATGATGCCAAAACGAGGACCCCGACCGCGAATCGTGTGGGCTACCCGTCAGTTCGCGAGCAGCCCCGGCGCGGCTCATCGGACCCTCGCGCCGTGCACCCCCGACCGCCTAGCCTGGGCCAGCCGAGAGGCCGCTGCTCCGGCGGCGCGCCCCGTCCGACGTACACCCGAGGAGCCTGCCCATGAGCCCAGAGCCCGTCCGCGTCGACTTCCGGAGCGGCGACGCCACCATCGCGGCGTACCGCTGGGACGCTCCCGGTGAGCCGCGTGCCATCGTCCAGGTGACGCACGGGATGGGCGAGCATGCGCGGCGCTACGACCGGCTGGCCGAGGCGCTGAACGCCCGGGGGTACGTCGTCTACGCCCAGGACCACCGGGGTCACGGCGCCACCGCCGACTCGGACGACGCGCTCGGCGAGATCGGCGCCGAGGGCTGGACCGAGCTGGTCAGGGACATCGACCGGCTCGGCGACGTCGCCCGCGCGGCGCACCCGGGCCTCCCGGTCCTCCTGGTCGGGCACAGCATGGGCTCGTTCGCGGCGCAGCAGTACGTCCTCGACCACAGCGGCGACATCGCCGCGCTCGCCCTCACCGGCACGGCCGCGATCGACCTGCTGGAGCCGGCGCTCAACCTGGACGAGCCGATGGACCTGTCCGACTTCAACGCGCCGTTCGCTCCCGCGCGCACCGACTTCGACTGGCTCAGCCGCGACGAGGCCGAGGTCGACAAGTACGTCGCCGATCCGCACTGCGGCTTCGGCCTCGACACCGCCGCCGGCAAGCAGATGTTCGTCGCCGCGCGAGACCTCGCGGACCCGGGGCGGGTGTCGAACATCCGTACGGACCTGCCGGTCTACATCGGTGTCGGCGAGCTGGACCCGGTCAACGGCCAGCTCGCCCTCGTGCACGCTCTGGTGCAGCGGCTCGAGGCCGCCGGACTGGACGACGTGACCCTGAAGACCTATCCCGAGGCGCGGCACGAGGTCTTCAACGAGACCAACCGCGACGAGGTCACCGAGGACCTGGTCGCCTGGCTCGACTCGAAGCTGCCCGTGCACGCCGGGTGAGCTATCTCCACCCGACTCGGCGCGCAGGGATTCTCGTCCGACTGGTCGCGTGTGCCGAACCCGCAAACTGGGCGTGTCCCAATTGACGACCGCGGCCGGTGCGCACTTACCGGATCCAACCGATGTGCGGCTGCGTGTCGCCCCTACCTGACACACTCCGCGCATGAACGATGACGTCGTCACCGAGAAGGGTTCCGAGATGGAGCAACGCTGGGCGCCGTCACCAATCGCCGCGTGGCTTCCTGGAACCGCGTTGCTGTTCATCGGCCTTTGGATGGTCACCGATGGCGGCCTCAGCCTGGGATGGGCGTTCAACGCTGTCGGACTGGCACTGGTGCTCGTCGGCGCGGTTGCTCAAGGTGTGGCGTGGGGCATGGACATCCACAAGGAACGCCACCCCTGACCGGTGTCGTCATCACGACACCACAACCGCCTCGTTGCCACTGCCGTACGGACCTGCCGCGTGCCGTGCGGTGCGGGGGTAGCGGTCGCTCACGCAGTGAGCGCGACTCTGCCCCGCGTCCCCGTACAGGTGACGCAACGGAGTCGCGATGCAGGCGACCATGAGCCATCCGGTCGCCAACGTGCCGGATGGGGCGGAAGACCGGCCGCTTGTCGTCCCACCCAACCCGTCGGACGTCGACGTCGCGGCGTCGGCCAAGCGTGCAGGCGGAAGCAGCCGCGGTGACTGCGCGGTCCACCAGGACCAGCTCGAGCCGGCCGGTGAGGCGCTGGCGGTCCAGGTGCTTCAGCCTCAGCTTGGTGGCGCGGCACGAGGGCTTCAACGAGACCATCCGCGACAGGTCGCCGAGGACCTGGTCGCCTGGCTCGACTCTAGCTGCCCGCACACGCCCGAGTCGCTGGGCGAGGGCCTCGAGACCGTGGACGCGAGCCGACCCGGCGAATGTGGAACCGAGCACCAACCTGAGGTACCTCGAGGCCACCCGGCGACCCCTTGGGCGCGGAGAAATCCACGTTTCGGGGCTCGCTGAGGGTGCCCTTCAGTGGCGCAGGGATCCCGGCCAACAGGTCGTGGAGCCGAACCCTCGAGGCAAGGCGTCTCGCGACCACGAAATGCCATGCGCGCTGAGCTGACACCACGAGTGTCGAGGCCCGGGGGGTCGCGCTTGAGCGCGAGGGCAGGGGTCACTGGTCGGGGGTGGTCCGGTGGGTGTGGCCGTGCGGGTTGGTCCACTCGTACGTGCCGGCGGGGAGTCGCTGGTAGGTCCAGGTGGTGAAGGTCTTGAGCCGGTGGTGCCGGCGGCACAGGCAGGCGAGGTTCGCTGGGCTGGTCTGGCCGGGTGGTCCGCCGTCGTCGGGTGGCAGCGTATGGCTCGATGTGGTCGAGGTCGCAGGAGCGGGCGTCGATGCTGCAGCCGGGGAAGACGCAGTGCCGGTCGCGCAGGATGACGGTTTCCCGCATCCAGCCGGGCGGGTCGTGCACGTCCACGGCGTCGGTCGCGGGCGAGGTCGAGGACCGGGCGGATGGTGCAGGTCGAGAACCGGCTGATCCAGTTCTGGAGCAGCTGGAGGGTGGCGGGTCCGAGCTTCTCGACCCTTCCGCCGGTGCCGCCGGTGTTCTGGGCGAGGTCGGCGGTGGTGACGTGCAGGAACAGCGTGCCGGTCGACCCGTTCAACCCCGGCTCGACCGGGGTCGCGGCGGTGCGCGTCGGGTCGCGGCTGGCTGACCGGTGCTGTCGGCGCTCTGTGCCGGTGCTGGCGGTGCTGGCGGCGAGGTCGAGGGCGCGTTGGGGGTGGGCGAGCAGGCCGAGTGCGGTGGCCTGCCGGAGATCGTAGGGAGCGGTCGTCACCGAGCCGGCCCAGGACGCCGGCGAGGTCAGCCACGGAGGCTTGCAGGTCGAGGGCGTCGAGGGTGTCGAGGCGGGCGGTGACATCGGTGGTGGCGGTGGAGGCCCGGTGGTCGAACCAGACGCCGCGGGCGTCCAGGGCGGCCTGTTCGATCCCGGCGGCCCGGTCGGGGTCGCAGCGCAGCATCGCCTCGTGCACCAGCTCGGGCAGCTTCCCCGGCGAGGGGGTGCTGTTGCGGCGGGCGGTCACGGCGAGGTGCCGGTCCACGAACCCGACCGCCTCGGCCGACAGGGTGGTGGTCTCGGCGGCGACCCGGCGGGCCTTCCACGCCTGCAACCGACCGTCCTGGACCAGGTCCCAGAGCCGCGGCAGCCGGTAGCAGAGCTCGACCGCCTCGGAGACCAGCCGCAGCCCCGCGGCGTAGGAGAGGCCGAGGGTGGCGGCGAGGGTCTCGACCGCGTACTCGGCGATCCCCGGCGTCCCCTCACCCGCCAGGGCCGCGTCCACGACCGTCTCGCCCAGCACGATCCCGGCGACCCCCTGCCGGTGCGCGAACGACGCGGCCGGACGGTCGGGGGTGACGGGGTGCAGGTCGACCCAGTGCACCGCCAACGCCAGCAGCTCGGCCTCGGCCCGGTCCGCGGTGCGACGCCGCTCGACGACCGCGTCCAGCACCTGCGCGGGGGTCAGGTCCCGCAGCCCGGGGTCGACCTCGAGCGGGTCGTGGACGGTGCTGGTCATGGGATCAAACCTAGGCCCGACCACCGACACTTTCGGCCCCGAAACCGGCGAGAATCGTGTTGTCCACAAGGGGAATCTCGAAAACTTCCCGGCCAGGTCCGCGACAGCGCGCGGTGGTTTCGACAAGCTCAACCAGCGCGGGGGAGTCCAAGCTCAACCAGCGTCGGCCAGCGCGAGAGCCAGCGGCGGGTCAGAGGGCGTAGATGCGCGACTCCCACGGGGCGAGGTCGAGCCCGGCGGCCGTCGTACCGTGCGTGCCGAGCAGGAGCTCCGCCTCCGCCACGTCGGGTACGTCGGCCGGGCCGACCGACACGGGTGCGGACGAGCAGTTCGCCAGCACCAGCAGCACGTCGTCGCCGAGCGTCCGGGTGAACGCCCACACCTGCTCGTGCTCGGGCAGCAGCAGCTCGAAGCGGCCGTCGACGACGACCGGGTTGGCGTGCCGCAGCGCGATCAGCTTGCGGAAGTGGTGGAACACCGAGTCCGGGTCGGCGACGGCGGCGGCGGCGTTGATCGTGTCCTTGTTGGGGTTCGACGGGCAGCCACGGCTCACCGGTCGTGAAGCCGGCGTGCTCGGAGTCGTCCCAGTGCATCGGGGTGCGCGCGTTGTCGCGGCCCTTGACCGACGAGCGACTCGAGCACGGTCTCGAGCTCGACACGCCCGAGCGCTCGATCGCGTCGGCGTAGTAGTTGACCGCCTCGATGTCGTGGTACTGCTCGATGCGCCGTGAAGCCGCTGTTCGTCATCCCGAGCTCCTCGCCCTGGTAGACGTACGGCGTGCCGCGGTGCAGGTGCAGCACGGTCGCCGAGCGTCTTGGCCGAGGCGACCCGGTGCTCGGGGCTGTCGTCGCCGAAGCGGGAGACGGCGCGCGGCTGGTCGTGGTTGTCGAAGTACAGCGAGTTCCACCCGACGTCGGCGAGACCGCGCTGCCAGGTGTCGAGGTTCGTCCTTCAGCACCGGCAGCGGCAGGTCGAGCGAGCGCCCACTTGCCGAGGCCGGGCTGCTCGTCGAGGCCGACGTGCTCGAAGGTGAAGACCATGTTGAGCTCGCCGCGCTGCGGGGTCGGTGACGTCGCGGGCCAGCTCGAGCGTGCTGCCCGGCATCTCCCCGACCGTGAGCAGGTGCTGCTCGGACGAGCCCGACCTCGCGGTTCATCTCGGCGAGGAACTCGTGCAGCCGCGGGCCGTTGGCCACGGACTCGCACGCCGAGCGCGTAGCTGCGCCCCTCGGGCGACCGTCGCCGTCCGGGCAGCGACGGGTCCTTGGAGATCAGGTTGATGACGTCCATCCGGAAGCCGTCGACGCCGCGCTCGACCCAGCGGCGCATCATCGCGTAGACCGCCTGCCGGACCTCCGGGTTCTCCCAGTTCAGGTCGGGCTGCTTGCGCGCTGAAGATGTGCAGGAAGTACTCGCCGCTGCGCTCGTCGTACTCCCAGGCGGAGCCGGAGAACGCCGACTCCCAGTTGTTCGGCTCGGCGCCCGGCGTGCCGCCCTCGAAGCCCTCGCGGGGCGGCCGCCACCAGTACCAGTCGCGCTTCGGCGACGTCGGGGTCGCGCGACTCCTGGAACCACGGCGTGCTCGTCGGAGGTGTGGTTGACGACGAGGTCCATGACCAGCTTGATGCCGCGCTGCGTGCGCGCCGGCGATCAGCTCGTCGAGGTCGGCCAGCGAGCCGAACAGCGGGTCGACGTCCTCGTAGTCGCTGATGTCGTAGCCGTTGTCGTCCATCGGCGAGGCGTAGACCGGCGAGAGCCACAGCACGTCGATGCCGAGCTCGGCCAGGTAGTCGAGCTTCGACGTCATCCCGGGGATGTCGCCGATCCCGTCGCCGTTGCTGTCCATGAACGAGCGCGGGTAGATCTGGTAGACGACTGCCGACTTCCACCAGTCGGCCGGGCGGGCATCCGATGTCATGCGGCCAACCCTTCCACAACGCCCGGGCCGGGACCTCCCCGGTAGTCTACGCCTCCGGGTGCTGCATCACCAACCACGTCCTCGCCGGCGCGCTGTCGGCAACGCCGCCCCGGGACCGGTCTCCGCGTTCGCCGCTGGGCGTGGCCTCGCACTTCGCGATGGACGCCGTCCCGCACTGGGGCGGCTACGAGCTCCGCGACGTGCTGCACGATCGCGGTGGCCGACGGTCTGGTCGGCGCGAGCGTGCTGCTGCTGGTCGCGCGGGCGACGCCGCGCGAGCGCCGTACCCAGGTGGTGGCGGGCATGCTCGGCGCCGCCGTTCCCCGACACCGACAAGCCGTGGGACCTGTTCGTCGGCGGCTCGCCGTTCCCGGCCGGCTTCGACCGCTTCCACGCCCGGATCCAGACCGAGTCGCCGCGGCGGATGCCGCAGGAGATCCTGGTCGCGTACGGCGCTCGGCCTCGTCGTGCGCCGGGCCCTCCGCACGGTGCGCGGCTGAGCCACCGCGTTCCCGTACCGTGGAACCTTGCACGCAACACGGGAGGGAACCCGCACATGTCACCCGCCAGCTGGGGACGCCGACGCATCGTCGCGGCCGTCGCCGCCGCCACCGCGCTCGCCGCCACGATGAGCGCGTGCAGCGGGGACGCCGGGGCAGACGTGAAGCCACTGCACTTCAGCCGGGCCGTCCTCGGGGCGCTCGACGGCGGCGGCCACGCGCCGTACAGCACGTCGACGAGGTACGCCGCGGCCGGCGACACCATCGCGACCGGGCCACGCCGCCTGCCACCCTGCTCGGCCTGGACCCGCACGCCGTTCCCGTCCGACCGGAAGGTCGTCGCCACCGCTGACGGGTTCTCCGCCGAGGGGAACCGGCAGACCTACCGGACCATCACGGTGTACTCCTCCGAACGCGCGGCCAAGGTGTGGGTGCGCCAGTTCATGGCCCGCGGCATCGGCTGCACGAAGGTGGCGGGGACCCAGGTCGCGCAGCGGTTCGGTCTCCGGCCGACGGCCAGCCCTCCCGACATCCCGGTGGACAAGATCCTCACCCGGTACGACGGATGGGCCGCTGCCCCGACCACGACCGGCGTTGCGCCGTCGCTCGGCTCGTCCTGGTCGATCGTCGCGCGACGCAACGCCCAGGTCACGCTGACCACGGTCTACGTCCCGGACGCCGGACCCGACTACGCGGCCATCGACCCGGCGACCCAGTCGGTGCTGCTGGCCTACGTCGCCGACCAGAACGCCGGCCTGCTGCGCGCCGCCTTCTCCGGACGGCCCGCGCTGCGCCGGTGACCCGTGGGCCGTTTCTCGAACGCCCGCGCCGGCAGGTGAACCGACACCGCTCCCAGCACCGTCTCCCCGTGTAAGCCCCGGTGCCCGCCGGGGTGACCCTGGTGAACGGAGAAGGCCGTGAACTTGCGACTCGTGACAGCCGCTGCGGTGCTCGTCTCGGCGGCGGTGCACCTCTACCTGTGGTTCGACGTGTTCCGCGACGACAACATCATCGGACCGTCGTTCCTGCTCAACTTCGCGGGTGGGGTGGTCATCGCCGGTCTGCTGGTGTGGTGGCGGCACTGGATCCCGGCGTTCCTGGCCCTCGGCTTCGGGGTCTCGACGCTCGGCGCGTTCATCACGGCGACGACGGTGGGCCTGTTCGGCGTGCACGAGCACTGGGTCGGTTGGCCGGTCTGGACCGCGGCCATCTCCGAGGCCGTCGCGATCGTCGGCGGCGCCGTGCTGCTCGTCCGGACGGTCCCCCGCCGGTCAGGCAGTGAGCTGGAGAACCCGCAGTCCGCTCGTGGTGCGCACCTCCACTGAGGCGATGTCGGCTCGCCGCGAAGCCGTGGCCGCCAGGAGCCGCATCGTCTTGCCGCTGCACCGAGCGCCAGGTGCCGACCTGCTCGCTGCGACCGCCGCGGGTCCGCACGACCAGGACGTACGTCGCGGCCGCTGGGGCAGCTCGGTACTGGTCGGGGCGCGGGGCGTAGGTGCAGGCCAGGTCGAGGCGCGTCCCCCAGGCGACCGGCTCGAGCGCCAGGCTGGCCCGGACCGGTGCACCGGCGCAGCGCCGCCATCGCCTGTCGGGGCGTCGCGGTCGCCGGTGGCGGCCGGCGGTGACGCCTGCGGCGTACCGCTCCGAGACCGGTCGCCCCGCGACCAGGACCGGGACGACGCCGGCGACCACCAGGGCGGCCGCCGCGACGCCGCCGGTGAGCACGTGCACGACGCGCCGGGTCCGGCGTACGTCGGCGACGAGGCGGGGCAGCAGGGTGTCCGGGACCGGCTCGGACACCGGGCGGGTCCTCGAGGACGCTCGGGTCGACGCGGGCCAGCAGCCCGGGCAGCCCGGCGAGCTCGCCGGACCGCCGCGAGCACAGTCGGCGCAGCGTGTCGAGGTGCTGCTCGAACGCCAGCCGCTCGGCCGACGACAGGGCCCCGAGGACGTAGGCGCCGTCCTGGTGCGCGAAGTCGCAGCTCATGCCGTCACCCCCATCTCCTCCAGCGCCAGCCGCAGCGCCCGCAGCGCGTAGTGGGTGCGGGACTTCACGGTGCCCTCCGGCACGCCGAGGTGGCGGGCCGCCTCCGCCACCGGCAGGCCGCGGTAGTAGCACTCGAGCAGCACGGCCCGGTGCTCCTCCGACAGCTTGGTGAGCGCGTCGGCGACCACCCAGGACAGCAGCAGCCGGTCGGTGCGGTCGCCCTCGCCGGCGCTCCGGGACCTCGGCCACGGTCATCTCGGACCGGGACCGGCGGGTGCGCCACTCGTCGATGACGATGTTGCGGGCGACGGTGAACAGCCAGGCCCGCACGGCCGGCGCGGGGCGGTCGAGGACGGAGGGTTGCGCCAGGCGCGCAGCAGGGTCTCCTGGGTGACGTCCTCGGCGCGCGCCCGGTCGTGGCCGGTCAGGCTGCAGGCAGTAGCGCCAGAGCGCGCCGGCGTGCTCGTCGTGCAGCTGCTGCATCAGCGCGACCTCGTGCTCGGGCATCTGACCTCCCCTCTGGATACGGCGGAATCGCTCCGGGAGGTCCAGTGTGGCTGCTCATGGCCCGAACGCGGCAGGAACCGGTCGCGGAACGCGTCCATCCGCCACACCGGCGCGTCGCGGCCCGGGTGCAGACCCGGGCTGCCAGCTGCCAGGCGTCGATGCGGCGGAGCACGGCCGGGTCCTTGGCGACCACCGTGACCGGCACGTCGTGGTCGGCGTCGCTCGCCGGAGACGATCGGGGCCGGCTGGTGGTCGCCGAGGAAGACCAGCACCGTGTCGTCGTCGCCGTAGTGCTCGAGGAACGACACGAGCGCCGTCAGGGAGTACTCGATGGACTGGCCGTACGCCGCCCGCACCCGGTCGGGCGAGCGCCAGATGCACCGTCTCGGAGGGCGCCTGCTCCGGCATCCCGTCGAACACCGACCCGTCCCCGACGGCGGCCTGGTCGATCATGTGCGGGGTCCGGGACCACGGCGCGTGGCTGGTGATCAGGTCGATCTCCGCCATCACCGGGCGGCGGTGCTGCCGGCGCGAGCTCGAGCCGGTGGAACGCGTCGAGGGTGTACTGGTCGGGCATCGTCGGGTAGCCGAACCGCGGGCCCGCGGTAGCCGACGTTGCGCGAGTCGTAGAGCTGGTCGTAGTGGTAGAACGCGCCCTGCGGCCAGTCGTGGGTGTCGGCCGGGACGTCGCTGACCGTGCGCCAGCCGGCCCGCCCGAAGGCCTGGCTGAGCGTGAAGCCGTGGGCTGGTCACCAGCACGTCGTACCGCTGCTGGCTGTCGACCCAGAGCCCGGACTGCAGCGTCGAGTGCGCCAGCCAGCTGATCGCGCCGAAGGTCGGCGAGGTGAGGAAGGCGCTGCGCGAGCGCGAAGCCGGCCGCGTCGAGCCGGCGGGTGCCGTCGTCGAGGACCGCGGTCGACGCCGGGCGCCATCGTCGGAGTCCTGCGACCGCGACCCGGCCGTAGCTCTCGACGAACACGAACAGCACGTCCTTGCCGCGCAGCCCGGTGAGCAGCTCGCTGGCCGGCGTACGACGCGAGCGGGTCGGCCTGCGCCGCCCGGGCGAAGGCGCGCTGGTCGCGCAGCTCGGAGGGGATCCGGCTCACCTGGCCGAAGGCGTACGCGCGGTCGTGCTGGTCGAGGCGACCGGCACGCCGGCGGCCGCGTGCACGCCGAGCACCGCGCAGAGCGACCCAGCGCGGCGCCGAGCGGCGACGGCCACCCGCAGCGTCCGCCGCGGTGCCGGGTCGCGACCCGGGCCAGCCGCAGCAGCGCCAGCGGCATCAGCACCAGCAGCGCGAGCGACGGCCAGCGCCGCGAGGACCACCGCCGCCGATCGCCGGCGGTCCGGCCCACCGAGTCGTCGACCAGCCCGACGGCCGAGCCGAGGTAGCGCCAGTCGATCACCGAGTCGAAGGGCCGGTTGAGCGCCGCGTAGAAGCCCATGTCGAGCACCTTGACCACCGTCAGCAGCCCGAGCACCGACCCCCAGGACGACCACCGTGACCCGGGCCGCGCGGGCGGGCAGCACCAGCACGAGCGCGAGCAGCACAGGATCTCGAGCGGGATCTGCAGGAACGCCGACGGCGTCAGGAGCGCGAGCTGGTCCGGGGCCGTGAGCCCGAACCAGCACCAGCGCGAGCGCGAGCACGGTCCCCACCGTGGCGAACACCCGTCGCCGCCTCACGTCGCCACCCGCCGACGCGTTCGGACGCACACCGGTCGGCAGCGCCTGCAGCAGGCCGAGGATCGGGCCGCGTTGAACCATCCGCACTCGGGCTCCGTTCATGGGGGACAGCAGGTAGTACGGACAGGTGGCGGCTCCGGTTCACACGGAGCCGGGTGGGAAGGTCGATGGAGACAGAGGCACGGGCGTTCTGGGTGCGCGAGCCCGGCGCCGGCGAGATCCGGCCGGTGCCCGCTGGCGCGCCCGGGACCGGGCGAGGCGCTCGTGCGCACGCTGCGGTCCGGGGTCAGCCGCGGCACGGAGGCGCTGGTCTTCCGGGGGCGCGTGCCGGTCAGCCAGTACGCCGTGATGCGCGCGCCGTTCCAGGACGGCGACTTCCCGGGGCCGGTGAAGTACGGCTACCTCAACGTCGGCGTCGTCGAGGAGGGGCCCGCCCTCGCTGCAGGGCCGGACGGTGTTCTGCCTCTACCCCCACCAGACCGCGTACGTCGTCCCGGTCGACGCCCTGACCGTCGTGCCCGACGGCGTGCCGCCGGCCCGCGCCGTGCTGGCCGGGACCGTCGAGACCGCCGTGAACGCCCTGTGGGACGCCGGCGCCGCTGGTCGGCGACCGGGTCAGCCGTGGTGGGCGCCGGCATGGTCGGCTGCTGCGTCGCCCGGCTGCTCGCGCAGATGCCCGGCGTCGCAGGTGACGCTCGTGGACGTCGACGCCTCCCGTGCCGCCGTCGCGGCCGCGCTGGGCGCGGAGTTCTCGCTGCCGGACGACGCCACCGGCGGCCGCGACCTGGTCGTGCACACCACCGCGACCTCGGCCGGGCTGCAGCTGCTCCCTCGACCTGCTCGCGCCGGAGGCGGAGGTGCTCGAGCTCAGCTGGTACGGCGATGCCGAGACGCACGTCTCGCTGGGCGGCGCGTTCCACTCCGGGCGGCTGGCGGTCCGGGCCAGCCAGGTCGGCACCGTCGCGGCGGCGCGACGCGGACGCCGTACGACGCGGGACCGGCTCGCCCTCGCCCTGGAGCTGCTGCGGGACCCGGCGTTCGACGTGCTGCTGACCGGCGAGTCCCGGTTCGACGAGCTGCCCGACGGTGATGCCGCGGCTCGCCGACGGAGACCTGCCGGCGCTCTGCCACACCCTCACCTACGAGACGGGGTCGATGCCGTGTTCAGCGTGACCGTCCGCGACCACATGATGGTCGCGCACAGCCTGCGCGGCGAGGTGTTCGGCCCGGCGCAGCGGCTGCACGGCGCGACGTTCGTGGTCGACGCGACGTTCCGTCGGGACCGGCTCGACGGCGACGGCATCGTCGTCGACATCGGCCGGGCGGCCGAGGAGCTGCCGCCGATCGTCGGCGCGCTGTCCTACCGCAACCTCGACGACGACCCGCACGCTCGCCGGCGTGAACACCACGACCGAGGTGCTGGCCGCAGCTCGTCGCGGACCGGCTGGCCGACACGGGTCCGGGACGGGGCGCTGGGCGAGGGCGCGCGCGAGCTGGCGGCGATCGCGGTGACGCTGCACGAGTCGCCACGTCGCGTGGGCGAGCTACGAGCGGGCGCATATGACCGCGACGCGTCGCACGCGGTCGTCCCGGAGGGGCTCGACGACCCGGACCGGCCGAGCGGCGGCAACGCCTACGACCGGCGGCTGCTCGACGGTCTCCGCACGCACGGGTGGTCGGTGCACGAGCACGCCGTGCCCGGGGCCTGGCCCCGACCGGACGCGGGCCGCCCTCGACGGGCTGGCCCGGGTGGTCGCCGCGGTCCCGGACGACAGCGTGCTGCTCGTGGACGGGCTGATCGCGTCGGCGGCGGCCGAGGTGCTGGTGCGCAGTGCTCGTCCCGCGTCCGGCTGGTGGTCCTGGTCCACATGCCGCTGGGTCCCGAGGAGCGTGAGGTGCTGGAGTCCGCCCGCGCCGTGCTCACCACCAGCGCGTGGACCCGCGGCTGGCTCGTCGAGCACCGCGGCCTGCGCGCCGAGCGGCTGCACGTGGCCGAGCCCGGGTGTCGAGGCGGCGGGTCTGGCGCCGGGCACGCGCACCGGCGGCGAGCTGCTCTGCGTCGCGGCGGTCACCCGGCACAAGGGCCACGAGGTGCTGCTGTCGGCGCTCGCGACCGTCACGGACCTGCCCTGGCGGTGCACCCTCGTCGGCTCGCTGGCACCGGATCCCGCCTACGTCGCCCGGGTCCGGGCGCAGGTCGACCGGGACGGCCTCGAGGACCTGGTCAGCTTCGCCGGCCCGCTTGCAGGGCGACGCTCTGGCCGCGGCGTACGCACAGGCCGACGTGCTGGTGCTGCCGACCCGGCTGGAGAGCTACGGGATGGTGGTCACCGAGGCGCTCGCCCGTGGGCTGCCGGTGGTCGCCACCTGCGTGGGCGGCGTGCCCGAGGCGCTGGGCGCTGCTGCCGGACGGCCGCCGGCCCGGGCCTGCTGGTGCCGCCGGGTGACGAGGTCGCCCTCGGGCTGGCCCTGCGCCGATGGCTGACCGACGACGCGCTGCGGGCGGAGCTGCGGGCGGCGGCGCAGGTCCGTCGCGCCTCCCTGGCCGGCTGGCCGTCGACCACCAGCCGGGTCGCCCGCGTCCTCTCGGAGGTGGCGGCATGACCAGACCGAGGTGGCTGACCTGGCGCCGGGCACAGCTGCTCGCCGGAGCAGCGGTCCTCGTCCTGCTGGTCGCCAAGCTCGGCACCGGCCCGTTCGTCGAGGGTCTGCACGCCGTCGACGGATGGTCGCTCCTCGCGGCGGCGGCCATCACCGTGCCCACGACGGTCTGCGTGCGCCTGGAGGTGGCGGCTCGTGGCAGGCGGGCTCGGCCTCGACCTGCCGCTGCGCACGGCGGTCGCCGCGTCGTACCGCTCGCAGCTGCTCAACACCACCCTTCCCGGCGGGGTCGCTGGGCGACGTGCACCGTGGTGTCCGCCACGGCCGGGACGTCGGCCACACCGGGCGTGCCCTGCGGGCCGTCGCCTGGGAACGGTTCGCCGGCCAGGCCGCCCAGGTCGCCGTGGCGGTCCCGGTGCTGCTCCTGATGCCGTCGCCGATCCGGTCCTCGATGCCCGCCGGGCTGATCGTCGGCGCCGTCGTGCTGGTCGCCCTCGTCCTCGTCGTACCGGTCACCGTCCCGGTCCTCCGGTCGGACGCCCGCGCGCTGGTCATCGGCGGCGCCGTGCCCGGTGCCGTCCTGCTCTCCGTGCTCGCGGTCGTCGGTCACCTGTCCGTCTTCCTGCTCGCCGCCCACGCCGCGGGCGTGACGGCGTCGCCGGCCCAGCTGCTCCCCCTCGCGCTGCTCGTGTTCATCGCGACGGCGGTCCCGGCGAACATCGCCGGCTGGGGACCACGGGAGGGCGTCGCCGCGTGGGCGTTCGGCGCGGCCGGGCTGGGCGCGTCCGCGGGGGTCACGACCGCCGTCGTGTACGGCGTCCTGGTCCTCGTCGCGAGCCTGCCCGGCGTGGCAGTTCTCGTCGTCGAGACGGTGCGCCGTCGCCGGGAGCCCGATACGGTTGCCGACCTGGAGGGTCTGGAGGGGGCTGCGCGTGGCTGATCGTCCGTACACCGTGCTCAGCTGCGGCATGTCGCTCGACGCCTACCTCGACGGCCCGGGCGAGGAGCGGGTGCTGTTCTCCAACGACGCCGACTTCGACCGCGTCGACGGGGTGCGCGCCGAGTCGGACGCCATCCTGGTCGGCGCCGCCACGGTCCGCAACGACGACCCGCGCCTGCTCGTGCGGTCTTCCTCGCGGCGGGCGCAGCGGGTGGCGCGCGGGCTCTGCCCCTCCCCCATGAAGGTCACCGTCACCCAGCACGCGGACCTCGAGCCCTGCGCCCGCTTCTTCAGCACCGGTGACAGCGACAAGCTCGTCTACTGCCCCACGGAGACCGTCGACCGTGCCCGTGAGCGACTGGGCCGGGTGGCGACCGTGGTGGACGGCGGTCGGCGGGTCGACGTACGCAAGCTGAGCGAGGACCTGCACGCACGGGGCGTGCGACGGCTCCTGGTCGAGGGGGGCAGCTCGGTGCACACCCAGTTCCTCACCGCGGACCTCGCCGACGAGCTGCACCTCGTCGTCGCGCCCTTCTTCGTCGGAGACCCGCAGGGCCGCCGGTTCGTGGGCGACGGCCCCTTCCCCTGGAACCCGGACAACCGGGCCACGCTCGCGGACGTGCGCCGCATCGGTGACGTCGTGCTGATGAGGTACGCCCTCTCGTCCCGGTTCCGGATGGACTGACATGACCGAGACCGCTGTCGTCCGCACCCAGCTGACCGTCCCGTTGCGCCTGTCGGACGGGTTCACCGCGACGGCGCGCGTGTTCACCTTCCAGGGCCTCGCCGACGGCGGGGAGCACCTCGCACTCGGGCTGGGAGACCGGTCGGTCGCTCCCGTCGCGTCCGCCGACGGACCGCCACCGCTGGTCCGGCTGCACAGCGAGTGCCTGACCGGAGACGTGTTCGGCAGCCAGCGGTGCGACTGCGGCCCACAGCTGCGTGAGGCCGTGGAGCGGATCGACGAGCGCGGCGGCTACCTGCTCTACCTCCGGCAGGAGGGGCGCGGCATCGGCCTGTACGCAAAGCTCGACGCCTACGCCCTCCAGGACGCCGGGCTCGACACGTACGACGCGAACGTCGCCCTGGGCTACGCCAAGGACCTGCGCGACTACACGGTCGCCGCCCAGATGCTGCACGCCCTGGGAGAGACCCGCGTCGACCTGCTGAGCAACAACCCCGACAAGGCCTGCCAGCTCGACCGGCTCGGCATCACCGTCGCGTCCCGGGTGCCCACGGCCGTGCACGTCTCCCCCGCGAACCACCGCTACCTCTCGGCCAAGGCGCAACGCGGTGCGCACACGCTCGACCTCTCGTCGTCTCCCGTCGAGCGTCCGGGCGCCTAGGCATGCGCACTCGGACCGCCCTCACGTTGCTGTTCTCGACCGTCGCTCCAGCGGCTCTCGTCCTGGCACCGACGGCCGCGCCGGCCGCCGTACCCGTGTGCGGGGGCCAGCCCCGCTGCCACGTCGTCGCCCGGGCGGACGTGAACGGCGACGGGAGGGTCGACACCGTCGCCCTCGTCAGACGGGGGGCCAACGGGGCGGAGCACGGGTCCGCCACCGTCCGGGTCCGGACGTCTCCGTCGCGGGTCGAGGAGGTGACCCGAGGGACGTTCCAGTGGTCCGGCCCGCTGTGGCTGGGCGCCGCCACGATCGACGGCCGGCCCGGCCGGGAGCTGGTCCTCGGCGCCTCAGCCGGTGTGCACGCGCGGTACTACTGGGTGCTGGCCTGGCGGAACGGCTCCCTCGCGACCCTCCGCACGCCCGAACGTGACCGGACCTGGGGCATCGACAGCGCCGGCTCCGGCATCCTCGGGTGGCAGCGCACCGACGCCGACCCGCCCGGGCTCATCCGGCGTCGCGTCGTCGACCCCCAGCCGTCCGGACGACTCCGGGGCCGGGAGACCACCTACCGCTGGAGCACCAGCGGGTGGTCCCGCGTCAGCTCTCTCGTGGTCGACCGGGTCAGTGAGCGGCGACTGGGTCCGTGGTTCGGGTGGCACGTCCCGGGACTCGGGCTGTTCTGAGGACTGCACCCGTTCAGGGTCGGATGATGCGCCGCTCGATCGCGGCGGCCACCGCGCCGGACCGGGTGTCGACGCCGAGCTTGGTGTAGACGTGGGAGAGGTGGGACTTGACGGTCGCCTCGGAGACGTAGAGCTCGCGGGCCATCTGCTTGTTGCCGAGTCCCCGAGCGAGCAGCTCGAGCACCTCGACCTCGCGCTCGGTGACGACCGGGCCGGGCGCGGCAGCCCGCCGGACCAGCGTGGCAGCCACAGACGGAGCCAGGACCGTCTCCCCGCGCGCCGTCGAGCGGATGCCGGCCCAGAGCTCCTCGGGCGGCGCGTCCTTGAGCAGGTAGCCCTTGGCGCCCGCATCCAGGGCCCGGAGGATGTCCGCCTCGGTGTCGTACGTCGTGAGCACGAGCACCCCGGGCGGCTCGGGCAGGGCCGTCAGTCGCGCGGTTGCCTCGGCTCCGCCCGGGCCGTCCCCCAGGTTGAGATCCATCAGGACGACCTCGGGCCGCTCGGCCACGACGACGCGCTCAGCGCCCGCCACGTCGCCGGCCTCCCCGACGACCGACAGGTCGTCCTGTCCGTCGATGAGTGCGCGCAGGCCCGCGCGCACCACGGGGTGGTCGTCGACGAGCACCACCTTGATGACGCTCATTCGCGAACACCCTCCTCGACCGAGAACGCCACCGACACGGTGGTTCCCTCACCCGGCGCGCTCTCGATCGTGGCACGTCCGCCGAGGCTCTCGGCTCGCTCCTGGATCCCCCTCAGCCCGCGCCCGCGCAGACTGGCGGCCCGCGTTCGACGAGGGTCGAACCCGGTGCCGTCGTCCCGCACGTCGAGGAGCACCTCGTCGGCGTTGTAGGTGAGGCTGACGACGGCGTGCCGGGCGCCGGAGTGCTCGACGACGTTGGCGAGTGCGCCGCGGGCGGTCCGCAGGATGGCGCTCGCCACGTCGGCGGGCACCGCTGTCGGCGCCCCGTGGACCCGCACCCGGACGGCGAGCGCCGAACCGTTCTGCGCGGTGAGCCGTGCGAGCGCCGCAGGAAGCGCGTCGACGCCGTCGGGTCCCTCGAGCTCGGCGGGCGCCAGGTCGCGGACGACACGGCGCACCTCGTCGAGCCCGGAGCGGGCCGAGCTCGCGGCCGTCCGCACGTGCGACCGAGCCGCGTCGGGATGGCGGTCCCAGTCCTGCTCAGCCGCGTTCAGCAGCAGGTTGATGCTCGAGAGTCCTTGACCGACGGAGTCGTGGATCTCTCGGGAGAGCCGGGTCCGCTCGGCCAGCGCACCGGAGCGACGCTGGACCGCCGCCAGGTCCTCCTGGGCCTCGACGAGCTCGTCGAGGACCCGCTGCCTCGACAGGGACTCTCGCTGCAAGGTTCGGTAGGCGAGCACGGTCACCAAGGCGATCCCGACCGGGCCGGCGATCACCGTCGGGTCGAACTCGTCGATGATCCGCAACCAGCCGACAGCTGACCACGACCGTCATGAACACCACGACCCCGACGGCGTACGGGAACGCGAGCACCTCCAGGGCCGCGAAGGCGAGCGGCACCGCGGTCCAGGCGAACGACGGCGCGACCAGGGTCAGCGCAGTCCAACCCAGCGTCAGGATGCTCACCCACACGGTCGGCCACCACGAGCGGCCGCGCACCAGGGGACGGGCGGCGTACACCGCGATCAGGCAGGCGGCACCGGCGAGGATCAGCACGCCCGGGGTTCCGAGGCCGTGTCGACTGACGTAGCGCAGCGCAGAGGTGACGACCAGCGCGACCAGGACCAGGTGCAGCCACCGGTCGAGGCGGGCTGGCGGACGCGAGGATGCCGTGGCTGCCGACGGGGTGGGTCGGGGTGTCGGCTGCGCGCCCGGGGCCCTCCATGGCCGACCAGCCTACGGACCAGCCGCCCGGTCGACATCATCCAGTTGGCTATCCGTGGGTGGCCCGTTGCCCGACGTCCCCACGCGCCTGGGAGGGGCACGCTGTGAGGACACACCGCCCTCACCCAGTTGTTCGTCCGAAGGGACCAGCACATGAAGCTCACACTCGTCTCCCTCCTCGCGGGCGCGATGCTGCCTGCAACAGTGCTCGCCGCTCCCGCCACGGCAGACCACGGCAGCCGACCCGACGTCTACCAGCTCACCGGTGACCCCGGAGGCTCGAAGTTCGAGGGGATCGGCGCCGACGAGCGTCGAGGCACCTTCTACGTCAGCGAGGTCACCGGCGGCGAGATCCATCGCGGAACGGCCGGGTCGTCTGTCCACCGAGGAGTGGCTGCGTGGGGACGGCACCGACGGCCGCTTCACCGCACGCGGCATCACGACCGACAAGGCGGGCAACGTCTACATCGCCGGCGGGCCGAACGGCCTCGGCACCGGTCGTCCCGACCTGTGGGTCTACAACCGGTCCGGGGAGCTGCTCGCGGCACTGCGCGCGCCGGCCGACAACGTCTTCCTCAACGACGTCTGGGTCGGTCCGGACGGTGCGGCCTACTTCACCAACTCCAACGCTGCCCAGATCTTCCGCGTCGCCCGCGAGCACGGGAGCTTCGAGGTCGACCTCTGGTCCGACGCCAGCGGCACCATCGAGACTCCGAGCCGGGTTCAACCTCGGCGGCATCGTCACCGCCCCCGACCGCAGCGCGCTCGTGGTCGCCCAGGGAAACACCGGTCGGCTGTGGCGCTTCGACCTCGAGGACGGCTCGGTCACGGAGGTCGACACCGGCGGCGCCGACCTGGTCAACGCGGACGGCCTGGTCCTCCGGGGGACGCGGCTGACGGTCGTGCGCAACTTCTCCCACGTCGTCACCAGCCTGCGCCTGACGGCCGACGGCACCTCGGCCCGGCTCGTCCGTGAGCGGGCCAGCGACCCGACCCGCGTCCTGACCACGGCCAAGGTCCTGCGACGGTCGAATCCTCTACGTCGACAGCAAGTTCGACGAGGCGGTCGCCACGCCGCCCTACGAGGTCGTCACCGACCCGTTCGGCGCCGGCCACACCCGTCAGGGGCGCTGAGAAGCGCATGACGCGGTGCTACTGGTGCGCACCGCGGTCATGGTCGCCGGACTCCTGGGCCTGGCGACGTGCTCGACGGACGCTCCCGGGACCGGCACGAGCGACCCGGTCGGGCCGCGACGGGTCGCACTCGACGAGCAGCTCCGCGACGCGGCGTGGGACAACGACGTACGGCGCGCGGCATCGCTGATCGAGCGCGGGGGCGACGTCAACGCCAAGGACGACACCGAACAGTCGCCGTACCTCATCGCCACCAGCGAGGGCTATCTCAAGCTGCTGGACCTGACCCTCGAGCACGGCGCACGTGTGAACTCCAAGGACGGCTGGAACGGCACCGGACTGATCCGCGCGGCCGAACGTGGCCACGCCGCGGTGGTCGGCCGGCTGCTCTCGGTCGGCATCGACCGCGACCACGTGAACCGGATCGGGTACCAGGCGATCCACGAGGCCGTCTGGCTGGGCGAGGACACGACGCGCTACGTCGACACGGTCCGGGCCCTGGTCGCTGGAGGCGTCGAGCTGACCCGGAAGTCGGGCAACGAGGCACTCACACCGCTGCAGATGGCGCAGCAGCGCGGCTACCCCGCTCTCGAAGCGACACTGCGCAGGGCCCTCGACCCGGCCGAGATCACCGACCCGGACAGCACCCTGCTCCGAGCGGCCGCGGCCGGTGATGCCGACCAGGTCGCCCGCGCCCTCCGAGCCGGTGCAGAGGTCGACCACCGTGACCCGCTCGGTCGGACGGCGCTCCTCCTCGCGGTGACCCACGACCGTGTCGACGTCGCCCGGCTCCTCGTCATCGTGGGCGCCGACCCCGACGCCCTGGACCATCAGCACGACACGCCCTGGCTGGTCACGGGGGTGACAGGAAGCGTGCGGATGCTCGAGGTGCTCCTCCCGGCCGGGCCCGACCTGACGATCCTCAACCGCTACGGCGGCACCTCGCTGATCCCCGCCAGCGAGCGCGGACACGTCGAGTACGTGCGGCGCGTCCTGAGGACCGGGATCGACGTCGACCACGTCAACCGGCTCGGGTGGACGGCGTTGCTCGAGGCAGTCATCCTCGGGGGCGGCGGTCACGACCACCAGGCGATCGTGCGCCTGCTCCTCGCCGCCGGAGCGGATCGTTCCATCGCGGACCGGGACGGAGTCACCCCGTTGGAGCACGCCCGGACTCGCGGCCACACCGCCGTCGCGAGCCTCCTCGGATGTTCCTGATCCGTAGCGGCCTCAGCGACGGACGTGGACGCAGTCGCCGCCCGAGGTGACGGCGCAGCGTGGTGGGACTGCCCCGGTAGACCCAGCGGTAGCAGCGGTCCTCGCGAAGAGCCCTGAGCCTGGTGGTCAGGTAGCCGCTCTTGTCGGTGCGGACCGTCCTGAGGGTGGTGTAGGACCCGGACAGGGTGCGCCGCTGCAGGAGCACGCGCTCCCCGCCGAAGGCGACGTACCGCGCGCTGTTCGCGCCGGTGTCCAGGCGGTCCGCGGCGAGCATCTGTCGGGTCAGCCGCCCCTTGACGGTGACCGTCGCGCCGCGGCGGACCGGCTCCGGGGACGCGTTCGCGGTGAGCCGGGAACCGCGGTACAGGGAGAAGACCTCCGTGGCCGTGAACGGCTCGCCGCGGGTGGTGGTGTAGGTGCCGTTGACCTGGGAGGTGTTGCTCGGGGTCACGATGACGTCCCAGGGTCCGGCGCACGCGTTCGTCATCGCCGGCTGGTCCGTGTCGTCGAGGTACTCCAACGACCAGAACAGGCTCAGCGGGTAGTCGTAGACGCCCGGTGTGGCGGTCGCCGTCGGCCCCGCCCCGGATCCGTCGCTGTCCGTGCCGCGCCGGTGGGCGCAGAAGCGTGCCTGGGACCCGATGGCGCCACTGCGGCGCAACCGCAGCTCCAGACCGGTGCACGAGCTCGTCGCGACGTCGGTGTCGCAGGAGTACGCCGAGGTGCCGCCGCAGGCGTTCCGGACGGTCACGTGCATCTCCGGGTTGCGGCCCGGTCCGAGGAACGTCACGTCCTCCGCGGTCACGGCGAGCACCTGCGGGGGCGCATCGGCCGGGGTGCAGGGCGCTGCACCGGCTGGTTGCGTGACCGCGACGAGGGTCATCGTGGATGCGACGAGTGTCATCACCGTCGCTGCTGCTGCACGCCGAGTCGTGCGGACCATGGCTAGTCCCCCGTTTCTGTCCGGCCGACCGTAGTCCGGTTGGTGCGGAAGTGTCCAGAGTTGCGCCGGCGGCGTACTCGGGCTCCCAGCGCAGCAGGTCACCGGGCTGGCACCCGAGGGCGTCGCACAGTGCGGCGAGCGTGGTGAAGCGCACCGCCTTGGCGCGACCGTTCTTGAGCACCGCGAGGTTGGCCGGCGTGATCCCGACGCGTTCCGCGAGCGCGCCCACGGACATCTTGCGCCTGGCCAGCATCACGTCGATGTCGACGACGATCGGCATCAGATCACCTCGTTCAGCTCGGACTGCAGGCGGTGCGCCTCGGTGTCGCGGGCGACCGCCTGGGCGAGCAGCATGCGCAGCACGACGACGATGAGGGCGATCCCGGCGACCAGCACCCCTGCACCTCCGATCAGGAGGACCATGCCCGGAGCAGCGGCCTCGCCGGGCGCGAGGATGACGCCGAGTCCGAACGTGAGCAGGGAGGCCGCTGCGATCGCGCCGATCACGACGTCCACGTAACGGAAGGCGTCGTGGGAGAAGACCGTTCCCCGCCGCACCATGGTCAGCAGCCGCCAGACGCAGACCAGCGTGACCTGGATGGTCACGATGCCCAGGACGGTGGTCACGATCAGCGGGGCGGCCACGTCGGCGACGTCCGGGCCGAAGTCCTCGCTCAGGTCGGTCGCGAGAAGGGGCACCATCACCGCCTGCACGAACAGCGAGCCGGCGAGCGCTACCGCGAGGACGATGCGCAGCGCGAGCAGGGTCAGCTTTCCCATGAGCTCTCCTTCGATTGACACACGAGAGGAATATATCGATAAACGAGAGATTTGGCGAGGAATCTCTGGTCCCGCTGCGCCGTTCCCGGTGAGGCACGGGGGTACTAGGACCAATGGCTAGTGGCGTCCCGACTGTGGCCGGAGGATCTTGGGTGACGAGAACAGGCCGACCGTCCCGGAAGGCCACCGCCTCTCGACCGACACCTGACCCCCGATGCGTCTTGCTCCGTCTTGCGCCCCCCCATCGCCGGACGGGTCAAGGTGAGGAGTGGGCCGGCGCCCGAGCCCCCGCGCGCCGGCCACCTCCAACCGTGACCGCACGATTCCGGGATCGGGTCCCGCTCCAGCCGCCCGGGCCGCGCTTGTCGCGCCCGCGGCCGGGCGCTGTCGAGGTGGGTCGAACGCCCTCTGCCTCTATCTAGTCACCACATCCCCCAGAAGACCTATTGCCACGCCTGCACAGGGGTACTAGGACCAACGTCTGATGGCCCCCGAGACCACGGCGAGTGGATCGTAGTAACTACGCCCCCCTAGGCAGGACGTCCACGATCTGCCGGTCCGAGGAGAAGCCCATGAACAAGCTCGCTGCTACCACGGTGTTCACCGCAACGCTGAGTGTCGTCGGTCTCGTGGGGGGTGCTGCCACGGCCCAGGGTGGTGGCGGATCGTCCGAGCACCTGGCCCGCCAACCTGCCGTTACCCGTCTCCCCGGGCACGTTGACGTCGCAGAGCTCGACCACGGCGGTGGTCAGGTCCACCGACGAGGTCGCAGTCGTCCGCAGCAAGCTGGACGACCTGTACGTCACCCAGAAGGGCTGCACCCTCAGGCTGGCCGTGAACCGACCCAAGGACTACCTCTGCACCAACAGCGCAACCGGCAAGACCGAGGAGGTCTACTTCACCTTCGCCGCCCTCGACCCGACCGCGGCCGACCCCTCGCGCTCCCAGACCAACGCCTTCTACGTCAAGGGCTGACCCGCCACCACGCGCCGTAGCCGAGAAGGATGCCTGGGTCGAGACCGGAGATCGCATGAGGAAGATCGCCTCGTTGGTGGCGCTCGCGTTGCTCGCGGCCGGCCTGACACTCGGCGTCACCACCCCCGCCCACGGTGCAGCGCGACCCTGCGAGAACCTCGACACGCCCCAGGTCGTCGAGCTGGCGCTGTGCTACCCGCACGACCCGGGGAGCACCTTCGTGCTCGAGGCTCCGCTCAACGTCTGGGGTCTGCGCGACCAGGCGCGCTTCGTCGACCAGCGGGTCGACGGGCTCAGGCTGCTGTACGCGCCGGGCGTGGAGTGCGCGGACTACCCGGCAGCCGTGTGCATCCACGTCGTCAAGGCACTCCTCGACGACGACGACCGCGGCGCCGAGTTCGACTGGGGCACCGGGACGCTGCGGCTGAACACCCGGTTCGCCCAGATGCCGCTGGCCGGCTACCGCCGCCGGGCGGCCGGGCACGAGCTCCTGCACGCCCTCGGGTTCATGCACCACAGCGGCCCCGGCCTGGTCTCGGGTGGCGCCGCCTGGGTCCAGTCGGCCTGGCCCACCCCGCGCGAGCTCGCTGCCCTGCGGGCCTGGTACGACCGGCCCGCGGCGGCCGTACCGTCGAACCCGCCGGCCTGACTTTTTACCCCGCCACGCGCGTCGCGAGCGGAACCACTACGGCGACAGCCGATAACGTCTGCGCCGCCGCCCGGTCTCCCCCGTCCGGGTGGGCACCCCCCGTGAACGGCCCCCGTCTGCTTCGGCAGGCGGGGGCCGTTTCGAGTCAGCAAGGCAGGTCGTCACAGCGCCCCGAGGACGTGCTGCAGGCTCACGACCGCGGCCCCTCTCGCCCAGTCGATGAACGTCAGGGGTGCGGCCGACACGTCGAGGGTGCAGCGCTGGGTCTCGGCGGGGCCGGGCCGGAGCCGCTCGGCGATGGTGTCGGTCATGTGCCGACAGGCGAAGAGCGGCTCGACGTCCTCGCCGGCCAGGAGGATGCGTTCGGTCTGCAGGGCCCCGGCGAAGGTTGCCACCAGGTGGCCGAGCGCCTGAGCCGCCTGCGTGACCCACGGGCTGTCGGCGTACGCCGGGTCGCGGATCAGGTCGGCGAAGGACGACGGCAGGCCGGACTTCCGAGCCATCCTGGCCTCGATCTCGTCCCGGTACAGGTAGGCCGCCACGCAACCGCGGTGTCCCAGGGCGCAGGGAGGACCGGTGGCGTCGATCGGCGCGTGCCCGAGCAGGTGGCCGTTGTCGATCAGCTCCTCGACGACGTGGCCCTCGCGGACCAGGCCGAAGCCGAGACCGGCGCCGACGGTGATGAGCCCGAAGGTCGAGTGCGTGCGTCCGGCCCCGAACCACAGCTGCTCCCGGGCAAGTGCCGTGACGTCGTTCGTGACCACCACGGAGGCTCCCAGGGCCTGCTGGAGCGGACTGGCCAGGTCGACGTCGAGCCAGCCGAGGAAGCTGCCCTCGCGCACGACGACATGGTCGTCGACCACGCCGCCCACGGAGACGCCGACGCCGTCGAGACGAGACAACCGCTTCGCCAGCCGCTGCACCAGTCGGGAGACGACGCGGACGGTGCCCTGGACGGGCACGACCCCGTCGGGCCCCGGCGCAGGCAGGCGCGCCTCGGCGGAGCCCAGCACCGAGCCGTACAGGTCACAGGCGACGCCGTAAGCGGTGTCCGCCGTCAGCTTCACGCCGACGACGTTCCGGGCGGCGGGGTTCGCGGACAGGATCTGGCGCGGACGGCCGAGGCCCACCTGCGGGTCGAGCGTCTCCGCGACGATGCCATCGCGCACCAGGGTCTGCGCCACCCGGGACATCGAGGCATCCGACAGAGTGAGGTTCCGGCCGAGGTGTCCCCGGGAGGCGGGGCCGTGCACCAGCAGGTGGCGCGTGACGGCGAGCGCGTGCGGGGACATCCGCGGTGGGGCTGTCATGGCCCCACCCTACGGACGTGACCCTTGTCACGGCAGCCGATTCGAGTTATTTTCATCCAGCATGAAAATACCACTCGCTCTTCTCGTCCCTTGGGGGCACGCGTGAAAACCACTCGCCGGACCGTCGGTCGTCCTCGTCGCCCTGATGCTGGTTGCTCCGCTGCTCAGCGCCTGCTCGGGAGGGGCGAGCGGCCGCACCGTCATCACGTTCTTCCAGTTCAAGCCGGAGGCCCAGGCGTACTTCCAGGACCTGGCCCAGCAGTTCGAAGAGGCCAACCCGAACGTCCGCGTCGTCGTCGACAACCCGGCTGACCCCGAGACGGCGCTGCGGACCCGGCTGGTCAAGAACGACGTGCCGGACGTCATGACGCTCAACGCGAACGGCACCTTCGGTGAGTTCGCCAGCGCGAAGATCTTCCGCGACTTCCAGGACGACCCGTCCCTGGACGACGTGAACCCGGCCTACCTGAAGGTCATCGGGGCGCTCGGTGCGGGCGGCAAGGGCGAGGTGAACGGCGTGCCGTTCGCCGCGAACGCCAGCGGCCTGCTCTACAACGAGGACCTGTTCGCCAAGCACGACGTCGCGGTCCCGAAGACGTTCGACGAGCTCATCGCGGCCGCGAAGAAGTTCAAGGACGCCGGTGTCACACCCTTCTACGGGATGCTCGCCGACGCATGGACCGCTCAGTCCCCGCTTGGCCCCGCTGTCGTCGCAGCTGCAGCCGGCCGACTTCTTCCCGCAGCGCTTCGACGACAAGACCACGTTCGCCAAGGGCTGGCAGGCGACCGCCGGCGAGCTCGCGGAGCTGTACAAGTACACCCAGCCCGACCCCCTGTCGAAGGGCTACGAGGACGGCACCGCCGCATTCGCCAGGGGCGAGTCGGCGATGCTGCTGCTCGGCAGCTACGCGGTCCCGCAGATCCGGGCCGGCAAGCCGAAGTTCACCGTCGGGAGCATGGCGCTGCCCGCGACCAACGACCCGGCCAAGACGACCCTGGTCTCCGGCGTCGACGTGGTCATCACGGCCGCGAGGAACGGTGACGCACCCCAAGGAGGTCGACAAGTTCATCGACTTCCTGATGCAGAAGAAGGTGATGAGTGACTACTGCAAGGCGCAGGTGGCCATCCCCACCCTCAACGGACTGGCCAACAACGACCCGGCACTGTCGGGGGTGCAGAGCTACATCAAGTCGGGACGCATCGTCGGTTTCACCGACCACCAGTTCATCGCGGCGATCCCCCTCGCGCCGCTGCTGCAGACCTTCCTGCTCACCGGAGACGAGAAGGGCTTCCTCGACGACCTCGACTCCGACTGGGACAAGGTCGCACAACGACGGACCTGGGGCATTGGAGCCGTGAACTCATGACGACGACGAAGACCGGTGTCCAGACACCGACGGGGACGCCCGGGCGGCGGACCGGCACGCCGCGAGCGGCGGCCGAGGACCGAAGTTCCCGACGGCGTTCTACATGATGGTGCTGCCGGCACTGGTGCTGTTCTTCGTGTTCCACACGATCCCGGTGCTGCAAGGCATCTACTACAGCTTCACCGACTCCCCCGGCTACGGCCCCTCGAACTTCGTCGGCTTCCAGCAACTACGTCGCGCTGTTCACCGACCCCCGCGTGCATCCACGCCTACTGGTTCACGTTCCTGATCGCCGGCGTCGCCACCGTCCTGGTGAACATCGTGTCGCTGGCGCATCGCGGTGGGGCTGAACAGCAAGATCAAGTGCAAGACGACGCTGCGTGGCGTCTACTTCATCCCCAACGTGCTGGCGGTCCTCGTCGTCGGCTACATCTTCAACTACCTGTTCTCGAACTCGCTGCCCGCGCTCGGCGAGAAGCTGGGCATCGACTTCCTCGCCACGTCCCTGCTGACCAAGGCGAGCACCGCCTGGATCGGCATCGTGATCCTCGCCGTCTGGCAGGCGGCCGCCTTCAACATCATCATCTACATCGCCGGTCTGCAGACCGTCCCGCAAGAGGTCTACGAGGCCGCCGCCATCGACGGCGCCTCCCCGTGGCGGCAGTTCCGCAGCATCACGTTCCCGATGATCGCCGGCTTCTTCACGATCAACATGGTGCTGTCGCTGAAGAGCTTCCTCCAGGTCTTCGACCACATCGTCGTCGCTCACCGAACGGCGGACCGGGCACGGACACCGAGTCAGTGGCGCTGCTCATCTACAAGGGCGGCTTCCAAGGCGGTGAGTACGGCTACCAGAGCGCGAACTCGGTGGTCTTCTTCATCGTCATCGTTGCCTTCTCGATCGTCCAGCTACGGTTCCTCCAGCGTCGGGAGATGGAAGTCTGATGACCGCTTCAGCCAAGGAAGCCGACACTCCCGGTCAGCGCACGACCGGCACGCCGCCGTCGCCGTACGAAGGACTCCGACCCGGTCAACTGGTGGCTGACCGCGCTGCTGATCGTGTTGTCCCTGACGATCGCGATCCCGCTCTACTTCGCCATCGTCACGGCCCTGAAGACCACCGACCAGCTCGGCGGCACCGGGTTCGGGCTGCCCGACGACCCTGCAGTGGTCGAACTTCGCCGACGCATGGCGACTGACCGACTACCCCAAGACTGCGCTGAACAGCGCGATCATCACCGTCGGCACCGTCGTTCTCACCCTGCTCACGAACTCGATGGTGGCCTACGCCATCGCGCGCAACATGTCCCGCAAGCTCTTCAAGGGTCATGTACTTCTACTTCGTGTCGGCGCTGTTCGTGCCGTTCCCGATCATCATGCTGCCGGTCGCGAAGGAGACCGCGCTGCTGCACCTCGACAACCGGCTGGGCCTGATCCTGCTGTACGTCGTCTACGGGCTGGCCTTCAACATCTTCATCTTCACGGCCTACATCCAGTCCATCCCGCGTGAGCTCGAGGAGGCCGCAGCCATGGACGGCGCATCGACCTGGGGCGTCTTCTGGAAGGTGATCTTCCCGCTCCTCGCGCCGATGAACGCCACCGTGGGCATCCTCACCTGCCTGTGGGCGTGGAACGACTTCCTGCTGCCCCTGGTCATCCTGTCCGACCCGGGCTCCGCGACCCTGCCGCTGGTGCAGTACGTCTTCCAGAGCCAGTTCCAGACCAACTACCCCGCCGCCTTCGCGAGCTACCTGATGGCCATGGCGCCGCTGCTGCATCGTCTACGTCTTCGCCCAGCGATGGGTCATCTCCGGCGTCACCCGAGGCGCCGTGAAGTAGCCACCGTCCACCAGCCCAGCACCAGCGCACGGCCGACCCGTTCCTCCGTGCGCTGGCCCACGACAGCATGAAGGAGAGTTCCTGCCCATGCTGTTCCCTCGGTCCGTTCCGCAGAGCGACCCCGTCACTCAGCTCGTCATCGACGACGGCGGGATGCCGGACCGGCTGCCCGTCGTCCGGTGGGCCGGCGCGGCCGGTCCAGAGCCGCAGGGCGACGGTGAGCACACCGCTCTGCTGGGCGAGCGTCACGGCACGCCGACTCCTGGTCGAGCACGCCCACGGCAGCTTCGAGCGGCCCGGGCTGCGCGGGCACCGACTGGCCGACCCGCAGGGCGGTGCGCGGGACATCGCCGGCCGCGCCTGGACGACCTCGTTCGGAGACGTGCGGATCGAGGAGCGGCGAGAACGCGCTCGTCCTGGAGGCGCGGGACGACACCGCCGGCCTGAGCGCTCCGGACCGAGGTCGAGTCCCTGCCCGGCGGCGCCCTGCGGGCCCGGCACATCCTGACCAACGTCGCACGCGCGCCGTACCTGTTGGAGGGGCTGGAGGTCACCCTGCCGCTGCCCGAGACGGCCACCGAGATCCTCGACTTCACCGGACGCCACGAGGGCGAGCGCATGCCGCAGCGGCACCCGGTCAACGACGGCATGTGGCTGCGGGAGTCCCGCCGCGGCAAGCCCGGTGCCGACTCGGCCAGCGTGCTCGTCGCGGGCACCACCGGGCTTCGGTTTCTCCCACGGGGAGCTGCTGGCCGCCACCGTCGCCAGCAGCGGCAACTCCTTGGTCGCCGTGCAGCGCAGCGAATCCGCGAGCGCCACGATCAGCGCCGGCGAGCTGCTGCTGCCCGGTGAGGTCGCCCTGCTGACCGGTGACAGCTACACGACGCCGTGGGTCGTCTTCACCGCCTCGCGTGCCGGGACTCGACCCGGCGGCGTACGCGTTGCACACCTGGCAGCGCACGCTGCCGGCCCACCCCCGCGAGCAGCCGATCACGCTGAACGTCTGGGAGGCGGTCTACTTCGACCACGACGGCGGACGGCTCGACGCAGCTCGCCGACCTGGCGGCAAAGGTCGGCGTGGAGCGGTTCGTCCTCGACGACGGCTGGTTCCTCGGGCGCCGCGACGACACCGCTGGGCTGGGCGACTGGTGGGTCGACGAGAGCGTGTGGCCGCAAGGGCTGGGCGGCCTCGTCGACCACGTGCACGGCCTCGGCATGCAGTTCGGGCTGTGGTTCGAGCCGGAGATGGTCAACCCGGACTCGAACCTCTACCGCGAGCACCCGGACTGGATCCTGTCGGCCGAGGGCCGGGTCCCCCTGCAGCACCGCAACCAGCTCGTCCTGGACCTGACCAACCCGGACGTCTGGCACTACCTGCGCGACCGCGTCGACGCGGTTCTCACCGACCACGCGATCGACTACGTCAAGTGGGACCACAACCGCGACCTGCTCGAGGCGGGCAGCGCCGCGCACGGAGGTGCTCCGGCCGCCCACGCCCAGAACCACGCCTACTACGCCCTGCTCGACGACCTCCGCGATCGCCATCCCGCGCGTCGCCTGGGAGTCCTGCGCCGCCGGTGGTGGACGGATCGACCTCGGCGTCATCGAGCGGGTGCAGCGGTTCTGGACCTCGGACATGACCGACGCGATCGCGCGCCAGCACATCCAGCGATGGACCGAGCAGCTCGTCGCCCCGGAGTACCTGGGTGCGCACATCTCTGCCCCGCGGTCGCACCAGACCGGCCGGACCTTGTCCCTGGACTTCCGCGCGGCGACCGCGTTCTTCCTGGCGTTCGGCATCGAGTGGGACCTGACCCAGGCGACACCGACGACGAGCTCGAGGCGCTCGCCGCCTGGTGCGACCTGCACAAGCGGTTCCGCCCCCTGCTGCACACCGGCAGGGCCGTCCGACTCGACACCGTCGATCCTGCCGTGATCGCCCACGGCGTGGTCGCCGCAGACCAGGACAGCGCGATCCTGTGCCACGTGCAGCTCGACGAGTCGCAGCACAACCGGGGCTGCACACTGCGCGTCCAGGGCCTGCGACCGGACGCCGCGTACCGCCTCGAGTGGCTCGGTCCGGTCGACCTCGACTCGCCCTCGATGAGCCCGCGGCTGGCGGCCGCCGGGCCGACCGACGGCGCCGTGGTCACCGGACGACAGCTCGCCGACCTCGGGTTCTGGTTGCCCCGTCGGCCCCCCGAGAGTGCTCAGCTCATCCACGTCACGCGGGCGTGAGGGCGTTCGGCAGCGGGAGCAGCGTTCCGAGGTTGCATGACGGCACCATGGTCGACATGGAGCTATCCCTGTTGCCGGCCCTCGACGTTCGGCCGCTGCTGACCGACGAGCGGGCGCGACTCCTGCGCCTCCTGGGCTCGCTGTCCTCGCTCGAATGGAGAGCAGAGACCGCCGCTCCGGGCTGGACGGTGAAGGACGTGGCTCTGCACGTGCTCGACGACGATCTCGGGTGGCTCTCCCGGGGCCGCGATGGTGACCGCAGCGGGTTGCTGCCCATGGGCGACGACGAGTCGTTCGTCACCGCCTTGGCCGCGAAGAACCAGCGCTGGATCGACGGCGCCCGGGGGCTCAGTGGCGAGGTCGTCGTCGGCCTGCTCGAGTGGGCGGGTCAGCAGATGGACGCGTACTACGCGTCGATGGACCTGCTCGGCGAGGGGCGGGTGAGCTGGGCGAGCGACGGGCGGGTGCCGGCCTGGTTCGACGTCGCCCAGGACCTCACCGAAAGATGGGTGCACCAGATGCAGATGCGGGAGGCCGTGGACCGGGTCGAGGACTACCGGGCCGCCTACCTGCCGACGGTGCTGCGCACGTTCGTCTGGGCCCTGCCGCATCAGTACCGCGTCCCGGCCGCGCGAGGCACCACCCTCGAGGTCGACCTGTCGGCCGGCGGGATCTGGAGCCTCACGTGCGTCGGCGACGCCCGATGGTCGCTGCGCGAAGGCCCTGCCGATGACCCCGACGCCCGGGCTTGGTACGGCGACGATGCGGGCTGGCGCTGGTTGACCGGCGCGCGGGTACCGGCCGACGGCGTGACGTTCGACGGGCCGGGGCACCTTCAGGAACCGCTCGCCCGGATCCGGGGAATCATCGCGTGACTAGATTGCCGAGGCGGGTCTGCTCCTGAGCTGGGTCGGCTCAGGACCGGACCGGTGTGCAGTCCCCGGGACCCGTGGCGCCGGCCGTTTTCGACGTACCCGCGAAGACCCACCGGTAGCAACGCTCGGTCGAGAGCGCCTTGAGGGTGGTCCGCAGACGGCCCTCGCGGTCGGTCCGCACGGTTCGCACGCTGCGGTAGGTCCCGGTCGTCGTCCGGCGCTGGAGCTGGACCGGCCGGCCTGCGTACCCGACGTTGCGGTTGACGTTCCAGTCCGCGCGCACCAACCGACCCCGCACGGTCACGGAGGCTCCGGCCCGGACCGGTTCCGGTGCAGCGTCGGTGGTCAGCTTCGCCCAGCGCCGCAGCGAGAAGGCCCGGGTGCGGGTGAACGGGCTGCTGGTCGAGCTGCCGTCCTGCCAGGTGTTCGTGACCACCGCCGTCACGTCCCAGGCGCCGGCGCACGCGTTCTTGATCAACGGCTGGAGACCGTCGCCGACGTCGTGCACCTCCCATCGTTCGCCCAGGGCTGCTACGAAAACGTCTGCCAGGGTCGTCGGGTGGGGGGTGCTGCTGTCCGCGTTGTCGAAGGCGTTCAGGCGACGCCCGCAGCCCCGGGCCGCCGAGGAAGTGGCGTCCGCGGTGCGCCGCATCGTGACGTCGACCCCGACACACGGCCGTGGTGGGTCGAACGCGCAGCCCTGGTACTCCACGCCGCCCCCGCACGCGTCGCGCATCGTCACCCGGACGTCCTGTGGCCCCGGTACGCGGTCCAGCTCGCGGCGCACCACCACATCGGTGGCCGTGGCGTCGAGCACCTGCGGCGCTGGGTCGGCAGCCGTGCACCCCGTGACGGCGGCAGCGGAAGCGACCGTGGGCAGGCCAACCCAGCTGCCGACGAGCAGCACACCCGTCAGCAGTGCACCGACTCCTCGCGAGCGTGCCTGCATGCCAGTCTCCTCGGCTGTTCGGACCCGATGAACGGCCCACACCGTACGACGCTCCGGCTGACCCCTGGCGTCGACCCGGGCAGCGGTTCTATCGTTGAAGGATCATCAACCTGGACGAGCGGAACGACGACCTCGGCACGCCGGACCTGCCCGTCATCTCGGACGGACTGGAGAGGGTGACCGGGATGGACGGTTGGAACGCCATGACCTACGACGGCAAGGACACCATCTTGTCGGTCGTGCGCCGGGAAGCCGGGCAGTTCTTCGAGCTGGCCGACCGCGACGCGGCGTGGAGCGCACCCACCGGGGCCGGGCACTGGCAGGTACGCGACGTCGTCGGCCACCTCGTCGACACCACCGAGGCGTACTTCGTGGCGTTCGACGCCGCGCGCAGCCACGCCGAGACGCCCGCGCCTACGGGCTGCCCGGCATGGCGGCGCGGGTGGACGAGCAGGCGCAGGCGCTTGCGCGACGTGCCGCGACGCGAGCTTCTGGAGCGGCTGCGCACCGACTTCGACAAGATGATGGAGATCTTCGACGGGCTGAGCGACGGAGGACTGGACCGACCTGCTGGTCCCGCACTTCTACATGGGACCGCTGCCGGCGTTCTTCTACCCCGCCTTCCAGCTGATGGACTACGGCGTGCACTCCTGGGACGTCCGGCAGGGCACCGGCCGCGCGCACGGCCTGTCAGGCGACGCCGCCGACCTGCTCACGCCGTTCATGTTCGTGCTCTGGAAGTACACGGACTCCGGCACCGAAGCGCCGACCGTGCGAGATCGGCGTCCGGATCACCAGCGGACCGAACGCCGGGGAGACCCGCGCGTCCGTCGGCTCGGGCGGGATGGACTACGCCCGGGAGACCTGTCCGGTGTGCCTGACGGTGTCCTCGAGTTCGACCCGGGAAGCTTCGTGCTCACCGCGTTCGGCCGCAGCAACGCGGGCACGATCCGCGGCGACCGGGCGGTGGCCGACCGCGTTCCTCAACGTGTTCTTCCGGATCTAGGTCCCGCGACAGATATCTGGCATCGCATCTCGTCGATGCAGGCGCAAGCAACGGTTAAGGCACGTCCAGCCGGCGTGAACTCGTGGTCCACCTGACGACGGTTGCTCGCGCGCCCGACGTGGCGGGACGGCCGGACGCGGCGTCCGGACATGCTGCTGGCGCTCACCTGGACCATTGTGCAGTCGCCGCTCCCAGAGGAGGGTGGACGGGTGAGCCTCCGGTCTACTGCTGTCTGCACCTTGCTGCGGCATCGTTGGGGTCCAGTTGAGGGACATGTGACCGGCTCTCAGCGCACCTGCCAACGGTGCGGCCATGTCCAGTTCGTCGATCTCAAGCCGCCCATCATCAAGGGCGTCATGCCCTATGACCAGGGCATTCACGTGCGAACGATGCGAGTGGAAGAAAAACGGAGAGGAGCGCCCTGACGCTGGCGAAAAGTCAGCAACGGCGGCAAATTCGCACGTGCGCGAACACCCCGGTCGGACACGGACGGGAATCGATTCCGCGTCCGTCCGACGACAGCGATGGCAGCCGTGCATTCCACCCGCCCGCCCCAGCGGACCCCGAGACGCTCGACTATCCTCGCGGAACATGGCCACAAGGCCCTTAGGAAACTGTGATGGTTCCGCGAGGGTTTCCGCCATGCCCCGCCCTCGTAGCTCAGGGGATAGAGCGTCGGTTTCCTAAACCGTGCGTCGCAGGTTCGAATCCTGCCGGGGGCACTACGCAAAACTCCAGGTCAGGGGCCAACTCACGTGAGGCATGTTCGCTGACTAGTGCTTGTCGGGTCGGTTGATTCTCGTTGTCGCGCGTATGACGAGTGTGAGGCCGACCAGGGAGACAGCTGCAAGAGCAACGATGGCCCAGTGATTCGAGCGTGAGGACCCGCCCACAGTTGCTGGTGTTGCTCCGTGGTGGTGGCCGGTGGACGCCTGGATGACTGCGGGTGCCGGTGCCGGCTCCCTGGACATGTCCACGCCAGATCCGGTCGTGGTACGCGGGAGAGACGGTGACCACCTCCGGCGCGATGCCCGCGGGGCGTGCGATCCCGCGGCGGACGGATTCGACCAGGTGGTCGCTGAGTAGTGGCCCGGTGTAGGCGATGTCGAGCTCACGGCCGCCGAGGGTGGTTGTGTAGTTCCCGAGCGCATCCGACAGGATGCCCTCCCTCGCGATGGCTTTGGCCAGGACGGTCGGGTTGGCGGTGCGCGAGGGCGAACCGCAGATCGTGGACCAGCACCGAGAGGACGTCGTACTCCTGAACCCTGTTGACGATGCGGCCATTTTCGGCGAACGCTGGATCGATCAGCTTTCCGGCAACCGCACGGGTCACACCGGAGGGCAGGGCGACGACCAGGTCTGGGGCCAGGCTCTCGAGAATCGCCGGGTCGAGCACGCTGGCGGAGACGGGGGTCAGTACGTGTGGCGCCGTGTCGCCGCGAGGTCTAGCTGCTCGCGCAGCGAGGCGAGGTCGGCGTTGGGGGTGGAGTGGATGGCGATCACCACGCGACGACGAACCATCAGCCCGTCGTAGGTCACTTGGGGTCGGTCGTTGCCCACATCCGAACCGGCCTGAGCAGTGACACCCGTTGCGGGCGGTTGGGTGCTGCTGGTGGCGCCTGCGGTGCAGCCACCCAGCACGAACACCGATATCAGCACCGCCAGCGCACGGATGGCCACACTCATCTCAGGTCCCGGCCGGGAATCCTGGCAGATAGACCGGCGGGAAGGAGCCCGCGGGCGTGGTGTCGCGGACCGGAGGGTCAGAGGTGATGGGGTCGTTGTCCGTCGGGTCTCCCGCGGAGAACTGCACCATCATGTCGTTGTCCTCGTGCGTCAGGTTGTGGCAGTGGATCATGTACTTACCCTCCCCGTCGGGTTGGGTGGCGAACTGCATCAGCGCGGTGACGGACTCGCCCTCGCCCGTGTAGAACACGTCCTTCGGACCGAGCTCCCAGGCGAACGGCTTGCCGCCGTTGGTGTTGCGGGAGATGATCTTGGCCGCGATCAGGTGGACATGGACCGGATGGAACCATCCCCCGGACTTGTTGATGAAGGTCCACTGCTCGACGGTGAACGGCTGCCGGGTTGGCGAAGAGCTTGGTGAACCCTGTCGCCTCCACGTCTTCCCAGGTGACCCCGTTGACCGTCCACTGGCCGCCGTCCCGCTCGAACCTGAGCTCTCGTTTCGCGACGGCCATCGCTGGCGTCAGGTCCATCACGTTCAGGCCGCCGCGGGCTGCCTCCGGGCACGGGGCCGGGGTCCAGCTGGGTGGGGATGGAGGTGATGGTGGAAGCCGGGCCGGAGTCGGTCACCACCTCGAAACGCATGATCTTGTCCGTGTTGGCGAAGTCGATGTTGTTCTTGTTGCTCAGGTTGAGCAGGTCCACGCTCTGCCCGACCTTGAACTTGCGGAAGTCGATCAGGATCTCGTAACGCTCCGCGGTCCCCTGTCGCCAGGACGGCACCGCCTGGACGACGGGCACCATGCCATCGTCGGTGCCCACGATGTAGACAGGGTCACCGTTGGACAGGGTCGGACGGTACGAGCGGCCGATCGAACCGACCAGCACCCGGAAACGATAGATGCGGGGCTTGACCCGCATCGTCGGCCAAGGCACACCGTTGACAAGGATGATGTCGCCCCACAGACCCTTGTCGCCGTCGACGTCGAAGGCCAGCGAACCGTCGGCGTTGAACAGGGCGTCAGAGATCATCAGCGGCACGTCGAACTCGCCCTGCGGCAGCTGTGCCCGCTCGAACGGGTCAGATATCGGGTAGAAGGCCGCCATCCCCGAGTACACGTTCTGGGCGGTGACCAGGTGCCGGTGGTCGTGGTACCAAAGCGTGCTCGCGCGGTCATCGTTGGGATAGTGGTAATTCTTGACGAAGCCCGGAACGGTGATGTCGTTCGCGTACCCGTCGTACTGGGGCAGCGACGGCGAGCCGTGCAGGTGGGTGGATATGTCGATGGCCTGCGGATAGACCAATCCGGTCACCGGTAGGGCATTGCGGATCCGCACCTCGGCCCGGGTTCCCTGGCTGGCCCGGATCGTCGGACCCGGGAAGATTCCGTTGTACCCGGCCACCGTGGTCGACAGCCCCGGCAGTATGCGGGCTTGGCCTAGCTGCGCGGTGATCGCGAACTTGGCGAACGGTCCGGCATCGTCGACGCCCACCTCATACGGCTTCAGCTCGGGTGGGCGCACGAACACGCCGGCATAGGGCACCGGCGTGTTCCGCGGAGCCAGCGAGCGGACGGCCCCCGCCGCCGCGCTCGTTCCACCGATCTTGACTCCGGTCACGCCTAGCGCGGCGAATGCGCTCGCCTTGAGAACAGTCCTGCGTGTGGGCATAGAAGCTCCAAGGAATCTCCGGCAAGGGAGACCGGTGTTGCCGAGCCCGACGCCGTACTCCACATCGAGTTCCAGTGGTTCCTGGAACACGACCAACCATAACTTTGGGCTCTGCAAAAGATCCCTCCCCAAAAATGGGGGCCGAAGGCAAGGGTCCCGTCTGGCTGTTCCTCACCGGCCGGGAGGACGACGTGGAGACCCTCCGTCGAGGACTCGGCTTCACCTTCCAGGACCCGGCCGAGGACGCCGACCGGGACAGCCACGTCGGCATGCTCAGGTACGGCGACGAACCCATGATGCGGTGGGCCGGCTCTCCTGCCCTGGGCTGCTCCCGAGCACATCGTCCGCAACATCGGCTGGGAGCTCGGCGAGGCATAGGTCTGCGATCTACATTTGAACCATGAACACAATCCATCTCACCGACGAGGAGCTCGGGATGGCGCGCCACGCTCTGGAGGCGTATCTCCGAGCGTTCGGCCATGACGAGGCCGACGTCCTGCACGGGATCAAGAGCGTGCTCGCGAAGTTCCAAGCCGCCGAGTCCGCGACCGAGGAACCGCACGTCATCGCCTAGCACGCACAACGGAAGAAGCGGAGGACCTCGGGAGACCTCAGCGCGCGATCAGCGGGATGGTCCGGGTGGCGAGCAGCTTCTGGGTGGCCCAGTGCGTGAACTGGAAGGTCACCAGGAACGTCCCGGCACTCGGCGGGTGCAGGAGCGCGTCGTACCGCTCGGCGGCGCCGAACGCGATCGCGCTGGTGAGGAGCGGGAAGTCGGTGGTGCCGACCGGTGGGCTGTCCGCGTCCGGGCGTGAGGTGTCGCGGAAGGCGCGGCCGTCGTGGGCGATGAGCTCGGCCATCCTGACGGGCTTCCCGGAGCTGTCGGTGAACACCGCCCGGCTCGGGAAGTAGTTCATGTTCAGCATCCGCAGCAGGGTCGGGTACCCCGTGGCGCGGGGTGTTGATCGCGCAGCTGCGTCGGCGCGCTGACGTCGGCCGTCGACGCCGGACCGTTCAGCGCGCCGCCGAGGACGTAGAAGAACTTGGGGTCGAACCGGTTCAGCCCGACGTCCTCGCCGGACAGCCCGGCGGCGTGCGAGAACGTGTGCCAGCGCGGGTCCACGGCGTACGGCACGAGCAGCGCCTCGGTGGCCACGTCGTACAGCGGGCCGTCGACGAAGGACCGCCGGGCACCGGCCGGCACCGGGAAGGCGGGATCCACGACGGGGTCGACGATCAGCGGACCCGCCATCCCCATCTGCACGTGCAGGACCGTGTTGACGTGGCAGTGGTAGAAGTACGTCCCGGCGGCGCCCTGGTTCGGGTCGCCGGGCACGCCCTGGCTCGGGCTTCCACTGGTAGGTGTAGGAGCCGGACACCTCGAAGGAGGTGTGCCCGACACCGTCGTTGCGCGGGTCGGGTTCCATCCCGTGGTGGTGGATCGTGTGCACCCGCTTGGACGGCTCGAGCTTGACGTGGACGACGTCGCCCTCGGTGACCCGCGATGAGCGGAGCGGGGAAGCGACGCCCGGACGTCTCGTCCTCGAAGCTCCAGATCTCGTGCTCGTTGCCGTCGGGGAACCGGAGGCGCCGGTTGTAGAACTTGCGGAGGAACGTCTTGTCGGGCCGCTCCCGGAACTCGGTGACGGGGCTGCCCTGGTGGGGCTGGTTGACCGCGAACGCCGCCTGGCTCGGGAACGTCTCGTGCGCCTCGTCCCTGCGGGGCCCGGGGGCGGCCAGCGTCCAGCCGGCGACCAGGCCGCCCGGGTAGAGGCCGCCGGCCGCCGTCTGGGACGGCTCGGCGTGGCAGTGCATCGGGTAGTCCCAGTCCTCGTCGCGCGCGTCCCAGACCCGGTCCAGGGTCTCCGGCGGACGACTTGACCGGCAGGACGACCTCCTTGCGTGTCCAGCGGGTCGAGCTCGACGACGTCCTCCCACTGCTGGAGCACCGCGTGCCCCTCGGGGTCGACGGTTCCTCTCGACCTCGGGAAGTCGGCGCCGTTGCGGCGGACCGTCCAGACGTGGTTGCCGTGGAAGTGCATCTGGTGGACCACCGCGCCCAGGTTGACCAGCCGGATCAGCTGCCCGGTGCCGACCGAGCTCCCCGGCTCGGGGAGGCTGAAGTTCCGGACGTCGATCTCGCGGGCGGAGCCGGACGGCAGCGTGTCCTCGTGGGTGGCCAGGTTCGCCGCCTCGTCGCGGGACACCGCCAGGGACCGGAACCCGCTGCGGTCGTTGAGCATGAAGTAGCGCGGCACCGGAGGGGTCTTCACCGGGTCGATCACCTCGCCGGCGCGCGCCCGGGCGCCCCACACCGGGTCGACGTCCTGGCACATCCAGACCCACTGCCGCTCGAACTCGGTGAGCCCCGGTGCGAGCCGCCACTGGTCCGTGGGCGCGACCACGACGAGCACCCCGTGCAGACCGAGGATCCGCTCGACCGACCCGCCGCCCGGGTCGTGGTAGGCGTAGGTGCCCGCGGCCGGCGCCACGAAGGACAGCTCGGTCGTGGCGCCCGGGGCGATCGGCCCGGTGCCGGCCACACCGTCGATGCGCAGCTCGTGTGGTCTGCCGCAGCCGGTTGTGCACGCGCAGCCGCACCGTGCTGCCGGTCTCCGCGACGATGGTCCGGTCGGGGAAGAAGCTCGCCCAGAACGCGCGCCTGATCAGGTACTGCCCCGGCAGGTCCGGGTGCGGCGCCAGGGGGTCGGGCCGTCCCGCCTCGGGCAGGGCAGCGTCCAGCGGGTAGCTGCGGCTGCTCACCAGCCGGCCGTCGGCCAGGAACACCTGCGGGCTGATGCGCAGGCTCGGGCTGGGCGCGCCGATGTCGGTCGGGGTGGCGCCGAACCCGCGCATGTAGACGAGGCTGTCGTCGACCATGGGGACGAGGCCCTCGTTGACGTACAGGTCGAGGACCCCGGCTGTGGGGACCGCGGCCACCGCTTCCTCGGCTCCCAGCTGGTGCGTCGACCAGTCCGCCGACACCGGCCACGACTGCGGCGCCGCCCGCGACCTGCAGGACCTCGCGTCTCGGGTGGGCTCGCTCATGATCGCTCCTCGTGCGGGACGGCGCGCACCGAGTCGGCCGAGCCGGATCGGCGCGACCGCGCCCGCGTCGGCGAACTCCAGGGACAGCCCGCGGTCCGCTGGGGGCACGAGGTACCTGATCCGCATGGTCGTGGTCGAGCCCGGTTCGACGGGTCCGGGATCCCGGTCCGAGCTGTAGAGGGTCACCGTCGGCCCGTCGTCGTCGACCCGGACCCGGAACTGTCCCGGCGACAGCTCCATGGCGTGCTGCAGTCCGTTGTGCACCTCGACGTCGACCACGACGGCGTCCGTCCACGCACCGTGCACGACGCTGGCCACCGGGTCGCCGGACACGTCGTGGCCGTGCGCCTGGCCGTGCTGGGCCGTGTCTGACCGGGCCAGCACCAGGCGGGACGACCCCACGCAGGGCGACCGACCCGAAGGACGTCCGGTCCCCGCGGCCGCGGCTCGGGCCGTCGGACCCTCGTGCCCTCATCAGCACGACCCCTGCGGCGGCAGCGGATGCGGCGCTGCCGCCGACCGCCAAGATGACACTTCGTCGACTGAGCTCGGCCATCTGGACGGTTCCCTCCGGTGGGTGCCCGCCCACCCTTGCTCCGTCCGACCTTGAAAAAACCTTGAGCCGCTCGACGCTCTGGATGGCGACGTCCAGCGCCCGCCGCAGGTCGTTCGGTCAGGCATTCACTCCGGGCGTTCCGTGGTACGGCGGAACCGCTCACCGCGCCGCTCGGCGTGCTCGTCGCCGGAGAACACCCCCGACTGGTCGCTGTCCCGGTCGGCGCGAGGTACCCCCGCCGGGGCCTCGACCAGCTGCGCGCGGACCCGCGGCAGTCCCGCGGCGTCGGCCCGCTGCACCCAGGACACCAGCTGCTCGCGCACGTGGCAGCGCAGGTCGAACAGCGTGCCCGCGTCGACCGCGGTGACGAGGGCACGCACCCGCACCAGTCCCCCCAGCGCGTCGGTCACCTGGAGCACCTGGGTCCGGCCGTCCCACAGGTCCGTGCGCTCCACGATGCGCTGGAGCTCGCCACGCATCGCGCCCACGTCGACCTGCCAGTCGACGTCCATCTCGACGGCGCCGAGCAGCTCGGAGCTGTGCCGGGTCCAGTTCTGGAACGGCGTGCTCGTGAAGTACGTCGACGGCAGCACCATCCGCCGGTCGTCCCACAGCCGTACGACGACATAGCTCAGCGTGATCTCCTCGATCCAGCCCCACTCCTCCTCCACGATCACCACGTCGTCGATGCGGATCGCGTCGTTGAACGCGAGCTGGACTCCGGCGAACACGTTCGCCAGCGTGGACTGGGCCGCGAGCGCGGCGATGACACTGATCAGTCCGGCCGACGCGAGGAGGCTGGCGCCGACCGTGCGCACACCGGGGAAGCTGAGCAGCGCTGCTCCCAGCGCGACGACCACCACGACGGAGACGGTCAGCCGTCGCAGGATCTGCACCTGGGTGCGCATCCGTCTGGCGGCCTCGGTTGTCGGCGACGTCGGTCCGGTAGCGCCTCAGTCCCAGGTCCTCCAGGAACAGCAGCACGGACGCCAACAACCACGCCCCCGCGCCGATCGCCGCCAGCCGCAGAGCCAGGCGGATGCGCGTCCCACCACGCCTCGTCCACGACGTCGAGGCGCATCGTGCCCGCGACCTTGCCCAGTGCGAGGACCACGAGCAGCAGCCGGAACGGCGTACGCGCGTGCCGGGCGAGATCACGTGCCGACGCCCAGCGCCGCGACATCGCCAGCACGACCAGGTGCACGACGACGAGAACGACCAGGACGACTGCCAGCGCAGAGGCGACCGAGGTGAGCAGGTAGGACAGGGTGACGACCATGGTTCATGCTGGCACCCGGTCGCACCTCAACCAGCGAGGGTCGCCCGATCCGACCCGACCGGCTGTCCCGGGCTCGGCTCCTGCGCCCGGCGTCGCGGCCACCGGCGGAACACCTGCGAACCGCCGCAGGCCATCCCGGCCGCGAGCAGCAGGAAGCCGATGAGGAAGGTCGGCGCGGGGACCAGCTCACGTTCCTGCGCGGACGAGGTCGCCCACAGCAGCGACGGCAGGCGCCGCCCCCAAGGCGACCCCTGCCCAGCGCAGCACCCGCGGGCCCCGTCCGGCCAATGCCCACCCGCTGAGCCAGAACGCCGGCGCGAACACGATCCCCTGGGCCATCGACGAGATCGGCAGCGCAAGGACGACCCCCAGCCGCCACCATCGGCGACGGCCGGTCACGCGGGCACCGTGCACGAGGCCGAGTCCCAGACCGCCCAGCGCGGCGAACCCGATGATCAGGAGCGTGCCGGACCACGAGAACTCCGGCGACGTGGAGATCATCCGCATCCAGACCCGGGCAATCACTCCCCAGGCCGCACCCAGCAGGACCCCCGTACCCGCCGCACGCAGCATGGTTCTCATTGGCTCCTCCAGCTGGTCATGATGTCGGTCAGTCATAAGAGGAGACGCGGCAGCACGGCGTCTCGGGTGACGAGGCGGCCAGAAAAGATTTCTCCGGCCCGCTGTCACCCGAGGACGCGTGCTCGCGCGTCCGTACAGGTGATGGCAGCGATGGGCGGATCGGTGACGGGGCTCTCCGGAGCGCGCGACGTCGGCGTGGACGATGACGCCCTTCTGCTGCGCCTGTTCCGGGACGAGGCGGCCCGACTGGTCCAGATGGCTCGCTGGTTCGTCGACGACCAGACCGCGGCCGAGGACCTCGTCCAGGAGGCGTTCATCAAGCTCAGCGCGAACCTGCACCGGCTGCGTGACCCCGACCGTGCGGCGCCGTACCTGCGGTCGATCGTCATCAACCTGGCCCGCGACCACAACCGGCGCGGGCTGGTGTCGCTGCGGCACCGTCCGCCCGCCGAGCTCCCCGAGCGGTCGGCCGAGGACCACGCCACGGACCACGCCGAGAGCCGCGCCGTCGTGGAGGCGCTGCGACAGCTGCCGCGCCGGCAGCGGGACTGCCTGGTGCTGCGCTACTACCTGGACCTGCCGATCGCGGAGATCGCCGAACGCTCGGGCTCTCCGCGAACTCGGTGAAGACGCACCTGGCACGGGGGCTCAGACGGATGTCGCTCGAGCTGGAGGACGAGACATGACGAGCATCGAGCAGCGACTGCGGCACGCCCTCGCCGAGGAGGAGACCGCCCGCCCGTCACCGGACCTCTTCGCCCGGGTCGCCGGGAGCATCGAGGACGACCGGGCCCGGCGCCGGGTGCGACGAAGGTACGTCGCCGGTGCGGCCGTCCTGCTGGCCCTGGGCACCGTCGGCGTGCTCACCCTGACCCCACGAGAGAACGGAAGCCTGGCCATGGACTGGTGGATCCTCGAGCTGTTCACGAACGCGGTGCTGGTCGCGATCGCGCTCTGGCTCGGCCCCTTCATCAAGCGGTTCGGCCGGGCGTACGCCGCCGACGTCTTCCACGACAACCCGCTGACGGGCAAGAGCTACATCGTGCTGACCGACATCGTCTACTACCTGATCTTCACGGCCTACATCCTGTTCACCGTGAACTTCACGGCCGGCCTCGACTGGGACACCCACGTCAACGGGAACCAGCTCAAGGTGGAGACCGCCCGGATCGGCGGGATCCTGCTGATCATCGGTGTCCTGCACGGTGCTGAACATCGTGCTGATGCCCGTGCTGGGCCGGCTGTTCTCGCTGAACCGTTCCCTGTCCGGGCACGGCCGCCGCGAGTGACCGCCGACCTGTCACTCCTGCGACGACACGCCGCAGGAACTGCTGCACAAGTGACGGGTCGGCGTACGGTAGGAGACCGTCGCGCAGGGCGGCGGCCAGGGTCGGGGACAGCGGCAGGCGCGGGATCAGCGTGGCCTGGAACGCGTGGTAGGTGTCGGGCTTCCCCTGCCACGTCACGCTGCTCGGCTCGTTCGTCGGCGACAGCTCGTGCCGCCACGAGCCGTGCTCGCGGTCGAGAAAGCAGTCCGCGACGTGCTGCCACCAGGTCGTGTACCAGTCGGCGTACGCCGGGTCACCGGTCGCGGCGTACAACGCCGCCGCCGTCGCCGTCGCCTCCGCGGCCACCCAGTGCATCCGCTCGCGTACGACGGGCGCGCCCGACCAGTCCACCGTGTAGACGAACCCGTCCGCACCGTCCACGGCCCAGCCCTCGCGGACGGAGGCGTCGAACAGCGACCGCGCGTCGTCGAGCAGCCAGGAGGGGGCCGCGTCGCCGAGCCCGGCACGCAGGTGCAGGGCCAGCCGGGCCCACTCGAGCCAGTGCCCGATGGTCGCGCCGTACGGCCGGAACGGGTGGGCGGGCTCGTCGACGTTGTACTCCAGCACCGGCGTCCAGGTGTCGTCGAAGTGCTCGGGGATCCGCCACTCGTTCCCGCGGGCCAGGTCGTGCACGACGCGCGTCACGATCCGCAGCGCCTTGTCCCGCAGCGACGCGTCGTCGAGCACGTCCGCGGCCGAGAGCAGCGCCTCGACCGTGTGCATGTTGGCGTTGACGCCGCGGTAGCCGTCGAGGGTGGTGAAGGACTCGTCCCACTGCTCGCGCACCATGCCGTGCTCGTCGTCCCAGAAGTGCTCGAGCAGCACCCCGAGCGCGTCGTCCAGCAGCTCGCTGCCCTCCGGGGCGACCGGCCGCCGCGGCACTCGTGGCCGCGAGCACGACGAACGCGTGCTCGTAGGCCGTCTTGTCGGTGACGGTCGGGCCGTCGGGACCGACCTTGGCGTACCACCCGCCGTGGACCTGGTCGCGGAACCGCTCGCGCAGCGCCGCCACGCCGTGGTCGGCGAGGCGCGCGCAGTCCGGGCGGCCCAGCAGGTGCCCGAGCGAGTAGACGTGCGTCATCCGGCAGGTGATCCAGAGCTCGACGGGCCGGTCGAGCTCGGGGCTGCCGTCGTCCGACAGCCACGCGAACCCGCCGTCGGGATGCGCGGCCGCCCGCCCGAAATCGAGCAGCCGGTCCCCCTCGGCCTCGAGCCAGCGGGCGTGCGCCGGAGTGGTCAGCCAGGACATCAGAGGCTGCTGTACGTGTCGCCGACCTTGTACGTCGCGACGCCCAGCGTCGAGTCGCTCTGGCCGTAGTAGGCGAACCAGGTGTCCTGGAAGTGCACGAGACCCTCGACGAACGTCACGTTGGAGACCAGGCCGTGCTGGTCCTCGTAGGTCGACGGCTCGAGCCACGGGTAGCTCATCTGCGCCATGATCTCGGTCGGCCGCTTCGGGTCGAACAGCAGCTGCCCGCAGGTGTAGCGGACCGTGCCGTCGTCGAACTTCACGGCGGCGTTGTGCAGCAGCAGGATCAGCCCGCTGCTGGTGACGATCGGCTGCGGGCCGACCTCGACGAGGAACTCCCCGAACGTGCCCTTCGGGGTCGGCACCATGATCGGCTCGTCGTTCGAGCACGGCGTCCAGTGGATCAGGTCGTCGGACCACGCGTAGTAGATCGAGCCCTCGCCGAAGTACATGAGGTACCTGCCGTCGATCGGCGTCGCGAGGATGCCGCCGGCCTTGCTCCACGGGCGTGGGGATGCCGTCGGCCTTCGGCTCGAAGGTGTTGAAGTCCGGGAACAGCGGCCCGTGCTTCTCCCAGGTGAACAGGTCCTTCGAGGTGGCCAGGCAGAGCTGGGCGTGCGTGCGGTCCCACGCGGAGTAGGTCAGGTAGTAGGTGCCGTCGACCTCGGTGACCCGCGGGTCCTCGCACCCGAACTCCTCGTAGGGCTCGCTCGGCGAGAGCACCGGCTCGGGGTGCCGCTCGAAGTGGATGCCGTCGTCGCTGGTCGCGAGGCCCACGTGGCTGATGATGTCGTCGGCGTGCGCGCGGTAGAGCAGCACGACCTTGCCGTCCTTCACGATCGCGGCCGGGTTGTAGACGCTGGAGGACTCCCAGCCGTCCCCCTGCGGGCGCAGGATCGGGTTGGCGTCGTACGGCGTGAAGGGGCCGAGGGGGAACTCGGCGTGGGGGTGGCTCATGGGTTCACTTTCTGTCGGGGGATCTGAGACCAGCAGGGGCCGGGGTCAGCGGCGCACCAGGGCGAAGCCGCCGGGGACGATGCGGACGGGTACGGCGCGCGCGGCGACCCGCACGGTTCGGAGCAGGCGGCCGTGGCCGTCGTAGGACCGGACGGTCGCGCGTCCGGTGCCGGGCACGCTCACCCGGGTGTGCTGGGTCGTCGTCGCGGCGGAGCGCAGCAGGGCGGTGCCGTGACCGTTCCCGCCGAGCACGAGCCGGGTGACCAGCGGCTGCACCATCAGGGCGTCCAGACGGGTCTCGCCGCCGGTGGTGGTCGCCTGCACGGCGCGGGCGCCTGCCTGCGAGGGTGCCGGGCAGCGTCACCGGCAGGAGGGCGCCCGGTCCGGCCGAGTCCCCGGAGGGGCCGATGTCCCCCGAGCGCACGACCCCGACGGTGTCGCCGGCGGCGCGGAAGGTGGTCCTCCCCGTGGTGCCGCGGCGCAGGTCGACGACAGGCATCAGCAGGGCCGCCCGGTGGGCCGGCAGCCTGAAGGTGGCGGTGCTGCCGCCGCGCAGGGAGGCGTAGCCGGTGCCGCCGTACAACGACTCACCGGTCCACAGCGACTCCGGCTTCACGACGCCGGCGTTCCCCGGACAGGGAGGCGTCCTCCGCCTCGAGCACGGACGGCGCGAGCCGGTAGCGCACCGACGCGGTCCGGGCGATCGTGCGGGCCGTCGGGTGCGCGTCGAGCGCGAGCATGGTCAGCAGGCCGTGGATCGTCGACTCGGCGCCGGAGTTGCGGTTCACGGTGCCGTCGGGGGCGACGCCGTCGAAGGTGACCCCGGTGGCCGGGTCGTAGGTCGGGGCCTGCGAGGCGTTCGCACCGAAGAACCACGCAGCCACCACCCCGGCCAGGCGTTCGCCCGCGTCGCCACCCGTGGCGAGCAGGGACTGGACGCGCGAGTCGGCGCCGTAGGCGATCTGGGTGGCGTCGGTGCGGGTGGGCAGCCGGCCGTTGTCGGGACCGCCGGAGGTGAGCATCCACGGGTCGAAGGTGAACGAGTCGAGGGCGGCCGTGCGTGCCAGGGACCGGTCACCGAGCACGTCGGACGCCTCGGCCAGGGCGGCGGGCATCTGGGAGGACCAGGCGTGCCAGTCGGACCGGGACAGCGCCCAGGGCAGCACGCCACCGAACGGCCAGGTGCGGGCGTCGCCGCCGGAGAGCCGGGCGATGCCGTCGCTGAGCCGCGCGAGCGTGTGCCGGGCGGAGCCGGAGCCGCCGGCCCGGACGTAGGCCGCGAGACCGAGCACGGCCTCGGCGGAGGCGTCCGCGCCCTGGGCGATCAGCCACGCCGGCGTACGACGGCCGTCGACCTGGAGGAACCGGCCGTCCTTGGAGAGCACCTGCCGGTCGATCGCCGAGACCGCGAGGTCCATCCGCTGCCGGAGGAACCCGGCGAACGCCGGGTCGGCCTTCTTGAAGGCGGCGTAGCCCTCACCGAGCGCCCAGGCCGTGCGGGCGAGCCAGTAGGACGCGTCGCTGTCGCTGGGGTCGGGGAGCTCCTTGGGCTCGGCGCTCGGGTTCAGGGTGCCGTCGGGCTGCATCCAGAGCACCACGTTGCCGGCGTCGGGCCGGACACGGTCTGGAGGTAGGTCAGGCCGCGCAGCATCTGGAACGCGGCGTCGCCGGCTGTGCGCGGAGCCGGTCTGCTTCCAGTCCCGCACGTAGACGACCGCGGCGCGCGCGAGGTCGTCGGCGTTGTAGGCGCCCTGGCCCCAGGTGTTCGTGGCCGGGTCGTACTTCCCGCCGCCGACCCGCTGCGAACGTCCCGCCGGGACGGCGGTCGGCGTAGGTCCACAGCGTGCCGAGGGCCGGCCGCTGCGCGATCTGGTACGTCGTGTGACCCGCCTGCGCCGGAGGCGTGAAGGTGTCGCCCAGGAAGTCGAGGTGCGCGAGGTTGGTCAGCCGGCCCGACGGTGCGGCGGCCAGCTGGACCGGGGCGGCGGCCGGCGTCGGCGTGGCCGCGACGGTGAGCTGGGGTGACGCGACGAGCACGGCCGAGGCCGCGGCGGTCGCGGCGACCGCGAGGTGGGTGCGTTTCATGACGGGTCTCCCGAGAGGTGGACGGTCTGCTGGAGCTCGGCCGCGCGGGTGGCGGCCAGGGCGAGGGTGGTCGCAGCGGCACCGGTGGCGATGCCGGAGCGGGGGGACGTGCCGGTGCGGGCGGCGCGGACCAGGTCGGCCATCGCGGCGCGCACGCTCTCGGCGTACACCCCCGCCTTGGCCTGCGGTCCGCCGAGCGTCAGGTGGATGCGCACGTGGTGCGGGACGTCCAGGTCACGCCCACGGCCGCGGGCCGTCGGCGGTCGCCTCGTCCCGGCGTACGTCGACCGTGACCCGGGCCGCGCCGCCGAGGCGGAAGCCGTCGACGTCGAGCAGGGCCGCGGTCCGTCCGGGCAGCGCCTCGCAGAGCTCGCGCCCGCGTCGTCGGTCCAGAGGTCGACGACGGCGTCGACGGGGATCCAGCCCTCGACGCGTGTCTCGGCGGCGCCGTGGTCCAACCGCATGAGCTGGCGCTCGCAGCGGTGCGCGTGCGTGAAGGAGTGGGTGTGCGTCGCGAGCACGTCTGTCGCCGTGCTGGACGGTCGCGGTCACCAGGTCGGTCGGACCGGTCCGGCTGCGTCGCGCTGCCGTGGCCTGCACCGCCGTGGCGGGCCGTCCGAGCAGCATCGCGGCGGCGTCGAAGAAGTGCACGCCGTGCTCGACGAAGATGCCGCCGCTGTGCCGCGCGTCCCAGAACCAGTGGTCGTGCGTCGAGGTCCTCGTCGCTGGCGTCGTTCTCGAACAGGAACCGTTGCGGAGGACCCGAGGAGCTCGTCCTGCAGCCGGGCGACGCCGGCCAGCAGCGGGTTGAACCGCAGCACGTGGTCGACGACCAGCACACCGGGTCGCGTCGGCCGCCGCCGCGACCAGCACGTCGAGGTCCTCCTGGCTGGTGGCCAGCGGCTTCTCGCAGAACACGTGCCGGCCCGGACCGCAGGGCCTGCGTCGCGATGGAGGCGTGCGACGCCGGCGGGGTCGCCACGACGACCACGTCCACGTCCGGGGTCGTCGAGCAGCGACGCCGGGCGCGTCGAGCACCCGGGCGTCGTGCAGCTTCGCCAGCACTGCCGCGGCCTCCCGGTCCCGGTCCGCCGACGGCACGGACGGTGACGTCCGGCAGGTCGGCGACCGCCTCGGTGAGGAAGGTCGCGAACCGGCCGGCGCCGACGACGCCCAGGCCGAGCGGTGGGGGCGCGTGGTGGCAGGGGCCATGTCAGCCCTTCACCCCGCTGCTGATCTCGGAGGCCGTGAACTGCTTCTGGAAGACCAGGAACAGCGCCACCGCGGGGGCGGCCAGCACGACCGCGCCGGCCAGGATCGCGCCGTGCGGGTTGGCCGCGCGCCCGGCGATGTTGCTGATGTAGTTGGCCAGCGTGACGGCCAACGGCTGCAGGCTCTGGTCCTTGGTGACCAGGAACGGCCAGAGGAACTCGTTCCACGGGCCGATGAAGGTGATCAGGACGACGGTCAGCAGGGCGGGCCGCACGAGCGGCAGCGCCACCGACCACAGGATCCGCAGCTCGCTGGCCCCGTCGAGCTCCGCCGCCGAGAACAGGTCGTCGGGCAGCGCCAGGAAGAACTGCCGGAAGATGAAGACCGCCGTCGAGTTGATCAGGAACGGCACGATCATGCCGGCGTAGGTGTCGGCCAGCCCGTAGGTGCGGACGATCATCACGTAGATCGGGATGATCAGCAGCTGGAAGGGGATGATCTGCACGAGCAGCATCACCGCGAACAGCGTGCCGCGGCCCCGGAAGTGCAGCCGGGCCAGGGCGTAGCCGGCGAGCATGCCGAACACCACCGTGCCGAACAGCACCCCGCCGGTGAAGATCCCCGAGTTCAGCAGCGACTGCACCAGGTTCACCCGGCTGTTGATGTCCGCGTAGTTGTCAGGGTCAACCCGCCGGTCGGGAAGGCACCCTTGATCGAGGTGTCCGGCTCCTTCTGCAGCGAGCCGATGACCATGTAGTAGAAGGGGAACAGGAAGACCAGCGCACCGGCGACCAGCGCCAGCGTGCTCCAGACTCTTCGTTCGCGCATGTCAGTCACGCTCCAGCAGCTTGCGGTTGACGAGCGAGATGAGGAGCACGCAGATCACCAGGATCACGCCGATCGCCGAGGCGGTGTCGGGGCTTCCCTGCTCGATGCCCTTCTGGTACATCACGAACACCGGTGAGGTCGAGGCGCCGTCGGGGCCACCGCCGTTGGTCAGCAGGTAGGGCTCCGTGAACAGGTTGGCGCCGGTGATGGTGGCGAGGATGACGACCAGCGTGGTCGCCGAGCGCACCCCCGGCACCGTCACGTTCATGAACGACTTGACCCGACCCGCCCCGTCGACCGACGCCGACTCGTAGAGGTCCTTCGAGACGTTCTGCAGTGCGGCGAGGTAGAGCAGGATGAAGAAGCCGAGCTGCTTCCAGGTCACGAACAGCGCGATGACCGGCATCGCCAGGGCGCTGTTGACCAGCCACGACGGCGACGGCGCGAAGCGGGCCGAGGAGCTGGTTGACCATCCCGTCCTTGCTGAACAGGAACAGCCAGACCGCGACCAGTGCCACGCTCGCCGTCACGTAGGGCACGTAGTACGACGACCCGCAGGAACGTCTTGAACCGGAGCACCGAGTTCAGCGCCGTGGCCAGGACCAGCGCGAGCACCACGGTGAGCGGCACGTTGATCAGCAGGAACTCGGCGACGTGCACGAACGACTGCTGCACGTCCGGGTCCTTCAGGACCGTCCACGTAGTTCTGCGAAGCCCACGAAGGGCCGGTCCACCTGCGCGCCCGGGGCCGCGAAGAAGTAGTCGTGGAAGCTGATCCACACCGCGAGCCCGAGCGGGTAGGCGAAGATCGCCGCCAGGAAGATCGCGTAGGGAGCGGCGAAGAGGATGCCCAGCGGTTGCCTGCCGAGCACCCTCCCTGACGATCGACTCACGACTGGCCGGCGAGCTCGTCGGCCTTGGCCGCCGCCTTGGCGATGGCGTCGTCGATCGAGGTCTTGCCGAAGATGACCGACGACGAGTAGTTGTCGCGGATCTCCTGCCAGATCTCCACCGAGTTCGGCACGTTGGGCACCTCGACGGTGCGCGAGGCCTGGTCGGCGAACATCTTGTACTCCGGGTGGCTGCTGAAGTAGTCGGCGTACGTCGTCGGCAGGTCGGTGCGGATCGGCATCTGGCCGGTCTTCTCCAGCAGCTGCCGTCCTGGTCCTTGCTGGTCGCGAACTTCACCACGTCCCAGGCGGTCTTCTGGTTCTTGCACGCGGAGTAGAGGCCGATGTTCTTCGCGTCGGTGAAGGAGTAGACCTGGCTCGCGTCGCGCGCCGTCCTTGGTCGGGACCGGCACGACGCCCCAGTTCACCTTGTCGCCGTAGACCGCGATCGCCCACGGGCCGACGACCGCCATCGCGGCCTTCTTGTCCGCGAAGGCGTCACCGTTGAAGGCCTCCTTGGGGGAGTAGCCGTTGGAGTACATGTCAGCCCAGAAGTTCCAGACGTCCTTGCCGGCCGGGTCGTTGAACGTGGCCTTGCCGTCCTCGATGGTCTGCTTGCCACCGGACTCGGCGGCGTACAGCGGGTAGAAGTCGAACCAGGACTGGAAGAACTCGCTCGACGGGAGACGGCGCGATGGCCGCCTGAGCGGCGCCGCTGTCCACGATCTTCTTGCTGGCGGCCTGGAACTCCGCGTAGCGTGGCCAGCGACGGCTTGTCCGGGTCGAGGCCGGCCTTCTTGAACAGGTCCTTGTTGTAGAAGATCATCACCGGGTTCTGCTTCCACGGGATCTGGTAGAACTTCCCGTCCGGCGAGGCGTACTGGTCGGCGGCGTCGCCCGACCGGGCCTTGATGTAGTCGGCGGCACCCGAGAAGCTGTCGAGGGCGACGAGGCCGCCCTGCTTCTGGAACTGCGGCACCGCGGCCGGGCTGGTGTTGAACACCAGGCACGGTGCGTTGCCCGCGGTGATGGCCGCACCGATGACCTCCTCGGAGGTCTTGCCGGCGGGGATCTCCTGGGCGGTGACCTTCTCGTCGGGATGGGCCTTGTTCCAGTCGGCGACCATCGCCTTGCCCCAGGCGATCTCCTCCGGGTTGTTGGACATCCACACCTTGATCGGGCCGGAGGCACTCTGCGCGTCGCTCGAGCCGGACCCGCCTCCGCACGCGGCGGTCATTCCGAGAGCCAGCACGGCGGCGGACACGGTCAGGATCTTCGATCTCATCGATGCTCCATTCAGGTGGTTCTTCCGAGGGGGATGAGGGTTCCGGTACTTCAGTCAGCGGCGGGGGCCGGGCCGGTCGACCCGCGCAGCACGAGCCGCGCCGGCGGCAGGTCGGCGAAGGGCGGCTCTTGCGCACGGATCAGCGCAAGCAGATGGGTGGCGGCGGCGCGGCCCCAGGCCACGACGTCGGTGCTGACCGTGGTCAGCGAGGGCTGGAGGTGGGCGGAGATCTCCATGTCGTCGAAGCCCGTCACCGACAGCTCGCCGGGGACGGAGACGCCCCGGGCGACCGCCAGCGAGAGTCCGGCCATCGCCATCAGGTCGTTGGCGTAGACGATCGCGGTCGGCGGCTCGGGGAGGTCGAGAAGGGTGCGGGTCGCGGCGGCACCGGACTCGGCGGAGAAGTCCGCCTCGACCCAGGTGCCTCCCTGAGGACCCCACAGTCCCGCGTCCGCGAGCGCCTCGGCCCACGCCGTACGGCGCGACCGGCCGTGCACCATCGACTGGGGACCGGAGACGTGCGCGATGCGCGTGTGCCCGAGCCCGACGAGGTGCTCGACGGCGGCCCGGATGCCGGGGGCGTCGTCGACACCGAGCGTCGGGGTGGGGTCGTCGCACAACGCGGGCCCGACGACGACGCTCGGCAGGCCGAGCTCGTCGAGGAGCGCCGGGACGAGGGTCGTCGACGCGGAGGTCGGTCACGAACACGCCGTCGACGCGGCCCTCACGGGCCAGCCGTCGGTAGGTGGCGGCTCGTCGTCCTCGGCGACCATCAGCAGCAGCGCGTGCCCGTGCTCGGACAGCACCGTCTCGAGGCCGGCGATGAAGGACGGGAAGAACGCGTCCGCACGGAAGATCTCGGGCGGCCGGGCCACGACGAGCCCGACGGCCAGCGCCTTGGAGACCGACAGCGCCCGGGCCCGCGGGCTGGGCGTCCAGCCGAGCTGCTCGGCCACCTCGAGGATGCGACGACGGGTGTCAGGTGCGACCCCGGGCCGGTCGTTCAGCGCGAAGGAGACGGCCCCCTTGGACACCCCCGCCGCGCTGGCGACGTCGTTGATCGTGGGGCGGGGCATATTTTCGACTAAACCGGTTTAGGTCACGTGTGTCAAGGGTCACGCCACTTTTCGGCTTATCGCCGCAAATGCCAGCGGTGGGGCAGAAGTAAAGGGATAGTGCTCGGGTGAACCGGGGAACCAGGCTGCTCGTCCTGCTGTCGCTGCTGGCCGTCGTCGCACCGCTGACCACCGCCTCGGCGGAGGCGTCACCGGTCCGCGGGCGCTACACCAACCAGCTCAAACCACACACCGCGAGCGGGGCACCCGTGCAGAACTGCGCGGACCCGTCGGTGCTGCGGGGCCGGGGGAAGTACGCCCGCTACTGGTACATGTACTGCACCTCCGACCTGCAGCGCGACGGCGGCACCAGCCAGCGCCTGCCCATGCTGCGGTCGAGGGACCTCACGCACTGGCGGTTCGTCGGCTCTGCCCTGCCCGGCAAGCCCTCCTGGGCAACGGCCAGCTCGACGTTGTGGGCCCCGGACGTCGTCTACTCGAGCACGTTCAAGCGCTACTACCTGACCTACACCGTGACCGACACGGTCGACTCGCTGAGCCGGCAGCCGGGCTGCGACGAAGGACCCGGCCATCGCCGTGGCGACCAGCGCGACCCCGACCGGCCCGTGGCGGATGGCCAGCGCTCCCCTGGTCCGACCGCAGCGGCTCGGACCGGGCTGCTCGTTCGGCTCCACGATCGACTCCGACGTGTTCGGCTCGAGCATCGGACGCAGCGGAGTCCTCTACTACGGCGGCTTCCGCGGCGGCATCAACGCCACCAGGGTCGTCGCCTCGAAGTACGCCCTCAAGCTGTCCGGTGCGCCGCGCCAGGTCACGATCGGCCGCCGGTACGAAGGCGGCCAACGTCGTCTACAAGGCCGGCTACTACTACCTGTTCGTCTCCTCCGGGAGCTGCTGCACCGGACCGCTGTCCGGGTACGGCGTGTTCGCCGGCCGCTCGAAGAGCGCGTTCGGGCCGTTCGTGGACCGTGAGGGTGTCGCGCTGACCGCGAACCGGACCGGCGGCACCCCGGTGCTCGCCGCCAACGGCAACCGGTGGATCGGCGCCGGCCACAACACGGTCTTCCGCGACTTCGGCGGCCAGTGGTGGACGGTCTACCACGCGATCGACAAGGACCGCCCGTTCTTCGCCGGCCGGCCCGGCTACACCAAACGGCCGCCGATGATCGACCCGATCGACTGGCCGGGAGGCTGGCCGACGGTGCGATCCGGCCGGGGTGCCTCGGACACGTCGATGTCTGCCCCGGCAGCGCAGCCGCGCAAGCGGTCGACGTACACGCCCTCGGCGCAGCCGGCCGACGTGCTCGGCGCACCGAACCTGGCCGTCAACGACGAGTTCGACGGGGTGGCGCTCGACCCGCGCTGGACCTGGGTGCGTCAGCCGATCGACCCCACGACCTACGGCCTCGCCGGCGGCGGATTCTTCCTCCGCACGCAGGCCGGCGGGCTCACCGGTGCGGCCGACGCCGCGTCCGTGCTGACCCAGCCGGCCCCCGCGGGCAGCTACGCGGTGGAGACCCTGATCCGGCTGGACGTGCCGGCGACCGGCTGCTGCCAGGACTACGTGCAGGGCGGACTGGCGATCTACGGCTCGGACGACCGGTTCCTCAAGCTGACCCACGTCTCGGCCGGGCAGACCCGGATCACCGAGTTCGGCAAGGAGGTCCCCCCGTCCGGACGCGGATACCCGCGCTACGGCGGCTTCACGATCGGTCCCCCCGGCGACCTGACCTGGCTCCGCATCGTCAAGCGCATCACCGACGGCCACAGCTACTTCACGGCGTACACCAGCCAGGACGGCACCCGTTGGGTGCGCGGCGGCACCTGGCAGTACGACGAGCTGGGCGCGGGCGAGCGGATCGGGCTCGTGTCGCTGGGCGGCGCCGGCTACACCTCGACCTTCGACTACGTGCACGTCTGGTCGCTCGCGAACTGACGACCGCTGGGCGGAGAAACCTGCGGCGGGCTCTTGCCACGTCGGAGATACCGGGGCATGGTCGGGAGATGTCTCGGGTCCTTTCGCGTGCGTTGCCCCTGTTCGTGGCGGTTTGCCTCACGGCCGCCCTCCTGCCGTCCACCACGTCCACGGCGTCGCCACGCGACCGCCGTGATGTGCCGGCGACCTACACCAACCCGCTGGCACCCCGGATCCCGGGCGGTGGAGGCAGCGTGGACAGCTGCGCTGACCCGACGGTGCTGCGCGGTCAGGGACGGCAGGCGGGTGCGTGGTTCATGTACTGCACCACCGACCCGCTCAACGACAGCGAGACCGCTGCGGGTGAGGTGGTCTTCCACCCGGTCCCGATGATGCGCAGCACCGACCTGGTGAGCTGGACCTACGTCGGGGACGCCGTGCCGTCGCTGCCTTCGTGGGCGGGACCCACTGCCTTCGCCTGGGCACCGGACGTCGTCTACTCCCGCACCCAGCACCGCTACTACCTGAGCTACGTGGTGACGGACACCGCGGACGCGGTGAGCGGCCAGCCCGGTTGCGGCAGCGACAGTGCCATCGCGGTCGCCACGAGCGACTCACCCACCGGGCCGTGGCGGACGAGCGACACGCCGCTAGTGGAGCCGCGGCGCGCCGGCCCGGGCTGCGACTTCTACTGGACCTACGACCCCGACGTGCTCGGCGACACGGTCGCCGACCGCAGCGTGCTCTACTACGGCTCCTACTACGGCGGCGTCTTCGCACAGCACGTCTCCCTGACCCCCGAGGGGATCACCCGCACGGGTTCGGCGCGTCAGGTCACGCTCGGCCAGAAGGTCGAGCCGGCCGTCGATCCGGCCGAGCTGCGGCGCCCCACCCAGCAGAGCCTCACCCCCGGCAAGGTTGCCTCCACCCCCGACCAGCAGGTGTCGGTGGGGAACCGGTACGAAGGAACGAACGTGGTGCGGCACGGTGGCTGGTACTACCTGTTCGCCTCCGCAACCAACTGCTGCAACGGCCCCCTGACCGGTTACACGGTGTTCGCGGGCCGGTCCCGCAACGCCTTCGGCCCCTTCACCGACCGGGAGGGGAACTCGCTGCTCGCCGGCCGCGTGGGTGGCACCCCGGTGATCAGCATGAACGGCAACCGGTGGGTGGGCACGGGCCACAACTCCGTGTTCCGTGACACCGGTGGCCAGTGGTGGACGGTCTACCACGCGGTCGACACCGCTGATCCCTACTTCGCCGGGCGTCCCGGATTCACCAAGCGGCCGGCACTCCTGGACCCCGTCGACTGGGTCGACGGCTGGCCGACAGTCCGCGCGGGCCGCTGGGCGTCCGACAGCCGGATGCCGGCGCCTGCGGCGCAGCCCGGACAGCGCTCGGCCTACCGTCCGCAGGCGGTCCGGCCCGACCAGCCCGGCCTCCTGCTCGGCGACTACTCCGACACCTTCGACGGTTCGGCCCTCTCACCGCGGTGGACGTGGGTGCGGCAGCCCGCCGACCCCGCGTCGTACGGCCTGGAGAGCGGCGCCTTCCGCTTCGCCACGCAGGACGCTGACCTGTTCGTCGACAGCAACACCGCCTCGGTGCTGACCGAGCCGGCTCCCGACGGGGACTACGTCGCCCAGACGCGGGTGCGGCTCGACGTGCCGGCCGAGGGGTGCTGCCACAACTTCGTGCAGGCGGGGCTGGTCGTCTACGGCTCCGACGACGCCTTCGTGAAGCTGGCCCACGCCTCGATCTGGGAGACGCGACAGACCGAGTTCGCCAAGGAGGTGCCCAGCGCCCCGGCCGGCTACCCGCGCTACGGGAACACCGTGGTGGGTCCGCCGGCGGACACCAGCTGGCTCCGGATCGTCAAGCGGTCGGTTGACGGGCACGACCGCTTCACCGCCTACACCAGCCAGGACGGCCGGCGCTGGGTCCGCGGAGGCGCGTGGAACCACGACGACCTCGGCCCCGTCCCCCGGATCGGACTGGTGTCCATGGGCGGGCAGGGCTTCACGGCTCACTTCGAGGACGTCTCGGTGTGGTCGCTCGCGAGCTGAGCCCGGCAGCCGGTCTGGACGCGCCGGACAAGATTCCCCACCCGTAAAGGCCGGTCTACTAACCTGCTGGCGACGAGAGTAGGTGGTGGCCATGCCGCTCGGGCGAGGCATCGTGGAGGTCTTCGAGGCGATCCCGGACCGGATCGAGGTGTCCGGCCACGAGCCGACCTGGAAGGTCACCGGCGGGTCCTTCGAGGGCGTGCTGGACTACACGAGCAAGGCGTTCGGCGAGACGGCCGTGCTCGGGCGCGAGGACCGCGCCCGGTGGTGGCCGCGGGTCACGCTGACCGTGACCACCGATCCCGCGCTGATGGCGGACGCGCCGCCGCCGGGAACCTTCGAGCACCCGGTCGAGCCGGAGCGCGCAGCCCCGCCGGTCACCGTCGAGCACGACGCAGGCGAGCAGGAGCCGGCAGCCGACGACGACGACTCGTTCCTCTCCGCGCTGGAGGAGATCTTCACCCACCAGGAAGAGCTCCGCTCGGCCCGGCGGCGGATCCCGCAGCAGCGCAGCTCGGACTGACCCAGCGGCGGCGCACGCTTTCCCGGCAGCGGGGTAAGGGGCTTGCAGGAACGGTTCGACCGACAGCCGTCCGGCCTGACCCAGGAGCTTCGTGGCTGCCACCGCCCCCCTCCGCGTGACCCCCGGCCCGGTGTACGCCGCCGCCTGGTCGAAGCGCCTGCTCGACACGTGCCCGGTGCTCCCCAGCGACGCCGTCGACCTGCACGGCGGCCAGCGGCTGCTGGTCGTGGTGGCCCACCCTGACGACGAGACGCTCGCCCTCGGCGCCACGCTCGCCGACCTGGCCGCTTCAGGGGTGCGGGTGCACGTCGTCTGCCTGACGTCCGGGGAGGCGGCCCTCGACCACGTCCGGGAGCACGTGCCGGACCTGGCCGCCCGGCGGCGCGAGGAGCTGGCGCGAGCCGCCGCCGCGCTCGGACTCGCCGGCTGCACGGTCCTCGACCTGCCCGACGGTCGACTGGCCGAGCGCCCCGACGAGGCCGAGGACGCCGTCCGCCGCGCAGTCGAGCTCCACCGCCCCGACCGGGTCGCCACCCTGTGGCGCGACGACCCGCACCCGGACCATCGGGCGGTCTCCCAGGCGGTGCACGCCGTCTGCGAGCCCGGCACCGTCGACGAGTTCCTGCTCTGGGCCCTGCACTGGACCGACCCCGCCACGGTGACCGAGCGGGTCACGCCGGTGGCCACCGGGAGCTCGGCGCGGCAGGCCCGGCTGGCCGCGCTGCGCGAGTACCGGACGCAGGTCGAGCCGCTGGCGCCCCACCTCGCTCCCGTCCTGCCCGCCCCGGTGCTCGCCTGGACGCAGGAGTGCGTGGTGACCCGGTGAGCACCGGCGTGCCGGACTTCGAGGCGATGTACCGCGCCGACGCGGACCCCTGGCGGGTCGAGACGGCGTGGTACGAGCGGCGCAAGCTGTCGGTGCTCCTGGCCTCCCTCCCCCGCGAGCACTACGAGCGGGCGTGGGAGCCGGGGTGCGGCCCAGGCATCGTGTCCTCGGCCCTCGCCGCGCGTGTCGACGAGCTGGTCGCCACCGACGTGTCGGACACCGCGGTGCGGCTGGCTCGGCGAGCGCACCCAGGACCTACCGGGGGTGCAGGTGCGCCGCTCCGAGCTGCCGGAGGTTCCCTTCGAGGGACCGGTCGACCTGCTGGTGGTCGCCGAGTTCCTCTACTACGTCCGTGACCTCGACGCCGCGCTGGACGTGCTCTGGTCGGCCTGCGCGCCCGGCGCACACGTGGCCTTCGTGCACTGGGCGCACCGTCCCCACGACGCCTTCCGGGGCGGTCCCGAGATGCACGCGCTCATCGCCCTCGACGCCATCCGTCGCGACGTCTCGTCCCTCGTCAAGCACGTGGACGAGGACTTCCTGCTCGACGTCTACGAGGTGTCCCGGTGAGCCTGTTCGGCGGCTGCGCGGACGCCGACGAGGTGCGGTCCTCGACGGAGGCGATGCGGGACGCCGTACACCGGCTGGCGAGCGAGCACGAGAAGGTCTGGACGGGGCCGTTCCCGGGGTTCGCGAACGCCCTGACCGAGCTGGGGCGGGTCGACCTGTGTCTCGCCCGGCTGGTGGAGGGCCACGCCGACGCCCTCCGGATCCTCGAGCAGGCCGACGCCGAGCCGGGTCCCGGTGTGTACGGCGTGTGGGCCTCCCGGTCCGCGGGCACCGGGGTGGCTGCGTCGCCGCTCGGGTCCGGGTGGCGACTCGACGGTGAGCTCCGCTTCGCCTCCGGCATCGACATCGTCGACCGGGCCCTCCTCCCCGGCTGGGTCGACGCCGACACCCACCTGCTCTTCGACATCGCGGCCGACGGCGTGGCGGCCGACCGCTCCACCTGGCGGACCGCGGCGATGGACGCGTCCCGCTCGTTCACCGTCGAGGTGCACCAGGCCTGCGACCGGACCGACGTGGTCGGCCCCGCGAACTTCTACCTCCGCCGGCCCGGGTTCGTGGTCGGCGGCCTCGGGGTCGCGGCCGTCTGGGTGGGCGGGGCCCAGTCGGTGCTCGACCAGGTCCTCGCAGGACTCGGCCGCTTCCAGCCGTCCGCCCACCAGCTGCGCCGGCTCGGCCTGATGGAGCAGGCGGTCTGGGTCGCCCGGACCACCGTCGAGACCACCGCGCGCCGGCTATCGGAGCTCGCCACCGACGAGGTGACCCGGGAGACCACGCTGGCCCGCACCGCGGTCGTGGCGGCGTGCGAGGAGGTGCGGGCCGAGGCGGAGCGCATCGTCGGTCCGGGTGGCCTCAGCGGCAGCACGCGGCTGGCCCGGACCCTGGCGGACCTCGCCATCTTCGTGCGGCAGCACCACGTCGACGGCGCGCTCGAGGGACTCGGCCGGGGCGCGCTCGGGCGGGCGGCGGGCAGGTGACCCTCGGTGTGGCCGTGGTCATCCCAGCCCAGGACGAGGAGGACCACGTCGCCACCACCGTCCGCTCGGTCCGGGCCTCGCTCGAGGACGCCTGCAGCCAGGGCCTGGTCACCGCGTGGGACGTCGAGGTCGTCGCACACCGGTGCACGGACCGGACGGCCGCCCGCGCCGTGCAGGCGCTCGAGGGCCGGGGCACGGTGACCCGCGACGAGACCTCAGCGACCGTGGGCGAGGTGCGGGACGCCGGAGTGCGACGCGCCCTGGCCCGGCTGGCGACACCGCGCTCCTCGACCTGGGTGGCCTCCACCGACGCGGACACCACGGTCGGGTCCGGCTGGCTGGCGTCGATCATCCGCGCGGCTGCGGTGCACGGGGTGGTGGGCGTCGTGGGCGTGACCGCTCTGGACCGCTGGCGCGGCACAGCCCGGGGCGCCGCGGCCTACCACGAGCTGCTGGTCTCCAAGCATCACGGGCGGGACGGTGGCCTGCACCGGCACGACCACGTCTACGGCGCCAACCTGGCCGTCCGCGCCGACGCCTACCTGGACGTTGGCGGGTTCCCGCGGACCGGGCACGGCGAGGACCAGGCCCTCGTCGACGCGCTCGCGGCACGCGGCCACCGGCTGCTGCGGACGCGGGACATCAGCGTGGTCACGAGCGGGCGTCTCCTCGGACGTGCCGAGGGGGGCCTGGCCACGTGCCTGTCGCGCCTCGACGAGCCGCCCGGGATCTTCGGGGTCGCCTAGGCCCAGCCGGGCAGCCTCGCAGGGCCGCCCTCGGATACCTTTACGCCCGATGATCTCGGGAGGACCACGGTGAGCGACGAAGCCGAGCAGACGCGCCGGCAGGCCCTTGCCGAGCTGCACATCCTCGACACCCCGCGCGAGGAACGGTACGACCGGCTGGTGCGGCTGGCCCAGAAGATGTTCGACGTGCCGATGGCGATGGTCAGCCTGATCGACGACGACCGCCAGTGGAACAAGGCCGAGGTCGGTCTCAGCGAGCTCAGCGACGTCCCGCGCAGCGAGTCGATGTGCGCCCACACGGTCCAGGGCGACGCCCCGCTCGTGGTGACGGACCCGGAGCACGACGAGCGGTTCCGGGACCTCCCGGGGGTCACGGGCCAGCACGGCGTCCGCTTCTACGCCGGGCAGCCGCTGCACGCGCCGGGCGGCGTCGCGGTCGGGTCGCTGTGCATCGTCGACACCAGGCGCCGCACTCTCTCCGAGCGCGAGGTCGACGTGCTGCGCGAGCTCGCAGACCTCGTCGAGACCGAGCTGGTCCGCGACGACGAGCTCGACCGGGCCGGGGAGCTCCAGCGCAACCTGCTGCCCCGCACCGTGCCGCACCTGCCGGGCTACGACGTCGCGGGCGTCTGCCTCCCCGCGGCGGCCGTCGGCGGCGACTTCTACGACTGGCACAAGGTCGGGGACGGCTTCCAGGTGGTCCTCGCCGACGTGATGGGCAAGGGCATCCCGGCGGCGATCATCGGGGCGAGCGTCCGGTCGCTGATGCGGGGCGCCTCCCGTTTCAACGACCTCGAGACCGCGGTCAACCGGGTGGCCTTCTCCATCGAGCCCGACCTGACGGAGACGGCGACCTTCGTCACCATGCTGGCCGCCCGGCTGGACCCGTTCTCGCACGTGCTCACCTACGTGGACGCCGGGCACGGGATCGCCGGCATCGTCACCGGGCAGGGCAAGGCCGAGCAGTTCGAGTCCGACGGACTCCCGCTCGGCGCGCCCGCCTGGGAACCGTGGCGCGCGGCGCAGGTCACCTTCGAGCCCGGGGACACCTTCGTGGCGCTCAGCGACGGCGCCCTCGACCTCTTCGAGACCATCGAGGAGGCGCGGGAGGCCATCCGCGAGACGATCGTGAGCGCCTCCAGCCCCCAGGAGGTCGTCGACATCGTCGCGGCCTACAGCCGTGACAACCACGCCACCGACGACGTCACCTGCGTCGTCATCCGGAGGAACGAGTCCTGACATGCAGATCAACCTGACCAACCCGCGGCCCGGGGTGGCGGTGCTGGCTCTCGACGGCCGGCTCAACATGGTCTCCGCGCCCCAGCTCAGGACGGCGATCACCGAGGCCGTCGACGGCGGACGGACCCGGGTGGTGGTCGATCTCGCGGCCGTCGGGTTCATGGACTCCTCGGGGCTCGGCGTGCTCATCGCCGGCCTGAAGAAGGCACGCCAGCAGGGCGGGGACCTCCGGATCACGGGCGTCACGCAGCAGGTCGCGACGGTCCTCCAGCTCACCAACCTGGACCGCGTCCTGCAGGCCCACGACGGCGTCGAGGAGGCCCTGGGTGACTGGTGACTACGAGCTCCGTGGCCTGGCCGTCCCCGGGTCCCTGGACCTGGTGCAGGACCTGCTGGTCCTCGTCCGGTCCGAGCATCCCGACATCAGCGAGACCGACCTGTCGATGTTCGAGACCGCGATCGCCGAGATCCACGGCAACGTCGTCCAGCACGGCCGGCCCGAGGGTCAGGTGACGTACGCCTTCTCGCTCACCGTCCGCCCGGACCGGCTGGTGGGCTTCCTGGCCGACACGGGCGAACCCGCGACCGACCTGTCCGACCTGGCAGCCCGTCGAGGAGATGGCCGAGAGCGGCCGCGGGCTGTGGCTGGCCCACGCGACCCTCGACGAGCTGCTCTACGCCCGGGCCGGCAACCGGAACACGTGGAAGATGACCCGGCTCCGTTCCTCGTCCACGCCTGGACCGACCTAAGCCGGGAGGAGCATCCCGCCGCCGAGCAGCAGGCAGCCGACGGTCACCGCCAGGAACACACCGACCCACACGATTCCCGGCACGCGGGTGAGCCGCGCCAGCATGTCCGCGTCCGAGCCGCGCCCCCGACCGCGACGCCGCTCCCCCTGCAGCTCGACGACCGGCCGCGGGGACGCCAGCAGCAGGAACCAGGTCACGACGTACGCGACGAGGAGCTGTACGTCGGCCGGCGCCCACCAGGTCACCGCGAACAGGGCCGTACCCGCGACGAGCACCGACCAGAGCCCGAAGAAGTTGCGGATCTGGAGCAGCAGCAGGGCGAGCAGCACCAGCAGCGCCCAGAGCACGCCGACGGCGTAGCCGTGCGAGAGCAGGGCGGCCGCGCCGAGGCCGAGCAGCGCCGGCCCGACGTACCCGGACCCGGCGGTCGCCACCATGCCCGGCCCGCTGCTGCGGCCCTTCGACACCGTGAGCCCGGAGGTGTCGGAGTGCAGGCGGATGCCGGCCAGCCGCCGGCCGCTGAGCAGCGCAGCGACGCCGTGAGCGCCCTCGTGCGCGATCGTGACGAGGTGGCGGGTCCGCGGCCAGGCACCGGGAGCGAGCACCATCGCGAGCGCCACCCCGGCCGCGAGGACGACCAGGCCGAGGGACGGCGTCGGCGCGACGGTCGTCACCTGGGCCCACGCGTCGCCGACCGGATGCCCTGAGCTCACCGGACCAGGGTGTCAGACGTGGGCCGCTTTCCCGGCACGTCAGCGTGTTAGCCTTCGTTTTAGTTAGGGCAGGCTTACCTACGTACGCAAACCCAAGGACTTCTCCATGCTCGGCAACTTCCTGATCGGTCTCCGCGAGGGGCTCGAGGCCACGCTGGTCGTGGTCATCCTCGTCGCGTACCTCGTGAAGTCGGACCGCCGCGAGCTGCTCGGCCGGGTGTGGGGTGGCGTCGCGATCGCCGTCGCCGTCTCGCTTGGGGTTCGGCGCCCTGCTCACGTTCGGTCCCCGCGGGCTCAGCTTCGAGGCGCAGGAGACCATCGGCGGCGTGCTGTCGATCGTCGCGGTCGGCTTCGTCACCTGGATGGTGATGTGGATGGCCCGGTCGGCGCGCAGCCTGTCCGGCCACCTCAAGGGCCGCGTCGACGCGGCCGCCTCCGCCGGCGGGGCGAGCCTGGTGGTCGTCGCGATGCTGGCGGTCGGGCGCGAAGGCCTGGAGACCGCGCTGTTCCTCTGGGCGGCGACGCAGGCGGCGACCGGCACCGACGGCTCGACCGCCGCGCCGCTGCTGGGCGCCGCTCTCGGCCTCGCCACCGCAGTCGTCCTCGGCTACCTGTTCTACAAGGGCGCGCGTGAAGATCAACCTGGCCAAGTTCTTCACGTGGACCGGCGCGATCCTCATCGTCGTCGCGGCCGGCGTCCTCGGCTACGGCCTGCACGACCTGCAGGAGGCCCGCATCCTGCCCGGCCTGGACAACCTCGCGTTCGACGTCAGTGGCGCGATCCCGCCCGACTCCCTGGTCGGCACGATCCTCAAGGGCACGCTGAACTTCTCCCCGGCCACAACCTGGCTCCAGGCGGTGGCGTGGGTGCTCTACGTCGCCGCAACGATGACGGTGTTCTTCCAGATCATCCGCCGCAGCAACCGCCGCTCGCCCGCGCCCGCCGCAGCCGCCGGCACGTCCCCCGGCACCGCCTCCTGACCTCCCCAGAAGGAACCCCACCGTGAAGCACACGCGACTCGCCGCTGCCCTCGTAGCCGGCGTGAGCCTGCCCGTCCTGGCCGCCTGCACGAGCACCTCGACCGGCTCGGACGCCGGAGACGGGCGCACGATCGACGTCACCTCCAGCGACAAGGCCTGCGGCCTGTCGGCGGACACGGCACCGTCGGGGCGGCTGGTCTTCAAGGTCGAGAACACCGGCTCGAAGGTGACGGAGTTCTACCTCTACGCCGCCGACGGCAAGCGCATCGTCGGGGAGGCCGAGAACATCGGCCCCGGACTCTCGCGCGACCTGGTCGTCAACGCCGAGGCCGGCACCTACGTCCCCGCCTGCAAGCCGGGCATGACCGGCAGCGGCATCCGCGAGTCGCTCACCGTCACGGCGTCCGCCCACGAGTCCGACGCGACCGGAGCGGCGCAGACGCAGGTCGACGACGCGAACACTGCCTACCAGGAGTACGTCGAGGACCAGTCGACCGAGCTGCTCGCCGGGACGAGGCAGTTCCTTCTCGCCTACCGGGCCGGCGACGACGCGAGGGCACGCAGGCTCTATCCGACCGTGCGCGTCCACTGGGAGCGGATCGAACCGGTCGCGGAGTCGTTCGGCGACCTCGACCCGAAGATGGACGCCCGCGAGGCCGACCTCGAGCAGGGCCAGCGGTGGACCGGCTGGCACCGGATCGAGAAGGACCTGTGGCCGCCGGCGGACCAGCCGTACACCGCCCTCACCACGTCCCAGCGGGCGACGTACGCGGACCAGCTGATGGCCGACACGAAGACGCTGCACGCCCGGATCGGGAAGCTCACCTTCACCGTCGACCAGATCGGCAACGGGGCCAAGAGCCTGCTCGACGAGGTCGCCACCGGCAAGGTCACCGGCGAGGAGGAGATCTGGTCGCACACCGACCTCTACGACTTCTCGGCCAACATCGACGGCGCCCGCGTCGCGTTCGAGGGCCTGCGGCCGGTGCTCGCGGTCAAGGAGCCCGGCGCTCGAGAAGCAGATCGCCGAACGCTTCACGGCGCTCGAGGCGATGCTCGACCGCTACCGCGTCGGCGCCGAGCGGTTCGTCGCCTACGACACCCTCAGCACCGAGCAGGTCAAGGAGCTCTCCGACGCGGTCAACGCGCTCTCCGAGCCGCTGTCGCACCTGACCGCGGCCGTGACCCTCTGACCGCATGACCGACCCGACCCGACCTCCCTCCCTCAGCCGCCGACGCCTTCTCGGGTACGCCGGGGCGGGTGCCGCCGTGGGTGCGGCCGGGTTCGCCGGCGGCATCGGGACGGCGCGCGCGACCGACGCCGTCGCCGGGCCCGGTGTCGACCGCTACCCGTTCCACGGCCCCCACCAGGCCGGCATCGTCACCCCCGCCCAGGACCGGCTGCACTTCGCCGCGTTCGACGTCACCGCGACGTCCCGGGCCGAGCTGCTCCTGCTGCTCAGGGCGTGGACCGCGGCCGCCGCCGCGCTCACCCAGGGGCGCCCGGTCGGCGGCGGGGCTCCGCTGCCCTACGACGCCCCGCCGGCCGACACCGGCGAGGCGACCGGCCTGCCGCCGGGGAGGCTCACGCTGACGTTCGGCTTCGGACCATCGCTGTTCCGCGACGCCGACGGCCGGGACCGCTTCGGCATCGCCGACCGCCGACCGGCCGCCTTGCGCCGACTGCCGCACTTCCCCGCCGACGACCTCCAGGAGCAACGCAGCGACGGCGACCTCTGCGTGCAGGCCTGCGCCGACGACCCACAGGTCGCCGTGCACGCGATCCGCAACCTGTCCCGCATCGCCTTCGGCAGCGCCGCCCTGCGCTGGTCCCAGCTCGGGTTCGGGCGTACGTCGTCCACCTCGACCGCGCAGGCCACCCCCCGCAACCTGTTCGGCTTCAAGGACGGCACGGCCAACCTCAAGGCCGAGGACCCGGCGAGCGTCGAGAAGCACGTGTGGGTCGGCGCCGACGACGACCCGGCGGCCTCCTGGTTGCAGAACGGCTCCTACCTCGTGGCGAGGCGGATCAACATGATGATCGAGACCTGGGACCGCACCTCGCTGCGGGAGCAGGAGCAGCTCGTCGGCCGCGACCGCTCCGAGGGCGCGCCGCTCTCCGGAGGCACGGAGCACACCGAGCCCGACCTGAGCCTGCAGGGCAACGACGGCAAGCCGCTGATCGCCCTGGACTCACACGTCCGGCTGGCCCACCCCTCGCAGAACAACGGCGTGCGGATGCTCAGGCGGGGCTACAACTTCACCGACGGCAACGACGACCTCGGCCGGCTGGACGCGGGCCTGTTCTTTCTCGCCTACGTGCGCGACCCGGGCACGCAGTACATCCCGATGCAGACCAGGCTCTCGCGCGACGACGGCCTCATGGAGTACCTCCGGCACACCGGCTCCGCGCTGTTCGCGGTCCCGCCCGGCGTCCACCCGGGCGGCTTCGTCGGCGACACGCTGTTCACCTGACTCGCTCAGAGGCCGAGGCCGGTCACCCGGAAGCCCGGCTGCTGGTAGTAGGTGATGCTCACGGCTCCGAGCGCTGGCGACCAGGCCGTCGAGCTCCTCGCCGATGGGCTCCACGGTGCCGTCACCGTCGTGGTCCTTGCCTGCGACGTCCCTGAGGTCGTCCACCGTCACCTTCACCGTGTCGACCATCCAGCCCCCTCCGGCCACGGCGGTCACGGCGCCGGTCGCGGTGAACGCCTTGGGCGGGTCGGGCGTGGCCGACGGGGACGGTGACGGGCTGCTCGTCGTACCCCCGCCGGCGCCGCCACCGGTCGGGGTGGCCGTCCTCGTGGGTGTGCTGGTCGTCGGCTTGCGCGCGGTGGCGGCCTTGGCGGCCGCCGCTGCCGCAGCAGCGCGGGCTGCGGCTGCCTTCGCCCGCTGACGGGCCTGTGCCGTGGCGCGGGCCGTGGACACCGCCTGTGCGCGGGCGAGCGCCTTCGCGGCGCGGACCTTGGCGGCGCGAGCCTTCGCCGCCTTCGCCCTGGCCACCTTGGCCGCCTTCGCCTTGGCCGCCTTGGCTGCCTTGGCCTTCGCTGCCTTGGCCTTCTTGACCTCGGCGGCGTGGGCGGCGTCGGCGGGGGCCTCGGGGGACGGGATCACGAACACGCCGGTGCGGTAGCCGCGTGCGAACGCGGTCACCAGGGCGACGTAGTAGTCGGAGGGGTTGTAGCGGAAGACCGCGTTCTTCTCGGCGTACTCGTCGCCGAGGTCGCCGCCGGCGCTGCAGAGGTACGCCGCCGCGGCGAGGGCCGCGTCGTCGAGGTCGTTCGGCGACTTCTCGCCGTCACCGTCGCCGTCGCGGCCGGCGCCGCCGCTCCACGTCGAGGGGATGAACTGCATCGGACCGACGGCCCGGTCCCAGACCTTGTCCCCGTCGAAGTCACCGTTGTCGGTGTCGGAGATCGCCGCGACGGGTCCCTTGCCGTTGAGGGGGACGCCGACGATCGCGGGACGTGGGACGCCGTCGTCGCCGAGCACCGAGCCGGCGAAGCGGCCGTGGTCCGACTCGACGCGGCCGATGCCGGCCAGCAGCGTCCAGGGCAGGTTGCAGCCCGGGTCGGTGGCGTCGATCGACGAGGCGGCGTTCTTGTAGGCGCGCATGGCGGCGGACGGCAGGTCGTGCTCGGCGAGGGCGCTGGCGGTCCAGACGCGGCTGCCCTTGGAGCTCGACACCGCGATCTTGCGGTTGCGCTCCTTCTTGGTCCTCAGCGCGATCCCGCCGGCGATGGTGGTCTGCTCCGCGACGGCCGACGGCCGCTGGCTCACGGGCAGGCTGCGCAGGTAGGGCTGCTGCACCGTCCTCGGAGACGGCGCCGGGGGCACATCGACCAGGTTCGCCGAGAGGACGGCGTGCGGGACGACGGTCTTCGAGGTGGGCACGATCATCGGGGACAGACCGGCCATCGAGACCGGGACGGCGACCACCACCAGGGCAGCCGAGATCCGCGCTCCCAGGCGCAACCTCGCACTCATGAAAAACCTGTCCCCCAGATACGCACGTCCACTGTTCCCGCCGCTCCAGGCTAACGGCGGACGGTCACGGCCCGGGGACGATCGGGCGAATACGGCCCATCCGGGCCATCGGAGACGTGGTCAGACGTCCACGGTGCGGTGGACGGTGAACGCGAGACCGGCCTTTCCGAGCCGGTCCAGCAGGTTCTGCCCCATCGCGACGGCGGTCGTGACCTGCCCGGAGGTCTCCGGGTTGTCGTCGAAGGCCAGGCACAGCGCCGACTCCGCGAGCATCTTCGCGGTCTCGGTGTAGCCCGGGTCGCCGCCGCGGACCTCGGTGTAGGTGCGGCGACCGCCGCCCTCGCCGATGAAGCGCACCGAGAAGTACGACTTGGCGCGCCGCTCCTCGCTCGGGCCCTCGCCCTGCGGCAGTCGGCCCAGCAGGAACCGGCGGACGCGGCGGGACCTGGGCCGCGGCCGCGAGGCCGCCCACGAGACCGATCCCGCCGACGACCGAGGTGAGCTTCTTCGCGGCGGCGTAGTGGCTGTAGGTGAAGTCCGGGCCGTAGCTCTCCAGGGCGGCCGCCGACCGTCGTACGACGAACGGGTCGATCGTCGGGAGCGGCACCAGCCAGAAGCCGGCGTCCCGGTCGAAGTGCGGCCGCTCCGCGGTGGTGCGCACCTTGCGACCCTCGAGCCGGGGCTCGACCTTGCGCCGCTCGGCGTGGGCCTGCTTCATCTGCCGGGCGCGGGAGAACGCGGCGAGGGCGGAGGCGAAGGTGCCGCCGGAGAGCGTCGCGTTGCTGCGCACCATGCCGCGGACCCGCAGCGGGACACCCTGCGGCAGCTGCTGGACGGTGAACATCGCACCGAGGTCGTGCGGGATGGAGTCGAAGCCGCAGGCGTGCACGATCCGTGCGCCGGTCTCGACGGCCCGGGTGTGGTGCGCGAGGTACGTCCGGTCGACGAACTCCGGCTCCCCGGTCAGGTCCACGTAGTCGGTCCCGGCCTCGGCGCACGCGGCGACGAGCGGCTCGCCGTGCTCGACGTACGGCCCGACCGTGGTGATCACCACCCGCGCCCGGCTCGCGACGTCGGCCATCGACGCGGGGTCGGAGACGTCGGCGTGCAGCAGGGGCAGCGTCGCGAGCGACGGGTCCTTCGCCGCGAGGCGGTCGCGCACGGCCTCGAGCTTCGCCTGGTTGCGGCCGGCCAGCGCCCAGCGGCAGCCGTCGGGGGCGGCGCCGGCCAGGTAGTCGGCGGTGAGGCCGCCGGTGAAGCCGGTGGCGCCGAACAGGACGACGTCGAACTCGCGCTCTGACAAGGGTGCTCTCCTCGGGTCGGGGTGCCCCACTCTGCCAGGGAACCCGCCGCGCCCCGACTGCGTCCCACCCTCACGAGCGGCCCTCAGCGGCGGCCGAGGAGATCGGGGACGACGATGGACATCCGACGACGAGGCATCACCACCTTCGCGGTGGGCGCGACGGCCGGCGCGGTCGCCTGCGCCGTGCTCACCACCGGCGTGCTCGGCTCGGGCGCGCACCTGGTCGGCGCGGTCGGGTCGCTGTTCCGGGTCCCCGTTGCCGCGGCCGGCGAGCTGCCCGCCTTCGACGACTGCGAGCAGCTGCGGCAGTGGTACGTCGACCGCGCACTGCCGCAGGTCGGCCCGTACGGGCTCGGGGGCGGACCCGTCATCGCGATGGGACTGGCCGAGCGCTCCGACGCGTCCTCCTCGCCGGGAGCCACGGCGGACAAGGGCCTGGTCGGGGACACCAGCGGCGCCGTCGGCAGCAGCGGCACCGGCACCACCACCCAGGAGGCCGACGTCGACGAGTCGGACGTCGCGAAGACGGACGGCTCGGTCGTGGTCCGGGTCAGCGGCCGCGAGCTGGTGGTCACCGACGTGACGGGCGAGCAGCCCCGGGAGGTGTCCCGCACGACGCTGCCCGGCCCCGCCCTGAACGCCCCCGAGCTGCTGCTCCGCGACGACCGGGTCGTCGTCGTGGGCGACGAGGTGGCGGTGTCGTACCCCTACGGCGACCTGACCGACCCGAAGATCTTCCTGCCCACCCGGCCGACCGACGCGCGCGCCCACATCATCTCCGTCGACCTCTCCGACCCGTCGGCGCCGCGGGTGAGCGGGCACCAGGCGGTGGACGGCGGCGCGATCTCGACGCGGGAGTACGCCGACGGGACCGTCCGGATCGTGGTGACCACCGGCTACCCGCCGCTCGACTTCGTGCAGCCCAACCGGGACCGCACCGCCCGGGAGGCGACCCGGCGCAACCAGGAGATCGTCCGGTCGGCGCCCATCACGGCGTGGCTGCCGGCGATCCGTTCCGCCGACGGCGCCAAGCGCCCCCTCGTCGGCTGCTCGGACGTGCGGCACCCCCGCCAGGCGTCGGGCTTCGGCACGATCAGCGTGCTGACCTTCCCCTTCGACGACCCGGGCGCGCCGTCCACGACCGCGGTCACGGCCGCCGGGGACCTGGTGTACTCCTCGGCGAGCAGGCTGTACGTCGCGACGACGTCGGGCGGCCCGGTGCCCATGCCGGTCGACACCGGCATCCGCGGCGGCCCCGACCGGGTGGTCGGACCCACGACCGAGGTGCACGCCTTCGCGCTCGACGGCGACCGGACGACGTACACCGCGTCCGGGTCCTTCCGTGGCACCGTCAAGGACCGCTGGTCCTTCAGCGAGCACGACGGGCGGCTGCGCGTCGCGGCCCAGCTCGCCGACGAGCAGCGGCCGTTCGACAACGGCGTGCTGGTCCTCACCGAGCGGGACGGCCGGCTGGAGGAGACCGGACGGGTCGGCGGCCTCGGGAAGGACGAGACGATCCAGTCGGTGCGCTGGTTCGGCGACCTCGCGATCGTGGTGACGTTCCGCCAGACGGACCCGCTCTACACCGTCGACCTCTCCGATCCCGACCGGCCCAGGGTCGTCGGCGCGCTCGAGATCCCGGGGTTCTCCTCCTACCTGCACCCGGTCGGCGGTGACCTGCTCGTCGGCATCGGGCACGACGCGTCCACGACCGGTGCCGACCTCGGGGCGCAGGCGTCGACGTTCGACCTGGGCGACCTCGCCGACGTGCGCCGCGTCGACACCCTCGGCTTCGGACCGCAGACCGACGTCAGCGCCGGATGGGACCCGCGCACCTTCACCTACCTGCCGGAGCAGCGCACGCTGGTGACCCCGGTGCAGGACTGGGCGAGCGGCCGGTCCCGGTTCGTGGCGCTGCACGTCGGGACCGACGGGTCGCTGTCGGAGACCGCCTCGTGGGTCACGCAGCGCTACGCCGGCGAGGGCGTCCGGACCCTGCCGCTGGGCGACGGCCGGATCGCCCTCGTCGGAGACGTGGTCCGCGTGGTCGACGTGCAGTGATGTACCCGGCGGGCCGCCGTACCCTGGAGCCATGTGCCGCAACATCAGGACCCTGCACAACTTCGAGCCTCCGGCGACCCAGGACGAGGTGCACGCCGCGGCGCTGCAGTACGTCCGCAAGGTCAGCGGTGCGACCCGGCCGTCCCAGGCCAACCAGGCCGCGTTCGACCGGGCCGTGCTCGAGGTTGCCGACACCACGCGCCGGCTGCTCGAGGAGCTGACCACGAGTGCGCCGCCCAAGGACCGCGACGTCGAGGCCGCCAAGGCCCGGGCCCGGGCGGCCGTCCGCTACGCATGACACCCGGCCGCGCGGTCGACGAGGCCTTCCGGGCCTGTCGGCGCGCGGCGTTCGTGCCCGAGGACCAGCGTCGCTTCGCCGACCTGGACCGGCCGCTGGCCATCGGCTGGGGACAGACCAACAGCCAGCCGCGCACCGTGCGGAGGATGCTCCGCCTCCTCGACGTGCATCCCGGGCAGCGGGTGCTCGACGTCGGCTCCGGCTCGGGGTGGACCACCGCCCTGCTCGCCCACCTCGTCGGCCCGGACGGTGAGGTGATCGGCGTCGAGATCGTGCCCGAGCTGGTCGCGATCGGGCGGGCCCACGTCGTCGGGCACCCGCCCGCACGGATCGAGCAGGCGGTGCCGGGCACCCTCGGCCTGCCTGACCTCGCGCCGTTCGAGCGGATCCTCGTCTCCGCCGAGGCCACCGTGCTGCCCGACCCCCTGCTCGAGCAGCTCGACGACGACGGGGCGCTCGTGGTCCCGGTGGCCGGCACGCTGCACGAGGTGTGGCGCCGCGGGACGGACCTCGTCGACGTCCGCCACGGGAGCTACGCGTTCGTGCCGCTCATCGGCGGCTGACCCGCGCTCACCGCGCGAAGTCGACGACCTCCTCGGCGTCGTCGTTCCACTCGTCCACGAGGTCGACGATGTCGGCCACGGAGTCCACGATGTGCGTCGGCCGGTAGGGGAACCGCTCCACCTGCTCGGGTCTGGTCGAGCCGGTGAGCACCAGGATCGTGCGCATCCCGGCCTCGAGCCCGGAGACCACGTCGGTGTCCATCCGGTCGCCGACCATCACGGTCGTCTCGGAGTGCGCGTCGATGCGGTTCAGCGCCGACCGCATCATCAGCGGGTTCGGCTTGCCGACGAAGTACGGCTCCACGCCGGTCGCCTTGGTGATCAGGGCGGCCACCGACCCGGTCGCCGGGATCGGCCCGTTGATGCTCGGACCCGACACGTCGGGGTTGGTGGCGATGAACCGGGCGCCCCTCTCGATGAGCCGGATGGCGGTGGTGATCGCCTCGAAGGAGTACGTCCGGGTCTCGCCCAGGACGACGTACTCCGGCTCCCGCTCCGAGAGCACGTAGCCGATCTCGTGCATCGCGGTGGTCAGGCCGGCCTCGCCGATGACGTAGGCCGAGCCGCCGGGGCGCTGGTCGTCGAGGAACTGGGCCGTGGCGAGGGCGCTGGTCCAGATGGCGTCCTCGGGTACGTCGATCCCCGACCGGTGCAGCCGCGCCTTGAGGTCGCGCGGGGTGTAGATCGAGTTGTTCGTGAGCAGCAGGAACGGTCGGCCGGTCGCGGTGAGCCGGGCGATGAAGTCGGAGGCGCCCGGGATCGGCTCCTCCTCGTGGACGAGCACGCCGTCCATGTCGGACAGCCAGGCTCGGACCGTGCGCTTCGGCTGCGGGCGGCTCGTCATGCCGCCCATCGTCTCAGAAGGCGGGCTGCCGGGTCAGTTCGCGCGCGGTGTCACCCGACACCGCGGCCATCGCGATCCCGGTGAAGGCCACCGCCAGAGCGAGCACCTGCGCGGCCGTCCCCACCCGGCCGATCTGGGAGGCGAACGGGAACATGGCACAGAAGGCGACGAGCAGGGCGGGCACCCAGCGCGGCACCACCTTCGCGACGAAGAGCGCCACGGCGAGCAGCAGGATGCCGATGTAGAAGCAGGCGACCCAGCCCTGCAGGAAGATGAGCAGACCCGTGTTCTTGCTCACGTCGGCGAACGCCGTGCCCTTGATCGCACCCTCCACGACCATCGCGCGGAAGAACACCAGCAACATCGCGTAGCCGCAGGTCCCGATCGCCCCGACCGTGAACACCGCCAGCGCCGTCAGGCCCAGCTTGCGGCCCTTGCGCGTGAAGAGCGAGAGCACCGACGGGAGCCCGAGCGTGAGGGCCACCGACGCGAAGAAGTACATCACCGCCATCGCCAACCAGCGGGCCCCGGCCTCGTCCACGACCCGGAGCGTCTCCGCCGTCGACGCGCCAGCCTCGGCGGGGTTCAGGAGGGACCCGAAGACGAGCGACATCGCCCCGATCACGAGGGCCGACGCCGAGAGAGGGACCCAGTCGTTGCGCATGGGCGAACCCTATGTCCACTGCCACCCCGCAGTCCGCGGTTCTGCGCAAGATCACCCCGATGTGTGCCGGTCCGACCTGCGGGTTCACCGTTGTGCAACCTGCCGGTCTGGTCCGGGCTGCACGTACGCTGGATCCGATGACCCTCTCGCCCGCCCCCAGCCCCGTCGCGGACGCGCTCGACCTGCTGTCGCGCCGGCCCTTCGTGGCCCTCACCGGAGCGGGACTGAGCACCGACTCGGGCATCCCCGACTACCGCGGTCCGGACGCGCCGGCGCGGATGCCGATGACGTACTCGGAGTTCGTGTCGGGTCCCGGGGCGCAGCAGAGGTACTGGGCCCGGTCGCACCTCGGCTGGTCCCGCATGAAGAAGGCAGCACCCAACCCGGGGCACCTCGCGCTGGCGCGCCTGGAGGCGGCCGGCCGGCTGCGACTGCTGATCACCCAGAACGTCGACGGCCTCCACGAGGCCGCGGGGTCCCGCAGACTGTGCGCCCTGCACGGCCGGATCGCCGACGTCATCTGCCTGGCGTGCCGGGTGCGGACCAGTCGCGCGGTGCTGCACCGGCGGCTCGGCGAGCTGAACCCCGGCTGGAGCGACCGGCACGCCGACGTCCAGGTCCGCCCGGACGGCGACGTCGAGCTCTCCGACACGGACGGGTTCGTGGTCCCGGGCTGCGAGTCGTGCGGCGGTGTGCTGAAGCCCGACGTGGTGTTCTTCGGCGAGAACGTGCCCAAGCCGCGCGTCGAGCGCTGCTATGCCGCGGTGGACGCGCTGGACCCCTCGTCCGAGGCGCTCGTGGTCCTCGGGTCGTCGTTGGCGGTGATGTCCGGCTTCCGCTTCGTGCGGCACGCCACCAAGCGCGGCGTACCCGTCGTGGTCGTCACCCGCGGCCCCACCCGCGCCGACGACCTCCCCATCCTCAAGGTCCACCACGGCACCACCGAGTTCCTCACCTCCCTCGCCGAGTTGTCAGAGGCTCAGTCGGTCATAGCCGAGTGAGGCTCTGACAACTCCGCGCGTCGTCCACAGATCGCGCGCGTGGGGCTGCGGGTACGACGTCCGCAAGCCCACCCTGGCTGGGTGTCATCACACCTCGCACGGCTGCTCTCCCAGCAGGAGGGCGTCGCCACCATCCCGCAGCTCGTGGCTGTGGGACTCAGCGGCCACCGCATCAAGGCGCACGTCGACGCCCGACGGTGGACGAGGTACGGCGACCGGTGCGTCGTGACGCACAACAGCGAGCCGACTCGCCCCCAGTGGCGTTGGATCGCGATCCTGGACAACCGAGGAACCGCGGCACTGGCCGGCTTCACCGCCCTCGAGGTCAGGGGCTTCAGCTACTTCGGCGACGAGCCGCGCCTGATCCACGTCGTCGTGCAGCGCGGCGCGCAGTACCACCGGTTCCCCGACGTCAAGGTGCACGAGTCACGCCGTTTCACGGCCATGGACATCGTCGCCGCAGCGGGCATCCCCCGCCTTTCTGCGGCACGATCAGCCATCGACGCGGGCGCCTGGCAGCCACATGCCCGCTACGCGTGCGGCGTTCTGGCGGCCGTCGTGCAGCAGCGGATCTGCACCGCGCGGGACCTGGAGGCCGCGATGGGGACCGTCGGGCGGGTGCGCCACAAGCAGCCGATGCGTCTGGCGATCCACGACATCGCCGGCGGAGCGGAGGCGCTCAGCGAGATCGACATCGCCACCATGTGCCGACGGTTCGGTCTCCAGCAGCCCGAGCGGCAGCTGATGCGGCGGGACCGCGCGGGTCGAAAGAGGTACCTCGACTGCGAGTGGGACCTCACGGACGGCAGGGTCGTGGTGCTCGAGGTCGACGGAAGCCACCACGCGCGCGTCGAGCACTGGGAGGCCGACATCAAGCGCGAACGCGCGATCGTGGTGTCGCGGACGGACCGTGCTGCGCTGCACCGCGAACGAGGCGCGCTACGACCAGTCGTCACTCGTGGCCGACCTCGTAGCCGTCGGCGTCCCCTCCGGCCGAGTTGTCAGAGGGTGAGTCGGCTATAGCCGAGTGACGCTCTGACAACTCGGAGGGAGGGAGGGTCAGGTGATGTCGCGGCGGACGGAGAGGCGGAGGCCGAGACCGGCGAGCAGGGCGGCGTAGCCGAGCAGGACCAGGCCGCCGAGCCCACCAGGGCAGGTACTCCACGAACGAGCTGCCCGGGCGACGTCAGCGCCGTCGAGGCGTTGGTGGGCAGCCACTTCACGATCGAGTCGAGGTCGTTGGCCGCGAGGATGAAGGTGGCGAGCGGCTCGACGAGGAAGGTCACGAACACCGCGACGAGGACCGCGGCGACCTGGTTGCGGATCAGCGTGCCGATGCCGATGCCGAGCAGCGTCCACAGGCCGACCGCGAGGATCGCGAGCAGGATCGAGGGCCACAGCCGAGCGGCGCCGAACCCGAGGTCGTAGCCGCGGGCCGCGATGATCGCACCACCCACGACCAGGGCGCCGAGCACCGCGACGAGGCCGTACCCGAAGCCGACCAGGAGGTGGGCGACCATCTTGCCGAGCACCACCCGCGCCCGTCGCGGCGTCGCGAGGAACGTGGGCGTGATCGTCTGGTAGCGGTACTCCCCCGTCATGCCGGTGATGCCGAGGATCATCGCGAAGATGTAGCTGCCCTGGAACGGCGAGCCGGCGTAGACCGTCCGGATCGCCTCCGCCGTGTCGAGCGCGGCGGTGGTGGGCTGTCCCGCGCCGGGGTCGGTGCCGGCCAGAGCCGCGTTGGCCGCCGCCTGGATCACGGTGTAGATGACGGCGCCGATCAGCAGCCCCCACCACAGCCGGGTCGAGGTGATCTTGCGCAGCTCCGAGCGGATGAGCGCGGTCATGCCGCACCCCCGTCCTGCGTCAGGTCGAGGAACACCTTCTCCAGGTCGCTCGGCTCCGCGGCGAGCTCGTGGAGCTCGACGCCGTGGGCGAAGGCCAGGTGGCCGACCTGGTCCGTCGTACAGCCCTCGACCCGCAGCCGCTCGCCGACGGTGGAGACGGTGTACGGCGCGAGCGCGTCGGCCAGCAGCTCGGGCGTCGGTGTCCGCAGGAGTACGGCGGTCGGGCCCGCCTCGAGCGAGGCGAGGGATCCCTGTCGCACGAGGCGCCCGCGCGCGATCACCACGATGTCGTCGACCGTCTGCTGCACCTCCGAGAGCACGTGGCTCGACACGAGCACGGTCCGGCCCTCGGAGGCCAGCGAGCGGAGGAGCTGGCGCAGCCAGGCGATGCCGGCCGGGTCGAGGCCGTTGGCGGGCTCGTCGAGGATCAGCACCGGCGGGTCGCCGAGCAGCGCCTGCGCGAGCCCGAGCCGCTGGCGCATGCCCAGGGAGTAGCCGCCCACGCGCCGGTCGGCGAACTCGTCGAGCCCCACGAGGCCGAGGAGCAGGTCCACCCGGTCCAGGGAGACGCCGCCCGCGAGCGCGACCACCTGCAGGTGGGCCCGGGCCGACCGGCCGGGGTGGAAGTCGGCCGCCTCGAGCGCGGCCCCGACGGTCGTCAGGGGCCGCTCCAGGTCGCGGTAGAACCGGCCGTCCACCGTCGCCGTCCCCGACGTCGGGGCGACGAGCCCGAGCAGGCAGCGCAGCGTGGTCGTCTTGCCGGCGCCGTTCGGCCCGAGGAAGCCGGTCACCACCCCGGGCTCGCACCGAGAACGTCAGGTCGTCGAGTGCCGTGACGGCACCGAACCGCTTGGTCAGGCCGACGACGTCGATCCTGTGCCCCTCCCGCATCACGGGCACCAACCTAGCGCCGGGTGGACGGAGTCGGCTACAGGCGGTGCACGAAGAGGTGGCCGGCGAGCTCGGCGTCGATCTCGGCGGTCTCGCCGCCGCTGCCGATGAGCACGCCCGCGGGGCCGGCCGCGACGGTGACGACCTTGTCGGGCAGGGCGCCGACCCGGCGGAGGGCGGCCATCACCAGCTCGTCCTTCTGCATCTCCTCGCCGATCCGGCGGACCAGGACACGGATCTCGTCGGGTCCCTTGGCGACCATGTCGAGGGGCTCGACGTCGGTCATGAACGACTCGTCCTGGTTGGTCTCGCCGAGCTCGGCCAGACCCGGGATCGGGTTGCCGTAGGGCGACTCGGTCGGATGCCCCAGGAGCTCGACGAGGCGCCGCTCGACGGTCTCGGACATCACGTGCTCCCAGCGGCAGGCCTCGGCGTGCACGTGCTCCCACTCGAGCCCGATCACGTCGGTCAGCAGCCGCTCGGCGAGCCGGTGCTTGCGCATCACGCGGACGGCGAGGCGGTTGCCCTGCTCGGTCAGCTCCAGGTGCCGGTCGCCCTGCACCGTGAGCAGCCCGTCCCGCTCCATCCGGGCGACCGTCTGGCTCACCGTGGGGCCGCTCTGGTGCAGGCGCTCGGCGATCCGGGCGCGCAGCGGCACGATGTCCTCCTCGACCAGCTCGTAGATGGTCCGGAGGTACATCTCGGTGGTGTCGATCAGGTCGCTCACCCGCCCATTCTGTCTCATGCGGCCTGGGGAGCGTCGGGCGAGCCTGGCAGAGTGGGACGGGTGCCCACGACCGCGCTGATGTGGTTCCGTCGCGACCTGCGCCTCGCCGACAACCCTGCCCTGCTCGACGCCTGCGACAGCGACGGCGTGCTGCCGCTGTTCGTGCTCGACCCCGCCCTGTGGGGGCCGGCCGGCGTCTCGCGGCAGGCGTACCTCGCCCGGTCGCTCCGCGCCCTCGACGCCTCGCTCCGGCAGCGCCACGCCGGGCTGTCCGTCGTACGCGGCGACCCGGTCCGCCAGGTCGTGCTCGCCGCGAAGCAGGTGGGCGCGAGCCGGGTGCACGTCGCAGCGGACTTCGGCCCCTACGGCCACCGGCGCGACCTCGACGTCGAGCAGGCGCTGGGCGACGCCGGCATCGAGCTGGTGCGCACCGGTTCGCCGTACGCCGTCGCCCCGGACCGGGTGAGGAACGGCTCCGGCAACCCGTACAAGGTCTTCACGCCGTTCGCCCGGGGCTGGATGGAGCACGGCTGGCGCGACCCGGTGGACGCCCCCACCGGCGCCACCTGGCTGTCGCTCGACGGCACCGTCGACCTGCCGGACCCGTCCCTGCCCCGCGGTCTCGAGCTCCCCGAGGCCGGCGAGACGGCAGCGCGCAAGCGGTGGCAGGCGTACGTCGACGAGCACCTCGCCGACTACGACGACGAGCGGGACCGCCCGGACCTCGACACCACCAGCCGCATGTCCCGGCACCTCAAGTGGGGCGAGATCCACCCGCGCACCATGCTCGCGGACCTCAGGAGCCGCACCGGCAAGGGCGCGACCGCCTACCGCCGGGAGCTGGCCTTCCGCGAGTTCTACGCCGACGTGCTGTTCCAGCGCCCCGACTCCGCGCGGGAGTACCTCCGCCCCGAGTTCGCGAGGATGCCGTACGACGAACCGGGTGACCGGCTCGACGCCTGGCGGGAGGGCCGCACCGGCTTCCCGATCGTCGACGCGGGCATGCGGCAGCTCCGGGCCACCGGCTGGATGCACAACCGGGTCCGGATGATCGTCGCGAGCTTCCTGGTCAAGGACCTGCACATCGAGTGGCAGCACGGCGCGCGGCACTTCATGCGGTGGCTCGTCGACGGGGACCTCGCCTCCAACCAGCACGGCTGGCAGTGGGTCGCGGGGTGCGGGACCGACGCGGCGCCGTACTTCCGGGTGTTCAACCCCACCACCCAGGGCGCGAAGTTCGACCCGGACGGCACCTACGTCCGCCGCTGGGTGCCGGAGCTCGCCGACGTGCCGACCCGGCACGTGCACGAGCCGTCGGCCTCCCCCGACGGCGTGCCCGACGGCTACCCGGAGCCGATGGTCGACCACTCGGCCGAGCGCGTCGAGGCGCTCCACCGCTACGAACGGATCCGCGCGTGACCACCGAGATCGTCATCCCCGCCCGCTTCAACGGCCCCGCCCGTTCCGGCAACGGCGGGTTCGTCTCCGGCTCGCTGGCGGAGCGGGTCCCCGACGCCCGGCAGCACGCCGTCGAGGTCACGCTGCGACGGCCGCCCCCGCTCGACGTACCCCTGTCCGTCACCACCGCCGACGGCGTCACCACCCTGTCCGACGCTGAGGGCCTCGTCGCCAGCGCCCGGGTCGTCGACCTCGACCTCGACGCCGTCGACGAGGTGCCGGCCGACGTGGCCGCCGAGGCGATGCTGCACTACCCCGGGCTGGGCAACCACCCGTTCCCGACGTGCTTCGCCTGCGGGACCGACCGCGCCGAGGGCGACGGACTGCGGATCTTCCCGGGCCCGGTCGGCGGCGACCGGGGACACGTCGCCTCGTTGTGGGTGCCGCAGCCGGGCCACGCAGAGTCCAGCGACCTCGTCGACGGCGTGCAGCGCTGCGGCCTCGGCACCACGTGGGCGGCGCTCGACTGCGTCGGCGGCTGGTCGGAGGACCTCGAGGGACGCCCGTGCGTGCTGGGCCGGATGACCGCGCGGGTCGACGCCCTGCCGGTCGTGGGCGAGCCCCACGTCGTGGTGGGCCGGCACCTCGGCACCGACGGCCGCAAGTCGTTCACGGCGAGCACGCTCTACGACGCGGACGGCCGGGTCGTGGCCGGCGCGCGGCACACGTGGATCCAGGTCGACCCCTCCGTCTTCAACTGAGGGTGGCGAGGGCACAATCGGTCTCATGGACCCCACGCAGCCGATCCGCGTCTACCTGCTCGACGACCACGAGGTGGTCCGTCGCGGGCTGCGCGACCTGCTGGAGAGCGACGGGGACATCGAGATCGTCGGCGAGTCCGGCTCCGCGCAGGAGGCCGCCTCGCGCATCCCGGCCCTGCGACCCCACGTCGCCGTGCTCGACGCACGGCTCCCCGACGGCAGCGGCATCGACGTCTGCCGTGACGTGCGCTCGGTCGACCCGGCCATCAAGGCGCTGATCCTGACCAGCTACGACGACGACGAGGCCCTGTTCGCGGCCATCCTCGCCGGCGCGGCCGGCTACCTCCTCAAGCAGGTGGGCGGCAACGACCTCGTCGACGCGGTACGCCGGGTGGCGGCCGGCCAGTCGCTGATCGACCCGAGCCTCACCGCCCGGGTGCTCGAGCGGCTGCGCCACGGCCCGGCCGAGCACGAGGAGCTCGCCTCGCTGACCGAGCAGGAGCGCAAGATCCTGGCGCTCATCGCCGAGGGGCTCACCAACCGGCAGATCGGCGAGCGGATGTTCCTGGCCGAGAAGACCGTGAAGAACTACGTCTCCAGCATCCTGGCCAAGCTCGGGCTGGAACGACGTACCCAGGCGGCCGTGCTGGCCTCGAAGCTGCTGGGCTGACCGGCTGCTGGGCTGACCGGCTGCTGGGCCGGGACCAAGGTCCCTCCGGGTCGTGCCTGACGGCCCTGCCCGCGGCGGCGTTGACGCGACAACCTGGAGGTGTCATCGAAACCCGATGACCACGCACAGGGAGGCACCTCATGAGCACCATGCGCCAGCACGCGGAGGTCACCGCGACGACCACCGACCTCACCCAGAGCTCGATCGTGACCTACGGACCGGCTCGCCAGGCGCTGGCCGCCCTGCGGGTCGGCCTTCGGCCTCACCTTCCTCTGGGCCTTCTTCGACAAGCTCCTCGGGCTCGGCTACGCCACCGGCGCGGTCGTCAACGCCGAGGGCGCCAAGACCGGCATCGACTTCTTCTCCCAGGACGCCTGGATCAACGGCGGGAACCCCACCCTGGGCTTCCTGAAGTTCGGAGCGTCCGGCCCCTTCCAGGGCTTCTACAACAGCATCGCCGGCGCGGCCTGGGTCAACTGGGCGTTCATGCTCGGCCTGCTGTTCATCGGCGTGGCCCTGACCTTCGGGATCGCGATCCGGGTCGGCGCCCTCGCCGGGTTCGTGATGTACCTGATGATGTGGAGCGTGGCGCTCTGGCCGGCGAACAACCCGGTGCTCGACGACCACATCCTCGGCGCGATCAGCATGGCGGTCCTCGGCCTCACCCTCGCGGGTGACACCTGGGGCTTCGGCAAGGCCTGGTCGAAGCTCGGCCTCGTCAAGGAGCATCCGGTCCTCCGCTGACGAAGGCCGGCACGCCCCGCTCCGCTGCATTGGGGGGCGGGGCGGTCGTCGTTCCGGCTCAGGGCGACGACCGCTCGGCGGTGCCGAGCGGAACCGTCCACTCCAGGCGCGTCCCGTGCGGCTCCTCGTCGAGGAAGCGCACCGACCCACCGAGGTCCGAGGCGCGGCGGCGGACGTTGCGCAGCCCGCTCTCCCGGCGCTCGGCGGGCAGCCCCTGCCCGTCGTCGGTGACCCGCAGCGTCACCTCGGAGCCGGAGGTCTCGACCTCGACCACCGCGGCGTCGGCCTCGGCGTGCCGGGCCACGTTGGACAGCGCCTCCCGCAGCACGGCCAGCAGCTGCGCACCGGTCGCCTGCGCGACCGCGGTGTCCACCGGGCCGCTGGTGCGCACCAGGGGCGTGAACCCGAGCACCGGGACGTACTCCTTGACCACGCCGCGCAGCCCGCCGCGCAGCGACGTGTCGTGCGGCAGCTGCAGGTCGAAGATCGTCGAGCGGATGTCCCGGATCGTCACGTCCAGGTCGGCCACCGCGTCGTCGAGCCGTGCCTTGACGTCCTCCCCGGTCGCCGTACGACGCGCGCCCTGCAGGTGCAGGCCGGTCGCGAACAGGCGCTGGATCACCAGGTCGTGGAGGTCGCGCGCGATCCGGTCCCGGTCGGCGACGAGCATCAGCTCCTCGCGGTCGGAGACGGCCTGGGCCCGGTCCAGGGCCAGCGACGCCTGGTCGGCGAAGGACGCGAGCAGCTCGGCCTCGTCGGCGGCGAGCGTGCCGCGACCGGCTCCCAGCACCACCAGGAGCACGCCGGTGTCGACCAGGTGGGCGCGCAGCGGCACCAGCACGACGGTGCCCAGGTCGCCGCTCGGCACGACGACCAGGTCGGCGTGCTTCGCCGTCCGCTCGATGTTCTCCTGGAGCTCCGCGACCAGGGGGCCGAGGATGCCCGTCTCGGCGCCGTCGGCAGCCTCCACGGCGTAGCCGTCCTCGCGCCGCCGCACCACGGCCACCGCCAGGGCGCCGGAGACCCGGAGGGCTCCCAGCACGATCCGGCCCGAGTGCGGCGTCGAGCTGGACGGGTGGCTGCAGCGACTCGACGACCTCCGCCGACGCCTCGAGCCACTGCCGTCGTCGCTCGCTGCGGGCGAAGGACCGGGCGTTGTCGATCACGAAGCCGGCCGCCCGCGCGAGCGCCTCGACCAGCTGCTCGTCCTGCTCGGTGAAGGTGGCGCCGCCGGCCTTCTCGGTCAGGTAGAGGTTGCCGAACACCGTCCCCCGGATCCGCACGGGCACGCCGAGGAACGTCTCCATCGGCGGGTGGTGGGCCGGGAAGCCGTACGACGCGGGGTGGGCCTGCAGGGCCGGCAGCCGCAGCGGGTGCGGCTCCTCGATCAGCAGGCCGAGGATGCCCTGGCCGCGCGGCAGGTCGCCGATCGCGGCGCGCTCCTCCGGGGTGAGGCCGGAGGTGACGAACTCGACCAGGTGGTCACCGCTGTTGTCGAGCACCCCGAGCGCGCCGTACCTGGCGCCGGTCATCCGGCACGCCGAGACGACGATCCGGTCCAGCACGCTGTGCAGGTCGAGGTCGGAGCTGATCGCGACCACCGCGTCGAGGAGCGCCTGCGCATCGGACGGCAGGTCCGGGCCGTTCTCGGCAGGGCTGGTCATGGCCCGAGCCTAGGGCCGCCGTGGCGTCACACGGTGCGACGGACCGGCATCATCGACTGCCGCGTCCAGTCGTCGCCGAGACGGATCCCGCTGAGCTCCCGCCAGGGGAGCTTGACGTAGAGGTTGCGAGAGCCGGAGGCCCAGGGCCGCGGCTCCCACTCCCGACGGATGACCTGCACCTCGTCAGGGTCGTCCACGACGCACGCCCGACCGACGGCGACGACGCTCCAGCCCTGGTGCGTCTCGTAGTCGAGATGGTCGACCTCGAAGGCCAGCTCGGTGTCCCACCCGTAGGTGCTCAGCTGGCTGTACGGCGCGGTGCGGAAGACGATCGAGTCCCCGTGCACGCTGTAGTTCACGGGGATGATGCGAGGCCCGACCGGCGTCGCCATGGCCACGCGTCCCACGACCCCTCCCTCGAGCAGGTCGCGACACTCGGAGGCACCGAGGTGCACGGGGGCGTTCATGACGCCACCCCTCGGGCCACCACGACGGTGCAGTGCGCGTGCTCCACGACCGACCGGCTCACGGAGCCCAGCAGCCGCCGGGCGAGGGCGCCGCGCCCTCGGGCGCCGACCACCACGGTCGACGCATGCTCGGATGCGGCCACCAACGCTCCGGCGGCCGATCCCTGCACCACCTCGCTGGTGAACGTGACGTCGGGGAACTTCTCGGCGTAGCCCGCCACCGACTCGGCCAGCAACAGCTGCCAGTCGGCCCTGACCTCCTCCGCCATGCCCGGCGCCGCGGCGTCGGGGACCGGGAAGAGCCAGGCCTCTCCGGCCGCGTGCACGACCTCGAGCGGGCGGCGCTGCTGCGCGGCGAGCTCGAACCCGAGGGTCAGGGCGCCGGCCGAGTCGGCGGTGCCGTCGACGCCCACCACCACCGGGCGCAGGGCGTCGTCGTCAGCGGCCTGACGCACCACTGCCACCGGGCAGGGTGCGTGCGCGGTCAGGGCCACACTCACGGACCCGAGGAGCAGGCTGAGGACCGCTCCGTGCCCGCGGCTGCCCACCACCAGCAGGTGCGCGCCCGCGGCCGCCTCGACCAGCAGGGAGCGCGGCTCACAGAGCTCCACGTGCACGCCGATGTCCAGGGCCGGGCCACCGGTGGCCTGGGCCAGGCCGAGGGCGTGGTCGGCCTTGCGCCGGCCGGCGATCCGCAGGGCCTGCCGGGCCTCGTCGAGGTCGATCACGAAGTCGGTGACCACGGGGTGCACCGGCGCCGTGCACGATCGTCAGGGGCCGTCGGTGCGTGGCCGCGTAGGCCGCCGCCCAGGCGACAGCCACATCGCTGCCGACGCGAGCCATCGACGCCGACGATCACCGAACCGGGAGTCACAGAGGTCTTCATGCCCCTCAGTGTTCGGCCGTGTCCGACGCACGGGCAGGGGCCGAAGGCACGCCCCGTCGGGACCTTCGACCCTCCGTCGTTCTGGCGCGGACGCCTCTGCCGTGGCACGGCCGGCACTCGCATGCTGGAAGTGCAGGACGCGTCGGCAGTCGGCGCACCTCGAGAGGAGCCCGCCATGTTGGTCCGTGAGGCAATGAGCACAGGGACGATCACGGTCCGTCCGGAGACGGCAACCAAGGCTGCGCTGCGCCTGCTCGACGAGCACTCGATCACCTCGATGCCCGTGGTGCGCGCGGGCGGTCGCATCGTCGGGGTCGTCAGCGAGGCCGACCTGGTGCGCGGTGCGCTCCCGCATGACGGGCGCACCCACCTGCGGCCCACCGGGGGCGACGAGCCCCCGCACCCGTCGACCGTGGTCGCCGACGTGATGAACCGCCACCCGCTGACGGTCGAGGGCAATCTCGACCTCGCCGACGCGGTCGACCTGATGACCAGCACCTCCGTCAAGAGCGTTCCCGTGGTCGACGGCGCCGACCGGGTGGTCGGCATGCTGAGCCGGAGTGACGTCGTGCACCTGCTGGCCCGCCGGGACGAGCTCATCAGCCAGGATCTGGAGTGCGCTGCACGCCAGCCTGGGCGTCGACTGGTTGGTGGACGTGCAGGAAGGTCACGTGACGGTGGACGGACCTGTGGGCGACAAGGAGCGCGCGCTCGCGAAGACGGCCGCGGCGACGGTCGCCGGCGTCAGGGGCGTCACCGTGCTCCCTGACGCCCCGATACCCGTGACCAGCGACACGCCCCGGGTGCTTCTGTACTGGCTGCCGCTCGGCGCGGGAGGACGGTCGGTCCGCTGGAACGGGCGCGTGTACGAGCGGCTCCTCGCCCGCGTCGAGCATCGCACCGTCCGTGACCTGTACCACTCAGCACTCGAGGTGCACACCGGCGTCGACCGCTTCGTGATCGAGATGGCCCCGGTCTGGGTCGACCACGGCGCCGACCGGGGCGTCGTCCGGGAAGGTCCGGTCGGGTCCCACGTGCTCGGCCGCTCGGCCCTCTTCCGCTACGAGGTACGACGCTGGCGCGGCGGTGTCATCCCGGACGTGGCGGAGGCCGTGGGTGGTCCGCGGTGCGTCGGCCGCGACGCGGTGCGGGCCCAGCGGCTGCTGGACCTCGTGCCCCTCGTCCCGGCCCTGACCTGGGGACGCGACGAGCTCGGCACGGGTGAGATGTGGAACTCGAACTCGTTGACGTCCTGGCTGCTCGCCGGCAGCGGCCACGAGGTCGCGGGCATCGTCCCGCCCCCGCAAGGCCGCGCACCCGGCTGGCGGGCCGGTCTCGAGGCGGCACGGCTGGGCGTCCGAGACGCGGCTCACACCGGCCGGATCCCGGGACTCGTTTGACGCGAGTGCCCTGCAGGCATTGCAATTGGAACGTGCAAATCAACTCGTCGAGCCCGTGGTGGCAGCACTCCGTCTGCTACCAGATCTACGTCCGCTCCTTCGCCGACGGCAACGGTGACGGGGTCGGCGACATGTCCGGCATCGCCCAGCGGCTGCCGTACCTCGCCGACCTCGGCGTCGACTCGGTGTGGATCACGCCGTTCTACCCCTCGCCGCAGCACGACCACGGCTACGACGTCGCCGACTACCGCGACGTCGACCCGCTGTTCGGCACGCTCGAGGACTTCGACCTGATGCTCAAGACGGCCCACGACCTGGGCATCCGGGTCATCGTGGACGTCGTCCCCAACCACTCCTCCACCGAGCACCCGTGGTTCCAGGCCGCGCTCGCGGCCGCGCCGGGCGACCCCGTCCGCGACCGCTACGTGTTCCGCGACGGCACGGGCCGCGACGGCTCGAAGCCGCCGAACAACTGGCTCTCGCTCTTCGGCGGGCCGGCCTGGACGCGCGTCGAGGACGGGCAGTGGTACCTCCACCTGTTCGACGTCAGCCAGCCGGACCTGAACTGGTGGAACCAGGAGGTCCACGACGAGTTCGACGGCGATCCTCCGGTTCTGGCTCGACCGCGGCGTCGACGGCTTCCGCGTGGACGCCGCGCACGGCCTCTACAAGCAGGCCGACCTCGTCCCCCGCGAGCGGCACCACAAGCCGCCGCACCCGATGTGGGACCAGCCCGAGGTGCACGAGGTCTACCGGCACTGGCGCACCGTTCTCGACGAGTACGACGGGGAGCGGATGGCCGTGGCCGAGGCCTGCGCCGGCACGCCGGAGGCGATGGCCCGCTACATCCGCGACGACGAGCTCCAGCAGACGTTCAACTTCACCTGGCTCGAGGCGAAGTGGTCCGCGGCCGCGTTCAAGAAGGTCGTCGTGGACACGTTCGACGCCGTCGGGCTCGTCGGGCGGCTCACCGACCTGGGTGCTGTCCAACCACGACGTGGTGCGCGAGACCACGAGGTACGGCGGCGGCCCGCAGGGTGTGGCACGGGCCAAGGCCGCCGCACTCACGATGCTGGCGCTGCCGGGCTCGGCCTACGTCTACCAGGGCGAGGAGCTCGGCCTGGAGCAGGTCGACGTCCCGCCCGAGCTGCGGCAGGACCCGGCCTACCACCGCGGCGGCGACCCGGTCGGCCGCGACGGCTGCCGCGTGCCGATGCCGTGGGCGGGCACCGAGGCGCCGTACGCCTTCGGCCCGACGCCTCCGGGATCAGGCTCCGGCCAGCCGTGGCTGCCGATGCCCGCCGACTGGGCGGGCCTCACGGTCGAGGCGCAGCAGGCCGACGAGGACTCGACGCTGAGCTTCTTCAAGCGGATGCTGCGGCTGCGCCGCGAGGTGCGCGCCGGCCTGCCCGACCAGGTCGAGGTGCTCTCCACTGCTCCCGGGCACGTTCGCCTTCACCCGGGGCGACCTGGTCTGCGTGGTCAACTGCGGCTCGCGCCTCTCCCGGCTGCCCGACGTCGCGGGCGAGCTGCTGATCAGCAGCGGGGCCGACCCGGTCGACGGCCGGATCGCCCCCGACACCGCGGCCTGGTTCCGCACCGCGAGCTGAGGGACGTATCAGGGCGGGACATCGGGACCTCCTGACCCGGTGACAGGGCCGCCTTCTCGGGCACGGCACGCCACCCACGTCACACCAGGGGATCACCGATGTCCGCCATGCTCCAGCCGACCATCCCCAGCCAGCGCACCGCTCCGGGCCGCCTCGGTCGCCACGCCGTACCTCGACCTCGACGTCCGCGCGGCGGTGACCCGCTTCCGGCGGATCGCCGCCTGCCTGCCCGGCACCGCCGTGCACTACGCGGTCAAGGCCAACCCGGAGCCGACCCTGCTCGCCGCCCTGGCCGCGGCCGGGTGCCGGTTCGACGTGGCCAGCCCGGCCGAGGTGGTGGCCGCGCTCGAGGCCGGAGCCGCCCCGGAGGACCTGGTCTTCTCCAACCCGATCAAGCGGCGCCAGGACATCACCTTCGCCGCCCGGGCCGGCGTCCGGCTGTTCGTCGTGGACTCGATCGAGGAGACCCAGAAGGTCGCGGCGGCGGCGCCGGGCTCGTCCGTGCTGTGCCGGATCGGCACGTCCGGCGAGGGCTCGGACTGGTCGCTGTCCCGCAAGTTCGGCTGCTCCCCGAGCCAGGCCGTGCACATCCTCCGCGCGGCCGCGGCGGTCGGGCTCGATGCCGCGGGTGTCTCCTTCCACGTCGGCTCGCAGCAGCGCGACCCCGCGGCCTGGGACGCCCCGATCGCCGCCTCCGCCCGCGTCTTCGCCGACCTGCGGGCCGGTGGCCTCGACCCCTGGCTGCTCGACCTCGGCGGCGGCTTCCCGGCCCACCTCGAGGACGGCTGCCTGCCTCTCGCGTCGTACGGCGCCGCGATCGAGACGTCGCTGCGGCGGCACTTCGGTGACCACCGCCCGCGGACCCTGGTCGAGCCGGGACGAGCCGTGGTCGCCGACGCCGGCACGCTGGTGGCGACCGTGGTCGCCGTGGTGTGGCGGGGCGACACCCGCTGGGTCTTCCTCGACGCCGGCGTCTTCACCGGCCTGGTGGAGACGCTCGACGAGGCGATCCGCTACCGGCTCCGCACCTCCGCCGACGGCGACGCCGACCGGTCCGTGCGTGCTCGCCGGGCCGACCTGCGACAGCGTCGACGTGCTCTACGAGCGGGTGCCCGTGCAGCTGCCGCTCCGCCTGTCGGAGGGGGACACCGTCCGGCTGCTCTCGGCCGGCGCCTACACCACGTGCTACAGCACGGTGGGCTTCAACGGCTTCGCGCCGCTGGCGACCCGGCTGGTCGGACCGGGCTGATGCATGCCGTCCAGCGGGTGCTGGTCGGCCACGGGATCGCAGCGCTGGCGATGTCGCTGCCGTGGCCGCTCCTGCTGGTCCTGGTCCACGACCGGACGGGGACGTCGCCGCGCGGTGACCTGCTGCTGGGGCTGACCGGCGCCGCCCGGATGCTGCCGTACGTCGCACTGTCCTGGGTCACCGGCACGCTCGCCGACCGCTTCCGGCGGGACCGGCTGCTGCGGGTCACGCTCGTCGCCCGGGCGGTCCTGCTGGCCGGGACGGCGGTCGCCGTGGTGCAGGACCGGCTGCTGCTCGCCGTACTGGCAGCCACCGCCGCCGTGGCCGCAGGAACGCCGGCCTACCCGGCGCTCGCCGCGGCGATGCCCGCGTTCGCAGGCAGCGCCCGTCGTCGCGCCACCGACGTCCTGGTGACCGTCGAGGTCGCGTCGTTCGTGGTCGGACCCGCGGTCGGCGGCCTGCTCCTGGTCCCTGCCACCCGACCGTTCCTGCCTGCGACCGCCGTGGTGCTCACGCTCGTCGCGCTGGCCCTGGTGCGCGGCATCGCCCTACCTGCGCCCGCGACCTCAGCGCCGTCGTCGTCGGCCCGGACGCTCCTGCGTACGGCGCGTCGCAGCCCCGGCGTGCCCCGGGCGATCGGCACCGTCGCCCTGCTCAACGGGGTGCTGGCCGCGGTCGGGCTGACCCTGCTCCCCCTCGCGACCGTCGCCTGGGGCGCTTCGGGCTTCGGGCTGGCGACCGGCGTCCTGGGGTTCGGCGCCCTGGCCGCGCCGCTGCTGTGGTGGTGCGGCCGGACGTCGGAGCGGCGGGCCAGAGACGGGCTGCTGCTGCTCACCGGCGCACTCGTGCTCGTGCCGGTCAGCCCGCACCTGCTCCTCGCACTGCCGGCGCTGGCCCTCGTCGGGGCGGCCGCGGTGCACGTCGAGGCCGCGGTCACCGAGACGATCCAGGACGCCGTGCCCGACGCGCAGCGGGCCGGCACCCTCGGGCTCACCGACAGCGCGATGGTCGGCGCAGCCCTGCTGGGGTCCCTGGCCGCACCGTTCCTGGTGACGGCGCTCGGCGCACGTCCCCTGCTCCTGCTGCTCGCGGCGTCCTGCGCTGCCGCGCTCGTGGCGCCGGCCGCGGCAGGTCAGTCGACGCCGCACCGTCTCGTCCTCGCGCTCGATCGTGGTCCGCAGCGGGACCTCGCGGATGAACAGCACGGCGATGAGCGCGACCGCGGCGCACGGAGCGGCGATCAGGAAGATCCGGCCCGTCGCGTCGCCGAACGCGGCCTCGAAGACCGCCCGGACGGGGCCGGGCAGCGTGGACATGTCCGGGATCGAGCCGGACTGACCGCCGGCCGCCGACGGGTCGACACCGAGCCTGGCGAGACCGGTGCTCACCCCGTCCACGACCCGGTGGCTGAGCACCGCGCCCAGGGCGGCGACGCCGATCGAACCACCCATCGACCGGAAGAAGGCGACCACCGAGCTGGCGGCGCCCATGTCGCGCTGGGCGGTGTTGTTCTGCACCGCGAGCACGAGGTTCTGCATCGTGGCGCCGAGGCCGAGACCGAGGACCGCCATGAACAGCGCCGACCCGGACCAGGCTGGTGGACTCGTCGATCGTGCTCAGCAGGCAGAGACCGATCACCACGAGCACCATGCCGCCGACGAGGAACCGCTTCCAGCGTCCGGTCGTGGAGATGATCCGGCCGGTGGCGATGCTCGAGAGCAGCAGGCCGCCGACCATCGCGATCGACATCAGGCCCGCGTGGGTCGGGCTCATGCCCTGCGCGATCTGGAAGTACTGCGAGAGGTAGACCGTCGAACCGAACATCGCGATGCCGACCATGATCGAGGCGAACGTGGCGAGGCTCGTCGTGCGGTCCCTGAACAGCCGCAGCGGGATGACCGGCTCCTTCGCACGCATCTCCACGATGACCGCGGCGACGAGCAGCAGCACGCCGAGGACGATCATCCAGGCGCTGGTGAACGAGGCCCAGTCGAAGTCGTGCCCGGCCAGCGAGACCCAGATCAGGAGGGTGGAGACGCCGCCGGTGATCAGCAGCGCGCCGAGGTAGTCGATGCTCACCTCGCGCTTGACGGTCTGGACGTGCAGCGTCTTCTGCAGCACGACGAACGCGAGCGCCGCGATGGGAAGGCCGACGAAGAAGCAGCCGCGCCAGCCGAGCGAGGAGTCGACGATCACGCCACCGATGAGCGGACCGCTCACCGTGGCCAGCGCGAAGACCGCGCCGATGTAGCCGGAGTACCGGCCCCGCTCCCGCGGCGACACGATCGAGGCGATCACGACCTGGACCAGCGCCGTCAGGCCGCCGACGCCGAGACCCTGGACGGCCCGCGCGGCGATCAGCGTGCCCATGCTCGGCGCCACGGCCGCGGCCAGCGACCCGACCGAGTAGATCACCAGGGCGACCTGCACCAGCATCTTCTTGCTGAACAGGTCGGACAGCTTGCCCCAGATCGGCGTGGACGCCGTCATGGTCAGCAGCGTCGCGACGACGACCCAGGTGTAGCCGGACTCGCTGCCGTTCAGGTCCGCGACGATGCTCGGCAGCGCGTTCGACACCACCGTGGACGACAGCATCGCCACGAACAGGGCGAGCAGCAGGCCGGACAGCGCCTCGAGCACCTCGCGGTGCGTCATGGCGGTGTCGGGGGTGGCCAGGGGGGTGGTGGTCTCAGCGGTGTGCGTCATGTCCTCGGATCTCCATCGGGTACGTCGACCAGAGTACCCAATGCTTGCGTTCTGCAACCATCTGTTTCGCGGGGAGAAGGCGTGATCCGGCCCACGCCTCCGTCAGGGGGTGGGGTGGTGGGCGTCGTAGTCGAGGAAACGGCGGTTCAGGGCGCACGCGGTGAGCACGCCGAGGATGCACGCGGCTCCGCCGAGCACCAGCGCGGCCCGCTCCCCCACGCTGCTCGCCACCGACCCGGCCAGGAAGTCCCCGGCCCGCGGTCCTCCCGCGACCACGACGATGAACACGCCCTGGAGCCGGCCGCGCAGCTCGTCGGGCGCCGCGACCTGGAGGATCGTCGAGCGGTAGGCAGCGCTGACCATGTCGGCCATCCCCGAGATGGCCAGGAACACCACGCCGACCCAGAGCACGTCGGTCAGCCCGACGCCGCCGACGGCCGCCCCGTAGACCAGCACCGCGATGACGATCGCCAGGCCCTGCAGCCGGACCTTGCTGATCCATCCCGAGAACAGGAACGCGATCACCGCCCCCGCGGCGGGTGCGCTCTGCAGCAGGCCCACGACGCCCGCCCCACCGCCGTACACCTTGTAGGCGAGCGCGGGGAACAGCGCCCGCGGCTGGGCGAGCACCATCGCGCACAGGTCGAGGACGAAGGTCATCCGCAGGTTCGGCGAGCGCCGCAGGAACCGCAGCCCGTCGACGACCGACGTGAGCCCGGCCCGCGGGCTGTTCGCCATCGGCGGCATCCTCGGCAGCCGGAGCAGCGCGTAGTAGGCGGCCGAGAAGGTGACGACGTCGATGGCGTACGCCGCGCCGAACCCGTGCCACTTGATCGCCAGGGCGCCGAGCATCGGTCCGAACGTGAAGCCCAGGTTGAACGACGCCATGTTCAGCGCGGCGGCGGCGGGCAGCAGCTCCCGGTCCAGCAGCCGCGGCACCATCGCGCTGCGCGCCGGGTTGTTGATCGCGTAGAAACCCGACTGCACGGCGATGCAGCCGTAGAGGAACCAGATCGAGCTGACGCCCGCGAACGCCTGCACCATCAGGGCGATCGAGACGATCCAGAGTCCCGCGCTCGCCACCAGGGCCAGCGTCCGGCGGTCCACGGCGTCGGCGATGGCACCGCCGTACAGACCCAGCGCCACCAGCGGGACGAGCGCGAACACACCGACGAGGCCGACGTAGAACGAGGACTGCGTCAGCGCGTAGACCTGGATCGCCACGGCGACGTTGGTCATCTGCTGGCCGAGCTGCGCGACGGTGTTGCCGAAGAACAGCCGGCGGTACGGCGCCGAGACCTGCAGCGGACGCACGTCGGTGACGACCGAACGCCACCTGGACCGCTTGCGCGCGGTGTCCGGATCCGTCTGCACGAGCCAACCTTCGCACCCGCGAGAAACCTCTTGTCGGCCGAGGGGGCGGGACGTACCGTTGTCGCACACGGGAAAGGAGGTGGTCCGAAAGTGCATTCTTTACGGATTCGTGAGGTGGCTGCTCGCTAGCAGCGCACCAACCAGCCACGCTGATTGAACAGTGCGCGCTGGTCACTACCAAGCAGTCACCCGGCCCGTGGGCGCTCCGGACATCATCCGACCGGAGACGCGGAACTCCCCTACTCGAGGAGACCTCCGCACCGCCCACGGGTCGCTTGCCTTTAACGCCGACCCGTCACTTCTGCAGCGACACACGCGGAATGTCGCTGCAAAGGTGACGGGTCGGCGTCAGACCAGGGCGTCGGAGAACTGGGAGTTGTACAGGGCGGCGTAGGGGCCGTCGGCGGCGAGCAGCTCCACGTGCGTGCCCTGCTCGACGATCGAGCCGTCCTCCATCACCAGGATCAGGTCGGCGTCGCGGATGGTGGAGAGCCGGTGCGCGATGACGAACGACGTCCGGTCGCTGCGCAGCGCCGCCATCGCCCGCTGCAGCAGCAGCTCGGTGCGGGTGTCCACCGAGCTGGTCGCCTCGTCGAGGATCAGCAGCGCCGGGTCGGACAGGAAGGCGCGGGCGATCGTGACGAGCTGGCGCTCACCGGCGGAGATGTTGGAGCCGTCCTCGTCGACCACCGTGTCGTAGCCGTCGGGCAGGTTGTGCACGAACCGGTCCACGAACGTCGCGCGCGCGGCCTCGAGGATCTCCTCCTCGGACGCGTCCGGGCGGCCGTAGGCGATGTTGTCGCGGATCGTGCCCTCGAACAGCCAGGTGTCCTGCAGCACCATGCCCGTGCGACCGCGCAGGTCCGCGCGCCGCATCCTCGAGACGTCCACGCCGTCGAGGGTGATCCGGCCGGCGTCGACGTCGTAGAACCGCATGATCAGGTTCACCAGCGTGGTCTTGCCGGCACCGGTGGGTCCGACGATCGCGACCGTCTGGCCGGGAGCCGCCACCAGGGACAGGTCCTCGATCAGCGGCCGGTCCTCGTCGTACCGGAAGTCGACGTGCTCGAAGCGCACCTCGCCCCGGCCCGCCTCGGCCAGCGGCTCGCCCTCCTCGGCGGGCTCCTCCTCGGCGTCGAGCAGCTCGAAGACCCGCTCCGCCGAGGCGACGCCGGACTGGAGCAGGTTGACCATCGACGCCACCTGGGTGAGCGGCTGGGTGAACTGCCGGGAGTACTGGATGAACGCCTGTACGTCGCCCAGGCTCATCGTCCCGGACGCCACCCGGAGACCGCCGAGGACCGCGATGACGACGTAGTTGATGTTCCCGATGAACATCATCATCGGCATGATCAGCCCGGAGACGAACTGCGCCCCGAAGCTGGCCTGGTAGAGCTCGTCGTTCTCCTCCGCGAAGCGCTGCTCGACCTCGTGCTGGCGACCGAACACCTTCACCAGGGCGTGCCCGGTGAACGTCTCCTCGATGTGCGCGTTGAGCTGGCCGGTGCGCCGCCACTGGGTGATGAACATGCCCTGCGAGCGCTTCATGATCTGGGCGGTCACCACCATGGTGACCGGCACCGTGACCAGCGCGACCAGCGCCAGCGTCGGCGAGATCGAGAACATCATCGCGAGCACGCCGACGACCGTGAGGAGCGAGATGAGCAGCTGGCTCATGGTCTGCTGCAGGGTCTGGCTGACGTTGTCGATGTCGTTGGTGACCCGCGACAGCAGCTCGCCGCGCGGCTGCCGGTCGAAGTAGCTCAGGGGCAGCCGGTTGATCTTCTCCTCGACGTCGTTGCGCATCCGGCGCACGGTGTTCTGCACGACACCGTTGAGGATGAACCCCTGCAGCCACATCAGCGCCGAGGCCGCGAGGTAGACCGCGAGCACGAGCATCAGCACGTGCCCGACGGCGGTGAAGTCGACGCCCCGTCCGGGCACGACGTCCATGCCGGACAGCAGGTCGGCGAGCTGGTCGTCACCGCGGGCCCGCAGCCCGTCGACGGCGTCCGCCTTGCTGGTGCCCTCGGGGAGCCGCCGGCCGAAGAGACCGGAGAAGATCAGGTCGGTGGCGTGACCCAGGATCTTCGGACCCACGACGCTGAGCCCGACGCTGACCAGGGCGAGCAGCAGGACCGCGACCGCGGCGTAGCGGTCCGGACCCATCCGGCGGACCAGCCGCCTGGCCGAGGGGCCGAACTCCATGGACTTCTGGCCGACCATCCCGCCGCCGAAGGGACCACGGCCCGGCCCGGGTCCCGCGACGACCCGCTCGGTCTCCTTCATGGCGCCGGTCCTGGGGGTGCTCATGCCGCCTCCGCCGTCAGCTGGGACCGGACGATCTCCTGGTAGGTCTCGCACGTCGCGAGCAGCTCGTCGTGCCGTCCGCGGCCCACGACCTCGCCGTCCTCGAGCACGAGGATCTGGTCGGCGTCGATGATCGTGGAGACGCGCTGCGCGACGATCACCACCGTGGACGCGGTCGTGACCGGCCGGAGGGCGGCCCGGAGCCGCGCGTCGGTGGCCAGGTCCAGCGCGGAGAACGAGTCGTCGAACAGGTAGATCTGCGGCTGCCTGATGAGCGCGCGGGCGATCGCCAGCCGTTGCCGCTGGCCACCGGAGACGTTGGTGCCGCCCTGGGTGATCGGTGCGTCGAGCCCCTCGGGGCCCATCGCCTCGACGAAGTCGCGGCCCTGCGCGATCTCGAGGGCGCGCCACATCTCGTCCTCGGTCGCGTCGGGCTTGCCGTAGGCCAGGTTGCTGCGCGACCGTGCCGGAGAACAGGAAGGCCCGCTGCGGCACGAGCCCGATCCGGCTCCAGAGCAGCTCCGGCTCCAGCCGGCGTACGTCGACCCCGTCGACCTGCACCTCGCCGGCCGTGACGTCGAAGAGCCGCGGGACGAGGTTGACCATCGTGGTCTTGCCGGCTCCCGTCGAGCCGATGATCGCGGTGGTCTCGCCGGGCCGGGCGGTGAACGACAGGTCGCGGAGCACCGGCTCGTCGGCGCCGGGGTAGGTGAACTGCACGCCGCGGAACTCCAGCCGTCCGTGGCCGGCGAGCTCGGTGACCGGCGCGGCGGGGGGTACGACGGAGGACTCGGTGTCGAACACCTCGGCGATGCGGTCCGCGCAGACCGTGGCCCGCGGCACCATCATCAGCATGAAGGTCGCCATCATCACCGACATCAGGATCTGCACGAGGTAGGCCAGGAACGCCGTGAGCGCCCCGATCTGCATCTGGCCGGAGTCGACGCGGTGGCCGCCGAACCACAGCACGGCGACGCTCGAGACGTTCAGGATCAGCATCACCGTCGGGAACATCGTGGCCATCCACCGACCGGTGCTCACCGCGACGGCGGTCAGCTCGTCGTTCGCGGTGCCGAACCGCTTCGCCTCGACCGGCTCCCGCACGAAGGCCCGCACCACGCGGATGCCGGTGACCTGCTCGCGCAGGATCCGGTTCACGGCGTCGATGCGGGTCTGCATCAGCCGGAAGCCGGGGACCATCCGGGAGATGATCGCGCCGACGGCCAGGAACAGCAGCGGGACGCAGACCGCGAGCAGCCAGGACAGCCCGAGGTCCTCGCGCATCGCCATCAGCACGCCGCCGACCATCATGATCGGCGCCGCGACCATCATCGTGCAGGTCATCAGCACGAGCATCTGGACCTGCTGCACGTCGTTGGTGTTGCGGGTGATCAGCGACGGCGCACCGATCTGGTAGACCTCGCGGCTCGAGAACGACCCCACGCGGTGGAACAGCGCGGCGCGCACGTCACGCCCGAAGGCCATGGCGGTCCGCGCTCCGACGTACACCGCCCCGGTGCTGCAGAGGATCTGCACCATCGAGACGACGAGCATCATGCCGCCGGTGCGGGTGATGTAGCCGGTGTCGCCCAGCGCGACGCCCGAGTCGATGATGTCGGCGTTCAGGCTCGGCAGGTACAGCGCGGCCATCGTGCCGACGAACTGCAGGAGCACCACGACCGCGAGCTGCGGACGGTACGGCGCGAGGTACTGCTTGAGGATGCGCAGCAGCATGTCAGTCGCCCTCCGGGTGGCTGAGGATCCCGTCGAGCAGCACGTCGGTGATCTGCTCGGGCGAGAGACGGTGGGCCGGGTCCGAACCCGGGTGGCGGGAGCCGAGGACGAGGGTCCGCAGCACCACCGCCGCGGTCTCCGGGTCGACGGTCAGCTCGTCGCGGTGCGGCTCGAAGACGTCGGTCAGCATCAGGTGCAGCGACCGGTTGGACTCGGCGAAGAACTTCCGAGGGTCGTCGCTGTGCCCCTCCCCGCTCCGGGCCTGGGCCATCCAGATCCGCCGCAGCGCCATCAGCACGAGCATCACCCGCTCGGAGCGGGCGACCAGTCGCTGCGTGGTGACCAGGACCTTGGCGCGCAGCGAGCCCAGGCCTTCGAGCGCCGCCATCAGGTCGGCCCGGCCGTTCGCAGGACTCATCACCTCGGCCGCGGCGGCCATCAGCAGCGCCGGCTTGTCGGGGAAGACCCGGAAGATCGTGCCCTCGGCGATGCCCGCCGCCTCGGCGATCTGGCGGGTGGTCACGTCGTCGCCGTGCTCGAGCAGGAGCGGGACGACGACGTCGACGATCGCGCGGCGCCGCTCGTCGGGGGCCATCGGGGCGGCGCGGCCTCGGCGCGCGGAGCTGGTCACGATGACCAGCCTAAGTGAGTGAGGGCTCACTCACAAGCGGTATCACGGGGCGAGGCGCTCCACGGTCCACGGCGCGTTCGGGTCCGGCTCGGCGCGTCGGTAGCGCAGCCGGTCGTGCATCCGCCCCTTGCGGCCCTGCCAGAACTCCACCGACCGCGGCTCGACCCGGAACCCTCCCCAGTACGGCGGCAGGGGTACGTCGTCCAGCCCGGCGAACTGCGCCAGCACGCCGCCGTACCTCTCGTCGAGGGCGGACCGGGACGCGACCACCCGGGACTGCGGCGAGGCCCAGGCCCCGAGCTGGGACTCGCGGGGCCGGCCGCCGAAGTACGCCTCGCTCTCCACCTGCGAGACGCGCGACGCCGTGCCCTCGACCCGGACCTGGCGCTGCAGGTCGTGCCACGGGAACAGCAGCGACACCGCCGGGTTGGCGTCGAGGTCGCGGGCCTTGGCCGACTCGTAGTTCGTGAAGAACACGAAACCGCGCTCGTCGACCCCCTTGAGCAGCACCATCCGGGCCGACGGGGCGCCCTCGGCCGAGACCGTCGACACGACCATCGCGTTCGGCTCGTGCACCCCGGCCTCGACCGTGTCGTCGAGCCACCGCTGGAACATCGCGATCGGCTCCGGCTCGAGGTCCGGGACGTCCAGCCCCCGGTCGCCGTACTCGCGCCGCAGGGCCGCCAGACGGGCGGCGGTATCGGGCAGGTCGGTGGGAGAGGTCATCCCTCGAACATAGCCAGCCGCGACCCTGGGGGTGACGAGCGGACCGAGTGGGCATGATGACGTCGTTTGCGAGGATCAGCAGGACCCGACGAAGGAGCCGACATGACCGAAGTCCAGCACGGGCTGGAGGGCGTCGTCGCCTTCGAGACCGAGATCGCCGAGCCCGACAAGGAAGGCAGCGCGCTGCGCTACCGCGGCGTCGACATCGAGGAGATCGTCGGGCGGGTGCCGTTCGAGAACGTCTGGGGGCTGCTGATCGACGGCAGCTACCAGCCGGGCCTTCCGCCGGCCGAGGCGTACAACATCCCGGTGCACACCGGGGACATCCGGGTGGACGTCCAGGCCGCGATCGCGATGCTCGCGCCGGCGTTCGGGATGCGGCAGACCTACGACATCTCCGACGAGCAGGCCCGCGAGGACCTCAGCCGGGTCGCGGTGATGGTGCTGTCGTACGCCGCCCAGGCGGCGCGCGGCCTGCACCAGCCCGTCGTGCCCCAGAAGGACGTCGACCAGGGCAGCACCCTCGCGGAGCGCTTCATGATCCGCTGGAAGGGCGAGGCCGACGCCTCGCACGTCAAGGCGATCGACGCGTACTGGTCCTCGGCCGCCGAGCACGGCATGAACGCCTCGACGTTCACCGCCCGCGTGATCACCTCGACCGGCGCCGACGTCGCGGCGGCGTTCTCCGGCGCGATCGGCGCGATGAGCGGCCCGCTGCACGGCGGTGCCCCGTCCCGCGTCCTCGGCATGATCGAGGAGGTCGAGAAGTCCGGCGACGCCGAGGCCTACGTCAAGCGGCTGCTGGACTCCGGCGAGCGGCTGATGGGCTTCGGGCACCGCGTCTACCGCGCCGAGGACCCCCGCGCCCGGGTGCTGCGGCGTACGGCGAAGGAGCTGAACGCCCCGCGCTACGAGGTCGCCGAGGCCCTGGAGAAGGCCGCGCTGGCCGAGCTCAAGGAGCGCCGCCCGGACCGCGTGCTCGAGACCAACGTGGAGTTCTGGGCCGCGATCGTGCTCGACTTCGCCGAGGTCCCGGCCCCCATGTTCACCTCGATGTTCACCTGTGCGCGCACCGGCGGCTGGTCGGCGCACATCCTGGAGCAGAAGCGCACCGGCCGGCTGATCCGGCCCTCGGCGGTCTACGCCGGGCCGACCGAGCGCAAGGCCGACGAGGTCGAGGGCTGGGACGCGAGCTGGGGCTGACCGGCCCGGCCTGTCCCGAATGGACCATTCCTCCCCCACCTGAGAGGATCGCCCGGACTCGTTCAGCCAGGTAGCGGAGTCCGCCGCTCGTCAGAGGACCAACATGCACCTGCAGATCGACGTCACCCGCGTCGCCGGGCACACCGTCGTCAGCCCCCAGGGCGAGATCGACTTCGCCACCGGACCCCAGCTCAAGGACGCCATCACCGAGCTGCTCGTCGCCGGCGAGGTCCACCTGGTCATCGACCTGCTGGCCGTCGACTTCATCGAGTCGACCGGCCTCGGCGCCCTGATCGGCGGTCGACGTCGGGCGCACGCGCTCAGGGGCTCGCTGGTGCTGGTCTGCACCGAGCAGCAGATGCTGAAGATCTTCCGGATCACCGGCCTGGACAAGGTGTTCAGGATCTACGAGACGGTCGAGGCGGCCACGGTTCAGCCCGTGCCCAGCGCCTGACCCCCGGGTCGCAGCCGCTTCCCGAAGCACCGCGACTTCGGCGACCAGGTGTAGTGGCCGAACTTCTCGACCGGCTCGTAGCCCGCCGCCTCGTACATCCGGATCGCCGCCGGCTGCTCGGTCCCCGTCTCCAGGACCATCACGTCCGCGCCCGCCGCCCGAGCCGTCGTCTCCAGGTGGTCCAGGACGGCGCGGGCGTACCCGCGTCGACGTGCACCCTGGGCGACGTACATGCGCTTGACCTCGGCGGTGAGCCGGCCGCCGAGCCGGGGCACGTCGGGACGCAGCCGCCACCCGCCCATCGCGACCGGCTCGTCGTCGGCGTACCCGAGGAAGAACGCACCGCGCGGTGCGTCGAACACGCCGTCCTCGATCGGGGAGTCGTCGCGGCTGCCGTAGAGCACGACGTACTCCGCCTGCACCTCCTCGACGAGACGCTGCGTGCCGGGGTCCGCGAAGTCCGCGGGAGCGATGCGGAGCGTGCTCGTCATGTGTCCCCCGGTCCCGCGGCGTCGTGGCGGATGACAGGATAGGCGGGCCCGCACTGACAACGAGGTCAGGTCACCCACAGGCGAGACTCCCCTGACGAGCACCGAGGTAGCAGTCACCGTGACCGACACGATCACCATCCCGGACGCCATCAAGCCAGCCGACGGCCGTTTCGGCGCCGGGCCCTCCAAGGTCCGCGTCGAGGCCCTGCAGGCGCTCGCCGCCACCGGCACCTCCCTGCTCGGCACCTCGCACCGGCAGGCCCCCGTCAAGAACCTCGTCGGCCGCGTCCGCGAGGGCGTGTCCTCGCTGTTCTCGCTGCCCGACGGCTACGAGGTGGTGCTCGGCAACGGCGGCGCGACGGCGTTCTGGGACATCGCCACGTTCGGCCTGATCCGCGAGCGCAGCCAGCACCTGTCCTTCGGCGAGTTCTCCTCGAAGTTCGCCGCCGCCGCGAAGGCCGCCCCGTTCCTCGGCGACCCCACCGTGATCGAGTCGCCCACCGGGACCCGGCCCGAACCGCGGGCCGAGGCCGGCGTGGACGTCTACGCGTGGGCGCACAACGAGACGTCGACCGGCGTGATGGCGCCCGTACGGCGCGTCGCGGGCGCCGACGACGGCGCGCTGGTGCTCGTCGACGCCACGTCCGGGGCCGGCGGCCTCCCGGTCGACATCAGCGAGGTCGACGCCTACTACTTCGCGCCGCAGAAGAACCTCGCCTCCGACGGCGGGCTGTTCGTGGCGGTGATGTCGCCGGCCGCCCTGGAGCGGGCCGCGGAGATCGGCGCGAGCGACCGGTGGGTGCCGGCGTTCTTCGACCTGCCGACCGCGATCGACAACTCGACCAAGAACCAGACCTACAACACCCCGTCGCTCGCGACGCTGTTCCTGATGGCCGAGCAGCTCGACTGGCTCAACGGCCAGGGCGGTCTCGACTTCGCGGTGTCGCGCACGACGGACAGCTCGAACCGGCTCTACACGTGGGCCGAGAAGACGGCGTACACCACGCCCTACGTGACCGACCCCGACGAGCGGTCGCTGGTCATCGGCACCATCGACTTCGACGAGAGCGTCGACGCCGCCGCGGTCGCCAAGACGCTGCGGGCCAACGGGATCGTGGACGTCGAGCCCTACCGCAAGCTCGGCCGCAACCAGCTGCGCGTCGCGATGTTCCCGGCGGTCGACCCGGCGGACGTCGAGGCGCTCACGGCCTGCGTGGACCACGTAGTCGAGAACCTCTGAGCGTGAGGTAGCCGACCGCCCCGATCCCGACTGCGGCCAGCGCGACCCAGCCCCACTCGGAGGCGCTCCGCGGCGCCGACGGCGGAGCCGGGGCCGCCGGTTCCCGGGGCGGCAGCGGTGAGGCGGAGGCACTGCGCGGACGGCGCGGTGAGCGTCGGCGGCAGCGTGACCTGGAGGACCGGGCTGCGGACCCCCTCGCTGGAGACCAGCACCCGGCCGTCCGGCGCGACCGAGACGCCCTCGCCCTGCGGCTGCGACGGGAGCCGCACGGTGCCCAGCGGGGCGAAGCCGGGGAACGTGTAGGCCGACGCGGTGCCGTAGGTGCGCAGGAGCACCCGGCGGCCGTCGGGGAAGAACGCGCCGTCGGTGACGAGGCCGCGCACACGGGCGAACGTCTCGAGGGCGTTCGGACCGTCCGGGGAGAGCTTCCTCGGCGCGGCGTACACGGTGCCGCCGAACGGCGACTTGGTGACCACGTAGACCCGCCCGTCGTCGGGGCCGACGAGCAGCGCCTCGGCGTTGTGCGGCCCGTCGGGGTAGGTCAGGTCGTAGGCCCTGGCGGGCCGGTCCTGGCGGCCGGGGCGGGGCGACACGGCGTACACCGTGATGCTGTCGCGCCGCTGCCGGTTGTCGCCGACGTCGCCGGCCCAGACGGTGCCGTCGCGGCCGGGGGCGAGGGCCTCGACGTCCTCGACGTCCTCGGCGTACGTCGTCCGGCTGACCAGCTTGCCGGTGCCCGTGTCGAACCCGTAGAGCACCGCGTCGTCGCCGGAGTCGTTGGTCGTGTAGACCACCGGGCCGATGTCGACGAGCCCGCTGGACTCGAAGACCTCCTCGTCGTCGAACGTGAACAGCGTGCGGCTCGGCACCGGGCCCCGGGTGTCGGCGTGCGCCGGTGCGGCGAGCGCGACGCAGCCGAGGACGGCTGCCACCGAGGCGGCGCTACGCCAGCCGGTCATGCAGGAGCTCCGCCAGGCGCGGGTGGAGCCCCCACGTCGTCGTGACCTCGTCGAGCTCGGCGCGGGCCACGGCCGGCGGCGTCGCCCCGGTCCGGACGGCGCGCAGCAGCGTGTTGCGCGGCGTGTGCTTGCTGTCCACGAAGTCGGTCACGTCGACGCGGTAGCCCAGCAGGCGCAGCACCGAGGCCCGCATCGCGTCGGTCAGGGTGTCCGCGAACCGCTCGCGGAGGATGCCGTTGCGGGTGAGCAGCGTGTACGGCGCCGGGGTCGGTGTGCGTCGCAGCTGGGCGGCGATGTCGTGGTGGCAGCAGGGCGCGGCCAGCACCAGCGGCGCGTCCCAGGTCACGGCCCGGGCCAGCGCGTCGTCGGTCGCGGTGTCGCAGGCGTGCAGCGCGAGCACCACCTCGGGCGGGTCCGCCAGGTCGGCCGTGCCGATGTCGCCCGGCTCGAACGTCACCTCGGCGTCGATGCCGAGCTCGCGGGCGATCTCGTTGTTGCGGGCCACCAGCTGCGGCTGCCGGTCGACGCCGACCAGCCGGACGGGCAGGCCGCGGACGCCGGAGAGGTAGGCGTGCGCCGCGAACGTGAGGTAGGCGTTGCCGCAGCCCAGGTCGACGACCCGCAGCGGGTCCTCGGCGGTCGGGGTGCGCAGCCGGCCCGACCCCGACCGCGTCGTCCACGACGGCGGCCAGGCTGCGCAGGAACTCGTCGACCTGGCGGTACTTCGCCTGACGGCTCGGTTTGACCCGGCCGTCGTGGTCCGAGATGCCCAGCGCGACCAGCACCGGGGCGTCCTCGGGCAGCAGCCTCGGCTTCTTGCGGTCGTGCTCCGCCGGCCCCTCGACCGGATCGGTGGCGTCGACCGTCGAGGTGTGCACCATCGCCTCGAGCTTCTTGGTCACCCGCAGCTGGTGGGTCTCGGTGGTCGTCTCGACGTGCCAGTTGCCGAAGGGCTGGTCGAGCAGGTCGTCCACGGCGGCCCGGGCCTCGTCGCCGGGTGCGTGGTTCGACGTGTGCGCCTGCGTCTCGTCGTACGCCGTGACCTGGAGCCGGCGACCGGCCTTGAGGTCGACGTACCGGAGCTCGACGCGGCGCCAGGGGACGGTCCGGCCCTTCTGGCGGCCGGACGCGACGGCGCGGACCAGCGCCTGGTCGTCGAGGAGCAGGGCGCGCACGCGCGTCAGGGCCCGCAGGAGGGGTTCGGCCATCGTCAGCCCTTCAGCACGGCGGCGAGCACGACGATGACGATCAGCCCCACCAGGGCGCCCGGGATGACCAGGCGGCGGTAGCGGGGGTTCATGCCGCCAGAATAGGCGCGGGCTGCCCCGAACGGGCCATGGACCCCGGTCCGCGCGGGTGACTAGCGTCGGGGCGACCACTTCGACCGAAGCGGCCTGCCCACACCGGAGGCCCCACACATGTTCATCCAGATCATCCAAGGCAAGTGCTCCCGTCAGCAGGAGTGCCGAGACATGGGCGAGCGCTGGCTGCGCGAGCTCGCACCGGGGGCGGACGGCTGGCTCGGCGGGACCTACGGGTTCACCGACGACGACCAGTTCATGGCGATCGTGCGGTTCGAGTCGCGCGACGCGGCGGACCGCGAACGGGGCCCGGCCCGAGCAGGGCGCCTGGTGGGCCGAGATGGAGAAGCTGTTCGACGGCCCCGTCGAGTTCCACGACGCGGACGACGTCACGCTGATGATGGACGGCGGCTCCGACGAGGCCGGCTTCGTGCAGATCATCCGCGGCAAGGTCGAGGACCCGGCCACGCTCAAGGCGATGATCACCGACACCGAGCAGCTGCACGAGATGCGGCCCGACATCCTCGGTGGCACGCTCGCCATCGAGGCGGACGGGACGTTCACCGAGACGGTCGCCTTCTCCGACGAGGAGTCCGCCCGCACGGGCGAGCAGGTGCCGATGCCCGACGAGGTACGCCGGGCGATGGAGTCCGCGATCCGCGACGTCAGCTACGTCGACCTGCACCACCCCTGGTTCGCCTCCGCCGGGAAGGGCTGAGGCCCCCAGACCAGGCGCGGCCGGCAACCACCTCGCCGGCCGCGCCTCGCCTTCTCCTCAGGCGGCGAGGCTCTCCACCGGCTCGGACCGGCGCTCGTGCGCGTGCCCGATCAGACCCTTGGCCCGGCTGAACACCAGCACGGCGAGCAGGGTGCCGAGGATCGTCGCGATCCCGCCGCCGACCAGCGTCCAGCGGGCGCCGAAGGTCTCACCGACCCAGCCCACGACGGGCGCACCGATCGGGGTGCCGCCCATGAAGACCATCATGTAGAGCGCCATCACCCGTCCGCGCATGACCGGGGCGACGCTCATCTGGAAGGTCGCGTTGGCCGAGGTGATCATCGTCAGCGACGCGATCCCGATCACCGGCGTCCAGACCGCGAAGGCGACGTAGGACGGCATCAGCCCGGCCACGATCTCGGCGACGCCGAACACCGATCGCCGCGAGGATCACCAGCCGGTGCCGGATCAGGCCCCGACGGGCCGCGAGCAGCGCGCCGGTCAGCGAGCCGATCGCCAGCGTGGTGCCGAGCAGGCCGTACTCCCCGGCGCCCTTGTGGAACACCTCGGTCGCCATCAGCGCCGACGTGAGCTGGAAGTTCAGCCCGAACGTGCCCGCGAAGAACACGATCGTGAGGACCATCATCAGGTCGGGCCGTCCGAGCACGTAGCGCACGCCGTCGCGGATCATCCCGGAGTCCCGGGCGGCCGGCTCGGCACGGTTGAGCTCGCTGTCGCGCATCCGCTGCAGCGACAGGATCACCGCGCCGTAGCTGACCGCGTTGACCAGGATCACCGCACCGGTGGCGGGGACCCCCGAGCCGAGGGCAGCGATCAGCACACCGGCGAGCGCCGGGCCGACCATCCGCGCGAGGTTGAACGAGGCGGAGTTGAGGCCGACCGCGTTGGTCAGGTCGTCGGGGCCGACGATCTCGCTGACGAACGACTGCCGGGCCGGGGCGTCGAACGCCGAGCCGATGCCGAACACGAACGCGAGCAGGTAGACGTGCCAGCTCTGCGCGACCCCGGTCACCGCGAGCAGGCCGAGCACCAGCGCGGGCACGGCCAGCATCAGCTGGGTGACCTGGAGCAGCCGCCGCTTCGGGAACCGGTCCGCGATCAGGCCGGCGTACGGCGAGAGGAGCAGGATCGGCAGGAACTGGAGGCCCGGTGGTGATACCGAGGGCGGTGCCGTTGAAGTCGGTCAGCTGCAGGACGAGCCAGTCCTGCGCCACCCGCTGCATCCAGGTGCCCACGTTGGACACCACGGCACCCGAGGCGTAGAGCCGGTAGTTGCGGACCGACAGTGAGCGGAACGTGGGGCTCAAAGCTGGGCGAGCCTTTCGATGATCGGGGCTGCTTCCCGCAGCACGGAGCGTTCTTGGGGGGTGAGCTCGCGCAGCCGCCGCGCGAGCCAGGCGTCGCGACGGCGACGGTCGTTGGCGAGGGTCTGCCTGCCCTGCTCGGACAGCGCCACGACGACCTGGCGGCCGTCGGACTCGCTCTTGCGGCGTACGACGTACCCGCCGTCGTGGAGACAGTTCACGGTGCGGGTCATGGACGGCGGCTGCACGCGCTCGAGGGCGGCGAGCTCACCGACGGTGCTGTCGCCGAAGCGGTTCAGCAGACCCAGCACGGACAGCTGCCCCACCGGGAGCAGCTCGTTGGCCGGGTCGCGCTCGCTGCGGAGACGACGCTGCAGCCGCGCCACGGAGATGCGCAGCGCGGACGCGAGCCCGCTGTCGGTGCGGGCGATCTTCTCGACGGAGGGCATGGTAGTTAGCCTAACTCATTACCCTTGCTAACTATTTCCTGCCCCGACGACGGCGCTCAGGCAGCGCGGATGTCGCGACGCCGGAAGGCGAGGACGCCGACCACCGCGAGCAGCAGCACGGCCGCCGCGATCACCGAGGGCGCCGCTGCCGAGAGGTCCGCGACGGGGACCGCCGGGGTGCGCGAGAACGGCGACGAGCGCGCCAGCCAGTCCGGCGGGTTGAGCAGGCTGCCGAGGTAGCCGACCACGAACCAGACCGCGAGCACCGCCCACGCCACCTTGGCCCACGTCGGGCTCCAGCCGTGCACCAGCGCGACGATCCCTGCGGGCACGAGGACGGCGGGCAGGTAGACCAGCTGCAGCCCCGCGATCCGGACCAGCTGCCCCGCGTCCCCCGTCGAGAGCGCGTACGTCGTCCCGAGCCCGAGCCCCCGCGGCGAGGAGGACGGCCGCACTGCCGAGGGCGGTCATCGTCAGGGTGCCCAGCATCCAGCGTGACCGGGAAAGCCCGGTGGCGAGCAGCGTCTCGAGCCGGCCGGAGGTCTCCTCGGATGCGAGACGCAGCGCCGAGGAGACGGCGTAGGCACCGGCCAGCAACGCGAGCACCAGCAGCATCGTCGAGAGGAACGAGTCGACCAGGCTGCCCTGGCCGGCGGCCCGGAAGAACTCCTCGAGGGTCGGGTTGCTCCGCGCCAGGTCCTCGACCCCCTGGGTGAGCGAGCCGTAGACCGCGCCGAGCGTGCCCAGGCCGACCACCCAGCCGAGGAGGAAGCCCCGTTGGGTCCGGTAGGCCAGGCCGAACGCGCTGCTCAGGGAACGCGGCGCGTTCGCGTTGCCGGGCCGGCCGGCGAACAGGCCGGCGCCCGCGTCGCGCAGTCCCTGCAGCCGGACCGCGAGACCGACCAGGAGGGCCGAGGCGACCAGCGGCACGAGCAGCGGCCACCAGGTCGCGTCGGCGCCCGTCGCGTGCGTCGCCTGCGACCAGCCGATCGGGGACAGCCAGACCAGCCAGCTCTCCTGCACGTCGCCGACGCCCCGGACGACGTACGCGACCCCGAACAGCGCGAGGGCCGCGCCGCTGGCCGCGCGGGCGTGGGTGAACACCTGCGCGGTGCAGAGCGCGATCGCCGCGAAGACCAGCCCGAGCGCGGTGACCGACGCGCCGTACAGCAGGGCGTCGCCCAGCGGCACCTGCGCCGCCGCGGTCGCGAGCGCCTGCCCGAGGCCGACCAGCACCGCCGCGGTGCCGGTCATCAGCAGGGTCGCGGCGGGCGCGGCGTCGCGCCCGACTCCTCCGGCGCGGACCAGCTCGGAGCGCCCTTCCTCCTCCTCGGCGCGGGTGTGCCGGACCACCTGGAGGACGGCCATCAGGCACACGCCGACCAGGCCGAGGAACGACACCTTGTTCAGCACGATGCCCGCCAGGGTGTCCAGGGCGACGGGCGGACCCGCGAGGAACACCACGGACGGCGAGGTGGCCATCGAGCCGGCGTACGCGTCGATCGAGGCCTGCGTCGGGAACGTGGTCGCCATCGCGCTGCCGGACGAGTAGGTCAGGGCGGTCATCGCCAGCACCCACACCGGCGATCCGGACCCGGTCGCGGCGCACCTGCAGCCGGACCAGCCCCGCGGTGCCCGCCAGCGAGCTCATGCCGGCACCTCGTCGCCGTACTGGCGCAGGAACAGCTCCTCCAGCGTCGGCGGGTGGCTGACCAGGGACGAGATGCCGAGGGAGGCGAGGTAGCTCATCGCCTCGTCGAGGTGGTCGGTGTCGACGTCGAAGCTGACCCGGCCGTCGAGCCGGTCGACGTGCGCCACCCCCGGTACGGCGGGCAGGGCGTCGGCATGCAGCCGGGTCTCGGCGACCACCGTCGTGCGGGTCAGGTGCCGCAGCTCGGACAGCGTGCCGTGCGTGACGACCCGGCCGCTGCGCACGATGCTGACCCGGTCGCACAGCGCCTCGACCTCGGCCAGGATGTGGCTGGAGAGCAGCACCGTGCGGCCGGCCGACGACTCCTCGCGGATGCAGGCCTGGAACTCCGCCTCCATCAGCGGGTCGAGGCCGGAGGTGGGCTCGTCGAGGAGCAGCAGCTCGACCTCCTCCATCGGCGCGGCGAGCGCCGCGACGAGCGCGACCTTCTGCCGGTTGCCCTTGCTGTAGCTGCGGCTCTTCTTGGTCGGGTCGAGGTCGAAGCGCTCCAGCAGGTCGTCCCGCCGCTTCGGGTCGTGACCGCCGCGCAGCCGGCCCAGCAGGTCGATCACCTCGCCGCCGGTGAGGTTCGGCCACAGGTTCACCTCGCCCGGGACGTAGGCCAGCCGCCGGTGCAGGGCCGCGGCGTCGCGCCACGGGTCGCCGCCGAGCAGGCGCACGTCGCCGGCGTCGGCGCGCAGCAGGCCGAGCAGCACGCGGATCGTGGTGGACTTGCCGGCGCCGTTGGGGCCGAGGAAGCCGTGCACCTCGCCGGTGGACACCTCGAGGTCGAGGCCGTCGAGGGCCACCGTGGCCCCGAAGGTCTTGCGCAGTCCTGAGATGGAGATCGCTGAGCTCATACCTCCATCGTGACACAACCTTCACATGTTTGTGAATGTTATGATCGTCGCTACGATCACCTCCCCGACGTCCGGAGCGCCGATGACCGACGACCACCGCACCCTGCTGCTCGCCGTCGAGCGGGTCGCGTCCCTGCTGACCGACGCCGGGATGCCGCGGATGGCCGCACGCGTGTTCGCCTACGCCCTCGCGGACGACGGCGAGCGCTACAGCGCCGCCGAGTTCGCGGAGGGGCTCCGGGTCAGTCCGGCCGCGGTCTCGGGCGCGGTGCGCTACCTGCTCGACACCCGGATGATGGTCAAGGAGCGCGAGCCGGGCACCCGGGCGGACCTCTACCGCATCTACGAGGACGACGTGTGGAGCGCGATCATGACCGCCCGGCTGCCCCTGCTGAGGATGTGGGAGGAGGCGGTGTCCGAGGCCGCCGAGATGATCGGCCCGGACCACCGGGGCGGTCGGCGGCTCCGGGAGACCGAGGCCTACTTCCGGTTCACCCGGGAGGAGATGGAGTCGATGATCGACCGCTGGAAGGTCCACCGGAAGACACTGGACTGACGTCGAGGACCTCGTGGTCCGGGACCGGGCTGTCCCGTCCCGCCCGGCAGGTCAGCCGGTGCGGCGTCCCCGGACGGTACGCCGCACCCGCACGTCGTACTCCGCGCCGGCCACCTCGAGGCGTACGACGGACACGGTCGCCGTCGCGACGCACGGACAGCACCCGGAGGTCGCGGAGGCCGGTGGCGCCGGCGACCCGGCGCGCGGCGACCTCGGCGACCTGGACCGGGAAGGGCAGCCCGGACCGGCCACGGAGCAGGTCGAGGTCGAGGTGGCCCGACCGGTGCCGGTCGGCCAGCGCCGGGGCGGCCTCGGGGGTGACCCGGCCGTAGTAGAGGCCCTCGGGCAGCACCAGCAGGTTGGCCGCGAACCGGTCGCCGCCGATGTGCGAGACCTCCCACGTCTGCTCCGGGTGCGAGGCGGTCAGCGCCGCGACCGTCGGGCGGCCGAGCTCGGCGCAGCAGGCGTCGTGCCGGCCGTGCGTGCACACGCGCGAACACGGGCTCGTCCGTCCGGGTCAGACCGAGGGACTCGCCGCGGCCCGAGCGCCTCGAGGTCCAGGTCGAGCAGCACCTCGGGCGCCGCGACGGTGGCGGTCTCCATCCAGGGGTCGTGCGGGTCGGCGTAGGCAGCGAACACCCGGACGCCGGGACGCGTGCCGCGTGCCGCGGTGCCGGCGCACCAGCAGCGTGCGCACCCCGGCCGCGGACGACCGGAGGCGCAGGCCGTCCTTGACCTCGGCGGGCAGCCGGCGCGTCACGCAGCGCGTCGGTGCCCCAGGGGCCGTCGTTCTCGACGAGCAGGAACGCGCGGACGGTCGAGGCGGTGCCGGTCAGCGGCTCGTCGCGGTCCAGGCTCGCCGCCGCGCAGCGGAACGACGGTCAGCGTGACGACTTCGAGGAGCCCCTCGCGGACCAGCCGGCGGCACAGCACGAGCCGGCTCTGCTCGTCGAGGTCGAGGTCGGCCGGCGTCAGCGAGCCGGCCGTCGCGTACGACGGACAGGGCGGCCTCGAGGTGTCCGGGCATGACGAGCTCGCGGTCGCCGAGCAGCACGCGCAAGCCGGTCGCCGTCGCGGCGGAGCACGCACGGGTGGCCGGGGCGACGGCGCAGCGGCGTGGTGGCGGTCAGGTCGCGGGCGGCGATCCGGTCGCGCAGCCCGCCGCGCTGCCACAGGGTGCGGCTGGTCAGGAAGCGTCGCACCTCGGCGTCGGCGACGCTCGCCGGGTCGACGTCGCGCAGCGCGGCGGCCAGCGTCTCGAGCCGGTCGGCCAGCCCGTCGGCGAGCAGGGTCGGGTCGTCGAGGTAGCCGGCCGGGCAGGTGCTGCGTCGCCCGCCTCGCCCAGGGCGTCGGCGAGCGCGCGGTCCAGCACGTCCTTCCAGGTGACCTGGTTGATGCCGATGGTGACGTGCAGGGAGACCGTGTCCTGGGCGCGGGCGGCGTGCGGGGTGCCGGTCGGGAGGTACATGCTCACCCCCGGCTCGAGCACGATGGTCGTGCGGCTCGGTCGCCCTCGTGGACCTCCCACACCTTGCTGCCGTGGGTCTGGAAGACGAACACGTCGTGGCTGTCGCTGTGCACGGCGAAGCCCTGCGAGCCGGGCGGGCGTGAGGTAGGCGTTGGCCTGGCAGGGGTGGCCGAGCGCGAGCTCGAGCTCGGCGACCAGGGCGCCGAGCGGCTGCCAGTAGCGGTGCAGCCCCTGGAGCACGACGGTCGCGCCGCCGTCGAAGAGGTCGAAGACCTTGCGCCGGGTCGAGCAGCCCGGTCAGCGGCTGCCCGGCCAGCGTGGCGTGCCGGGTGTAGGCCGAGGCGGGCAGGACGCTGCCGTCCTGGGCGATGCGGACGGCGGGGGTGCGGATCGCCGTGCTGGTCAGCAGGTGGTCGACGTCGTCGAAGGACAGCAGGCCGACCAGCGCGTCGGGGTCGGTGTGGTGGACGTGGATGCGGGACGCCCAGACCTTCGCGAGGAAGGTCTGGGCGTCACCGCTCAGCAGCTCGAGAGCGGACACGCTCAGGCGTCGGTCCCGTCGGCGTCGCCGCCGTCGGTGCCGTCGGCGTCCGCGCCGTCGGTGGAGTCGCCGTCCGTGCTGTCGGTCGCGTCGCCGTCGCCACCGGCGGCGGCGTCCGTGGCCGTCGGCGCCGTCGGCGTCAGCGGCATCGGCCGGGCCGTGGGTCGAGCCCGTGGTCTCGATGTCGTCGTCCTTGAGGGGTTCCTGCGGAGTGGTGCTCATGTGCTGCTCCTTCGTCCGTCGGGTCGACGGCGCGCGCCGTCCCGGGCGACGTACCCAGGCGGGTGCGAGCGTCACACCGCTCAGGCGCCGACGAGCTGCTTGATCGGGTCGATGAAGAAGTAGACGAGGAACAGGGCCGAGACCACCCACAGCAGCGGGTGCACCGACGCCGGCCTTGCCGCGCACGACCTTGATCAGCACGTAGGCCAGGAACCCGGCGCCGATGCCGACCGAGATCGAGTAGGTGAACGGCATCAGCACGATCGTCAGGAACGCCGGGAGGGCGATCTCGACGTCGTCCCAGTCGATGTTCTTGACCTGCTGCATCATCAGGAAGCCGACCAGCACCAGGGCGGGCACGGCCGCCTCGTTGGGGATGATCGCGACGAGCGGGGCGAAGATCGTGGCGAGCAGGAACAGCACGCCGGTCACCACGCTGGCCAGGCCGGTGCGGGCGCCCTCGCCGACGCCGGAGGCGGACTCGATGTAGGAGGTGTTGCTGGAGACGGCGGCCGCGCCACCGGCGGCGGCGGCGAGCGAGTCGACGACCAGGATCCGCTGGCTGTTCGGCGGCACGCCCTCCTCGTCGAGCAGGCCCGCCTCGGCGCCGATCGCGGTCATCGTGCCCATGGTGTCGAAGAAGTCGGCGAGCATCAGCGTGAAGACGAACAGCACCGCGGTCACGACGCCGACCCGCTCGAAGGCGCCGAACAGCGAGAACTGGCCGAGCAGCCCGAAGTCGGGGACGGCGACGATCTTGTCCGGCAGCGCCGGGCACGTTGAGGTTCCAGCCGTTGGGGTTGACGTTCTTGCCGTCCACGGACGGGCCGACGTTGGCGATCGCCTCCACGACGATCGCGAGCACGGTGGTGACGAGGATCGAGATCAGGATGGCGCCGCGGACCTTGCGGACGTAGAGCGTGATCATCAGCATCGAGGCCGAACGCGAACACCAGCACCGGCCAGCCGTCGAGGAACCCGTTGGCCCCGAGCTGCGACCGGGCACCGTGGTGTTGGCGGCGTCCGGGATGCGGCGCACGAACCCGGCGTCGACCAGGCCGATCAGCGCGATGAACAGGCCGATGCCGACGCTGATCGCGGTCTTCAGCTGGGCCGGGACGGCGTGGAACACCGCGCTGCGGAAGCCGGTGAGCACCAGCACCAGGATCACGAGGCCCTCGAGCACGACCAGGCCCATCGCGTCCTGCCAGGACATGCCCGAGGCGATCGAGAACGCCACGAACGCGTTCAGCCCGAGGCCGGTGGCCAGCGCGAGCGGGTAGTTCGCGACGACGCCCATCAGGATCGTCATCACCCCGGCGACCAGGGCGGTCGCCGCCGCGATCAGCGGCGAGGTTCGGGGCCGCGCCCCCGCCCAGGAACTTCCCGTCGGCGTCCTGGGCGAAGCCGAGGATGAGCGGGTTGAGCACGATGATGTAGGCCATCGTGAAGAAGGTGACGACGCCGCCGCGGACCTCGCGTCCGACGGTCGAGCCGCGCTCGGTGATCTTGAAGTACTTGTCCACGCGGCGGATCATGGCAGAGCCGTGTGTCGGCCGGTTGCCCGGTCGTGCCGGACGCCGTCGGCTAGATTCGAGGACGTGCAGGACTCCGAGTACCCCGAGCAGCCCGTCGACGGGCGTGCAGACGCACGAGATCGGCAACCGCACCTACATCGTCGCCCGACGTCGACCCGCTCGACGTCGACGGCACCCGCACCGTCGCGGTCGGGTCGATGCTGTTCCTGGTGGCGTTCGTCTGCTGCTGCCGTTCTACGGCCGGCTCGCGGAGGACGACAAGACCTGGTGGCTGTGGACCTGCCTGGCCGGCTTCGGCCTCGGCGTCATCGGCTGGGACTACTGCCGGCGCCGCAAGAACCGCCGCCAGCAGCGCGGCGGCAGCCGCTCGACTGAGGCCGGCTCAGAACTGTCTCGAGCTCGTCCCAGCGACAGGGTGTCGAGCACCGGGCTCGGGCAGCGGCTGGGGCTGGCTCTTCTTGGCCAGCTGCGCCTCGGAGTGCGCGCCGCAGCCGTGGTCCCAGGAGACCACGCGGCCGTCGTCGTTGGCCTGCGCGTTCGCGCAGACGCCGAACACCTGGGACAGCGGGCCGGCGAGCCGGACCAGGAACCCGCAGGTCGCGCAGCTCGCCGGGGGCGGACTGGGCCAGCGGCGACGTCGGGACCGTGGCTGCCGTCGTACCAGCGCTCGGCGGCCAGGTCGCGGCCCTCGAGCGAGAGCACCCGGGGACGGCCGAGGCCGAGCTCGTAGGACCACCTCGCGCACGCTGTCCTGGTCGACGATCGTCGTCGCCGGGGTCGCCGGTGAGGTAGCCGGGCACCAGCCGCGGGTCGTCCTCCTCGGTGGGCAGGAGGTCGCCGGGGCTGAGGTCGCCGGGCTGGATGCGGTCGCGGTAGGGCAGCCACGGCGGGCGCGGTGATCGCGTCGTCGCCGGGCAGCAGCACGATCTCGTCGACGGTGACGGTCTTGAGGCGCGGCGCGCGGGCGACGGTGACGGCCCAGCGCCAGCCGCGGTAGCCGGTGCGGGTGCACGCGAACAGGTGCGTGGTGACCCGCTCGTCCTCGGCGCACGTAGCCGAGGGTCTCGCCGACGTCGCCGGGGCTCGACCAGCTCGAGGAGGGCCTCGCGGGCAGCGTCGACCGCGCTTGACGCCGACGGTGTCGGCCTTGACGGAACGCGCTGCTGTCATCACGGCCGTGATTCTTCCTTAACCCCGGGCGCGCTGTCTCGCCGGGGCGTCAAGCGTTACCGGTCCGTGCCGCCGGGCAAGATGGGGGCATGCGGCCCGAGGAGAGCAGCCCCGTCGACGACACCGTCGACGACGCGCCCGCGGCCCGCCCGCGAGCGCGGCCGCCGGTCCTTCGCCGAGAGCGGCCGCCGCGCCGCGCGGCCGCCGCGACGCGGGGTGCGACGGGCCGGGTCGGCCACCGGTCGCGCCGCGGGCTACACGCTGCGCCAGGCCCGCCGCGCCACCCACGCCGAGGGCGCCGGCCAGAGCGGGCTGTCGCGGCTGATCGAGCTGCACGCGTTCAACGGGGCCGGCGACGCCGCGGTGGCGATCTCGCTGGCCGGCACGCTGTTCTTCCAGGTGCCCACCGACCAGGCCCGCGGCCAGGTCGCGCTGTTCCTCGGCCTGACGATGCTGCCGTTCGCGATCGTCGCGCCGCTGATCGGGCCGTTCCTGGACCGCTTCAGCCACGGCCGGCGCTGGGCGATCGGCTCGACGATGGCGCTGCGGGCGTTCCTGTGCTGGGTGCTCGCGGACGCCGTGCGGCTCCGGCGACACCGTGGCGCTCTTCCCGGCCGCGCTCGGCTGCCTGGTGGCGTCCAAGGCGTACGGCGTGACCCGGGCCGCCGCCGTGCCCCGGGTGCTCCCCGACCGGCTGAGCCTGGTCAAGGCCAACTCGCGGATCTCGCTCAGCTCGGTCGCCGGCGCCGCTGATCTCGGCGCCGCTGGCCGTCGCGGCGTCGACGTTCGGGCCGCAGTGGTCGCTGCGCTACGCCTTCCTGGTGTTCGTCGGCGCGACGATCCTGGCGATCCTGCTGCCCGCACAGGTGGACAGCTCGGCGGGCGAGGACCGGTCCCCGCTGGGCCGCAGGGGACGCCAGGCGCCCGGCCGTCCCGCACAGCGTGGTGGTCGCGCTCCGCGCCAACACCGGGATGCGGCTGCTGAGCGGGTTCCTGACGATGTTCATGGCGTTCCTGCTGCGCGACGAGCCGTTCCCCGGCTGGGAGGACAGGCCCGCCCTGCTGCTCGGGCTGGTGATCGGCTCCGCCGGGCTCGGCAGCACCATCGGCATCGCCCTCGGCTCGGTGCTGCGCCGGATCAGCCCCCAGGTCACGGTCGTCGTCATGCTGCTGGCGGACACCGCGGTGGCGGTCGTGGTGGCCCTCTTCTACGGGCTGCCCACCGCCGTGCTGCTCGGTCTCACCGCCGGGCTCGCCCAGTCGCTCGGGCAAGCTCTCGCTGGACGCGCTGATCCAGCGGGAGATCCCCGAGCGCCGCCGGGCCGGCACGTTCGCCCGGTCCGAGACGCTGCTCCAGCTGTGCTGGGTGGTCGGCGGCTTCATCGGCATCGCCCTGCCGCTGGTCCCGCAGGTCGGCCTCGGGCGTGCTGGCCGCGATCCTGGTCGTGCTGGTCGCTCTGGACGCTCAGCGCCGTCCGGCGAGGGCGACCCGGCCGGGGCCTAGGGTGCCTGGCATGCGCATCCTCTTCGTCGGTGGCACCCGCTTCGTCGGCCGGGCCATGGTCGAGGCCGCGGTCGCCCGCGGCCACGAGGTCACCGTCCTGCACCGCGGCCGGACCAACGACCCGGCGCTCGACCGGCGTCGAGCACCTGCTCGCCGACCGCAACGGCGACCTGTCGGTGCTGGCGGGGCGCGAGTTCGACGCCACGGTCGACGTGTGCGCCTACGTGCCCCGGCAGGTGCGGACGCTCGCCGAGGCCCTCGACGGCCGCGGCGGCCACCACGTCCTGGTCTCCTCGGTGTCGGCGTACGACGAGCCCGACGACGCCCGGCTACGACGAGGAGTCGCCGCTGGCCCGGCTGGACGACCCGACGGTCGAGGAGGTGACCGGCGAGACGTACGGCGGCCTCAAGGTGCTGTGCGAGGAGGCCGCCGCCGAGGCCTACGGCAGCGACGGGCCTCGCCGTCATCCGTCCGACCTACGTCGATCGGCCCGCACGACTACACCGGCCGCTTCACCTGGTGGGTGCGCCGGATCGCCGCCGGCGGCGAGGTGCTGGCGCCGGGACCGCACGACGCCCCGATGCAGGTCATCGACGCGCGCGACCAGGGCGACTTCGCCGTCCGGCTCTGCGAGGACCGCACCGCCGGCGCGTTCACCACCGCCTCGCCCGCACCGCCGTTCGGCTTCGGGGACCTGCTGGACGCCACCGTCGCCGCGGTCGGGCCGCCGGGGACCCGGCTCACCTGGGTGGACCCGGCCTGGTACGCCGAGCACGGCGGGACCGGCCAGACGGCACCGCTGTGGACCGAGGGCACGATCGAGAACGTGCTCGCCGCCGACCCCGCCCGGGCGGTCGCCGCCGGGCTGACGCGTGCGCCCGCTGGAGCGGACGATCGCCGACACCTGGGACTGGCTGCAGCAGGCGCGGCCCGAGCCGGTCACCGGGCTGGGGCACGTCCGCCGAGCAGGAGGCGCAGCTCCTGCGCGGACTGGCAGGCGGAGCGCTAGAGCTCGAGCTCGTCGGCGAGCGCGCGCAGCACCTTGGCGGTCGGCTTGGCGACCTTGGCGTCGGGGTGCCGGCCGCCGCGGTAGGAGCCGCTCGATGTTCTCGAGCAGGCCGTAGAGGTCCTCGATGATGTTGACCATGTCGGCCGGCTTCTTGCGCTGCGACTTGGAGACCGCCTTCGCCACGGACGGCACCGGGTCCAGGAGCCGGACCTGCATGGCCTGGTCGCCCTTGCGGCCCTGGACGAGCCCGAACTCCACCCGGGTGCCGGGCTTCAGCGCGGGGGTCCCGGCGGGCAGCGCGTCGGCGCGCACGTAGACGTCGCCTCCGTCGTCCTTCGACAGGAAGCCGAAGCCCTTCTCGGCGTCGTACCACTTGACCTTGCCAGTCGGCACGGCTGAACCCCTTCTGTCTGCAGTGGATCGCTCCCGGTCCGGGGAGCAGGGACGAGCCTACGGTGGGGCCGTACCCCACTTCCAAGGAGTTACCGGAAACGCTCGGGCTCGGCCAGCAGCTCGTTCATCGAGCCCGACCGGAAACCCTGCGGATCGACCTCGGCATCGGTGAACCCCGCGTCCAGGACCGCGGCGAGCACGGCCGGTGTCGCGGCCACCTCGACGACCAGCGCGGCGTCGACCTCGAGGCTGGCGCGGTCGCCCGTGTCACGGACCCGCAGGTCGCGTACGTCGATCCCGGCCGCGGCCAACGCCGCACGGGCGGCCGCCTCGGCCCGCTCCACGCGGGCCAGCCGGAACGGGCTGACCTCGATGCCGAACGCGACCCGGCTGGACAGGCAGGCGGCGGCCGGCTTGTCCCAGGTCGGCAGGTCCCACGCACGGGAGGCGGCGCGCACCTGGGCCTTGGTGAGGCCGGCGTCGCGGAGCGGGGTGACCGCACCGCGTTCGGCGGCCGCGCGGATGCCGGGGCGGAACCCCGCCACCGCGTCGTCCGCGTTGGTCCCGGTCGCCACCGCCGCGAAGCCGTGGGCCTCGGCGAGCGGCCCGAGCACGTCGAGCAGCTCGGCCTTGCAGAAGTAGCAGCGGTCGCCGGCGTTGGCGCGGTAGCCCTCGCGCTCCATCTCGTGGGTCTCCGGGGTGAACACCCGCACCCCGAGTGCCTCGGCGAACGCCGGCGGCCGGCGAGCGCTCGCTCTGCGGGAGCGAGTCGGAGTACGCCGTGGCGGCGCCGACGTTCTCGGCGCCCAGGGCCCGGACCGCCGCGGCCAGCAGGAAGGCGCTGTCGGCCCCGCCGCTGTAGGCGACGAGCACCGACCCGAGAGCACGGAGCCGCTCCTCCAGCACCGAGACCCGCATGTCGAGGAGGTGCGCGTCGAGCCAGCCGGGCAGCTCGGTCAGGTCGCGCAGCACGACGTCGGTCCCCGCCTCGAGCAGCTCCTGCTCGGTGCAGCCGCCGGTCAGCACCGAGACGCTGACCGCTCCGGCGGCGTGGGCGCCCTCGACGTCGTGCACGTGGTCGCCGACGTAGACCGTCGCACCGTGCTCGGTCAGCGCCGGCCCCTTCCCGGCGCCCCAGACCTCGCCGACCAGCTCGTCGGCGTCCAGGGCGAGGGCGTCGAGGTGGAGAGCGGCGTTGGGGCGGTACTTCCCGGTGACGATCACGCTGCGGCCCCCGTGCCGTCGTACGGCGGCGAGGGCCTCGTGCGCCCCGGGGAAGGTGCGGGTGGGCTCGATGGCGTGCTCGGGGTAGTGCGCGCGGAACCGGTCGACGAGGCCCGGCAGCTGGTCGCCCGGGTAGTGCGGCGCGAGCAGCAGGTCGAGCGGCGGACCGAGCCGGCCGCTGATCTCCTCGACGTCGATCTCGACGCCCGGTCTCCGCCGCGAGCACCGCCAGCGTCGCCGCGAACCCGGGACGCGTGTCGATCAGCGTCATGTCGAGGTCGAACCCCACGACGAGCGGAGCGGGCGGCTGCATGGCACGACACTATGTCCGGGTTCCGGTTGAAGCACGCCTGGCCCCCTGCGACCATGGGGTCCCGCGAGGCTCCCGCCTCGCCTGGTTCGCAGGAAGGCGGCCCGGTGTCCCCCCGTCCGACCCTTGCGCACGGCGCCGCCGCGCTCGCGACGGCTGCCGTGCTGCTCGCGGCCGCCCCCGGGGTCGCCTACGCGCAGGACACCGCCCCGGACCCGTTCCGCGCGACGGCGCCCGGCGTCTACGTCGTGACGCTCGACGCCGCACCGGCCGCGATCGAACCCGGCACGCGGCCCCGGGTCGGCGAGCGCTTCGACCGGACCCGGCCCGCGGTCACGGCGTACACCGACGCGGCTCGTCACCGAGCAGGACCGGGTCGTCCACGCGCTCGGCGACCCCACGGTGCTCTACCGCTACACGACCGCCCTCAACGGCTTCGCCGCGACGCTGACGACCGCCCAGGTCAAGCAGGTGCGCGCGATGGCCGGCGTCGCGCTGGTCGAGCGGAGCACCAAGCAGCACATCGACCGGGCCCCGTCGTCCATCCGGGCGACGCCTGCCGTGGGCAGCAGCTCCCGCGACCTGCTCGGGCTCGACGGCCCGGGTGGTGTCTGGGCGGGACACGGGGGTCCCGAGCGGGCCGGCCGCGGTGTCGTCGTCGGCGTCGTGGACACCGGCATCTGGCCGGAGAACCCCAGCTTCAGCGGGCTGCCCCAGCGCACACCCGGCACCGCTCCGCAGCTGCCCGGCTTCCACGGCGCGTGCGAGCCGGCCGAGGAGTGGTCGGCCGAGAGCTGCTCGGACAAGATCGTCTCGGCCCGTTGGTTCGTCGGCGGCTTCGGCGAGGAGAACGTCGCGACCGCGGAGTTCCTCTCCCCGCGCGACGGCACCGGCCACGGCTCCCACGTCGCGTCCACCGCGGCCGGGGACAACGACGTCCGGGTCGAGGTCGACGGGCAGCGCTTCGGCACCACGTCGGGCATGGCGCCGGCCTCCCGGCTCGCCGTCTACAAGGCCTGCTGGACGGCGCCCGACCCGGCCCAGGACGGCTGCACCACGGCCGACACCGTGGCGGCCGTCGACGCGGCGGTCGCGGACGGGGTCGACGTGCTCAACTACTCGGTCTCGGGCAGCGACCGGCTCGACGACTCGGTGGAGCGGGCCTTCCTCGGCGCGGCGACGGCCGGGGTCTTCGTGGCCGCGTCCGGGGGCAACCGCGGCGCGCACGGCCGGCTCGGTCGCCCACGTCTCCCCCTGGGTCACCACGGTCGCGGCCAGCACCCACCACGCCTTCCAGGGCGGCGTCCGGCTCGGCGACGGCCGGTCAGCACGTCGGCGCGATGGTCTCCGACGAGCCGGTGCCCTCGGCGCCGCTGGTGCTCGGCACCGACGTCGCCGCGGCGGGGGCGGACCCCGACGCGGCCCGGCTCTGCGAGGCGGGCGCACTCGACGCCGCCGCGGCCCAGGGCAAGATCGTCGTCTGCGACCGCGGTGCCGGCGCCCGGGTCGACAAGTCCACCACCGTCTCGAGCGCGGGCGGCGCCGGGATGGTCCTCGTCAACACCCGCCACCAGAGCACGGACGCCGACGTGCACGCCGTACCCACCGTGCACCTCGACGCGACCGAGGGTGCCGCCGTCAAGGCCTACCTCCGTCGCGCCGGCGCCGACGCGACGGCCGCCCTCGACCCGCGCGGCAGCACCGACGTCGGCGTCCCCGCGCTCGCCGGCTTCTCCGGGCGCGGCCCCGCCCCCGGCGCCGGCGGCGACGTGCTCAAGCCCGACCTGACCGCCCCGGGGGTCAGCGTGCTCGGCGCGGTCGCACCCCCGTCGGACTCCGGCCGCTCGTGGGACCTGGCGTCGGGTACGTCGACCAGTGCACCCCACGTCGCCGGACTGGCCGCCTTCGTCAAGGGCGTCCACCCCGCCTGGTCCCCGGCCCGTGTGAAGTCGGCCATGATGACCACCGCCTACGACCTGCGGGGTGCCCACGGCGCTCTCGCCGAGGGCGCCGGGCACGTCGACCCGCGCAGGTTCCTGGACCCGGGGCTGGTGTTCGACACCCCGGCCCGGGCCTGGCAGGGAGTGCTGTCCGGCGAGGCGGACGCGACCGACGTGAACGCGCCGTCGCTCGCCGTCGGCGACCTGGTCGGCCCGACCACCGTGACCCGGCGGATCACCAACGTCACCGGCCGCACCGAGTCCTACTCCGTGCGCAAGCGCGGGCTCGTGGACGTCGACGTGCAGGCGTTCCCGGCGACCGTGCTGCTGGCCCCCGGACAGAGCCGGACGATCCGGCTGCGGGTCACCGCCCGCCCGACGGCGACCGTCGACCGCGACGTCACCGGCTGGCTCGTGTGGCGCGGCGACCGGCACCGGGTGCGCATCCCCGTCGCCGTACGCCCCACCGTCGTCGCCGCGCCGCGGCAGGTCGACGGCAGCGGTGTCAGCGGCTCGGTGCTGGTGCGCGGCCGCTCCGGCAACGGCCGCACCGTGAAGCTGAACAGCACCGGCCTGGTGCCGGCCACGAGGACCCCCGTCGCGTTGGCACCGGGTCCGTTCGACCTGGACGCGCCCGCCGCCGACACGGACACCGCGGCCCAGGAGGTGCAGGTCCCGGCCGGCACCGACGTGGCCCGGTTCGCCGCGACCGGCGGCTCCGCCGGTGACGACGTGGACGTCTACGTCTACCGCGAAGGTGCGCTCGTGGACTCCTCCACCGGCTCCTCGCCCGACGCGGAGGTGACGCTCACCCGTCCGCCGGCCGGGACCTACACCGTCTTCGTCAACGCGCACGGCGCCGAGGACGGAGCCACGACCACCGGTGAGCTCGAGACCTGGGTCGTCCCCGGGCAGGGCGCCGCGCCGGTGTCGCTGAGCACCGACGCGGTCGGCTTCGCCCCGGGGCAGCGGTTCCGCTACTCCGCGTCGTGGTCCGGGCTCGACCCCGACACGAGCTACCTCGGCGTGGTGTCCTACGGCGACACCGAGCGCCGGACCCTCCTCCAGGTCAACTGACCCGACGCCGAGGCGTCAGGGAAGGCGGCGGGTGACGTGCTGCGTCGAGGAGACCCAGCGGCATCGGGCCGGAGTCGAGCACGGCGTCGTGGAACGCCTTGATGTCGAAGCCGGCCCCCTGCCGCGCCTCGGCCTCGCGCCGGATCCGCTGGATCTCCAGCCGGCCGATCATGTACGACAGCGCCTGTCCCGGCGTCACGGCGTAGCGGTCGATCTCGGCGCCGATGTGCCCGGCGCGCATCGGCGAGTTCGCGAGCATGTAGTCGACCGCCTGCTGCCGGCTCCACCCCAGCGCGTGCATGCCGGTGTCGACGACCAGGCGGCACGCGCGCATCGAGTCCGCGGACAGCATCCCGACCCGGTCGAGCGGTGAGGAGTACAGCCCCATCTCGTCGGCCAGCCGCTCGGTGTAGAGCCCCCAGCCCTCGCCGTACGCCGCGATGAAGGCGCGCTTGCGGAACTCCGGTACGTCGTCCAGCTCGGCCGCGATGGCCAGCTGGAGGTGATGTCCCGGGATGCCCTCGTGGTAGCTGGTGTTCTCGATCTCGTAGCGGCCCCAGCCCTCGGGGTCGGAGACGTTCATGAAGAACACCCCACCGCGCGAGCCGTCCTTGGGCGGCGCGAAGTAGTAGGCGATCGCGCCGCTGGTCGTGGCCTCGACGTCGCAGTCGGACTGCGGCAGCCGGCCGAACCAGTCCCCCATCGCCGCCCGGGCCTTGGCCATCGCGGCCTTGGAGTCGGCCACGATCTCGTCGCCGCTGGTGTGGTGCAGCTTCGGGTCGTCGCGCAGGGCCGCGAAGATCGACGGCACGTCGTCGGTGCCGACGACCTCGGGGCCGAGGGCGCGATACTCCTCCTCGAGCGACGCCACCTGCCGCAGTCCGGTCTCGTGGATCTCCTCGGGCGAGCGGTCGGTGGTGGTGAAGAAGCGGGCGAGCTTCGCGTAGACCTCGTCGCCGTCGGGCAGGTGGGTGAGCCCGCACCGCTCGTCGGGACGTGCCTTCGGGGCGACCTCGTCGCGCAGCACGTCGCGGTAGCGCTCGGCCGCGGGCCGCACCTGCTTCTGCACGACGGCGAGGAGCCGCTCGTGCCAGCGGGCGGCGTCGACGCCCGACGGCGGGTCCTGCACGGTGAGCATCTGGTCCTGGTCGATCGGGGTGGCCAGCCAGGCGTCGAGCTGCGCAGAAGTCTGCCGCACCGCGAAGTCGGCCGGCGTGCGCCCCGAGGCGATCCCCTCGCGGTGCCGGTCGGCGAGGTCGTCGGAAGTAGGTCGCGACGCTCTCGAACTTGCCGACCATCGCCTCCGCGACGTCCGCGTCCGGGACCGCGAGCTTGGGCAGGTACACCCCGAGGCTCGTCTGCACGCCGAAGATCGGGTTGGCCGCGAACTCCGTCGTGCGCGCCTCGAGCATCTCGGCCCTCGACGTCGCGTCCCAGACCAGCATCGACCGGGTGATCGTGTCGCCGTCGTCGAGACCGTCCTCGTCGACCGCCTCGGCACGCGCCGCGAAGGCCCTCGCCTCACCGGCCGCGGCGTCCTCGCCGGCCCGGCTGACGTCCTCGAAGCGGTCGGCGTAGGCGTACTCGCCGATCATGTGCGCCCAGGTGGGTGAGGTGCGGAGCCGGTGGTCGTAGAACTCGCCGGCCAGCTGGTCGATCTCGTCGGTCATGGGTCCCCCCGTGTCGTCGTGTCAGGACCAGGCCGAGCGTCTCGGCGGTCTCCTCACGCATCTGTACCTTCCGAATCTTGCCAGTGACCGTCATCGGGAACTCGTCGACCACCATCACGTAGCGCGGGATCTTGTAGTGCGCCAGCTTGCCGGTCGCGAACTCCCGCACCTTCGCGGCGTCGAGGGGCTCGGCACCGGCGTGCATCTTGACCCACGCGCACAGCTCCTCGCCGTACTTCTCGTCGGGTACGCCGATCACCTGCACGTCCTCGATGTCCGGGTGCGTGTAGAGGAACTCCTCGATCTCGCGCGGGTAGATGTTCTCACCGCCGCGGATGACCATGTCCTTGATCCGGCCGACGATGTTGGCGTAGCCGTCCTCGCGCATCACCGCCAGGTCGCCGGTGTGCATCCAGCCCTCGGAGTCGATCGCCTCGGCGGTCTTCTCCTGGTCGTCCCAGTAGCCGATCATCACGCTGTAGCCGCGGGTGCACAGCTCGCCGGTCTCGCCGCGTTCGACGGTCTCGCCGGTCACCGGGTCCACCACCTTGATCTCGACGTGCGGGTGGACGCGGCCGATGGTCGAGGTACGTCGGTCGAGGTCGTCGTCGCTGCGGGTCTGGGTGGAGACCGGCGAGGTCTCGGTCATCCCGTAGGCGATGGACACCTCGGCCATGTGCATGTCGTTGACGCAGCGCTTCATCACCTCGACGGGGCAGATCGAGCCGGCCATGATCCCGGTGCGCAGCGTGGACAGGTCGTAGTCCGCGAAGTCGGGGGCGTTCTGCATCGCGATGAACATCGTCGGGACGCCGTACACACCGGTGGCCTTCTCGTCCTGCACGGCCTTGAGCGTCACGGAGGGGTCGAAGCCGGGCGCGGGGATGATCATGGTCGCGCCGTGGGTGGTGCAGCCGAGGTTGCCCATCACCATCCCGAAGCAGTGGTAGAAGGGCACCGGGATCGCCAGCCGGTCCTCGTGCGTGAAGTTGATCGTCTCGGTGACGAAGAAGCCGTTGTTCAGGATGTTGCGGTGGCTCAGCGTCGCGCCCTTCGGGTAGCCCGTGGTGCCGGAGGTGTACTGGATGTTGATGGGGTCACCCGGCTCGAGGACGCTCATCCGCTCCCGCAGCGCCTGCTCCGTGACGTCGGCGCCGCCGGCGACCAGGTCGTCCCAGTCCGACGTACCGATGTAGACGACCTTCTCCAGCGCGTGGGTGTCCTTGGAGACCTCCTCGACCATCGCCCGGTAGTCGCTGCTCTTGAACGACTCGGCACTGATCAGCAGCTGGAGCCCCGACTGGTTCAGGGCGTAGGCCAGCTCGTGCGTGCGGTAGGCCGGGTTGACGTTCACGACGATGGCGCCGACCTTGGCGGTGGCGTACTGCACCAGCGTCCACTCGGCGCAGTTCGGCGCCCAGATGCCGACCCGGTCGCCCTTCGCGACGTCGGCGGCCATCAGTCCCCGCGCCAGCGCGTTCACGTCGGCGTCGAGCTCGGCGTAGGTCCACCGCCGGCCGGTGGCCACCTCGACGAGCGCCTCCCGGTCCCCGTGCTCGGCGACGATGCGCTCGAGGTTGGCTCCGATGGTCTCCTCGAGCAGGGGCGGCGTGGTCTCTCCGGCGGCGTAGGACTCCATGTCCGCAGACTAGTGAGCGCCCCGCGCGGTCACTACCCCTCGACCGGAGAGGTACGACGCGATCTGCTCCTCGTCCCACGCCCGGGACTCGCGGAGCCCGGTCGCGGATCATGTCGAGGTAGGCCTCGGCCGGTGGCGTGTGGTCGACGTGGCCGAGGCCGTGCGGCGACGTGAACGTGAGCAGCGGCAGGCCGTCGTACCGGCCGACCTCGACGAGCGTCTCGTACCGGCCCGGCCCGACCTCGTGCCGGCCGCCCACCAGGGGCTCGAGCACCAGGTCCTCGAGCGGGTCGTCGTCGGACGGGTCGCGGTACATCTCCTGCGCCGCGATGTCGGCGAGCTGACCCGCGGTCACGAGGTAGCCGCGCGCTGCCGTGTAGCCGGGCTCCTCGTGGTCGTAGAACGCGACGCCGCCGCCCCACTGCGGCGACTTCCCCGCGAAGTACAGCGTCCCGGGCAGGTCGACCGGGATGTCGCGCGCGGGCAGCGTGCGGTCGCGCGCACCCGGGTTGATGCGGGACCCACCCGGGGGCCGACCGCCCTGGATGTAGCAGGCGAGCCGGGCCGCGGACATGTTCGAGCCGTAGCTGACGTACCAGACGTGTGACATCACCTCCGACCTTACCGATAGCCGGACGCGAGGCTCGGCAGGGTGCGAGCGTCACGGACTATCGGGGACGCGAGGACCTGCGCGGGGGCCTCGTGCGCGTGGACCGCGGACGACCCGGTCGTGGCGCAGCGAGCTGCCGCGGGTCTCCTTGGCGAACAGCACCGCGATGATCGTGATCACCGAGGCGACCGTCACGTAGAGCGCGACCGCCAGCGTGTTGTCGCCGTCGCCGGTGGACGAGCAGCTTGACCGCGATGATCGGGGCCAGGGCACCGGCGAAGATCGACGCGAGCTGGTAGCCCACCGAGGCACCGGTGTAGCGGACCGACGTGCCGAACAGCTCGGAGAAGAACGCCGCCTGCGGGGCGTACATCAGCGAGTGGAAGAACAGGCCGACCACGACGGCGAGCAGGACCTTGCCGCCGCTCTCGGAGCTGGCGAGGCCGAGGAAGAAGTACGACCACACGGCCACACCGACGGCACCGGTCAGGTAGAGCGGCCGGCGACCGACCCGGTCGGAGAGCGCACCGAGCGCCGGGATCAGGAAGAACTGGAAGGCCGCACCGATCAGCAGCATCTGCAGGATCAGGTCGGTGCCCACGTCGGCGAAGTCCTTGGCGTAGGCGAGGACCACGATCGTGAAGATGTAGTAGGAGATGTTCTCCGCCATCCGCATGCCCATCGCGATGAAGACCTCCTTGGGGTAGGTCTTGATCACCTCGAGGATCGGCATGTGCGACGCCTCGTCCTTCTTCTCGGCGATCTGCGCCTTCGCCTCCTTGTAGACCGGCGACTCCTCGAGCTGCAGCCGCACGTAGAGGCCGATGATCACCAGCACGGCGGAGAGCAGGAACGGGATCCGCCAGCCCCACGCCTCGAACTGCGCGTCGCTCTGGAACGCCGCGAGCACGAACAGCACGCCGGTCGCGAGCAGGTTGCCCAGCGGCACACCGGCCTGCGGCCACGAGGACCAGAAGCCGCGACGGTCGTCGCTGCCGTGCTCGGCGGCCATCAGCACCGCGCCGCCCCACTCGCCGCCGACGGCGAAGCCCTGCACCAGCCGGCAGACCAGCAGCAGGATCGGTGCGGCGACGCCGATGGAGGCGTACGTCGGCAGCAGGCCGATCGCGAAGGTGGCGATACCCATCATCATCAGGGCGACGACGAGCATCTTCTTGCGGCCGACCCGGTCACCGAAGTGGCCGAAGACCACGCCGCCGAGCGGCCGGGCGACGAAGCCGAGCGCGTAGGTGCCGAAGGCCAGCAGCGTGCCGGTCACCGGGTCGGACTCGGGGAAGAACAGCGTGCCGAACACCAGGGCGGCGGCCGACCCGTAGAGGAAGAAGTCGTACCACTCGACGGCGGTGCCGATCAGGCTGGCGAACACCACCTTGCACGATGGAGTTCTGCGGCGGAGCGCCCGGTGCTCCGGGGTGCCTGCGTGAGATTCCGTGGACATGTCGTTCGTTCCTTTCACGCGGCGGTCCAGCCGCCATCCATGAGAAATGAGCTTCCGGTGACCGAGTCGGTGCCGGGACCGCACAGGAAGCCGACGATGTCCGGCCACCTCCGCGGGCTCGACGAGCCGCTTCACCGGTGTCCTGGCGAGCAGGACGTCGTCGAGGACCTCGGCCTCGTCGATGCCGTGGGTGCGGGCCTGGTCGTGGATCTGTCCCTCGACCAGGGGGGTGCGGACGTAGCCGGGGCACACCGTGTTGCTGGTGACGCCCTTGCCCGCCGCCTCCAAGGCGATGACCTTGGAGAGACCTTCGAGACCGTGCTTGGCCGAGACGTAGGCGGCCTTGTACGGCGAGGCGCGGTGACCGTGCACGGAGGAGACGTGCACGAGCCGGCCCCAGCCGCGGTCGTACATGCCGGGGAGCAGCCCCCGGGCCAGCCGGAACGGCGCCTCGAGCATCAGCCGCTGGATGAACGCCGAACCGCTCCGGGTCGAAGTCCTCGACGGGCGCCACGTGCTGCACGCCGGCGTTGTTGACCAGGATGTCGGCGTGCACGTCGCGGCCCAGGCCGAGCGCGTCGATCGACGCACCGTCGGAGAGGTCGGCCACCAGGTAGTCGCCGCCGACGTCGACGGCCGCCTGCTTGGCGCCGGCCTCGTCGCGGTCCAGCACGATCACGTGCGCGCCGTCGGCGGCCAGCCGCGCGGCGACGGCGCGGCCGATGCCGCTGGCCCCGCCGGTCACCAGTGCGGTGCGGCCGGACAGCGGCGTGGGCGTGACGGGGCGTCTCACTCATGTCCACGACGCTAGAGGTGTACCCGACCTCCGCCACTATGTGTCTACCACACATGAACGGCCGCCGATCATGTGGCGCGGCCCACGTGTCAGGCGCGGAGGCGGTAGAGCCGCAGCGCGAGCTGGACGTCGAGGCCGCGGGCGGGGTCCCGCCAGTCCGTCGCCGAGCAGGGTGGAGATCCGGTCCAGGCGCTGGCCGACGGTGTTCGGGTGGACGTGCAGCCGCTTGGCCGTCTCCGCGGGACGGGCGCCGGCGGCGAACCAGGCCTCGAGGGTGCCGACGAGCTCGGTGCCGCGCCGCTCGTCGTAGGCCAGCACCGGGCCGACCTGGCTCTCGATGAAGGCGTCGAGCTCGCCGCGGCCGTTCTGGCCCAGCAGCAGCCGCGCGAGCCCGAGCCCGGCGGGGTCGCTGACCTCACCCGAGCCGGCCGAGCGTGACGAGGGTGTCGAGGCAGCCGCGGGCCTCGGCGTACGCCGTGGCGACGTCGCCCGGTCCGCCGGCGACGGAGCGCGACCCCGACCGTGCAGGAGCCGCCGGCCGCGAGCAGCCGCTCGTGCAGCGCCCGGCCCGTCGCGAGGGGCTCGTCGGCGGCCGGCGCCACCAGGACGACCAGGCCGTCGTGCTCGCCGGCCAGGCCCTGCAGCTCGCCGCCGAGCCGGGCCGCGACCTGCGCCGCCCGGTGCCGCTCGACGCCCTCGACCGCGGGCCACCGCGACCGCGGTCGGACCTTCCAGGTCGGCGTGCTGACGACGCGCCCGCTCGCAGCAGCCGGGACTCGTCGTGGTCGCGGTGCTCGAGCAGGTCGCTGAGCAGCTCGCCGCGGACCCGCTCCTCGGCCTCGGCCACCGAGCGGTTGAACAGCAGCACCAGCGCCGTGACCAGGGCGCCCGCGCTCGAGGGTGCGCCGGTCGGCGTTGCCCGAGCTCGGCGGCCAGCCCGTGCAGCAGCAGCGTGCCGAGGTGCTCGGTGCCGGCCAGCGCCACGGCGACGTACGACGGACCGTCGCACCCGGACCGAGCGGCCGGACGCGCGGGCCTCCGCGACCGCGTCGTCGAGCCCGTCGAGCAGGTCGTCGTCGCCCGCCCCGGCCAGCCGGTGTCCCTCGCTGTCGACCACCAGCACGTGGCCGTGGAGCACGTCGGCGACCACGTCGGCCACGTCGGCGACGCCGCCGCCGTGCAGCAGCACGTCGGTCAGCCGGTCGTGGGCGTGCGCGGCGACCTCGACCGCGTCGGCCTGCGCCCGCACCTGCCGGTTGGCACTGTCGATCCGCTCGAAGAGCCGGGCGTTCTCCAGCGCGACGGCGGCGTGCGCCGCGAACGACATCAGCAGCGACACCTCACCGGGCGGGAACGGTCGCACGTTGCGGTGCACCGCGAGCAGCGCGCCGATCACCTTGCCCTCGACGGTCAGCGGCACGCCGAGGATCGCGCGGATCTTCTCGCCGTCGACCGCGGAGTCGATGAACTCCCGGTGCAGGAACCGCTCGTCGGACTGGTAGTCCTCGGTGTAGTACGGCTCGCCGGTCTGCGCCACCAGCCCGAGCAGGCCGGTGCCGAGCGGCAGCCGCAGCCGCCGGAACTCCGCGGTGAGCGCGCCGTCCGTCACCTTCATGTACGACGCGCCTTCCTCCTCGTCGTTCAGCGACAGGTAGGTCATGTCCGCGTGCAGCAGGGACCGGGCCCGCCGCACGATCGCGGCCAGGATGGCGTCGACGTCGCGGATCGCGGTGAGGTCGCTGGCGGTCTCGTAGAGCGCCGACATCTCCGCCTCGCGCTGCCGCTGCCGCTCCCTCTGCTCGCGGATCCGCAGCGCGACCGTGTGGTGCTCGCGGAGCCGCTCGAGCTCGGCGCCCTCCACGCCCGCGGCTCGACGGCAGCGGTGACCACCTCGTCGAAGGCCTCGCGGGGCGCGTCGCCGTACAGCAGGTCGAGGAACTGCTCGCTCACGCGTCACGCCCTAGGCGTCCCGGCGGTGGAACAGCGTCAGGCTCGCCGCCATCGCCGCGGCGGTGAGCCCGCCGAAGATCAGCACGGCACCGGACAGGGACAGCGGGTTGCCGAAGAACCCGTCGGCCTCCGGGATCTGGCTGACGATCCGGGTGCCCGCGTTGAACGGCAGGAACCGGGTGACGTCGGAGTGGTCGCGCAGCGCGGGCACCAGGTTGAAGACCACGGAGACGACGTTCTCGACGGCCAGCGGCCACAGGAACAGGAGCACGAGCGCGGCGGTCTGGTTGCGCACCAGGGCCGTGAACGCCGCGGCCAGCCAGCTGAACACCAGGGTGTAGAACAGGGTCCGGCCGACCGCTCGCCACGCGTCGGCCGAGAAGACCGGGACGCCGTCGCCGTGCAGCCACAGCCAGCCGACCAGCAGCGAGAGCCAGGATCGTCAGCAGGGCGACGCCCACGACCCAGGCGCCGACCACGACGAACTTCGCCACCCAGGCGAGGTGCGGGAGTTCAGCGCGGTGAGCGTCGCGCGGACCATCCCGTGGCGGTACTCGTGACCCCACGCGAACACCGCGACCATCGCCAGGATGTAGGCGACGAAGTAGGGCACGCCGAACACGGCGAACTGGGTCGCGAGGCCCTCGCCCATGCCCTTCAGGTCGGAGGCGCGACGGCGGGTCCGCCGAGGTGATCGAGAAGTGCACCCCCATCGCGACCAGGAACGACAGGCCGACCCCGAAGAGGACGGCGATCGCCGAGAGCCAGTACGTCGACCGGATGGTCCGGATGCGGGTCCACTCGTAGGACAGGGCGGCGATCATGCGCGCTCCCCCGCGACGTACTCCTCGGCGTCCTGCGTGGCCTCCAGGAACGCCTCCTCCAGGGTCGCCACCCGGTTGGACAGCTCGTGCAGCCGGATGGACGCGTCGAACGCCAGGTCACCGATCCGCGCCGCGTCCAGGCCGACGACGGAGACGCGACCCGGGCTCCAGCGCCTCGACGGTCGCGCCCTCCCGGCGGAGCACGTCGACCAGGTCCGCGGCCTGCGGCGATCGGACGACCACGGCGTTGCGGGCGGAGGTCTTCACGAAGTCCTCGATCGGGTCCGCTGGCGATCAGCCGGCCGCGGCCGATGACGACGAGCTGGTCGGCCATCAGCGCCATCTCGGAGAGCAGGTGGCTGGAGACGAACACCGACCGGCCGGTGGCCGCGAAGCCCTTGAGCAGCTCGCGGATCCACTGGATGCCCTGCGGGTCGAGCCCGTTCGCGGGCTCGTCGAGGATCAGCGTGTGCGGGTCGCCGAGCAGCGCGGCGGCGAGCCCGAGCCGCTGCCCCATGCCGAGGGAGAACGTGCGGGGCTTCTTCCGCGCGACGGTGGCCAGCCCGAGCTGCTCGAGCACCTCGTCGACGCGGCGGGTCGGGATGCCGTTGGCCGCCGCGAGCATCCGCAGGTGGTTGCGGGCCTTGCGGGTCGGGTGGAACGGCTTGGCCTCGAGCAGCGACCCGACCTGGGTCATGGGGCGGGGCAGGGCGGTGAACGGGCACGCCGTCGAAGGTCGTCGTGCCCCGGCCGTGGTCGAGGCCGAGCATCAGCCGCATGGTCGTGGACTTGCCGGCGCCGTTGGGCCCGAGGAACCCGGTGACGCTGCCCGGGTGCACCTCGAACGACAGGTCCTCGACGGCCGGCTTGCCGGCGTACTCCTTGCCCAGCCCCCGCGCCTCGATCACCGCCATGCGCCCATCCTGACATCCGGTGCCTCGCCGGTCGGTATCGTGGTGCGGATGTCCCTCCCACCCACGGCCCTACCCTCGGCGCAGCCCCGCACGCTCGCCGACCAGCTGCGGGGATGGACCGACGCCGAGCTCGCGGCGCTGCTGCGCGCCCGTCCCGACCTGGCCACGCCGGCCCCGCAGGACACGTCGCAGCTCGCGTCCCGCGCGGGCACCCGTGCCTCGGTGCTGCGGGCGGTCGACCAGCTCACCCGGCTCGAGCTCGCCGTCCTCGACGCGGTCGTGGCCCTCGGGGGTACGGCGTCCCGGGCCGACCTGCTCACCGCGGTGCACGCGGCGCCCGCCTCGGTGGACGAGGCCCTGGGTCGCCTCCGGGGACTGGCCCTGCTCTGGGGCGGTGACGACGCGCTGCGGTCGCTGAGCGTGCTCACCGAGGTCGTCGGCACCCGGATCAGCGGGCTCGGACCGCCCCTGTCGCTGCTGATGACCGGCTACGGCCCCGCCCGGGTGACCGCGCTGGCCCGTGACCTCGGGCTGGCCCCGACCGGCAACCGGCACGACGACGTGGACGCCATCGCGGCCTACCTCGCCGACCGGCGACCGGGTGGCCGCCCTCGTCGACGAGGTCGACGACCAGGCCGAGGCGATCCTGCGGCACCTCGCCGCCGAGGGCAAGGACGGCTCGGTCGAGTCGACGGAGCGCGCCACCTCGCGCGGCGCCTCCGGGAGCCCCGTCGACCAGCTGCTCGCCCGCGGACTGCTCGTCGCCCGCGACCGCCGGCACGTCGCGGTCCCCCGCGAGGTCGCGATCGCGCTGCGCGACGGGCACACCACCCTCGAGCCCGTCGACGTCGCGCCCGAGCTGGTCACCTCCAGCCGCGACGCGTCGATGGTGGACCGGGCCGCGGCCGGTGCGGCGTTCGAGCTGGTCCGGCACGTCGAGCTGCTGCTGGAGCACTGGGGCACCGCGCCGCCGTCGGCTCTGCGGACCGGCGGTCTCGGCGTCCGCGACCTCAAGGCCACCGCCGAGCTGCTGCAGACCGACGAGCGGACCGCCGCGCTGCACGTGGAGATCGCGTTCGCGGCCGACCTCGTCGCCACGGGCCCGAACACCGACGGCGACGCGGTGTGGCTGCCGACCGACACCTTCGACATCTGGAGCGCCGCGTCCGTGGCGGACCGCTGGGCGCGGCTCGCGCTGGCCTGGCTGGACTCGCCGCGGCTCGTCGGGCTGGTCGGCGGGCGTGAGGCGCGGCAAGCCGGTCAACGCGCTGGTCCCCGACCTCGAGCGCGCGTGGCTGCCCGAGACCCGGCGGGTGACGCTGGCGCAGGTCGCCGGGCTGCCCCGCGGCACCGTGCTCGCGGCCGGGACGGGCGTGCCCTCGCTGGTCGAGCGGGTCACCTGGCTGCGGCCCCGACGGCCGCCCGTCCGCGCCGAGGCCGTCGCCTGGGCCGCCGCCGAGGCCGCGGTCGTCGGCGTCACGGCCCTCGGCGGCATGTCCGACGCACGGCCGGGCGCTGCTGTCGACCGACGACCCGCTCCACCACGCCCCCGCCGCGCTCGCCCCGCTGCTGCCCGACCCGATCGACCACGTGCTGCTCCAGGCCGACCTGACGGCGGTCGCGCCCGGTCCCCTCGAGCAGGACCTCGCCCGGCACCTCGCCCTCGTCGCGGACATCGAGTCGCGCGGCGGCGCGACGACCTACCGGTTCACCGAGGGGTCCGTGCGGCGGGCGTTCGACTCCGGCTGGTCGGCCGCCGAGGTGCACGACTTCCTCGCGTCCTCGTCGCGCACCCCGGTGCCGCAGGCGCTGTCCTACCTCGTCGACGACGTGTCGCGCCGCTTCGGCACGATCCGGGTCGGGGCGGCCGAGTCGTTCCTGCGCAGCGACGACGAGGCGGCCCTGACCGAGCTGCGTGCACCACCCCAAGGCGGCTCTGCTGCGACTGCGCCGCATCGCCCCGACGGTGGTGGTCAGCGACGTCCCGCTCGACGTGCTGCTCCCCCGGCTTCGCGAGCTCGGATCGGCCCCGGTGGTGGAGGCGCCGGACGGCACGGTGCGGCTGGCCCGCAAGGAGTCGATGCGCGCCCGGTCACCGCGCCGCCGGGCCGACGGGTCGGAGGCCCAGTCGGCCGCCCGGCTGTCCGCGCGCGCCTCGTCCACGGTCACCGCGATCCGGGCCGGCGACCGGGCCGCCGAGATCCGGCCGGCCCCGGCGCTGCGAGCGCAGCGAGCCCACCACCCCCGCGTCGACGCTGGCGGTGCTGCGCGAGGCGGTCGAGGCCGGCACGCACGGTGTGGATCGGGTACGTCGACAACCACGGGTCGTCCGTCGAACGGGTCGTCGACCCGGTCAAGGTCGAGGCGGGCTGGCTGTCGGCCTACGACCACCGGACCGAGGACGTCCGGTCATTCGCTGTGCACCGGATCACCGCCGTGCGCCGGATCGACGCCTGAGCCCCCGTGCCCGCTGCCAAGCAGCACGCTCGAAGGCCTCGGCGGGCATCGGCCGGCCGAGCAGCCAGCCCTGCACCAGGTCGCAGCCGAGCTCGCGGAGCACGAACAGGGTGCCGGCGTTCTCGACGCCCTCGGCCACCATCCGCAGGCCGAGCGCGTGGGTCAGGTCGACCGTGGAGCGCACGATCGCGGTGGCACGGAGCTCGGTGACGATGTCGCTGCAGAAGGCCCGGTCGAGCTTGATCTCGTGGATCGGCAGCTTGAGGAGGTACTCCAGGCTGCTGTAGCCGGTGCCGTAGTCGTCGACCGACAGCCGCACGCCGAGGTCGCGACAGCGCCTGCATGACCAGCTGCGCCTGCTCCGGGTTGCGCATCATCGCGGTCTCGGTGATCTCGATGGTCAGCGCGGCCGGGCGGCACGTCGTGCGTGAGCAGCGCGGACGCGACGATGCTTGACCAGGCCCTCGTCGCGCAGGTCGGAGGCCGAGACGTTCACCGACATGGTCAGGTCGGCGCCGCCGCTTCGCCAGCGGGCGAGGTCCCCCAGGGCGACGTCGAGCACCCGCTCGGCGATCGCCGGGGTGAGCTTGTAGCGCTCGGCCGCCTCGAGGAACTCGCCGGCGCCAGCCGGCCCCGGGTCGGGTGGTCCCAGCGCACCAGTGCCTCGGTGCCGACCAGGGCGCCCTCGACGGTGAGGATCGGCTGGTACTCCACGGTCAGCTCGTGCGCGTTCGAGCGCGGTGTAGAGGTCCTCGGCCACGACCAGCCGCTTGCGCCGGTCACCGACCGCCGGAGGGCGAGTGGAAGCAGCCGGCCTGGCCGGAGGTCTTCGCGGCGTACATCGCCGCGTCGGCGGCGAAGAGCATGTCCCCGCGGTTGGTGGCGTGCAGGGGTGCGGTCGCGACGCCGATGCTGGCCTGGGCGTGGAGGACGACGTCGCGGAGCTCGATCGGCGCGGCGAGGCTCTCCTCCAGGGCGCTGCCGCACGCCATCGCCGCGTTGAACGAGCCGGCCTCGTGCAGGATGACCGCGAACTCGTCGCCGCCGAGCCGGGCCAGCAGGTGCGGGGTCTGGAGCTGGTCGAGCGCGGCGGCGAACCGGTGCACGACCGCCTGGAGGAGCTCGTCACCGGTCGCGTGGCCGAACGAGTCGTTGACCTCCTTGAAGTGGTCGAGGTCGATCAGGGCCAGCGCGAAACCGTTGCCCGGCCGGCCCTCGACGAGCTCGCCGGCGAAGAGCTTGTCGAGCGCGCCGTAGAGCGCGCGGCGGTTCGCGGCCCCGGTCAGCTCGTCGGTGAGCGCCAGCTCGCGCACCGCCGCGAGCTCCCGCAGCTGGAGGAAGGCGAGCACGAGGCGGACGGCGCAGGTCAGGAGCGTGAGCAGCGCCAGGACCGTGGGCAGCGAGTTCACGTGCCAGGGCGGCGCGGCGGCCAGGACGACGACGGTGCTGACGGACGCCGCCGCGACCACGATCAGGGACCGGGCGCCGGGCACGGTCCGCTGGGTGGTCGGCCGGCAGGTTGGTGGCCCCGGCCGCGACCAGCACCAGCCCGGCCGGCCACAGCCCGTCGAGCCAGGTGCCGGCCTCGGTAGGAGTCGAAGGCGAGCCGGTAGGCGTAGGCCACGTCGCCGGCGCCGAACAGCAGCATGCCGAGCGTCCAGACCAGGAACCACCGGCTCTTGCTGCGCCCGACCATGCCGAGCGCGCCGAGGGTGGCCGCCACCGCAACCACGGCGCAGACCGGGTAGGCCAGGGTCGTGGCGGCGGTGAGGCTGCCGTCCCAGACCTGGGCGACGAGCGGGGCGATGGCCCAGGTCACGACGGCCGCCCCTGCCAGGCTGCCACTGATGCCGTCGAGGGCCACGATCAGCCGCACGCCGCGGAGGTTCTCGCGAAGCGCGAGCATCAGCCCGGCGAGCAGGAACGGGTAGGCGGACAGGTAGCCGACGTCGGCCACGGACGGGAACGTCTCGATGCCCCGGGCGGTCTTCACCATGTACGCCAGGTTGCCGAGCAGGTAGACGGTGATGCCGAGTGCCAGCGGCAGGGTCCAGACGCGCTGCTCCGGGTGCGACGCGGCCCGGCGCACCAGCAGGGCGGTCGCGCCCAGGAACGGCAGGTTGCCGAGGACCGCGTCGCGCGTCCACGACGGGAGCAGATCGGGCGCGACAAGGACCACGCCGACGTAGAGCGTCAGCGCGGCATACGTGGCGACGTACAACCCCCTCGGGCCCCTCACGGACCCTCCTCCCCGACAAGCGTCGACCCCCTCTGCGTCGACGGCCCAAGTGCATCAGATCCACCCCGGTGTGCGTGGAGAAACCCGGACATATGTCCGTCATGAGCGGATTCCGGGGCGTCGCACCGCCCGTGGCCGGCCGGGCCGACTTGGCATCCCGCGTAAGATGTAGGGATGGACTTTGTTCGTTACGCGGAGCGCTCAGCGGGGCTGGTGAACGCCGACCTCGGCGACACCGACCACCTGCTGCACTTCCTCGACGAACGGCAGTGGCTGCACGCGGCGGTGTCCGATCGGGATGCCGGGGCGCTGAGCCGGTTCGTCCGGGAGCTCCGTCCCGTGTTCGAGGCGTCCAACGACGGCGACGAGCGGACCGTGGTCGAGCTGCTCAACGCGCTCCTCGCCAAGCATCCCGTCACCCCCTACATCGCCGGCCACGACAGCACCGGGCCCGCGGGCGGTCGCTGGCACATGCACGTGGCCGACCGCGACTCCTCGGTCTCGGAGCTGCTCATCGCCGAGTCCCTGATGGGCCTGTCCAACCTGGTCTGCGACCTCGGCGCGACCCGCCTCGGGGTCTGCGACGCCAGCAACTGCACCCACGTCTTCGTGGACACCTCCCCGAACCAGTCCCGGCGCTACTGCTCCGACCGGTGCTCCTCGCGAGCCAACGTCGCCGCCTACCGCGCCCGGCAGAGAGCAGCCGCTTCATGATTGGCACCGCATGAGCGACGGTCCCCTGATCGTCCAGTCCGACAAGACCCTGCTCCTCGAGATCGACCACGAGCGCGCCCAGGACTGCCGCAAGGCGATCGCGCCGTTCGCCGAGCTCGAACGCTCCCCGGAGCACGTGCACACCTACCGGCTCACGCCGCTGGGCCTGTGGAACGCGCGCGCCGCCGGGCACGACGCCGAGCAGGTCGTCGACACGTTGCTGAGCTACAGCCGGTACGCCGTACCCCACGCCCTGCTCGTCGACATCGCCGAGACGATGGCCCGCTACGGCCGGCTCCGCCTCGACAAGCACCCGACCCACGGCCTGGTGCTGACCAGCACCGACCGTCCGGTCCTCGAGGAGGTGCTGCGCGCCAAGAAGATCAAGCCGATGCTCGGCGAGCGGCTCGACGACGCGACCGTCGTCGTGCACCCCTCCGAGCGCGGCAACCTCAAGCAGGCGCTGCTCAAGATCGGCTGGCCCGCCGAGGACTTCGCGGGGTACGTCGACGGCGAGGCGCACGCCATCGAGCTCGCCGAGGACGGCTGGGTGCTCAGGTCCTACCAGCGGGAGGCCGCCGAGTCGTTCTGGCACGGCGGCTCGGGTGTCGTCGTGCTGCCCTGTGGCGCGGGCAAGACGATCGTCGGTGCGGCGGCGATGGCGCAGGCCAAGGCGACCACGTTGATCCTCGTGACGAACACCGTCTCCGCGCGGCAGTGGAAGGAGGAGCTGATCCGTCGCACGTCCCTGACCGAGGACGAGATCGGCGAGTACTCCGGCACCAAGAAGGAGGTCCGTCCGGTCACCATCGCGACGTACCAGGTGATGACCACGAAGCGGAAGGGCGTCTACGCCCACCTCGAGCTCTTCGACGCCAAGGACTGGGGCCTGATCGTCTACGACGAGGTGCACCTGCTCCCGGCGCCGATCTTCCGGATGACCGCCGACCTCCAGGCACGGCGCCGGATCGGGCTGACCGCGACGCTGATCCGCGAGGACGGCCGCGAGGGCGACGTGTTCTCGCTGATCGGCCCGAAGCGGTACGACGCGCCCTGGAAGGACATCGAGGCGCAGGGATACATCGCCCCGGCCGACTGCGTCGAGGTGCGCGTCACGCTGCCGGAGGGCGAGCGGTTCGTCTACGCGACGGCCGAGCCCGAGGAGCGCTACCGGCTCGCGGCCTGCACCGGCGCCAAGACCCGGCTCGTCGAGGAGCTCGTCGCCAAGCACCTCGGCGAGCCGACCCTGGTGATCGGGCAGTACCTCGACCAGCTCGACGAGATCGGCGAACGGCTCGGCGCCCCCGTCATCAAGGGCGACACGCCCGTCAAGGAGCGGGAGCGGCTGTTCAACGCGTTCCGGCACGGCGAGGTCGACCTGCTGGTCGTCTCCAAGGTCGCCAACTTCTCCGTCGACCTCCCGTCGGCCGCCGTGGCGATCCAGGTGTCCGGCTCGTTCGGGTCACGCCAGGAGGAGGCCCAGCGGCTGGGCCGGCTGCTGCGTCCCAAGCAGGACAAGCGCTCCGCCCGGTTCTACGCGATCGTCTCCCGTGACACCGTCGACGCGGACTTCGCGCAGCACCGGCAGCGGTTCCTCGCCGAGCAGGGCTACGCCTACCGGATCGTCGACTCCGACGACATCGCGACGGCCTGAGGCAGCGCCTCGGCCAGCCGTTCGTAGTCGCCGGCCTCGTTGTAGACCGCTCCGCTGAGCCGGATCCAGCCGCGGCCGCCGAACGCCACCACCTGGCACTCGAGCCGCTCGTTGCTGAGCGCCTCGTAGAGCGCGTCGGCCGACGCCTCGGTGTCCGCAATCCCGTCCGGCAGGGCGACGAGCCGCAGGCAGGGCGACGCGGTCGCCGGCAGGCGGACGCCGTCGCGCGGCAGCCCGGTCCGTCGTACGGCGTCGTCGACCACCGCCGCACCCGCGTCGAGCAGCACCCGGCCCCGCTCGCCGATCTCCAGGCCGCCGGCGTCGCGCCAGAAGTCGACCGCCGCACTGAGCGAGTACCAGCTGCTGTAGTCGTCGGTGCCCGCCGTGTCGAACGGCAGCGGGTACGGCTGGCCGTGGTTCCAGCTCGTGGTCAGCGGCCGGACGCCGTCCCGCTCCGGCTCGGCGACCCACAGCACGCTGGTGCCGCGTGGCGCGAACCCCCACTTGTGCCAGGTCCCGGTCCAGAAGTCGGCGCCGGACTCCGCCGGCGGCGCCTCGACGTGACCGGGGACGTGTGCGGCGTCGACGAAGGACAGGGCACCGACGGCCCGCGCTGCGGCGCAGATCGCGGCCGCCGGCAGCAGCGTGCCGGTGGGCGACGTGATCCGGTCGGTCACGACGAGCCGGACCCGGTCGCCGCGCCCCTCGATCAGGTCGAACGCGTGCCGGTAGGCCTGCACCACGTGGTCCTCGTCGGCGTCGAGGGAGAACGACACCACGTGGTACGTCGCGCCGGTCCGCCCGCACCAGTGCGCCACCGACCGCTTCACCGACTCGTAGCCCTGCTCGTTGAGCACGATGACGTCGCCCGGCCCGAGCCGGCCCTGCTCGTGCAGCGAGGAGAGCACGACCGAGGTGGACTGGGTGACGTTGCGGACCAGCGCGACCTCGTCGGCTCCGACGCCGAGGAAGTCGGCGGCGACCGCGCGGGCCTCGGCCTTCAGGCCCGGGCTCTCCACGCGGAAGAACCGCATCGGGTTGGCCTCGGCCCGGTCGCGGACCTGCTGCTGGTGCTCGGCGACGACGCGGGGCACCGCACCGAACGAGCCGTGGTTGAGATGGGTCAGGGCGGGGTCGAGGCTGAACGCGTCACGCACCCCGGCAGTCTGCCAGGCGCGGCCTCACCGGAGCCGGAGGCTCCGGTGAAGGAGGCCTAGCGGGGCGCGGCTGAGACCCGACGACAGCCCCGGTGAGACGTTCGCCGTCGGGTTGGGCTGCGGGATCGGTGGACAGCTCTTGTCCGCGCGCCGGCCGGGGCTGCGCGCCGGGACGGTCCCGGTGCTCAGGTACGCGGCGACCGCGTCGTCCACGCAGGCGTTCCCGGACAGCGATGCCGCGTGCGTCGTCCCGCCGACCCCGGCGATCAGGCTCGAGGTCGGGAACCGGCCGCGCACCTCGAGGCTGCCCTCGAACGGGCGTGGCGGCGTCCTTCGTCTCGCCGATGAGCAGGACGGGCTGGCTCACGCCGCGCCCGTCGACCTGCACCGGGCGACCCGCGCGCCGCGTGCCAGTACGTGCAGGGCGCGTTGAACCAGGCGTTGCCCCACGTCAGGAACGGGTGCGTGCGGTGGAGGCGCCGGTTGTCGCGTCGCTGCCTGGCCCAGCTGTTCGGCCACGGGGCGTCGGTGCACTGGGTGGCGAGGTACATCGCGAACTCGTTGTCGGCGCCCGGGCCGACCGGGTTGCCGCTCAGGTAGAGGTTGACCAGGTCGGCGGACCGTCCGTGGCGCACGTGGTCGGCGTACGCCTGGGCGATGATCTCCCAGTTGAAGACGCCGTACCCCGTGTTCGTGAACAGGTCGGTCAGCTCGTCGGGTCCGAGGACCCCACCGGCCGGGTGGCGGTCGAGCCGGGTGAGCTGCCGGTAGAAGCGCCGCTCGATGGCAGCCCGCCCTGGAGCCGAGGTGGTAGACGCGGTCGTAGCGCGCCAGCCAGCGGAAGTAGATCCTGAGGTTGCGGTCGAAGGCCACATCCTGGTTGAGGTTGGCCCGGTACCAGACGGTGCGGGGGTCGACGTTGCTGTCCAGGACGAACCGGCGGACCCGCGTGGGGTGCAGCGTGGCGTACACCGGGCCCAGGTAGGTGCCGTAGGAGAAGCCGTAGAAGTTGATCGTCTCCTGCCCCAGCGCCTCTCGCAGGCTCTCCATGTCTTGCACCGTGTCGCGGGTGCGGGAGTGGGCGAGCAACCTGCGGCCGTTGGCCGTCGCGCAGGCACGCGCGTAGTGCCTCGAGCGACCCAGCCACACGCGCATCAGGTGGCGGGTCCGTGGCACGTAGCTCGGCCGGTCGAGGCCGAAGTAGCGTCCGTCGCACGACAGCGACGGCCGGCTCGCACCGACACCGCGCGGGTCGAAGCCGATCCAGTCGTAGGCGCCACCGGCGTCGTTGGGCACGAACTGGCCGAGGATCGACAGGAACTGTCCCGAGCCACCGGGGCCGCCCGGGTTGGTGAGCATCACGCCCTGGTACGCCGCGTCCGGTGACGTGTGCAGGACGCGCGACACGGCGAGCCTGATCTTCTCGCCGCCGGGGCGCGCGTAGTCGAGCGGCACGACGAGGTCGCCACACGTCGCGCCTGCCTGCTGCAGGTCCCCGTCCGCGCACCTGCCCCACACGATCGGCGGCGGCGTGTAGCCGGGAGGCGCCGCCCCGGCCTGCGCCGTCGTCGGTGCGGTCAGTCCGGCCACTACGACGCCAGCGGCCACCACGGCTGCAGCGAGTCTCATGGGTGCTCTCCCTCCCCCGCTCGCGTCCACATTGCTTGGTGCCGTCCACGGCTGTCCATAGGGCAAACGGTGCATCTTCGCGACGCCGTCAATTCGGATGACGGGGTCCCCCGCCGGGTGTAGCGTCGGCGGGCTCCCACCACCACCTGCGAGGTCTTCGCGTGCCTGCTCCCACGCCCCCGGCCACCGTCCCCGACTCCCCGTCCGATCCCGACCTGGTCGCCGAGCGCGACCACCTGGCCGCGTCCCGCTCGGCCCTGACCCGGATGCGCGACCGCACCTCGGCCCTCGACTCGTCGGCCGCCGGCGACTGGGTCAGCCAGAAGTTCCTCGAGTCCGCGATCTTCGCGCCGGATGAAGGCGCTCGCGGACGACCCGACGGTGCCGCTGTTCTTCGGCCGGCTCGACTACGACGACTCGCACGCCGACGCGCGCGGCGAGCGGTTCTACATCGGCCGCCGGCACGTCGTCCGACGAGGTCGGCGACCCGATGGTGGTCGACTGGCGGGCCCGGATCAGCCTGGCGTTCTACCGGGCCAGCAAGACCGAGCCGATGGGCGTCGAGCTGCGCCGCCGGTTCGGCTTCCAGCACGGCGAGATGACCGCCTACGAGGACGAGGAGCTCCTCGCGCCGGACGGAGCGGCGAGGAGCACTCCGCGATCCTCGAGCCGGAGATCGAGCGGCCGCGCGTCGGCCCGATGCGCGACATCGTCGCCACCATCCAGCCGGAGCAGGACGTGATCGTCCGCTCCGACCTCGAGCAGTCCGTCTGCGTGCAGGGCGCCCCGGGCACCGGCAAGACCGCGGTCGGCCTGCACCGCGCGGCGTTCCTGCTCTACTCCCACCGCGACCAGCTCTCCCGGCAGGGCGTGCTGGTGGTCGGGCCGAACGCGTCCTTCCTGCGCTACATCGGCGACGTGCTGCCCGCGCTCGGCGAGATCGACGCGCAGCAGACCACGATCGAGGAGCTGGTCGCCAAGACGCTGGCCCGGCTCAACGCCGAAGTACGCCGATCCGCGGCACCGACGGCCCGCAGGTCGCGACCCTCAAGGGCGACGCCCGGCTGGCCGAGGTGCGTGCACCGGGCGCTGTGGTCGCAGGTGCAGGCCCCCACCGAGGGCCTGCTCGTGCCGCGCGGCGCGCGCCGCTGGCGCCTCGCGCCGTACGAGGTGGAGGAGATCCTCGCCGCGCTGCGCGCCCGCGGGCGTGCGGTACGGCGCGGCCCGCGGGATGCTCGCCGCAGCGGCTGGCGCACGGGATCCTGGTCAAGATGGAGCTCGCCGGCGACTCCCCCGACGACCGGGTGCAGGACGCGGTGGCGCGCAGCCGCGAGGTGAAGAAGTACGTCGACCAGCTGTGGCCGGCCGTCGACCCGGCCCGGCTGGTGCTGCGGCTGCTCGGCGACGCCGACGTTCCTGGCGGCGCCGCCGACGGGATGCTCACCGCCGACGAGCAGGCGCTGCTGCTGTGGGCCAAGCCGTTCAAGGCGCCCGACGTCCGCGAAGTGGTCGCTGGCCGACGCGGTGCTGATCGACGAGGCCGCCGACCTGGTGGAGCGCACGCCGTCGCTCGGGCACGTCGTCGCCGACGAGGCGCAGGACCTCTCGCCGATGATGCTGCGGGCCGTCGGCGCGGCGCTGCTCGACCGGCTCCACGACCGTCCTCGGCGACCTCGCGCAGGCGACCACGCCGTGGGCGACCCGCTCCTGGGAGGAGGCGCTGCGGCACCTCGGCAAGCCGGACGCGCACATCGAGCAGCTCACCAAGGGCTTCCGGGTGCCGGGCGAGGTGATCGAGTACGCCGCCCGGCTGCTGCCCGTCATCGCGCCGGGGCTGGAGCCGCCGACGTCGGTGCGCCGCGACCCGCGGCGAGCTCGACGGTCGCGCGCGTGCGACGACCTGGCGGCTCGACCGCTGGTCGCGCTCGTCGGCACGACCGTCGCGCGGGTCGGCTCGGTCGGCCTGATCGCGCCGGACGTCCTGCTGCCGCGCGTCGTCGACGCGCTCGACGACGGCCGGCATCGGGCACGCCGTGCTCGGGGACGAGCCGGCGACCGAGGCGCCGGTCGAGTTCGAGGTGCAGCTCGACGTGGTACCCGCCTCGCTGGCCAAGGGCCTGGAGTTCGACCACGTGGTGCTGCTCGAGCCGGCGGGCGTCGTCGCCGGGGAGGCCGACCGGGTCACCGGGCTGCGGCGGCTCTACGTCTGCCTGACCCGGGCCGTCACGTCGCTGTCGGTGCTGCACACCGAGGACCTGCCGCCGGAGCTCGGCGCGCCCTGACCGGCGTCGAGCAGACTCGACCGCATGTCCGACCTCGCCCGGTACTGGCCGTCCCGGCTCCCGGTCGTCCTTGCGCGACGAGCTGGTGGCGGCGTACGCCGACGGCGAGCCGCGGCTACCACGACCTCCGGCACCTGGCCGAGGTGCTCGAGCACGTCGACGAGCTGATGCGCGCCCGACGACCCGCAGCGCGAGGCGGTGCTGCTGGCCGCGTGGTTCCACGACGCGGTGTACGACGGGCAGGGCGACGACGAGGAGCGCTCGGCACGGCTCGCCGCCGAGTCGCTCGGACCCGGTCCCGCTGTCCGACGAGGTGGCCCGGCTGGTGCGGCTGACCGCGACCCACCGGCCCGCCGACGACGACCACGCCGGCCAGGTGCTCTGCGACGCCGACCTCGGGATCCTGGCCGCGGACCCGGCGCGCTACGCGTCGTACACCGCCGGCGTGCGCCGCGAGTACGCCCACGTCCCCGACGCCGACTTCGCCGCCGGCCGGGCCGCGGTCCTGCGCGACCTGCTCGCGAAGCCGACGCCTGTTCCACACGGCCGTCGCCCGGACGCAGTGGGAGGAGCGGGCGCGCGCCAACGTCGCGCGCGAGATCGAGCAGCTGACCACCGGGGAGGCCTGAACCGGCAGGTCGGCAATCAGCGACCGTCGCTCTCGGTCAGGACCGGCGCAGGGTCTGCAGCCGCCGGATCCCACGACGGGCCAGGCGGCGGGCCGGGCTCGGCGACGGCGACTGCTTCCGACGTGGCCGGCTGACCACCACGACGTCCTGACCCGTGCTGGAGGGGGTGCCGCACCACGCCCCGTGGACGGTCTCCACCAGGTCGAGCCCGGCCTCCGCGACCATGGCGCGCACGTGGCTCTCCTCGTACGAGATCGCCCACAGCGGGTCGCGCGAGTCGTAGTAGCGCGTCACGGCGTTGATCTCGTTGACCATCGGGAAGGCGGAGGTCTCGCTGGACAGGATGGCGGGCAGCCGGGCCTCGTCGAAGAGGAACCACGTGGTGACCGCCCGACCTCCCGGTTTGAGGACCCGACGGATCTCGCGCAGGTACCTGCGGATGTCGGCCTCGTACATGTGCGTGAACACACTGAAGACCGCGACGTAGTCGTGCGAGGCCGCCTTGGCCGAGAACCGCAGGTCGGTGGGAGCCATCACCCCGTCGGGGTTGTAGCGGCCGTTGCGGACGTCCAGGTGGCGGAACCGGAAGCGTCCCTCCGTGTACGGCGTGAGCGTGCGTCGGCACCACGTCACCGGGCGCTTGAGGATGTCGATGCCGAGATAGCTACCGGCGAACCCCTCGGTGAGCAGGCCGATGGCCAGCCGTCCGTAACCACTGCCCACGTCCAGGACCGCGTGCTCGTCACGCAGTCCGTGGCTGCGCAGCAGGCCGGCGAGGGCGATGCCGGTGGCGACGAGCTGCTCGTCGTCCTTGTCGCCGCTCATGAAGCGCATCCGGGCCGGCGGCAGCGGGACCTCGGCTCCTGCAGTGGTCGACACGCTGCGTCACTCTAGAGGTCGACCCCGGGCCTGCTCACCGGCAACCAATTCGGAGGGTCAGGAGCTGGGCGTCAGGAACGTGTACTTCACGGTGTACGTCGCCACGTCGTAGCTGGCGCCGTTGCGAGTCCTGAGTGTCCAGAGGATCCCAAGCTCCGGCGCGACGTCCCCGAAGTCGACGGGTCGAACCGCCACAGGGGCGCCGGTCGTCGTGTGGTCGCCGGTGTCCGAGCCGGTCGCCACCGTGACCGGCGTGGCGCTGTCCGCGTACGTCGAGCTCGCCGTCGTCGGCCGCACCGGGTGTGACGGCCCACCGAACAGCGACACGGTCGCGGTGGTCCGGCGGGTGGAGGCCGAGGCTGGTCACGTCGTGCAGCGTCGTGGATCGGGGGTAGATCGTCGAGCGGCTGGTCGTCAGGTGTCCGGGGTGGAAGCGCACGTGCACCCAGACCGAGGTGCCGGTCTGGTAGCTGTTCACCGGGTCATCCGCTACGACGTTGATGATGACGTTGTAGTAGCCGTCGGGGGCCTCGCGCCCCCGGTCCTGGGGCCGGTCCACGTCCAGTAGTGGCAGCCCGCCTTGAGCAGGCCAAGGTCGACGCGGCCGCGGACGAAGTTGCCGTCCTCATCGCGAGGGTTCCGGAGGCCGGCGAGCGCGCGGGTGCGCGGGCTACCAGAGCCCCCGTCGGCCTCCGGTCCGACGGGATGAAGCCCAACGCATCACGGAGCACCGAGCGGAAGGGTCACGCGCCAAGGCAGCCGGTGAAGCGTGGTCGCCACGCCTTGAACGCCGCGTCGACGCACTTGGGGAAATAGCGCACCGCCCGCACGATCAGCGCCGGATATGGCAAGTCGGGATCGACGCTGGCACCCTTGGCGCGCATGCACTCGATGACCTTCACGCGGCGTTCGTCTCGCACGGGCGCCAGGCCGTCCTCGACCTGGTACCGCCACTGGGAGGTTCAGGCGGCGAGGACGAGCCGGGCGAAGGCGCGTTCGAGGGGGCTGGTCGAGGTCTCGGCGGTCTCGAGGGCGGGGCTGGTGGGCGAGCGGGTGGGTGCCGTGCTGGTCGACGCGGCACCAGTAGCCGTGCGGGGTGCGCCACAGGTAGACACCCGGGATGGGTTGGTGGTGTCGCCAGCCGCGGCCGTGGGTCTTGACCCGGTGTCCGAACCGGGTCATCGGACCCAGGTTGTCGATCCGGGTCTGCCCCGGCGGGCCACCCCGGTCGGGTGGGAGGTAGGCGATGGTGTGGTCGAGGTCGGGTTCGGCGCGTGGTGTGGCTGAACGGGAACACGCTCGAGGGCCGGGACAGCTTCAGCGCCTCCCGCATGCCGGTGGGGACCTCGTAGGCGTCGACCGGGAGCTGGTCGCGCAGGTCCAGGACCGGCCGGACGGTGACCCGGCAGTGCCCGAGCAGGTCCGCGACCTGCTGCACCGTGACCACCCCGACCGTGCCCGCGCCGCCGGTGCCGCCGCAGACCGCGACCCCGGAGCCCGGACAGCAGCGACTCCTCGCTGATCCGGACGTAGAGGGTCGCCTGCGGCCGCAGCTGGTCCGGGTCCACCGGGAACGGCGCCGCGCAGGCTCGGCGTCGCGTCGGTGCGGCCGCAGGTCTCACACGACCGGCTCGACCGGCTCGTGCTCGGCGGGCTCGTCTCGGCGGCTCGTCGGGGTCGGCGGGTGCGAGGGCGGCGTGCCGCTCCAGCAGCGCCAGCGCGAGCGCGGGCTGGGCGAGGATCCCGACCGCCTTCGACCGGCGCACGTCGACCGGGTCGGTGTCCCCGTCCGCGAGCAGGCACTGCGCGATCCGGTCGCACATCGCGACGAAGAAGATCACGTCCCCGGCGTTGGCCCTCACGATCAGCGTCTTCAGCCCGAACTCGTCGGACTGGCCGGTGGACACGAACCGGGCCAGCGACTCCGCGACCCGCCGGGCCTCGGCCGCGGCCGGGTCGGCCTCGATGATCCTTGGCCGCGACCAGGTCGGTGAACGGCTTCCACGCCAACGAATCGACATACGGGCGTCACCGCGGCGTCCACCACCAGGGCCTGCTCCAGGGACAGCCCGGCCGCGTGGGTCAGGTGCGCGACCTTGCGGGCCTTCCACACCCGCGCCCGCCCCGCCCCCAGCGCCGCCCACAGCGGCCGGGTGCCGGTGCCGCAGGTCCAGCGCGTCCCGGACCAGGTTCTCCGCCGACACGGCCCCGGTGCCCATCAGCACCCCCAGCTCGGCACACGCGAACTCCGCCACCGCCGGCGTCCCCGCCCCACCGACCCGCCTGGCCCGCTCCATCCCCGCCAACACCGGACCGGTCGGCTCCGGGCACCGTGTGCTCGTCGTGCAGGTCCGCCCAGTGCGCCGCCAGCACCAGCTCGCGCCACTCCGCCTCCCGCAGCTCCACCTGGGTGCCCGCGACCGCCCGGCACGCGCCAGCGGCGTCCAGGTCAGCGATCCACGAGGTGTCGAACATGTGTTCGATTCTACAAGACCGACGCCGACACTGTCGACAGCGATATTCCCCTTGTCCACAAGGGAAATCTCGCAAGAGCACACAGTTCAGCATGGGACCTGTCCCTCCTCGCGTGTCGCCGACCACGCGTACCCTGACCGGATGTCGCTGCTGATCGTCGACGGTGCGAACGTGGTGGGCAGCCGGCCCGACGGCTGGTGGCGCGACCGTCCCGGAGCCGCTCGACGGTTGTGGGAGGGGCTCGCAGGCTGCGGACCTCGCCGACGAGGTGGTCCTGGTCCTCGAAGGGGCCGCCAGGAAGGGCGTCCCGGCCGGTCGGTCCGGAAGCGTGGACACCCTGCACGCCCCGGGCTCCGGCGACGACGCCATCGTCGACGCCGCCCGGGCCAAGGTCGCGGAGGGGTGGGACGTCACCGTGGTCACGGCCGACCGGGAGCTGCGACGGCCGCGTCGAGGCCGTCGGCGCGCGGACGGTCGGCCCGTCCTGGCTGCTCGACCGGCTCTGAGGCGGGCTCGTCAGAGCAGGGGTGCCTCGCGCATCACCAGGGTCCCCGCGTCCGCGTCGAGCACCGCGGGCACCCCGAACGCGAAGGCCAGGTTGCGGGGTTCGTGCCCCACGGGCAGTCCCCACAGCAGCGGTACGCCGAGCGGGGCCAGCCGGTCGACCATCAGGTCCCGGACCGCCTCGGGCGACGGGCAGTCCGTGAAGTCGCCGAGGGCGATGCCCCGCACGCCGTCGAACCAGCCGGCGCGCAGCAGCTGGGTGACCATCCGGTCGAGCGCGGTAGATCTCCTCGCCGATCTCCTCGAGCACCGCGATGGACTCGGTCGCCCGCAGCGAGTTGCGGGTGCCGAGCTCCGCGGCGAGCAGCGCGATGTTGCCGCCGACGAGCACCCCCTCGGCGCGCCCGCCGACCAGGCCGTCGCCGGGGGTCGGCGTGAGGGACGAGCCCGGACGTGGGCTCGAAGAGCAGCGCCCGCAGGTGCTCCCGCGACTCGTCGTCGCCCGCTCCCAGCGAGGTGACGACCGGGCCGTGCACCGTGGCCAGGCCGAGCCGCGCGGCGAACGCCTGGTGCAGCGCGGTCACGTCGGAGAACCCGACCAGCACCTTGGGCCCCGCGGCGGCGAGCGACTCCCAGTCGAGCAGGTCGACCATGCGCTGCACGCCGTACCCTCCGCGCGCGCAGAACACCGCCTGCACGTCGGGGTCGCACCAGGCCCGCATGAGGTCGTCGGCGCGGGAGGCGTCGTCGGCCGCGAGGTAGCCGAAGCGCTCGTCCGTGCCGCGCGCGTGCTCCCCCACGCGTACGTCGAGACCCCACGACCGCAGCACGTCGAGACCGGCGTCGAGACGCTCGGGGACCGCCGGACCGGCCGGGGCCACGACCGCGACCCGGTCACCGGCACGCAGCCGCGCCGGGCGGATCAGCGAGCGGCCCGGCTTCTTCGGGGCGAGCGCCTCGGCCTTGCGGCGGCGCAGCCCGGCGGCGATGAGCCGGGCGATCAGCTCGCGCGACGTCACGGGTTCGGCACCGGCGGCGACCACGGCGTCGTACCGCTCGGCCGGGATGTCGTAGTGGTCGCGGTCGAAGCCGCGCTGCGGGATGCCGAGGGACTGCGCGAAGTGGTGCAGCTCCGCGTACGACGTGTCGCTGGCCAGGTGCGACCAGAGCCGGCCGTGTCCCGGGGAGTTCGGCGGGTCGATGAGCAGCGTCACCCGGTGGGCCGTCCCGCCGCCCGGTCCGAGGCGTCGTCGAGCAGCATCCGCCACGACCGGACGTGCGCGGCGTCGACGTGCGCCTTCCACGAGCCGCCCGGCCGCACCGACGAGGCGACGTGGAACTGGCGGACGCCCGCGCGCACCAGCCACGGCACGTGCTCGCCGCGCAGCCCGCCGCCGGCCATCAGCAGGTCGGCGACGTCCGGGTCGGCCACGGCCCGGTCGGTCAGCTCCTCGTGGCCGGCCTCCATGCCCCGCGACGACCCGGCCGACAGCACCGCGTCCAGGAGCGGCAGGCCACGCAGCTGCCGCCACGCCAGCGACGTCTCCAGGGAGGCGTCGATCGCGCGGTGGAACGTCCACGGCACCCCGAGAGCCTCGGCGAGGTGCCGGCACACCTCGACGTCGACGGTGAGGTCGGGGGTCAGGAAGCCGAACGAGACCCCCTCGGCGCCGACGGCCAGGTAGTCCTCGCCCAGCCCGACGAGCCGGGTCAGCTCGCCGCCGGTGGTGGTGTAGGTGTCGTTGAGCCGGAGCATCGCCCGGACCGGCAGGTCGGTCTCCTTGCACACCGCCGAGACCACCGCCGGCTCCGCCGACAGGCCGCCCGAGGCGCAGGTCGTCGACCACGAAGATCCGGTCGGCGCCGCCGTCGTGGGCGCCCGCCACGTCGCGCGGATGCAGCACGACCACCTCGAGGAGGGGGCCCGGGGCGTGCCCCGGGACTTGATCCGTGCTCACAATGGACATCGTGACATCCGACGACCACCAGACAGACGCACTGCTGACCGCCCGGGCCCTCGTGTTGCACGACCTCGAGGCCACGGCGGCGGCGAACCCTGCCTCGGTGTCCGCCCTCGAGGCGTCCGTGACGACCCGGCGCTGGTGGGCCTCGCAGTGGGAGGAGGGCCGCCAGTACGTCGCCGGGCTGGTCGCCCAGGACGTGCAGGACGCGCTGCTCGAGGAGTCCGGCCGCTGGCCGCTGTGCCGCGCCTGCGACGACCTCGACCCGCACGCGCTCTACATCCACCCCGAGCTCGGCGGGCCCGACCCGACCTGGGTGTGCGAGAGCTCCGGCATCGCCGTCGCCCCGCTGGGGGGCCTGACCCGCTGAGCCCGGCGGTCAGCCGCTCCTGCGACTGCGGCCGAGCAGGTAGCCGATGAGCAGGGCCACCAGCGCGATGCCCGACCTGCGGCCCGTAGGTCTTGGCCAGGATCGGCAGCACCGTCGCCCCGAGGTCCAGCGCGTCGTCGTCCGGAGGACGACGCGACGACGGCCGTGCGGACGACGACCGGGGCGCCGCGGACGCGGCGTGGCGCGGCCGCCGGCGGCGCGCGCGGCGGCGGCCGGCCGGCGCGGCCGCCGCCGGCGCCGGCTCGCGGCGCCGGCGGTCGCCGGCTCCGGCTCCGGCTCGTCGGACGCTGCCGACCTTGTCCTGCAGGCAGGCGACGAACTGCTGGAGCAGCTTGTCGGAGACGTCCTGCATGACGCCGCGGCCGAACTGCGCCGGCTTGCCGGTGATCGCCAGGTCGGTGACCACGTCGACCTCGGTGGAGCCCGCGCCCTCCTCGGCGATGGTCGCGGTGACCGTGGCGCCGGCGGTGCCGTTGCCGCGCTTGTCCTTGCCCTTGGCGTCGACGACGAACCGGTGGGCGGCCTCGTCCTTCTCCACGAAGGTGCCGGAGCCGTTGTAGACCAGCGCGATCGGGCCGAGCTTGACCTTGCAGGTGCCCTTGAAGTCGTCGCCGTCGACCTCGGTGACGGTGGCGCCCGGGAAGCAGCTCCGCGACCGACTCGATGTCCTGGAAGGTCTCCCAGGTGTCGTCGACCGAGGCCGGGACGGTGAACGAGTGGGTCAGGTCCATGCGCGCGCTCACGCTCCCGCCGCCGCGAGCACGGCGCGCCGGGTGAGCACCGTCGCGAGGTGCCTGCGGTAGTCGGCGTCGCCGTTGAGGTCCGAGGGCGGGTTGGTGCCCTCGGCCGCCGACTGCGGCGGCCGCGCGGACCGCCTCGTCGGTGGCCGGCTGCGCCGACCAGGGCCGTCCTCGACGGCGCGGGCCCGCAGCGGCGTCGAGCCCATGTTGGTCAGCCCGACCCGGGCCTCGGTGATCGTGCCGCCCTCGACCTTGACCGCCGCGGCGACCGCGACGATCGGCCACTGGTGGGCGACCCGCACGAACTTCTCGTAGTGCGCGCCCCAGCCGGTGTGCTTCGGGATCCGGACCTCGGTGAGGATCTCGTCCTCGCCGATCGCGGTCGTCGAAGAGGTCGACGAAGAAGTCGTCGGCCGCGACGGTCCGCTCGCCGCCGGTGCCCGGCGATCACGAACTGCGCGTCGAGCGCCAGCGCCGGCGCCCCGAGGTCGCCGGCCGGGTCGGCGTGCGCCAGCGCGCCGCCGAAGGTGCCGCGGTGCCGGACCTGCGGGTCGGCGAGCTGCTCGACGGCCTTGGTGATCACGAGCGCGTGCTCGCGGACCAGGGCGTCGTGCAGGACGTCGTCGTGCGTGGTCATCGCGCCGATGACGATCGCGTCGCCGTCGTCGCGGACGCCGCGCAGCGCCTCGATCCTGCCGAGGTCGATGACGACCTCCGGGGCGTTGAGCCGCATCCGGAGCACCGGCAGCAGGCTCTGCCCGCCGGCGATGATCTTCGCGTCGTCGCCGTGCTCGGCGAGCGCCGCGAGCGCCTCCTCGAGCGTGGTCGGGGCGAGGTAGTCGAACTGTGCGGGGATCACAGCGTGCTCCCATCGGTGCGGTCGGCCGTGTCGGCCTCGTCGAAGTGCGGCGCGGCGGCGCCTTCGGTGGCACCGCCACCGGACTCGGCGCCGTCCTGGGCGTGGATCGCCTTCCAGACCCGCTCCGGCGTGCACGGCATCCGGATGTCGTTGACGCCGAAGTGGCGGACCGCGTCGACGACCGCGTTGACCACGGCCGGCGTCGAGGCGATGGTGCCCGCCTCGCCGACGCCCTTGGTGCCGAGCGTGTTGGTCGTCGACGGCGAGGTGGTGTGGTCGATGTCGAAGCTGATCGTGTCGGCCGCGGTCGGCACCAGGTAGTCGACGAACGAGCGCGGACACCAGCGTGCCGGCGTCGTCGTACACCGCCTCCTCCCACAGCGCCTGCGCGATGCCCTGCACCAGGCCGCCGTGCACCTGGCCCGCGACGATCAGCGGGTTGATGATGTTGCCGATGTCGTCGACGCAGACGTACTTGCGCATCTTCACCCCACCGGTCTCGGTGTCGACCTCCATCGCGCACAGGTGGGTGCCGTGCGGGAAGGAGAAGTTCACCGGGTCGTACGTCGCGTCGGAGTCGAGCGTGGGCTCGATGCCCGTCGGGCAGGTTGTGCGCCGGCGAACGCCGCCAGCGCGACCTCCGCCGATGGCCATGCCCTGGTCGGTGCCCTTGACGCCGAAGCGGCCCGCCTTGAACTCGATGTCGTCGACGGAGGCCTCGAGCAGGTGGGCCGCGATCGGCTTGGCCTTCTCGATCACCTTGTCGGCGGCCCGGACCAGCGCCTCGCCGCCGACGACCAGCGAGCGCGAGCCGTAGGTGTCCATGCCCTGGTGCGCGACCTGGGTGTCGCCGTGCAGCACCTCGACGTCCTCGAACGGGACGCCGAGCCGGTCGGCGACGATCTGCGCTGAACGCCGTCTCGTGGCCCTGGCCGTGCGCGGACGCGCCGGTGACGACCTCGACCTTGCCGGTCGGCCAGCATCCGGACCGACGCGTGCTCCCAGCCGCCGGCGCCGTAGTCGAGGCTGCCGAGCACCCGGGACGGCGCCAGGCCGCACATCTCGGTGAACGTCGAGACGCCGATGCCGAGCTGGACCGGGTCGTTGCGACTCGCGGCGCTGCTTCTGCTCGGCCCGCAGCTCGTCGTACCCGAACATCTCCTTGGCCTTGGCGGTGGCCGCCTCGTAGTTGCCGGAGTCGTACTCCAGGCCGGCGACCGTGGTGAACGGGAACTCCTCGTGCTTGATCCAGTTCTTCTCGCGGACCTCGAGCGGGTCGACGCCGACCTCGGCGGCGAGCTCGTCCATGATCCGCTCGATGCGCGAACGTCGCCTCGGGCCGGCCGGCGCCGCGGTAGGCGTCGGTCCAGGTCTTGTTGGTCAGCACCGTCTGGCAGTTGAACTGGTAGGCCGGGAACTTGTAGATCGCGTTGAACATGAACGCGCCGAGCACCGGCACGCCGCCGCCGACGAGCGCGACGTAGGCGCCGAGGTCGGCGAGCAGGTCGACCTTGAGGCCGGTGACCGTGCCGTCCTTCGTGGCGGCCAGCGTGAGCTTCTGCCACTGGTCGCGGCCGTGGTGGGCCGGCCATCAGCGACTCGGAGCGGGTCTCGGTGTACTTCACCGGCTTGCCGAGCCGGCGGGCGACCGCCCAGGTGATCCACTCCTCCGGCGTGGCCTGGAGCTTGCCGCCGAAGCCGCCGCCGACGTCGGGCGCGATCACCCGGATCTTGGACTCGGGCACGCCGGTCGTCGCGGCCAGCGCGAAGCGCAGGATGTGCGGGATCTGGGTCGCCGACCACATGGTGATCTGCTCGCCGGTCGGGTCGACCACGACGGAGCGCGGCTCCATGAAGGCCGGGATCAGCCGCTGCTGGCGGTACTCCCGCTCGATCACGATGCCGTCGGCGCGGGCCTTGGCGATGGCCTCGTCGACGTCGCCGCCGGTGCCGGCCTCGGCCGAGTCGAAGACTCCAGAACGCGGACTTGTTGGTGCCGAGGTCGGGGTGCGCGAGCACCTTGTCCTCCGCGGCCTCCTTGAGGTCGAGCGCCGCGGGCAGCTCCTCGTAGTCGACGTCGACGAGCTCGGCGGCGTCGCGGGCCTCGGCCGCGCGTGCGGGCGACCACGACGGCGACGATCTCGCCGGCGAACGCGACCCGGTCCGACGGCATCGGCGAGGTGGGTCGGGGTCACCTGGTCGGGCGTGATCGGCCAGGCGTTGATGCAGCACGCCCTGGCTCTCGCCGAGGTCGGCGCCGGTGAGCACCGCGACGACGTTGGGCGCGCGCCTTGGCCTCGCTGGTGTCGATGGTGGTGATCTTCGCGTGGGCGAAGGGGCTGCGCACCATCGCGAGGTGCAGCATGCCGGTCAGCTGGATGTTGTCGGTCCAGTGGGTGCGGCCGGTGATCAGCCGCTGGTCCTCCTTGCGGCGGCGGTCGCGGCCGATCTCGGGGGCGCGTGGCGGGGGCGTCCTCGGTGACGGTCATGACGCGCTCCCCTCGAGCGACGCGGGCTTGGACTTCCTGGCCCGACGCGGTCTGCACGGCGCGGACGATGTTGTGGTAGCCGGTGCACCGGCACAGGTTGCCCTCGAGGCCCTCGCGGATCTCCGCCTCGGTCGGCTTCGGGTTGTCGTTGAGCAGGTCGATCGCCTGCATGATCATGCCGGGCGTGCAGTAGCCGCACTGGAGGGCGTGGCACTCGTGGAACGCCTCCTGCATCGGGTGCAGCTCGCCGTCCTGCGCCAGCCCCTCGATCGTGGTGACCTCTGCGCCGTCGGCCTGGACGGCCAGCACGTTGCAGGACTTCACGCTGCGGCCGCCGAGGTGGACGGTGCAGGCGCCGCAGTTGCTGGTGTCGCAGCCGACGACGGTGCCGGTCTTGCCGAGCCGTTCGCGCAGGTAGTGGACGAGCAGCATGCGGGGTTCGACGTCGTCGGAGTAGCTCGCTCCGTCGACGGTGACACTGATCCGGGTCATCGACATCTCCTGGGCCCTCAGCGGGCATTCGTGAGTGCAGTTGAGCCGATCGTTGCCGTTTTGACCGACCGAGACAAGGGTCACAGCGGTCAGATTCGCCGACCTCTCCGAACGGATAGGAGCCCGGCGTGATCAGTGGTGGATGCGGCCCGCCAGCGCGGCGAGCCGCTCGCCCTTGCCGCCCCAGCGCAGGGCGATGATCTCCGCCGCGATGCTGACCGCGGTCTCCTCCGGGGTGCGGGCGCCGAGGTCGAGGCCGACCGGCGAGGACAGCCGGCCGAGCTCCTCGTCGGTGAGCCCGGCCTCCTTGAGCCGCTCCATCCGGTCCTCGTGCGTGCGCCGCGAGCCCATCGCCCCGACGTACGCGACGCTCGAGCAGCCGCAGCGCGACCTCGAGCAGCGGCACGTCGAACTTCGGGTCGTGGGTCAGCACGCAGAGCACGGTGCGCTGGTCGATGCGGCCGGCGGCGACCTCGTCGCGCGAGGTACTTGTGCGGCCACTTCACGACGACCTCGTCGGCCGACGGGAACCGGGAGTTGGTGGCGAACACCGGCCGGGCGTCGCAGACGGTCACCTTGTAGCCGAGGAAGTTGCCCATCCGGGCGACGGCCGCGGCGAAGTCGATCGCGCCGAAGACCAGCATCCGCGGCGCCGGCGCGAACGACCACACGAACACCCGCATGCCCTCGCCGCGGCGCTCGCCGTCGGGGCCGTAGGTCAGCGTCTGGTTGTGCCCGGACGCGAGCAGGCCGAGCGCGTCGTCGGCTGACCGCGGCGTCGGCGCGCGGCGAGCCGATCGACCCGGAGCACTCGCCGCCGTCGGGGCGGACGACCATCCGCCGGCCGATCCACGGCCGGGTCCGGGTGCTCCACGACGGTGGCGACCGCCACCGGGACGGCCGGCCTCGACGTCGTCGGCGATCGCGCCGAGCTCGGGGAACGTGTCCTGGTCGACCTTCTCGACGTACACGTCGAGGATGCCGCCGCAGGTGAGCCCGACCGCGAACGCGTCGTCGTCGCTGACGCCGTAGCGCTGGAGGACCGGCGTCGCCGGTGCCGACGACGGACTGCGCGAGCTCGTAGACCGCGCCCTCGACGCAGCCGCCGGAGACGGAGCCGACCGCCTCGCCGGACGGGCCCGACCAGCATCGAGGCGCCGGGCGGGCGCGGGGCGGAGCGGAAGGTCGCGACGACGGTGCCGACGCCGACGGTGCGTCCGTCGCGCCACCACCGCATCAGCTCGGGAAGCACCTCACGCATGGGCGACCACCTCGATCAGGTCCGCGAAGGTGGCGAGCGAGTGACCCGCCACCAAGTCGTCAACGTAGGGAAGGGCCGCGACGATTCCCTGCTGCACCGGCAGGTAGCCGTCCTTGCCGACGTGCGGGTTGACCCACACGACCCGGTGGGCGATCCGGTGCAGCCGCCGCATCTGCTCGCCGAGCAGGGCCGCGTCGCCGCGCTCCCAGCCGTCGCTGAACACCACGACGACCGCGCCGCGGGCCAGCCCGCGCTGGCCCCAGCGGTCCAGGAAGATCCGCAGCGTCTCGCCGAGCCGGGTGCCGCCCGACCAGTCGGGCACGGTCTCGCCGGCGGCGACGATCGCCCGCTCGGGGTCGCGCATCCGCATCGCCCGGGTGACCCGGGTCAGCCGGGTGCCGACCGTGAACACCTCGACGCGCGGCCGGCGCGCCGCGGGTCGGCCGGCGGGTGGCTGAACCGGTGCGCCAGCCGCAGCAGCGCGTCGGCGTAGGCGCTCATCGAGCCCGGAGACGTCGACGCAGCAGCACCACCCGGCGGGGTCGCGTCGACGCGGCGCCGGTAGGCGATCTCGCCGGGCTCCCCCATCCGGCGCAGCATCTGGCGCAGCGTGCGCTGCGGCGTCGACGTCGCCGCGGTGCCACGGCGGTGCGTCGCTGGGCGGTGCGACGCGGCGGGCGCGCGGCCGCAGGGTCTCGAACAGCACGCGAGAGCCGGGCCTTCTCGGACGCGGGCATGTCGGCGATGTCGCGGTGCCGCAGCACCTCGGACTCGCTGGCCATCGCGTTCAGGGTGTCCTCGTCGGTCTCCGCCGGCCCGTCGCCGTCGCCCGTCGTCGAGCGCGGCCTGCGCCGACCGTGCGCTGGTCCTCCGGCGGGCCGGCCGCTCGGGAGGTCCTGGTCTGGAACCAGGCGGTGAACACCTGGTCGTAGCGGTCGAGGTCGTCGGGCCCGGAGCAGAGCGTCGCGCGCCCGGCCCAGTACGTCGCCCGCTGGTCGTCGAGCCCGACCAGCGCGGTCGCCTCGAGGTAGGACCGGGTGCGGTCCTGGGTCACCGGGACGCCGGCGGCGCGCAGCGCACGGGCGAAGCCGAGCAGCAGCTCGTCCGCGCTCGTGCAGCGGGCGCAGCGGGCGTCCCGAGGCTCATCCGCGCGCAGCATCCGGTCGAGGGCCTGGCGGACCCGCTGGGCGTCCTCGCGGTACTTCACCACGGCGCCGAGCGTGGCCGCGGCGTTCTCGACGTCGAGCTCGGTGGCGCCGAGGGCGTCGAGCGCGCGGGCCCAGTCGAGCGTCTCGGCGACGCCGGGCGGCTTGAGCAGCCCCTCCGCCGTACGCAGCCGCTGCACGAGGGTGACCACCTGCCGGGCCAGCGTCTCGGAGACCTCGGGCGCGCGGGTCCGGACGATCTCGATCTCCCGGTCGAGGCCCGGGTGCTCGACCCAGTGGTAGAGGCAGCGGCGCTTGAGCGCGTCGTGCACCTCGCGGGTGCGGTTGGAGGTGAGCACCACGATCGGCGGCGTCGCGGCGGTGACCGTGCCGAGCTCGGGGATGGTCACCTGGTAGGTCGAGAGCACCTCGAGCAGGAACGCCTCGAACTCGTCGTCGGCCCGGTCGATCTCGTCGACCAGCAGCACCGCCGGGCTCTCGCGCAGCGCCCGCAGCACCGGCCGGGCGAGCAGGAACCGCTCGTCGAACAGCGACTCCTCGGCGGCGTCGGCGTCGGTCACCGCGCCGCCGCCGGCCGCCTCCAGGGCCCGCAGGTGCAGGATCTGCCGCGGGAAGTCCCAGTCGTAGAGCGCCTGGCCGGCGTCGATGCCCTCGTAGCACTGCAGCCGGATCAGCGGCAGCGTCGAGCGCCTCGGCGAACGCCTCGGCGAGCGCCGTCTTGCCGGTGCCCGGCTCCCCCTCGAGCAGCAGCGGCCGGTGCATCGCCAGCGCGAGGTAGCCGATCGTGGCCAGCGAGTCGTCGCAGAGGTAGCCGGTGTCGCCGAGCCGCTTGGCGAGGTCGTCGGGCGAGTCCGAGGGCTGGTCGGTGTGCATGTCGACCAGCATTCACCACGGCGCAACCGGCGTCACCGCACCATCCGCGGTAGTCGGCTGCGGGCTCCAGGTCCTCGGGACGGTCCAGGTCGCGGCCGGTGGCGAGGTCGCCGCACTCGCAGGCGACCGGCTCGTGGGTCGCGGAGGTAGTCGCGGGCGCCGCGGTCCCCGCGCGGCGGTCGCCGCCACGCCCGCCCAGTGGTCGCGGCCGATCAGCACCGGGTGCCCCGGCCGCCCGTCGTACGTCGCCCGGACCAGCGCCCCGGCGCGCCGGCGCCGGCGTCGAGCGACCCGGCGGAGCACCGGCTCGTCGACGTCGGGCAGGTCCACCAGCGTGACCAGCGCGGCGTCGGCGTCGCGGCGCGTCGCGCCAGCGCCCGCAGCCCGGCGCGCAGCGAGGCGCCCATGCCCTCGTCCCAGTCCGCGGCGACCACCACGTCGACCGCGGGGTCGTCGGACCAGCCGGCCTCGTCGAGCAGCGGCGCGGGCCTCGTCGGCCGACGGCGCCGAGCACCACCGTGACCGTCGCGCAGCCGCCGTCGAGCAGCAGGCCGACCGCGCGGTCGAGGAACGGCACGCCGTGCGGCGTCGCGCAGCAGCGCCTTGGGGCCGCCCATCCGGCGGCCGGCGCCGGCGGCGAGCAGCAGGCCGGCGACGGCGTCATGCCGGTCACGACGGCCGCCGACTCCATGTCGCGCAGCGCGCGCAGCACGTTGCCGGAGCCGAGCGCGCCAGGTCGTCCTCGGACCAGCCGCGCGACCGCAGCTCGTCGAAGAGCCGCGGGTAGCCGGAGACGTCCTCCAGCCCGGCCGGGAACGTCAGCGGAGCCGTCGTAGTCGCCGCCGAGCCCGACGTGCGTCGAGGCCGGCGACCTCGCGGACGTGGTCGACGTGGTCGGCGACGTCGGCGACCGGTCGGCAGCGGCGGCGCCGAGCGGCAGCCGCTCCTGCAGCACCGGGTCGAGGTCCTCGAACCGGCGCGGGTCGCCGCCGCGCTCGCGCAGACGACGTCCATGCTCTCGAACGTACCAGTCGGCCCAGTCCTGGCTCGACGAACGGCGGCACGAACGTCACCATGCAGACGCCGCCGTTGCCGGCAGCGACGCGAGCACGTCGTCGGGCACGTTGCGGGGGTGGTCGCAGACGGCGCGCGCCGAGCTGTGGCTGAAGATCACCGGGCGCGGTGGCCACCGTCGAGCGCGTCGCGCATCACGTCGGCGGAGACGTGCGAGAGGTCGACGAACATGCCGATCCGGTTCATCTCGCGGACCACGTCGCGGCCGAAGTCGGTGAGCCCGCCGAGCACCGGCTCGTCGGTCGCGGAGTCGGCCCACGGGACGTTCTCGTTGTGGGTCAGCGTCATGTAGCGCACCCCGAGCGCGTGCATCATCCGCAGCGTGCCGAGCGAGCCGTCGATCGAGTGGCCGCCCTCCATGCCGATCAGCGACGCGATCCGGCCCGCCGCGCATCGCGGCCTCGACCTCGTCCGCCGTACGGCACAGCGCCAGGTCGTCGGGGAACGCCGCCACCAGCCGGTGCACGAAGTCGATCTGCTCCAGCGTCGCGGTGACGGCGTCGCCGCCGGCAGCGAGCACGGCACGAACACCGACCAGAACTGGCCGCCGACGCCGCCGGCGCGCAGCCGCGGCAGGTCGGTGTGCACGGCGCGGCTCGCCGCCGGCCAGGTCGACCTTGGTCGAGGTCGTAGCCGCAGTGCTCGCGCAGCGCCCAGGGCAGGTCGTTGTGCCCGTCGAGGACGGGGACGGCGGCGAGCGGTCATCGGCGGGGTCACCGGGGCGTTCGGCCGCGACAGCGGCACCCAGAGCGTGAACCGGTCGGCGCGGTACGTCGACCGGGACACCTCGACCGCGATGTTGCCGGCGAACGCGCGCCGGGCGATCCGCAGCACCGGCGTGCCCTCGGCGGATGCCGAGCAGCTCGGCCTCGTCGGCTGCGGGCCAGCGCCGCGTCGACCGAGTCCTCGCCCCAGGTCGGCAGCAGGTCGCGGCGCTGCAGCTCGACGTAGAGGCTGTCGGGCAGCGCCTGGTCGAGGAACTTCGGCACGATGCTGTCGGCGAGGTAGGCGTCCTCGATGCACATCGGGGCTGCCGTCGGCGAGCCGCAGCCGCTGCCAGTGCACGACCTTGTCGCCCTCGCCGATCTCGAGGGCGCGGGCGACGCCGGGACCGGCGGACTCCATCCGGGCGAGCAGCGTGCGGGAGCCCGGCTTCATGCCGCGGCGGCCCATCTCCTCGGTGTAGCTGGACAGCCGCACCTGGACGTCGATCTTGGCGCGGGCCACGAACGTGCCGCGGCCGGGGACCCGCTCGAGCAGGCCCTCGGACGACCAGCGCGTCGAGCGCCTGGCGCACGGTCATCCGGGCGACGCCGAAGTGCTGCACGAGCTCGCGCTCGGAGGGGGCCGGGCTGCCCGGCTCGGCACCGTGCGATCAGCCCCCGGACGTACTCGCGGACCTGCACGTGCTTGTGCACCGACCGGTCGCGAGCGGTCTGGCGTGATCACGTCGCCCATCGCACCTCCCTCCGGCCCCCATCGGTCCACCATAGCCGTTCCGCCGGACGTGCGGCCGGCCACGATCCGGCGGCCGGATCAGCCCGCGGAGCCGTCCAGCGGCGACCGCGTCGAGCGGCGGGCGTCCATCCGGGTCATCCGGTCCAGCACGACCTCGCGGTCGGGCTCGCGCAGCTCGTCGACGACCCGGCCGTCGGCCAGGAAGACCACCCGGTCGGTGAACGCCGCGGCGACCGGGTCGTGGGTCACCATCACGACCGTCTGCCCGAACTCGTCGACCGAGCGGCGCAGCAGCGTGAGCACCTCGGCGCCGGAGCGGGAGTCCAGGTTGCCGGTGGGCTCGTCGGCGAACACGATCGAGGGCCGGCTGGCCAGCGCCCGGGCCACCGCGACCCGCTGCTGCTGGCCGCCGGACAGCTCGTTGGGCCGGTGCGTCGAGCCGGTCCCGGAGGCCGACCGTGTCGATGACGGTGGCGTACCACTCCGGGTCCGGCTTGCGGCCGGCGATCGACAGCGGCAGCAGGATGTTCTCCTCGGCGGTCAGCGTCGGCACCAGGTTGAACGACTGGAACACGAAGCCGATCTCGTCGCGCCGGAGCCGGGTCAGCTCCTTGTCCTTGAGGCCGCTGAGCTCGGTGTCGCCGACGTAGACGCTGCCCGCTGGTCGCGGTGTCCAGGGCCGCGCAGCAGTGCATCAGCGTCGACTTGCCGGAGCCGGAGGGCCCCATCACGGCGGTGAACTCGCCGGCGTACAGGTCGACGCTGACGTCGTCGAGGGCGGTCACCTGCGCGTCGCCGGCGCCGTAGGTCTTGGTCAGCTCGACGGCGCGGGCCGCCGTACGTCGTGCGTGCTCGGTCACGGTCGCCCACGGTAGTTCGGCCCCGCCGAGCGCGCGGCACACTGGCAGCGGTCGGACGGCTCGACGACCGGCTCGGAGCGGCCGTCCTCGCCCTGCTGCACCGGCGCGCCCGACACCTCGACATCTGCCCGTCCGACGCCGCCCGGGACGGTCGGCGACGCGGACGGCTGGCGCGACCTGCATGGAGCCCGCCCGCGCGGCCGCCCGGCGGCTCGTGGACGCGGGCGCGGTGCAGGTCACCCAGCGCGGCCGGGTCGTGGACCCGGCGACTCGCGCGGGGCCGATCCGGATCCGGCTGACCGCGCTGACCACTAGAACATCTGTTCGAACCGGCGTAGCTCGGGCATGACCGTGGAGTTCCAGGCGTCGCTGTTCGACGCGCTCGACGGGCCGTCGCCGGCCGCGGCTCGGCCCGCTCGGGGACGACCGTGACGCCGCCACGTGCTCACCCGCGGCGCCTGGGTCGACGTACGCCCCGGCTGGGTGTCCGGCTCCGACGAGCTGTTCGCCCGGCTGGTCACCGACGTGCCCTGGCAGGCCGAGCGGCGCGCGATGTGGGACAACGTCGTCGACGTGCCGCGGCTGCTGAGGTTCTACGGCGAGCGACGAGCCGCTGCCCGACCCGCTGCTCGTCGAGGCCCGGCACGCGCTCGACCGGCACTACGCGCGACGAGCTCGGCGAGCCGTTCCGTCAGCGCGGGCATGTGCTTCTACCGCGACGGCCGCGACAGCGTCGCCTGGCACGGCGACACGATCGGCCGCAGCAGCACCGAGGACACCATGGTCGCGATCCTGTCGCTCGGCGAGGCCCGGCGGCTGTCGCTGCGCCCGCGCACCGGCGGCGAGTCGATCTCGTTCCCGGTCGGGCACGGCGACCTGCTGGTGATGGGCGGCTCCTGCCAGCGCACCTGGGAGCACGCCGTGCTCAAGACCGCCCGGCCGGTCGGCCCGCGGATCAGCGTCCAGTTCCGGCCGCACGGCGTCCGCTGAGCCGGCTGCGCGGATTCACAGGGGACCCGGTAAACGTGCACACCCCCGGCGTCGTGGACGCTGGGGCGTGTGCCGTGCACTCGGTATCAGTGAGCGGGGCGGGACTCAGAAGTCCATGCCGCCCATGCCGCCGTCGCCACCGGGCATGCCGGCCGGCGCCTTCTCGGGCTTGTCCGCCACGACCGCCTCGGTCGTGAGGAACAGCGCCGCGATGGAGGCGGCGTTCTGCAGCGCCGAGCGCGTGACCTTGGCCGGGTCGAGGATGCCCTCGGCGACCATGTCGACGTACTCGCCGGTGGCAGCGTTCAGGCCGTGACCCGGCTTGAGGTTGCGCACCTTCTCCGCGACGACGCCACCCTCGAGGCCGGCGTTGATCGCGATCTGCTTGAGCGGGGCCTCGGCGGCGAAGCGCACGATCTGCGCACCGGTGGCCTCGTCACCCTCGAGGTCGATCTTCTCGAACGCGGCGTCGGTCGCCTGGACGAGAGCGACGCCACCACCGGCGACGATGCCCTCCTCGACGGCAGCCTTCGCGTTGCGAACGGCGTCCTCGATGCGGTGCTTGCGCTCCTTGAGCTCGACCTCGGTGGCCGCGCCGACCTTGATGACCGCAACGCCGCCGGCCAGCTTGGCCAGGCGCTCCTGCAGCTTCTCGCGGTCGTAGTCGGAGTCGCTCTTCTCGATCTCGGCACGGATCTGGTTGACCCGACCGGCGATCTGGTCGGCGTCGCCGGCACCCTCGACGATGGTCGTCTCGTCCTTGGTGACGACGACCTTGCGGGCCTGGCCGAGCAGCTCGAGGCCGGTCGACTCGAGCTTGAGGCCGACCTCCTCGGAGATGACCTGGCCACCGGTCAGGATCGCGATGTCCTGCAGCATGGCCTTGCGGCGGTCACCGAAGCCCGGGGCCTTGACGGCGACGGACTTGAAGGTGCCGCGGATCTTGTTGACCACCAGGGTGGACAGCGCCTCGCCGTCGACGTCCTCGGAGAGGATCAGCAGCGGCTTGCCGCTCTGCATGACCTTCTCGAGCACCGGCAGCAGGTCCTTGACGTTCGAGACCTTCTGGTTGGCGATCAGGATGTACGGGTCGTCGAGGACGGTCTCCATGCGCTCCGCGTCGGTGACGAAGTACGCCGAGATGTAGCCCTTGTCGAACCGCATGCCCTCGGTGAGCTCGAGGTCGAGGCCGAAGGTGTTCGACTCCTCGACCGTGATGACGCCTTCCTTGCCGACCTTGTCCATCGCCTCGGCGATGATCTCGCCGACGGTGGTGTCACCGGCGGAGATGGAGGCGGTGGAGGCGATCTGCTCCTTGGTCTCGACGTCCTTGGCCATCGCCGAGCAGCTGCTCGGTGATGGCCTCGACGGCGATCTCGATGCCGCGCTTGAGCGCCATCGGGTTCGCGCCGGCCGCGACGTTGCGCAGACCCTCGCGGACCATGGCCTGGGCCAGGACGGTGGCGGTGGTGGTGCCGTCGCCGGCGACGTCGTCGGTCTTCTTGGCGACCTCCTTGACGAGCTCGGCACCGATCTTCTCGTAGGGGTCCTCGAGCTCGATCTCCTTGGCGATGGACACACCGTCGTTGGTGATCGTGGGGGCGCCCCACTTCTTCTCGAGGACGACGTTGCGGCCCTTGGGGCCGAGCGTCACCTTGACGGCGTCGGCGAGCGTGTTCATGCCACGCTCCAGGCCGCGCCGGGCTTCCTCGTTGAACGCAATAAGCTTCGGCATTCTCCGCGGTTCCTCACGCTGGAATGAATGGACTGGCCCGGGGGATGCCCGCGACGGACGATCTCCGCTGACCCGGCAGACCCTTCCCGCCGGCGCGTGGAGACCTCATCTTCCCGGTCCACTTGCTGTCACTCTCGTGCTGAGAGTGCTACCTCATGTTTAGCACTCGCCCCCAGCGAGTGCAAGACGACGGGCAGGCCCGCTAGGTCTAGACCGACGTGGGCGGCCCGACCGGGCCATTGACCCCTCTTCCGGGCGGGCCTAGCCTGAACGGACCTCGTGGGTGCGACGGGGTTTCGGCCGGAGAACGCGGAAGCGCTCTCCGGCCTCTCGCGTCAAGCCGAGCCGCTCCGCGACCATCGCCCCGAACGCGGCCGCCACCTCGCGGCACCAGGTCGAGGTAGAGCCCCGGTTCGGTGACCTCCAGCTCCCCCACCGCGAGCGTCCCGTCGGCGAGCCGCATCAGGTCCACCCGGGCGTACGCCAGGTCGGCGCCGAGCAGCTCCTCGGCGACCCGCACGGTCCGGGTCGCCAGGGCGGCGTGCTCGTCCTCGAGCGGCACGGCCTCCGAGCGGCCGCCGTACTCCTCGTGCACCCGCACGTCCTCCGGCGCCGGCCACCTTGCGCACCTGCGCCACCGGCCGGCCGCCGAGCACGAAGACCGAGACCTCGCCCTCGGTGTGCACCGACTCGACCACCGGCTGCACCAGCCACGGCGGCGGCCCGGCCGGCTCACCCTGGCCTGTCGAGCACCACCAGCCCGCGGCCGCTGGCCGCGATCGTCGGCTTGCAGACCGCCGACCCGAACCCGGCCGCCGCAGCGCGCGCCTCGTCCGGGGTCTTCGCCAGCACGCTGGGTACGACGGGCAGCCCGGCCGCGCTCGAGGTCGAGCATGTAGGACTTGTCGGTGTTCCACGCGAGGACGTCGGCGCCGTTGAGCAGGCCGGGGCCGACCCTCCGCGGCCCAGGCGAGGAACTCCTCGCGCCGGGTCTCGTAGTCCCAGGTGCTCCGCACCGCGACGACCCGCGCAGCGGCCCAGTCGACCGACGGGTCGTCCCAGGCGGCCCAGCGCGCCGCCAGCGCCGCGGGCTGCCGAGCTCCTCCACCAGCAGGTCGCCCCCGTCCTCGCCGTCGGGCAGCGCGGTGCACGTCGCGCAGCAGCGACGTCCGGCGGCCCGCCGACCCGGTAGCCCTCGACCAGCGGCCCGCCGACCCGGTCGAGCACCTCGAGGACGACGTCGCGCAGCCCCTCGACCGCGCCCTCGGCCACCACGGCCCGGTGGCCGTCGACCAGCCGTGCCGCGAGCCCGGGGTCGTGCGCGGCCAGCGCTCGGTGCAGCGCCTTGCCCGACCCTCCCCACTCACCCGCGGCGGCCAGGGCGAGCTGGGCCGTCTGGGCGAGCAGCAGGCCGGCGATCCAGGGCAGCTCCGCCGACGTCCGGCAGCCGACCAGGTCGTCGAGGAGGTCGCTCAGCCCGTAGCGCATCGCGTCCCGCTCGGCCGCCAGGAGCGGGCCCGGGCCGGCCGCCAGCAGCTCGCGCGCCTCCGCCTGCATCGCCGCGGCCGTGCCGTCGCGGTCCAGCACCACCTCGCTCTCGCCGACCATCCGCAGCAGGGAGCAGACCCGCCGCTCCCGGTCGTGCGCGTAGAAGAAGCGACCGGCTGTCGTCGTCGTGCACGAACGCCTCGACCACCCAGCCCTGGTGCCGGAACGTCTGCCGGAACGGCGCCGGCGGCCCGTCCAGGACGACCACGACGTCGAGGTCGGAGGTCTCGGTGCGGTGCGAGGTCAGCACGCTGCCGCCGACGAACGCCACCCGCGCCTCGGGGAAGTGGGTGGCGACGAAGTCGGCGGCTGCCGCGTGGGGTTCCATGCCCCACGTCTACCGTCTCCGGTCGTCGCGACGCGAACGGATTCTGACGATGTTTGCCACAGTGGTCCCATGATCGACACCTGGCTGACCGACACCTTCGGCCTCGACCGTCCCCGTCGTCGGCGCCCCGATGGCCGGCCCCGGCGAGGGCGCCGCTCGCCGCTGCGGTCTCCGCCGGCCGGCGGACTCGGGATGGTCGGCGTGAACGCGTCCCGCTCCCCCGACTGGGTCCGCGAGCAGGCGGCGGTCGCGGCGGCCGGCGGCGCGCCGTACGGCGTCGGGCTGATGGCCTGGGCCCTCGAGCGCGACGAGGGCCAGCTCGACGCGGTCCTCGACGGTCCGGCCGGCGCTGGTGTCGGTGAGCTTCGGCGGCGTTCGAGCCGTACGTCGACCGGCTGCGCGACGCGGGCATCCGGGTCGCGGTGCAGGCCGGCACGCTCGACGAGGCCGCGCGCGCCGAGGCGGCCGGCGCCGACCTGGTGGTGGCGCGCGGCGCCGAGGGCGGCGGGCACGGCCGCAACGAGGTCGGCACGCTGCCGCTGCTGCAGGCGGTGCTGGACGCGGTCGACGTGCCCGGTCGTCGCGGCGGGCGGGATCGGCACGGCCCGCGGGCTGGCCGCGGTGCTCGCCGCGGGCGCCGTCGGCGCCTGGGTCGGGACGGCGCTGCTGACCACCCACGAGGCCGGGACGTCGCGCGGCCGCGCGGCAGCGGCTGCTCGCCGCGGACGGTCACCGGCACGGCGTACGGCCGGGTCTTCGACGTCGCCCAGCGGCTCGCCGTGGCCCGCGGAGTTCGGCGGCCGGGCGCTGCGCAACGCCTACTTCGACCGCTGGGCGCGACCGGCTCGACGAGCTCGCCGACGACGACGCGGCTGCCGCCGAGCTGGCCCGAGGCCCAGCGCGAGCAGGACCTCGACGCGGCCTACGTGTACGCCGGCCAGGGCGCCGGGCTGCTCACGCGAGGAGCGCAGCGTCGCGGACGTGCTCGCGGACCTGGCCGGCGCCGAGGACCTGCTGCGGCGGTTCCAGGTCTAGGCCGTCGCTCGGGCGGGAAGCCGCCGGTGGCGACCGGGCCCCAGCGCTCGACGGTGACCCGGATCAGCGACTTGTTCTGCTTGCGCATCGCGTCGCGGTACTCGTCCCAGTCCGGGTGCTCGCCCGCGATGCACCGGAAGTAGTCGACCAGCGGCTCGACCGCGTCGGGCATGTCGATCACCTCGGCGGTGCCGTCGACCTGGACGTAGGGGCCGTCCCAGTCGTCGGAGTGGACCAGGATCGACACCCGCGGGTCGCGGCGGGCGTTGGCGGCCTTGGCCCGCTGCGGGTACGTCGAGACGACGACCCGGCCCTCGTCGTCGAGGCCGCAGGCCACCGGGCGACATCTGCGGGCTGCCGTCCCGGCGGCGGGTGACCAGCGTGCCCTTGTGGCGGGGGCGGACGAACTCCTCGAGCTCGTCGCGGCCGACCCGGTCGGCTGTCGCGAGGTTGCGTGCCATGCCGACCACCCTACGAGCGCGGGCTGCAGCCGCCGGCGACCGCCGGGATGACCGAGATCTGGGTGCCGTCGGGCGTGCTTGTGTCGAGGGCCTCGAGGAAGCGCACGTCGTCGTTGCCGACGTACACGTTCACGAACCGGCGGAGCGCGCCCTGGTCGTCGAGGATCGCGGCCCTTGATGCCCGGGGTAGCTCGCGTCGAGGGACTCGAGCACCTCGGCGAGGGTGCCGCCGTCGGCCGAGACCTCGGACTCGCCGTTGGTGTAGGTGCGCAGGATGGTCGGGATCCGGACGCTGACGCTCATGACTCTCCTCCGGTGCAGGAACGTCTGGGGGTGAAGGCTACCGGGCGCTCAGACGAGGCCGGCGCGCGGTGAACGCGGCGTAGCTCGGCTCGATCGTGGCCGCCGGGCCGACCCGGTCGGCGACCGCGTCGAGCGTCTTGAGGCCGTCGCCGGTGTTGAACACGACCGTCTCCGCGTCGGGGTCGAGCTGGCCGGTCTCGACCAGCTTCTTGAGCGTCGCGACGGTGACGCCGCCGGCGGTCTCGGCGAAGACGCCCTCGGTGCGGGCGAGCAGCTGGATGCCGTCGCGGACCTCGTCGTCGGTGACGTCCTCGACCGCGCCGCCGGTGCGGCGGGCCACGTCGAGCACGTAGGGCCCGTCGGCCGGGTTGCCGATCGCGAGCGACTTGGCGATGGTGTCCGGCTTGACCGGGCGGACGACGTCGTGGCCGTCCTTGAACGCCGCGGAGACCGGCGAGCAGCCCTGCGGCCTGGGCGCCGAAGATCTTGTACGGCGACGTCGTCGACCAGCCCGAGCGGACACGAGCTCGGAGAAGCCCTTGTCGACCTTGGTCAGCTGCGAGCCGGACGCCACCGGGATCACGACCTGCTGCGGGCAGCCGCCAGCCGAGCTGCTCGGCGACCTCGTAGCCCAGCGTCTTGGAGCCCTCGGCGTAGTAGGGCCGGACGTTGACGTTCACGAACGCCCAGCCCTCCTCCTCGCCGGCGATCTCCGACGCGAGCCGGTTGACGTCGTCGTAGTTGCCCTTCACGGCGACCAGCGTGCCGCCGTACACCGCGGTGGTGATGACCTTGGGCCGCTCGAGGTCGTGCGGGGATGAACACGACGGTCTTCATGCCGGCGCGGGCCCCGGCGGCGGCGACCGCGTTGGCGAGGTTGCCGGTCGAGGGGCAGGCGAAGACCTTGCTGCCGAACTCGCGGGCGGCCGACAGCGCGATCGCGACGACCCGGTCCTTGAAGGAGTGCGTCGGGTTGCCGGAGTCGTCCTTGACCCAGAGGTTCTTCATGCCGAGCTCGCGGGCGAGGTTGTCGGCCTTGATCAGCCGGGTGAAGCCGGGCTCCATGTTGGGGCTGCCGGTGATGTCGGCGGGCACCGGCAGCAGCTGCTGGTAGCGCCAGATGTTCTTGGGGCCGGCCTCGATCTGCGGCGCGGGTGACCGCCGGGAAGTCGTAGCCGATCTCCAGCGGGCCGAAGCACTCCTGGCAGGCGTAGAACGGGCCGAGCGGCTGGGTGGCGCGACACTCGCGGCAGACCAGCTCGACGGCGTTGCCGAAGGCGCCGGGGCGGATCGTGGTGGTGGGGCCGGACAGGACCGAGGTGCTGTGGGTGCTCATGAAGGGGCCTCCTTCTCATCTTCCCCGGTGGACCGACTCTCGGACCGGGACGGAATTAGCACCTTTGGCACCGCAGGCCGGTCGACGGATTTCGACGCGTGCGCGCGGTGACGGGTTGCCGGGGCTTCAGCGGGCCGTGTCCCTCTGCCCCTCTCGATGAGCAGGATTTACCTTACGCAGCCGTCTCAGCATGTGCACATCCACGTCCACGATCCGAGATGCGGGAGGATGGCCCCATGGAGCCGTGGCGGATCAAGCGCATCGTCAACCTGCTCAACGGTTCGACGGCCCTGGGCTGTGCGGTCGCGACGCTGGGCCGGGCCCGGATCGGCGCGCGGCCCGCGCGGGCTCGCTCGTCGCGACCGGCTACCGGCTCCCGGTCCCGGCGGCCGCCGCGTTCACCATCGGCAACGTGGTGACCACCCGGCACGACCGGGCCTGGCTCGACGAGCCGCCCGCTCCTGGTGCGGCACGAGGAGCGGCACACCTGGCAGTACGTCGTGTGCCTCGGGCTGCCGATGATCCCGCTCTACCTCGCTCGCGGCCGGCTGGTCCTACCTCCGCGGCGGTGACCCGGCGGTGCACAACGCGTTCGAGCGTCTCGCCGGGCTGGAGGACGGCGGCTACCCGACCGTCGCCGCGCGGGTCCGGCGGCGTCAGGCCTGAGCGGCGCCGCGTCGTCGGCGAACCGGGACAGCAGCCCGAGCACGCCGGCCGGGCCGTCGACCACGACGTCGGAGAGCTCGGCGAGCGCCTCCTGCTCCTCGCGAGCCGGAGCAGACCAGCAGCGTGGGCAGGCCCTGGTCGCGGAGCCGGCGGACCGCCTCGAACGCCTCGAGGTCGCCGAGGTCGTCGCCGGCGAACAGCACGCCGCCGCGTGGTGCTCGGCGAGCGCGGCCTCGACCGCGAGCCCCTTGTGCATGCCGGGCGCGCGGACCTCGAGCACCAGCCGGCCCGGCTCGAGGGTGAGCCCGTGCCGCTCGCGCGGCGTCCGCCGAGCGCCTGCCTCGAGCCGCACGAACGCCTCCGCGGCGTCGGGCAGCCGGCGGGTGTGCACCGCGACGGCGAGGCCCTTCTCCTCGACGAAGGCGTCCTGCGGCGTCGCTCGGCGGCCAGCAGCCGGGGCAGCTCGTCGCGGAAGGCCTGGAGCCCGCGGGGCGGCTCGGGCGAGGTGAACTCGCGGGTGCCGGAGTCCCAGCGCTCGTTGCCGTACTGCCCCATCACCACCAGCCGGGCGCCGTCGGCGAGCCCGTCGGCGACGCGCCTCGAGGCCGCCGAGCTCGACGACCTGCCGGGCGGGCCGGCCGGTGATCACCACGACGGCGCGCACCCGGGCGGCGAGCTCGGTCGAGGACGCCGGGGGCCTCGGGGTGGATGACGGCCTGCGCCGGGTCCTCGACGATCGGCGACAGCGTGCCGTCGAAGTCCAGGCCGACGAGCACGTCGTGCGCGACGGCGACCAGCCCGTCGTACCGGTCCTGGGCCTGCCGGGTGCGGAACTCCATGGGGAACCCTAGCGCGGGAGACTACGAGTAGTCGCGGGTGAGGATCACGGTCAGCCGGTCGCCGCGCATCGGCGCGATGGCCGGCTTGAGCCGGTTGATGCCGAGGTCCTTGCCGAGCAGCTCGGCCTGCGCCTTGAGCCGGGCCGGGTAGTAGACGGTGCTGGCCGGGATGGTGCCGTACCAGTTGTCGGAGCCGACGACCTCCCAGCCGGCGCCCTGGGCGCGGGCCGCGGTGCTGCCGGCGAGGCCGCTGATCCCGGAGTTGTTGTAGACCTCGACGTAGGTGCCGCCGCGGCGCACGACGGCCTTCTTCTTCACGGCCTTCTTCTTCACGACCGGCGGCGGGCGCCGTGGTCGTGGGCGTCGGGGTCGCGGAGGTGCTGGCCACGACCGGCCTGGCGGCCGGTGTCGGCTCGTCGTCGCGGCCCGGTGCGCCACGAACGCGGCGCCGGCCACCACGACGGCGGCCACGGAGAGCAGCGCGACCGGCGAGGACATCGCGACGCCGCGCTCGGTGCGAGGTCGGGGCGCACGTCAGACCTCGAAGCCCAGGCGGCGGGCCGAGCGGGCGCGCTGGCGGGCGGCGCGCAGCCGCCGCAGCCGGCGGACCAGCAGCGGGTCGAAGGCCAGCGACTCGGGACGGTCGATGAGGGCGTTGAGCACCTGGTAGTAGCGCGTCGAGGACATGTCGAACTTGTCCCGGACCGCCTGCTCCTTGGCCCCGGCGTACTTCCACCACTGGCGCTCGAAGTTCAGGATCTCGCGGTCCCGCTCGGAGAGCTCGCTCGACGCGGCGGTCTGTCCCGGGTTCAGGGCGTTCGCGGCGTCCATGTGTGGCGACTCCTGTGCGCAAGGGCGGTGGTGGCGTGCTGCTGGGGCGGTGTGCGGCACCAGCATAGGCGACGAACCACATCGATGTAGTTCGCCCCGCGGATCTGTGTCGCGCGTTTCGGATGGGGCAAGAATGACGCCCATGACCACCCTGCCGCACGACCTGCCCGCCGCTCGACGTACCCCCGGTCCGCGTGCGGGCCGAGCCGCTGCCCGCCGACCGCCCGGTGCGCTGGGGGATCCTCGCCACCGGCAAGATCGCGACCGCGTTCGCCGAGGACCTCGCGCTGCTCGCCCGAGTGCGAGCTCGCCGCCGTCGGCGCCCGCCGCCAGGAGTCCGCGGACGCGTTCGCGCGCCGCGCACGGCGCGGCCCGGGCGTACGGCGACTACCGCGCGCTCGTCGAGGACCCCGACGTCGACGTGGTGTACGTCGCGACGCCGCACGCCCTGCACCGCGAGCACGTCGAGCTGGCCCTGGAGGCCGGCAAGCCGGTGCTCTGCGAGAAGGCGTTCACGCTCGACGCCGCCGACGCCGAGCACCTGGTCGCGCTGGCCCGGGAGAAGAACCTCTTCCTGATGGAGGCGATGTGGATGCGGTGCAACCCGCTGGTCCGCCGGCTCCAGCAGCTGCTCGCGATCGGGCGCGCTCGGCGAGGTGCGGCAGGTGCGCGCCGACCTGGGCTTCGTGGTCGACAAGCCGCCGACGGACCGGCTGCTCGACCCGGCGCTGGGCGGCGGCGCGCTGCTCGACATGGGCATCTACCCGCTGACGTTCGCGCACCTGTTCCTCGGGGAGCCCTCGACCGTCGCGGCGACGGCGTCGCTGTCCGAGGCCGGCGCGGACCTGAACCTCGCGGTGAGCCTGGGCTACGACGGCGGCGCGGTGTCCTCGCTGACCTCGACGATGACCGCCTGGTCCCCGCGCACGGCGTCCATCGCCACCGACCGCGGCCGGATCGACGTACCCGCGCCCTTCCACCACCCGAGCACCGTCACCTGGACCGCGCTCGACGCGGGACCCCGACTTCGACGGCTCCCGCCGGCGCCGGAGACCATCCACGAGGACCTGATCGGCAGCGGGCTCGCCCACGAGGCGATCGAGGTGGTCCGCTGCCTGCGCAACGGCGAGACCGAGAGCCCGCTGGTGCCGCTGGACGACACCGTCGCGCTGATGCGGCTGATGGACCGGATCCGCGAGCAGATCGGCCTGCGCTACGACCGGCGGTGCTGCACCGAGCAGTCGCTGGGTAGGTTGAAGGGGTGAGCCCCTGCCAGCACGACCAGGTCCGAGAACAAGTTGGCCGACCTGGTCATCGTGGCCAACCGGCTGCCCGTCGACCAGGTGGTCGAGGACGACGGCTCGCGTCGCCTGGCGGCGCTCCCCCGGCGGCCTGGTCACCGCGCTCGAGCCGGTGATGCGCGCCAACGACGGCGCCTGGATCGGCTGGTCGGGCGGCAGCGACGACGACATCGAGCCGTTCGTCGACGACGGCCTGTCGCTCGTCCCGGTGCCGCTCAGCGCCGAGGAGGTCGAGGAGTTCTACGAGGGCTTCTCCAACGCCACCCTGTGGCCGCTCTACCACGACGTGGTCGCCAAGCCGGAGTTCCACCGCGAGTGGTGGGACGCCTACGTCCGGGTCAACCGGCGGTTCGCGCAGAAGGCGGCCGAGCTCGCCGCCGAGGACGCCACGGTCTGGGTGCACGACTACCAGATGCAGCTGGTGCCCGCGATGCTGCGCGAGCTGCGGCCGGACCTGCGGATCGGGTTCTTCCTGCACATCCCGTTCCCGCCGGCCGAGCTGTTCCAGCAGCTGCCCTGGCGGCGCCAGCTCCTCGAGGGGCTGCTCGGCGCCGACGTGGTCGGCTTCCAGCGCCCGGGCGCGTCGCAGAACTTCGTCCGGCTGGTGCGCCAGCGGGTCGGGCCACAAGACGCACCGCGACCACGATCTACCTGCCCGACGGCCGGGTCGTGCAGGCCGGCGTCCTTCCCGATCTCGATCGACACCGCGGGCCTGGACGAGCTCGCCCGCACCGAGGCCGTCGACGCAGCGGGCCAAGGAGATCCGCGAGCAGCTCGGCAACCCGCGGAGGGTGCTGCTCGGCGTCGACCGGCTCGACTACACCAAGGGCATCTACGACCGGCTGCGCGCGTTCGGCGAGCTGGTCCGCGACGGCGAGCTCTCGGTCGAGGACGCCGTCTTCGTGCAGGTCGCGACCCCGTCGCGGGAGCGCGTCGAGCAGTACCGCCGGCTCCGCGACGAGATCGACCGGCTGGTCGGCCGGCTCAACGGCGACCTCGGCACGCATCGGCAGCCCGCCGATCCACTACCTGCACACGTCCTACCCCAGGGAGGAGATGGCGGCGCTGTTCCGGGCCGCCGACGTGATGGTGGTGACCCCGCTGCGCGACGGCATGAACCTGGTCGCCAAGGAGTACGTCGCCTGCCGGTACGACGACCAGCGGCGCCCTGGTGCTGTCCGAGTTCGCCGGCGCCGCCGACGAGCTGCGGCAGGCGTTCATGGTGAACCCCTACGACATCAACGGCATGAAGGCCGCGATCCTCACCGCCATGAACGCCGACCCCAAGGACCTGGCCGCGGCGGATGCGGGCGATGCGCAAGACGGTCGCCGAGCACGACGTGAAGGACTGGGCCCGCAAGTTCCTCGCCGTGCTCGCCGACGTGCAGCCCGCCGCACGACAAGCAGCTGCGGCCGTCCCGGAAGAGCGCATCCGACGGCGCGTGAGACCCGCCTCATCCGCTGTCCGGGCGATGCAGACCCGCTGGTAACTTCAGCACATGGATCTGATCCCCAAGCCGGACCAGATCGTCTCCGCTGCCGCCAACGTCGCCCACAAGGTGCTGTACGGCGGCCTGGCCGATCTGCGCCCGATGCCGCGCACCCTGATCGACGAGGGCGTGCTGCGGGAGGTCTACCACTACCGGCCCCGCGCCACCGCCCGCGAGCACGGCGACCCGGTCCTGCTGGTGACCCCGCTGGCCGCGCCGGCGCTCTGCTTCGACCTGCGGCGCGGCTGCTCGCTGGTCGAGCACTTCGTCGACGGCGGGCCGTCCGACGTACCTCGTGGAGTACGGCGAGGTGTCGTTCGCCAACCGCGGGCTGGGCATGGAGCACTGGGTCGACGAGGTGATCCCCGAGGCGATCGAGGAGGTCAGCCGGCACGCCGGCGGCCGTCCCGTGCACGTCATCGGCTGGAGCCTCGGCGGGATCTTCGCGCTGCTCACCGCCGCCGACCGTCCCGACCTGCCGATCGCGCTCGCTGACCACCGTCGGCGCGCCCGATCGACGTCACGCCAGGTGCCGCTGGTCGCGCCGATCCGGCCGTTCCTGGGCATCGCCGGGCGAGCGGGCCGGCCTGGTCACGCAGTCCTACCGGCTGATGGGCGGCTTCCCGAAGCCGCTGGTGCGGCGCGCCTTCCAGCTCTCGTCGTTCAACAAGCTGGTGACCAAGCCGATCGCGCTCGCCGCGAAGCTCGACGACGCCGACTTCCTGGCCCAGGTCGAGGCGGTCGACCGGTTCACCGCGAACATGATCGCCTACCCCGGCCGGACGTTCGGCCAGCTCTACCACCGGCTGCTCAAGGGCAACCAGCTCGCGTCGGGCACGGTGACGATGGACGACCGGGAGATCCGGCTGGCCGACATCACCGCGCCGCTGCTGGCGTTCGGCGGCGCCGGCGACGGCATCGCCCCGGTGCAGTGCGTGCGGCCGATCGTGGACCTGGTCACCGGCGTCGACGACGTGCGCTTCGAGATCGTGCCGGGCGGCCACCTCGGCATGCTGACCGGCCGCGCGGCCCGGTCACCACCTGGCGGATCATCGACGAGTGGATCGCCGCGGCACTCCTCCGCCGACGCCGGGAAGTCCACGCCCGGCGCGCGCAGGAAGGCGGCCTCCGCAAGACCGGACCGCGGCCCGCAGGACGCCCGCCAAGAAGCGCCGGCCAAGACAGCCGCAGCCATCGGCGCGAACCCGACCCGCCGCTACGGATCCGCCGGCAGCCGGACCCTGGCCGCGAAGAAGAAGTAGGTGCACTCCGCCGCGGCCGGCGGCGGCGCCGCCGTCTCCCCCGACTGGAGGCTGGCGGTCGTGCTCGTCGCGCTGGTCGTGGTCGCCGTCGCGGCCGCCGTCATCGGCCGGCTCGGCACCCAGCGCGAGTACCCCACCGCCGCCCTGCGTGCCGTCGTGCAGCTCGCGCTGGTGTCCCTGTTCATCGCCGCCGCGCTGGCCAGCGTGTGGCTGTCGCTGGCGTTCGTGCTGCTGATGTTCGCGGTCGCGACCTGGACGTCGACCGGGCGGCTCCGGGTGCCGCGGGCGCAGCTGCCCTGGGTCGGGCTCGCCATCGCCTGCGGCATCGTGCCGGTGCTCGGCGCTCATCTTCGCCTCCGGCGTGGTGCCGTTCAACGGTCCCGGCATCATCCCGATCGCCGGCATCGTGGTCGGCAACATGATGACCGCCGCGACGCTGACCGGGCGCCGGGCGTTCGACGAGCTGGCCGGGCACTTCGGCACCTACGAGGCCGGCCTCGCCATCGGCCTGACCAGCCCCGACGCGGCCTTCGAGGTGATCGCCCCGACGGCCCGCGAAGCGCTCACACCGGGCTTGGACCAGACGCGTACCGTCGGCCTCGTGACGCTGCCGGGTGCCTTCGTCGGGGTGCTGCTCGGCGGGGGTACCCCGCTCGAGGCCGGAGCCGCGCAGATCCTCGTGCTGATCGGGCTGATGGCGGGGCAGGCGATCACGGCGGCGGTGCTGCTGCGGCTGGTCGCCGGCGCCCGCGTCGTACGCCGGGACCTGGTCGCGACGTACCCCCGATGACCCCACCCCTCCGGAGGAACCGATGCGGATCGCCCGCCTGACCACGGCTCTCGCGGCCGTGGCCCTGGTCGCGTCCGGCTGCACCTCCGGCGGCTCTCCCGTCGCCGGGCCCGCCGCCCCGCTGCCGGCTCCGCCCACCGGCGCGGTACGTCGCCCTGGGCGACTCGTTCGCGGCCGGGCCGCTGATCCCGACCACCGACCTCGCCGGCGGCTGTGCGCGCTCCGACCACAACTACCCGTCGCTGGTGGCGCGGGCGCTGAAGGTCAAGACGTTCGTCGACGTGACGTGCAGCGGCGCGAGGACGCGCGACCTGACCAGCGTGCAGAACACCTTCCGCGACGCGCGGATCCCCCCGCAGCTGCGCCGGGTCACCCCCGACACGACGCTGGTCACGCTCGGCATCGGCGGAAACGACTTCGACCTCTTCACGACGCTGGTGAGGACCTGCACGCGGCTGCGCGCATCCGACCCGCAGGGCTCGCCGTGCGCGCGGCGGCTCGCGTCGAGCGGCCTCGACCTGGAGTCCACGCTCCGCACCGTCAGCGACCGGGTCGCCGCCGGCGTGCGCGCCATCCGGGCGCGGGCGCCGCAGGCCGAGGTGCGTGCTGGTCGGCTACCTCCGGCTGGTCCCAGACAGCGGCACCTGCGTCGGGCTGCCCCTCGCGGCCGGCGACTACGCCGAGGGGCGGCGGCTCAGCGACGGGCTCGACGCGGCCCTGCAGCGGGCGGCGCGGAAGACCGACGCGACGTTCGTGGACATGTACGCCGCCTCACGCGGTCACGACATCTGCTCGGAGGACCCCTGGGTCAACGGCTCGGTGACCGACCGGCAGAAGGCGCTGGCCTACCACCCCCTCGCGGCCGGCATGCGCGCCGACGCCCGGGCCGTCGTCGCCGCCGTCCGCGGCACCGACTGACCGGCCCCCGCGCCCCACCCCGCCGCCGCCGCTGTAACGCGGGGTTATCGACGCTCCACCCGCGGCACACCTCGTGCGAACCGTCCGGAACACCGCGTTACATAGGGTGGCGCCATGAGCGCGCTCGGGAGCCTGGTGGACCAGGGGCTGGTCGCACCGGACTGGGCGGAGGCCCTGGCGCCGGTGGACGACCAGGTCGCCGCGATGGGGGCGTTCCTGCGCAGCGAGGTGCAGGCCGGGCACACCTACCTGCCGCACGGCGACCACATCCTGCGGGCGTTCAGCCGGCCGCTCGCCGACGTCCGCGTGCTCGTCGTCGGCCAGGACCCCTACCCCACCCCGGGGCACGCGGTCGGGCTGTCGTTCTCGGTCGCCCCGGACGTGCGGCCCCTGCCCAAGAGCCTGGTCAACATCTACAAGGAGCTCGTCGACGACGTCGGCTGCCCGCCGCCGTCCACCGGCGACCTGACCCCGTGGTTCGAGCGGGGCGTGATGCTGCTCAACCGGTGCCTCACCGTGCGACCGGGTGCGCCGGCGTCGCACCGCGGCCGCGGCTGGGAGAAGGTCACCGAGCGCGCCATCGAGGTGCTCGCCGCCCGCGGCGGCCCGCTCGCCGCCGTGCTGTGGGGCCGCGACGCCCAGGGGCTCAAGCCGGTGCTGCGGGACGTGCCCTGGGTCGAGTCGGTGCACCCCAGCCCGCTCTCGGCGTCCCGCGGCTTCTTCGGCTCGCGGCCGTTCAGCCGCGTGAACACGCTGCTCGAGAAGCAGGGCGGCAGCCCCGTGGACTGGACGCTGCCGTGACGACGCTCCGCACGGTCTGCGTGTTCAGCGGCTCGAGCCCGGGCGCCCGTCCGTCGTACGCCGTCGCCGCGGACGCCCTGGGCCGCGAGATCGCTTCGCGCGGCCTGCGGCTGGTGTACGGCGGAGCCAGCGTCGGCCTGATGGGCACCGTCGCGGACGCCGCTCTGGCCGTGGGCGGCGAGGTCGTCGGCGTGATCCCGCAGCACCTCGTGGACCGGGAGGTCGCCCATCCGGGCCTCACCGAGCTGCGCGTGACCACCTCGATGCACGAGCGCAAGGCGCTGATGGCCGACCTGTCCGACGGGTTCGTGGCCCTGCCCGGTGGCTTCGGCACCCTCGAGGAGCTCGCCGAGATCCTGACCTGGTCGCAGCTCGGGCTGCAGAGCAAGCCGACCGCGCTGCTCGACGTCGAGGGGTTCTTCGAGCCGCTCCTGACGTTCTTCGACCACACGGTCACCGAGCGGTTCGTCTCCGAGCAGCACCGGGCACTGGTCCTCTCCAGCACGGACCCGGTCGACCTGCTCGACCGGCTCGCGGAGTGGCAGCCCGACGGCGCGGCGACGAAGTGGCTGGCCCGCTGACAGGTTTTTGTCGACTTCTTCAGTAGTATTTCCCCATGACCCAGACTCTCGCCCTCCCGAACTTCGAGGACGCCACCGTCGTCGTGCCGGCTCCCGGCGGCGAGCCGGGCAACTGGTCCGGCGCCGCCAGCGCCGTGCTGGTCGACGGTGTCTACTGGCTGACCTACCGCGTGCGTCGCCCGCTGCGCGAGGGCCGCGGGGTCTCCGTCGTGGTCGCGCGCTCCGAGGACGGGGAGCACTTCGTGACCGTCGCGGAGGTCCGGCGCGACGAGTTCGGCGCCGAGTCGTTCGAGCGTCCGGTGCTGGTGCGCAGGCCCGACGGCGGCTGGCGGCTCTACGTCTCCTGCGCCACCCCCGGCTCCAAGCACTGGTGGATCGAGGCGGTCGACGCCGACGACCCGGGCGGTCTCGAGGCCGGGGTCCGGACCGTCGTGCTCCCCGGCTCCGACGAGGTCGCGGTCAAGGACCCCGTGGTGCTGGTCGACGAGGACGGCTGGCGGATGTGGGTCTGCGTGCACCCGTTGGGCGACCCCGGCCACGAGGACCGGATGACGACGGCGTACGCCACCAGCGCCGACGGCCTGGTCTGGGACTGGCACGGCACCGTCCTCGCCCCGACCGAGGGCACCTGGGACCAGCGCGGCACCCGCGTGACCGCGGTGCTGTCCGAGTCACCCCTGGTCGTGCTGTACGACGGACGCGCCCGCGCCGAGGACAACTGGCACGAGGTCACCGGCGTGGCCCGGTCCACCGACGGCCGGACGCTCGTGGCCGAGGACCTGCCGGTGATCCGGTCGCCGCACAGCGACGGGGCGCTGCGCTACGTGGCCGCCGTGCCGCTTCCCGACGGGGCGACCCGGTTCTACTTCGAGGCCGCCCGTCCCGACGGCGCCCACGACCTGATGACGAGCGTCAGCCGCTGACCCGCTGCGACTGGCGGGTGTGGAAGGAGTCACCGTCGCGGTGCACGCGCCAGTCGTCGTAGGACTCCCCGGTGACCTCCTCCAGCAGCGCGATGTCCTCGAGGAACGGCTGCCGCAGCACCTCGCCCTGCTCGGGCGTGAGCCGCGGACGCTCGGGGTTGCCGCGCTGGTGCAGCTGCCCGATCAGCGGGCGGCTGGCCTTCCGCCAGGCCTGCGGCGGGAGGAACTGGCCGGCGGCCGCACCGGCCCGGACCACGGGGCCGAGCATCTTCGTGCGCGCGCTGGGGTTCACGAACGGCCGCGAGTTGCCGGACGGGATCTCGGTCACGACGTCCTCGGCGACGCCGAGGAACCTGCGACACCCGGTTGAGGGCGGCATGCGGGTCGTCGACGAGCTGCCGGTAGCGCAGCACCAGCACCTGCTCGCGGGGGAAGTGCTCGAACAGGTCGGCGACCTGGCGGCCGTACATGCCCAGGCCGCGGTAGTGCCAGAACGGCGCCCACCCCTCGTCGACCCGCTGCGCCTCCCGCTCGCACGCCTCGACGACGTCGGCGCAGGGCTCGAGGCCGTCGGCCCACAGGTGCATCCAGTTGGAGTAGGCCCGGTCGACCGGGTCCCGCAGCACGGCGACCAGCTTGGCCCGGGGCAGGTCGGCGGCGATCCGGCGACGCGCGTCGCGGTGGTAGAGGTAGAACGGCGTGCTCTCACCCGCGCGCTGGTCGTCGCCCGCCCGCGCGAACAGGTCGAGGTAGCGCTGCCGCTGCCAGATCCACTCGCGGTTGCTGTGGGCGTCGCCGGGCCCCCTGTACGCCGGCGGGGGCGAGTCGCCGCACAGGTAGTACTTCGGCTCCTTCACGGGGCTGAGGTACAGCTCCGGGTGCTCGGCCAGGGCGGCGTGCAGGGCCGTCGTACCGGCCTTGGGGGCACCGACGAGCAGGAAGTCGGGGAGGCGTCCGCCACGGGGCGCCTGCGACGAGCCGGGGAGTGTCCGAACCATGCGGGCGATTGTAGAGGGTGTCACTAGACTTAGTGGCGCTGTTCGGTCCGCTTGTTCAGCAGGTGGACTTCAGGCGCGAGGCCTCGATGCGCTCCACGATGTGCCCCGCCACCCGGTCCAGCGCCTTGACGTCGTCGGGCGTCAGGTCGTCGAAGACCAGCGACCGCACCGTCTCGACATGGCCCGGGGCCGCAGCGACGAGGACCGGCCAGCCGTCGTCGGTCAGGTTGACCAGCGTGACCCGTCGGCTGTGGGGGGACGGGTTGCGGGCCACCCAGCCCTTCTTCTCCAGCTTGCTCACGACGTGCGAGAGGCGCGACAGGCTGGCGTTCGTGCGCGCCGCCAGCTCGCTCATCGGGAGCGTGCGGTCGTCCGTCTCGGACAGCATCGCCAGGCACAGGTAGTCGAAGTGCGTCATGTCGGAGTCGCGCTGCAGCTGGGAGTCCAGGGCGGGGGCGAGCTTGAGCATCACCCCGGCGAGCTTCAGCCACGCCTGCAGCTCGTCCTCGTCCAGCCATCGCGTCATGTGCCTAGCGTAGGCGGCGGGACGGAGTCGACGGAGCGACTTCGGCAAATACTTGATGGTTCAACTAATGCGGGCTACGCTGGGGATCCGAGCTCCGGAAGGAACCCCATGACCGAGACGCCGCCCACCGACGGCCGGATGCCCGCGCTCTACATCGGGCACGGTGCACCGCCGCTCCTCGACGACGCCCTGTGGAGCAGCCAGCTCAGGTCGTGGTCGGCCGACCTCCCCCGCCCGAAGGCGATCCTGATCGTCTCGGCGCACTGGGAGTCCGCGCCGGTGATGCTCTCGGCCAGCAGCCCCGGCACGCCCCTGGTCTACGACTTCGGCGGCTTCCCGCAGCGCTACTACGAGATGACCTACGAGACCCCCGACGCCAGCGCGCTGGCCTCCCGGGTGGCGGCGATGATGCCGGACACCGAGCCGGTGCACCAGCACACCAGCCGTGGCCTCGACCACGGCGCCTGGGTGCCCCTGAAGATCATGTACCCCGCCGGCGACATCCCGGTGCTCCAGATGTCGCTGCCCACCGACGACCCCTACCGCCTCCTCGAGCTCGGTCGACGGCTCCGCCCGCTGCGCGACGAGGGCGTGCTGATCATCGGCTCGGGCTTCCTGACCCACGGCCTGCCGTTCCTGCGCGAGTTCCGGATCGACGCCGCGGCCCCGGGCTGGTCGCGGGAGTTCGACGGCTGGGCCGCCGAGGCGCTGGCCCGTGGTGACGTCGACGAGCTCGCGTCGTACCGGACCAAGGCGCCGGGCATGCCCTTCGCGCACCCGACCGTCGAGCACTACACCCCGCTGTTCATCACCCTCGGTGCGGCCTCCGACCCGGAGGCGCCCGGCGACCAGCTGATCGACGGCTACTGGATGGGCCTCTCGAAGCGGTCGCTCCAGGTCGCCTGAGCCGTGTCCTAGGGTCGGCGCATGGGCATCTTGTCGATCCAGTCCCTCGTCGCCTACGGCCACGCCGGCAACAGCGCGGCCCTGTTCCCGCTCCAGCGGCTGGGCCGGGTCGTCTGGCCGGTGATGACGGTGCACTTCTCCAACCACACCGGGTACGGCGCGTGGCGCGGGCCGTTGCTCGCGGCGGACGACGTGGCCGAGGTGGTCACGGGGGTCGAGGAGCGTGGCGCGTTCGCGGAGTGCGAGGCGGTGCTCTCGGGCTACCAGGGCGCCGAGGACGTGGGGGCCGTGGTGCTCGACGCCGTCGCCCGGGTCAAGGCCGCCTCACCCGACGCGGTGTACTGCTGCGACCCGGTGATGGGTGACGTGGGGCGTGGCATGTTCGTCCGGCCCGGCATCCCGGAGCTGATGCGCGACCGGGTCGTGCCGGCCGCCGACGTCGTCACCCCGAACCACTTCGAGCTGGACTTCCTGGCGGGCACGACGTCGACGACGCTGCCCGAGCTGCTCGAGGCCGCCGACCGGGTGCGGGCGGCCGGGCCGTCCGTCGTGCTGGTGACCAGCGCGATCCTCGACGACACCCCCGAGGACGCCCTGGACATGGTGGCCGTCTCGGCGGAGGGCGCCTGGCGGACGCGGACGCCGCGGCTGTCCGTCAGCCCGCCCGGCGCCGGCGACCTGACCACGGCGGTGTTCCTGGTCAACGTGCTCGACGGGCACCCGCTGCCGGTCGCGCTCGCCCGCACGACGTCCTCGGTGTTCGCGGTCGTCGAGGCCACGGCCGCGGCCGGCGAGCAGGAGATGCGGATCGTCCAGACCCAGGACCTGCTCGCCGAGCCGCGGATGGAGTTCGAGCCCGAGCAGCTGCGCTAGGGCGCCCGGACCCGGCTCAGGCGTTCCGGAAGCCGACCTTGTCCACGCGGCGGTGGTAGTGGGTGCCGACCGAGCCGCCGGCGAGCGCCGCGATCAGCGTGCCGGCGAGGACGACGAGCGCGGCCACGACCCCGCCGGTGCTCAGGGCGTCGGTGGTGATCGGGAGCCGCGGAAGGTTCACCCGGCTGAGGATGTCGTACTGCTGCCCGAAGATGGCTCCCAGCACGATCATCACGATCGTCACGACCAGGCCGATGATCCAGACGCCGAGACCCTGGCTGGTGCCGGAGAACCGCGACATCCGGCCCGCGACGTAGCCGCCGGAGTAGTAGCCGATCATCAGCACGACGAGGAGCACGATGGCCGCGGCGAGGCCGATGGTGCCGGCCTCGCGCTCGGCGTGCGGACTGGGTGATCTGGGTGTTGCTGCCGACGGCCGCGGCGATCGCGCCGACGATGCCGGTCAGCAGCACGCTCACGGCGATGGCGACCAGCCAGCCGAAGAACGCGGCGCCGGGGTTGAGGCCGCCGAACCGCTCCTTGCGGACGTCCTGGGCGGCAGCCGGGTCGCGCCCGTCGGCGTACCCGTCCTCGTAGGCCGCCCGGGTGGTGCGCCCGTCGCGGGTGTCGGTGTCGTCGACGGCTTGGGTGGACTCGTCCCGGTCGCGGGTCCTGGATCTGCTGAACATGGGTGACCTCCTGGTCTGCGTGTGCGGATAAGGGGTACCCCTGCTCAGGCACGCCCATGCCTGGACCGTCCGGTCCGGGCCGTCCGACGTACAGGAGCAGCCATGCGGGTCAGCAAGCAGCAGGTGGTCGAGTTCATCCGGGAGCGCGGCGACGGGGAGCGGGCGGCCCTGGCCGAGGCGGAGCTGCCCGACACGCTCGACCTGCCCAAGGACGGGGACCTGGTCACCAAGTTCGGGGTGGACCCGCTGGACCTCGCCGGTGACGAGCCCGACCCCGGGTGAGTGGAGCCGCTTGTCAGGTTCGAACTGACGACCTTTCGCTTACAAGGCGAGTGCTCTACCAGCTGAGCTAAAGCGGCGGATTCGTGCGCCGCCCATGCTAGGCGACCCCGCCGCCAGGGCCGGAATCCGGTGCGCGTCACGCATCCTTTCCCGCGGGCCGGGTAGGGAAACGGGCACCTACCTACCGAGGAGGACACAAGATGGGTAACGACGACAAGGTCGCGAACAAGGCCGACAACATCACCGGCAAGGCCAAGGAGAAGCTCGGCGACGCCACGGACAACGAGAGCCTCCAGAACGAGGGCAAGAAGGACCAGAGCAAGGCCGACCTCAAGGAGGCCGGCGAGAAGGTCAAGGACGCGTTCAAGCGCTGAGGGACCCCGCACACAGGGCCGACAGTTCAAGTGAGGTTCAGGTCGGCTGGTAGCGTCGGATCATGGCCGTCGCCTCCCTCACCATCGGTGAGCTGTCCGCCCGCTCCGGGGTGGCCACGTCGGCGTTGCGGTTCTACGAGACGCAGGGCCTCATCTCCTCGGAGCGGACGGCCGGCAACCAGCGGAGGTACCTCCGCGCCACGCTGCGCCGGGTCGCCTTCATCCGCTCCGCGCAGCGCGTCGGCCTGACCCTCGAGGAGATCAGCGAGGCGCTCGCGACGCTCCCCGAGGGCCGGACGCCGACGAAGGCCGACTGGGCCCGGCTCTCGCGCGGGTGGCGACCCCGCATCGACGCCCAGATCGAGCGCCTGGAGCGGCTGCGCGACAAGCTCGACGGCTGCATCGGGTGCGGCTGCCTGAGCCTGCGGACGTGCGCGCTGCAGAACCCCGACGACGTGGTGGCGCCCCGAGGTCCAGGGGCGGTCTACCTGGAGTCCACCGGGTCGCGAGGCCGGTAGGGTGAAGGCCATGGCGCTGCGCATCGTCGCGACGAAGCCCAACCCGGCCCTGGTCACCCTTCCCTGGCACCTCTCGCTGGACGAGTGGGGGGACGACGTCGTGGTGCCGCTGCCCCGCGGCATCTCCCGGCACATCGTGCGGATCGTCCGGCTCGGCCAGGACGTGTACGCCGTGAAGCAGACCCGCGAGCAGTGGGCCTACCGGGAGTACCGGCTGCTCCGCGACCTGCGCCGCCTCGGGCTGCCCGCCGTCGAACCGGTCGGGCGTGGTCAGCGGCCGCGAGGCACCGGACGGCGAGGAGATCGAGCCGGCGCTGGTCACCCGGCACCTGCAGTACTCGCTGCCTTACCGGTCGCTGTTCAGCCACGGCCTGCCCTCACGACAGCCTCCCGAAGATCCTCGACGCGCTCGTCGTGCTCCTGGTCCGGCTGCACCTGTCCGGGTTCTTCTGGGGCGACGTCTCGCTGTCCAACGTGCTGTTCCGGCGCAGCGCGGGCGAGTTCGCGGCGTACCTCGTCGACGCCGAGACCGGCGAGCTGCACGACACGCTCAGCCCCGGGCAGCGGTCGCACGACCTCGAGGTGGCGCTCGACCAACATCTACGGCGAGCTGCTCGACCTGCAGGCCGGCGGCCTGCTCAGCGAGACGTTCGAGGCCGACGACATCGTCGAGCGGCTGCAGGAGAGGTACGACGGCCTCTGGCAGGAGCTCACCGGGACCGAGGAGTTCACGACCGACGAGATCTGGCGGATCGAGCAGCGCATGCAGCGGCTCAACGACCTCGGCTTCGACGTCGACGAGCTCGACATCGTCACCGACTGGGACGGCTCGACGGTCCGCGTGCAGCCGAAGGTGGTCGAGGCCGAACCACCACGCCCGCGACCTGCAACGGCTGACCGGGCTCGACGTCGAGGACAACCAGGCGCGCCGGCTGCTCAACGACCTGGCCGCCTACACCGCGCACCACGAGCTCAGCGGCGAGAACCGCTCGATCGTCGCGCACCGCTGGCTGACCACGGTCTACGAGCCGATCACCGCGATGGTGCCGCCCGAGCTGTGCGGCAAGCTCGAGCCCGCCGAGGTGTTCCACGAGATCCTCGAGCACCGGTGGTTCCTCTCCGAGCAGAAGGGCCACCCGGTGCACACCGTCGACGCCGCCCGCTCCTACATCGACACCGTGCTGGCCGCCCGCCCCGAAGAGGTCATCGCCGGCGAGCCCGACACCACCGAGCTCCAGGCCGTCCTCGAAGAAGGTTGACCCGGGTCCCGGCGGGTCAGCGGGCGGCGCGCTGCTGGGCGATCGCGTAGAGGGCGACGGAGGCGGCGACGCCGGCGTTCAGGGACTCCAGCGACGTGGCCATCGGGATGCTGACGAGCTGGTCGCAGGTCTCCGCCACCAGGCGGGACAGACCGTCGCCCTCCGAGCCGACCACCACGACGAGCGGGCCGTCGGCCAGGTCGAGGTCCGGGAGCGACACGTCGCCGTCCGCGGCCAGGCCGATCACCATGCAGCCCGCCTCCTGGTAGGCCTTCAGCTGCCGCGTCAGGTTCGTCGCCTGCGCCACCGGGAGCCGCGCGGCGGCACCGGCCGACGTCTTCCAGGCCGAGGCGGTCATCCCGGCGGAGCGGCGCTCGGGGACCAGCACGCCGTGCGCCCCGAACCCGGCGGCCGAGCGGACCACGGCGCCGAGGTTGCGAGGGTCGGTCACCGAGTCCAGCGCCACGATCAGCGGCTGCTCCTTGGCCTCGGAGGCCCGGTCGAGCAGGTCGTCGGGGTGGGCGTACTCGTAGGCCGGCACCCGGGCGGCGAGCCCCTGGTGCACGGCACCGTCGGTCAACCGGTCCAGCTCACCCTTGCTGACCTCGAGCAGGGAGATGCCGCGGTCGGCGGCCACCCGGAAGACCTCGCGGAGCCGCCCGTCGCGCTCGGCGCCCTCGGCGACGTACACCGCGGTCACCGGCATCACGGCCCGCAGCGCCTCGACGACCGAGTTGCGGCCGGCGATCCACTCGTTGTCGCCGCCCTTGCTGTACTGCTTGCGGCGGGGGGCGGCCTTCTTCTCGGCGCGCTTGCGGTTCTTGTAGGTGACGTGGCCCTCGCGGTCCTTGGCCTTGGGGGTCGGCCCCTTGCCCTCGAGGCCGCGCTTGACCCGGCCGCCGGAACCCGCGGTGGGGTTGCCCTTGCCGGCCTTCTTGATCGCCCCGCGTCGCGAGGAGTTGCCTGCCATCAGAGTCCTTCGGTTGGGAGTCGTTCGCGACCCGTCATGTCTGCCACGACACGCCGCGGAAAGTGCTGCACAAGTGACGGGTCGGCGTCACAGGGACCACGTCGGGCCCTGGGGGGTGTCCTCGAGCTCGATGCCCGCGGCCTTGAGCTGGTCGCGGATGGCGTCGGCGGCGGCGAAGTCCTTGGCCGCCCGCGCGGCGGCGCGCTGCTCGAGCAGCGCCGCGACCAACGCGTCGACGGCGGCGGTCAGCCGGGTCTCCTTGTCGGAGGCGCCCCGGCCGGCCCAGTGCGGGTCGAGCGGGTCCACGCCGAGCACGGCCAGCATCGCGCGCACCGACGAGGCGGCACCGCGCAGGGCGGGGCTGTCCCCGCCGGCGAGCAGCTTGTTGCCCTCGCGGACCACGTCGTAGATCGCCGCGACGGCCGCCGGGGTGCCGAGGTCGTCGTCCATGGCCTGCTCGAAGTCGGCGCACAGGGTGCCCAGCTCGACCTGCGCCCACCACGGCGGCGGCCCGGGTCAGGAAGGCCTCGATCCGGGCGAAGCCGGTGGCCGCCTCCTCGAGCGCGTCGAAGGAGAACTCGACGTGCGAGCGGTAGTGCGCCGCGACGAGGTAGAACCGCAGGTCGATCCCGCGCACCCGCTCCAGCACGGACGGCACGACCAGCGAGTTGCCGAGCGACTTGCTCATCTTCTCGCCGGCGGTGGTGATCCAGGCGTTGTGCATCCAGTACGACGCGAAGTCGAACCCGGCCGCACGGGACTGCGCCTGCTCGTTCTCGTGGTGCGGGAAGCGGAGGTCGACACCGCCGCCGTGGATGTCGAAGCCCGCCGCCGAGGTACTTCAGCGCCATCGCCGAGCACTCGATGTGCCAGCCGGGCCGTCCCGGGCCCCACGGCGACGGCCAGGCCGCCGTCTCGGGCTCGGTGTCCTTCTTCCAGCCCTTCCAGAGGGCGAAGTCGCGCGGGTCGCGCTTCCTGCCGCACGGGGGTCGGCGTCCTCCGCCGCCTCCATGTCGTCGATGCCCTGGTGGGTCAGCGAGCCGTACGACGGCCAGGAGCGCACGTCGAAGTACACGTCGCCCGAGCCGTCCTCCGCGGCGTACGCGTGTCCCCGCACGATCAGCCGCTCGATGAGCTCGAGCATCTCCGGGACGTGCCCGGTCGCCGCCGGCTCGTAGGTCGGCGGCGACGACGTTGAGGGCGTCGTACGCCGCGTCGAGCTCGCGCCGCATCGCGTAGGCGAGGTTGTACCAGGGACGGCCCTGCTCCTCGGCCTTGATGAGGATCTTGTCGTCGATGTCCGTGATGTTCCGGATCAGCGTCACGTCGTACCCGCGGGCGGTCAGCCAGCGCCGCAGCACGTCGAAGTTGACCGCCGACCGGACGTGCCCGACGTGCGGCTCGGACTGCACCGTGAGGCCGCACAGGTAGATCCCGACGCGTCCCTCCTCGAGGGGGACGAGGTCGCGGGTCTCGCGCGTCGCGGTGTCGTAGAGCCGGAAGGTCACCGGCCCATCGTATCGGCGCACGGGCACCCTCTTTCCCACCCCGGGAGCCGGTGCGCGTCGCCCGCTCCAGCGGCGCCGGTCGAACCGGTGACGGATGGGATCGATGTGTTGCATGTTCAAGGAGTGACGCGTGTCGGTATCGTTGTCCGGTGCCGACCTTCCCCCTCCGCACGCCCGCGGCCCTCCTCGCCACCGCCCTCGTGACCACGACGGTCCTGGCCGCCCCGGCGCCCGCCCGCGAGTCCCGGCGGCCGACGCCCCCCGGCACATCGCCTACCGGGCCTGGGACACCACCGCGGAGCTCGGCACGGGCACGTTCTCCGGCACGTCCGGCCGCGGCCGGCAGGCTGCGGCTCACGACGCCCGACGTCGCGCACCACCATCGGCCGGGCGGCCTACCAGGTGGGCAGCTGGACGTCGCCCTGGGTCTCCCCCGGCTTCGCGCTGACCGAGCTGGTGCCGTCGTGGGCCGCCAGCACCCCCGAAGGCACCCTGGTCCAGGTCGACGTCCGCGGCACCAGCGAGGGCGGCACCCGCAGCAGCTGGGACACCCTGGGCCGCTGGGCCCGCGGCGACGCGTCGTTCAGGCGCACCAGCCTCGGCAGCCAGACCGACGACCTGGCCCGCGTCGCGACCGACACCTGGGTGGCGACCTACAGCGGCTTCACGTCCTGGCAGCTGCGCGTCCGGCTGCTCCGCAGGGCCGGCACGTCCCTGACCCCGCTGGTCGGGACCGTCGGCGCGATGACCTCGGCCCTGCCCGCCGTCGACTCCGTCACCACCTCGCGACCCGGTGTGGCTCGCGGCGTCGTGCTCGACGTGCCGCGCTACTCGCAGATGGTGCACGCCGGCGAGTACCCGCAGTACGGCGGCGGCGGCGAGGCCTGGTGCTCGCCGACCTCGACCTCGATGGTGCTCGGCTACTACAGGAAGCTGCCGCCGCAGCTCGGAGTACGCCTGGGTGAGGAAGTCGTACGTCGACCGCGCCGTCGACCACGCCGCGCGGATGACCTTCGACCACGGGTACGACGGCACGGGCAACTGGCCCTTCAACACCGCCTACGCCGCGCGCTACACGGGGCACGCGTTCGTGACCCGGTTCGCGTCCCTGCGCGACCTCGAGCCGCTCATCCGCGCGGGCATCCCCGTCGTCACGTCGATCACGTTCTCGCGCGGCCAGCTGTCCGGCGCTCCGATCGGCGCGAGCAACGGGCACCTCGTGGTGGTCGTCGGGTTCACCTCCACCGGCGACGTGGTGGTCAACGACCCGGCGTCGCGGACCCGCGCCGGCGTCCGTCGTACCTACGACCGTGGCCAGTTCGAGGACGTCTGGCTCCAGCGCTACCCGACGAGCAGCGGCCTGCGCGGCTCGGGCGGCCTGGCCTACGTGATCCGCGACGGCGCGCACCCGCTGCCCGCCCCGGGGCTCGAGCGCGAGCTGGTGACCCTGACCGCGGCCCCGCCCCGGCACGTCACGTTCACCGCGTGGCGGGGCTCCCGCCTGGCCGAGGGCAGCCACCGGGGCACCGTGCTCGAGGACGGTGAGCTGCACCTGGGCGTCGCGACCGGGACCCTGGCCTACGCGGACCCCTACGCCGGTGCCGGCCGCGGCGCTCGACGACCTACGAGTGGGCCGCCTGGGTGTCCCCCGAGGTCGAGGTGCCGTTCGGGGCGACCGAGGTGGTGCCGTCCTGGAACGCCAGCACGCCCGAGGACTCGTGGTTGCTCGTCGAGGCCCGCACCGCCGCCGACCAGCGCCGACGGCCGACGCTGGTCGCGCTGGCTGGCCCTGGCCCGCTGGGCCGACTCCGACCGCGAGATCCACCCGACCTCGGTGCCCGACCAGGGCGACGGCTCGACCCGCGTGGAGACCGACGTGCTGTCCGCGCGTCGACGGGTCGGGCTTCGTCCGCCTACCAGCTGCGGGTGTCCCTGCTCCGGCGGGTCGGCAGCAACGCCCGTCCGTCGGTGCGGATGGTCGGCGCGATGGCCTCGCAGGTGCCCGGACGCCGCCCCCGACGACGTGTCACCGGGCGGCGCGGCGTGGGGGCTCGAGCTGCCCGTCCCGGCGTACTCCCAGCAGCTGCACCGCGACGAGTACCTCCACTGGGAGCCGCGGCGGCGAGAGCTGGTGCTCGCCGACGTCGACCTCGATGCTGCTGGCCTTCCACGACCGGCTCCCGTCGCCCGGCGACTACGACTGGGTCGAGCCGGCCGTCCCCGACCGCTTCGTCGTGCAGGCCGCCCGGCACGTCTTCGACTACGCGTACGACGGCGCGGGCAACTGGGCGTTCAACACGGCCTACGCCGGCCGGCACGGCGCGCACGCCTTCGTCACCCGGCTCCGCTCGCTGACCGAGGCCGAGGCGTTCATCGTCGCGGGCGTCCCGCTGGCCGCGACGCTGTCGTTCACCCGCGAGACGCTGCCGTGCGCCGGCTACGAGACCGAGGGGCACCTGCTGACGATCATCGGCTTCGACGAGGTCGGCGACGTGATCTGCAACGACCCCGCGTCGCACACGATCCCGAGCAACGACGAGGTCCGGGTGGTCTTCGACCGGGCGCGCTTCGAGCGGGCGTGGCTCGGGTCGTCGCGGCGGCGTGGTCTACGTCGTGCACCCGGACGACGTACCCCTGCCGCCGCCGACGGACCCGGCCGAGCCGAACTGGTGAGGTCCTAGCCGGCCGAGAAGCGACACGCTGTGCCAGCCGGTGGCGCCGTCGGGCACCACGTCGGCGCGCGCCGCGGTCTGCGTGTAGCCGCTCCGGTCGGTGGCCCGCACCGCGAGCGTGTGGCTGCCCGCCGCGTACGTCGACCGAGCCGGCCCACTGCACCCAGGTGTCGTTGCCGGGGACCCGGCCGAGCTCGGCCTCCCGCCAGGCGTCGCCGTCGAGGCGGTACTCCACCTTCTCGATGCCGGTGTGCTGCGCCCAGGCGTGCCCGCCGACGCGGACCGTCGCCGGCCGCCGACGTCGCTCCCGTCGCGGGGCACCTCGACGCGGGACTCGGTCTTCACCGGGCCCTTCGAGGACCAGCCGCGGTCGGTCCAGTAGGCGGTGAAGTCCGCGAACCGGGTCACCTCGAGGTCGACGACCCACTTGGTCGCCGACACGTAGCCGTAGAGCCCGGGCACGATCATCCGCACCGGGAAGCCGTGGTCGACGGGCAGCGGCCTGCCGTTCATCGCGACGGCGAGCATCGCGTTGCGGTCGTCGGTGAGCGCCTCGATCGGCGTACCGCACGTCCAGCCGTCCTGGGAGGTCTGCTTGACCGCGTCGGCGCCGGCCTGGACGCCGGCCTCCTCGAGCAGGTCGGCGATCCGCACCCCGCTCCACCAGGCGTTGCCGATCAGGTCGCCGCCGACCGGGTTGGAGACGCAGCAGATCGTCACCCAGTCCTCGGTCAGCCGCCGCTTCGACGAGGTCGTCGTAGCCGATCTCGATCTCCCGGTCGACCAGGCCGTGGATGCGCAGCCGCCAGGCGTCGGGGTCGACCGCCGGGACCACCAGGGCGGTGTCGATCCGGTAGAAGCTGCCGTTCGGCACCCGCCACGGGGCCAGGCCGGCGGGGGCACCGGTCTCGGCCCCGGCGGGTACGGCGCCCGTCGGTGACGGGCAGACGCAGGAGCGCGCGCGGCGGCCTCGACGGCCCGGCGGGTGCGGCCCAGGAGCCGGCCGCCCGCGGCGACGGCGACCGCGGCGACGGCCACCCCGCCGCTGCTCGAGCAGGAACCGGCGGCGCGACGCCTCGAGCGTCGGGCCGGGCCTGCGCGGTCGCCGGTCAGGTAGTCGAGCAGCACCGTCCACGACGATCACGCCGACGCCGAGCGGCAGCAGGCTCAGCGGCGTGAAGTCCGGGCGGCTCATCGCCGCGAGCGAGCGAGACCGCGGCCATCGCCCAGAAGACCAGGTGCCCGAACAGCGGCTGCCGCGCGGTCAGCAGGCCGGCGACGGCCCCCAGCAGCACGATCGCGACCGTGACGCCGGCGACCAGGATCGGCTTGTCGTTGCGGCCGACGAGGTGGATCAGGGACTCGGCGACCGGGCCCGGGCGTCTTGGCGATGACCACCTCGGCGACCACCTGGACCGGGGTGGCGCGCCCGTTGAGCAGGCTGGTCACGACCTGGCTCGCCGCGACACCGGCCAGCCCCGTCACGGCGCCGGCGAGGGCGAGCCGGCTGCGGGGGGCGGAGGTCACGTCTCCATGTTCGCTCACGGGACCCAGACGGATGGGCGTGACCGGTGCCTACGGATCGGCTACGGCATGATCGGGGCGTGACCCTCCCTCGCACCGGCATCGGCACCGACGTGCACGCGCTGGCGGACGGCGTACCCCTCCACGTCGCCGGGCTGCACTTCCCCGACGAGCCGCGGGGTCTCGCCGGCCACTCCGACGGCGACGTCGCCGCGCACGCCTGCTGCGACGCGCTGTTCTCGGCCGCCGGCCTGGGCGACCTGGGCAGCAACTTCGGCACCGCCGAGCCGCAGTGGGCCGGCGCCAGCGGGGTCGACGCCTGCTCGCGGAGGCGGCCCGCCGGGTCCGGGCGGCGGGCTTCGAGATCGGCAACGTCGCGGTCCAGGTGATCGGCAACCGGCCCGAAGATCGGCCCGCGGCGCGCCGAGGCGCAGGCGGCGCTCTCCGCGGCCGCCGGCGCCCCGGTGACGGTCACCGCGACCACCACCGACGGGCTCGGCCTCACCGGTCGCGGCGAGGGCGTCGCCGCGATCGCCACCGCCCTCGTGGTCCTCACCGGCTGACTGCGCTGTCGCAGCTCCTCACGAGCCGCCATGCGCGGGCCGACGTGCACGACCCCGTCGACGATCCGCACGGCGTACGCCGGGACGCTGACGCTCGGCGTCGTCGAGGCAGCGGCCGGTGCGCAGGTCGAACGCCTGCCGGGCGGTCGTGGACGCCACGAAGGGGATGTCGCCGCGGGTGCCGACGATGCCCCGGCCGAGCGTGCCGACCCGGCTGAACGGGTCGTGGTTGCCGATCGCGTAGACGCGGCCGTCGGGTGTCCGGAAGACCGCGATCGCGTGCCCGCGGACCAGCGCCGTGACGCCGCGGTCGGACGGCAGCCTGTCGACCTCGCACACCGGCGTCCACACCTCGCCGGCGGCCTGCGCGGTCATCGCCGCCTCGCCTGCTGTCGCATCCGTCGTCCTCCCCGAAGGCTTCGAACGTACGGACCGGATGTTGTCGCTGCGTGTGGCGGTTGTTACGGCCGTGAAAACGCCGGCGCAACCCGGTCTGGCAGGCTCGCCCCATGAGCCAGCCGCTGCGTGCCGCCGTCGTGCTCGTCGCGGCCGGCTCGGGCAGCCGGGTGGGTGCGGCGACCAACAAGGTGCTGCTCCCGCTGCACGGCGTGCCCGTCCTCGCCTGGTCCCTGCGCACCGCCCTGCTCGCTGGCGTACGTCGACCAGGTCGTCGTCGTGGTCCGGGAGGCCGACGTGGACGCCGTACGCGACCTGGCCGAGCGGTACCTGCCCGAGGGCCGCGAGGCGGTCCTGGTGACCGGCGGGCGCGACCCGCCACGACGTCGGAGTGGCGCGGGCTCGCGGCCCTGCGCGGCCGGATCGAGGCCGGCGAGCTCGACGTCGTCGCGATCCACGACGGGGCCCGGCCGCTGGCGGACGCGGCCCTGTTCGAGGCGACCTTCCGGGCCGCGCTGGAGCACGGCGGCGCCCTGCCGGCGCGTCCCCAGCCGGGCCTGGTCACCCGGGACGGACGCCGGCACGTCACCGGGCTCGTGGGCGTGCAGACGCCCCAGGCGTTCCGCGCCGGTCCGCTGCTCGACGCCTACGTCCGGGCGCGGGCCGACGGCTTCACCGGCACGGACACGGCCGGCTGCGTCGCGGCGTACACCGACCTCCCGTGCACGGCGTCCCCGCGCCCGCGACCAACCTCAAGGTCACCTTCGCCGAGGACCTCGCCCTCGCCGAGCGCCTGGTCACGCGTAGTCCGTGACGCACCGCAGGTCCTGACCCCTCAGAAACCTGCACGACCGTCACGGACTATCGGCGGCCAGTGCCTCGACCAGGCGCAGGTCGGACTCGTCGGTGACCCGGCGGCCGGCGGCGGGCGCCTCGAGGAACCGCACCTCGTGACCCGCACGGAGCCGGGTGACCAGGTCGGCCAGGTCCGCGAGGTCGGACTCGGCCGGGCCGCTCGGGGAGCGCGGCCACCACGGAGGCGGGCAGCACCACCGGCGAGGTGACCGCGACCAGCCCGGCGCGGTCGACGGTCTCGCCGAGCAGGTCACCGTCGAGGGACTTCACGGTGTCGGTGACCGGCCGGACACCCACCACCACGACGTCGTGCCTCGACCGCGGTCGCGCACGGCCTCGGCCAGGAACGCCGCCGGCGTGCCGGGGCAGAGCGGGTCGTGGACCACCAGCGCGGTCTCCCGGTCCTGGACGTCGGCCCAGCCGGCCGTGAAGTCGAGCAGCTCGACCCCGGCGTCGCTCGAGCGCCCAGGACGCCACCGCGACCAGCGACTCGCCGTGCAGCAGCGGCGTAGGGCAGCGACCCGCGCCCCTCGACCGGCACCCAGCCGACCGCCGGCCGCTCCTCGTCCTCGTCGTCCCACATGGCTCAAGACAAGCAGAAGCCCCCACGACGCGAACGTCGGGGGCTTCTGAATGGAGCAGGTTGTGTCAGGACGCGAGCACGTCGTCGAGGAGGGCCTCGGCCTTGTCCTCGTTGGTGTGCTCGGCGAGCGCCAGCTCGGAGACGAGGATCTGGCGCGCCTTCGCCAGCATCCGCTTCTCACCGGCCGAGAGGCCACGGTCACGCTCGCGGCGCCACAGGTCGCGGACGACCTCCGCCACCTTCATCACGTCACCGGAGTGCAGCTTCTCGAGGTTCGCCTTGTACCGGCGGGACCAGTTCGTGGGCTCCTCGGTGTGCGCTGCACGCAGCACGTCGAAGACCCGATCCAGACCCTCCTTGTCCACCACGTCGCGGACCCCGACCAGGTCCAGGTTGCAGGCGGGGACTCGAACGACCAGATCCTGCTGGGCGACGATGCGGAGTACGAGGTACTCCTTGTCCTCACCCTTGATCTGTCGCGTCTCGATGTCCTCGATGATCGCTGCGCCGTGATTTGGGTAAACAACCGTTTCGCCGACGGTAAATGTCATGTGCCAAGTACCCCTTCCTAGGTGACTAGGATAACACGTCGCCGAACCGGCCGATCCCGCGTTTGTGCAGGTCAGAGGCCAGATCCGGGCTTGACAGAACGTGGATCCATATGCGTCCGACGGGTTCTCCGGACGACGTACGACGACGTTCGCACGGGTGTCCGCGACGTGTCTGCGGCGGAAACGGGCCGCCCCTTCGTGGTTCCTGGTCAATACTGCGACCCATGAGGCTCCGGAAGCAGCACGGGCTGGCGTTCGCGCTCGTCCTGGCCTGCCACCCCGTCCCCGACGCTGCTGATGACCGTCGGCCTCGCGGTCGCCGCGGCGCTGTCCGGCCGGAGCGGCCGCGAGGTGCTCCTGGTGGCCGCCACGGTGCTCACCGGGCAGCTCACGATCGGCTGGATCAACGACGTCGTCGACCGGGAGCGCGACCGGCAGGTCGGCCGCCAGGACAAGCCCGTCGCGATGGGCTGGGTCGACCCCGGCACGGTCAACTTCGCGGTGGCCTGTGCCGTGCTGCTGCTCGTCCCGCTCTCGATGGCCAACGGCACGGCCGCCGGCATCGCCTACCTCGCGTCCGTGCTGAGCATGTGGCTGTACAACTTCTACCTCAAGCGCACCCGCTTCTCCTGGCTCCCCTACGCCGTGAGCTTCGGCCTGCTGCCGGCCTTCCTCTCGTACGGCGGCCTCGGAGGCGGGCTGCACGGCGGACCCGCCGACCCTCGTCGATGACGGCGCTGGCCGCACTGCTCGGCGTCGGGCGTGCACTTCCTCACCGCCCTGCCGGACCTCGTCGAGGACAACCAGACCGGCGTGCGGCACCTCCCGCTGCGCATCGCGCTGCGCACCGGCGCACCCCGGCTGCTGTGGATCTCGACCGCGTTCACCGCGCTGGTCGGCGCTGGGGATCGTCATCGCCGCCCTGACCGTCGGCCTGCGCCAGTGACCACTAGACTCCGACCGACCTGAGCTGAGCGTCCCCACCCGCCGTGGGGCCGCGTCGAGAGGAAGCCGAGCCGTGAACGTTCGCCGCTGCATCGCCGCCGCCACCGTCCTGCTGGCGGCTCCCGTGCTGTCCTCGTGCGGCGTCAGCTTCGGGGCCCAGACCGACCAGGTCTACAACCCGTCCGCGGGCGTCGACGCCCGCGACGGCGCGGTCGACGTGCTGAACGCGCTGGTCGTCTCCGGCACCGACGGCAGCGGGACGGTCATCGCCACGCTCGTCAACAACGACCAGGCCGACGCCGACACGCTCACGGGCGTGGCCGGGGCCGGACAGGACAACGTCCTGACCGTCAAGGTGGCCGGCGAGACCACGATCCCGGCCGGCGGGCTGCTCAACCTGGCCGAGCAGGGCGGCATCACTGCCCGCGGCAAGCGCATCGTGCCGGGCAACTTCGTGAAGGTCACGTTCTCGTTCGAGCGGGCCGAGCCCGCCACCCTCAACATCCCGGTCATGTCCGCGGACAACCCCGACTACGCCGACGTGAAGGTCCCCTCGGGCTCCTGAGCCGACCCGCGCTCGGCTGACGACCGAGAACACGGTTCTCCGTACCGGCGGTATGACAGGTTCCTTCGGTTCACCCCGTTTCCGCGGGTGTGCCCCGGGCACCCGGCGATGATGGCCGCCGGCGACGGGTCGGCCGCCCAACGGAGGGAACCACTCACCATGAACCGATTTCTCGGGGGGCGCTTCGGGCGTCCTCTCACCCTGGTCGTCGCCCTGCTGTCCGTGACGCTCGCGCTCGGCACCCCGGTCGCCGCCAACGCCGCCGTGAAGACGCCCTCGCACGTCGTCGCGAAGAACGCCAACGGCACCATGAAGGCCTTCGTCACCGGCACCGCGTCCCGCGGCCGCACCGTCGTCGGGTCCTTCACGCCCTCGAAGTTCGTCACGCAGAACGGCCAGCTCCGCGCCATCGGCAAGCTGAACATCGTGACCCGCGGCCCCGGCAAGGACCTGCACCGCGTGAAGAACGGCGTGAGCATGCTCGTCAAGCGGGGCAGCGTCGCCGACACCGGCACCTTCGGTCGGCGGCAAGGTGCCGACCACGGCCGCGCTCGGCTCGTGCGACGTCCTCAACCTGGTGCTCGGCCCGCTGGACCTCAACCTGCTCGGCCTCGAGGTGCACCTCAACAGCGTCGTCCTCGACATCATCGCGGTCACCGGTGCCGGCAACCTGCTCGGCAACCTGCTCTGCGCCGTCGCGGGCCTGCTCGACGGGACCGACGTGCTGGGCCAGGTCGACCGTCCTGCTGAACCAGATCCTCGCCGTACTGGGGCCTGACGCCTCGAGCTGAACCACGACGAGGGGTGCCGGACCGAGCAGGGTCCGGCACCCTTCGCACGTGCTCCCACTAGGGTTGGGCGCATGACGAGCGCGCCGTACACCCTGGTCCTGCTCCGCCACGGCGAGAGCGAGTGGAACGCGAAGAACCTCTTCACCGGCTGGGTGGACGTCCCGCTGACCGAGAAGGGCCGTCAGGAGGCCGCGCGCGAGCGGGCAGCTGATCGCCGAGGCGGACGTGCTCCCCGACGTGCTGCACACCTCCGTGCTGCGGCGCGCCATCACCACCGCGCACCTCGCCCTCGACGCCTGCGACCGGCACTGGATCCCGGTGCGGCGGTCCTGGCGGCTCAACGAGCGCCACTACGGAGCGCTGCAGGGCAAGGACAAGAAGGCCACGCTCGAGGAGTACGGCGAGGAGCAGTTCATGCTCTGGCGCCGCTCCTACGACACCCCTCCGCCCCCGATCGACGACGCCGACCCGTGGACCCAGGCCGGTGCACCGGCGTACGCCGAGCTGCCCGACGAGCTCATGCCGCGCACCGAGTGCCTGGCCGACGTGGTGGACCGGATGCTGCCCTACTGGTACGACGCGATCGTGCCCGACCTGCGCAGCGGCCGGACCGTCTGCGTCGCGGCGCACGGCAACTCGCTGCGCGCCCTGGTCAAGCACCTCGACGGGATGTCCGAGGAGGCCGTCGTCGGGCTGAACATCCCCACCGGCATCCCGCTCGTCTACCGCCTCGACGAGCACCTGCGTCCGACGCAGCCGGGCGGGGAGTACCTCGACCCGGACGCCGCTGCCGACGCGATCGCGGCCGTGGCGAACCAGGGCCGCTAGGACCTCTGCCTCACGGCACCAGGCGCGAGCCGAGGAACGCCCGGACGCGGTCCTCGTCGCCGAGCAGGCGCACGTCCGCGTCCTCCAGGGCGACCCGCTTCCACAGCAGCCGGTAGAGCACCTCGGCCGGCCCCTCGACCCGGTCCACGGTCGCCCCGGGCGACGTGCGGTGCTCGACGGTCGGGGGCATCGACGGCACCGTCTCGGAGGTCGTGCCGACCGCCTGGGCCGGGACCATCGGCGTGGAGGAGGACCGGGGCTGCGGTGCCACCACCCAGGTGTCGCCGGTGTCGGTCGCGGTGAGGGCCAGCGGCCCCTCGAGCTCCGCCTCGTGGCCGCGCGTGTGCATCCGGTGCAGGAAGACGCCGAGCACCTCGTCGACACCGTCGCTGGCGACCGCCGGCGAGATCTCCGTCGTCCTGCCCAGCGTCAGGTCGAGGTCGAGCTGGTGCATCGTCGTCTCGTGCACCTGGCGGCGCGGCCAGAACGCGGTCCGGCCCGCGCCGAACGCGAAGTTCCAGCAGGGAGCGGCAGGGTCGGCCTGCCGCAGCACCTGGTAGAGGTCCTCGGCCTTGCCGGCGTACCACGCGCTCACCGCACGCGGCTTGGCGTGCGCCGGCTTGTCGTTCTGCTCGGCCGCGGCGCGCCCGGTCTCCACGATCGTCGCCGCCCAGGCGTGCACGTTGCCGAGGTGCACGACCAGGTCGTACGTCGTCCAGCCGGGGCAGCCCGACACGGGCGCGCGCAGGTTCGCCCACGCCACGGCGTTCACCACCCGTTCGGCGGCAGCGGCGAACTCCTGGACGAAGTCGAGACCGGTCGACGTGCGGACGACCCCGTTCACCCGCTCATCATGGCACCGCGGGTCGGCCGGGTCCCTCCTACAGGTGGTCGACGGTCGTGACCGTCTCGCCGGTCACGAGGTAGACGACGCGGCGGGCCAGGGAGACCGCGTGGTCGGCGATCCGCTCGTAGTAGCGGCCGAGCAGCGCGATGTCCACGGCCGGCTCGACACCGTGCGGCCACGAGTCGTCGAGCATCAGCCGGAAGGAGGAGCGGCGCAGCTGGTCCATCTCCTCGTCGTCCTCCTCGAGCTGGCGGGCGCCCTCGACGTCCCGCTCGGCGATGATCCCGGCGACGGTGCCGACCATCTTCTCGGCGACCGTGGCCATCCGCTCGATGGTCGGGACGATCTCGTCGGGGACGGCCACCTGGGGCACCCGGAGCCGGGCGACCTTCGCGACGTGCACCGAGAGGTCGCCCATCCGCTCGAGGTCGGCGACCATCCGCAGGGCCGCGACGAGCATCCGCAGGTCGCTGGCCACCGGTTGCTGGAGGGCGAGGAGCTCGAAGGAGCGCTCCTCGACGCGCTCCCGGGCGGCGTCGATGGCGGCGTCGTCGGAGATGACCTTCTCGGCGACCTCGGCGTCGGCCGTGAGCAGGGCCTGGGTCGCCCGGGCCACGGCGACCTTGACCTCCCGGGTCATGTCCACGAGCTCGTCGACGATGGAGTCGAGCTGGTCGAAGTAGGCGTTGCGCATGACGTGAACGGTAGAAGACGCAGGTGAAGCCCCGGCGACCCGGCGACGACGAGGCGTGAACGCGAGGTGAACAGTCGGAGAAAGCGCAGGTCAGGGAGCCTCCGTCGGACGAACACCGGACGACGTCGTGCGTACGATCGAGTGGTGGACGGAACGACGCAGGCCCTTCTCTTCGCGCTGCTCGGCGCGGTGCTCGGGGCCGGAGTCGTCCTCGCGTGGCGGGTCAGCGAGCGCCAGATGCACGAGCGTGCGCAGGTCGACGAGCCCGCCGTACCCCCGGGCATCGCCACCGTGCTCTCGGTGCTCCGTTCCAGCGCCCTCGTCGTCGACGAGAAGGACGAGGTGCTCAAGGCCTCCGCACCGGCGTACGCCTTCGGGCTGGTCCGCGACAACGCGGTGGCCGTCGAGGAGCTCGCCGAGCTGGTCCGGCAGGTACGCCGCGACGGGCAGATCCGCGAGACCGAGCTGGTGGTGTCACGCGGCCGGGCCGTCGCCCCGCTTGCACGTCACCGCCCGGGTCGCGCCGCTGAGCAGCCGGCTGGTGCTCGCGCTGGTCGAGGACCGCACCCGCGAGCGCCGGGTCGAGGCGATCCGCCGGGACTTCGTGGCCAACGTGTCGCACGAGCTGAAGACCCCGGTCGGCGCGCTCAACCTGCTCGCCGAGGCGGTCCAGGAGGCCGCCGACGACCCGGAGGCGGTCACCCGGTTCGCGGGCCGGATGCAGACCGAGAGCCACCGGCTGACCCGGCTCGTCCAGCAGATCATCGAGCTCTCCCGGCTCCAGGGCGACGACCCGCTCGACGAGCCCCAGACCGTCGACGTGGACGCCGTCGTCGGCCGCTGCATCGACCAGGTCGCGATCGACGCCCACTCCAAGCGGATCTCCGTCGTGCACGACGGCGAGCGCGGCCTGCAGATCCTGGGCAACGGGGACGAGGTCGCCCTCGCGCTCGGCAACCTGGTCGCGAACGCGGTCGCCTACTCCCCGGACAACAGCCGGGTCGTGGTGGCGGCGCGCACGGACGAGATGATGGTCGACCTCACCGTCACCGACCAGGGCATCGGCATCCCGGCCGGGGAGATCGACCGGATCTTCGAACGGTTCTACCGGGTCGACCCCGCACGGCACCGGTCCACCGGCGGCACCGGCCTGGGCCTCTCGATCGTCAAGCACGTCGCCGCCTCGCACGGCGGCGAGGTCCGGGTCTGGTCCGTCGAGGGCCAGGGCTCGACCTTCACCCTCGCGCTGCCCCGGCGGCCGTCCGACGTGTCGCCGGCTCCCGCGCAGACCACCCCCCGCACGACCAGCCAACAGGAGGCAACGCCGTGACCCGAGTACTCGTCGTGGAGGACGAGGAGAGCTACAGCGACGCGCTCGCCTACATGCTCCGCAAGGAAGGGTTCGACGTGTCGGTGGCCAACGACGGCCACGAGGCCCTCGCCGAGTTCGACCGGACCGGCGCCGACATCGTGCTGCTCGACCTCATGCTCCCGGGCATCCCCGGCACCGAGGTGTGCCGGCAGATCCGGACCACCTCGAACGTGCCGGTGATCATGGTCAGCGCCAAGGACGCCGAGGTGGACAAGGTCGTCGGCCTCGAGCTCGGCGCCGACGACTACGTCACCAAGCCGTACTCCCCGCGCGAGCTGGTCGCCCGGATCCGCGCCGTGCTGCGACGCGGTCACGAGGTGGAGCTGGCTCCCGCGACCCTGGAGGCCGGCCCGGTCCGGATGGACGTCGAGCGGCACGTGGTCACCGTGAACGGCGGCGACACCAAGCTGCCGCTCAAGGAGTTCGAGCTCCTCGAGATGTTCCTGCGCAACCCCGGGCGCGTGCTGACCCGCGGCCAGCTGATCGACCGGGTGTGGGGCTCCGACTACGTCGGGGACACCAAGACGCTCGACGTGCACGTGAAGCGGCTGCGCGCGAAGATCGAGCCCGACCCCGCCACCCCGTCGTACCTCGTCACCGTCCGCGGGCTCGGCTACAAGCTCGAGACGTAGCTGGGCGGCAGACAGGGCGGGGGTGCTGACCGGATCTCGACGAAAGTCGGCAACGTTTCGGTGGGCGCCGAACCGTTGTCGCACTAACGTCGAGCCATGCCCGCACCCCGCCACCCTGCCCTGCCCCTCGTCGCGGTCGCCGTCACGCTGCTCTTCTGGTCGTCCGCGTTCGTCGCGATCCGGCACCTGGGGCACTCGTTCTCGCCGGGAGCCCTCTCGCTGGGGCGGCTGCTCGTCGGCTCGGTGGCACTCGGGATCGTCCTCGCCACCCGCGGCTGGGTCGTGCCGAGCCGGCGCGAGTGGCCCGGGCTGGTGGCGATCGGCCTGCTCTGGTTCGGGCTCTACAACGTCGCCCTGAACGCCGGCGAGCTCCGGGTGGACGCCGGCACGGCCGCGATGCTGATCCAGCTCTCCCCGGTGCTCGTCGCCGTGCTCGCCGCCGTGTTCCTCAAGGAGAAGGCGACCCCCGCCCTCGGCGTGGGCCTGCTGGTGGCGTTCGCCGGCGTCGTGCTGATCGCCACGTCGACCGCCGACCACGGCGACCGCGACCCGATCGGCGTGCTGCTCTGCCTGACCTCGGCCGCCGCGTACGCCGTCAGCCTGATCCTCCAGAAGCCGCTGGTCGCGCGGCTGCCCGCGATCGAGGTGACCTGGGTCGCCTGCACGGTCGGCGCCGTGGCCTGCCTGCCGTTCGCCGGCGACCTGGTCCACGACGTCGGGGCGGCCGGCACCGCGGACATCTGGTGGGTGGTGTTCCTCGGCGTGTTCCCCACCGCGATCGCGTTCTCGACGTACGCCTTCGCGCTGTCGCACATGAGCGCCGGCAACCTGAGCGTCACGACGTACCTCGTGCCGCCGATCACCGTGCTGCTCAGCTGGGTGTTCCTCGCGGAGGCGCCGCCGGCGATGGCGTACGTCGGCGGGGTGCTCGCCCTGGTCGGCGTCGCGCTGGCCCGGAGGAAGCCGAAGGCGCGCGTGCCCGAGGGGGCGCCGGCATGACCTCGGCCCGCACGGTCGCGGCGACCGCCTGCCTGCTCGGAGACGAGAGCCGGGCGGCCATGTGCCTGGCCATGCTCGACGGCGGGGCCTGGACGGTGTCCGAGCTCGCGGTCGTTGCGGCGGTCGGCAAGCCGGCGGCCAGCGAGCACGTCAACCGGCTGGAGGCCGGACACCTGGTGCGCTCCGAGACACAGGGCCGGCACAAGTTCGTCCGGCTGGCGGGCCCGGAGGTCGCCGACCTGGTCGAGTCGCTGAGCCGGTTCGGGGAGGCCGACTCACCCAGGTCGCTGAACGCGGTGCGCGAGCGCCGGCGGCTCGCGACCGCACGCACCTGCTACGACCATCTCGCCGGGAGGCTCGGCGTGGCCGTGCACGACGCGATGCTCCACGCACGGCTGCTGCACCACCGGGGCGGGCTGGGAGTGACGACCCGAGGGCGGGACTGGTTCGCGGACCTGGGCGTCGACGTCGCGGGACTGGAGGACCAACGACGGGCCCTGGTCCGCGACTGCATCGACCTCACCGAGCGGACCCCGCACCTCGCCGGGGGCCTGGGCGCAGCGCTGTGCACGACGTTCGTGGACCGGGACTGGGTCCGTCGACCGGACCGGAGCCGGGCGCTGGTGGTGACGCCGCTCGGCGAGCGGTCACTGGTCGACCTGCTCGGCATCGCGCCGGCCGACCTCGTGGTCCGCTAGTCCTTCTCGAGCCAGCCGCGGAACGCCTCGAGGTTGCGGGTGGACTCCCCGCGGCTGCGTCGCCACTCCCACTCCTTGCGGATGGAGGAGGCGAACCCGAGCTCGAGGATCGTGTTGAACGAGCCGTCGGCGTAGGTCAGCACCGAGCCGAGCAGCCGGTCGATCTCGTCCGGCGTGACGGCGACCAGCGGCAGCCGGCCGTCGAGGTAGATGTCGCCGGCGGCGTCGACGGCGAACGAGACGCCGAACATCCTCAGGTTGCGCTCGAGCAGCCAGCGGTAGACCCGCTCGTGGTTCTCGTCGGGCTGCCGGCAGACGAAGGCGTGCACGCCGAACGCGTGCTCGCCGACGTCGAGGCGGCACGGTGTGGACAGCTTCTTCTCGCCGGGGAGCTCGACGGTGAACACCCCGTCGGAGATCTCCTTCCACACCAGGTCGGACTCGCCGAGCGTGCCGCGCACCGTGTCGAGCGCCTGCTCGCGCGCCGAGGGGCTCACCCGCGGGCTCCGGCGAGGTCGTCGCGCATCGACCGGGCGGCGGCCCGGTAGACCTCGAGCGTCCGGTCCGCGGTGCGCTCCCAGGCGAAGCTCGCCGCCTGACGGACGGCCCCGCTGGACAGCTCCGCCCGCAGGCCGGGCGCCGCGATGATCCGCTCCATCGCCCGGGCGTAGTCGGCGGGGTCGTGACCCTCGACGAGCAGCCCGGAGACGCCGTCGCGCACGACGGTGGTGAGCCCGCCCACGGCGGCCGCCACGACCGGCGTACCGCGGCCTGGGCCTCGACGGCGACCAGCCCGAAGGACTCGTTGTAGGACGGCACGCAGACCAGCGTGGCGGCGGCGTACCAGTCCGCCAGCGTGGCCTGGCCGACGGGCGGCACGAACCGGACCACGTCGGCGACGCCGAGCGAGTCGGCGAGCTGGGCCAGCGACTCGGGGTGCTCGAGGCCGGTGCCGGACGGGCCGCCGACGACGGGTACGACGAGCCGCGACCGGAGCGACGGGTCACGGTCGAGCAGGGAGCGTACGGCGTGCAGGAGCACGTCCGGGGCCTTCAGCGGCTGGATGCGGCCGGCGAACATCAGCACCACCGCGTCCTGGGGCAGGCCGAGGCGGCTGCGGGCCGAGGACGAGGGACGGAACACGTCGAGGTCGACGCCGGGGTGCACGACCTCGACGCGGGCCGGGTCGGCGTCGTACAGCTCGAGCAGCTGCTTGGCCTCGATGTCGGTGTTCGCGATCAGCATGTCGGCGGCCTCGACGACCTGCTCCTCGCCGATCACCCGGGCCGACGGCTCGGGGGTGTCGCCGACGGCGAGCGAGGCGTTCTTGACCTTGGCCATCGTGTGCATCGAGTGCACGAGCGGGACGCTCCACCGGTCGCGGACCAGGGCGCCGACCTGGCCGGAGAGCCAGTAGTGGGAGTGCACGACGTCGTACCAGCCCTGGTCGTGGCGGGCCTCGGCCCGCAGCACCTCGCGGGCGAACACGCAGAGCTGGCCGGGGAGCTCGCCCTTGGTGAGGCCCTCGAACGGTCCGGCGTGCACGTGGTTGACCGTGACGCCGGGGAACGCCTCGACGCTCGGCGGGAGGGCCGACGACGTCGCGCGCGTGTAGATCTCGACGGCGACGTTCCGGGCGGCCAGCCGCTTGGCGAGCTCGACGACGTACACGTTCATGCCGCCCGCGTCACCGGTGCCCGGCTGGTCGAGCGGCGAGGTGTGCACGCTGATCATCGCGACCCGCCCGTGGCGCGCGCGTGCAGAAGTCTCGTCGTACTGGTCAGGGCTCACGGGCATACCTCCATGTCCCCAACCCGGGTGGCGTCACACGTATTCCGGACGGGGCGAGCGCTCAGCGGGCGGCGCGGCGACCGCGGACGGGGGTCTCGGCCGGCACGGACCCGCGGTCCCGGAGCAGGATGAACCCGCCGACGGCCAGCATCACCAGGCCGCTGACCAGCACCGGGAGGGCGGAGTCGGTGAAGGCGTCGACGATCGTGAACCAGACCCCGTAGCCGAGCAGCGGGGTGGCGACGGTCACGACTGCGCGCAGCCACAACGGGGCCTGGTCGACGAGGGAGTACCCCACCCCGGCCAGGGCCAGCAGGAACCCGACCAGGCCGACGGCCGACGCGACCGGGTTCACGTCCTGACCCAGGTCGACGACCGCTGCGACGACCCAGACGAGACCCCCCAGGACCGCGGCGACCGCCGCCGCACGGGACACGTTCATGGAGCCGAGTGTGCCGTGTCGCGACCGATTTGTCCCGTTGGGCGGGAGGGTGGTCCGGACGGGCGGGCGCGTGCACGGCGCTGCCGCGGTTCGGGCAGAATCTCCTGCATGCCCACCAAGAGCGCCGTCGTGACCGGAGCCAGCAGCGGGATCGGTGCAGCCACCGCGCGACACCTCGCCGCGGCGGGCTTCCACGTGTTCTGCGCGGCGAGGCGGCTGGACCGGGTCGAGGCGCTCGCCGCGGAGATCGGGGGTACGGCGGTGCGGTGCGACGTGACGTCGGCCGAGGACGTCGCCGCGCTGGCCGAGTCCGTCGGTCCCCGGCTCGACGTGCTCGTGAACAACGCCGGTGGCGCCTTCGGCGCCTCCCCCGTGGCCGAGGCGGACCCGGACGACTGGCGGCGGATGTACGAGGTGAACGTGATCGGCCTGATGCAGGTCACCAAGGCGCTCGTGCCGGCCCTGGTCGCCAGCGGCGCGGGCGTGATCCTCAACGTCGGTTCGACCGCCGGGCGGATCGCCTACGAGGGCGGCGCCGGCTACACGGCCGCGAAGCACGGCACGCAGGTCGTGTCCGAGACGCTCCGCCTGGAGCTGTGGGACCAGCCGGTCCGCGTCTGCGAGATCGCCCCCGGGATGGTCAGGACCGACGAGTTCGCCCTGGTCCGCTTCGACGGTGACCAGGCCAAGGCCGAGGCGGTGTACGACGGGGTCGCCGAGCCGCTCACGGCCGACGACATCGCCGACGCGATCACCTGGATGGTCACCCGACCCTCGCACGTGAACATCGACGAGCTGGTCATCCGGCCCCGCGCGCAGGCCGCGCAGCACAAGGTGCACCGCGTCCCGCCTCGCTGAGCACCCTCGAGCGGGTCAGCGCAGCAGGATCGTGGCGAGCTGCTCGAGGTCGGGTGTGAGGTCCTGCTCCCCGACGGTGACCTGCTCGCCGGCGAGGTCGAAGCTGTAGACGAACCGGTCCGGCTGGGGTCGGTGCGGTGCCAGGCTGCGCACGTCGATGCGGCCGAGCAGTGACTCGACCTCGGGGGTGCGCGGGTCGTCGCCCAGCGTCAGCTCGCCCGCCTGACGCAACCCGGCGAAGCCGCCCGAACGGGTGACCGCCACGCGGCGACCCGTCGGAGCGGGGCGCCGCCCCGCCGGGTGCCGAGCCGTCGACCCCCACCTCCGCCCACGCGGACCGGACGACCTCCGCGGCCTGGTCGGAGACGTCCCGAGCCGCCGCGACCGTCGCGGCCGCGAAGCCGGCGAAGTCCGTGTCCGCCCCGATCCCGGAGGTCAGCGCGGCGTACCAGATCTTCCCGGCGCCCTCCCAGGAGCTGCCCCCGATCCCGGTCGCCGCGAGGTGGAACGCCTTGTTGGGGATGCCCGAGTTGGTGTGCACGCCCCCGTTGTCCTCGGTGGTGTCCACGAAGTCGGCCATCGTCGCGACCTGGGGGTCCTTGCCGATCGTCGGGTCGTCGTACGCCGTGCCGGGCGCCGCCATCGATCGCAGCGCCTTCCCGTTGATCGACGGCAGGAAGATGCCCTCGCCGATGAGCCAGTCGGCCTGGTCGACGGTCTGCGCGAGCAGACGCTGCTTGAGGCAGGACCCGAACACGTCGGAGACGGACTCGTTGAGCGCGCCGGACTGGCCCTGGTAGGTCAGGTTGGCGCTGAACTGGGTGACCGCGTGGCTGAGCTCGTGGCCGAGCACGTCGACCGGCTTCGTGAACCGGTCGAAGACCCTGCCGTCGCCGTCCCCGAACACCAGCTGGGTGCCGTCCCAGAAGGCGTTGTCGTAGTCCTGCTCGTAGTGCACCGTCGCGATGACCGGCGCACCCTTGTCGTCGTACGACGAACGGCCGAAGACCTCGGAGAACAGCGCGAGCGACGCCTCGACGCCGACGTAGGCCTCGTCGGTCGCCTGGTCGGCGGACTCGGGGTCGCCCGCCGCCCGGACCAACCTGCCCGGCAGGTCGGTGCCGTTGTCGGCGGTGAACACCGAGAACGGCTCGTCGCCCGTGACCGCGGGCGCCGGTGCGGCGGCCGTCCGGCGGGAACGCAGCGCCGCGTCGATCTGCAGGGTCCGCTCGCCCACGCTCGCAGGTCGCCGGGTCGGGGTGGGAGGCGGCGATCTTCTCGAGGAGGTAGGGCGGGACGAACTGGCAGCGGGTCATGTCTCAGGTCTATCCCCGAGCGCCGACAAGGCAAAACCCGCCTGTGAAAGACTCCCCCGCATGTTGAGCATCGGACTGGTCGGCGGGATGAGCTGGGAGAGCAGCCTCGAGTACTACAAGCTGCTCAACCTCGGCGTGGAGCAGCGCCTCGGCGGGCTGCACTCCGCCCGTCTGGTGATGTCCAGCGTCGACTTCCACGAGCTCACCGAGCTGCAGCGAGCGGGCCGGTGGGACGACGTCGCCGCCCTGCTGGCCGACGCCGCGAAGGGCCTGGAGGCCGCGGGCGCCGACCTGCTGATGATGTGCACGACGGCCTTCCACACCGTCGCGGACCAGGTGGAGGCGGCCGTCGACATCCCGTTCCTGCACCTCGCCGACGTCGTCGCCAACGCCTGCCGGGCGCGCGGTCTGGACACGGTCGGGCTGCTCGGTACGTCGTACACGATGCAGCAGCCGTTCTTCATCGAGCGGCTCGCGTCGCACGACCTCGAGATCGTCGTCCCCGCGCCGTCCCACCACGACGCCATCGACCAGATCATCTACGGCGAGCTCGTGCACGGGAAGGTGCTCGACACCTCGCGCACGACGGTCGTCGGTGTCATCGAGGACCTCTGGGACGCCGGCGCCCAGGGCGTGATCCTCGGCTGCACGGAGCTGGAGCTGCTGGTCAAGCAGGCCGACTCCGAGATCCCGGTCTTCCCGAGCACCACCCTGCACGCCGAGGCGGCGCTCGACCGGGCGCTCGATTCGGGCCAGACCGCCCTCTGACGGTAGACTGGGGTCCGATCCCAGCGTTGCGTCATCCGCCCTGGTCGCCCGCGCGACCACCTCGTATGACGTCGCGGACCCCCAGTTGAAAGTGACGACAGTCCCGCCATGCCCGAGAACACCCTGCACCGCACCGACCTCCGCAACGTCGCGATCGTGGCGCACGTCGACCACGGCAAGACCACCCTGGTGGACGCGATGCTCTGGCAGGGCGGCGCCTTCGGGGAGCACCAGCACGTCGATGTCCGGGCGATGGACACCGGCGACCTGGAGCGCGAGAAGGGCATCACGATCCTCGCGAAGAACACCGCGATCCGCTACACCGGTGCGGCCGCGAAGGACGTCGAGGGCGGCGCGATGACGATCAACATCATCGACACCCCGGGCCACGCGGACTTCGGCGGCGAGGTCGAGCGCGGGCTGTCCATGGTCGACGGCATCGTGCTCCTCGTGGACGCCTCCGAGGGTCCGCTCCCCCAGACCAGGTTCGTGCTGCGCAAGGCGCTGAACGCCGACATGCCCGTCGTACTCGTGGTGAACAAGGTCGACCGGTCCGACGCCCGGATCGCCGAGGTCGTCGACGAGACCTACGAGCTGTTCATGGACCTGCTCGACGACAGCCACAGCCAGGACGCCCTCGACTTCCCGGTCGTCTACGCCTCCGCCAAGAACGGCCGCGCGAGCATCAACGATGCCGGAGAACGGCGGCCTGCCGGACAGCGAGAACCTCGAGCCGCTGTTCCAGACCATCGTCGACACGATCCCGGCCCCGAAGTACCACGCCGACGCCCCGCTCCAGGCGCACGTCACCAACCTCGACTCCTCGCCGTTCCTCGGCCGGCTCGCGCTGGTGCGCGTCAAGGAGGGCACCCTCAAGAAGGGTCAGCAGGTCGCGTGGATGAAGCGTGACGGCTCGGTGCAGAACGTCAAGGTCACCGAGCTCCTCGTGACCGAGGGCCTCGAGCGCAAGCCGGGCGAGAGCGCCGGCCCCGGCGACATCGTCGCCATCGCCGGCATGAGCGACATCATGATCGGCGAGACGCTGGCCGACCCGGAGAACCCGGTGGCCCTCCCGCTGATCACGGTCGACGAGCCCGCGATCTCGATGACCATCGGCACGAACAGCTCGCCGCTGGCCGGTCGCGGCCCGACCAAGAACACCAAGGTCACCGCCCGCCTGGTCAAGGACCGCCTCGACGCCGAGCTGGTCGGCAACGTCTCGATCAACGTGCTGCCCACCGAGCGTCCCGACACCTGGGAGGTCCAGGGCCGTGGCGAGCTGGCGCTGGCGATCCTCGTCGAGCAGATGCGCCGCGAGGGCTACGAGCTCACCGTCGGCAAGCCGCAGGTCGTCACCCGCGAGATCAACGGCAAGGTCCACGAGCCCACCGAGCGGCTGACCATCGACGCGCCGGAGGAGTACCTCGGCACGATCACCCAGCTGCTCGCCGTCCGCAAGGGCCGCATGGAGCAGATGACCAACCACGGCACCGGCTGGGTCCGCATGGAGTTCCTCGTCCCGGCGCGCGGCCTGATCGGCTTCCGGACCGAGTTCCTCACCGACACCCGCGGCACCGGCATCGCGCACCACGTCTTCGAGGGCTACGAGCCCTGGGCCGGCGAGATCCGCTCGCGCAACAACGGCTCGCTCGTCGCGGACCGCTCGGGTGCCGCCACGGCGTACGCCATGACCAACCTGCAGGAGCGCGGGATCATGTTCGTCGACCCGACCACCGAGGTCTACGAGGGCATGATCGTCGGCGAGAACTCCCGCGAGGACGACATGGACGTGAACATCACCAAGGAGAAGAAGCAGACCAACGTCCGCTCCTCCACCTCGGACAACTTCGAGAAGCTCATCCCGCCGAAGAAGCTCTCGCTCGAGCAGAGCCTGGAGTTCTGCCGCGACGACGAGTGCGTCGAGGTCACCCCCGACACCGTCCGGATCCGCAAGCTCGTCCTGGACGCCGGCCAGCGCGGCCGCACCGCCGCGCGGGCGCGCAAGGGCTGAGCGGTCCGGGGGTGCACGTGTGCCTCCTTGCTCCGCTAGGGTGGCCTGTCAGCCGGAGGAGTTCTAGGAAAGGTCTGTGCATGGGGGCGACTGGCCTCAACACCGTTTCGGTCGCGATCCCGGTCTTCAACGGCGAGCGGTACCTCGGCGAGGCACTGGCGTCGGTGCAGGCGCAAACCGTCGATCCCACAGAGCGCCTCGTGTTCGACAACTGCTCGACCGACAGGACACGCGAGATCGCGGTCGCCGCCCTGGGCCAGGAGGCAGTGCGCACTGCCCCCGAGAACCTCGGCGCCGTCGCCAACTTCAACCGGCCGTTCGCGAGTCGAGCGGGACCTACTTCGCCTGGCTCGCCGCCGACGACCGGCTCGCTCCCACGTTCGTCGAGCGATCGCTCACCGCCCTTGACGCGAACCCGTCCGCACCCGCCTGCCTGCCCGCCATCCAGTTCATCGACGTGGACGGCGCTCGGCAGGGCCAGCAAGCGACGACGAACAGCTCGCCTCGGACGACCGGCGGACGCGCTTTCGCTCGTTCCTGCGTCGCCCGCGGTGGACCGAGATCTTACTGCCTGCTACCGCCGTTCTGCTGCTCCTCGCCTCACCGATGTTTCGCGAGACCTGGGGGGCTGATGTGCTGCTCACCTGGTGGTTTCTGCTGCGGGGCCCACTGCTCGTGATCGACGAACCCCTCGTACGAGTACCGCGTGTACGCGGTGAAGTCGGCTAACGAGACCGCGGAGGGTCTCAGCCCCGGCAGGAAGCGCGGAAACTGGCTGATGTTGCGCTTGTGGCGTGACCTGTGGCTGGAAACCAAGCGCGACGGGGTGGATCCGACGCACCGCCCGCATCGCACGCGTTGAGCTGGTCGCATGTCTCGCTGCGCCGACACTGGCTCAAGCACTTGGTGTGGGACGGTTGGTTGCAGGCACACAGCCGTTGCCTGGTCTCGGGTGGACGGGACGCCTCAAGCCTCCGAGGAGGAGCGCCTCATGAAGACAGTGATCTTGGCCGGAGGCCGTGGCACCCGCCTCGCGGAGGAGACCCACGCCATCCCCAAGCCCATGGTCTCCATCGGTGGCCGGCCCGATCCTGTGGCACATCATGAACCACTACGCGACCTTCGGGTACGCCGACTTCGTGGTGGCCCTGGGCTACAAGGGCTACGTCATCAAGGAGTACTTCGCCAACTACCTGATGCACGAGTGCGACATGTCGATCGACCTCGCCAGCGGCAGCGTGCGAGTACCTCTCCCAGCAGCACCCACGACTGGCGCGTGACCCTCATCGACACCGGCGCGGACAGCATGACCGGCGGCCGGCTCGGTCGACTGTCGCGGCGCTGCTCGACCGAGCGCTTCCTGCTCACCTACGGCGACGGCCTCGCCGACGTCCCCGTCGACGCCGTCGTCGAGCACCACGAGGCGAGCCGGCGCGCTGGCCACCGTCACCGCCGTGCACCCGCCGCCGCGGTTCGGCGCCCTGGGCATCGAGGACGGCATGGTCACGCACTTCCGCGAGAAGCCCCGCGAGTCGCACGACCGGATCAACGGCGGCTACTTCGTCGTCGAGCCCGAGGTGCTCGACCTCGTCGAGGACGACGCCACGGTCTTCGAGACGACCGTCCTCGTCGACCCTGGCCGAGCGGGGCCAGCTCGCGGCCTACGAGCACGACGGATTCTGGATGCCGATGGACACGCTGCGCGAGCGGGACGAGCTGAACCGCATGTGGGAGTCGGGCGACGCCCCGTGGGTGACCCGATGAACGAGCTGACCCCCCGCGGGACCGAGGTCTGCCGCGGCTGCGGCAGCCGCCGGACCCCGTGTCCGTCCTCGACCTCGGCGACCAGCCGCTGTCCAACGAGATGGCGCTGCTCGCAGGACGACCCCCGACCCGACGTTCCCGCTGCACCTGCGGGTCTGCCCGCTCTGCGGGCTCGGGCCAGGTCGGCGAGTACGTCCTCCCCGAGCGGATCTTCGGCGCGGAGTACCCCTACCTGTCCTCGGTCAGCACGTCGTGGGTCGCCCACGCCGGGCGCGTACGCGCGAGCGATGCAGGAGGCGCTCGTCCTGGGCCCCGACGACCTGGTCATGGAGATCGCCAGCAACGACGGGTACCTGCTCGAGCAGGTGCAGGCGCTCGGCATCCGGGTGCTCGGCGTCGAGCCGGCGCCGGCGTCGCGGACATCGCCCGGGCCAAGGGCGTGCCGACGGTCTCGGCGTTCTTCGGCCTCGACACGGCGCGGCGCTGGTCGCCGAGCACGGCCACCCGCGCCTGGTCGCGGCCAACAACGTGATGGCCCACGTGCCGGACCTGCAGGACTTCACCGCCGGCCTCGCGCACCTGTGCGACGACCGCACGGTCATCACGGTCGAGAACCCGTCCTTCCTCACCCTGCTGCAGCGAGGCCCAGTTCGACACGATCTACCACGAGCACTTCTCCTACCTCACGCGCCCACGCGGTGGCCCGCGTCGTCGAGCCGTTCGGGCTCGCGCTGGTGCGGGTCGAACGGCTCAGCCACCCACGGCGGCTCCAACCGCTACTGGCTCACGCGGCGCGGGGCGCGGTACGGTCGACGCCGAGCGTGCCGGCGACCATCGAGGAGGAGCTGGCCTCCGGCCTGCTCTCCCGACGACCTGTGGGAGTCGTTCGCGGCGCGCAGCCGGTCGGCCATCGACGGCCTGCGCTCCTGGCTCGACGAGCGGCGCGCGTCCGGCCGGACGGTCGCCGGCGTACGGCGCCGCGGCCAAGGGCAACACGCTGATGAACGCCGCCGGCGTGCGTCTGCGACGACCTCGTCGTCGTGGTCGACGGCAGCGAGCAGAAGCAGGGCAAGTTCCTGCCCGGCACGCAGGTCCCGGTCGCGGCGCCCGACCGAGCTCGCTGCGTACGACGCCCGACGACGTGCTGATCCTGCCCTGGAACCTCGCGCACGAGATCGCCCCGCTGGTCCAGGAGCTGCTCCCCCGGATCGACCTCCTGGATCGCCGTACCCGCGATGCAGACCGTCGGATGATCCGACGATGATCGCGGAAGCCACCGCCTGCGGGGCGTCACCCGGCTGCTGGGCGTCCGCGCACGACGACGACCGGGGCGAGCTCCGCAAGGTCGTCGTCGTCGACGACGCGCGCCGCCACGGGCATCGACGTCCGCGTCGAGGAGGTCGTGAGCACCACGCAACGTGGAAGCCGGAACGGTGCGCGGGATGCACTACCAGGTCGCGCCGTTCGAGGAGACCAAGACGCTGTGGGTGACCCGCGGCGCCGCTGTACGACGTCCTGGTCGACCTCCGTCCCGAGGAGCCGACCTACGGGCAGTGGATCTCGGTCGAGCTGACCGCGGACGACGACGTCGCGCTGCACGTGCCCGCGGGAGTCGCGCACGGCTACCAGACCCTGGCCGACGACACCTGCCTCACCTACCTGATCGGCGCTCCCTTCGCTCCCGACCACGCGCGGACGCTGCGCGTGGGACGACCCCACGGTCGGCGTCGCCTGGCCGCTCCCGGTCACGCGCATCTCCGACAAGGACCGGAAGGGGCACCGGTGGCCGCCTCAGTCCTGATCACCGGCGCCGGCGGCCTGATCGGCTCGCTGGTGCTCCGGCACTGGTCCGACCCCGCGTTCGCGCCGGTTCCTGTGCGCAGCGCCGACATCGACCTCCTGGTCCCCGGCGCGGCCGCTCGACTCGTGGAGACCGTTCGTCCCGACCTCGTCGTGCACCTGGCCTGGTGCGCGAGCGGACCGCCGGCTACCGCCACTCCGACGACAACGCCCGATGGCTCGCCGCCAGCCTGGAGCTGCGTGACGGCCTGCCGCGCCACCGGCACCGCTTTCTGGCCGACCGGGACCGTCGTCGACCGGGAGGACAGCCCGGTCGACGCCTACGCCGCGGCGAAGACCGAGCTCCGACGCCGGCTGGATCGCTGACGTTCAGACGGGCGCCATCGGCTGGCTGCGGCCGTTCTACGTCTTCGACGAGACGGCAGGAACGCCCGTCGCTCGTCGCGCAGGCGCTCGAGGCGCGCCGGAGCGGGACCCCCGTGGAGCTGCAGACGCCAGGGCGCAGCCACGACTTCGTGCACGCCGAGGACGTCGCCCGCGCCGTCGAGGCCGCTGTGACCCAGGGCTCACGGGCGATCTTCCGGTCGGATTCGGGCTGGCTGCGCCGGGTCGCCGACCTGGTGGATGCGCCTCGGCGCCGCCTGGCGGCCGCACCGCAGCCGCAGACACCTCGAGCGCTCACGCCGACGAGGCTGCCGACATCACCTGGCTGACCGACCGGGGCTGGGACACCGACGAGGACAGAGGAGTTCTTCGCAGATGACTGACGGCGATCGGCACGACGGAGCCGCACCTCGCACGGCGACTACGTCCCCGACGCGGACGAGTACGCCGCCGACCGGGCCGAGCTGGCGCGCGGTCGCTGGCAGGCGACGCAGATCGCTGCGCGACCGGCGCCGTCGCGCTGCAGGTCGCCGCCGAGCGAGCACCGCTTCACCTACCAGTGGGAGTGGGCCGGCGTCCCGATCATCCGGCTCCCCGACGACATCGTCGTGCTCCAGGAGCTGTTCTGGGCCTACCGCCCGCAGCGAGTCGTCGAGACCGGCGTCGCCCGCGGCGGCAGCATGCTGCTCGACGCCAGCCTGATGCGTCTGACCGGTGAGACGCCGGCCGTGCTCGGCATCGACCACAAGATCTACCCGCACACCACGACCGCCCTTCGCGGACCACCCGCTGGCGGCGGGCGTCGAGCTGCTCGAGGCGGACTCCACCGTCGGACGATCGCCGCCGAGGCCGCGCGCACGGTTCCTCGGCGCGGCGCCGAGCGGGCCGTGCTCATCCTCGACAGCAACCACACCCACGACCACGTCCTGGCCGAGCTGCGCTGCCTCGCGCCGCTGCTTCCCGTCGGGAGCTGGTGCTGGTCGCCGACACCCTGGTCGAGGAGTTCCCGGAGGACCACTTCGAGGGCCGCCCCTGGGGCCGCGGCGACAACCCGCTGACGGCCGTACGGGCCTTCCTCGCCGAGCGCGACGACTACGCGCCCTCCGACTGGGGCCGACGCGCCCTGGTGAGCGAGTTCCGCGACGGGGTCCTGCGCCGCGAACGCTGATCACACTTCTGTCTTCGTCGCCTCGCGTCGAAGCGCCCATGCGCCCCGGCTGAGGAAGGCCAGCGACACGAGAGCCGCGAGCACGCCCACGAGGGGAGCCAATGTGGCCCGCCACAGCGGCTCCCCTGGCAGTGCCAGGACGATCAGGAAGCCCACGGTCCCCACCACCCAGGCCAGCGCGATCCGCGGCCAACGGTCGAGGGCGGCCAGGCTGGCCTGCTGCACGACGGCGACGAACATGACGCTGCTCGCGGCGGCGAGCACGGCTAGGTTCAGGACGCCCAGGCGGTAGCCCGGCCCGAGATAGACCGAGAGCACCCACGGCCCCAGGACCGCGAAGGCGACCACGAACAGCAGCCCGAGGACGGCGGCGGCGAGTTCAGAGCTTCGGCGAAGGTGCCGGAAGGTCTCCTCGTCGTCTCCCTCGACCGCCTGGGCGAGCTGCGCGAGCAAGGGGCCGAAGATGGCCGAGACGAACTGCGTGGGGATCCGGCTCAACGTCACCGCAGCGGCGAAGGCGCCCAGCGTGTAGGCGTCGACCGAGTCCGTGCTCGCGAGCCACGGGACAGACCCGTTGTTGGCCAGCAGCGGGCCGACCGACCCGACGAGCAGGTACAGCAGCGGCCGGATCGCGGCCTCGGTGCCCCGCAGCCGCAGCGGTGCGAGCCAGCCGCGGCAGAGCAGCCCGCCGACGACGAGGCTCAGCCCCGCGGCCGCGCAGCAGGCCAGGGTCAGGGTCAGCAGCGAGTCGGCACCGCCCACGACCAGGGCCGCCGGTCAGCAGGAAGCGCAGCGCGCCGTCGGTGCTCAGCTGGGCCGAGATGGCGCGGAAGTCCTGGCGCCCGGTGGCTACGCCGCGCTGGATCGACTGACCCGCGGCGAGGGCGGTGAACACCGGCAGGACGAGGGCGGCGTCGCGGTGACCGTCGAACAGCTCGGTGCCGAGCACCGGGGACAGCACCAGCACGACGAGGGTGATGACGGCGACGGCGACGGCGGCCCGCCCGGCGAGCAGGCCGGTGACCACCCCCGGCGAGCGTCCTGCCGCGCGGCTCGCGACGACCAGCCGGGCGAGGTAGGCCTCGAACACGCCGAACGTCGTACCCAGCAGGGTGGCGACGGTCCACCAGACCGCGAAACCGGCGTACTCCTGCGGGGGCAGCGCCCGCGCTGTCACCGCCATCATCAGGACGGTGCCCAGGCCGGTGACGCCGAGGCCGAGACCTACGAGGAGGGTGCCGCCGGCCAGCTGGCGACGTGCGCCACCGGAGCGCTGCGGTGCGGTGCTCACAGGGTGCTGTCCTTCCTCGTGACCCGAGGCAGGCTACCCGTCTGCACGCGTGGTTCAATCGGCGCATCCAAACGGCGCCGACACGACGACACGGATGGTCTCCATGCCCCACATGCATGACTCTGCTTACTGGTCGGGCAGGCGCGTCCTCGTCACCGGGCACACCGGGTTCAAGGGATCGTGGCTCAGCACGCGGCTGCGCGACCTCGGCGCCAAGGTGCACGGCGTCTCGCTGCCGGGATCCCACGGCGAACCCAGCCTGTGGGACCAGCTGGCGTTCGACGACCTGACCGAGACCCGCGCAGACATTGCGACCTCGGACTGGATATCGGACGCACGGGACTTCTCGCCGCACGTCGTGCTGCACCTGGCCGCCCAGTCCCTCGTGAGCGAGGGGTACCGCGATCCGGCTCTCACGTTCCGCACCAACGTGATGGGCACCGTCCAGGTCCTCGACCTGTTGCGCGGGCTCCCCGAGCTGCAAGCCGGCGTGATCGTCACCACCGACAAGGTGTACGACGTGCGCCAGGCAACGCCGTACGTCGAGGACCACTACCTGGGCGGCAAGGACCCTTACTCCGCGAGCAAGGCGTGCGCCGAGCTGGTGACCCAGTCCTGGCCCGGCCTCGAGGTCCCGGTCGCGACCGCCCGCGCCGGCAACGTGATCGGCGGCGGCGACTGGTCGGTGAACCGGATCGTCCCCGACATCGTCCGGGCGTGGTCCGCCGGCGCCGCCCTCACGCTGCGCCGCCCGACCGCGATCCGGCCGTGGCAGCACGTGATCGAGCCGCTCGAGGGCTACTTGGCCTACGCCGAGGCGCTGGCCGCCGGCGAGGACGTGCCGCGGGCGCTCAACTTCGGGCCCGACCAGTCCCAGGCGGTGCCGGTGCTGACGCTGGTCGAGTTCGCGGCCGGCGAGTGGCAACGAATCACCGGTGGACCCGTCCCCGCGTGGAAGGTGCTGGCCGAGCCGGGCATGGTGGAGACCGAGGACCTCACGCTCGACCCGGCCCTGGCGCAGAAGACCCTCGGTTGGGGCGGGGTGTGGGACTGGCGCCAAGCCATCTCCAAGACGCTGGAGTGGTACGCCGCCGCGGCGGACGGAGCCCACCCGCGTGAGCTGATGCGGAAGCAGTTCGCGGAGTACGCCGACTGACCGGATCTGCTCACTCAGCCAGGTCCGGCGCCGGCCCGCGCCGCAGCTGCGGCGCCAGGGCAGCCAGCCCGAGCAGCGGCAGGGCGGCCAGGAGCAGCAGCGCCTCCCCCATGCCCAGCACGTCGCCGAGCCCGCCGACGACGGCCGAGCCGACGCCACCGCCCACCAGGAAGAACAGCGTGGCGACGCCGAGCGCGACTCCGCGCACGTCGTCCTCGACGGCGTCGCCGACGGCCGCCATCAGGGCGGGCTGGCCGAGCCCGAAGGCCAGCGTCACGGCGACCACGGCCAGCACCAGCAGGACGGCCGAGGTCATGCGAGGCACCGAGCGCCGCGATCGCGAGCGCCACCGCGGCGATCACCGCGGCGAGGGCCAGGGACGGCGCGGGGCCGACCCGGGACAGCAGCGGGCCGGCGACCCGGGGCGCGAGCAGACCCGTCACGGCGCTCGGCAGCAGGGCGACGCCGACCAGCCAGGGCTCCCAGCCCTCGCCGACCAGCACGGCGGGCACGGCGATCAGCAGCGCGAACCAGGCGGCGGGTACGGCGGCCGCGGCGAGCGCGCTGCGCACGACGGCGGGGTTGCGGATCACGGACATCGGCAGGAAGCCGTGCGGCCGACGGCGCACCCACAGCGCGACGGCCGGGGCACCGAGCGCGATCAAGCGCTGCGCCGACGGCGGCCACCACGGGGCCGGTCGACGGCGACTGCACGAGCAGCACCAGCCCGGCCGCCGTACCGGCCACCAGGACCGCGCCGAGCAGGTCGAGGCGGGCGCCGCTGCCCTCGGTGGGCAGCGACCGCCACAGGAGCGGCACGAGCAGCGCGCCCAGCATCGGCAGGGCGATCACGGCACGCCAGCCGAGGAGGCCCTCGACGCTGCCGCCGGCCAGCGGGCCGAGGCAGCTGACCGCGGCGGCGACGCCCGCGACCCGGCCGAGCGCGGTGGCCCGCACCTTGCCGCGGAACCGCGCGCTGATGATCGCCACGCCCGAGCGTGGGTACGGCGGCCGCGCCGGCGCCCTGGAAGATCCGGGCGGCGAGGAGCACCCCGAAGTCGGGGCGAGCGCGCCGACCAGGGCGCCGGTGGTCATCAGGCCGACGCCGAACAGCAGCGGCAGCCGGATGCCGACCAGGTCGGAGACCCGCCCGTAGACCGCGGTCGCGACCGCGAGCATCAGCGCGTACAGGCTGATCGCCCACGCGCTGACCCCCGTGCTGACGTCGAGGTCGCGGGCCAGCACGGGCAGCGCGATCGCCGCCGAGGAGCTGCCCATGCCGGCGAGCCCGAACAGCAGCCCGACCAGGATCGAGATGCGTCGCGCGTCGGAGGCAGTGGAGGAGGAAGACATTGCCTGGCCCAACCATCTGGCCGACCGAGGGCATTCCCTCAGACCGGCACACCACCGCCGCAGCAGCTCGGCGTAGACCTCGACGGCGCGGTCGACCTTGCTCACCGAGCACCACTCGTCGGCGACGTGGCACTGGTCCGGCTCGCCCGGCCCGAGGATCACCGTCGGCACCGGCGCGCCCCCGACGGGGTGAGCAGCGGCACCAGCGCGGAGGCGTCGGTGAAGTAGCGGGCCGGCTCGGCGGGACCGCCGTCGAGGCCCGTCGCCGCCAGCGCCTCGGAGACCAGGGCGACGAACGCGTCCGAGGGGTCGGTGTCGACCGGCGGCAGCACGACGTGGTCCTCGACCACGACCCCCTCACCGGCCAGGGACCGGACCAGGTCGCGCACCGCGTCGCCGGACGCGGACGGCAGGGTGCGGACGTCGAGCAGCATCTCGGCCGCATCGGGTACGACGTTCGGCTGCACGCCGCCGCGCAGCAGGCCGACGTTCGCGGTGACCGAGCCGAACCCGTCCTGGGTCGGCCAGCCGTCGAAGTCGTGCAGCGCCACCGCGGCCCGCGCCAGCCGCACCGCGGCGTTGTCGCCGAGCTCCGGGGCCGAGCCGTGCGCGGCCCGGCCGTGCGCCGTCAGCCGCATCCAGTGAGCGCCCTTGTGCGCCGGGACCAGCCGGTTGGCCGTCGGCTCGGCGACGACCAGCGGACCGCCTTGCGCCAGGAGGGACGACGGGATCGTGAGCGCGCCTTCGCAGCCCGTCTCCTCGCCCGAGGTGAGCACCACCTGCACGCCGCGGCAGTCGTGCCCGTCGGCGACGTGCGCGGCCACCGCCTCGACCAGGGCGGCGACGCCGGACTTCATGTCGCTGGTGCCGCGTCCGACCATCCGGTCGCCGTCGACCTCGGCGGCCCACGGGTCGACCGACCAGTCCGACGGCGTCGCCGGGACCGTGTCGAGGTGGCCCGTGAACGTCAGCGGCGCCTCGCCCCCGGACCGGGCGACCAGCTGGGCGCGGCCGGGCTGGAACTCGGACCACGTGCACGTCAGGCCGTCGAGGCGCTCGGCGAGCGTCTCGGCGAGGGCGCCCTCGTGCGTGCGCGACGGTGTCGGCGCGCACCAGGTCGGCCAGCAGGTCGACCGCGCGGCTCACTTCAGCACCGACCCCTTGGTCTCGGGAAGGCGTGAGGATCGCGACGAACGCGATGACGGCGCCCACGGCGACGTACCAGAAGAACCAGCTGCTGTGGCCGGCCTCCCCGAGCCACTGGATCACCAGCGGGGCGGTGCCGCCGAAGACCGCGACGGTGAGGTTGTACCAGGCGCCGATGCCCAGGCCGCGCAGCTCGGTCGGGAACAGCTCGCTCATGATCGCCGGGGCGATCGAGGCGAACACGGCGTACAGCCCGAGGCCGAAGCAGAACACCAGCAGCACGGCACCGAAGCTCGCGCCGGGTGCGATCAGCTTCGACATCGGCACGATGCCGACGCGCGATCAGCCCGGCCCAGATCAGCATCTGCGGCTTGCGGCCGAACCGGTCGGCGGTCCAGCCGAAGGGGTACTGCAGCACGACGAACAGCGCGGTCGCGATGGACAGCGCCCAGAAGACCATGCCGTCGTCGAGCCCCTGCTGCTTGACCGCGAACGGCGTCAGCGCCGAGAAGAACGTGTAGTAGCAGAGCGTCGAGAGCAGCGTGAAGCCCATCAGCTGCGCCACCGCGCGCGGGTGCTCGCGCAGCGTCATCATCAGCGGGTTCTTGATCGCCTGCGCCTTGGCCTTGTTCTCCTCGAACTGCTCGGTCTCGGCCATGTCCCTGCGCAGCCAGACCCCGACGAGGCCGAGCAGGCCGCCGATGAAGAACGGCACCCGCCAGCCCCAGCGCGGCGAGCTGGTCGTCGCTCAGCGTGCTGGCGAGCAGCGCGCCGAGCAGCGAGGCGAGCAGCACCGCCGTGCCGGTCGAGATGTAGAAGAACGACGAGTAGCGGCCGCGACGCTCGGGAGGCGCGATCTCCGCGAGGTAGGCCGACGCGTTGGACACCTCGCCGCCGAGCGACATGCCCTGCGCGATGCGCGCGACCAGCAGCAGGATCGGCGCGAGCCAGCCGACCTGGTCGAACGTCGGCAGGATGGCGATCACGAACGAGCCGCCGGCCATCAGCGCGATCGTCAGCAGCATCGCCTGCTTGCGGCCGCGCAGGTCGGCGTACCGGCCGAGCAGCATCCCGCCCAGCGGGCGGAAGAAGAACGCGACGGCGTACGTCGCGAAGGTGCCGATGAAGGCCGCCGACTCGTTGGCGTCGGAGAAGATCTGGGTCGCGAAGTAGATCGAGAACGTCGCGAAGACCGTCCAGTCGTACCACTCGACCGCGTTGCCGACGCTGGCGGCGATCAGGGTGCGGATGGGTAGCTTGTGCCTGGTCTGTTCCGGACTCGTCACGCTGGTCATGAGGGGCTCCTGCCGAGTTGGTTAACTCAGATCCCTGCCCACCTCCCGGGCGCCGAAACCGGGAACGCCGGGTCCGCCGCATCGCGGGCGCGGCCTAGACCAGCGCACCGGACATTCGTGGCATGCCTCCCAATTTCCAGCGCGTCGCGAACGGCACTCTTGCGACGCCACGACCGATGGGTCTCGAATGCGAGGTAGCGGGGGAAGCGCGACTGGGTCCCTCCAGCCGCATGGCCCCTCGGAGGAGGCGTCATGCGGAACGTCCTCAGGCTCGGCGCAGCGTCAGTGCTCGTCGCAGCACTCGGTGTCACAGTCCCCGCGGTCACCACCGCCCCCGCCTCGGGGGATACCCGGGCGATCCCGAGCAGTGGCACGACCAGCATCCGTTCGACGGGCTCAGGACCCGACCGGCTCCAGCAGCCCGAGATCCGGACGGGGCGCGAGGAGGAGGAGGTGGCGCGGACAGCAACCGTCCACGCCCGGACTTCGAGCACGGCCTCTTCCCCAAGCATCCGCTCGAGGCTCCACACGTCCGCTCCAGCCGGGTCGCCGGGGGCGTCGACTGGCAGGCGAGCGTCGACGGGCTGACGCACCGCGACACCCGGCTCGCGAACGGGGGCAACCAGTTCTCGCTCGAACCGCCCGACCAGGCCCTCTGCGTGGGCAACGGGTTCGTCGTCGAGGCGGTGAACAGCGCGATCCAGGTCCGCAGCACCGCGGCCGGCGCAGCGATCACCGGTGTCCGGGACCTCAACACGTTCTTCGGCTACCCGGCTGCGATCGACCGAGCGACGGGCGTCATCGGACCGCAGGTCATCGACCCGGTGTGCCTGTACGACCCCGACAACAACCGGTTCGTCGTCGCGCTCACGACCCTCGGCAGCAACCCGGACGGCAGCTTCACGGGGAAGAACACCATCGACGTCGCGGTGTCCAACACCGGTGACCCCACCGGAGCCTGGACGATCTACTCGGTGCCGGCTCAGAACGACGGCACGGACGGCACCCCGGACCACGGCTGCAAGGACGAGGACGACGTCACCCACGGTCCGTGCTTCCAGGACTACCCGCACCTCGGTGCCGACGCGAACGGCATCTACATCTCGACCAACGAGTACGACCTGTTCGGACCGGGCTTCAACGCTGCCCAGGTGTTCGCCTTCTCCAAGGACGAGCTGGCGCGGCACCCGGCGAGCGTCCGCATGACGCTGGTCGAGAACCTCCGGCTCCTCGGCACTCCCGGGTGGACGGTCTGGCCGGCCACCTCTCCCGCCGGTGAGTACTCCACCGCAGCGGGAGGGACCGAGTTCCTGCTCAGCACCGTCGCCGGTGACGGCAGCGAGACGGGCAACCCCACCGGTACGGCGCGCCGGCTCGGCCTGTGGGCGCTCACGAACACCTCGTCCCTCGACACGGCGACCCCCGACCTGTCGATCAGCAGCCGCAAGGCGAACAGCCAGACCTACGTCGTTCCCGCCCGCGTCCAACCAGAAGACCGGGGACATCCCGCTCGGCGAGTGCGTCAACGACACCAAGCTGCCCGAGACCTTCGGCCCGGGGTGCTGGAAGGCGTTCTTCCCGAGGTGGAGCCGCGCCCACGACGAGGTGGAGTCCTCGCCGGACTCCCTCGACTCCCGGATGCAGCAGACCTGGTTCGTGGACGGCACCCTGTGGGGAGCCTCGGGCACGGCCGTGCGGGTCGACGGCGAGCTCAAGGCGGGCGTCGCCTGGTTCGCCCTGCGCCCCAGCGTCAATGACGACGGACAGGTCGCGGGGCAAGGTGACCCGTGAGGGCTACATCGCGCTGGACGACAACAACCTCACCATGCCGGCGCTCACGATGACGCCGGGAGGACGCGGGGCCATCGCGTTCACCGTCCTCGGGGACGACCACTTCCCGAGCGCCGGGTACGTCCGGATCAAGGACCGCGGCCGGGTCGGCCCGATCCACCTGGCCGCTCGCGGCCTGGGTCCCGACGACGGGTTCACCTCCTACAAGGCCTTCGTGGGCGACCCACCCAGGACCCGGTGGGGCGACTACGGCGCGGCGGTCACCGACGGCGAGGACATCTGGATGGCGTCGGAGTACATCGGCCAGACCTGCACGCTCGCGGAGTACTTCCCCTCGCCGCCGAGCCTGGCCGGCTTCGGGAGCTGCGACGGCACCCGGACGAGCCTCGGGAACTGGTACACCCGGATCACGAAGCTGGGCTGACCCCGGCGTCGCTGACCTTGACGAGGAGCTTGCCGAAGTTGCGGCCCTGCGAGCAGGCCGCGGAACGCCTCGGGCGCGTTCTCCAGCCCGTCGACGACGTCCTCGCGGTAGCGCACCGAGCCGTCCGCGACCCAGCCGGACATGTCCCGGACGAAGTCGCGGCCGTGCGACCGCGTGAACTCGCCCTGGATGAACCCGCGCACGGTCAGGCTCTGCCGCAGCACCAGGCCCATGAAGCCGGGCAGCCGGTCCGGCCCCTCGGGCGCGGAGGTCGCGTTGTAGCCGGCGACCAGGCCGCAGACCGGGACGCGGCCGTAGAGGTTCATCCGCTTGAACACCTCGGTCGCGACGTGGCCGCCGACGTTCTCGAAGTAGACGTCGATCCCGTCGGGCACCGCGGCCTTCAGGTCCTCGGCGAACGTCGGGGACCGGTGGTCGACCGCGACGTCGAAGCCGAACTCGTCGATGCAGCGCGCGGCACTTGTCGGGGCCGCCGGCGATGCCCGACCGCCCGGGCGCCCTTGATCTTGGCGATCTGGCCGACGGCCGAGCCCACCGGGCCGGTGGCCGCCGCGACCACGACGGTCTCGCCCTCCTGCGGCCTGCCCGATCTCCAGCAGGCCGGCGTACGCCGTGAAGCCGGGCATCCCGAGCACGCCCAGCGCGGTGGAGACGGGTACGACGGACGGGTCGAGCTTCCGCAGGCCGGAGCCGTCGCTGACCGCGTGGGTCTGCCAGCCGGAGTAGGACAGCACGTAGTCGCCCTCGGCGTAGTCGGGGTGACGTGACTCCTCCACGACGCAGACGGTCCCGCCGACCAGCACGTCACCGACCTCGACCGGCGCGGCGTACGACTTCGCAGCGCTCATCCGGCCGCGCATGTAGGGGTCCAGCGAGAGGTAGACGACCCGCAGCCGGAGCTGGCCGTCTCCCGGGGACGGCACCTCGTCGTGCGTGAAGGCGAAGCAGCTGTCGTCCGGCTCGCCCTCGGGACGGCGGGCGAGACGGATCTGGGTGGCGTTCGGGCTCGGGTCCATGCGCCCTCCTGGCTCGGGCAGGTCGAGGTGGTCGGGAACAACCGATTCTTCCCCCGAGGTTCACAGCCGGCTTCTCCGGGGTCACAGCGTCCCGACAGGGTGACGACAGTCGCACGCAAGCACCACGCCGCACGGTGGGGTGAAGCGCTCGACCGCAGCGCCGTCCAGCTCAGGAGGAGAACACGTGAACACATCCAGCAAGGCCGCCAAGGCGGCCGCCGCCGGAGCCCTGCTCGTCGCCGGCCTCGGAGCCGGGCGTGGCCCTCGGTCTCGGCGGCTCGGCCACCGCGGGGTCGGGGACCGGTTCGTACGGCTCGCCCGGCACCCAGCCGGACCCGAGCAGGAGCATGCGCTCGGACGAGAAGCTGCTGACCGGCACCACGGCCAACAAGGTCCGGGCTGCGGCGCTCGCGAAGTACCCCGGCGCGACGATCCAGCGGGTCGAGACCGACTCCGACGGTGTCTACGAGGCGCACATCGTCACCAAGGCCGGTGACGAGGTCATCGTCCAGGTCGGCAAGGACTTCGCCGTGACCGGCACCCAGACCGGCGGCGGTCACGGGCGGCACGGCGACCACGACGGCGACGGCCCCGGCGGCGACGACGACGCACCGCCGGCCCAGGAGGGCTGACCCGACCGCGGGCCGCCGTCAGAGCTACGACACGACGATGACGTGCAGCGTCCGCGGGCCGTGCACGCCCTCGACGCGGTTCAGCTCGATGTCGCTGGTCGCCGACGGTCCGCTGATCCAGGTGGTCGGGCGGGACGGGTCCAGCAGGGGCACGGCATCCGGTACGTCGGAGACGACCTGGTCGGCCCGGATCACGCACACGTGGAGATCGGGGACCAGGCTGAGCGCCCGGCGACCCTCGCCCGGACCGTGCGAGAGCACGATGGTGCCCGTCGTCGCGATCCCGACCGTCGCCGCGGTGACGACCGCGTCGAGCCCGTCGAGGTCGGACGCCGAGCGCCCGGTGTCCGCGACGGCGCCCGGAACGGTCCACGGAAAGCCGTCCGGGACCACGACCCGGGCCCCGTCCGCCAGCGCCTCGGCGATCCGGTCCTCGACCTCCCCGGCCTCGCATCGGACGACGGTCGCCCGGTAGTCCGCGACGCGCTCCACGAACAGGTCGAGCATCGCTGCGCGGTCCGGGGCGCCCGTGTCCCGGTAGCTCCGCGGGACGGTCACCGGCGCCGTGTCGGCGGTCGCCAGCGCCCGGCGTACCCCGGCGAGGATCTGCTCACGTGCCTCACTCATGGCGTCCCCCGGACGGTGCGCTTCCACCAGGCGCGGAAGGACTCGGCGGGTGGAGCCGGGAGGTCGCGCGCGTCGGTCCAGGCGGAGCCGGGACCGGGCAGCCGGCCGAGCATCCGGCGCCCACCGGGCAGCGTGCGGCGGCCCGCCCGGCCCAGCAGCTTCCCGAGCAGTCCGGAGGCCTTCTCGGCGGCGCCGAGCCGCGCGCCCGACCCGAAGGTCAGGGCGGCGGCCTTCATCGCCAGCGCCTCGGGCTTCGGCACCCGGGTCTTCGTCTCGCGGTGGGCGTCGACGACCTGGGCCCGGAGGTCGACGAGCACCGAGGGGATGTCGATGCGGACCGGGCACGCCTCGAAGCACGCGCCGCACAGCGACGAGGCGTAGGGCAGGGAGTCGGTCTGCTCGTCGACGCCGACGCCCTTGAGCAGCGGGTTCAGGATCGCGCCGATCGGGCCCGGGTAGACCGACCCGTAGGCGTGCCCGCCGGTCCGTTCGTAGACCGGGCAGACGTTGAGGCAGGCCGAGCAGCGGATGCAGCGCAGCGCCTGACGCCCGACCTCGTCGGCCAGCGCCCGGGTGCGGCCGTTGTCGAGGAGCACGACGTGCACCTCCTGCGGCCCGTCGCCGGGTGCGACGCCCGACCAGGTCGAGGTGTAGGGGTTCATCCGCTCCCCCGTCGAGGACCGCGGCAGGAGCTGGAGGAACACGTCGAGGTCCGACCAGGTCGGCACGACCTTCTCGATCCCCACGACGGAGACGAGCACCTCGGGCAGGGTCAGGCACATCCGGCCGTTGCCCTCGGACTCCACCACGACCAGGGTGCCGGAGTCGGCGACCGCGAAGTTCGCGCCGGAGACGCCGACCTTGGCGCGCAGGAACTTCTCGCGCAGGTGCAGGCGGGCCGCCTCGGCCAGCTTGGCCGGCTCGTCGGACAGGTCCGCCGGGGCGGGCCGGCCCGCTTCGGCCATGTGCTGGAGGAAGATCTCCCGGATCTCCGCGCGGTTGCGGTGGATCGCCGGCACCAGGATGTGGCTCGGCAGGTCGTCGCCGAGCTGCACGATCAGCTCGGCCAGGTCGGTCTCCCAGGCCGCGATGCCCTCCGCGGCCAGGTGCTCGTTGAGGTCGATCTCGGCGGTCGCCATCGACTTGACCTTCACGACCTCGTCGACGCCGTGCTTCTTCGCCACCGCCGCCACGACCGCGCTCGCCTCGGCGGCGTCGCGGGCCCAGTGCACCGTCGCCCCGGCGGCCGTCAGCGACTCCTCGAGCCGCAGCAGGTGCTCGTCGAGGTGCAGCAGCGTGTTGTCCTTGATCGCGGCCCCGGCCAGCCGCAGCTGCTCCCAGTCGTCGACCTCCGCGACCACCTTGGCCCGCTTCGCGCGGATCGTCGACGTCGCGTGCGCCAGGTTGGCGCGCAGCTGCGTGTCCGCCAGCGCCGCCCGCGCCGCGACCGGGAAGGCCGGCATCCCCACGAAGGTCGCCCTCGGCTCGGTCGAGCTTGTCGAGGCCACTCACGACGTCGCCGCCAGGATCTCGGCGAGGTGCATCACGCGGACGCCGGAGCGCTGCCGCGACAGCAGCCCGCCGACGTGCATCAGGCACGAGTTGTCCCCGGCGACCAGGACCTCCGCGCCGGTGTCACGCACGTGCCGCGCCTTGTCCGAGCCCATCGCCACCGACGTGTCCGCGTTCTTCACCGCGAACGTCCCTCCGAAGCCGCAGCACTCCTCGGCGCCGGGCAGGTCGACGAGCCGCAGCCCCCGCACCGCCCGCAGCAGCCGCGTCGGCCGGTCGCCCACGCCGAGCATCCGCAGCGAGTGGCACGTCGGGTGGTAGGTCACCGTGTGCGGGAAGTACGCCCCGACGTCCTCGACGCCGAGCACGTCGACGAGGAACTCCGAGAGCTCGTAGACCTTCGGCGACGTCCGGGCCACCGCGTCCCGGAGCGCCGGGTCACCGGACCTGCGCGCGACGATCGCGTGCTGGTGCCGGGCGGACCCGGCGCACGACCCGGACGGGGTCACCACGGCGTCGTACCCGTGCGAACGCCTGCGATGAAGGTGCGTACGACGGGCACCGCCTCGTCGAGGTAGCCGGTGTTCACCATCGGCTGGGCGCAGCAGGTCTGGCCGGTCGGGAAGTCGACGTCGACGCCGAGCCGGCGCAGGAGCCGGACGACGGCCTTCCCGGTGTCCGGGAACATGGCGTCGTTCACGCAGGTCACCATCAGGGCGACTCTCACATCAGGTCCTCCCACCGAGTTGTCAGCCGCTTCGGGTGTCCCAGCACCGTAACCGCCTGACAACTCGGCGGGAAGGCGTGCCCACCGGGGATCGCCCGAGGGTTCGTACCGGGTCAGCTCGTGCGTCGCTGCCACCAGGCGGCGCATCGCGGCCAGGTCCGGCAGGTCCGCGCCGAGCGTGCGGGCCTGCACCAGCACGTTCCCGAGCGCCGCGGCCTCCACCGGCCCGGCCAGCACGGGGACGTCGCAGGCGTCGGCGGTGAGCTGGCAGAGCAGCGCGTTGAGCGCACCCCCGCCGACGACGTGCACGACGTCGACCGGGCGGCCGCTCAGCGAGCCGGCCAGCCGGACGTTGCGGCGGTAGGCCAGCGCGAGGCTCTCCAGGATGCAGCGCACCGTCTCGCCCCGGGTGGCCGGCGGGACCTGACCGGTGGCCCGGCACGCCTCCGCGATGCGTGCGGGCATGTCCCCCGGCGGCAGGAAGGCCGGGGCGTCGACGTCGACCATCGGGCCCGAAGGCGGGAGCCGCGGCCGCCTCGTCGAGCAGCGCCGCCAGGTCGTCGGTGCCCCAGGCGCGCATGGTCTCGCTCAGCACCCAGAGGCCCATCACGTTGCGCAGGAAGCGGATCGTGGCGTCGACCCCGCCCTCGTTGGTGAAGTTCGCGAGCCGGGCCTCCTCGGACAGCACCGGCTCGTCGAGCTCGACGCCGACCAGCGACCAGGTGCCGCGAGGAGATGTACGCCGCGCGTCGCGGGTCGGCGAAGGGCACGGCCACGACCGCCGACGCGGTGTCGTGCGAGCCGACCGCGACCACGGGAGTGCTCGCGGCCTGGCCGGTGGCCTCGGCCACGGGCGGCAGCAGCGGGCCGAGCACGTCGCCGGGCTCGCGGAGGGCAGGCAGGATCCCCACGGGTACGTCGACCCGCTCGGCCAGCCCGGTGGCCCAGGTGCGGGTCCGGACGTCGTACAGCTGGGTCGTGGAGGCGTTCGTGTGCTCGGCGGCCACCTGCCCGGTCAGCCAGTGCCCGAGCAGGTCCGGGAGGAGCAGCATCGTCGCGACGTCGTCGAGCGGTGGCCTCCGCGGCGAGCTGGTAGATCGTGTTGAACGGCAGCTGCTGGATGCCGGTGGTGGCGTAGAGCTCCTCGGCCGTGACCCGCCGGCGCACCTGCTCGAGGACTCCGTCGGTGCGGGCGTCGCGGTAGCAGTACGGGTCGCCGAGCAGCGTCCCGGACGCGTCGAGGAGGCCGTAGTCGACCGCCCAGGCGTCGATGCCGATCGCGTCGACCGGTCCGGCTGCCTTCAGCCCGGCGAGGACCTCCCGGTGCAGGCGGCCGATGTCCCAGTGCAGGCTGCCGTCGTCCGCCGCGCACCGGTCCGTTCGGGAACCGGTGCACCTCCTCGAGGTCGAGGACGTCCGGCCCGACGGTGCCGACCATGACGCGACCGCTCGTCGCGCCGAGGTCGACGGCCGCGAGCCGGAGTTCCTTGACCATGCTCAGCGCAGGAACCCGGCCGCGACGCCGGCGTCGACGGGGATGTGCAGACCGGTCGTGTGCGTCAGGTCCCCGCCGGTCAGGGCGAACACCGCGGCGGCGACGTGCTCGGGGAGCACCTCGCGCTTGAGGATCGTGCGCTGGGCGTAGAAGGCGCCCAGGTCCTCCTCCTCCACGCCGTAGACCTTGGCGCGCTCGGCGCCCCAGCCCTTGGCGAAGATGCCGGAGCCCGCGCACGACGCCGTCGGGGTTCACGCCGTTGACCCGGATGCCGTGCTCGCCGAGCTCGGCGGCGAGCAGCCGCACCTGGTGGGCCTGGTCGGCCTTGGCCGCGCCGTAGGCGACGTTGTTCGGGCCGGCGAAGACCGAGTTCTTCGAGGAGATGTAGACGATGTCGCCGCCCATGCCCTGGTCGACCATCGCCTTGGCCGCGGCCCGGGAGACCAGGAAGGAGCCCTTGGCCATCACGTCGTGCTGCAGGTCCCAGTCCTTCTCGGTCGTCTCCAGCAGCGGCTTGCTGATCGAGAGGCCGGCGTTGTTCACCACGAGGTCGACCCCGCCGAACGCCAGCGCCGCCGCGTCCACGGCGGCCTGCACGGCGTCCGCGTCGGTGACGTTGGCGACCACCGCGATCGCGCGGTCGGTCGTGCCGATGCCTGTCGGCGACCGCGGCGGCGCTCGTCCGCGTCGAGGTCGGCGACCACGACGCAGGCGCCTTCGGCGGCGAGCCGCTCGGCGATGGCCTTGCCGATGCCGGAGCCGGCGCCGGTGACGAGCGCGACCCGTGCCGGCCAGCGGCTTGGGCTTCGGCATCCGCTGGAGCTTGGCCTCCTCGAGGGACCAGTACTCGATGCGGAACTTCTCGCTCTCGTCGATCGGTGCGTACGTCGAGACGGCCTCGGCGCCGCGCATCACGTTGATGGCGTTGACGTAGAACTCGCCGGCCACGCGGGCGGTCTGCTTGTCCTTGCCGAACGAGAACATCCCGACGCCGGGCACCAGCACGATCGCCGGGTCGGCGCCGCGCATGGCCGGGCTGTCCGTCGACCTTGTTGCGGTCGTAGTAGGCGGCGTACTCCTCGCGGTAGGCGACGTGCAGCTCGCGCAGGCGGAGCGACGGTCTCCTCGACGCTCGCGTCGCGCGGGCAGGTCGACGACCAGCGGGCCGGACCTTGGTGCGCAGGAAGTGGTCCGGGCACGAGGTGCCCAGCTCGGCCAGCGGCATCAGCTTCTCGCGGGACAGGAACTCCAGCACCGCGTCGCTGTCGGTGTAGTGGCCGAGCTGCGGGGCGTCGGTGGACGCGAGGCCGCGGATCACCGGCGCCAGCGCGGCCGCCTTGGCGTGCCGCTCCGCGACGGGCAGCGCCTCGAAGCCCGGCACGACCGCGCCGAACGGCTCGGCCTTGCCGTGCTCGGCGAGGAACGTCTCCGCGGTGCGGATGATGTCGAGCGAGTTGGCCTCGCACTCCTCGGAGGTGGCGCCCCAGGCCGTGATGCCGTGGCCGCCGAGGACCACGCCGATCGCCTGCGGGTTGTTGCGCTTGACCTCGGCGATGTCGAGCCCGAGCTGGAAGCCGGGACGGCGCCAGTCGACCCACGCGACCCGGTCGCCGAAGCACTCCTTGGTCAGCGCCTCGCCGTCGGCCGCGGTCGCCAGCGCGATGCCGGAGTCGGGGTGCAGGTGGTCGATGTGCGGGGCGTCGACCAGACCGTGCATCGCGGTGTCGATCGACGGCGCCGCGCCGCCCTTGCCGTGCAGGCAGTAGTCGAACGCGGCGACCATCTCGTCCTCGCGCTCGACGCCCGGGTAGACGTCGACCAGCGACCGCAGCCGGTCCAGCCGCAGCACCGCCAGGCCCGCCTCGGTCAGGGTGCCGAGGTCGCCGCCGGAGCCCTTCACCCACAGCAGCTCGGTCGCCTCGGCGGTGACCGGGTCGGTCACCGTGCCCTTCGCGGAGGTGTTGCCGCCGGCGTAGTTGGTGTTGCGCGGGTCCGCGCCGAGTCGGTTGCTGCGCGCCACCAGCGCGGCAGCGGTGTGGTTCTCGCGTCATCAGTTCCATCCTGCCTGGGCGCCGCCGGTGCGGTCCGCCTCGATCTGCTCCTGGTAGCCGCTCGCGAGGTAGGCCCGCATCGGGTCCGCCGGGAGGCCCCGGCTCTCGCGCCAGTCGGCGAGGTCGCGTCGTACGTCGGTGTAGAACGCGTCCATGAAGATCTCGTTGGCCGCCAGCACGTCGCCCTCGTCGCGGGCCGTCTGCAGGGCGTCCGTGTCGAGCAGCAGCGCCCGGGCGAGCATCTCCTGCACGTTGAGCACCGACCGGATCTGGCCGGGGATCTTCTTCTCGATGTTGTGGCACTGGTCGAGCATGAAGGCCACGTCGCTGCCCGGGCCGTAGCCGCCGCCGCGGACCACCTCGACGATGATCCGGAACAGCTGGAACGGGTCCGCGGCCCCGACGATCAGGTCGTCGTCGGCGTAGAAGCGGCTGTTGAAGTCGAACGAGCCGAGCTTCCCCAGCCGCAGCAGCTGCATGACGATGAACTCGATGTTCGTGCCCGGCGCGTGGTGGCCGGTGTCGAGGCACACGACGGCCTTCGGTCCCAGGGCGGCCACCTGGGCGTACGACGTGCCCCAGTCCGGGACGTCGGTGTGGTAGAACGCCGGCTCGAAGAACTTGTACTCCAGCACCAGCCGCTGGTCGTCGGACAGCCGGTCGTAGATCGTCGCGAGGCTCTCCGCCAGCCGGTCCTGCCGGGCCCGCATGTCGCCCTGGCCGGGGTAGTTCGTGCCGTCGGCCAGCCAGATCTTCAGGTCCCGCGAGCCGGTCTGGTCCATCACGTCGATGCACTCGAGGTTGTGGTCGATCGCCTTGCGGCGCACCGTCGGGTCGGCGTGGGTGAGGCTGCCGAGCTTGTAGTCGTCGTCCTGGAAGGTGTTGGAGTTGATCGTGCCCAGCCCGACGCCGAGGTCCTCGGCGTACTTCCGCAGCCCTTCGTAGTCGTCGACCCGGTCCCACGGGATGTGCAGCGCCACCGTGGGCGCGAGCCCGGTGAACCGGTGCACCGTCGCGGCGTCGGCGATCTTCTCCTCGACGGTGCGCGGGCGTGCCGGGCGAACCGAAACCTTGAACCGGGTGCCGGAGTTGCCGTAGGCCCAGGAGGGCACCTCGATGGCCAGCGGTGCCAGCCGGTCCGCGATCTCTGCGAAGCTCGTCATGTCACATCTCTCATCGTGTCGTCTGGTGTGGCCCGGAGCTGGTCCTCGAGGTGGAAGACCTCGTCAGGAGCCGAGGCCCTCGTCGGGCGGTCGGCCGTCGAGCCCCGCGAAGAACTCGGCCATCTCGGCCTGCCAGCGGGCGTTGACCTCGGTGCGGGCCATGGCGGCCTGGGCCGCCTCCAGGTCGTCGGCCTCGACGTAGCCGACCAGCAGGCCGTCGTCGCGCAGGAACAGCGAGTAGTTGCGCCAGCCGCTGTCTCGGCAGGGCGGCCAGCATGTCCGGCCAGACCGCGCGGTGCCGGTCGCCGTACTCCTCGATCCGGTCGGGCCGGACCTGGAGCTGGAAGCAGAAGCGCGGCATCGCAGGGTCCTCTCGCTGGCTCGGGTTGGTCGGGCTGGTGCGTGGCCGGGTGGGGCGCCGCCGCGGTGGCGCGGCGCCCCATCCGGAGACGGTCGACTCAGAAGTCGAAGTCGTCGATGTTGCTCTTGTCGAAGACGAACGGGTCGCCGAGCAGGACGACGCCGTCGGCGCCGACGGTGAACTCGCCGAGCTTGCCGGCCTTGAACGTGTCGCCCTCCTCGCCCGTGATGTCGCCGTCGACCAGCGCCTTGGCGGCGTACGCCGCGAGGTAGCCGAGGTCCTCCGGGTTCCACAGCGCGAACGACGTGACGGTGCCGTCCTTGACGTACTCGCGCATCTGGTTCGGGGTGCCGAGACCGGTCAGCGCGACCTTGCCCTTGGCGTCCGAGTCGGACAGGTAGCGCGCCGCGGCGGCGATGCCGACCGTGGTGGGCGAGATGATGCCCTTGAGGTTCGGGGTGGGACTGCAGCAGCGCCGCGGTCTTGTCGAACGACTTCTGGTCGTCGTCGTCGCCGTAGACCGTGTCGACGAGCTTGATGTTCGGGTGGTTGGCCGTCGAGCTCCTTCTTCATCATCTCGATCCAGGCGTTCTGGTTGGTCGCGTTGGCGCTGGCCGACAGGATCGCGATCTCGCCGGCGTCGCCGATCTGCTCGGCGATCAGGTCGACCTGGATCTTGGCGATGCCCTCGGCGCGTGGCCTGGTTGATGAAGAGGTCGCGGCACTCGGGTCGGTGTCGGAGTCGAAGGTGACGACCTTGGTGCCGGCGTCGCGGGCCTCGTTGAGCGCGTCGCAGATGGCCTTGGGGTCGTTGGCCGAGACGACGAGCGCGTTGACGCCCTGCTGGGCCGCGGTGTTGATGTACTGCACCTGCGCGTCGGGGCTGGCCTCCTGCGGGCCGACCTCGTCGAACGTGCCGCCGAACTCCTCGACCGCCTTCTTGCCGCCCGCGTCGCTGGTGTCGAAGTAGGGGTTGCCGAGGTTCTTCGGCAGGAAGGTGACGGTCGTGGCGCCGTCACCCCCGCCGCTGCCGCTGTCGCCGGAGCTGTCGCTCGCCGCCGCACGCGGTGAGAGCCAGGGCGGCGCTGAGGCGCCAGCGCCGCGAGAGCGGAGGCCCGCTTGGAGTGGAACTTCATGTTCTACCTTCCTTGTGTTCCAGCGCCGACCGGCGCGCGTTGCGGGGCTGGCGGCCCTGTCGGTTCCGCCTGGCGGTCGCGTCCGCGAGGCCCAGGCCAGGACGACTGGTGGACGATCACCGAGGCCACGAGGAGCAGCCCGATGATGATGTTGATGACGTTGACGGTGACGCCCTCCAGGCGCAGGGCGCTGGAGAGCACGCCGATCAGGAGGACGCCGGCGATGACGCCGTGCAGCGCGCCGCGGCCGCCGAAGATCGAGACGCCGCCGAGCAGGACCGCCGCGATGACCTGGAGCTCGAGCCCGGTGGCGTTGTCGCCGCGGGCGCTGCCGAAGCGCAGCGTGAAGTAGACGCCGGCGAAGCGCGGACACGGCGCCGCTGAGCACGAAGAGCAGGAACTTGGTGCGCGCGACGTTGACGCCGGTGAAGTGCGCGGCCTCGTCGTTGAGGCCGATGTCGTAGACGCCCCGGCCGAACGACGAGAAGTGCAGCAGCAGCGCGAAGAGCGACGGCCAGCACGACGAACGGGATCACGATCACCGGGATCGCTGGAGCTCGCCGATCTTCTCCTTGGCGAGGTCGGTCCAGTTCTCGCGGGAAGTCGGTGACCGCCTTGGTGCCGAGCAGCCCGACCGCGAGGCCGCGGTAGAGCGCGAGCGTGCCGATGGTGACCGCCAGCGACGGCAGCCCGACGTACGCGACCAGGAAGCCGTTGAACGCGCCGCAGCAGCACGCCGACGAGCGAGCGCGACCAGGCCGGCCACCGGGATCGACATGCCCGTGCTCGGTGCAGGACGCCGACCAGCACGCTGCTCAGCCCGACCATGCTGGCGACCGACAGGTCGATCTCGCCGGTGATGATGATCAGCGTCATCGGCAGCGCGATCAGCAGGATCGGCGCGGTGTCGAGGAACAGGTACGTCAGGGTCAGCGGGCCGTCGAAGTTCGCGACGTTGACGCAGCGAGTAGACGACCACGAGCGACGAGCAGCGCGATGACCGCGGTCTCGCGGGTGAGCAGCAGGCGGCGCCACAGCGGCGGCGCGAGTACGCGGGTAGCGTGCGGTCGGGCTCGGTCGGGTCGGTGGTCATGACTCGTCCCTCGCTTCGACGAGCTTGCGTGCCTGCCGAGCGGCGAGCACCCGGTCGAGCACGATCGCGCCGAGGATCAGGGCGCCGACGACGGCGCGCTGCCAGAAGTCGGGGATGCCGAGGATCGGCAGCGCGCGGTTGATGGTGACCAGCAGGAAGGCGCCGATCGCGGCGCCCCAGACCGTGCCGCTGCCGCCGAAGATCGCGACGCCGCCGATGACGACGGCGGCGACCGCCTGCAGCTCGATGCCGGCGCCGGCGCCGGAGCTGACGGTGCCGTAGCGGGCGGCGTAGACGACGCCGGCGAGCCCGGCCAGCGCGCCGCTGAGCACGAAGGCCGACGAGCACGCCGGCGCCGACGTTGAGGCCGTAGAGGACGGCGGCGTCGGGGTCGGAGCCGATCGCGTAGAGCTCGCGGCCGCCGCGTGCGGTGTAGAGGTAGTAGCCGACGCAGGCGAGGACCACGACCGCGATCGATGATCAGGACCGGGATCGCCGAGGATCGACTTGGTGCCGAGGTCGAGGAACGCCGCGGGCATGTCGCGAGGCGTTGATCCGGTCGCTGCCGGCCCAGGTGAGCACGATGCCGCGGTAGATGTAGAGCGTGCCGAGCGTGATCACGAGCGCGGGCACCCGGCCGAACGCGACCAGCAGCGCCGTTGACCAGCCCGAGCAGCGCCGCCGACGAGCATCCCGGCCGCGAAGACCGCGACGATCGGGATGCCCGGGTGGTCGATGAACAGCCGGCCGGTGAGGTACGCCGTGAGCCCCAGGATCGAGCCGACCGACAGGTCGACGTTGCGGGTGATGATCACGACCGCCTGGCCGACCGCGAGCAGCAGCAGGATCGACGGGGTGAGCAGCAGGTCGCGCCAGCTGTTGCTGCTGAACAGGAAGCTGGGCGTCTTGATGGTGGCGGCCGCGATGACGGCGAGGAGCACCAGCAGGATCGAGATCTCGCGGGACCGGACCAGGTTGCCCAGGACGCGCTGCGCCGGGGACTGCCGGCTCGGCTCGACCAGTCGTTCGACCTCGGCGGGCACCGCCGTCGTCGGGTCCTCACGCATCGAGGTGTCGCTCATCGCTGTGCCTCCAGGGGCGGGTGGCGGCGCGCATGACGTTCTCGGGCGTGGCCTCGTCGCGGGCGAGGTCGGCGGTGATCCGGCCCTCGCAGACGACGAGGACGCGGTCGGCCATGCCGAGCACCTCGGGCAGCTCGGAGGAGATCATCAGGATCGCGAGGCCCTCGCCGGCGAGCTCGGAGAGCAGCCGGTGCACCTCGGCCTTGGTGCCGACGTCGATGCCGCGGGTGGGCTCGTCGATGATCAGCAGCGCGGGCTTCGGTGGCCAGCCACTTGGCGATGACGACCTTCTGCTGGTTGCCGCCGCTCATGGTGGCCGCGCTCATGTCGAGGGCGTTGGTCTTGACCTCGAGCCGGCCCGCCCACGGGCCCGCGGCCCGGCTCTCGGCGCGGTCGGTGAGGAGCCCGCGCGGGCCAGGCCGCCGCGGATCACGCCGGCGACGTTGCGCGCCGACCGAGGCCTCGGTGACCAGGCCCTGCTTGCGGCGGTCCTCGGGGACGAACGCCATGCCCGGCCCGGATCGCGGCGCGCGGGTCGTGCGGAGGCACGCGTTCGCCGTTCAGCGTGACCGTGCCGGCGTCGTAGCGGTCGACGCCGAAGACGGCCCGGGCGATCTCGCTGCGGCCGGCGCCGACCAGGCCGGCGAGGCCGACGATCTCGCCGGCGCGGACCGTCGAAGCAGACGTCGTGGAAGACGCCGGCTGAGGTCAGCCCCTCGACCTCGCAGGACGGGCTCGCCGACCGGCGCCGGGGTCTTGGGGAACAGGTCGCCGACCTCGCGGCCGACCATCAGGGACGACGATCTCGTCGACCGATGGTCTCGGCGATGCGGCTCGGTGGAGATGTAGTCGCCGTCGCGCATCACGGTGACGGTGTCGCAGAGGGCGAAGACCTCGTCGAAGCGGTGCGAGATGAAGACCAGGGCGCGGCCCTCGTCGCGCAGGCTGCGGGCGACCGCGAAGAGCCGGTCGACCTCGACGCCGCTGAGCGCCGCGGTCGGCTCGTCCATGATCAGGACGCGGGCGTCGAGCGAGATGGCCTTGGCGATCTCGATGATCTGCTGGTCGGCGATCGAGAGGCCCGAGCGCGGGGCGGCGGGGGTCGATGTGCACGCCGAGCCGGGTGAAGAGCGCCTCGGCCTCGGCGTACATCGCCGCCCGGTCGATGCGGCGGCCGGTGGCGAGCGGCTGGCGGCCCATGAAGATGTTCTCGGTGACCGAGAGGTCCGGGAAGAGCGTCGGCTCCTGGTAGATCACCGCGATGCCGGCGCCTTGGACGCGGCGGTCGAGGCGAAGTCGACGCTCGCCGCCGAGCAGGAAGTCGCCGGCGTCGCGGCGGTGGACGCCGGCCACGATCTTGACCAGCGTGGACTTGCCGGCGCCGTTCTCGCCGACGAGGGCGTGGATCGAGCCGCGGGTCACCCGGAGGCTGCCGGCGCGCAGCGCGGCCACCGGGCCGAACGACTTGGCGACGTCGCGCAGCTCCAGCATGACGTCGTCTGACGTAGGTGCCACCATCCACTGCCTCCAACGAGATTGAAAGGTTTCAATTCAGAACGTATGTGATGGCGGCCACTCCCGTCAAGCATTCGGCGAAACCTGCCTAGACCAGCAGTGCACGGCGGGGTTAGTCGCTACGCTGGCGATGTTGTGACGTTTCAAGAAGGGGTGAGGGCCAGCAGTCAGCCGACGGTGCAGCGGAACGCGTGGTCGCCCTCCTCGACCCGGGACTCCTGCCCGTCCGGCAGTCGAACCACGGCGTTCACGCCCGGCGGGATCTTGAGGTCGAGGTGCATCGCGTCGTTGTCGAACCGCCAGGCGACGGCCACGAGTCCGTGCCGGGTCTCCAGGCTCGCCGCCGCCCAGGTGAGCCCGCCGCCGGGTCGCGGCGGCGACGAGCACGGCGGCGTAGCCGGGCTCGAGCGGGGCGATGCCGCCGATGGTGCGGTGCATCCAGTCGGCGACCGCGCCGAGCGCGTAGTGGTTGAAGCTGGTCATCTCGCCGGGGTTGATGGTGCCGTCGGGCAGCATCGAGTCCCAGCGCTCCCAGACCGTGGTGGCGCCCATCGTCACCGGGTAGAGCCACGACGGGCACTCCGCTCCAGCAGCAGCCGGTAGGCGTCGTCGAGGTGGCCGGTCAGCGTCAGCGCGTCGCGTGACGTACGGCGTCCCGGCGAACCCGGTGGCGATGTGGTAGCCGTTCTCGGCGACCAGCTCGGCCAGCCGGTCGCCGGCCCGCTGCCGGTGCCGCGCTCGTCGAGCAGGCCGAAGACGATCGCCAGCGCGTAGACCGTGGCGGCAGTCGCTGCTCGATGCGTGCCGTCGGCGTGCGACGTAGTGCTCGTGGAACGCCGCGCGGGTCCGGTCGGCGAGCGCCGCGAAGTGCGCGGCGTCGTCGTCGTGCCCGAGCAGCGCGGCCGCCTCGGCGACGATGCGCGCGCGTGCGGTAGCAGGCAGGCGGTGGCCACCACGCCGTTGTCGGCCTTGGCCTCGAACGGCTCGTCCGGCGGCGCGTGCGGGTCGAGCCAGTCGCCGAACTGGAAGCCCGTGTCCCACAGGCCGGTCGGCGACAGCAGCGACTCGACCCGGCGCACGTGCGCGGCCATCGAGTCGTACTGGCGCTCGCAGCACCGGTCGGTCGCCGTACGCCTGCCACAGCGCCCACGGCACCCACACCGCCGCGTCGCTCCAGATCGCCGTGCGAGTCCGGGCGTCGGGAACTCCGGTCGGGTGCGCGCACGTACTTCAGCACGTCGGGGACGACGAACGGCACCATGCCCGTCGGCGGCCTGCTGCTCGAGCGTCGAGGTCGACCAGCCAGTCGCGCGAGGAAGCCGTCGACGTCGTAGAGGAACGCCGCGGTCGGGCGCGAACACCGCGATGTCGCCGGTCCAGCCGAGCCGCTCGTCGCGCTGCGGGCAGTCGGTGGGGACGTCGAGGAAGTTGCCCTGCAGGCCCCAGACGACGTTGCGGTGCAGCTGGTTGAGCAGCGGCGTCGGAGCACTCGAAGGTGCCGGTGCGGCGCAGGTCGGAGTGCACGACCACGGCCTCGAGGCGTCGGCGGTCGAGCTCGCCCGGCCAGCCGTCGACCTCGGCGTAGCGGAAGCCGTGGAAGGTGAAGGTCGGCTCGAAGACGTCGTCGCCGCCGCTGAGCACGAACCGGTCGGTGGCCTTGGCGGTGCGCAGCGGGCGGACGCCGAGCTCGCCGTCCTCGAGCACCTCGGCGTGCCGGACGGTGATCTCGCTGCCCGGCCTCGCCCGCGCACGCGTGAACCGCAGCCAGCCGACGAGGTTCTGCCCGAAGTCGACCAGCGTGCGGCCCGGACGGCGAGGTCCAGATCTCGACCGGGCGCAGCGTCTCGCTGACGCGACGCACCGGCGGCCCGACGTACGGCGCGAGCCGGCCGGTGTCGAAGTCGAGCGACCTCGACGCCGACCCAGCCGGCCGGCGTCGGCACCGGGCCGCGTCCAGGCGTCGTCGCGCCAGCCGGGCGTCGATGGTCTGGCCGTCGTAGAGGTCGTCGGCGACGACGTCCGACGGCCCGGCGGTCCAGGTGTCGTCGGTGACGACGACCTGCGGTGCCCGTCGGCGAACGTCGACCTCGAGCTGGGCGATGCACGCCGAGCCGGTCGCCGTACAGCGCCCGCTGCCCGCTCCAGGCCGAGCCGGCCGCGGTACCAGCCGTTGCCGAGCGCGACGCCCAGCACCGGTGCGCGTCCTCGAGCAGGTCGGTGACGTCGTAGCTGCGGTAGCGCAGCCGCCACTCGTAGCTGCTCCAGCCCGGGCTGAGCACGTCGTCGCCGACCGGCGCGCCGTTCGATGGTCGCCTCGAAGACCCCGAGGCCGAGACGTGCAGCCGCGGCGACGGTCACGGCGCCGTGCCCGGCGTCGAGCGCGACCTCCGTGCGCAGCAGCGGCGCCCGTCGAGGTCGTCGTCGGCGGCGAGATCATGGCGGCGGTCCAGTCGCACGGTCATGTGTCTCCTTCGGCGTGTGTCGAGTGTGCTGTCGGTCGTGCTGGCGGCGGTGCGGCCCGTGGCTCAGCCCTTGACCGCGCCGGCGGTCATGCCGGCGACGATCTTGCGGTTGAAGAACATGAACATGACCAGCGGCGGGATCGTGACCAGCAGGATGTTCGTGAAGAGCAGGTTGTACTGGCGTGATGAACTGGCTCTTGAAGTTGAGCAGCGTGAGCTGGACCGTGGCGTTCTCGTCGCCGGGCAGGAAGTACAGCGGGTTCTGGAAGTCGTTGTAGACGAACACCGACTGCACGATGATGACCGTCACGATGACCGGGCGCAGCAGCGGGAAGATCACCCGGAAGAAGAGCTGGATCGGCCCGGCACCGTCGATCGATGGCGGCCTCGTCCAGGTCGCGTGGGATCGAGCCGACGAACGCGCGGAACAGCAGGACGCAGAACGGCAGCCCGAAGGCGACCTCGACGAGGATCAGGCCGGGCATGGTCTTGAACAGGCCGAGCTTCTGCAGCACCCAGATCGTCGGCACCACGGCCGGGGGGATGATCAGTCCCGCCAGGACCAGGATGTTGATCGCGCGCGTTGCAGGCGGCCGGCGCGACGCTGGAGACGTAGGCGACCATGGCGCCCAGCACCACCATGGCAGGCGACGCTGACCACGGTGAGGACCGTGCTGTTGATGAAGGCGATGACCAGCATGTAGTCGCGGGCGGCGAAGCGCCTCCTTGATGTTGTCCAGCAGCACGAAGTCGCTGCGGCCAGGAGAACTTCAGGCAGCGCGCCTCGCTGGCGTTCTTGGACGCCGTCAGGAAGATGAAGACGAACGGGACGAGGAAGACGACGGCGGTGAACACGATGGCGACGCGACCCCGTCGACGACGCCTCGGACGTGTCCTCATTGCTGCATCTCCCCTCGGTTCAGGACCAGGACAGCGGAACGATGATCGACCGTGACGACCAGGATGAACAGGACGACGTTGCCGGCGGTGGAGAGGCCGAAGAAGCCGGCTTGGTACTGCTTGTAGATGACCGAGGCGATGACGTCCGAGGCGAACCCCGGACCGCCGCCGGTCATCGTCCAGATCAGGTCGAACGACCGGAGGCCGCCGATGAGGGACAGCAGTGATGACCGTGGCGGTCGCCGGCTTCGCCAGCGGCAGCGTGATGTGCCGGAACATGTCCCACGCGCTGGCGCCGTCGACCCGGCGGCCTCGTAGTACTCCTGCGGGATGGAGAGAGCCCGGCGATGTAGATCACCGTCGCCAGGCCCACGCCCTTCCAGACGTCGACCAGCGCGACCGAGAGAACAGGCCAGGTGCGGGTTCGACCAGCCAGCCGGGACCCGCGATGCCGATCGCCGCCGAGCGCGTGGTTGATCAGCGCCGGTCTCGGGGTGCATCAGCACCTGGAAGGTCAGCCCGACGCCGACGGTGCTGACCAGGACCGGGAAGAAGACCACCGACCGGAGGTAGCCGCGCGCGCGATGATCCGCGCGGTCAGCAGCACGCGAGCGCCATCCCGAGGACCACCTTGAGGCCCGAGGTCACCACCGCGTAGATGCAGCGTGTTGCGTGAGGCCCGATCACCAGCGCCTGCTCGGCGAAGAACTGCTGGAAGTTGTCCAGCCCGATGAACGTCGAGTCGAACAGCGTCCAGCGGGTGAAGCGAGAGTAGAACGAGACGACGGTCGGGACCAGGAAGAACAGCGCGTAGATCAGCCCGGCCGGCGACGTAGAACCAGTAGCGGGTACGGACCCGTGTGCCGCTACGCCCGGGTCTTCGAGCGGCGCGGGCCGACGTGCGTGCCTTTCGTGGCTCTGCTGTGGGTCAGCTTGCTCACGCTCGGCGGTTGCCTGCGCCATCGGGACGATCAGGCTACCAGCCGGGCAGGCCGAGCTGCTTGGCCTGCTTCTTGACGTCCTCGTCGTAGAGCGCCGCACCCTCCTCGGCCGACTGATGCCCGAACCGACCTCGATGCAGATCTGCTCGAGCGCCGGGCCCTTCACCGGCGAGAGGAACTCCAGCGCCGGGGTGGCCTTGCCGGTCGTCGAAGTAGGCCTGCAGTGTCCTTGACGGCCGGCGGGACGTCGGCCGGCAGCTTGCAGGCCTTGACGAGGAACGGACCCGGTCGGCGCCGCGCCCTCGATCTAGGCGTCGCAGCCCTCCTGGGTGGCGACGAAGCCAGGAACTTCTTGGCGAGCTCGAGCTTGTCGCCCTCGGTCGTCTTGGGGATGTAGACGCCGAGCGGCCGGCGGCCAGACCGTCATGCCGTTCGTTGGCTGCGTCGTGCCCGGCAGCGCGAAGAAGCCGACGTCGTTGAGCTTGTCGGGGTCAGCCTGGTCGATGGTCGGCGAGCGCGAGCGGTCAGCATGCGGGTACTGCGCGGCCTTCCCGGTGGCCACCGCTTTCAGCCCGTCGTTCAACTTGGCCGAGCCGAAGTCCTTGTTGAAGTAACCCGGCGTCCTTGACCTCCTGCGATGTGCTGGAAACCGCTCGACCGCCGGGTCGTGGTGGCGTACTTCGCCTTGTTCTTCGGTGTACTTGCTTCGCGAAGCCGGCATCCTGCGGCCTGCGACGTTGTGGTAGTCGCCCAGCACGAACAGCTGCGAGGTCCAGGTGTCTCCGGTAGGTCTGCTCACCGGGTCGATCCCGGCCGCCTTGATCTTGGCGTTGTTCGCCATGAACTCGTCCCAGGTCTTCGGGACCTTCAGGCCGAGCTTCTTGTAGACCGTCATGTTGTAGAGCACCCCGCCGCCGACACGCCGTCGCGAACGGGGTCGCCGTAGACGCTTGTCCGCCGACCGTCACCGTCGCCAGGAACGTGTCCTCGAGGTCGCCGGCCCACGGCTGTGTCGTCGAGCGGGACCAGGTTCTTCGCGGGGTCGATCGCCTGGAACAACGACCCGGTGTTGTAGATGAAGACGTCGGCCATGTCGCCGGTGGAGAGCCGCGTCTTGACGAGGTTGTCGCCCTCGGCGCCGCCGGGGCGGGTCTCGATCTTGACGTTGACGCCCTTGTGCGATGCCTCGAAGCCCTTCGCGATGCCGTCTGCCGTCGCGATGGTTCCCGCCCCGTTGTCGATCAGCCAGGTCAGGGTCTTGTCGCCGTCGTCACCCCCACCACGAAGACTTCCGGCGCTACAGCCAGCAAGGACGAGAGTTGCAGCCGCAACGCCCACGACGGGGAGCAGCCTGAGCCGCTTCGGACGGTTTCGCATGGGGACCTCCGCAGGTCGGTTGTCGGGTCTGTCTGACTCGGTCACGCACGGCTGCGCTTGCGAGTTCGTGGATCGATCTCCACCTCGGTTGAGCGGGTTCGTGGATCGATCTCGGTGAGTGGTGTACGTCACCGTAGACCGATCTCCAACCCCGGCACAACCCCCAATTGCAACGTTTCATAAATCCCCCCCTGCGCCCTAGACCACCTCCCACCGAGCTCGGGCGAGAACGATCTACACTGCGTTCGTGTCAGAGAACCCCGCCTTCAAGCGCCACGTCACGATCGTGGACGTTGCCCAGGAGGCGGGCGTGTCCCGCGCTGCGGTCTCGAAGGTGATCCGCAACGCGTCAGGCGTGAGTCCCGCTATGAGGGAACGCGTCCATGCGGCTGTCGCCAAGCTCGACTACCGCCCCAACACCGCGGCTCGGGCCATGCGTGGCTCGAGCTACACCCTCGGCATCGAGATGCCCAGCTCGGGAACCTGTTCCTCACCGAGATCATCCAGGGAGCCAACCAAGCGCTCAAGGGAACGCCGTACCAGCTCATCATCGCGCCCACCGACGGTCCGGAGTACGGCGCGATCGAGGCCCTGGCCGACCGGCAGGTGGACGGAATCATCGCCATCTCGCCGAACGTCGAGCCCCGCCTGGCTCGAACGGCTCGCCGGGCGGATTCCGCTCGTGATGCTTGGCCGTCACGACGTTGCCATGAACTACGACAACGTCGTCGGCGACGACGTCTTCGGCGCCCGTGCGGTGATGGAGCATTTGCTCGGCCTCGGCCATCGCCGGATCGCGCACCTGACAGAGCGACCATTGGTGACGGAGCCCGGCAGCGGGAGTCCCCATGCGCTCAGGCTTGAGACATACCAGGAATGCATGACCGCCGCGGGACACGGGGCGCTCATGGAGGTGGCGCGGACCGGGCCGTCGGACGACGGCGCCTATGACGCAACCGTGGCCCTGCTTGCTCAGGAGCAACGTCCGACGGCGATCTTCGCCAGCCACGACCAGCTCGCCATCGGCGCCTTGGCCGCAATTGCCGACTGTGGCCTGTCGGCACACGACGTGTCGCTGGTCGGTTACGACAACGCCGAAGCTCTCGGCCCACCCGGCGATCTCCCTCAGCTCCGTGGACCAATCTGGTCTCGAGATGGGCAACGAAGTGGTCACGATGCTTCTCGAACGGATCAACGGACGCACCGAACCGCGCCGGCACCTGATCACACCCACCCTTCAGGTTCGCCGCTCCAGCACTCCCCCACCGCCAGACGCGGACTAGTGGAGGCGAGTAGCCCTCACCCCGCTGATGTAACGTTTCAGCAATGGAATGGTCTGCCCGTCTTCCCGACCCCGCATGAACGGGGTCCGCTCGGCCAGCGTGAAGGACGTCGCGGCGGCGGCAGGGGTCTCTCTGGGCACCGTCTCCAACTTCCTGAACCGACCGGAACGGGTCAGCCCCAAGACCCGCGACCGGGTGGAGCGCGCCATGGCCGAGCTCGAAGTTCGTGCGGAACGAGTCGGCTCGACAGCTGCGCGCCGGCCGCAGCGACACCATCGCCTACGTGATGCTCGATGCCGCCAACCCGTTCTTCACCGACGTGGCCAAGGGCGTCGAGGAAAGTGCCGCAGAAGGCCGACTTGTCGCTGTTCTTGTGCAACAGCGACAACCGGCCGGACCGCGAGAGCGACGTACTTGCACCGACTGCACGGAGCAACGGGTGCAGGGGATCCTGATCACCCCCGTCGACCCCGAGGCGCCCGATGCTCGAAGAGGTCGCGGCGCGCGGCACCCGGCTCGTCGTCGTGGACCGGACCCAGCCGACGCGCATCGCTGTGCTCTGTCGCGGTGGACGACGTGCTCGGCGGCCGGATCGCGATCGAGCACCTCTCGACCGGGTCACGAGCGGATCGCATTCGTCGGCGGACCGCACGACGATCGGGCAGGTCAGCGACCGGCTCGAGGGCGCTCGCCAGGCGCTGTGCGGCCGCGGGGCGGCTCCCGGACCAGCTGGTCGACTGACCACGGCCGCACTGACCGTGGCGGAGGGACGCGGCGCAGGGGAGCGGATCGCCGGGCCTGCCGGCGACCCACCGCCCGACCGCGGCGTTCTGCGCCAACGACTTGCTCGCGCTCGGACTGCTGCAGCAGTGCGTCGGCGCTCGGCCTGCGGGTTCCCGACGATCTCGCGATCGTGGGCTACGACGACATCGACTTCGCGGCGGCTGCGGCGGTGCCCCTGACCTCGGTGCGCCAGCCCCGGCAGCAGCTCGGCGGAGACGGCCGATCGAGCTGCTGCTCGACGAGGCGAACAACCCGGACCACCGGCACCGGCAGGTCGTGTTCACCCCGGAGCTCGTGGTCCGGGCTTCTACTCGGACCGTTCGCGGCGCCTTGTAACGCGGGGTTATGGACGCTGGACCCACGGCATACCTCGGGTGGAGCGTCCATAACCCCGCGTTACAGCTGGGCGGTGGCGCGGAAGGCCGGCCGCCGCCCCCGCCGGGCCCCGGGCGGCTGTCCCCCGGTGCCCCGGGCCCGGCCCACAATGGCGTGCGTAACGCCCTGCGTCTGAGGAGTGAGGACCACGATCGCCGCTCTGCGGCGTGGGTCCGTGTCGTCCCCGAACGTACGGAGCCCGGCCGCGAAGGAGAAGGTTCGGGACCGCTTTTGGCTCGGGCGGACCATGGGTACTAGCCCGAACGGGCCAGCCCGAGATGCCTGGCTTCGGGAGGGTCTGTCCCGGCTCGTCGGGACGTCTCGGTCTCGAAACGGGCACGAACGGGCGTCAACGGGCGCAGCGCGCAGGTACTCCGCCACGGCGGACAGGTCGGCCGGGCCCGAGCCCCGCCGCGACGGCCGCGCCGACCACCTCCCGGTTGCGGGCCAGCTGCGGGGTCGACGCGCCCACCTCGTCGGCGAGCGCGGCCGCGAGCTCGAGGTCCTTCGCCACCAGGTCGAGGGCGAACGCGACCGGTGTGCCGTCCGGGTCGAGGAAGGCGGCCCGCTTGTAGGACACGAACGGCGCACCGACCGCGCTGCCGGCGAGCACGTCGTACGCGACCTCCCGCTCGATCCCGGCCCGCTCGGCGAGCACCAGCGCCTCGGAGAGCGCGATGTTGAGGGCGTGCAGCACGCCGTTGACCGCCAGCTTCATCGCGGCGCCCGCCCCGACCGGCCCGAGGTGCACCACGCGCTTGGCCATCGAGTCGAGCACCGGGCGGGCCCGGTCGAGGGCGTCCGGGTCCCCGCCGACCATCACGACCAGGCCGCCCGCCTCGACGGTCGAGACGCTGCCGGAGACCGGGGTGTCGAGCAGGGCGGCGCCGGTGCCGCCGATCCGGTCGGCGAGCCCGCGCACGGTGGCCGGGGCGACGGTGCTGGTGTCGCAGACGACCGCGCCCGTCCCTCAGCCCGGCCAGGACCCCGTCCTCGCCGTCGTACGCCGCGACCACGGCGGCGTCGTCGGCCAGCGACACGACCACGACGTCGGCGTCGGCGACCGCCTCCCGGGGACTGTCCGCGACCGAGCAGCCGTGCGCTGCCGCGACCTGCTCCGCCTTGGCGCGGGTCCGGTTGTGCACGACGACCGGGAAGCCCGCGCCGCGGATCCGGCCGACCATCGCGCCGCCCATCCGTCCGGTGCCGATGACCGCGACGTTCATTGCAGCAACCAGCCCGCCGTCCACGAACAGGTCCACCCCGTTGACGGACCGGTTCCGGACCAGGAAGTCGACCGCGTCGACGATGTCGTCCATCGCGACGTTGCGACCGGTCGGCGTGCGGTCCCGCACCGCGGCCGTGGCCGCGTCCTTGCCGGACCAGAACGGGCTGTCGCCCACGATCCCCGGGTGCAGCGCGTTGACCCGCAGCGGCGCGAGCTGCACCGCCAGCGTGCGCACCATGCCGCTGACGCCGCCGTTCACGGTCGAGACGGTCGTCGAGCCCGGGTAGGGCCGCTCCTTGGCCAGCCCGCCGAAGAGCACGACGGACCCGTCCGTCGAGATGCGGTCCAGCAGCGTGTGCACGGTCGTCGGTGTAGCCGATCAGCTTCATCGTCACGAGGTACGTCGCCGACGCCGACGTCGTAGTCCTGGACGGTGTTCGCGTCGCGGGCGATCGCCGCCAGCACGAGGTGGTCGACCGGGCCGACGTCGGCGAGCGCAGCGGGCAGGTCGTCCGGCCGGGACAGGTCCACCGCGATGCCCACGGCACCGCCGCCCACCTCCGCGGCGACCTCGCTCGCGCGACCGGCGTCGCGGCCGCTGAGCGTCACCGCCCACCCCTCGCCGGCGTAGCGGGTGGCGATCTCCCGGCCGATGCCCGAGGTCCCGCCGACCACGAGCATCCGCTGCGCGTCCGTCATCTCCTCACCTGCCTGTCGTCTCGTCGAGGTAGTCCCAGTCCCGGGCGAACCGGTAGGAGTGCCGCGGCGGCGGCTGCGGCGCCTGCGTCTCGAGCCAGCGCAGCGGGCCGCCGCCGACGTTGCGGAACCCGTGCACGCAGCCCACGCCGGCCCACGCCACGTCACCCGGGCCGAGCAGGTAGGTCTCGCCGTCGAAGGTCGCCTCCGCCTGCCCCTCGAGGAAGTAGTAGGTCTCCTCGAACGGGTGGTCGTGCGCCCCGGCCACGCCGTCGGGGTCGTACTGGACCATGAACATGGTGGACAGCTGGGCGCCGAGGTCGGAGTCCACCATCATCTTCACGGTGATCCCGCTGTAGACGAGCAGCGCGGTGCGCATGCTGGCCGAGACCGCGAGCAGCTCCTGGCTCTGCCTGCCCGACGTCCATGTGGCCGGGGGTGATGGTGCCGAACCGCCGCGTGCGCGGGTCGCGTACGTCGATCGGCGACCGGGTCCCGTGCGGCCGGCAGGTCGACCAGGGTGGTGTCGTCGTCGTACCTGCTCCGCGGCACGGGCGCCTGCATCTCCGCCCAGCGCACGGCGCGGTCGGCGTCGTTGCGCCAGCGGTGCGGGACCCCGACGGGGAGGAGCCCGTAGTCGCCCTCCCCGACCCGGAAGGCACCCTCGGGGGTCTCCACCACGCCGCTGCCCTCGACCACGAAGAAGCTCTCCTCGAAGGAGTGCACGTGGGCGGGCACCCGGCCGCCGGGGTCGAGCTCGCAGACGCCGAAACCGGTGTGCACCGCACCGGCCTCCTCGCCGACCGGGTCCCACCGCCGGTAGCCGGACGCGTCCGCGGCCCAGCCCTGCGGGGCCGCGAGCACCGCGGCCTCGCCCGGCCGGACCAGGTGGCCTCCCGTCATGCCGGCTGCGCGGCCGCGACCGCGTCGAGGAGGTGGTCCCGCGAGCTCTCCACCGCGCTCCGGGCCTTGTCGATGTCGGCGAGCAGCCTGCCGTCCCGCTTCTTCACGGACGCCGGCCACGATCACCGTGTCCACGTTCGACACGTCCGCGCAGAGCACGACCGCGGCCACCGGGTCGATCACCGGCGCCACGTTCAGCGCGGTGGCGTCGATCAGCACGACGTCGGCCTGCTTGCCCGGGCGTGAGCGTGCCGACCTTGTCCTCGAGCCCGGCGACGTGCGCGCCGTCGACGGTCGCCGCGTGCAGCATCTCCCGCGCGGTCAGCACGTCCTTCGGGACCTGCTCGTTGGGCTCGTACTTCTCGTCGTGCACCCGCGCCCGGTCGGTGCCGAAGGCTGCCCGCATCTGGGTGAACATGTCGCCGGGCACCGTGGTCACCACGTCGATGGACAGGCTCGGCCGCAGGCCCATGCCGGAGCGCCTTGAGCACCGGCGGCCAGCCGTGCCCCATCTGCACCTCGACCTGCGGCGCGACCGAGATGCGGCCGCCGCTGTCCTTGACCAGCTGCCACTCCTCCTCGCTGAAGTGGCAGCAGTGGACGTAGGTGGTGTCCGGGCCGAGCAGGCCGTAGCTCGTGCAGCGTGCTTGACCATCCCGAACCGGCCGGCCAGCCGGCCCATCGCCACGTGCACGGTGATCGGGATGTCGAGCTCGCGGGCGAGCGCCCACTCCGCCGCGGACCACCTCCTCGGTGCAGAACCCGGGACCGCGGGTGGCCAGGCCCATGGTGAGCAGGCCGTCGTCCGAGCTGAAGTACGTGTCCCGGATCCGGCGTACGTCGTCGCCGGGGATGGCGATCTTGCTGTCGAACCAGTAGTCGGCCAGCGACAGGTTGGCGCTGCCGTAGGCGTACTGGGCAGCGGATGCCGGTCTCCTGGAGCGCGGTGACCGCGGCGTCCGGGTGCTCGGGGGTGTTGTTGATGTGCGACCAGTCGACGAGCGTGGTGATGCCGGCGTTGAGGCACTCCAGCGAGCCGGCCAGGTTGCTGGCGTAGACGTCCTCGGGCCGGTAGACCGGCGCGAACGTGTCGAGCACCTCGACGAAGTAGTCGTCGAGCGTCGCGTTCGGGGCGCAGCCGCGGATCGCCGCCTCCCAGGTGTGTCGGTGGGTGTCGACGAACCCGGGGATCACGATGCGCCCGGTGGCGTCGACGACCTCGGCGTCGGCCTCGATCTCGGCGTCGACGGCGACGATCTTGTCGTCCTCGATCAGGACGTCGCCGCGGGGAAGGTCCCCGATGGCCGGGTCCATGCTGAGCACCGTCCCCCCACGGATCAGCATTCTGCTCTGTCATGGCTGCTCCTTTGCATCCGGCTGTGTCGATGCGTGGGTCGAGCTCTGGCTAGTAGGCGGCCAGCCGCCGTACGACGTCGACCACCGTCGCCGACGGTGGGCAGGACCTGGTCCTCGAGGGCGTCCGCGAACGGCAGCGGCACGCAGGCTGCCGCGACGCGGCGGATCGGGGCGTCGAGCAGCTCGAACCCCTCGTCGGCGACGAGGGAGGCGACGGTCGCGCCCCAGCCGCCCTGGTACGGGTTCTCCTCGACCGTGACGAGCCGCGAGGTCTTCGCGACCGAGGCGAGCACGGCCGACGCGTCGAGCGGGACCAGGCAGCGCAGGTCGAGGACCTCCACGGAGACCCCTTCCTGCGCGAGCTGCTCGGCGGCGGTGAGCGCCATCGGCACGGTCGAGGCGAGCGCGACGACCGTGACGTCGGTGCCCGCGCGGACCGTCGCGGCGCGACCGAGCTCCACCACGTGGTCCGCGCGGGGCCGGCTCGCCCTTGGACGCGAACAGGCCCTTGTGCTCGAAGAACACCACCGGGTCGTCGCTGCGGATCGCCGCGGCCATCAGCCCGACCACGTCCGCGGGTGTGCTGGGCGCGACGATCTTGAGCCCGGGCACGGTCAGCACCCAGTTCTCGACGGCCTGCGAGTGCTGCGCGCCGAAGCCGAGCCCGCCGCCGTTCGCGGTGCGGATCACCAGCGGCACGGTGACCTGCCCGCCGGTCATGTAGCGCACCTTCGGGATCTCGTTCGCCAGGTAGTCCCAGCAGCAGGCCAGGAAGTCGGAGAACATGATCTCGGCGACCGGCCGCAGCCCGGTCATCGCGGCGCCCATGGCGGCGCCGACGATGGCCTGCTCGGAGATCGGCGTGTCCCAGACCCGTTCCCGGCCGAACTCCTTGAACAGCCCCGTCGGTGGTCTTGAACACGCCCTCCGCGGCGCCGATGTCCTCGCCGAGGCAGACCACGGTCGGGTCGCGCCGCATCTCGCGGGCGATGCCCTCGGCGACCGCCTCGCGGTAGGTGATCACGTCCGCCATGCCGAGCCCCCGTCGGCCCACACGTCGGTGAGCGCCTCGGCCGGGTCGGCGCCGGGCGCCTCGTCGGCCTCGCGTACGGCGTCCAGGACGGTCCGCTCCACGCGCTCGTCCACCCGGGCCAGCTCGTCCTCGCCGACCCCGAGGTCGCCGAGCCGGGACCGCGGTGACGAGCAGCGGGTCGCGGGCCAGCCACTCCTCGACCTCGTCGGCGGGGCGGTACTTCGCCGGGGTCGGTGCGGCTGTGCCCGTAGTGCCGGTAGGTCCGGGCCTCGACCATCGTCGGCCCGTCCCCCGCCCGCGCCCGTCGTACGGCCGTCGAGCACCTCGGCGTGCACGACCTCGACGTCGTTGCCGTCGATGACGCTCGCCGGCATCCGGTGTGCCGCGGCGCGGTCGGCGGCGGGGTTCTCCGCGGAGGTGACCGAGGCGATCGGGGTGTACTCCATGTAGAGGTTGTTCTCGCACACGAACACCACCGGCAGCCGCCACACCGCGGCCAGGTTCAGCGCCTCGTGGAACGCGCCGATGTTGGTCGCGCCGTCGCCGAAGAACGCGACCGCGACCTGGCGCGTGCCGCGCAGCCGGGCCGACCAGGCGGCCCCGACCGCCATCGGCAGGTGCGCGCCGACGATCGCGTAGGAGCCGAGCATCCCGGCCGAGGCCTTGGTCAGGTGCATGCTGCCGCCCTTGGCCTTGCAGACGCCGGTCGCCTTGCTCATCAGCTCGGCCAGGCACTCCGCGGGTGTCGCGCCGCGGGCCATCGCGTGGTGGTGCCCCCGGTAGGTGGCGAACACGTAGTCGTCCGGTTCGAGCGCGGCGCTCGCGCCGACCGCGACCGCCTCGTGGCCGGACGCCAGGTGGGTGGTGCCCTTGACCTTGCCGGCCATGAACAGGTCGAACGCGGCCTTCTCGGTGCGCCGGATGACCGCCATCTGCTCGTAGAGCCCGAGCAGGGTCGCGGCGTCGAGGCGCTCGGTCGTGGGGATGGTCATGCCTCCGCCTCACCTCGCCCGGCCGCCGTGTTCAGGTGCGACTGGGCGTCGCGCAGCGTGTCCAGCTCGCCGCCGACCGTCCAGTACTTCCGCCCCGCGATCAGCAGGTCCTCGGCGGGGAACTTGGTGATCACCTCGCAGCCGTCGGCGGTGACCACCACCTCCTCCTCGATGCGCGCGGCGCCCCAGCCGTCGGCCGCGGGCCAGTAGGTCTCGAGCGCGAACAGCATCCCCTCCTCGAGGACCTCCGGGTGCTCGAGCGAGACCAGCCGCGAGAAGATCGGCTTCTCCCAGATGGACAGGCCGACGCCGTGGCCGTACTGCAGCGCGAACGCCGCCTCCTCGTCCGGGAAGCCGAACTCCTGCGCCTTCGGCCACAGCGACACGATGTCGGCCGTGGTGACGCCGGGCCTGCACCAGGGCGATCGCCCGGTCCATGTACTCCCGGCAGCGCACGTAGGCGTCGCGCTGCGCGGGTGAGGCGCTGCCCACCGCGAACGTGCGGTAGTAGCAGGTCCGGTAGCCGAGGTGGCTGTGCAGGATGTCGAAGAACGCGGGGTCGCCCGGCCGGATGACCCGGTCGGAGTACACGTGCGGGTGCGGCGAGCAGCGTTCGCCCGAGATGGCGTTGACGCCCTCGACGTACTCGCTGCCGAGGTCGTAGAGCACCTTCGCGACCAGGCCGACGCACTCGTTCTCCCGCACGCCCGGCCGCAGGAACGCGTAGAGCTCGTCGTAGGCCGCGTCGACCATCGCGCACGCCTGGGTCAGCAGCGAGATCTCGTCGGCGGTCTTGATCCGGCGGGCCTCCAGGAAGACCTGCTGCCCGTCCACGACGTCGAGCCCCTCGGCCCGCAGCGCGGCGAGCACCGGCATCTCGACCACGTCGACGCCGACCGGCTCGCCCTCGAGCCCGTGCTCGCGCAGCACGGTGGCGATCTTCCTCGCGACGTCCTCGGCGATCGGGGCGTCCGGGTTGAAGGCTCCGCGCAGCGTGGAGATCCCCGCCCGGGCCCGCTCCGTGCCGTCCAGCCACGGGTTGAAGAGCTGGTGGTGCCGGGCGGCCGAGCCGAAGTCCCACACCACCGGCTCGCCGCCCCGCGGCAGCAGCGCGAACCGGATCAGCTTGTCCATCGCCCAGGTCCCGATGTGGGTCGAGGTCATGTAGCGGATGTTCGCGAAGTCGAAGGTGAGCAGCGACCCCAGCGAGGAGGTCTCGAGCGAGCCGTTCAGCCGCGCCAGCCGTTCCCGGCGGAGCCGGTCGACGTCGACGCGCTGCTCCCAGTCCACGGCGTTCGGGCCGTACGTGCGGATGCTCACTGGCGGCACCTCCACGACCTCGCAGGGTGGCGCACGGGACCCGAGGTCGTGCGGACGGATCACGTGTTCAACGTCACTTACCATGAGTACAGCGCAGGTGGACGCACTCGTCAACGGGGAGGAGCCGTGAAGCCGCAGGAGGTGCCGCCGATCGGGGCCCGGATCCGGGCCCAGCGGTCCCGGCGGGGCATGTCGCTGCGCGCCCTCGCGCGCGAGATCGGCGTCTCCCCGAGCCTGATCTCCCAGATCGAGACCGACAAGTCGCAGCCGTCGGTGAGCACCCTGTACGCCATCTCCTCGGCGCTCGGCGTCGGGGTCGAGGACCTGATGACGTTGGCCGGCGACGGTCACCCGCAGGGCGGCACCGGGTCGTCGGACGCCGAGTCGTCCGTCGTACGACGGGTCGGGCCGGTGGTGACGCCCGAGGACCGCGAGACGATCACGCTGGACTCGGGGGTGTCCTGGCAGCTGCTCGGCCAGGTGCCCGGCGTGCCGGTCGAGTTCCTGCTGGTCACCTACGCGCCGGGCGGGGCGTCGTCGTCGACGGGGCTGCTGATGCGGCACGCCGGCACCGAGTACGGCTACCTGCTCGAGGGCGAGCTGGTGCTGAGCCTCGGGTTCGAGGAGCGGCGGCTGACACCCGGCGACGCCGTCTGCTTCGAGTCGTGGACGCCGCACGCCTACCGCAACGAGGGCGACGAGCCGGCCGTCGGCGTCTGGTTCGTCCGCGAGGGCGGACCGGGCTGAGCCCCGACGGTTCAGACGGCTCAGACGGCGAGCGAGTGCAGGACGAGGGACGCCAGCTCGGCGTAGGCCTCGCTGTCGGTGAGCTCGAGGCGCTCGAACAGCTCGCCGCGCTGGATCCCGAACATCGTGGCGGCGACCATCTCCCCGGCGAAGGCGGCGTGCACCGGACGGAACGCGCCGGCGTCGATCCCCTCGGCGATCAGGGCGCGGATCCGGTCGGCCGCCGCAGCGGTGTTGCGGCGGTAGACGGCCGCGGCGGGAGCGAACCCGGTGAGGTCGTCCATGAACTCGCGCGACAGCGGCTGGAGCTGGTCGGCCACGGCGGTCAGGTAGGCGGTGACGCGCGCGGCCGGGTCGGACTCCGCCGCGACCCGCTGCTCCACGGCCGCCTGCGCACCGCGGAAGTACTGCTTGACCACCTCGACGACGAGCTCCTGCTTGCTCGCGGCCACGGCGTACAGCGTGGTCTTGGAGCAGCGCATCCGCGCCGCGAGGTCGTCGAGCGTGAACCGCGCGAAGCCCTCGGCGGTCATCAGCGCGACCAGCCGGACCAGCAGGTCCTCCTGCCGGCGGGTCCGCCGCGTGCGCGTCATGTCAGCCTCTCGCCGGTTCTCGATACTCAGAAGCGTACTGTAGCCTCGTCGTCAGTATCATCTGCCGATCCGAGGAGTCTCCGTGCCCGCCAGCCGTGTCATGCCGACCGACGAGGCCACCGACCTGATCCGCCTGGTCCGCGACCTCGCGGACAAGGAGCTGCACCCCCGGGTGACCGAGGCCGAGGCCACCGAGACGTTCCCGCGCGACGTGTTCACGATGCTCGGCCAGGCCGGCGTCCTCGGGCTCCCCTACGCCGAGGAGTACGGCGGCGGTGGCCAGCCCTACGAGGTCTACCTCCAGGTCCTGGAGGAGCTCGCCCGGGTCTGGGCCAGCGTCGGGGTCGGGGTCTCGGTGCACGCCCTGAGCTGCTTCGGCCTGGTCACGCGCGGCACCGAGGAGCAGAAGCAGCGCTGGCTCCCCGACATGCTCGGCGGCGACCTGCTCGGTGCGTACTGCCTCTCCGAGGCGCACGCCGGGTCCGACCCGGCCGCCATGCGCACCCGCGCCCGCCGCGACGGCGACGACTACGTGCTCGACGGCACCAAGGCGTGGGTCACGCACGGCGGTCACGCGGACTTCTACAAGGTGATGGCCAGGACCTCCGACGACCGCAACGGCATCTCCTGCTTCCTGGTCCCGGCCGACACCGAGGGCGTGCTCGCCGACCCGCCGGAGCGCAAGATGGGCCTGACCGGCTCGGCGACCTCGACCATCCGGTTCGAGGGTGCCCGCGTCTCCGCGGACCGGCTTCTCGGCGCCGAGGGGGACGGCCTCAAGATCGCCCTCGCCGGCCTGGACTCGGGACGGCTCGGCATCGCCGCCGTCGCGACCGGGCTGGCCCAGGGAGCCCTCGACGACGCCGTCGCCTACGCCAAGACGCGGGAGACGTTCGGCAAGAAGATCATCGACCACCAGGGCCTCGCCTTCCTGCTCGCCGACATGGCCGCGGCGGTCGGGTCGGCCCGGGCGACGTACCTCGCCGCGGCCCGGCTCAAGGACCAGGGCCTGCCGTTCAGCACGGAGGCGTCGATCGCCAAGATGGTGGCCACCGACAACGCCATGAAGGTCACCACCGACGCGGTGCAGGTGTTCGGCGGCTACGGCTACACCCGCGACTTCCCGGTCGAGCGCTACATGCGCGAGGCCAAGGTGATGCAGATCTTCGAGGGCACCAACCAGATCCAGCGGATGGTCATCGGCCGGGCCCTCGCGAAGCCGTCGACCGCGCCCATCACGACGGGCCCTCGTGGCCCCACAGCAAGGAGAACTGATGCAGCTCGACGACACCTCCGCCCTCGTCACCGGCGGGGCCTCCGGCCTGGGCCGCGCGACGGCCGTGGCGCTGGCCGCGAAGGGCGCGCGCGTCTTCGCCCTCGACCTGCCGGCGAGCATCGAGAAGGCAGAGCGCCATCGAGGGCGTCACGTACGTCGCGACCGACGTCACCGACCCCGAGCAGGTGCGGGCCGCCGTCGAGCAGGCGGCCGCCGCCGGGCCGCTGCGCACGGTCGTCAACTGCGCCGGCATCGGCCCGTCCGCCCGGATCCTCGGCAAGAGGGGCGTGCACGACCTGGCGCTCTACGCAGCCGTCATCCAGGTCAACCTGGTGGGCACGTTCAACGTGCTGGCGCTCGCCGCCGAGGCGATCGCGCAGACGGACGCCGACGAGGGGGGCCAGCGCGGCGTCATCGTCAACACCGCCTCCATCGCCGCGTACGACGGACAGGTCGGCCAGGCGGCGTACTCCTCGTCCAAGGGCGGCATCGTCGGCCTGACCCTGCCGGCCGCGCGTGACCTCGCGCAGTACGGCATCCGCGTGTGCACGATCGCGCCCGGCATCGTCGAGACGCCCATGCTCGCGACCGTCTCCGACGAGTTCCGCGCCGGCCTCGCCGCGGGGGTGCCGTTCCCGCAGCGCCTCGCGCGTCCGGAGGAGTACGCCAAGCTGGCGCTGATGATCATCGACCACGACTACCTCAACGGCGAGGTCATCCGGATGGACGGCGCCCTGCGGATGGCGCCCCGCTGAACCGCTGACCCACCGACGACGAAGGGCACGCCCGTGCGGGCGTGCCCTTCGTCGTTCTCAACGGCTCAGCCGCGCACGACCCGGCGGCGCAGACCGACCGTGGCCGCGCCGGCCGCGAGCAGGGCGACCCCGCCGAGGCCCAGCAGCTCCAGACCGAGCCCGACACCCGTGCTGGGCAGAGCACCCGCTGCCGGCTTGACGGCCGCAGGCGTGGCGACACCGGGCGTCACGGCAGCGGGGGTCACGGCCGCAGGCGTCCGCGCCTGCGTGCCCTTGACCACGCGGCGGCTTGCTGGTCCCCTGGCTGCCGAGCACGGCCGGAGGCCGGTTGCTCGTCACGCACGGGTTCCCCGTCGTCGGCACGCACTCGGTGATGACCGGGTTGCAGTGCGCGTCCTCACCCTGCTTGGGCACGCAGACCGGCGGGACCGGCTTGCAGTCCTTGTCCTCACCCTGCTTGGGCACACAGACCGGCGGGACCGGCTTGCAGTCCTTGTCCTCACCCTGCTTGGGCACGCAGACCGGCGGGACCGGCTTGCAGTCCTTGTCCTCACCCTGCTTGGGCACACAGACCGGCGGGACCGGCTTGCAGTCCTTGTCCTCACCCTGCTTGGGCACACAGACCGGGGGCTTCGGGGTGCAGCCGGTGTGGGCCGGGTTGGTCTTCCCGATGCCGTGGTTGCCGTCGCACTCGTAGCCGTTGTTGTGGTCCGAACCGTCCGGGAACTGACCGGGCGGGTTCTTGTTGTCCGCCTTGCCGACACACCCCGCACACGGCTTGCCGGTGGCCTTGCCGCCACCGTTGCCGTTCAGCGACGGAGCACCGTGACGCGTCGAGCAGTAGCTGCCACAGTCACCGTTCGCCCCGCCAGCGTTCTGGTCGGCCCGGCTCTTCGGCTGCGGCGACGACACGTCCCCGACGTACCAGCCGTCCCGGACGTCGCGTGCGAGGCCGCCTGCGAACCAGCCGACTTCTTCGCCGCCGATCTTCGCCGGCGCAGACTTCGCGGCCGGAGCCGACTTCTTCGCCGGAGCCGCCTTCGCCGCTGTCGACTTGTTCGCCGGGGCCGCCGGCTCGCTGCTCGTGCTGGGCGCCGCCTCCTTCTTCGGCGCGGCCGATGCGGGCGTCTTGTCGGCGACCGCGGCCGGAGCCTGGGCTGCCCCGGCGCCCGGCGGAGCGGTCGCCCCGGGAGCGGTCGTCGTCGCGGCGGCCTGACCGTTGGCGTTGGCGTTTGCGTTTGCGTTCGCGTGTCCGTTCGCGTTGCCCTTGCCGTTGCCCGGGTCAGCGAGCGCGGCGCCGCTCCCCAGGGTGAGAACGACCAGCAAAAGGGCGGCGACCACGGACAACGGGCGCACGGTTCTACGCGCGGTTGTACTCATGCTGCACCAGATTCCCCCCGGCTCCGAGAACCAGGTATTAGTTCGTCGGGCGTGCGAGCCCCCTCGCACATATATGACCCAACGAGCACGCTATGGCCGTTCGGTCAGGGGCACATGACCCGAACACACCACTTCTGGGTAAAAACGGTCCGTACCGGCAATCTGCAGGGGACAATCGCCGATTTCCCTGACCCCCGGTCCGGGGCCGGACGCACCGATGGGGAGCGCTCGTCGAGAGCACTCCCCATCGGCCTTCAGCAGAGACGATGCCGCCCGTCAGCGCTGCGACTCCCGGCGACGCATCGCCAGGGTCAGGCCACCGACCAGGAGCAGGGTCGCTCCGGCCGCCGTGAGCAGCTCCAGCAGGCTGTTCGCCCCGGTGTTCGGCAGGCGCCGGTGTTCGGCGAGGCCGCAGCGGCCGGCTGGACGCTCGGCGCCCGGACGGCCTGGGTGCCCAGCACGACAGGCGCGACGCTGGGCCGTGGGACCGGCCGGTGACCGCGTCGCCGCATCGCCCAGGTTCTCGAAGGCGCACGTCACGGTGTCCGACGGGACGCAGATGTCGCTGCCGCACGAGAGCGTCGCGGTCGGCATGCAGTCCGCGTCGCACGAGACGGTCGCCGACTCGACACAGCCCGGGGTCACCGACTCGGGACAGTCCGGGTTGCCGATGCCCTGGACGCACGGCGTCACCGGGTTCGGACACTCAGCCGCACCCTTCACGCACGGCGCCACCGGGTTCGGGCACTCCGCCGCACCCTTCACGCACGGCGCGACCGGGTTCGGGCACTCCACCGCACCCTTCACGCACGGCGCGACCGGGTTCGGGCACTCCGCCGCACCCTTCACGCACGGCGTCACCGGGTTCGGGCACTCCGCCGCACCCTTCACGCACGGCGTGACCGGGGTCGGGCACTTCGGCTCACCCGGGACGCACGGCGACTCCGGGGTGAGGACCGGCGGCTTCGGGGTGCAGCCGGTGTGGGCCGGGTTGGTCTTCCCGATGCCGTGGTTGCCGTCGCACTCGTAGCCGTTGTTGTGGTCCGAACCGTCCGGGAACTGACCGGGCGGGTTCTTGTTGTCGGCCTTGCCGACACACCCCGCACACGGCTTGCCGGTGGCCTTGCCGCCACCGTTGCCGTTCAGCGACGGAGCACCGTGACGCGTCGAGCAGTAGCTGCCACAGTCACCGTTCGCCCCGCCAGCGTTCTGGTCGGCCCGGCTCTTCGGCTGCGGGGACGACACGTCACCCGACGTACCAGCCGTCCCGGACGTCGCGTGCGAGGCCGCCTGCGAACCAGCCGACTTCTTCGCCGGTGCCGGCTTGCTGGCCGACTTCTTCGCCGGCGCAGGCTTCGCGGCCGGCGCAGGCTTCTTCGCCGGCGCGGGCTTCTTCGCCGGGGCTGCCGGCTCGGTGCTCGTGCTGGGCGCCGCCGCCTGCTGCGGTGAAGGCGTCGTGGGGGCGGTCTGCGTGCTCGCAGCGGCGCCGCCGTTGCCGTTGCCGTTCCCCTTGCCGGGGTCCGCGGTGGCAGTGCCACCCACGCCCAGCGAGATGATCATCAGGAGCAGCGCCGCCACCACAGAGGTGAGCGGGCGCGCTCGGTCGTGCCAAGCCCGAACCATGGAAAATTACCTGCCAATCCCCCCGGACCCCTCGACGGAGGCCGGATATAGAAAAACCTCGGGCACCGTGACACGGCGCCCCCCAACGGGTTTCCCTCCCGGCACACCACTACCCCGGACCCCCGTCCGGACAAACTCGACAAGGGTTAAATCTCCTGCGGCATATTCCTTTACCGACCGGACGAGTGGTACAAGCAGGCCGCTACGACGACCGATCCTCCGTCACCGCCGACAGCACCGCGTCGTACGTCGATCGCCCGAACGCCACCAGCACGACGGACTCCACCAGCGTCGGGGTGGCCCTGATCGTGCTCCACCGCGCAGGCGATCGCGTCGTCGAGCGGCCAGCCGTAGACCCCGGCCGAGACCAGCGGGAAGGCCACCGACCTCGCGCCGAGCTCGTCGGCGACCCGCAGCGCGTTGGCGTAGCACGACTCCAGCAGCCGGCGGTCCGTCTCGCCGGCGCGGCGGTTCGGGCCCACGACGTGGATCACCCACCGGGCCGGCGAGGTCGTGACCGGAGGTCCACCCTGCGTCGCCCGTGGCCAGCCCGCGGGGAACCGCTCGCGGCACTCGTCGAGCAGGCCCGGACCCGGCGGCCCGGTGGATCGCGCCGTCGACGCCGCCGCCTCCCCGCATGGCGCGGTTGGCGGCGTTGACGATCGCGTCGACGCGCTGCTCGGTGATGTCGCCCTCGACGACGGAGAGGTCCATGCCGGTCGCTCAGTCGACGGCGCGCCGGCGGAACGCGGAGAGGGCCAGCGGGGCGAAGACGGCGGTGATCGCGATCGCCCACACGACCGTCATCAGCACCGCGTGCTGCAGCGCCCACGACGCGCTGTCGGGGGCGGCGGGACCGTTGCCCCACAGCTCGCGGGTGGCCTGGGTCAGCGCGGAGACCGGGTTCCACTCCGCGATGGTCCGCAGCACCGTGCGGCATGTTGTCGGTCGGCGCGAAGGTGTTGGCGACGAACGTCAGCGGGAACATCACGGTGAACATGAAGCCGTTGACCGCCTCGACCGAGCTGAGCATCGACCCCACCCAGATGCCGACCCAGATCATCGCGAACCCGAAGAGCAGGAGCAGCGCGAAGCCGGCGATCGCCGTGCAGCGACGCCGTCGCGGATCCGCCAGCCGATCGCCAGCCCGGTCAGCGCCATCACGGTGATGCCGATGCTGGAGTGGATCAGGCTGGACAGCGACCGGCCGACCAGGATGGCGGCCGGTGAGATCGGCAGCGACCGGAGCCGGTCGACGATGCCCTTCTCGAGGTCGTTGGTCAGCCCGATCGCGACGATGAACGACGAGAACACGATCGTCTGCGCCATGATCCCGGGCACCAGGAACTCCCGGTAGTTCGATCCCGGCGACGGCGATCGAGCTGCCGAAGACGAACGCGAACAGCAGCACGAACATGATCGGCTGGATGGTCACGTCGAGCAGCAGCTCGGGCATCCGCTTGATGTGGATCAGGTTGCGGCGGACCACGATCGCGGAGGCGACCGCGAGACCCGGCGGCTTGAGGACCGGTCGCTCGGCGCCGACGTGGCCGACGCTCGTGTCCGTCAGGGTCGTCATCGCAGGGCCTCCGTCGTCTCGGTCTCCGGCACGCCGTCGTCCGACGGGTCGTCCTCGGTCTCGGCCCGGTGGCCGGTCAGGTGCAGGAAGACGTCGTCGAGGCTGGGCCGCTTGAGGCCGAGGTCGTCGACGGCGATGCCGTGGTCGGTGAGCACGTCGCCGATCCGGGTCATGTCGTCGAGACCGTCGGCCGCGGTCGTGATGCGACGGGGCCCGGTCTCGACGTACACCTCGCCGAAGCTCTCCCGCAGCGCCCGCTCCGCCCGCTGGCAGGTCGGCCGGCGTCGGTGACGGTCAGCACCACGCTGGCGCGGCCGGCCTGGTCCTTGAGCTGGGTGGGCGTGCCCGCGGCGATCACCCGGCCCTTGTCGATGACGACGATGTCGTCGCAGAGCTGGTCGGCCTCCTCGAGGTACTGCGTGGTGAGCAGCAGCGTCGTGCCGTCGGCGACCAGGCCGCGCAGCACGTCCCACAGGTCGGTGCGCGAGCGCGGGTCGAGCCCGGTGGTCGGCTCGTCGAGGAACAGCACCGGCGGGGCCGCGATCAGGCTGACCGCGAGGTCGAGCCGGCGGCGCATGCCGCCGGAGTAGGTCTTCACGGTCCGGTCGGCGGCGTCGGTCAGCGAGAACCGCTCGAGCAGGTCGTCGCCGACCGGCTTTATCGACCGCTTGGGCAGCCCGGCGAGCCGGCCGATCAGCCAGAGGTTCTCCCGGCCGGTGAGCAGCTCGTCGACGGTGGCCGCCTGCCCGGTCAGCCCCATGCGAGCGGCGGACCGCGTCGGGCTCGGTCAGGATGTCGTGGCCGGCGACCCGGCCGGTGCCGCTGGTCGGGATGCTCAGCGTGGTGAGCATCCGGACGGTGGTGGTCTTGCCGGCGCCGTTGGGTCCGAGCAGGCCGAGCACGGTGCCCTGGGGGACCACGAAGCTCACTCCGTCGACCGCGACGGTGTCGCCGAACTTCTTGACGAGGTCGATGGCCTCGACGGCCAGGGGCGGGTTCACGGGAGAAGTCCAGCACGGACCGCCGACATACACGAATCGATATCCGAGGTGTTCATGTCAGGACTGACCGCCGGGCCGCCCGGAACTCATCGGTTCAGCGGCCGGCCAGCATCTTCAGCACCGCTCGCTCGAGCGCGGCCTGGCGCTCCTCGGGCGACCCGTGGTTCCGGCGTACGGCGCTCGCGATGGTCGTGCCGCCCTCGTAGAGGTCGATCACCCGCGGGTCGACGTACGCCGACTTCGCGATCGCCGGGGTGTTGCCGAGGTACTCCGCCACCTCGACCATGGCCTGCCGGACGGCCCGCTTGCGGGACGCCTTGGTGTCGCCGGGCTCGTCGCTCTCGGCGAGGGCGGCCGCCGCGAGCACGGTCGCGTGCCAGGTGCGGAAGTCCTTGGCGGTCATGTCGCCGCCGGTCGAACTCGCGGAGGTACTCGTTGACGCGGGCGCGTCCAGCGCCGCCCAGCTGCGCGACCTCCTTGTAGGCCATCAGCCGCTCGTCCTTGCTCGCGCGGCGCCGCATGGTCTCCACGGCGGCGACCGAGAGCGCGTCGTCGATCTCGATCGCAGTGCTCGACCCCCGACTTGCCGACGAACGAGAACACCAGCTTGTCCCCGTGCCGGGCGACGTGCCGTCGCTCGAGCGTGGTCAGCCCGAAGCTGCCGTTGTCGTCGGCGTAGGCGTCGGAGCCGATCCGGAAGTAGCCGAGGTCCAGCAGGCGTACGGCGGTCGCGGCGGCCCGCTCCAGCGGCATCCCCTCGAGCGCCAGGTGCTCGGCCACCGACGCGCGGGTCCTGGCGAGCTCCTCGGCCGATCCTCAGTGACCCGGTCGAACTTCTCCTGGTCGCGGCTGGGTGCGCCAGTCCGGGTGGTAGAGGTACTGCTTGCGCCCGGCCGCGTCCACGCCCGACCGCCTGGATGTGGCCGTTGGCGAGCGGGCAGATCCACACGTCCTCCCAGGCCGGCGGGATCGCGAGCGACTTGATCCGCTCGACCTCGTCGGCGGGGAGCCGGGCGCCGGAGTCGTCGACGTACGTGAAGCCCTTGCCGGCGCGGCGGCGCGACCACCCCTTCGAGTCGGGGGTGACCTTGCGGAGGCGGACCATGGCGCACGGTTCCCGGGGCGGTGTCGCCTCAAACCGGACCGGGAACGACGCACGGGACGGACCCCGGTGGGGTCTGTCCCGTGTGTGTCGTGTCAGCCGTGCGTCAACGGCGCACGGTGATCGTCTTGCGCGGCGAGCTGTAGTAGCCGTTGCGCGTCTTGACCTTGCCGTAGAGCGTCACCTTCGTGCCGCGGGCGTAGTGCCGACCGAGCACGACGGAGATGCGGCCGCTGCGGTTGAGGTGGCTCTTGAGCAGCGTCGACTGGCCCTTCCGGGTGACCCGGTAGACCCACACCGGGGCGCTGCGGACCGCCGCGACCGTGGTGACGGCCGCCCGGACGCGGTGCTTGCTGGCTCGGGCCAGGGAGATGCCCGTGCGGGTGTCGTCGTTGACGATCGTCCCCACCGCGGAGCGGTCGGTGATCGTCGCCAGGCTCGGCGAGGACAGGGTCACCGTCAGCTTCTCGCCGAACTCGCGCACCTTGTCGGAGAGCACGCGCACCGACAGGGTCCCGGTGGTGGCGCCGGCCGGGATCGTCAGCAGCCCGCTCGTCTTCGTGTAGTCGCTGCCCGACTTCGCCGTGCCGTTCGACGTGGCGTAGCGGACGGAGACCGGACGGAGGAACGCGCGGCTGAGCTTCACCGGGAACCTCAGGGTGGCCCCGCTGTTGCCCTCGGACACGCTCACGTCCCCGATGGAGAGCATGGGAGGCGTGGGCTCGAGCTCGAAGTGCCGGAAGGCCACGTGCGAGCCGGTCCCGGCGTCGACCTTGCCGATGAACACGTCGTCCAGGAAGAACTCGCCGTTGCGCTGGTTGTCGCCGCTACCGCCCACGATGAAGCTGGTGCCGCCGCCCGCAGGCGTGCCGCCGGCGTTGTTGACGATCTTCGCGTCCGGGTGGGCCACGACGTACTGGCCGAGCACGCACCGTGTCAGCCACGCCGGTGTCGCCGTTGATGCTCCACCGGCCGGACTGCTGAGCCGTGGACCACTTCTGCCAGGCGCCCTGCTGGACGGTCCCGTTGTTGGCGGGGATGTAGTAGAGGCTCGTGTCGCGCGTGCCGTTCCCGTCGTCGTCGACGTTGAGGCGCAGGTAGGCCGGCTGCTGCGGCGTCGCGTTGCCCGCCAGACGGACGCTGGAAGGTGCTGAACGCGAAGCCACGGAGGTCGCGCAGCAGCGTGCCGTCGTACGCCGGGGTGCGGAACTGCTCGATCCGGTTGGGGTTCGGTGTTGTCCGTGATCGCGAAGCGGAGGCTGCCCCCGCCGGCGGGCGGCGTGGGCGGACCGTCCACGAAGGTCTGGTTGGTCGTCAGGTCCGCGTCGGTGACGCCGTCGAAGGACTGCTGGACCCAACCCTGCGCGGCGACGTTCGACGGGTTCGACGGACGACACGGTGGTCGCGTCGGTCACCTCGGCAGCGTCGCCGAGGTCGAAGAGGCATGTCCAGGTTGCTCTTGCCGACGATGACGCGGTCGACGAAGTACTCGCCGTTGACCTCCGAGTCGCTGGCGCCGCCCTGCGAGCCGCCGTTGATCAGCGCGAGTGCGCCGCCGTTGGGCTGGCCGAGCGTTGTTGTTGGCGAGCTTGGCGCCGGGGTGGGCCGTCAGCGAACGCCGCGAGCGTGGTGGCGGCGCCGGGGCCGGTGTCGCCGCCCTCGTTGACCTTCCCGTCACCCGTCACGGTCCACGTCTGCCAGGAGCCGTTGACCACGGTGCCGTTGTTGGCTGGGAAGAAGAAGAGGCTGGTGTCTGGTGGTCGTCGTCGTCCGGTAGGTGTCGACGTTCAGCCGCAGGTACGTCGGCTGACGCAGGTCGCCACACGCCGTTCGTGCGACGAGCAAGCGTGGAGTACTCCAGCCGGGTCAGGTCCGCGAGAGCGGTCCCGTCGTAGGCGGCGGTGCGGTAGAGCTGGGTCTACGTTGTCCGACGTACCGATGGCGATCCGGTGGCTGCCGGAGCCGAACGGCGCCCGCTGGGGACCGGCCACGTCACTCTGGGCGAGCGGGAGGTCGAGGTTGGTGGCGAGGTCGTAGGCCTGGGCGACCCACGCCGCGTGGCCCGGTGGTGATGGAGTTGCTGCGCGGCTCGCCGGCGTAGGCGCCGCCGGCGCCCAGACCTGCGAGGGCGACCGAGCCGGCGGCGAGCATGCCGACGCGGCTCCGGAAAGGTGACTGCATCAGTGGATTTCCCCCTGTGAGGTGCGCGTCCGAGAAGTGGCGTCGGGACGAGTGGGGGTGACGCGCTCGACTCCCCCGTCGATCCGCACCGAGGAAGGAAAAATGGCGCCCCCGGTGACGACCGTCGCGACTCTAACCCCGGCCGGGACAAAAGTCATCGAACCCGGCCGAACTCGGCGGGGTGGGTCGCGTCAGTAGGCGCCGGACGAGCCGAACACCGCGCGGACCGTCTTGGCGATGATCACCAGGTCGGTCGTCATCGACCAGTTGTCGACGTAGTAGAGGTCCAGGCGGACCGACTCGTCCCAGCTGAGCCCGGAGCGACCGGAGACCTGCCACAGGCCGGTGAGGCCGGGCCGCACGAGCAGCCGGCGGTGCACGTCGTCGGCGTAGCGGTCCACCTCGGACGGCAGCGGCGGCCGCGGCCCGACGAGGCTCATCTCGCCGCGCAGCACGTTGAGGAGCTGCGGCAGCTCGTCGACGGAGTAGCGCCGCAGGAACCGGCCCAGCGGGGTGATCCGCGGGTCCTGCTTCATCTTGAACAGGACGTCGTCGAACTCGTTCTGGTGCGCGCAGCGACGCCAGCTGGTGCTCGGCGTCGACGACCATCGACCGGAACTTGAGCATCTTGAAGGTGTCGCCGCCGCGGCCGACGCGGGACTGCCGGAAGAACACCGGGCCCGCCGTCGTGGGCCTTCACGAGGACGCCGACGACCAGCGAGCAGCGGGCGAGAGCACCAGCAGGGCGAGCAGCGAGAAGGCCACGTCGAAGGCCCGCTTCGAGAGACCTCCGGCCTCGCCGGCCTGCGGCTGCTCGAGGTGCAGCAGCGGCAGCCCGGCCACCGGTCGCATGTGGATCCGCGGCCCGGCGACGTCGGTGAGGGAGGGTACGACGACCAGCTCGATCGCCGAGCCCTCGAGGTCCCAGGCGATCCGGCGCAGCTCGTGCGACGTGCCGTAGCCGCCGCGGGCCACGAGGACCGTGTCGGCGCCGAGCTCGGAGCAGAGCCGGCGGGTGTCCGCGACCGACCCGAGGACCGGCACGGGGAACCGCTCCGGCTCGACGGCGATGCCGTCGGGCACGCAGGCCCCGACCACGTGGTAGCCGACGTACTGCGCGCGGTTCAGGGAGTCGACGACCTCCCCGATCCCGGACGGCCCGCCGACCGCGATCACGCGGTGCAGCAGCCGGCCCCGGCGCCGCATCCCGTGCACGATCTTGCGCAGGGTGAAGCGCTCCAGGAGCAGGAGCGGGGTGCCGATCACGAAGGTGAGCAGCAGGAACCCGCGGGACAGCGGCAGCTGGAGGAGGTAGCAGGCCATCGCGACCAGGCCGACGGTGATGAACGACGCGAAGGCCACCGTGCGGTACTCGTCGGGGCCGGCGCCGAAGTTGCGCGGACGAGTAGGCGCCCTGGCGCGGCCAGGGCGACCATCCAGGTGCCGATCACCCACGGGACGGACTGCGAGATCAGCGGGTCGGAGCCGCAGCGGGGACATCGAGAAGATGTCGAAGGCGAGGCGGAGGTCCCAGGCGAGGATGACCGCGACGACGATGACCATGACGTCGAGGACCGCGGTGATCGCGAGCACGAGCCGGATGTCGCCGTGGGTGCGACCGGGGTCGTAGGCGCTTGGCGCGCTCGACCCGTGGATCGTCCGAGACGGCCACAGCGCTCCCTCGATGCTCGATTCAGGTGAGACGTTCAAAGCATACGGGCAAGAAGTGCCCCTCGCGCGCGTTACCAAACGACCGCGTACGACGTCGTCCGGGGTCAGCCTCGGCCCGTGACGGCGCGCAGCGCGGGGCGTGCGTCGACGATGTAGACGATGCCGGCGACGGCGCCGATCAGGTTCAGGAAGCTCACCGGGCTCCAGATCAGCATGTGCGCGACCGAGCGCGACGCCCAGGATGATCAGCCAGGTCGGCTTGGTGAGCTTGTCGGCGGCGACGAACGCCTCCGGCCGGTGGGAGACCGCATCGACGAACGCCCAGGCCTGCACGACGAACACCAGCAGGCTGGCCAGCAGCATGAACAGGTTCTGGATCTCGAAGACGGCGAGCACGCACCCAGTTTAGACGACGAGACCCCGGACCGCGGTGCGGTCGGGGCCTCGTCCGGTGCTTCGGGTGCGGGGTGCCGCTCGCTCAGAAGAGCGTCAGCTGGTCAGGATCCGATCGAGGCATCCTGCCCGCCCGCAGCAGTTCACGCGCCGGTCTTGTCCGCCGCGTCGCCGGTGGCCTTCTTGGCGGCGGTCGCGGTCTTCTTCGCCGCGGTGCCGGTCGCCTTCGCGGACGACTTGACCGTGGACGTGGCCTTCTTGGCCTGCGTCGTGGTGGTCTTCGCCCGGGTGGCGGTCTTCTTCGTCTCGGCCTTCAGGTCCTGGGTGGCCTGCTGGCGACGGATCCGGCCGACGAGGTTCTTGCCGCGGAGCGCGAGCTCGACGTACTGCTTGTTGAGGTCCTCGACGGTGCCGTTGAGCTCGGCGACGAGCTCGTTGATCCTCGCCTCGACGCGGGCGGGGAGCGCCTTGGACTCGGCCTGCGCCTGGTCGACGAGGGCCTTGGCCTCGGCCTGGACCTGGCCGACGAGGACCTTGGGGTCACGCTCGACCTTGGCGAGGCGGGTCTGTACGTCGGTCAGGCCGGTGCGCGCGGCGGCGACGGCGATGTCGACGCCACCCACGGCGGCGTAGAACGGACGGATCGGGTTGGCCTTGCTGGTGCTGATGGTCTTAGCCATGTGAGTCTCCTTCTGTGCTGGTGGTGCCGGGTCGGTGTTCGCGGCCCGGAACGACTGGTAGACGTCGAGCAGCGACTGCTTCTGACGCTCGGTCAGCCCGCTGTCGGCGAGGATCGCCAGCTCGACGGACCGGACCTCGCTGTCGTCGAGGTTGAGGATCCCGGCGCGGACGTAGAGCGTCTCCGCCGAGACCCGCAACGCCTTCGCGAGCTGCTGGAGCACCTCGGCCGACGGTTTGCGGAGTCCTCGTTCGATCTGGCTCAGGTAGGGGTTCGACACGCCCGCCTGCTCGGCGAGCTGCCTCAGGGACAGCTTCGCCGCGAGACGCTGCTCACGGAGATAGTCCCCGAGCGTCTCGACGGTCTTGCCGACTCCGAACTTGGCCACGTCCCCATAGTGCTAACTCTTGCTAGCACATGCAAGTCAGGAGGCCGTGAGTGAGGACACAGCGTGCCTTGTTTGCTTGAGGGAAACACCCTCGCAGGGTGCGCGCTAGGAGCAGGCAGAGTCGGAGACCGGGCCGATGCCGGTGCTGCGGACACCCGGGGTGACCCGCAGGTCCGGCGTGCCGGTCTGGCCGCGTCCGGCCACCAGGTCGACGGTCAGCTTGCTCGAGCCGCCGGGCTTGACGGTCACGGTCCGGGCGAAGACGGGCCGGCCGTCCAGCCGCTGCAGGGCGAGCTTCTGGTCGCTCCCCGTCCACGGTCAGCCGACCCATCGTCGCGTCGACCGGAGCGAAGAAGTACATCGTCGTCACGATCGTGCCCCGCTTGAACTGCGGCACGTCCGGTGCGACGTACTGCGTCAGCTTCCGGAAGTCCCGCGGGCACCCGTGACGCGAGGTCGACGGTCACCGTGAGCTGCTGGCGACCGTTGACGCAGCGGGTGGAGGACACCGACGTGTCGTAGTCGAGGTAGTAGTCGAGCTTGTAGGGCAGGGCGGCGTTGAAGTAGACGCCGACCTGCGGGTTCTCGGTCGCTCGGGTCTCGAGCCGGCCGGCCAGCGCGGTCGGGGCCAGCAGCTTCTGCTCGTCCGGTCGGGCGGACCACACCAGCAGCCGGCGCTCCGAGGCGGAGGTGGCGATGTTCTCCAGGACGGCGCGCGGGTTCCCGGCGCCGCTCGACACCGCCTTGAAGACGTCGCGCGCCACCGCGTTGTAGAAGTCGTTCTGCCGGGAGGGTCGGGGATCTCGGCGTACACCGTGCTGAGCAGCAGCGGCACGACGTTGTCCGTGGTCAGGGTCTGTCCCCCGACCGTCTGCACGGGACCGGTGCCGACCAGCACGTGGGACAGCGCGATCGGGTCGACCGAGACCACCCCGTCGACGGCCTGGCCGGTGCGCTGCTCGTACATCCGGGAGACGAGCTCGGCCGACCGCGGGAAGTCCGGCGTGAAGTTCACGTCCTGGAAGAACCTGCCGAGGGCCGTCCCGAAGAGCGCCTTCTCCTCCGCGGTGATCGGGGTCGGCGACTTCTTGAAGGAGGCTGATGGTGCTCGAGTCGTCCTGCCGCCCGAGCGTCAGCTTGCCGTCGCGCGCCGTCAGGGAGGCGAACGACCCGGGGATGCCGCCGGTGGCCCGGATCTCGGCGTTGTTCTGGAACAGGAACAGGTAGCGACGGGGGCCGGAGCCGCCCAGCATGTCCGGCAGCAGGCGTACGGCGCGCGAGGCCCGGTCGGCCAGCCCGGCCGCGTCGGCGATCTTGGTCTGCAGCTGCCGGACCGGTGCGGCGATCTGGGGCGCCAGCGGGGCGGCGTCGATGCCGTCGACCCGGTCGCTCTCGGACGCCAGCCGGGAGGCCGCGCGCTCGACCGAGGGAGCGCTGGCGCGGATCGGGTCGAGGTCGATGCGGCCGTTGACCGGCTTGAGCCGCTGCGGGCTGAGCGTCGCGCTGGCGTCGACCACGTCGGGCAGCACGTCGGTCGCGAGGCCGTCCGCCACCAGGGCCACGGAGCGCACGGCCCGGACGTTGGGGCCGATCTGCGGGAGGTGGGCCGACAGCCACCAGCCGGGGCCGCGGGTGCTGTCGGCGGCGTCGCCGGCGTGCCGCTGGGCGGCGGCCAGCGTGGACCGGGCGCCGGACTCGTCGCCGCCGGCCAGCTGCGCCCGGAGGGTGTCGAAGTCGGCAGCCACCTGCTCGAGCGCGGTCTTCGCCTTGAGCGCCTGGTAGCCGGTGAAGCCGACCAGCACGACGACAACGACTCCGAGGAGCACGAGTGCTCCCCGGAGTCGTCGGGATGTTCTGTTCGCTTTCGTCACGTCCTACGGCCGGAGCCGCTCAGAGCCGCGTAGCGGTCAGGCCTCGACGCGACGGCGACGCACCACGAGGGTGAGCCCACCGACGGCGACCATGCCGACACCCAGCAGGCCGAACAGCTCGGTCTGGGAGTCCATGCCGGTCGCGGCGAGGCCGGCGATGCCGCTGTTGCCGCCGCCGGCGTTGCCGGAGACGCCACCGATGTTGCCACCGTTGCCGTTGCCGTTGCCACCGTTGCCGCCGCCCGCCGTGGCGGAGACGCCGGCGACGACGGGCACACGGTCGGCGCTGGTGCCGTTGGCGACGGAGCCGGTGGCGAGGCACTCGCCGCTGAAGCTGGCGGTGATCGGGGAGCGGCCGGGACGGGCGGTGAAGTCCGCCGAGGCGCTGCCGCCGGCGACGGCCACGGTCTGGGTGACGTTGCGGTACTTGAAGGTCACGGTGCCACTCGTCGGCGCGGCACCGGTGCCGTCGACCGTGACGTCGGCGGTGGCGGTGAAGACCTCGCCGCGCGGAGTACGGGCCCGCGGGGCTGAGGGTCAGCGTCGTGGTGGTGGTCGACTGCACGGCGTACGCCGGGCAACCGGCGGGCGGTGCGGCCTGGGCGGCCGGCATCACCATCGGCGAGACGGCGAGAGCGCCGCCGGCCAGCGTGGCAGCGGCGATGCGCTTGGCGGTGTTACTGAGCATGAGCGAGCCCCCGAAAAAGGTGGGAAGAGTGTGTGACATGGAATTTTTTTGAATCCACCAGGGTACGTAATTGGATCGTACCAACCTTCGCCGCAATACTCACATCCGTCTCAGAAACCTTCATGTCTCCGAAACACCAGCGAAACAGGCGTTTCCGCCTGCGACTTGGTTGCGCCCCTCGTCGGGACCGAGCGCCTGGCCGAGAAGCCCCCCGGCACCGAATCCCTACCCGAAAGGTACCAATACACACCCCTAGGTGCGCAACCTTCGGGATTTATTGCGACGTTTCGGGCAGCTCGGCGTAGTCCGAACGGGCTATGCCTCAGCGCTGGCCGTAGCGGAACGTGGTCGAGGCGTGGGAGCCGCGGAAGGCCCGGTTCGCGACGAACGCCGCCCGGACGGTCCAGGTGCCGCGAGCCGACGTACGCCCGAACGTGGCCGAGAACGCGCCGTTCCGCAGGCCGACGACCCGCTCCTGGCGCACCTTGCCGTGGTCGACGAGCCGGACGCGCACCTGGCCGCGGGTGACGACGCCGGTGTACGACGCGACCTGGCCCGACACGCGGGGACGGACGCCCGGCCAGGCGTTGTGCACCTGCAGACCGCGCACGGCGGTGCCTGCCCGGACGACGGTGTAGAACTTCGACACCGGGCCGCTGGCCCGGCAGCTGCCCGACCCGTCGTACGACGCGGTGACCCGGTAGGTGTGCGACGGGGCCAGGCTCCGCGGGAGCTGCCGCTGCGCGACGCCGTCGCTGTTGAGGGTTCCCGTGTAGGTCTCGCCGTTCACGGCGACCCGGACGGTCCCGCTGGGCGTGCCTGCGCCCGAGGCGACGCGGACCGTCGCGACGTTGACCGCGCCGTACTGCCCCGCCGAACGGGTCAGCGACAGGCTCGTCGTGGTGGCGATGGGCGCCGCGTAGCCGGCCGGGCCGCACACCGACGCCGCGCTGGCCGAGGTGACGGCGCCGAGGCCGAAGGTGGAGGCGGTGAGCGCGAGCGCGAGCACAGCGCGGACAGGGGTGACGACAGGCATGCGGAGACTTCCCTCGAGACACGAGACACGGCGAGGGACGACTCTGTGCCCCCGGAGACTGTCATGAGATCACGCCGCGGCGCCCGACGACGCACCTGCGAGCGACGCCGCCACGAGAAACAGCCGATATGGGCAGAATTCCTAGTCCATTCGGACTATGCCGAGTAGTCGTCAGAACGTGGCGCGGATCTCGCCCACGGGCCGGCCGCCGCCGAGCAGCTCGACGACGCCGGTCCGGCGTACGGCCTCCGCGTCGACGAACGACTCGTCGGTGACGCCGAGGCGCTCGAGGGCCGCGGCCATCAGCACCGGGCGCACCCGGGCGGCGCCGTCGTCGGTCTTGAGCGCGACCGCGCGGCCGTCGGCGCAGCGCCACCGCGTAGCAGGACTCCGCCCCGGCCTTGCCGATCGCGCCGGGCACGGCGCGCAGCAGCGCGCGCCTCGTCGCGGCGGCGTGCCGGACGTGAACTCGGGGTGGCGTCCGGATCGCGTCGGCGACCCGCTTCTCGGGCCCGTCGGTCGGCCGTCGCGAGCGTCCGGAAGGCCCGGGCCAGCCCGGTCAGCGAGGTGGAGAGCAGCGGCGCGCCGCAGCCGTCGACGGCGACGGCCTCGACCGGCTCGCCGGTCAGCTCGGCGAAGGTCGTCGGCGATCGCCGACCTGGAGCGGGTGCTCGGGGTCGAGGTAGGTCGCGGTGTCCCAGCCGTTGGCGACGCAGGTCGCGAGCATCGCCGCGTGCTTGCCGGAGCAGTTCATCGCGATCGACGGACTTCGTCGCCGCCGGCGCGGATGTAGCTCCTCGCGGGCCTGCGTCGTCGAGCGGGTAGTCCGGCGGCGTCTGCAGCGCGGACTCGTCGAGCCCGGCCGCGGCCAGGATCCGGCGGACGCCCTCGAGGTGGAACGGCTCGCCCGGAGTGCGACGCGCACGCCAGCGCGAGCAGCTCGCCGTCGAGGTCGAGGCCGGCGCGCAGCATGCCGACCGCCTGGAGCGGCTTGTTGCACGACCGCGGCAGGATCGGCGTGCTCGACGTCGCCGACCGACCAGGCCGACCGACGCCGTCGGCGTCGAGGGCGACCACCGAGCCGTAGTGGTGGCCCTCCACGAACCCGGAGCGGACGATCTCGGCGACGACGACAGGCGCAGGCATGCCGACGACCCTAGCCACCCGCCCCGGACGCCGCGTGGGGCATCCTTGCCCTGTGTCCGACCAGCCCGCCGTGCCGCAGCACTGCCCGACGCCCGCGCGAGCTCGACGACCTCGAGCTGCTCACGCACGGCGCCTTCGGCCTCGCCGGCTTCGAGGGCGCGGACGGCCTGGTCACGCTGAGCGTGCCCACCGACGTCGCCGCCGCCGCGCAGGACGCCGGTGCCCTCGAGCTGGTCGACCCCGAGGGCCTGCCGCTGGCCCGGGTCGCGGTCGGGTCGACGTACGACGCGGGCGACCGCACCGGGATCGCCGGCCCGGTGACGGCGCTGACCCACCACGAGTTCGGCGCCTTCCGCCGGCTGCTACCTCTCCCCCGCCCAGGTCCGCGAGCGCGTACGACGCGACGCACGCTGACCGTCCCGGTCGCCGGCGCCGCTGACCGACCAGGACCTGGACGTCGATCCGCTCCACGGCCGACGGCCGGCCGGTCCTGCTGCTCGCGCTGACCGGCACCGGCACCCCCGAGGGCCTCTCCGCGCCGGGCCTGGTCCGGGCCACGCTGGCGGCCGCCGCGCTGCTGCCCGACGCGCGCCGTCGTGGCCGTCCCGCTGGCCTCCCGCGGCGACGCCGAGGCCGACCACGAGCTCGGGCCAGCAGGTCGTCGCGGCCTACGCACCCGGCGACGTCGCTCGGCGTGACCGGCGAGGGCGACCTGCCCGACGAGGTCGCCGCCGTCGTCGACGCCGACCGCCCGGCGCCCGACGAGCAGGGGCTCGTGCTGTTCTTCACCGGCCTGTCCGGCAGCGGCAAGTCGACGCTGGCCCGGGCGCTGCACGACCTGCTCCTCGAGCACGGCGACCGCACCGTCACCAGCCTCGACGGCGACGTCGTACGCCGGAACCTGTCGGCCGGGCTGACCTTCTCCAAGGAGGACCGCGAGACCAACATCCGCCGGATCGGCTGGGTCGCCGCCGAGATCTCGCCGGCACGGCGGCGTCGCGATCTGCAGCCCGATCGCCCCGTTCGACGAGACCCGCCAGCAGGTCCGCGCGATGGTCGAGGACGCCGGCGGCGCCTTCGTCCTGGTGCACGTCGCGACGCCGCTGGAGGAGTGCGAGCGGCGCGACCGCAAGGGCCTCTACGCCAAGGCCCGGCGCGGCGAGATCCCCGAGTTCACCGGCATCTCCTCGCCCTACGAGGAGCCGGAGGACGCCGCGGTGCGGGTCGACACCACCGGCCGGACCATCGAGGACGCCCTCGACGACGTGCTCGAGCCGCTCTACGAGGCGGGCTACCTGTCCCGCTGACCCTCGACCCTCCACGGAAGGTGCACTCGTGTCGGATCTCCTCACCACTCAGCGCGCTGTCGGTGCTGCTGGTCAGCTTCGGCGTCGGCATCGTCGTCGGCCTGACCGGCATGGGCGGCGGCGCCCTGATGACGCCCGCGCTGATCTTCCTGGGCGTCAACCCGACCGTCGCGGTCGCCAACGACCTGGTCGCCGCCTCGCGTCAACAAGTCCGTCGGCGCGGCCGTGCACTGGCGCGTCGGCTCGCCCAACCTCAAGCTCGCCGGGCTGCTGATGTTCGCCTCGGTGCCGATCGCGTTCGCGGGCGCGTTCATCGTCAAGGCGGTCGGCGACGTCGAGGCGCAGGAGGACTTCCTCAAGCAGGCCCTCGGCTTCGCGCTGCTGTTCACGGCGAGCACCTACGCGCTGCGGATGTACCTCCAGCTCCGCTACGTCACCGGCGGCAACACGCTGCACCAGGACGACCCCAAGCTCCGGCCGGTGCCTGACCCTGCTGGTCGGCGCGGTCGGCGGCCTGCTGGTCGGCATCACGTCGGTCGGCTCCGGCTCGCTGATCATGGTCGCGCTGCTGCTGCTCTACCCGACCCTGTCCGCCGTGCGCCTGGTCGGCACCGACCTGGTGCAGGCCGTCCCGCTGGTGCTCTCCGCCGCGATCAGCCACGTGCTGGTCAGCGGCGTCGAGTGGGCGGTGCTGATCCCGCTGATCGTCGGCGGCTCACCCGGCACCTTCCTCGGCGCCCGGCTCGCCAACTGGGTGTCCCAGTCGGTGATCCGCCGCGGCATCGTGATCGTGCTGACCCTGACCGGGCTGAACATGCTGGGCGTGCCGCCCGAGATCGTCGGCATCATCGGCGCCGGCCTGCTGCTGCTCGGCCCGCTGGCCTGGGGCTTCATCCGGCAGACCCGCGGCCTGCCCGCCTTCGACAACAACGCCGCCGCCTGGCGGCTGGCCGACGATGACGAACCCGCCGCCGGTCGAGCCTGTCGAAACCGACCAACCGCCGCTGGTCGAGCCTGTCGAAACCAACGGCGCTAAGCGCGAAGGCTGACCAGGTAGTCCTGCACCTCGTCGTACGACGGGAGCAGGCCCGCCGCCTCGGCCTCGGCCAGCGTCGGGGCCTGCGCGTCCTTGTCGGACAGCAGCTTCTCGAGCGGCCGGCCGTCGCGGCCGGTGGTCGGGCCAGTCGATGCGCGAGCGCCGGGTCGAGGGGGTGCACGCCGTGCTCCCGGCCGGGCGCGTAGGACGCCGAGCAGAGGTACTGGATGACGGTGCGGTCCTCGAGCGCCATGAACGCGTGGCCGAGCCCCTCCCCGACGTAGAGCGCCTTCCGGTTCTCGTCGTCGAGGCGGACCATCTCGACCTGGCCGTAGGTCGGTGAGCCGACCCGGATGTCGACGACGACGTCGACGAGCGCACCGGACGGGCAGGTGACGTACTTCGCCTGGCTGGGCGGCACGTCGGCGAAGTGCACGCCGCGCACGGTGCCGGCGGCCGACACCGAGCAGTTCGCCTGCACCAGCGTGAACGGGTGGCCGGTCACCTCGCTGAACCGGTCCGCCCGGAACCACTCGAGGAACGCGCCGCGCGAGTCACCGATGATCTTGGGGGTCATCTCGAACGCGCCGGCGATGGTCAGCTCTCGGATCTCCACCTGAGTAGGGTACGGACGCCCCGATCCGGCAACGAGAGGACTCCCGGCATGAAGTGGCTGGTCACCGGCGCGAACGGCATGCTCGGCACCGACCTCGTCGACCTGCTCCGGGCCGAGGGGCACGAGGTGACGGCGGCCGCGCGGGGCTCGCTCGACGTCACCGACGCCGAGGCCGTGGACCGGGCCGTCGCGGGTCACGACGTGGTCGTCAACTGCGCCGCCTGGACGGCCGTCGACGCCGCGGAGGAGCACGAGGACGAGGCCCTCGCGGTGAACGCGGACGGCGCCCGCCTGCTGGCCCGCGCGGCCGCGGCGCACGGCGCCCGCCTGGTGCAGGTCAGCACGGACTACGTCTTCGACGGCACGTCCAGCACCCCCTACGACGAGGACGCCCCGACGGCTCCCGCCTCCGCCTACGGCCGGACCAAGGCCGCCGGCGAGGCAGCCGTCCGCGAGGAGCTCCCCGGCGGCCACCTGGTGGTGCGGACCGCCTGGCTGTACGGCGCGCACGGCGGCTGCTTCCCGAAGACGATCGCCCGGGTCGCCCGCGAGAAGGGTCAGGTCAGCGTCGTGGACGACCAGGTCGGCCAGCCGACCTGGACCGCCGACGTCGCCGCCGTGATCGTCGCGCTCATCGGCGCCGATGCACCCGCCGGGACCTACCACGCGACCTCGGGCGGCCGGTGCAGCTGGTTCGACTTCGCCCAGCGCGTGGTCGTCGCGGCCGGGCTCGAGTCGTCGGCGGTCCTGCCCACGACGAGCGACGCCTACGTGCGGCCCGCGCCGCGTCCGTCGTACTCGGTGCTCGGGCACGACGCCCTGGAGAAGGTCGGCGTCGAGCCGATCGGCGACTGGGAGTCGCGCTGGGCCGAGGCAGCCACCTCGGTGCTGGCCTGAGCCGACCCTCACCGTCGCCCTCGGGTGAACCGGACCTCTCCGGTGGCCAGCGTCGGAGGTCGAAGCGGTCGTCGTGGGCGCGGCGGTGGTGGCAGCCGCACAGCGGGAGGCCGTTGTCCAGGTCGGTGCGGTCCGCCGCGGCTCCAGGCGTGCGGATGGTGGATGTCGCTCCAGGCGAAGGGGCGTTCGCAGCCCTCGGCGGCGCAGGTGTCGTGGACGACCGAGAGGGCCCGGCGCTGGGCGGTGGTGTGCAGCCGGCGCTCGCGGCCGAGGTCGAGGGGCTCGGAGGCGCCGCCGAGGACGGCCGGGACGATCCCGGCGTTGCAGGCCAGCCGCCGGGCCTCGCCGGCGGAGAGGTGGGCGCCGGTGTCGAGCCGGGCCGAGGCCAGCCCGTCGAGGAGGTGCTGGTGGTCGAGGTGCACCAGCAGGGTCAGGCGTTGCGGGTGAACCCGCCGGCGATGCCGTCGCTGCTGGTGGGCAGGTGCTCGATCAGCTCGGTGAACCCCAGACCCAGCTTCTCGGTGCCGCTCATGTCCGGGCCCGGTCGGCCACGGCGTCGTCGTCGGACGACCTCGCCGGCCCGGTTGCGGGAGAGCTGGCGCGGGGAGGTCAGCTGCTCGAGCGGGCCGCGCAGCAGGTGGCCGTGCAGCTCGGGGATCACGAACCGGCCGGAGAAGGTGCCGTCGCCGTTGTCGGCCAGGCTCAGCCAGGTCTCGAGCTCGGCGCGCTCGCTCCTCTCGTCGCAGCAGCGTGGCCTCGTGCTCGTCGGCGAGCCGGCGGGCCTGCTCGCGGGCGATCTCGGCGGTCGCCTCCTCGAGCATCCGGCGGCCCGCCTGCCGCAGCCGCTTGGCGTCCATCCCGTTGACGCCTTGGCCACCAGCCCGGCCTCCGCGGCGCGCGGTGCTCGTCGCGTGACCCCTCGGGCAGCTGCTCGGCCGCCCGCGACGATCACCGCACCTGGGCCTGGTTGATCGCCCCGGCCGCGAACGCCTCCCGGGTCGCGTCGTACCTCTCCTCCAGCAGCCGCGCCAGCCGCACCCGCCGGCCATCTCCGCCCGGTTGCGCCCGGTCAGCCGCGCCGCCCACGCATCCGTGCCGGTCGCTCCCAGCGACTGCGCGACCTTGCGCCGGTCGGCCTCCGCCAGCAGCGACAGCCGCCAGCGCACCCAGCTGCGCCTCCAACGCCGCCGACGCCGGCGATCGCGTCGGTCAGCTCGTCCACACTCAGCGAAGCGGCCGGCACCTCGGCGGCGGCCCGCACCGCCGACCGGGCCGTCGACACGGCGTCGACGACCCGGTCGGCGACGGTGCAGCTGAGCGACTGACATACCAGAATCCAACCAGCGACCACCGACAGAACCAGGGCGCCGATCTCGAATCATGAGACACTATTCGAAAGTTTCTTCGACCTGAAATGCGACCCCTCGGGCAGCGTGGAGGCCGGCCCAGCCCACGCAAGTAAAAGCCCCGGGAGGGGATGCTCGACTACCGCGGTGACCAGAGGTTCGTCAACGGTCTGGGCGACTGGTCCGACAGGCTCCGCACCGGCCGGGTGCAGGAGGGTCGCGACCTGCCGACCGCCGAACAGATCCCTCCCCGACTGAGGCCGATGAGCCGGCGGTGGGGCTACCTGGACGACGGGATCCCGACCGACGACGAGATGACCGACGAAGCGGTCAGCGGGTGAACATGCGGATGACGAGCATCAGCACCAGGATCGCGCCGATGGCCATGACGACCGCGCTGACGTAGTCCAGCGCACCCCACGGTCGCTTCGGTTCCCACTCGGCCACTCCCGCACCCTACGTCCCAGTCGCTCGGAGAGCGCGACCGGCACACCCTCGGACGTCCCTGCAGCGGACGGCGGCGCAGGGCCCGTTAGGGTCCTGCGTCATGAAGGTTCTCGTCACCGGCGGCGCCGGCTACATCGGCTCGACCACCGCCAAGGCCCTCGAGGCGGCCGGGCACGTCCCGGTGATCCTGGACTCGCTGCTGACGGGTCCGCGGGCCTTCGTCCGCGACCGCGCGTTCTACGAGGGCGACATCGCCGACCGGGCGCTGCTGCGCCGGATCGTCGACGAGCACCCCGACCTGGACTGCACGATCCACATGGCCGCCCGGATCGTGGTGCCGGAGTCGGTGGCGCAGCCGTTCGTCTACTACCGGGACAACGTGGCGAAGTCGCTGGAGCTCTTCGACGAGCTGGTGCAGCTGGGGAAGCCCCGGGTGGTGTTCTCGAGCTCCGCGTCGCTGTACGGCGTCGTCGAGGGCTTCGAGGTCGACGAGGAGTCACCGCTCGACCCGCCGTCGCCGTACGCACGCACCAAGCAGATGATGGAGCAGATCCTGCAGGACATGGCCGTGGCCACGGACCTGCGCGCGCTGATCCTGCGCTACTTCAACCCGATCGGCTCCGACCCCGACCTCGAGTCCGGGGTCTACGCCCGGGAGCCCTCGCACGTCCTCGGCCAGCTGGTGCTGGCCGCGACCGGTCAGCGCGACGCCTTCACGGTGACCGGCACGGAGCACCCCACCAAGGACGGCACGGGCATCCGCGACTACCTGCACGTCTGGGACCTGGCCCAGGCGCACGTCGCGGCCGTCGAGCGGTTCGACGCGGCGCTCGCCCAGGCCGGCGCTCCCAGCGCGATCGTGAACATCGGCACCGGCGAGGGCGTGACCGTCCGCGAGCTGCTCAAGACGTTCGAGCAGGTCTTCGGCAAGCCCGTCCCGACCGTCGACGCTCCCCCGCGCCCCGGGGACGCGGTCGGCGCCTACGCCAACGTCGACAAGGCGCGTGAGCTGCTCCAGTGGAGCTCGAAGCTCGTCCCTGGCCGACGGGATCGAGTCGGCCCTGGCGTGGAACGCACGCCGCGTCGACGTGCTCGGCTACCCGTGAGCCGTCAGCCCATCTCCAGCAGCGCCAGCAGGTAGGCGCCGTACCCCGACTTCGCCAGCGCCTCGCCCCGCTGCCGCAGCTCGTCGTCGGAGAGGAAGCCCTCCCGCCAGGCGACCTCCTCGGGGCAGCCGATCTTGAGCCCCTGCCGGTGCTCGACGGTCTGGATGAAGTTGCTCGCGTCGTTCAGCGAGTCGAAGGTGCCGGTGTCCAGCCACGCGAAGCCGCGCTCGAGCACCTCGACGCTGAGCCGCCCCTGGTCGAGGTAGGTCTGGTTGACGTCGGTGATCTCGTACTCCCCGCGCGCGGACGGCTTCAGGCCGCGGGCGATCTCGATGACGTCGTTGTCGTAGAAGTACAGGCCCGGGATGGCGTAGTTGCTGCGCGGGTGCTCCGGCTTCTCCTCCAGCGACAGCGCGCGTCCGGCCTCGTCGAACTCCACGACGCCGTACGCCGTGGGGTCGGAGACGCGGTAGGCGAACACCGCCGCGCCGTCGATGTGCTGGAAGCGCTCGAGCTGACGCCCGAACCCCTGGCCGTAGAAGAGGTTGTCGCCCAGCACCAGGGCGCTGGTGTCGCTGCCGATGAAGTCCGCCCCGATCGTGAACGCCTGGGCGAGACCGTCCGGTGACTCCTGCTGCGCGTAGGTCAGGTTGATGCCGTACTGCGACCCGTCGCCGAGCAGGCGCTCGAACTGCGGCGCGTCGTGCGGCGTGGTGATCAGCAGGATGTCGCGGATGCCGGCCAGCATCAGCGTCGTCAGGGGGTAGTAGATCATCGGCTTGTCGTAGACCGGGACGAGCTGCTTGCTGATGCCCATGGTGATCGGGTGCAGCCTCGAGCCGGTCCCGCCGGCCAGGATGATTCCGCGCATGGCCGTCAGTCTGCCGGACAGCCCGCCCGGTCCGTGGTTGGACCCGTCCGGCACGATGCGGGGATGCGTTCCTTCCTCGCCGGTCTCGCCCTCTTCCTCGCGTTCGTGACGGGGACGATCGCGCTGTCCGCGTACGTCGCGGAGACGGTCCTGCTGGACCCGTCCCGGGCCGGGGAGGTCGTGGGCAAGGCGTTGAGCCGGTCCGACGTACGCGAGGAGATCCTGACGCGGGCGGTGCCGGGCTACGACCGGCTCGACCCCCGCGTCAAGGCCGCCGTCGACGAGGCCGCCCGTTCCTCCGCGGCCCGCAAGGCGCTGGACGGCGTGCAGCTGTCCGACGACGGCACGATCCGCCTCGACTCGCTGCGCGACGGGCTCGCCAGCGAGCTCCGGGCCAACGGACAGGCCGCGTACGCCGACCGGCTGGAGGCCGCCGACACCGGCGAGGTCACGCTGCCCGCGCGCTACACGAACCGGCTCGAGAGCGCCCGCACCACCGCCCGGAGCACCTGGCAGAAAGCCGGACTGGCGGCGGGCGTCCTGGCCGTGATCGCCCTGCTGGTCTCCAAGCGCAGGATCCGCACGCTCGGCTCGATCGGGCTTCACGGTGCTGCTGACCTGCGCCGCGGTGGCACTGCTCGCCTGGCTGGCGCCCAGCTTCGTGCGGGCCTCGAGCAGCGACCCGCTCGTCGGCGTCGGCGCCTCCGTGCTGAGGTCCGAGTGGACGAGCGTGCTCGTCGCGATGCTGCCGGTCGCGGTCGTGGGTGGGGCGCTGGTCATCCTGGGACTCTTCGGCGCCCGCTCCCGGCACTAGGGTCTAGGGACGGCCGAGCGCCCGGTAGCTCCAGCCGGCCTCGCGCCAGGCGGCCGGGTCGAGGCAGTTGCGGCCGTCGATGATCCGCGGCTCGGCGACGTACGTCGCGACCTCCTGCGGGTCGAGCGCGACGTACTCCGGCCACTCGGTGCCCAGCAGCACGAGCTCGGCGCCCTGCAGCGCCTCCTCGACCGTGTCGGCGAAGGTCAGGTCCGGCCACTTCTTGCGGGCGTTGTCGACGGCCGACGGGTCGGTCACGGTGACGGCTGCCCCCTGGAGCTGCATCTGGGCGGCGACGCTGAGCGCCGGCGAGTCGCGTACGTCGTCGCTGTGCGGCTTGAACGACGCGCCCAGGACGGCGATCTTGCGCTGCACGATCGAGCCGCCGAGCTCCTCACGAGCCAGGTCGACCATCCGCACCCGGCGCCGCATGTTGATCGCGTCCACCTCGCGCAGGAACGACAGCGCCTGGTCGGCACCGAGCTCGCCGGCGCGGGCCATGAAGGCGCGGATGTCCTTGGGCAGGCAGCCGCCGCCGAAGCCCAGGCCGGCGTTGAGGAACCGGCGGCCGATGCGGTTGTCCATCCCGATCGCGTCGGCCAGCTGGGTCACGTCGGCCCCGCTGACCTCGCACAGCTCGGCCATCGCGTTGATGAAGGAGATCTTGGTGGCCAGGAACGAGTTGGCGGCCACCTTGACGAGCTGCGCGGTGGCCAGGTCGGTGACGATCTTCGGCGTGCCGGCCTCCAGCGCCGTCGCGTAGACCGCGTCGAGCTGCGCGACCGCCCGCTCGCCGTCGGCGCCCTCCTCGACGCCGTAGACGAAGCGGTCGGGGTGCAGCGTGTCGTCGACCGCGTGCCCCTCGCGGAGGAACTCCGGGTTCCAGAGGAGGGCGACGCCGGGCGCCTTGTCGCGGAGCACCTCGGCCATGCCCTCGGCCGTGCCCACCGGGACGGTCGACTTGCCGACGACCACGTCGCCGGGGCTCAGGTGCGGCAGCAGGTCGTCGAACGCAGCGTGGACGTACCTCAGGTCGGCTGCGTTCTCGCCCTGCTTCTGCGGGGTGCCGACGCAGATGAAGTGCATCTCGGCGTCCGCCGCCTGCGAGGGATCGGTCGAGAAGCGGAGCCGCCCCGTGTCCATCGCCTCCGTCAGCAGCTCGGGCAGCCCCGGCTCGTGGAACGGCGCCTCGCCCCGGGCCAGGGCGGCCACCTGTGCCTCGATCACGTCGATCCCGACGACCTCGTGGCCGAGCTTGGCCATGCACGCCGCGTGGACGGCACCGAGATACCCGCAACCGAAGACAGAGATCCGCATCGCGAGGATTGTCGCATCCGTGCCGACGTCGCGATCGATGATCCACCGCAGCGGGACCGATACATTTGGTGCAGCTTCCTGGGTCTTGCTCGTCCCACGCAGCGCCATCGAGACGGAGGACCATGCATCGGCTGACAAACCCCGCCCGGTCGTACTCATGGGGTTCGCGGTCACACATTCCACGAAGCTGTGCGAGCTGGCCAGCTCGGCGACGAGCCGGTTGCCGAGATGTGGTTCGGCGCCACCCGGCCGACCCGTCGCTGCGTGGAGGACGGCCGGGGACTCGACGAGGTCATCAAGGAGTCACCCGAGGACGTGTCTCGGTGCGCGCGTGCGTCGACTCCTTCGGTCCCCGGCTGCCGTTCCTGATGAAGCTGCTCGCGGCGGCCGAGCCGTTGTCGCTCCAGGTGCATCCGACGAGCGAGCGCGCACGCATCCGCTTCGCCGAGCAGAACGCCGCCGGCATCCCGCTGGACGCGCCCGAGCGGTCCTACCAGGACGCCTCTCACAAGCCCGAGCTGATCTACGCCTTGACCCGGTTCGAAGGAATGGCCGGCTTCCGCGACACCGCCAAGACAGCCGCGATCCTCGAGGCTGCTCCAGCTACCGTGGCTCGACGAGATCGCGGACCAGCTCGAGCGACACCCCGACCCCGTTCCAGAGCCTGCGCCGGGTGGTCACCGAGCTGCTGGCGATGTCCGGACCTGACGCTCAAGAGCACGTCTCCAGGAGCTGCGATCCGCGGCAGTGGACGCAGAGGCTCGTTCACATCGCCCGACAGGCACGCAGGCGCCCTCCGACGGTCGACGCCGAGCAGCGTGGAGCGGGAGAGCGTCCGCGTGTTCGCGCAGACCATCCAGCTCGTCGACCGCTACCCCGAGGACGCCGGCGTACTGGTGACCCTCCTCCTCAACCACGTCGTCCTAGCCGCCGGCGAGTCGATGTTCATCGCGCGCCGGCGTCATCCACGCCTACACGTCCGGGTTCGGCGTCGAGATCATGGCCGCGTCCGACAACGTCCTGCGCGCCGGGCTGACCCCCAAGCACGTGGACATCCCCGAGCTCCTCGAGATCACGAACTTCACCCCGATCCCGCCGCCCGCTCTGGTCCGGCACGCCCGCTGCGCGGACGCGAACGGCATCGTTCTCGCCCCGCCCGTGGAGGAGTTCGAGCTCGTGGTCGGCGTGGTCGAGGATGACGCCCCAGTCACGGACGACGTGCGCCCGATGATCGTCCTGTGCCTTGACGGCGAGATCACCGTCCGAGTCATCGAGCGGCGGAGGAATCGCTGAGCCCGGGAGAGGCACTCTTCGTCGAGGACGTCCGACGGCACCGTCCAGCCTCGGCGGACGCGGTCGGTTCGCGCTAGCCCGCCCTCCCACCCACGCTGGTTGAGGTGCACGAAGCGCTAGGCGACGGCGTCTCGAGCCACCGACCTACTCGCCGCAGGTCGCCGACGTGCTCGCGGTACCACGTCGACGGTCGACGCCAGGCCCTCGCGCAGCCCGATCCGCGACGGTCCAACCCTCCTCAGCGAGCTTGCTCACGTCGAGGAGCTTCTGCGGCGTGCCGTCGGGCTTGCTCGGTGTCCCAGTGCGTCTCGCCCTCGAAGCCCGACGACCTCGGCGACCACTCGGCGATCTCCTGGATCGTCGACGTCCTCGCCGGTGCCGACGTTGACCTGCTGAGGCCCGTCGTAGTTCTCGAGCAGGTGCAGGCACGCATCGGCCATGTCGTCGACGTGCAGGAACTCGCGCCGCGGCGTACCGGTCCCCCAGTTGGTCACCTCGTCGAGCGCCGTCGCGACCGCCTCGTCGTACCGGCGGATCAGGGCCGGCAGCACGTGGGAGCCCTGCGGGCGAGAAGTTGTCGCCCGGGCCGTAGAGGTTCGTCGGCATCGCGGAGATCCACGGCAACCCGTACTGGCGACGCACCGCCTGGACCTGCAGGATGCCGGCGATCTTGGCGATCGCGTAGGCGTCGTTGGTCGGCTCGAGGTGCCCGGTGAGCAGCGAGTCCTCGTGGATCGGCTGCGGCGCCAGCTTGGGGTAGATGCACGACGAGCCGAGGAACAGCAGCCGCTCGACCCCGGCCTCGAGGGCCGCGTCCATCACGTTGACCTGGATCTGCAGGTTCTCGCTCAGGAAGTCGACCGGGTAGGTGTTGTTCGCCATGATCCCGCCGACCTTGGCGGCCGCGAGCACGACGTACGTCGGCTTGGTCTCGGCGAAGTAGTCGAAGACGCCGGCGCGGTCCTTGAGGTCCAGCTCGGCGGACGTCGCGCCCGATGAGACCGCGTGAATCCCTGCGCCTCGAGGTTCCGCCAGATCGCCGACCCGACGAGACCCGCGGTGCCCGGCGATGTAGAAGGCGGCGTCCCGATCCAGGGGCCCGGGCGGAACTCCGCGGTCATCGCTGCGGCAGGTTCAGCTTCGGCCAGCCGTCGAGCTCGGGCTGGTCGATCCAGGGCTTGCCCTCGTGCTTGAGCGCCTCGATGTCCGCGTCGACCATGATCCGGGCCAGCTTCTCGGTGTCCACCTGCGCCTTCCAGCCCAGTCACGCTCGGCCTTGGACGCGTCGCCGATCAGCGCGTCGACCTCGGTCGGGCGCAGGTAGCGCTCGTCGAAGCGGACGTACTTCTCCCAGTCCAGCCCGGCGTGCTCGAACGCGGTGACCAGGAAGTCGCGGACCGTGAAGTTGCCCGCCGGTGGCGAGCACGTAGTCGTCGGGCTTGTCGCTCTGCAGCATCCGCCACATGCCCTCGACGTACTCCGGCGCGTAGCCCCAGTCGCGGATGGCGTCGAGGTTGCCCAGGTAGACGTAGTCGTCGAGGCCGGCCTTGATCCGGGCGACCGCGCGGGTGATCTTGCGGGTCACGAAGGTCTCGCCGCGGCGAGGCGACTCGTGGTTGAACAGGATCCCGTTGACCGCGAACATGCCGTAGGCCTCGCGGTAGTTCCTGGTCACCCAGTAGGCGTAGACCTTGGCGGCGCCGTACGGCGAGCGCGGGTAGAACGGCGTCTCCTCGTTCTGCGGCGGCGGCGTCGCGCCGAACATCTCCGAGCTGGACGCCTGGTAGAAGCGGCACTTCACGCCCGCCAGCCGGATCGCCTCGAGCAGCCGCATCGTGCCGATGCCGGTGGTGTCACCGGTGTACTCGGGCTCGTCGAAGCTGACCCGACGTGGGACTGCGCGCCGAGGTTGTAGACCTCGTCGGGGTCGATCTCGTGCACAGCGTGACCAGCCGGGCGCCGTCGGTGAGGTCGCCGTAGTGCAGGAACAGCTTGGCGTCGGTGTCGTGCGGGTCCTGGTAGAGGTGGTCGATCCGCGACGTGTTGAACGTCGACGCCCGCCGGATCAGGCCGTGGACCTCGTAGCCCTTGCCGAGCAGCAGCTCGGCCAGGTACGACCCGTCCTGACCGGTGATGCCGGTGATGAGCGCGCGTGGCACAGCCCACTTCCTCACTCCGTTGAGTATCAAATGACTGGCTCGCAAAGATACCCACGCGTCTTCGGTCCCGTGAATCGGGCGCCGAAGTGTCGGTCTCAGCCGCAATCGGTACGATGACGGCTGCTCCCGACGAGAGGTCCACCCCCCTGATGTCCACGACCCATGCGGACTACCGCCTGAGCCAGCTCGACGAGCTGGAGGCGGAGTCGATCCACATCTTCCGTGAGGTCGCAGCCGAGTTCGAGAAGCCGGTGCTGATGTTCTCCGGCGGCAAGGACTCGATCGTCATGCTGCGGCTGGCCGAGAAGGCGTTCTACCCGGCGAAGATCCCCTTCCCCGTCCTCCAGGTGGACACCGGCGTCGACTTCCCCGAGGTCCTCGAGACCCGCGACAACTGGGTGAACCGCCTCGGCGTCCGGATGGTCATCGCCTCGGTCGACGAGGCCATCGCCAACGGCATCGTCGTCGACGACGGCAAGACCTCCCGCAACCGGCTCCAGATCGGCACCCTGCTCCACGTCATCGAGGAGGAGGGCTTCACCGCCGCCTTCGGTGGCGGCCGCCGCGACGAGGAGAAGGCCCGCGCCAAGGAGCGCGTCTACTCCCACCGCGACGAGTTCGGCCAGTGGGACCCCAAGATCCAGCGTCCCGAGCTGTGGTCGCTCTACAACGGCCGGATCCACGGCGGCGAGCACATGCGGATCTTCCCGCTGTCCAACTGGACCGAGCTCGACGTCTGGGACTACATCCACCGCGAGCAGATCGAGATCCCCGCGATCTACTTCTCCCACCAGCGCCGGGTGATCCGCCGCGACGGGATGCTGCTCTCGGAGTCGGAGCACGTCCAGCCCAAGGGCAACGAGACCGTCGAGGAGCTCACCGTCCGCTTCCGCACCGTCGGCGACATGACCCAGACCGGCTGCGTCGAGAGCCCCGCCGCCACCACCGCCGAGATCATCGAGGAGATCGCGATCGCCCGGGTCACCGAGCGCGGCGCCACCCGTGGCGACGACCGCTTCTCCGACTCGGCCATGGAAGACCGCAAGAAGGAGGGCTACTTCTGATGGACCTGCTCCGTCTTCGCCACCGCCGGCTCCGTCGACGACGGCAAGTCCACCCTCATCGGCCGGCTGCTGCTCGACGCCAAGGGCGATCTTCGAGGACCAGCTCGAGGCCGTCGAGGCCACCTCGAAGTCCCGCGGCTACGACTACACCGACCTCGCGCTGCTCACCGACGGCCTGCGCTCCGAGCGCGAGCAGGGCATCACGATCGACGTGGCCTACCGCTACTTCGCGACGCCCAAGCGCAAGTTCATCATCGCCGACACCCCGGGCCACGTGCAGTACACCCGCAACATGGTCACCGGCGCCTCCACCGCCGACCTCGGCCTGGTGCTCGTCGACGCCCGCCAGGGCCTGACCGAGCAGTCCCGCCGGCACGCGGTGATCCTCTCGCTGCTGCGGGTCCCGCACCTCGTGCTCGCGGTCAACAAGATGGACCTCGTCGACTACGACGAGGCGGTCTTCGACCGGATCCACGCAGGAGTTCACGTCGTTCGCGACCAAGCTGAACATCCCGGACCTCGAGATCATCCCGATCTCGGCGCTCAAGGGCGACAACGTGGTGACCCGCAGCGAGCACATGGACTGGTACGACGGCCCGTCGCTCATGCACCACCTCGAGAACGTGCACGTCGCCTCCGACCGCGACCTCGTCGACACCCGCTTCCCGGTGCAGTACGTCGTCCGCCCGAAGTCCGACGAGTACCACGACTACCGCGGCTACGCCGGCCGGGTCGCCGGCGGCGTGCTCAAGCCCGGCGACGAGGTGCTCGTGCTGCCGTCGGGCATGACCAGCAAGATCGCGGGCATCGACCTGTTCGACCAGGAGGTCGACGAGGCGTTCCCGCCGATGTCGGTGACCGTCCGGCTCGAGGACGACGTCGACGTCTCGCGCGGCGACATGATCTGCCGCCCGCAGAACGCTCCGAAGCCCAGCCAGGACATCGACGCGATGATCTGCTGGATGACCAACGAGCCGCTGCGCCCGCGCCAGAAGCTCGCGATCAAGCACACGACCCGCACGGGCCGGGCGCTGGTCAAGGACATCCAGTACCGCCTCGACGTCAACACGCTGCACCGCGACCAGGAGACCAAGGAGCTCGGGCTCAACGAGATCGGCCGCGTGCAGCTGCGCACGACCGTGCCGCTGCTGTGCGACCCGTACTCCAAGAACCGGACCACGGGCTCGTTCATCCTGATCGACGAGGCGACCGGGGTCACCGTCGGCGCCGGGATGATCA
>CAWBAQ010000019.1:0-6969 GCA_963786795.1 uncultured Actinomycetota bacterium
TCCCCGGATTGGCCGGGAGGTCGCCTGATCCGGATCGGACCGCCGGGGGAGAGCGCGTCCACGACCTCGTCGCCCCGCGTCGTCACGGCCAGACCTGCATCGCAGAGCCGGCGGGCCGCGGCCCGGGCGGGACCCATCAGGTCCCGCCAGCCGTCGGGATCCACCGCTCGGGCGGCGTCCGACGGGCAGATGGACGACGTCCGCGCACGCCTCCCGAGGAGGTCCAGGATCGCGCGCTCCAGCCTGGAGTCGACATCGTCGGCGTCTCGCGTCACGGCTCCAGTCTGCGTCAGGGGAGCTCAGGGGAGTGCCAGGGCCGGACCAGGGTGTGGCCGTGGCGAAATCCGGTATCGGGGATTCTCGGAACCGCACTAGGTTTGGTGCAGCGACGGCTCCGAGCGGGGGCCGCGCCGACCCGGAGGGACCTGTCACCGTGACCGACCATGCCAGCAACCAGCAGCCGACGCGACGAGCGGCCGCACGTGCTGTCGAGCTCACCAAGACCTACGGCACCGGGGACGCGACCGTCACCGCGCTGGACCGGGTCACGGTCGACCTCTACGCCGGCGAGTTCACCGCCGTGATGGGGCCGTCGGGCTCCGGCAAGTCGACGCTGATGCACTGCTGCGCGGCCCTGGACAGCGCCACCAGCGGGTCGGTGTTCGTCGGCGACACGGAGCTCAACCGGCTCGGCGACAAGGAGCTGACCCGGCTGCGGCGCGACGAGATCGGCTTCGTGTTCCAGTCGTTCAACCTGGTCCCGACCCTGACGGCCGAGGAGAACATCCTCCTGCCGCTGTCGATCGCCGGCCGCAAGCCCGACGCCGAGTGGTACGCCACCGTCATCGACACCGTCGGGCTCCGGGACCGGCTCACGCACCGGCCGAACGCGCTCTCCGGCGGGCAGCAGCAGCGGGTCGCGGTGGCCCGCGCCCTGGCCAGCCGGCCCTCGATCGTGTTCGCGGACGAGCCCACCGGCAACCTGGACTCCCGGTCCGGCGCCGAGGTGCTGACCCTCCTGCGCCGATCCGTCGACGAGTTCGGGCAGACCGTCGTGATGGTCACCCACGACCCGGTGGCGGCGGCGTTCACCGACCGGGTGCTGTTCCTGGCCGACGGGGCAGTCGTCGACGAGGTCCGCGAGCCCGACCGGGAGACGGTCCTGGACCGGATGACCCGGATGGACGCCCGCCAGCTCGACGCGGTGGCGGCAGCCGACGGGACGCACGCCTGATGCTGCGCGCTGCCTGGAAGAGCCTGCTGGGCCGCAAGGTCCGCCTGCTGATGAGCACGTTCGCGATCGTGCTCGGTGTCGCGTTCGTGGCCGGCACCCTGGTCTTCACCGACACGCTGAGCCGGAGCTTCACCGCGATCTTCGCGTCGTCGGTCGGCGACGTGGTGGTGTCCCCGAAGGGGGCGCAGACCGCCGACGGGTCGTCGACCACCCGCACGGTGCCGGCGTCGCTCGTCGACACGCTCGAGACGGCCGACGGCGCGTCCCGGGCCGACGGCAACGTCAGCAGCTTCGGGGTCTTCGTGGTCGACCAGCACGGCAAGCTGGTCGGCGGGAACGGCCCGCCCGGCATCGCAGCCAGCTACAACACCGCGCCCGCCGGCCACGGGCTCGAGGGCCTCACCGTGGTCAGCGGCCGCCCGCCGGCGTCGTCGGGTGAGGTCGCGATGGACGCCAGGACGGCGAAGACCGCCGGCTACCGCATCGGCGACACCGTCACCCTGGCGACGAGCGGGGCGAGGTCCAAGCTCGAGCCGAGGCTGGTGGGCATCGCCGACTTCCGCGACGGCGGCTCCACCAACGGCGCCACCATCACCATCTTCGACACCGCCACGGCGCAGGACCTGTTCCTGCGCGGCGTTGACGGCTTCAGCGACGTGTGGGTCACCGCGCGTCCCGGTGTCTCGCAGGCCGAGCTCCGCGACCAGGTCGCGGCCCTGCTGCCCCCCGGCTTCGAGGCCGTGACCGGTGACCAGGCCGCCGAGGACGCCGCCAGCGGGGTGCTCGAGGCGATCAAGTTCATCAGCCTGTTCTTGTTCATCTTCGCGGGCATCGCCCTCGTGGTCGGGAGCTTCCTGATCGTGAACACGTTCTCGATCCTGGTCGCCCAGCGCAGCCGCGAGCTCGCCCTGCTCCGCGCGCTCGGGGCGTCGCGCAGGCAGGTGACCCGCTCGGTCCTGTTCGAGGCTGTCGTCCTCGGCACCGTCGGCGCCACCGTCGGGCTCGGCCTCGGGGTCCTCCTCGCGATCGCCATCCGGGCGCTGTTCGCGACGTTCGGGCTCGACCTGTCGGGGCAGCCGCTGGTCTTCCGGCCGTTGACCGTCGTCGTGTCCTACGCCGTCGGGATCGGCGTGACCACGCTGGCGGCGTACCTGCCGGCCCGTCGAGCCTCCCGGATCGCCCCGGTCACCGCACTGCGCGACGACGTCGCCATGCCCGAGTCGGCCCTGCACCGCCGCCTGGTGGTCGGGGTCTGCATGATCGTCGGCGGGGCGGCGCTGATGCTGACCGGCCTGTTCGCGGACGTCCCGCGGCCCGGCTACTGGGTCGGCGGGGGCATCCTCGTGGCCCTGCTCGGCGCGGCCGTGGCCAGCCCGGTGATCGGTCGGCCGTTCCTGGCCACGATGAGCGTCGTGTACTCCCGTGCCTTCGGGACCGTCGGCCGGTTGGCCGGCGAGAACGCCCTGCGCAACCCCCGGCGTACGGCGGCCACCGCGTCCGCGCTGATGATCGGCCTGGCCCTGGTCACCACGATGGCCATCGTCGGCTCGTCGTCGAAGGCCAGCATCGACAAGACGATCGCCGACAACTTCCAGGGCGACCTGGTCGTCTCCAACGTCGTCGGCGAGCGGTTCTCGCCCTCGCTGGGTGACCAGATCGAGCGCACGCCGGGTGTGGCCACCGTGACCCGGGTCCGGTTCGCGATCCCGAAGATCGACGGCCGGGACCAGGCGGTGACGGCGGTCGACCCGGAGGCCCTGGAGCGGTCGGTGCGGGTGACGATGGTCGAGGGAGCCGCCCGCGACCTGCGGGACGGCACCGTCCTGGTCGGCGAGAAGCGGGCCGACCAGGACCACCTGGGTCTCGGCGACACCGTCCGGATGCAGATGCCCGAGGGGGCCCGCAGCTACCGGGTCGCCGGCATCGTCGCGGACAACAACCCCGTGCTCGCCTACCCGTTCACGCTCACCCCCGGTGCCCTGGAGGACGGCGGCTACCAGCCGGCGGACAACCTCCTGTTCGTGGACAAGAAGCCCGGCACGGACACCTCGGACCTGCAGCGGCGTGTCGAGGAGGCCACCGGCAACCTGCCGACCGTCACGGTCAAGGACCAGGCGGGCTTCGCGGCCGAGCAGCGTGCCCAGTTCAACCAGCTGCTGGTGCTGGTCTACGCGATGCTCGCGCTCGCCCTGCTCATCGCGGTGCTCGGCATCGTGAACACGCTGGCGCTCTCGGTCATCGAGCGGACGCGCGAGGTCGGGCTGCTCCGCGCGATCGGGCTGAGCCGGACCCAGCTGCGCCGGATGGTGCGGCTCGAGGCCATCGTGATCGCGGTGTTCGGTGCGCTGCTGGGGGTGGCCATGGGGCTGGTCTTCGGCGTCGCGCTGATGGCCAGCCTGCGGGACGAGGGGCTGGAGGTGACCTCGGTCCCGTGGGTCCAGCTGCTGGTCGTGGTCGTCGGTTCGGGGCTGTGCGGCGTGCTCGCGGCCGCCGTACCCGCCCGTCGCGCGGCTCGCCTCGACGTGCTGGGTGCCATCGCGACGGCCTGACGGTCCACCCTCCACGCACCCGTCCAGACGGCTATGGTGTTCGGGAGGGGGCCTTGAGGGAGGTGCAATGGGTGACGTGATGACACCCGATCGCTCGCGACCGACGGTGCACAAGCACGTGCAGGTCCGCGAGTACGTACGGGGGTTGATCGCGGGGGCGGAGCCGGGAAGTCCGGCGCCGTCCGAGCGTGAGCTCGTCCACCACTTCGGCGTGGCGCGCATGACCGTCCGCCAGGCCCTCGACGCCCTGGTGGCCGAGGGGCTCCTCGAACGCGTGCCCGGTCGCGGCACCTTCGTGGCCCGCGCCAAGATCGACGTCCAGGTGCGGCTGTCCAGCTACACCGAGGAGATGGGCCGGCGCGGCCTGAAGCCGGACTCCCGGACCCTCCTCGCGCGGATGGAGTCGGCCGGACCCGGCGTGGCCCGGGCACTGGAGATCGGCGAGGGCGACAAGGTCGTGCACTGGCAGCGGCTGCGGCTCGCCGACGGGGCGCCCATGTGCATCGAGGACGCCTACCTCGCCGACAGCATCCTGCCGAAGTTCCTCGACCAGGCCCTCCCGGACAGCCTGTACGTCGAGCTCCAGCGCCGAGAGCTCCTGCCGACGTGGGGCGAGGACTCGGTCGACGCGGCTCTGGCCCGCAAGGACGAGGCGGACCTGCTCGGCATCTCCGAGGGCACGCCGGTGCTGCGGATCGCCCGGCGCGCGTTCGCCAACAACATCGCCGTGGAGGTCTCCCGGTCCACCTACCGCGCCGACCGGTTCACGCTCTGGGTGCCGCTGTCCCGGCCCAACGCACCGGTGACGCCGACCCGATGACGTCTGCTGCCGTCCCCGTCCTCGACGGGCACAACGACCTGCCCTGGGCGCTGCGTGAGCACTGCGGCTACGACCTCTCCAAGGTCGACCTGACCGGCGGCGAGCCGGCCGTGCACACCGACCTGCCCCGGCTCCGCGAGGGCGGGGTGGCGGGCCAGTTCTGGTCGGTCTTCGTGCCCTGCTCGCTGAGCGGGGACGAGGCGGTCACCGCGACGCTCGAGCAGGTCGACTTCGTGCACCGGCTCGTGGAGGCGTTCCCCGACGACCTGGCGCTGTGCCGTACGGCGGACGAGGTCGAGGCAGCGATGCGCGAGGGCCGGATCGCCTCGCTGACCGGCATGGAGGGCGGCCACTCGATCAGCTCGTCGCTCGGCACGCTGCGGATGATGCACGCTCTCGGCGTGCGCTACATGACGCTGACGCACAACGAGAACGTGCCGTGGGCCGACTCCGCGACGGACGAGCCGGTGCTCGGCGGGCTGTCGGACTTCGGACGCGACGTGGTGCGCGAGATGAACCGCATCGGCATGTTCGTCGACCTCTCCCACGTGTCCGCCGACGTCATGCGCGACGCCCTCGACGTGGCCACGGCTCCCGCGATCTTCAGCCACAGCTCGGCCTTCGCCGTCTGCGACCACCCCCGCAACGTCCCCGACGACGTGCTCCGGACGCTGACCGGCAACGGCGGCGTCTGCATGGTCACGTTCGTGCCGCCCTTCGTCAGCCAGGACTGGGCGGACTGGTACTTCGCCAGCCTCGACGTGGTCCGCGAGCGCGGCGGCGACCCCCGCAAGTTCGAGCACGTCAACCCGGTGCTGGAGGAGCGGATGCCGCTCGCCCCGCCGCGACCGTCGGTGTCCGCCGTCGCCGACCACGTCGACCACGTCCGCGAGGTCGCGGGCCTCGAGCACGTCGGCATCGGCGGCGACTACGACGGCTCGGTGGTGTTCCCGGTCGGGCTCGAGGACGTGTCCGGCTATCCCCGGCTGTTCGACGAGCTGCGGTCGCGCGGCTGGTCCCGGGAGGACCTGGTGGCGCTGGGCTCCGGCAACGTGCTGCGGGCGATGCGCGACATGGAGTCGGTGGCGCGGCCGTGAGCCGGGTCGCCGGACTGCTCCTCGCGGCCGGCGCCGGCCGTCGCATGGGTGGTCCGAAGTCCCTGCTCCGGGACCCGCGCGGCGTGCCCTACCTCGACCGGTCGGTCGGACTGCTGCTCGACGGCGGCTGCGACAGCGTGACCGTGGTGCTCGGCGCCGCGGCCGAGGACGCGAGGGTGCTGCTCGACGAGGCCGGCTGGTCCGACGACCCGGTGGTCGACGTCGTGGTCGCCGATGACTGGGACGAGGGCATGGGCGCCTCGCTGCGAACGGGCCTGCGGGCCCTTGCGGCCCGGGAGGCCGACGCGGCCCTCGTGACGCTGGTGGACCTGCCCGACGTCGACGAGCCGGTGCTCCGCCGGGTGCTCGGGTCGGGCTCCGGCCCGTCCGGTCTCGTCCGGGCGACGTACGACGGGCAGCCCGGTCACCCCGTGCTGATCGGGCGGGACCACTGGGCGGGCGTGTCCGCGACTGCCGAGGGGGACCGCGGGGCCCGTGGCTACTTCCGGACGCACGAGCCGGTGTCCTGCGAGTGCGGCGACCTGGCCACGGGTCGCGACCTGGACCGACCCGAGGACCTGGAATAGCAGCCCCACCTCGACCGTTGAACGCACAACAGTCGGATCGAGGAAAGGTCAGCACATGCGCATCGCGGTCTACGGAGCAACCGGAATGGTCGGCAGCAGGATCGTCGCGGAGGCGGTCCGACGGGGGCACGAGGTCACCGGGGTGACCCGCTCGGGCGGCGGGCTCCCCGACGGTGTGAAGTCGCAGGAGGGCGACGCGCTCGACGCGGACCTGGCCGGCGAGGTCGCGCGCAACCACGACGTGGTCGTCTCCGCCCTGGGGCCGGACCGCACCGCTCCGGACGAGGGACGCTTCGTCCGCGCCATCGAGAACCTGGTGGCGACCCTCGGGGGCGCGCGGCTGCTGGTCGTCGGCGGCGCCGGGAGCCTCCAGGTCGACGGCGTACGCCTGGTCGACGCACCCGGCTTCCCGGACGCCTACAAGTCGGAGTCGTTGATCGGGGCGGACTCGCTCGCGTTCCTGCGCGGCCTCGGTGAGGGTCCGGACTGGACCTACCTGTCGCCCGCGCCCGCGATCGCCCCCGGCGAGCGCACCGGCAGCTACCGCACCGAGCTCGAGACCCCGGCCGGCGAGCACGTATCCGCCGAGGACTACGCGGTCGCGCTGCTCGACGAGATCGAGACCCCTCGCCACCGCCGGGCCCGTTTCACCGTCGCCAACTGACGGGTGTTGCGCGGTGGT
>CAWBAQ010000020.1:0-86689 GCA_963786795.1 uncultured Actinomycetota bacterium
CGACGTCGTCCTGCCGACCAGACTGGCACGTCCACCGGGTGTCCTGTCGTCCCCGAGCCGTAGGCTGGGCCGCACATGAGTGCGTCGTTCCCGATCCCGCAGGCCCCCACCTCGACCCAGACCGAGCTGGAGCTCGACGTCGCGACCCCCGGAGGCCGCCCGGGCCCGCCGCGGGCCCACCGCCCGACGAGCTGCTCGAGGGGCTCAACGAGCCGCAGCGCGCCGCCGTCGTGCACGCCGGGGCGCCGCTGCTGGTCGTCGCCGGCGCCGGCTCGGGCAAGACCCGGGTGCTGACCCGCCGGATCGCCTGGCTGATCTCGGAGCGCAAGGCCCACCCCGGCTCGATCCTGGCGATCACGTTCACCAACAAGGCCGCCGCCGAGATGCGCGAGCGGGTCGAGGAGCTGGTCGGCCGCCGGGCCCGGATCATGTGGGTCTCGACCTTCCACTCGGCGTGCGTGCGGATCCTGCGCAAGGAGATCGAGCGGTTCGGCTACAAGTCGTCGTTCTCGATCTACGACGCCGCCGACTCCAAGCGGCTGATGACGCTGGTCTGCAAGGAGCTCGACCTCGACCCGAAGCGCTACCAGCCGCGCGCGGTGCTCAACTGGGTCTCCAACCAGAAGAACGAGCTGGTCGACCACGAGGACGCCGTCGCGCAACGCGCAGAACAACCTCGAGGAGACCTACGCCGAGGCCTACACGCTCTACCAGCAGAGGCTGCGGGCCGCGAACGCCCTCGACTTCGACGACCTGATCATGACCACCGTGCACCTGTTCCAGGCGTTCCCCGAGGTGCGCGAGACCTACCGGCGCCGGTTCCGGCACGTGCTCGTCGACGAGTACCAGGACACCAACCACGCGCAGTACGCCCTGGTCCGCGAGCTGTGCGCCCACGACGTCGGCCGCCCGGCGGTGGACGGCAGGCGGACCCGGACGCCCCCGACGGCGACGGCATCGAGCCGTCGGAGCTGATGGTGGTCGGCGACGCCGACCAGTCGATCTACGCCTTCCGGGGCGCCAACATCCGCAACATCCTGGCGTTCGAGGAGGACTTCCCCGACGCCGAGCACGATCCTGCTCGAGCAGAACTACCGCTCGACGCAGACCATCCTGACCGCGGCCAACGCGGTGATCAGCCGCAACAAGGGCCGCAAGGCCAAGAACCTCTGGTCCGACGCCGGCGACGGCGAGCAGATCGTCGGCTACGTCGCGGACGACGAGCACGACGAGGCCCGGTTCGTCTCCGAGGAGATCGACCGGCTCACCGACGCGAAGGACAGCCGGCCGGGCGACGTCGCGGTGTTCTACCGCACCAACGCGCAGTCCCGGGTGTTCGAGGAGGTGTTCATCCGCGTCGGCATGCCCTACAAGGTCGTCGGCGGCGTGCGCTTCTACGAGCGGCGCGAGGTCAAGGACGCGCTGGCCTACCTCCGCATCCTGGTCAACCCCGACGACGAGATCTCGCTGCGCCGGATCCTCAACGTGCCCAAGCGCGGCATCGGCGACCGGGCCGAGGCGTGCGTCGACGCGCTGGCCACCCGGGACCGGATCAGCTTCTTCGAGGCGCTGCGGCGGGCCGAGGACGCGCCCGGCATCGCCACCCGGTCGCTGACGTGCCGTCCGCGGCTTCGTCGACATGGTCGAGGAGCTCCAGTCGATGGTCGACGCGGGCGAGCGGGCCGACGTGGTGCTCGAGCAGGTGCTCGCCGCCAGCGGCTACCTCAACGAGCTCGAGGAGTCCGACGACCCGCAGGACGAGACGCGGGTGGAGAACCTCGCCGAGCTCGTCGCGGTGGCCCGCGAGTTCGCCGACGAGCCGGTCGCGGGCCCGTCGGCCGACCCGGCCGACGAGACGCCGGCCGCACCGGGGCTCTCGGACTTCCTGGAGCGGGTGGCGCTGGTCGCCGACTCCGACCAGATCCCCGACGACGAGGCGGGCGTGGTCACGCTGATGACCCTGCACACCGCCAAGGGGCTGGAGTTCCCGGTCGTGTTCCTCACCGGCCTCGAGGACGGCGTCTTCCCGCACATGCGCTCGCTCGGCGACCAGTCCGAGCTCGAGGAGGAGCGCCGGCTGGCGTACGTCGGGGTCACCCGCGCCCAGCAGCGCCTCTACGTCTCGCGCGCCGTGGTCCGCTCCGCCTGGGGCGCGCCCTCGCACAACCCGGCGTCGCGGTTCCTCGACGAGTTCCCGGTCGACCTCGTGGACTGGCGGCGCACCGAGGCCGCGCAGACCTCGTGGAACCGCCCGGTGCTCCCGTCGCTGCCGCAGCGCAACGCCGGCGCCCCGACGCGACGGTTCGGGCAGCGCGGCGGTCCGGGCCGACGCCGACGCCCGCGGCAAGACCCGCGAGGTGCCGAGCCTCGTCGCCGGGCGACCGGGTCGTGCACGACTCGTTCGGCATGGGCAGCGTCGTCGCCCTCGACGGCGTCGGCGACAAGGCGGTGGCGTCGATCGACTTCGGGTCGCAGGGCGTCAAGCGGCTGCTGCTGCGCTACGCCCCGGTGGAGAAGCTCTAGGGGAGCTGGGGGATCAGGGCTGGATGCCGTGCGCGAGCAGCGCGGCGTAGGGGTCGACGGGGTCACCGGCGCCGGGTCGCACCTCGATGTGCAGGTGCGGGCCGGTGACGTTGCCGGTGGAGCCGACCGAGCCGATGACCTCGCCCGCCGCGGACCTGCTGGCCGCTGCGCACGGCGTAGGCCGTCTGGTGGCAGTACCACAGCTCGGTGCCGTCCTCGAGGGTGACGACGGTCTTGTTGCCGTAGGAGCCGTCGTAGCCGACCGACGGTGACCGTGCCGTTCGGCGATCGCGTGGATCGGGGTGCCGCTCGGGGCGGCGAAGTCGAGGCCGGTGTGGCAGTGCGACCACAGGGACGAGCACTCGCCGAACCGCGAGGTCAGGTGGTAGACGCCGGGCGGGACGGGCAGCTGCCACGCGTTCTTGGCGATCAGCGAGGCCTGCTTCTCGGCGCTCGCGGCGAGCGCGGCCAGGGCGGCGTTGCGCTGCTTGGCCTGCTTCTCGGCGGCGGCCTGGAGGTCCTGGTCGGCGGCGTCCTGGAGCGCCTCGCGCTGCGAGTCGCGGCTGACGGCCCGCGCCCGGCCGCTCAGCGAGTTGCTCGAGCCGATGCTGCTGGCGCCGCGAGAGCACGCTGGCCTGCGCGGAGAGCTTCTGGATGTTGCCCGAGGCGAGCTGCGAGCCGGAGTCGGGAGCGCTGACCGTGACGGCTCCGGCGGCGGCCAGCACGAGCGCGGCGGCGCCGATCAGGGTCGGCGCGGAGGGAATTCCGGGGAAGAGGGTTTTGCGGAGACCGCCGTGGGTACTCCGACCGCGAAGCGAGGTGACGGGCTCGACAGGCTTGCCTGCCTTGACGGGCTTGACCGCACGACGCTTGCCGGGAGCGGACCGCTCCAGGACGGGCGGGAGACGGGCTCCTCGACCGGACTGGCGGTGGTGACGGAGTCGGACGTTCCCCGAACGTCGTCAGAACGGCGCCGCGAGACGGCGCGCTTCTCTGCACGATGGTTCGACACGAGTGGAAATGTTCCTTACGTCGGGGGCACGCAGACCGCAAACACTAACGGAACAGCACGCGTCTCCGGACAATTGGTACAGAACCCTGTGTGCGCTGCGTCACGAGTTCCGTCGTCGCTGTCCGCTGCGGGGTGTGCCGCACCAAGGGTTGCCCATGTGGGCGAGTTCACTCACCGCGGGGTACCTGGTCTGGTCGGCCCTGCGGACCCGTCGGCTAGGGTGCCGAGAGAGTTCCGTCCGTACGACGAAGGTGTGAGTGTCATGGTGGCTCCGATCCGGATCGTGGTGGCCAAGCCCGGGCTCGACGGGCACGACCGCGGCGCCAAGGTCATCGCCCGCGCGCTGCGCGACGCCGGCCACGAGGTGATCTACACCGGCCTGCACCAGACGCCGGAGCAGATCGTCGAGACGGCCATCCAGGAGGACGCCGACGTGATCGGCCTGTCCGTCCTCTCCGGCGCCCACATGACGCTGTTCAAGAAGCTGCATCGGGCTGCTCGCCGAGCGCGACGCCAGCGACATCGTCGTCATCGGCGGCGGCATCATCCCCGAGGCCGACATCCCGCTGCTCAAGGAGATGGGCGTCGCCGAGGTGTTCACTCCCGGCGCGCCCACCACGAAGATCGTCGACTGGGTCAAGGCCAACGTGGTCGACGCCTCGACCGTCGAGGCCTGAGCCGGACCTCAGCCGCCGGCTGCCCGCGCGAACCGCTCTGCTGACCTCCGCCGTACGCCTCCAGCAGCTCCTCGGGCCCCTCGATCTCGAACTCCGCCTCCACGCCGGCCAGCACGAACAGCGGCCAGGCCAGGTCGTCGACCTCCATGGTCAGCCGGCAGGCGTCGCCGGCGAGCTCCTCGACGAGTCCCCAGTGACCGACCGCCCGGCGCACCACCTCGGCCGGTGTGTGCACGCGGACGGAGACGTGGTGCCGCTGTGGCACGGCGCTCAGGCCGGCCTTCACGAACTCGGCGGCGTCGCCGCCGGGGAGCTCGCGCTGACGGAACCGGGCGCCCGTCGTGGTCACCGCCGGTCATCCGGTCGAGCCGGAAGCTGCGCCAGTCGTGCCGGGTCAGGTCCCAGCCGACGAGGTACCACCGACGTCCGACCGACACCAGCCGGTGCGGCTCGACGGCGCGGTCCATGGTGGCCCCGTCCCGGGTCCGGTAGCCGAAGCCGACCCGCTCGTCGTCGCGGCAGGCCTGGGCCAGCGTGCCCAGCACTCGGAGTCGAACGTCGGGCCGCGAGGAGCCGGAGAAGACCGCCGGCACGGTGTACGCGGCGAGCGCGTCGACGCGCCGCCGGAGCCGCGGGGGCATCACCTGGACGACCTTGCTGAGCGCGCGCACCGACGTCTCCTCGATGCCCTGCACCATGCCGCCGGCCGCGGCCTGGAGGCCGACGACGATCGCGACCGCCTCCTCGTCGTCGAGCAGCAGCGGCGGCATCGCCGCGCCGGCCTGGAGCTGGTACCCGCCGGCGGCGCCGCGCACGGCGTGCACCGGGTAGCCGAGGCCGCGCAGCCGGTCGACGTCGCGCCGCAGGGTGCGGTCGCTGACCTCGAGCCGGCCGGCCAGCTCGGAGCCCGGCCAGTAGCGGTGGGTCTGCAGCAGGGACAGCAGCTGGAGCATGCGGGCGCTGGAGCTCATGCCGTCCAGGCTAGGACCCGTTGCGGACAGGAACTGACCGGAAGCCGCGGCCCCTACTGCAGGCGCAGCGGACTCGTCAGCGGCATCCGGATCAGGCTGGGTGCCGCTGCACTCGTCGTGACCGTGACCGGCTGGGGCGACAGGTTCCCGCCGTAGGCGAAGTCGCTGGCCGCGATCGTGACCCGGATCCGGTGTCCGGCCGGGAACCGCTGCACGACCCCGGGCAGGGTGACGGAGACGGGCTTGGTCACGTCGGTGACCCGGACCGGGGAGACCAGCCGGTTGTGCAGCGTCTGGGTCCCGTCGGGGGCGACGTCGTAGATCTTCGCGAACAGCACGAGCTTGCCGCCCGGTCCGGCGCCCTGGCTCTGCTGGCGCCAGCGGCGCGGAGAGGTTCAGGCGCATCCGTGCGGAGCCCACCAGGTCGGCCGGGGCCGCCAGCGGGGCCGTCGTGAAGGACACGGCGGTGCCGGGGGCGTCGCTCGGCGGGTTGTTGACCTGGCTGCCCTCGAGCCCGGAGGTCTCGGAGTACGACGTCGGGGCCGGGCCGGTGTTGGCGTAGGACGCCGAGCCGGTCGCGACGCTCGAGCTGCGTCGTGAGCCCGTCGTTGCCGGTGAAGTACAGCGTGGCCGTGGGTGCCTGCGAGAACGTCGACTTCTCGGCGTACGCCTTGCCCGATCGCCGTGCCGGCCTGCCCGGGGCGGGTGTCGTAGGCGACCCAGTCGCGGAAGTAGGAGAACCGCGAGCCGACCGGGGCCTTCGGCTGTGCCCTTCACGTAGTGGTTCATCCAGTTCAGGAACCGCCTTCCCAGGTAGGAGTCGCGCAGCGACCTGGCGTCGAAGTCGAGCTCGCCCGGCGCCGGGGTTGCTGTCCGAGTGGCCCCACGACTGCCAGATCATGCGGGTCGGGGTGCCCTGGGCGCGCAGTCCCTGGAACGTCGCCACCGCCTCCTGGAGGTTGAACAGCGTGTCCTTCTGGCCCTGCACGACCAGCGTGGGGGCGGTGACCCGCTTGAGGTACGTCGAGACCGACGCGTGCCGCGCGAGCCGGAGCGTGGCGGCGTCCGGGTAGCCGAGGGTGTTCAGCTTGGCGATGCCCGGGCACGCCTCGTCGGCGAAGTTGGGGCACGGCGGGGCGTTGCGCGACGGGTCCACCGACCCGCCCTGCACTCCGTCGGTGATGCCGACCGAGAAGAACAGGTCGGTCCACTGCTTCTTCGCGACGCCCTCGGTGGCGTAGGTGACGCCGCGGGTGAGGCTCGTGTTGTTGGGCGCGAGCGAGTAGGACAGGTCGTTCCAGGTGATGATCGGGATCAGCGCGTCGACCCGCTTGTCCTGCATCGCCACGGCGTACTGGACCTGGCCGCCGTAGGAGCCGCCGATCATGCCGACCCGCGGGTCGCCCTGTGGACTCCTGCGCGACGTAACGGATCCGCTGAGGCTGCTTGTTCGAGTCGAGGTAGGCCTTGGTGCCCGCGAGCACGCTGACCATCTGCTTGCCGGCCTTGCCGTCGTAGGCCGGGTCGTCGAGGGTGATCTTGCAGCCGGAGTTCGGAAACCCGAGACCGGTGTAGGCCAGCACGACGTAGCCCTGCTTGACGAAACCGCGCCCGATCGCCGACTCGTTGCCGTCGTCCTTGCTGCCGCCGAAGCCGTTCGTGGTCAGGATCGCCGGCTTCCTGTTGGTGCGGGAGGCCTTGTCGGGCTTGTAGATGTCGGCGTCGACGACGCACGGGTGGTTGTCGGGGCCGACCTTCACGGTGACCGTGACGTGCCGCAGCGAGTAGCCGGGCGTGCTGTCCGCCGCGGCCTGCGCGCTGCCGGGGGAGAGGCCGGCGACGGTGAGGCCGGTGGCGCCGAGGGCAAGGGCGGTGAGCGCGGCGGTGCGGCGGTGAGCCATGTCGGTCCGTTCGTCGAGGTCCTCGTGGGCGAGGTGCTGGGGGAACGACGGCGGCTCGAACGCTACGACGTGCCCGAATCGCATACCGACGTACGGTGAGTTGCATGACAGCTGCACGCCGCTGGGCTCTCGTCGGCCTCGGTGTCCTGCTCCTGCTCGCCACTCCCGTGCTGGTCCGCGCGCTGCCCGCCTCGGACTCGGACGTCTCCGCCACCGGGCTGCTGCAGCGCATCCAGGGCTCGCGCGACGTGGCGTTCACCGGGTACGTCGAGACCGCCGGCTCGGTCGGCCTGCCGGAGGACGACGCGCTGTGCGGGCCTGGGCGAGCTCCTCGGGGACACGAACAAGGTCCGGGTCTGGTGGAGCGACCCCACGACCTGGCGGGTCTCCACGCTGCGCACGACCGGCGAGACCGACCTGCTGCACTCCGGGGACCACCTGCTGCGATGGGTCTACGAGTCCAAGGACGTGGCGCTGGTCCCCGACGCCGCCGTGCGGCTGCCGAACACCGCGGACCTGCTCCCCAACGAGCTGGCCCGCCGGGTGCTCTCGGATGCCCGCCCCGACGAGCTGACCCGGCTGCCGGCGCGCCGGGTCGCCGGCCACGACGCCCTGGGCCTGCGGCTCACGCCCGGGGACGAGCAGTCCGCCGTGTCGCGGGTCGACGTGTACGCCGACCGGACGACGGGGCTTCCCGTGCAGGTGCAGCTGTTCGCGAAGGGGTTGCGCACGGCGTCGCTGACGACGCGGTTCCTCGACCTCGACGTGGGCGCGCCGGACGCCTCGGCCCTCGCCTTCTCGCAGCCGGCCGACTCGCACTTCCGCACCGACGGCGTCGTCGACCTCGCGGACGCCGTCAACCGGTTCGCCGCCCGCGTCCCGCCCACGACGCTGGCCGGGCTGCCGGCGCGCGGGGTCGGCGCCGGCCTCGGCTCGGTCGGTGTCTACGGCCGCGGCCCGACGGTGCTGTTCGCGATCCCGCTGTGGCGGCGCACCGCGGACCAGGTGTGCGAGAGCCTGCGCGGCGCCGGCGCCCGCGCGCTGGACCAAGGCCTGCTGGCGGGCGCTGCCCCCATCCGGCTGCTGCTGGCGAACCCGGAGCCGAACGACAACCGCTGGCTGCTGGCCGGCACCGTCACCCGGAAGACGTTGGTCGACGCGGCCGACCAGCTCGCCGCCGAACGTCCCGGGCTGAGGGTGCCGTGAGCGGCCCCGACGCGGTGATCCGCACCCGCGGGCTGACCAAGCGGTACGGACCGGTGGTCGCCGTCGACGGCATCGACCTCGACGTGCGGGCGGGCGACGTCTACGGCTTCCTCGGCGCCAACGGCTCCGGGAAGACGACGACGGTGCGGATGCTGCTGGGGCTGGTGCTGGCCACCTCCGGCGAGGCGGAGGTGCTCGGTGCGGCGATGCCGCGCTCCTCCGGGACGGTCCTGCCGCAGGTCGGCACGCTGGTCGAGGGCCCGGCGGCGTACGGGCACCTGAGCGGGCGGGCCAACCTCGAGCTCTTCGACGCGATGGGCGCCGCCCGCCGGGGACGCCGAGACCGGGTCGGCGGACGTGCTCGAGCGGGTCGGCCTCACCGTCGCGGCCGACCGCAAGGTCAAGGGCTACTCGCTGGGCATGCGGCAGCGGCTCGGCCTGGCCTCGGCCCTGCTCGCGTGCACCGCGGCTGCTGGTGCTCGACGAGCCGACGAACGGCCTCGACCCGCAGGGGATCCGCGAGATGCGCGACCTGCTGCTGGGGCTGAACGCCCGCGGCACCACGATCTTCCTGTCCAGCCACCTGCTCGCCGAGGTGGAGCAGATGTGCACCCGGGTCGGTGTCCTCGACCGCGGTCGGCTGGTCGTCCAGGACGAGCTCCGGCACCTCCGGGCGCCCACCGGCCGCTCCGTCGTGGTGACCCCGGACGGCGACCTCGCGGTCGGCCTGCTCGACGGCCGCGTCGAGTCGCGCGACGGGCGACCGGCTCGTCGTACGGGCCGACGACCCCGCGACGCTCAACCGGCTGCTCGTCGACGGCGGCGTCCGGGTGCGGGAGCTCGGCCCGGAGCGACGCGGGCTGGAGCAGGTGGTGCTGGAGGCGACCAGCGAGCCGCACCAGGTGGGTGTCAGCCGATGATCGGCGTCGAGCTGGTCAAGATGGTGCGGCGTCCCCGGACCTGGATCACCATCCTGATGCTCAACGCGCTGCCGACCCTGGTCGCCGTGCTCCTGGCCGTCACCGACGTCGGACCGCAGCCCGGCGAGGGGCCCGCGTTCCTCTCGGCCGTGCTCACCGACGGGACGCTGTTCCCGCTGGCTGCGCTGGCGATCGTGCTGCCCCTGTTCATGCCGGTCGCGGTCGCGGTGGTGTCGGGCGACGCGATCGCGGGCGAGGCCAGTGGCGGCACGCTCCGCTACGTCCTCACCCGCCCGGTCGGGCGGACCCGGCTGCTCGTGGCGAAGCTGGTCAGCGTCCTGGCGTTCGTGCTGCTCTCCGTGGTGGCGGTCGCGGCCGTCGGGTACGTCGTCGGCCGGCTGCTGCTCGGCGACGGCGACAGCAGCGGTCTCGTCACCGGGGTGTCGGGAAGCAGCCTGACCTCCACCCAGCTCGTCGAGCGCACGTTGATGTCGGTCGTCTACGTCGTCGCTGTCGATGCTGGGCGTCGCGGCGGTGGCGCTGATGCTCTCGACGTTCACCGACTCATCCGTCGGGGCGGCCCTCGGCGCGCTGGCGTTCCTGATCGCCTCGACGCTGCTGCTCACCCTCGACGCCGCCGACGCGTTGCAGCCATACCTCCCGACCCGCTACTGGCTGGCGTTCGTCGACCTGTTCCGGGACCCGATCCAGTGGCGGGACATCCTGCGGGGGGTCGGCCTCCAGGGCGTCTACGTGCTGGTCTTCCTCGGCGCCGCCTGGGCCAACTTCACCACCAAGGACATCACCAGCTAGCCGGTCAGCAGACGACGTCGGCTCGGCACCCGAGGCGCCGACGTGCCGAGCACGGTGGCCGAGGGCGGCCTGCACGACGGGGTCGCCCGGCAGGGCGCCGTGCGACGTGCGCGCCCCCGGGCAGACGGACTGCACGGTGAAGTTCACGGCCCCGTCGAGCCGGGCGGAGTCGGGAGGGACGACGACCTCGTCGGCGCTCGACCAGACCGAGACGAACACCGGCCCGGCCGGGGTCTCGTCGCGGGCGTTGAGCCGGCGCAGCAGGTCGCTGTCCGGCACCAGCTGGCGGCAGGCGGTCGGGCACCGGCCGGCCAGACCGTCCGCCAGCTCGGCGACCGACGGTGCCGTGCTGCGGCGACCCGACGCTGAGCACCCGTCGCGCGCTGCCCGCCCCGTCGTAGTCGCGGACCCACTCCCGGGCCACCACGCCGCCCGCGGAGTAGCCGACCACGTCGACCGAGGTGGCACCGAAGCGCCGCATCGCCGCGTCCGCCTGCTCGCCGAGCGCCCGCGCCTGCGCCGCGATGTCGCCGGTGCCCGCCGCCGACGGGCGGCACGACGACGACGTCGCGCCCGGCGCCCTCCAGCGAGATCGCGCAGCGGTTCGAGCGACCGGGTCGAGCCGCCGTACCCGCTGACCAGGAGCACCGGCCCGGGCTCGTCCTGGGCGACCGGGACCACGCCTCCGGCCGTGGCCCGCACGACGAGCACGACGGCCACCACCGCGACCAGCAGCGTCGCGGCCAGCGCGACCACCAGCACGAGCCGTCGGCGGGTGGGGGACAGGGAGTCGAGCACCCCGTCAGTCTTGCGCGTCAGTGGGCGCAGACGTGGCGTACGACGAGGGCCGCGACCGCCTCGGGCCGGGTGACGATCACCCAGTGCCCGGCGTCGAGGCGCTCGACGCGCAGGTCGTCGCACGCGTCGTCGAGGCCCTGGAGGAACACGTCGCGGACGTAGCGGTCGCGCTCCGGGTGGATCACCAGCACCGGCACCGCGGTGTGCAGCCGTCGCGGTCGACCGGTGCGCGAGAAGACGTTGGCGCGGTAGATCTCGAGCCCGTTCACCGCGTTCCGCCGCAGCTCGGGGCCCCAGTGCCCGCGGGGCAGACCCTCGCGTGCCTCCCCGGCACGGGAGAGGACGCCCGTGCCGTGGCGCCAGAGCAGCACCGGCAGCACGGGCAGGCAGAACAGCCCGACGTACCAGGAGCGCAGCGCCTGGATGGCGAGGGCGCTGCGACGGCCGTGGCCGCGCCGCGAGATCCAGCCCGGCGTGGTCGAGGGACGGTCCGCTGATCGACGTGAACGACGCGATGCGCCCGCTGCAGGCGCGGGTCGCTCGCCTCGGCCGCGACCGCGTCCCACAGCTGGGCCGAGCCCCAGTCGTGCCCGACCAGGTGCACCGCCTCCCCGTCGGCGAGGACGGCGTCGAGCACGGCCACCAGGTCGTCGACGAGGCGTTCGCAGCGGTACCCGTCACGGGAGTCCGGGGCGTCCGAGGACCCGGCCCCGCGCACGTCGTACGTCACCACGTGCCAGGCGTCGAGAGGGAGGTGGGAGACCAGGGCGTCCCAGGTGTCCTGCTGGTCGGGGAAGCCGTGGACGAGCACCACGGTCGGCCGTCCCGGACCCGCCGGGCTGTGCTCGCGGACCGCGATCGAGACGTCGCCGGACCGGACGCGGAGGAGTGGGGGAGCGGCAGGCATGTGACGAAGGGTACGGAACCCTCGATGGTCGGCCCGCCGCTCACGGGGCTAATGTCAGCCGTGACCCGCCCGGGGCCGAACGGCGTGCCCGGAGACAGCGCAGTGGCAAGCGAACCCGGAAGAGGACGGTCATAACCGTGGACCTGATGGAGTACCAAGCGAAGGAGCTCTTCGCCAAGCACGACGTGCCGGTGACGGTCGGCACCGTCGTCGAGAAGGCCGAGGACGCCGCGGCAGCCGCCGAGGAGCAGGGCGGGCGCGTCGTCGTCAAGGCCCAGGTCCAGGCCGGAGGACGCGGCAAGGCCGGCGGCGTCAAGCTCGCCGAGAACCCGCAGGAGGCCGTCGCCCGCGCCGAGGACATCCTCGGCATGGACATCAAGGGCCTCACCGTCCACCGGGTGCTGATCGCCCCCGCGGCGGACATCAAGGACGAGTACTACTTCTCGTTCCTGGTCGACCGCGCGAACCGCGACTACCTGTGCATCGCCAGCGTCGAGGGTGGTGTCGAGATCGAGGTCGTCGCGCACGAGAACCCCGACGCGCTCGCCAAGGTGTCCATCGACCCGCAGGTCGGCGTCGACGACGCGAAGGCCGCCGAGATCGTCGCGGCGACCCGCTTCCCCGCCGAGGTCGCCGACCAGGCCAAGGACGTCATCAAGAAGCTGTGGGACGTCTTCATCAAGGAGGACGCGACGCTGGTCGAGGTGAACCCGCTGTGCCTGCTCGGGCGACGGCACCCTCGAGGCGCTCGACGGCAAGGTCACCCTCGACGAGAACGCCGACTTCCGGCACGAGGACCACGCCGCGTTCGAGGACAAGCACGCCGCCGACCCGCTGGAGGCCAAGGCCAAGGCCAAGGGCCTGAACTACGTCAAGCTCGACGGCGAGGTCGGCATCATCGGCAACGGCGCGGGCCTGGTCATGTCGACCCTCGACGTGGTCGCCTACGCCGGCGAGAAGCACAACGGCGTGAAGCCCGCGAACTTCCTCGACATCGGCGGCGGCGCGTCCGCCGAGGTGATGGCCAACGGCCTCGACGTGATCCTCAACGACGAGCAGGTCAAGAGCGTCTTCGTGAACGTGTTCGGCGGCATCACCGCGTGCGACGCGGTCGCCAACGGCATCGTGCACGCGCTGGAGATCCTGGGCGACGAGGCGAACAAGCCGCTCGTCGTACGCCTCGACGGCAACAACGTCGAGGAGGGGCGTCGGATCCTGAACGACGCGAACCACCCGCTGGTGACGCTGGTGGACACCATGGACGGCGCCGCTGACCGCGCCGCCGAGCTGGCTTCGAAGTAGAGGGCTGACACATGTCTATCTTCCTGAACGAGAACATCCAAGGTCGTCGTGCAGGGCATGACGGGCTCCGAGGGGCAGAAGCACACCCGTCGGATGATCGCCTCCGGCACGAACATCGTCGGCGGCGTGAACCCGAAGAAGGCCGGCCAGAGCGTCGACTTCGACGGCACCGTCGGTCCCGGTGTTCGGCTCCGTCAAGGAGGCGATCGACGCCACCGGCGCCGACGTGTCGGTCGTCTTCGTGCCGCCGGCCGGCACCAAGGGCGCGGTCATCGAGGCCGTCGACGCGGCGATGCCGCTGGTCGTCGTGATCACCGAGGGCGTGCCGGTGCACGACACCGCGGAGTTCTTCTCCTACGCGCAGGCCAAGGGCACGACCCGGATCATCGGCCCGAACTGTCCCGGCCTGATCAGCCCCGGCAAGTCCAACGCCGGCATCATCCCGGCCGACATCACCAAGGCCGGCCGCGTCGGTCTGGTGTCGAAGTCCGGCACGCTGACCTACCAGATGATGTACGAGCTGCGGGACTACGGCTTCTCCTCCGCGATCGGCATCGGCGGCGACCCGATCATCGGTACGACGCACATCGACGCCCTCCAGGCGTTCGAGGACGACCCGGACACCGACGCGATCGTGATGATCGGTGAGATCGGTGGCGACGCCGAGGAGCGCGCCGCGGCGTACATCAAGGACAACGTGACCAAGCCGGTCGTCGGCTACGTCGCGGGCTTCACCGCCCCCGAGGGCAAGACGATGGGCCACGCCGGCGCGATCGTGTCCGGCTCGTCCGGCACCGCGCAGGCCAAGAAGGAGGCCCTCGAGGCCGTCGGGGTCAAGGTCGGCAAGACGCCGTCCGAGACCGCCCAGCTGATGCGGGACATCCTGCAGGACCTCTGAGCCTCCGCTCGTACGTCGGCCGCCGCACCCCCGGGTGCGGCGGCCTTCGTCGTGTCCGCGTCGGTTGAGGCTGGCGTCACCCCGGTGGCTGGCCCGCGCTGCCGCGTCGGTTGAGCCTGTCGAAACCATCCGCCGCCTCACGCTGGTTGAGCTTGTCGAGCCCAGCCGCGAACCGCGAACCGCGAGCCGAAGCGTCCTGTGTCGACGACGCGGAGCCGCGACCGGTCTCGACCGGTCCGAGAAATTTTCGAGATTCCCCTTGTGGACAACACGATTCTCGCCGGTTCTGGGGCCGAAAGTGTCGGTGGTCGGGCCTAGGTTGGGTTCATGACCAGCACCGTCCACGACCCGCTCGAGGTCGACCCGGGCTGCGGGACCTGACTCCCGCGCGAGGTGCTGGACGCGGTCGCCGAGCGGCGTCGCACGGCGGACCGGGCCGAGGCCGAGCTGCTGGCGTTGGCGGTGCACTGGGTCGACCTGCACCCGGTCACCCCCGACCGGCCGGCCGCGTCGTTCACGGCGCCGCAGGGGGTCGCCGGGATCGTGCTGGCCGAGACCACCGTCGAGGCGGCGCTGGCCGGGTGAGGGGACGCCGGGGATCGCCGAGTACGCGGTCGAGACCCTCGCCGCCACCCTGGGTCTCTCCTATGCCGCGGGGCTGCGGCTGGTCGTCGGAGGCGGTCGAGCTGTGCTTCCGGCTGCCGCGGCTCTGGGACCTGGTCCAGACGGGCCGGTTGCAGGCGTGGAAGGCCCGCCGGGTCGCCGCCGAGACCACCACGCCTGTCGGCCGAGGCGGTCGGGTTCGTGGACCGGCACCTCGCGGTGACCGCCCGCCGCAACCGCACCCCTCGCCGGGGAAGCTGACCGAGCTGGTGCACGAGGCGATGCTGCGCTGCGACCCCGACCGGGCCGCCGGGATCGAGCAAGCCGCCCTGGACGCCCGCGGCGTCTGGTTCGACCACCGCGCCTCGACCGCCACCACCGATCTCACCGCCCGCCTCGACACCCTCGACGCCCTCGACCTGCAAACCTCCATCGGCGACCTCGCCGGTGTCCTGGGCCGGCTCGGCGACGACCGCCCGCTCGACGATCCGGCAGGCCACCGCCCTCGGCCTGCTCGCCCACCCCCAACGCGCCCTCGACCTCGCCGCCACCGGCACCGACAGCACGCCAGCACCGGTCACGACGTCGCAGCCGACGGCAGCGACCGCCGCGCACGCCGGTCGAGCCGGGCTTGAACGGGTCACGGGGCACCCTGTTCCTGCACGTCACCACCGCCGACCTCGCCCACGACACCGGCGGCACCGGCGGCACGCGGTGCGAGAAGCTCGGACCGGCCACCCTCGAGCTGCTGCAGGACTGGCTCGGCCGGTTCTCGACCGGTCACCATCCGGCCGGTCCTCGACCTCGCCCGCACCGACGCGGTCGACGCCCACGACCCGCCCGGCTGGATGCGGGAGACCGTGATCCTGCGCGACGGGCACTGCGTGTTCCCCGGCTGCCGCATCGACGCCCGCTCCTGCGACCTCGACCACATCGAGCCCTACCTGCCACCCGACGACGGCGGACCACCCGGCCAGACCAGCCCCGCCAACCTCGCCTGCCTGTGCCGCCGGCACCACCGGCTCAAGACCTTCACCGCCTGGACCTACCAGCGCCTCCCCGACGGCACTACGCGTGGACCGACCCGCACGGCCACACCTTCCCGGTGCCCTCCGGCCGCTGACTGAGTCGTCCATCAGCCTGCCAGCTAACCGCGAGGCGCTGGCCGCGCCGCCCTGACGGTTCTGCGGGAGTCCCGCCAGGCGATCCATCCCGTGCGCAGTCGTGGTGAGACAACGTCCTCTCCTCGTCTTCGTGCACGCAGCTGGTCGAGCAGCCAGTCCGGCGCATGCGCCCGCTCGATGGCCTCGGTCTTGCTGAGCAGCCGCCAGTTCTGCAGGGTGTAGCGGGCGCGGGCCATGGAGGTGAGTCCCAGGTCGGCGATCACCGGGTTCAGCCACATCTGCGGCCGGCGTGACGCCCAGGCCCAGTACCCGCACAGCTCGTCCCGGGCGGCACGGCGCACCTGTTCCTCCGACATGGGTGGCAGCAGTCGATGTCGGTGGTCGCCCGAAGAGAGCGAAACCGTGATGCACCAGCTCGGCCCGGGTGACACCGGAAAGGATGCGATGCACGAGCCGACCGTGGGTCCACGTGTGGTGCAAGGCCTCCGATTCGGACAGTCGACCTGTCATCGACGTAGACGCATCCAAGGTCAGCCCCGGCGGCTGCTGCGGCTGTCCAGATCTCGATGCAAGGCGACCAGGGCGGCCTCCCGCACGTCGTCCAACGGCCCATCGACGAGGGCGACCAGGTCGAGGTCGCTGACTCCGTGCGATGTAGTCCCCCGCGGCCACCGAGCCGGCAACCAGCAGATCGCTCACCCAGCCCAGCTCCGCCAGATGCGCTGACGACGCGATCGCGGCCGGAGGCACTGATCTCACTCCGCAGAGGCAACGATCGCCAGGCGGCGCCATCCCGCGCTCACGTCACGGCGTTCCGGACGGCGTACTCGGGCCGGAGGTGCTCCTCGCGCTCCATCACCTCGACCAGGTGTGTCACGGCGTCGAAGACGTCGGCGTGCGTGACGTACAGCGGCGCGAAGCCGAACCGGGCCACGTCCGGGGTGCGGAAGTCGCCGACCACGCCCCGCTCGACGAGCGCCTGCACGACGCCGTACGCGTCGTCGTGGCGCAGCGAGACCTGGCTGCCGCGCACGGCGTGCGCACGGGGAGTGATCACCTCGAACGTCGGACCCGAGCCGCGCGTCGACCAGGGCGATGAAGAGATCGGTCAGCGAGAGGGACGCCGCCCGCAGCTCGTCGAGCGAGACCCCGTCGAAGACGTCGAGGGCGGCGTCGAGGGCGGACAGCGCGAGCACCTGAGGCGTGCCGGACGCCATCCGGGTGATCCCGTCGGCCGGCACGAAGGCGCGGTCCATGTCGAAGGGGCGGGCGTGCCCGAACCACCCGGTGATCGGCTGGTCCCAGTCGGCCTGGTGGCGGGGGTGGACCCACGAGAACGCGGGGGAGCCCGGGCCGCCGTTGAGGTACTTGTAGGTGCAGCCGACGGCGATGTCGGCGTCGGCGTCGAGCAGCCCGACCGGAACGGCGCCGGCCGAGTGGCAGAGGTCCCACTGGACGAGGGCGCCGGCGTCGTGGGCGGCACGGGTCAGGGCCGGGAGGTCGTACATCGCGCCGGTGCGGAAGTCGACGTGGGTCAGCGCGAGCAGCGCGACGTCCTCGTCGAGGGAGGCGGCGGGGTCGGCCGGGTCGCACCAGCGCAGCTCGAGGTCGAGCAGCCGCGCGACCCCGGACGCGACGTACCCGTCGGTGGGGAAGGTGCTCGGCTCCAGCACCACCACCCGGCGGCCGGGACGCAGCCGGCTCGCGGCGACGAACGTCTTGAACAGGGTCACGCTGGTCGAGTCGCCGACGTGCACGTCGTCCGGGGACGACCCCGATCAGCGGCGCGATCCTCCTGCCCACGCGGCGCGGCAGCCCGACCCAGTCCGCGGTGTTCCACGAGGAGATCAGGCCCGGTGCCCCACTCGTCCGCGACCACCTGCTGCATCCGGCCGGCCACCGACCGGGGCAGCGCACCGAGCGAGTTGCCGTCGAGGTAGACGACACCGTCGGGCAGGGTGAACAGGTCACGGCGGGCTCGAAGCGGGCCGGCCTCGTCGAGCGCGACCGCGTCGTCGCGCGTGCAGGTGAGGGTCACCCCCGCACCCTAGAGGGCGTCAGCCCAGCTCGCGGAGCCGGTCCCCGGCACGGACCAGCAGGGCGTGGAAGCTCGTCGCGGTCATGTCGTCGTCCGGCGACGGTGCGAACGTCAGCTGCGCGACGGTCCTCCCGACCCGGACGAAGCCGAGCCGGAAGCGCACCTTCTGCTTGTCGTTGACCTCGGTCTGCAGGTCCCAGCTGGAGAGGTCGAGCTCGGGGGACCGTCGCTGCTCGGTGCGCGCGCCGCTGACCTGGGTCGCGAGGTCGCGCTTCTCGCAGCGCCCGACCATGGCGCGTTCGTCGGCCAGGAACCGCTTCGCGGCGCCGGGTCGACCGGAAGACGCCGTACGTCTCGGACAGGCCGAAGCGCGCCGGGAGCGACGCTTCCGGGATGAGGTAGGTGCGGGTCCGGGTGGTGGTCGCACCGCCGCGGGCGAAGTTCGCCCGGTCGCACGTCGTGGCCGACGGGTTCACGCGCCCGGACGCCGGCTTCGTGCCGACCCACGGCTGCCGGATCCGGCCGACCGGCGGCAGGTCCGCGACGGCGAGGATGCCCCGTTCCTCGCCGGACGGCGGCGGGGGCACGACGCGGTAGGTCGGCCGCTTGGCGCAGTCCGTCGGCGCCGCTGCGGGCGCACAGCATGGCGACCGAGTCCGCCAGCGACTGGGTGATCTGGGTCGCGGGCGGCGGGCTCGCCCCGACCGTCGTGCCCACGGTCGACGTGGTCACCTTGCCGGTGCGGGCGACCGCGACGGACAGGGTGGTGACCGGCTTCTTCCAGATCCGCAGCATCAGTACGTCGGCCTCGTCGCCGATGTTGTCGACGCGGTAGGCGTTGAGCACCTGGAGACGGCCGAGCCGGCAGCCGGAGTACCAGCCGACCGTCGTGGCGAACGCCGTCTCGGCCTGCTTCTGGGACTTGGAGACCTCGACGGTCTGCACCGCGGAGCGGCGCGGCCGACCGGCGGCGGCGAAGCTCCGCACGATCGAGGCGTAGCCGTCCGGGTCGGCGAAGCGGCTCTGCTGGCAGACCGTGTTGATGCCGTCGCCGGCGGTGTTGTCGCCGGTGCCGGAGACCGTCCACGGCTGGCTCGGGTCCGAGCCGGCGGATCTGGTCGTGGTCGAGGAGGTTGCGGCCGGTGGGGGCCGTCGAGCTCAGGTCCGTCTGGACGGCGGGCGTCTCGGGCTTCACGAGCCGCAGGTCCTCGGCGTTGCTGGCCGTCGGCTGGTAGGTGAAGGCGCCCGCGCCGAGCGCGACCGCGACCGCGGTCACCGCGCCGGCCAGCGCCTGGCCCTGGCGCCGCTTGCGGCCCGCACGCCGGACGATCGGGCCACGGGGCAGGGTGGCGTGCTCCAGGAGGTCGTCGAGCCCGACCAGCCGCTCCCGGGACGTCTCGGGCTCCACGCCGAGGGCCGTCGCGAGTCCCACCCGGGCCTGCCGCTGGTTGAGCTCGGCCGCGTCCCGGGTGACCCCGAGCTCGCGGGCGGCGGGCGCGACGTCCAGGCCGGCGAGGTCGGTCAGCAGCAGCACCCGCCGCTGCGCGACCGGCAGCTTGGCCAGGGCGTCGAGGACGGCCTTGTGCTCCTCGGACACGCCCTTGTTGCGGTGCCAGATGCGGGCGGTGTGCCGGCGCTGGGCGAGCTGCCAGGCCCGGGGCCGCACCCAGTCGAGCGGGTCGTCGAGGCGGGAGACCTTGCGCCAGTGCTGCCACGCGCCGACGTACGCGTCGCGGACGGCCGACTGGGCGGCGGGGAGGTCACCGGTGAGCGCGAACGCCTGGTGCAGGACGCGACGGCGGGTCGCCCGGTAGAAGGAGTCGAAGCTCTCCTCCCGCACCATGGGGTCTCCTGTCCGTCGGGTCCGCGGACATCGGGCTCGCCGTCGGGCGTCCGCCGGGCATGAGGCACCGCAGCGGGTCCGCGTGGAAGTACCCAACGGTACGGGCCGGGCGGCCCGGATGGCGAACCGGCGTGGGAGCCCGAGATCGAGATCACGCTCCGCGGAGAATGGGCCGGGATGACTGATCTCCTCGACCCCCGTGACACCCGCTCTGGCCCCGCGCGCGCCCTCGGGAGCCGCGCCGCTGCGGCCGCTCGCGCTCGGTGCGGCGGTGGCCGGCGTGGTCGCCGTCCGGTGCGGTCCTGCTGGGCTGCATGGCGCTGGGCCTGGTCGGCTGGTTCGCCTCCGACGCCGGTGGCCACGGCGACACCCGGGACGCGATCCGGGTGGGGGCCGACGGCTGGCTGCTCGCCCACGGCGCCCACCTGCACCTCGCGACCGGGGCCGTGTCGGCCACCGTCACCGCGGTCCCGCTCGGCCTCACCCTGTTCTGCGTGTACGTCGCCCACCGGCTCGGCCTCTGGGCCGCCCGCACCTCGGCCGTCGAGGACGCGGGCACCGTCGTGCTCGGCACCGTCGTCATGTCCGGCCTCTACGGCGTCGTCGCGCTGCTGACCGCCGTGCTCTCCGCCACGGCGACCGCCGAGTCGAGCCTGCTGCGCGCGTTCGCGGGCGGGTTCGCCGTCGCGCTCGTCGGGGGCGGGTCCGGGATCCTGTCCGGCAGCCGTGAGGTCGTCGACTGGCGCTCGAAGGTGCCCGAGACGGTCCGCGCCGTGCTCAAGGGCGGTGCCGCGGCGACCCTGCTGCTCGCGGCCGCATCCGCGGTGCTCCTCGCCGCCGCGCTGATGCTCGACCTCGGCTCCGCGGCCAACGTGCTGTCCCGGCTGCACGCGGACGCCTCCGGTGGCCTGCTCTACACCTGCCTCGTCGCCGCGGTGGCGCCGAACGCCGTGCTGCTGACCGGTTCCTACCTGCTCGGTCCCGGGTTCGCCGTTCGGCACCGGCACCGTGGTCTCCCCGGCGGCCGTCGTGCTCGGCCCCGTCCCCGCCTTCCCGCTGCTCGCCGCCCTCCCCGTCCGAGGGCACCCCGCCCGGGTGGCTCTCCGCTCTCGTCGCGCTGCCCGTGCTGGCCGGGGCGTTCGCCGCCGTGCTCGTCGTCCGGCGCTTCCCCGCCTACGGGTTCGAGACCGGGGCCGTGCGCGGCGTCGGCTCCGGGGTGCTCGGCGGGGTCGTGTCCACCCTCCTCGTCGGCCTCGCCGGCGGTGCGGTCGGACCGGGCCGGATGGCCGACATCGGTGCGGAGCTGCTGCCCACGCTGGTCGCCGCCACGGTCTCGATGGGCATCGGCGGTCTCGTCGGCGGCGTCGCGGCGACCTGGTGGTCGCGCCGTCGGTAGCCTTCTCGGCGTGTCCAGCGCCCCCGCCCGCCTCGTCGTGCTCGTCTCCGGCGCGGGGACGAACCTCCAGGCCCTGCTCGACGCGTGCGCCGACCCGGCGTACGGCGCCGAGGTGGTCGCCGTGGGCGCGGACCGCGACGGCATCGAGGGTCTCGAGCGCGCCACCCGGTCCGGCGTACCCACCTTCGTGCACCGCCTCAAGGACCACGCCACCCGCGAGGAGTGGGACGCGGCGCTCACCGCGTCGTGCCGCGAGCACCGCCCGGACCTGGTGGTGCTGGCCGGCTTCATGAAGCTCACCGGCGACGCCTTCCTCGCCGAGTTCGGCGGCCGCACCGTCAACACCCACCCGGCGCTGTCGCCCGTCGTTCCCCGGCATGCACGGGCCCGCGGACGCGCTGGCGTACGGCGTCCGGGTGACCGGCGCGACGCTCTTCGTCGTGGACGCCGGCGTGGACACCGGCCCGATCGTGGCCCAGGTCGCGGTGCCGGTCGAGGACGACGACGACGTGGACGCGCTGCACGAGCGGATCAAGGTGGCCGAGCGGTCCATGCTCGTCGACGACCGTCGGCCGGATGGCCCGCGAGGGGTACACCATCACCGACCGCAAGGTGCGCCTCGGCCGACCTTCTCGGTAGGCTGGGCGCACACGACTGGCGCAGGTGGGCAACCACCGGGGAGTGAAGTCGAGAGCATCGAACGCCTGGGTGCCCTCATCTCTGTCGATGAGGAGTCTCCGCATGTCCGAGCAGCCCGACGCCCGCCAGCCGATCCGCAGGGCCCTGGTCTCCGTCTACGACAAGACCGGGCTCGAGGACCTCGCCCGCGGCCTGCACGAGGCCGGGGTCGCGATCGTCTCGACCGGGTCGACCGCGTCCCGGATCGCCGACGCGGGCGTCCCGGTCACCCAGGTCGAGGAGCTCACCGGCTTCCCCGAGTGCCTCGACGGCCGGGTCAAGACGCTGCACCCGATGGTGCACGCCGGCATCCTGGCCGACCGCCGCCTCGAGTCGCACCGGGCGCAGCTCGAGGACCTCGGCGTCGAGCCCTTCGACCTGGTCGTCTCCAACCTGTACCCCTTCACCGAGACCGTGATGAGCGGCGCCGCAGCCGACGAGTGCGTCGAGCAGATCGACATCGGCGGGCCGTCGATGGTGCGCGCCGCCGCGAAGAACCACCCCTCCGTCGCGATCGTCACCTCGCCCGGCGCAGTACGACGAGCTGCTGGCCGCCGTGCGCGACGGGGGCACCACCCTGGCGCAGCGGCAGAGGCTCGCCGCCGAGGCGTTCGTGCACACCGCGACGTACGACGTGGCCGTGGCCTCCTGGATGGGCAACGTGCTCACCGACACCTCCGACGGCACCGGCTTCCCGGCGTGGATGGGCGCCACCTGGGACAAGGCCGCGGTGCTGCGCTACGGCGAGAACCCGCACCAGCGCGCGGCGCTCTACACCAGCGGCTTCGCGCCGGAGCCAGGGCTGGCGCAGGCGAAGCAGCTGCACGGCAAGGAGATGTCCTACAACAACTACGTCGACGCCGACGCGGCCCGCCGTGCGGCCCACGACTTCGACGAGCCCGCCGTCGCGATCATCAAGCACGCCAACCCGTGCGGCATCGCGGTCGGCGCCGACGTCGCCGAGGCGCACCGCAAGGCGCACGCCTGCGACCCGGTCTCGGCGTTCGGCGGCGTGATCGCCACCAACGTGCCGGTCTCCGTCGCGATGGCCGAGCAGGTCGCGGAGATCTTCACCGAGGTGGTCGTCGCTCCCGGGTACGACGACGGCGCGGTCGACGTGCTCGCCCGGCAAGAAGAACATCCGCGTGCATCGAGTGCGCCGCCGCTGACCCGCGGCGGCGTCGAGACGCGCGGCATCTCCGGCGGGCTGCTGATCCAGGCACGGGACGCGCGTCGACGCCACCGTGGACGGCGGTGGCGACGACCCGACGACGTGGACGCTGGCCACCGGCGAGCCCGCCTCCGAGCAGGACCTCGCCGACCTCGCGTTCGCGTGGAGGGCCTGCCGTGCGGTGAAGTCCAACGCGATCCTGCTCGCGTCCGACGGCGCGTCGGTCGGCGTCGGCATGGGCCAGGTCAACCGGGTCGACTCGTGCCGGCTCGCCGTCGAGCGGGCGGGGGAGCGGGCCGCCGGCTCGGTCGCCGCCTCCGACGCGTTCTTCCCGTTCGCCGACGGCCCGCAGGTCCTGGTGGACGCCGGCGTGAGGGCGATCGTGCAGCCCGGCGGCTCGATGCGCGACGAGGAGGTCGTCGAGGCGCTCGAGGCCGCCGGCGTGACGATGTACCTCACCGGCACGCGGCACTTCTTCCACTGAGCCCCCCGAATGATTGGATGACCCAGTGACCGCACAGATCCTCGACGGCACCGCGACGGCCAAGGCCATCAAGTCAGAGCTCACCGACCCGCGTCGCCGCACTGCGCGAGCAGGGCGTGGTCCCCGGGCTCGGCACGGTCCTCGTCGGCGACGACCCCGGCTCGAGGTGGTACGTCGCCGGCAAGCACAAGGACTGCGCCGAGGTGGGCATCACCTCGATCCGCGTGGACCTGCCGGACGACCGCGACCCAGGCCGAGGTCGAGGACGCACGTCGACCGGCTGAACGCCGACCCGGCCTGCACCGGCTACATCGTCCAGCTGCCGCTGCCCGAGCACATGAGCGAGCACGACATCCTGGGCCGGATGGACCCGGCCAAGGACGCCGACGGGCTGCACCCGACGAACCTGGGCTGGCTGGTCCTCGGCAGGGCCGCGCCGCTGCCCTGCACGCCGTACGGCATCGTCGAGCTGCTCCGCCGCCACGACGTGCCGATCGCCGGCGCCGAGGTCGTCGTGGTCGGCCGCGGGGTCACCGTCGGCCGCCCGCTGGGCCTGCTGCTGACCCGGCGCAGCGAGAACGCCACCGTCACGCTGTGCCACACCGGCACCCGCGACCTGGCCGCGCACGTGCGCAACGCCGACATCGTGGTCGCCGCGGCCGGCGTGCCCGGGCATCATCTCCGGCGACATGGTCAAGCCCGGTGCCGCGGTCCTCGACGTGGGCGTCTCGCGCGTCGACGGCAGGATCGCCGGCGACGTGGCCCCGGACGTGTACGACGTGGCGGGCTGGGTGTCGCCGAACCCCGGCGGCGTCGGGCCCGATGACCCGGGCGATGCTGCTGTCCAACATCGTGTCCGCCGCCGAGCAGTCGATCGCGCGCTGAGCGACCTCGTGTCGACCCGAGAACCCGCTCAAGAGGCCGCAGACCATCGGCGGGGTGATCTACCTCGCCGTGGTCGCCGCGTCCCTGGTCGGTCTCGGGCATCGTGCTCGCCGGGTGCCTGGCGCACCGGCGTCAGCTGGATCGGGGCCGGTCTGCTGGTCGCGGCGGCGTCGCGGCTGGTGCTCTCCGAGCGGCGGCGCCGGGATGCTCGCGGGTGCGCCGGCAAGTGGTCCGACGTGCTGATGCTGACGCGTCGCCGGCGTCGGGCTGATCGTGCTGACCGTCGTGCGTGCCCAACCAGCACGCCCGACGTGAGCGTCCGGCCTCGGGCTCAGATCAGGCCGAGGTCCTTGACCGCGTCGCGCTCCTCGACGAGCTCGGCCGCGGTGGCGTCCATCCTGCCCGCGCGAGAAGTCGTCGATCTCGAGGCCCTGGACGATCTCCCAGTCGCCGCCCTTGGTGGTGACGGGGTAGGAGTAGATCAGGCCCTCGGGGATGCCGTAGGAGCCGTCGGAGCGGACCGCCATCGAGACCCAGTCGCCCTCGGGGCTGCCGCGCAGCCAGTCGCGGGCGGCGTCGATGGTGGCGGACGCGGCGGAGGCGGCGGACGACGAGCCGCGGGCCTCGATGATCGCGGCGCCGCGCTTGGCCACGGTCGGGATGAAGTCGTTCTCGATCCAGGCCTGGTCGTCGACGACCTCGGCGGCGTTCCTGCCGCCGACCTCGGCGTGGAAGATGTCGGGGTACTGCGTCGCGGAGTGGTTGCCCCAGATCGTCAGCTTCTTGATGTCGGTGACCCGGCGAGCCGGTCTTGGCGGCCAGCTGCGACAGCGCCCGGTTGTGGTCGAGGCGGGTCAGCGCGGTGAACCGCTCCTGCGGGATGTCGGGGGCGTTGGTCATCGCGATCAGCGCGTTGGTGTTGGCCGGGTTGCCGGTCACGCCGATCCGGATGTCGTCGGCGGCGACCTCGTTGAGGGCCTTGCCCTGGGCGGTGAAGATCGCGCCGTTGGCCTCGAGCAGGTCGCCGCGCTCCATGCCCTTGGTGCGGGGGCGGGCGCCGACGAGCAGGGCGAGGTTCGCGCCGTCGAAGACGGTGTTCGCGTCGTCGCCGATCTCGACGCCGGCCAGCGTCGGGAACGCGCAGTCGTCGAGCTCCATGACGACGCCCTCGAGCGCCTTGAGGGCCGGGGTGATCTCCAGCAGCTGCAGCTGGACCGGGGTGTCCTTGCCGAGCAGGTCCCCGCTCGCGATCCGGAAGAGCAGGCTGTAGCCGATCTGGCCGGCGGCGCCGGTGACGGCGACCTTGACGGGGGCGCTGATGGGGGAGTTGCTCACGACACGCTCCTGGGTCTGGGTTCAGTTGTCCGGACTGGAGCCGACGCTAGCAAGGAGGCTGCCCGTCGAGCACCCCCGGCTCGTAGGGTGCTCGGATGACCCAGCACCTCACTCCGCTGCTCAACGACCTCGCCGTGAGCGTCGCGGCTCCGGCGATCCTGCTCTCCGACCCCGACGGACAGGTGCGGCCCGGCGGCGTGCGCGGGTGGTTCGTGGACGACGTACGCCTGCTGGACGAGCTGGCCGTCTCGGTCGCGCGGCAGCGACCTGGAGCTGGTCGGCTCGGACGTCGAGCGGCGCCGACCGGCAGTCCTACACGTACGTCGCCCGCCGGCTCGGCGGCTGGCTCCACGACCCGCAGGTCACCCTGGACCGCCGGCGCACGCTGACCGCCGGCCGGCCTGGTCGAGGAGATCGAGGTCGCCTCGCGCGCCCAGGAGGACGTCCCGCTCACCCTGTACGTCGACCTGGCGACCGACCTGGCCCCGATGGCGGAGGTCCGCCAGGGCGCACGACGACCGACGTCCGTCGTGGCGGAGCGGACCGAGCGCGGGCTGGCCTGGCGGCGCGCCGACCGTGGCCTCGAGGTCGGCGTTCGACCCGGCGCCCGACGACGTCGACGAGGGGCGGCCGCGTGACGTGGACCGCCACCGTCGCGCCGGGGGAGTCGTTCACGGTCCGGCTGACCTTCGCGGCCGACGGCACCCCGGCCCTCGGGCCCGGCGGACCCGCCCCGTGGGGCGACGTCGCCGTCGAGGCGCCGGACACCCGGCTGCCGCGGCTGGTCCGGCAGAGCCTCGCCGACCTCGGCGGGCTGCTGATGAAGGACGGCGACGACGCGTTCGTCGCGGCCGGCGCGCCCTGGTTCCTGACCCTGTTCGGCCGCGACTCGCTGTGGGTGGCCCGGCTGCTGATGCCGTTCAGCACCGAGCTGGCGCTCTCGACGCTGCGCACGCTGGCCCGGCGCCAGGGCACGAAGGTCGACCCGGACTCGGAGGAGCAGCCCGGCAAGATCCTGCACGAGGTCCGCAACACCACCCTCGAGCTCGGCGGCATGAGCCTGCCGCCGGTCTACTACGGCACCGTCGACGCGACGCCGCTGTTCGTGTGCACGCTGGCCGACGCCTGGCAGTGGGGCGCCGACCGGGAGCAGGTGGCCGAGCTGCTGCCCGCCGTGCGCCGCTGCCTGGACTGGGTGATGGAGCAGTCGCGGGAGTCCGGCTGGCTGCGCTACGTCGACCTGTCCGGGCGCGGGCTGGCCAACCAGGGCTGGAAGGACAGCGTCGACTCGGTGCAGTTCGCCGACGGCCGGCTCGCCGACCCGCCGATCGCGCTGAGCGAGGTGCAGGGCTACGCCTACGAGGCGGCGGTGCGCGGGCGCCGCGCTGCTCGAGGCGTTCGGCGAGGCGCCCGTGGACGGGCTCGCGGACTGGGCGGCCGTCGCTGAAGGAGCGGTTCGCCCGCGACTTCTGGGTGGAGACCCCCGAGGGCGGGCACGTCGCGATCGCGCTCGACGGCACGGGCGCCAAGGTCGACTCGGTGGCCTCCAACATGGGCCACCTGCTCGGCACCGGGATCCTGGACGCCGAGCAGACCGCCCGGGTCGTCGAGGTGCTCACCGCCCCGGACATGGCCTCGGGCTTCGGGCTGCGCACGCTGACCAGCCGGTCGCCGCGGTTCTCCCGGCTCAGCTACCACGGCGGCTCGGTCTGGCCGCACGACACCGCGGTCGCCGTGCGCGGCCTGGCCCGGGACGGGTACGTCGACCAGGCGGCCCTGCTCACGGCCGGGCTGGTGGCGGCGTCGCGAGGGGCCCCGCCTGCCGCGCTACCGGCTGCCCGAGCTCTACGGCGGCGACCAGTCGACGGACGTGGCCTTCCCCGTCGACTACCCGGCGTCGTGCCGGCCCCAGGCGTGGGCGGCCGCCGCGCCGCTGGCCTGCCTGGTCGCGGTGACCGGCCTCGACGTCGACGCAGCGGCCGGCCGGCTCGACGTGCCGGCGTCCGTGAGCACCCGGCTCGGGCCGTTCACCCTGTCCGGCGTACGCGTCGGCGGCCGGGACGTGACCGTCCGGGTCGCCGGGGACGGCACCGTCACCCTCGAGGAGCGTGACGGCTAGCGCGTGACCTGGTCCGGTGAGCTCGTGCTGGTCGCCGCGAGGTGTCCGCCGAGGTAGCCGCCGACGCCGAGCGCCGTCGTGGCAGCCAGCCCCAGGGCCTGGCCACGACGGTGGTCACCGCGTCGGCGTGCCAGCCAGGACGAGGCGAACAGGACCACGGCCAGCGCGTTCGTGCTCGCGTGCACCACCCCCACGCGCTGCTCCCGCTCGCCGAGCGCGGACCAGTCGGCCCAGCCCGTCCACGCGGTGGGCGCGGCCGCCAGCAGGCCGAGCCCGATCAGCCGCCGGGCCGCCGGCCGCGCCGTGCGACCGCCCACGAGGTCGAGGACCGTCGCCGAGGTCCACAGGCCGATCGGCAGGTCCGTGAGCACCGGGTGCAGCGGGTGGCCCAACCACGCGCCGCGGAGGAGGTCACGTCGGGCGGGGTCCGCGACGAGCGCGTCCGCGAGCGGCCGGACCGTGCGGACCACGGGGTCCAGGGCGCTGAAGGACTCGAGCCGACGGGTCCAGGCCAGGGCTGCGGGAACGGGGGTCATGGTGCTCCTCTCGTCGGAGACGACCAGTATCCTCCCCGGCTCCCGCGAGGTGCGCGGACCCGAGACGGGACTGGCTGACGGCACTCCCCGCCGTTAGCGTTGCGGTGACCCGTGAGTTATCTTGACGTCAAGACATATTTCCGGACCGACGTGGAACGGAGTCCCGGTGACGGACCCCCAGAGCAATGCACCCGTGATCATCTACACGCACACGGACGAGGCGCCGCTGTTGGCGACGTACTCCTTCCTGCCGATCGTGGAGGCGTACGCCTCGACCGCGGGGGTGGGCGTCGAGACCCGCGACATCTCGCTGGCGGGCCGCGTGATCGCGCAGTTCCCCGACCGGCTCCAGCCCGAGCAGCGGGTCGACGACGCGCTCGCGGAGCTCGGGGAGCTGGCCAAGAGGCCCGAGGCCAACATCATCAAGCTGCCGAACATCAGCGCCTCGGTCTCGCAGCTCAAGGCGGTCATCGCCGAGCTCCAGTCGCAGGGGTTCGACCTCCCGGACTACCCCGACAACCCGACCACTGACGAGGAGAAGGACGCCCGCTCCCGCTACGACAAGGTCAAGGGCAGCGCCGTCAACCCGGTGCTCCGCGAGGGCAACTCCGACCGCCGGGCGCCCGACTCGGTCAAGCAGTACGCCCGCAACCACCCGCACTCGATGGGCGCCTGGACCCCGGAGTCCAGGACGAACGTCGCCCACATGGACACCGACGACTTCCGGTCCAACGAGAAGTCCGCGGTCGTCGCGGCCGACGGCAGCCTGCGCATCGAGCTCGTCGGCGACGACGGGACCACCACGGTGCTGCGCGAGTCGGTCCCGGTGCTCGCCGGCGAGATCGTCGACGGGACCGCGCTGCGGGTCGCCGCGCTGCGCGAGTTCCTGACCGCCCAGATCGCCCGCGCCAAGGCCGAGGACGTGCTGTTCTCGGTGCACCTCAAGGCGACGATGATGAAGGTCTCCGACCCGATCATCTTCGGCCACGTCGTGCGCGCCTTCCTGCCCGAGCTGTTCACGGAGTACGGCGACGTGCTCGCCGGGGCCGGTCTCAGCCCCAACGACGGGCTCGCCGGCATCCTCAAGGGCATCGAGTCGCTGCCCGAGGGCGCCGAGATCAAGGCCGCCATCGACCGCGGCATCGCCGAGGGCCCGGCGCTCGCGATGGTCGACTCCGACCGGGGCATCACCAACCTGCACGTGCCGAGCGACGTCATCGTCGACGCGTCCATGCCCGCGATGATCCGCACCAGCGGCCACATGTGGGGCCCCGACGGCCAGGAGGCCGACACGCTCGCGGTGATCCCCGACTCGTCGTACGCCGGGATCTACCAGGTCGTCATCGACGACTGCCGGGCCAACGGTGCCTACGACCCGGCCACGATGGGCTCCGTGCCCAACGTCGGGCTGATGGCGCAGGCGGCCGAGGAGTACGGCTCCCACGACAAGACCTTCGAGGTCCCCGCCACCGGCACCGTCCGGGTCGTCGACGAGTCCGGCGACGTGCTCCTCGAGCACGCCGTCAGCGCCGGCGACATCTGGCGGATGTGCCAGACCAAGGACGTCCCGGTCCGCGACTGGGTCAAGCTCGCCGTGACCCGCGCCCGGGCCACCGGCGACCCGGCGGTGTTCTGGCTCGACGAGGGCCGCGCCCACGACGCGAAGCTGATCGACAAGGTCACCGAGTACCTCGACGACCACGACACCGACGGTCTGCAGATCGAGATCATGTCGCCCGTCGACGCGATCGCGTTCTCCCTCGAGCGGATCCGCAAGGGCGAGGACACCATCTCGGTCACCGGCAACGTGCTGCGCGACTACCTCACCGACCTGTTCCCGATCCTCGAGCTCGGCACCAGCGCCAAGATGCTGTCCGTCGTGCCGCTGATCAACGGCGGCGGCCTGTTCGAGACCGGCGCCGGGGGTTCCGCACCCAAGCACGTGCAGCAGCTGCTCAAGGAGAACCACCTGCGCTGGGACAGCCTGGGTGAGTTCCTCGCACTGGCGGAGAGCTTCGGCCACCTCGGCGAGACGACCGACAACGCGCGCGCCCGGATCCTCGCGGCCACGCTCGACCGGGCGACCGGGACGTTCCTCAACGAGAACAAGTCCCCGAGCCGCAAGGTCGGCGAGATCGACAACCGCGGGAGCCACTTCTACCTCGCACTGTTCTGGGCCGAGGAGCTCAGCAGCCAGACCGAGGACGCCGAGCTCGCGGCGGCGTTCGGCGAGCTGGCCAAGAGCCTGCGGAGCAACGAGGACGCGATCAACGCCGAGCTGCTCGAGGTGCAGGGCTCCCCGGCGGACATCGGCGGCTACTACCGCCCCGACGCCGCGCTCGCGGCGGCCGTGATGCGGCCGTCGAAGACCTTCAACGAGACGCTGTCGATCCTCGGCTGAGCACTGGGGCGCGGCGCGGTGTGACCTCGGTCAAACCGGGGCTTCACAGGTGTTTTCTGTAGCGCTCAAGGGAATACCTGCATGGTCTGGGTCTTTTGACCTGGTGTGCCGTCGAGAACGTCCGTCGACGGATGCCACCCCGGACCTACCGCACCCGACCCGACCGTGAGGAACCTGCCCGTGCCCGCCCGCACCCGCACGCCGCACCTGACCCTCGCCCTGATCGCGCTCGCGACCGGCGGTTTCGCCATCGGGACCACCGAGTTCGTGACGATGGGCCTGCTGCCCGACATCGCCGACGGCATCCACGAGTCCATCCCCACCACCGGCCACATCATCACGGCGTACGCCCTCGGCGTGGTCGTGGGCGCACCCGTGATCGTCAGCCTCGCCGCGCGCCTCCCCAAGCGTGCCCTGGCCATCGGCCTCGTGCTGGCGCTCGGCGTGGGCAACGCCGTGACCGCCACCGCGCACGGCTACTGGCCCGTGATGGCCGCGCGGTTCGTCGCCGGCCTTCCGCACGGCGCCTACTTCGGCGTCGCCTCGCTGATCGCCGCCTCGCATGGTCGACCCGCGCCACCGGGGACGCGCCGTCTCCTCGGTGATGCTCGGCCTCTCGGTCGCCACCGTGGCCGGGGTCCCGGCGAGCACCTGGCTCGGCCAGAACCTCGGCTGGCGCACGGCCTACTGGGCCGTGCTCGGCGTGACGGTGCTCACCGCGCTGCTGATCCTCGCGTTCGTGCCGTCGTCGCCGGGCGACCGCACGGCGTCCGTGCGGGGCGAGCTGTCTGCGCTGAAGAAGCCGCAGGTGCTCTTCGCGGCGGCAGCCGGCATGGTCGGCTTCGGCGGGGTCTTCGCGATGTACAGCTACGTCGCCCCGGTCGTCACCGACGTGACCGGGCTCTCCCGCGGCACGATCCCCGGCTTCCTGCTGGCCTTCGGGCTGGGGTCCGTCATCGGCACCTGGGTCGCCGGCCGCCTCGCGGACTGGAACGTCAACCGCTCGGTGGTCGCGTCGTTCCTGGCCAGCATCGTGGTCCTGGTGCTGTTCTTCCTGCTCTCGCCGTACGCCGTCCCGACGCTCCTGCTGGTCTTCGCGGTCGGTGTCCTCGGCTCGGTGCTCGCGATCAACCTGCAGCTGCGGCTGATGCACGCCGCCGGCGACGCCCAGATGCTCGGAGCGGCCCTGAACCACTCGGCGCTCAACACCGCCAACGGACTGGGCGCCTGGCTCGGCGCGGTCGTGATCTCCGACGGCCTGGGCTACCGGGCGCCCAGCCTGCTCGGCGCCGGGCTCGCCCTGGCCGGCCTGCTGGTCTTCGGGATCGGCATGCTCGTCGAGCGGCGCCGGGTCGCGGCCGTGGTCACCCGCGAGCAGCTCGACGTCGCCGCCGCTCAGCGCGGTGCGGCCGTCCCGGCGTACTCGTCGGCCAGCAGGTCGTAGCACGCGGTGTCGACCAGGCTGCCGTCGCGCAGCTGGATCCCGCACCGCTCGCGTCCGACCTGGACGAAGCCGTTGCCCTCGACGACCCGCCGCGACGCCGTGTTCCCCTCGGCCGCGTAGACCAGGATCCGGCGCAGGCCCAGCCCGCCCTGGTCGACGGGGGCGAAGGCGTGCCGCACGGCGAGCCCGCAGGCCTCGGTCATCACTCCCTTCCCGCGGGCCTCGGGGTGGGTCCAGTAGCCGATCTCCGCCTCGCGGCCGGCCTTCAGGTCGAACAGGGCGATCGAGCCGAGCACCTCGTCGGACGCCGGGTCGGCCACCGCCCAGCCGACCCCGGTGCCGGTCGCCGGCCGCTCGTACCGGCCCTCGAGGTAGTCCCGCGCGTCGGCCAGCGTGTACGGCGAGGGCATCGTGCCGAGCCACCAGGCCGTGCGCTCGTCGCGGCAGGCCTCGACGACCCGCGGGGCGTCCTCGTCGCGCCAGGGCCTGAGCACCACGCCGCTCGCCCGGCGACCCGGGGCACGTCCAGCCATGCGTTCCGCGGGGTGCGGTCATCGTCGGCGTGCAGCACGCCGACCCACGCGTCGAGGAGCTCGCCGCGCTGCGGCAGCCACCGCGCCAGCGTGCCGTCGCAGCTGAACCCCAGCCGCCAGGCCGTCCGGCGCGACGCCCAGTTGCCGCGGTTGGCCCACCAGATCACCGTCTCGAGACCCTGCGTGCTCGAAGCCCCAGGCCAGCAGCAGCTCGAGGGCCCGGTGCATGATCCCGCGGCCGCGGGCCCAGGGGTGCGAGCCGTAGGCGATCTCCGCCCGGCGCGTCGCCCTCGTCGCGGAGCTCGACCGTGCCGCAGAAGCGCGGGGTGGCCGTCGTCGTCGCGGGCCTCCACCGCGAACACCCAGCTGCCTCCGGCCCAGGCCGCGGGCACCCGCTCGGTGACGAACCCGACGGCCTGCTCCCGGGTGTAGTCGACCGGCACGGTCGTCCACTGCCGGCTCACCGGGTCGAGGCACTGCTCGAGCACACCGTCCACGTCGGCGTCGGTGTGGGCGCGGAGGGTGACCACGCCGTCGGTGAGCACGGGCACGTCGGCGGGGAAGCTCGGGAGGCTGGTCACCGGCCACACCCTGCCGAGTCACGGTTACCGCCGCAAACCCTTATCGTTGGGGCCATGGACGAGAGCCACAGACCATGAGCGGCACGCTCGCGAACATCGGGCTTGTCATCGTCTTCGTCCTCATCGGCAGCCTCTTCGCCGCGGCCGAGATCGCCCTGGTGTCGCTGCGCGACGGCCAGGTGCGGTCGATGGCCGGGCGAGGGCGTCGCGGGGAGGCCGTCGCCCGGCTGGCGGCGGACCCGAACCGGTTCCTCGCCGCGGTCCAGGTCGGCGTCACGCTGGCCGGGTTCCTGTCCGCGTCCTTCGGTGGCGCGACCCTGGCCGGCGACCTCTCGCCGAAGCTGGTCGACCTCGGCGTGCCGGCCGGCGCCGCCGACATCGTGGCGCTGGTGCTGGTGACCGTCGCGATCTCCTACGTCTCCCTGGTCCTCGGCGAGCTGGCCCCCAAGCGGCTCGCGCTCCAGCGCGCGGAGGGCTTCGCGCTGGCGCTCGGCCCGACCGTCGACCGGATCGCGAAGATCTCGCGGCCGGTCATCTGGCTGCTGTCGGTCTCGACCAACCTCGTCGTCCGGCTCGTCGGAGGCGACCCGAACGCCAAGAGCGAGCAGATGTCCGACGAGGAGCTGCGCGACCTCGTCAACGCCCACGAGACCCTGGGCGAGGAGGAGCGCCGGATCGTCGAGGACGTCTTCGAGGCCGGCGACCGGCAGATCCGCGAGGTGATGATCCCGCGCACCGAGGTGGACTTCCTGGACGCCTCGACGCCGATCTACAAGGCCGCCAAGGAGGCGCTGCACCAGCCGCACTCCCGCTACCCGGTGATCCGCGGCTCCGCCGACGACGTGATCGGCTTCGTGCACGTCCGCGACCTGCTCGACCCCGAGATGGCCAACCGTTCGGTGCGGGTCGGCGAGCTCGCCCGGCAGACGCTGGTGCTGCCCTGGACCCGGCCGATCCTGGCCGCGCTGGCGGACATGCGTCGCGAGGGCATGCACCTCGCGATCGTCGCCGACGAGTACGGCGGCACCGCCGGCATCGTCACCATGGAGGACCTCGTCGAGGAGCTCATCGGCGACATCAAGGACGAGTACGACGTCGACGAGTCCGAGACCACGGTGCACCGCGGCGGCGACGTCGAGGTCGACGGCCTGCTGAACCTCGACGACTTCGAGGACGAGACCGGCGTCGAGCTCCCCGAGGGGCCCTACGAGACCGTCTCCGGCTTCCTGATGCAGCGGCTCGGCCGGCTCCCGCAGGTGGGCGACTGGGTCGACTACGACGACCGCCGCATCACGGTGCGCGACGTCGAGGGCCGCCGTGTGGGCCGGGTCCTCGTGACCGCCATCCCCCTCCAGGTCATGGTCGACCCCGACCACCCGATCAGCATCGACCACGCACCCCGCCGCCGAGATCGAGGCGCCGGAGCATGCCGAGGCCCGCAAGGACATGGCCGAGCCCAGCTGAGCCCGCAAGAACGATCAGGTCGGTGGTGCCGCGGAGGTCTAGCGTGGGCGACGTGTACGAGACGCTCGCGGAGATCGAGTCCCTGCAGGCCCTGCTGGACGCCTCGCACGCGCGTGCCACCGACCACCTGCGCGCGATCATCCACGACGACCGGGTGCTCTCCGCGCGGGACCTGGTGGCCCTGCTCACCGGCATGAAGGTGCTCAGCGTCGCGACGGTGACCGCGGCGGGTGAGCCCCGGATCAGCGCGATGGACGGTCACTTCCTGCACGGCACCTGGTCGTTCAGCACGTCCGGCACCGCCGCCAAGGCGCGGCACATGCGCGCCCGCCCCCAGGTCAGCGTCGCGCACGTCGACAACGAGGAGATGGCGGTCTTCAGCCACGGCCGGGTCGAGGAGCTCGCTCCCGGCGACGCCGACTGGGACGAGACGCTGGGGCACTGGACGCGGCACTACGGCAGCTCGCCGCTGGACTGGGGCGACGAGATCCGGCTCTACCGCTACCGGCCGAGCTGGATGGTCGGCTACGCCTGGAAGCGCGACGAGCTCCTGGCCAGGCGAGGGGTGGGCCCCACCGGCGCGGACTGACGCCGTCCCCTGGAAGAATGCCCGACATGCCCGATGCCGCCCCGTCTGCCGTCCCGTCCGCCCGGCCCCGGGTCCTGTCCGGGATCCAGCCGACCGCGGACTCGTTCCACTTCGGCAACTACCTCGGCGCGCTGCGGCAGTGGGTGGCCCTGCAGGACGACTACGAGCCGTTCTTCTTCATCGCCGACCTGCACGCGATCACCCTCGAGCAGGACCCGAAGCTGCTGCGCGAACGGGTCCGCCGGGCCGCCGCCCAGCTGCTCGCGATGGGCATCGACCCGGAGCGGTCGGCCGTCTTCGTGCAGTCGCAGGTCCCCGAGCACGCCCAGCTCGGCTGGGTGCTGCAGTGCCTGACCGGCTTCGGCGAGGCGCGCCGGATGACGCAGTTCAAGGACAAGTCGGCCAAGGGCGGCGAGGGGGCTGCGTCCGTCGGGCTGTTCACCTACCCGATCCTGCAGGCCGCCGACATCCTGCTCTACCGGCCGCAGTACGTCCCGGTCGGCGAGGACCAGCGCCAGCACCTCGAGCTCACCCGCGACCTCGCCCAGCGGTTCAACCACCGCTACAAGAAGACGTTCCGGCTCCCCGAGCCGTACATCCTCGAGCAGACCGCGAAGATCACCGACCTGCAGGACCCGACCGCGAAGATGTCGAAGTCGGCGTCGTCCCCGGGCGGGATCGTGGAGATGCTCGACGACCCCCAGGTCTCGGCCAAGAAGATCCGCTCCGCGGTCACCGACTCGGACTCGGTGGTCCGCTTCGACGAGGCAGGAGAAGCCCGGCGTCTCCAACCTGCTGACGATCTTCTCCGCGCTGACCGGCACCAGCGTCCCCGACCTCGAGAAGGCGTACGACGGCAAGGGCTACGGCGACCTCAAGAAGGACCTGGCGGACGTCGTGGTCGAGTTCGTGACGCCGTTCCGCGACCGGACGCTGGAGCTGCTCGAGGACGGCCCCCAGCTCGACGCGATCCTGCGGGACGGCGCCGAGAAGGCCGGTGCCGTGGCGCGGCGTACCCTCGCCGACGTCTACGAGCGGGTGGGGTTCGTCGCCCCGGCCCCGCTCGCCGGGCCGCTAGGGTCGCTGCGTGACGACGACGATCGGGGTTGCCATCGCGGTCCCGGAGCCCTGGGGCGAGCAGCTGCAGACCTACCGGGCGACCCTGGGGGACGCGACGGCCACAGGCATCCCCACGCACGTCACGCTGATGCCGCCCACGCGGGTCGACGAGGCCGACGTGCCCGGCATCGAGCAGCACCTGGCCGAGGCGGCGGCCCTCAACCCGGCGTTCCGCATCCACCTGCGCGGCACCGGCACCTTCCGGCCGGTCTCGCCGGTGGTGTTCGTGATGCTGGCCGAGGGCATCTCGGGCTGCGAGCAGCTCGCCGCCTCGCGTGCGCCGCGGCCCGCTCGCGGTCGACCTGACGTTCCCCTACCACCCCCACGTCACCATCGCCCACCACCTCGACGACGTAGCGCTCGACAAGGCGTTCGCCGAGCTCGCGACGTTCGAGTGCGAGTTCACGGTCGACCACTTCTCGCTCTACGTCCACGACACGGACGCGGGCTGGGCCCCGACGCGGGACTTCGCGTTGACCGCCGCCTCTCGTGGGTAGAACCACCCCATGGCTTCCCTGAAGGAGCGCGTCACCTCCGCGGTCGCGCGGCTCCGAGAGCGCCTCCCGTGGTTGGACCACATCCTGCGGACGGTGCAGCACTACGGCGCCGTGAACGGCAACGCCCAGGCGGGCGCGGTGACGTACTTCGGGTTCCTGTCGTTCTTCCCGATCCTGGCCCTCGGGTTCTTCGTGATCGGGCAGGTGGCGCACTTCTACCCCGACATCAAGCCCCAGATGGTCGCCGAGATCAACGCGCTGCTGCCGGGCGTGGTCGGCGACGCCCCCGGGCAGATCCAGCTCGAGACGATCGAGAGCTACTCGGGGAGGATCGGGCTGATCGGCCTGGTGGCCCTGGTGTACTCCGGGCTCGGGTGGCTCTCCGGCATGCGCCAGGCGCTCGAGGTGATGTTCGTCGTCCCCCGGAGGGAGCAGCCCAACTTCCTGCTCGGCAAGCTGCGGGACCTGGGCACGCTGACGGTGATCGGGCTGACGCTGATGGTCTCGGTCGCGCTGTCCGGGGCGGTGACCGGGTTCTCCGGGGCGATCCTCGGCCTGGTCGGCATCGACGCGGGCTCGACCGGCCCGGCGTTGGCGCTGAGCCTCGTCGGTCACGCCCTGGCGATCGTCGCGTCGACGGTGCTGCTGCTCACGATGTTCAAGCTGCTGCTCGTCGACCCCCACGTGCCGCGCGGCGCGTTGGTCGGCGGTGCCCTGCTCGGGGCCGTCGGCTTCGAGCTCCTCAAGCTGGGCGCCAACCTGCTGCTCAAGCTGACCCAGGGAAACCCGGCGTTCCAGGCGTTCGGGGTCGCGCTCATCCTGCTGGTCTGGATCAGCTACTTCTCGCGGCTGGTGATGTACGCCGCGGCCTGGGCCTACACCGCCCCGTCCGCGCTCGAGCAGCGCACCGTCGGAGGCGATGCGGGCACCCGGCGCGGTGCGCACGCCGGACGAGCCCGGTCCGGGGATCGCGCCCACGACCCCGCGGACCTGCCTCGACCGCGCACGCGGCCGTCCCCCTGGCGGCCGGTGGCGGTGGCCGGCGCGCTGGCGCTGCTGGGTGCCGTCGTGCTCCGCGGGCTCAGAGGAACTCGATGAGCGGCCCGGTGGGCGGTTGAACCGGTCCGTCAGGATGGAGCCGTGATCCTCCGACGCAAGCACGCCGTCCTGCTCCTCGCCGTCGCGGCGTGGAACGTCCTCACCTACGCGACGTTCGCGAAGAACCTCGCCGCCGCCCACGAGCGGGGGGAGGACCGGCCGACCGGCTACTGGGTCGCGCACATCGTGCTGATCGTGGTGAACCTCGCGATCGCCGGCGTGCTCGGCCGGCTCGGCGCGCGCGCCTGGAAGGCGACGGGCGACCGCTCGCCCGAACGGGTCGACGCGGGCTGAGCCGTGCGCCGCTCCCGGTCAGAGGACCTGGGAGAGGACGACCAGGAGCAGCACGAAGGCCACCACGAGCCCGGCGCCGATCGCCAGCCGGTTCTGCTGCGCCGCCGGGGACGGCGCCGACACGTCGGTGGCGGTCGGGTCGGCCGTGGCCGCGAGCAGCTGGGCGACGGTCCGGGAGACCCGGACGTCCGCCGTACGGCGCTGCAGCTCGGCGGCGTCGAAGGCCCCCCGTGCGTGCTCGGCCGCGAGATGCGCGACCGCTGCCTCGCGCTGCTGGTCGTCGACCGGGAACTCGTCCATGCCGAAAAGGGTGCCATCGGGCCTCGCCGCGCGGGACCGAAACCCGCGAACCCGTGTCAGCGGCGGAAGATCAGCGCGCGCTTCACTTCCTGGATCGCCTTGGTGACCTCGATGCCGCGCGGGCAGGCCTCGGTGCAGTTGAAGGTGGTGCGGCAGCGCCACACGCCTTCCTTGTCGTTGAGGATCTCCAGGCGCTGGTCGCTGCCCTCGTCGCGGCTGTCGAAGATGAACCGGTGCGCGCCGACGATCGCCTGCGGGCCGAAGTACTGCCCGTCGCTCCAGTAGACCGGGCAGGACGTCGTGCACGCGGCGCACAGGATGCACTTGGTGGTGTCGTCGAAGCGGTCCCGGTCTGCCTGCGACTGGATGCGCTCGCGGGTCGGCTCGTTGCCGGTGGTGACCAGGAACGGCATCACCGAGCGGTACGCCTCGAAGAACGGCTCCATGTCGACGACGAGGTCCTTGAGCACCGGCAGGCCCTTGATGGGCTCGACCGTGATCGGCTGCGACGGGTTGACGTCCTTGAGCAGCGTCTTGCAGGCCAGCCGGTTCTTGCCGTTGATCCGCATCGCGTCCGAGCCGCACACGCCGTGGGCGCAGGAGCGCCGGAACGTCAGCGAGCCGTCGAGGTCCCACTTGACCTTGTGCAGCGCGTCGAGCACCCGGTCGGTCGGCTCCGCCGTGACCTGGTAGCTCTCCCAGTGCGACTCCTCGGAGACCTCCGGGTTGTAGCGGAGGATCTTGACGGTGACGTCCATCGGCTCTAGTACTTCCGCTCCATCGGCTTGTAGCGCGTCTCGATGACCGGCTTGTAGTCGAGCCGGATGCTGCCGTCACCGTTGCGGTAGGCCATCGTGTGACGCATGAAGTTCACGTCGTCGCGGGTCGGGTAGTCCTCGCGGAAGTGACCGCCGCGGGACTCGTTGCGGGCCAGCGCGGAGGTGACGAGCACCTCGGCCAGGTCGAGCAGGAAGCCCAGCTCGATCGCCTCGAGCAGGTCGGTGTTGAAGCGCTTGCCCTTGTCCTGCACGGACACGTTGGCGTAGCGGGCCTTGAGGCCCTCGAGGTCTGCCAGCGCCTGCTTCAGCGAGCCCTCGGTGCGGTAGACCTGCGCGTTGATGTCCATCGTGGCCTGGAGCTCCTGGCGGATCGCGGCCACGCGCTCCGAGCCCCCGGCGTCGCGCATCGACTCGATCATCTCGATGACGGCGCTCTCGGGGTTCTCCGGCAGGTCGTCGTAGTCGGTGCTCAGGGCGTACTCGGCGGCGTACAGGCCCGCGCGCCGACCGAACACGTTGATGTCGAGCAGCGAGTTGGTGCCGAGCCGGTTGGCGCCGTGCACGGACACGCAGGCGACCTCGCCGGCGGCGTAGAGGCCGGGGATCACGGTGTGGTTGTCGGCGAGCGCCTCGCCCTTGATGTTGGTCGGCACGCCGCCCATCGCGTAGTGCGCGGTCGGGAACACCGGGATCATCTCGGTGTAGGGCTCGACCCCGAGGTAGGTGCGGGCGAACTCCGTGATGTCGGGGAGCTTGGCGTCGATCTGCTCGCGCGGCAGGTGCGTCAGGTCGAGGTAGACGTAGGCCTTGTCCGGGCCCGGAGCCGCGACCCTCGCGCACCTCGTTGGCCATCGCCCGGGCGACCATGTCGCGCGGGGCGAGGTCCTTGATGGTCGGGGCGTAGCGCTCCATGAAGCGCTCGTTCTCGCTGTTGCGCAGGATGCCGCCCTCGCCGCGCGCCGCCTCCGAGAGCAGCACGCCGAGCCCGGCCAGCCCGGTCGGGTGGAACTGGAAGAACTCCATGTCCTCGAGCGGCAGGCCCTTGCGCCACACGATGCCCATGCCGTCGCCGGTGAGGGTGTGCGCGTTGGACGTGGTGCGGAAGACCTTGCCGAAGCCGCCGGTCGCGAAGATGACCGACTTGGCGTTGAAGACGTGGATCTCGCCGGTCGCGAGCTCGTAGGCGACGACGCCCGAGACGCGCGGGCCGGTCGGCGACTCGGCCACCAGCATGTCGAGGACGTAGAACTCGTTGTAGAACTCCACGTCGTGCTTGATGCACTGCTGGTAGAGCGTCTGCAGGATCATGTGGCCGGTGCGGTCGGCGGCGAAGCACGAGCGGCGTACGGCGGCCTCGCCGTGGTTGCGCGTGTGGCCGCCGAACCGGCGCTGGTCGATCTTGCCCTCGTCGGTCCGGTTGAACGGCAGGCCCATCTTCTCGAGGTCGAGGACCGCGTCGATGGCCTCCTTGGCCATCACCTCCGCGGCGTCCTGGTCGACGAGGTAGTCACCGCCCTTGACGGTGTCGAAGGTGTGCCACTCCCAGTTGTCCTCCTCGACGTTGGCGAGGGCGGCGCACATGCCGCCCTGCGCCGCGCCGGTGTGGGACCGGGTCGGGTAGAGCTTGGTCAGGACCGCCGTACGGGTGCGCTTGCCGGACTCGAGGGCGGCACGCATGCCCGCCCCGCCGGCTCCGACGATGACGACGTCGTACTTGTGCTGCTGGACCATGGTGTCAGTGCCTCACTTAATCCGGCAGACGTCGAGCGTGGAGTTCGGGTCGATGCACGGGTCGAAGGTGAAGATCACCAGCGTGCCGAGGACGATCACGACCGCCGTCCCGAAGTAGAGCAGCGTCTTGAGCGCGAACCGGGTGTTCGCCTTCTCCGCGTAGTCGTTGATGATCGTGCGCAGGCCGTTGCAGCCGTGCAGCATCGCGAGCCAGAGCATCGCCAGGTCCCAGACCTGCCAGAACGGGTTCGCCCACTTGCCGGCGACGAAGGCGAAGTCGATCTGGTGGATGCCCTCGCCGAGCATCAGGTTGACGAACAGGTGCCCGAAGACGAGCACCAGCAGCAGCAGGCCGGAGCCGCGCATGAAGAGCCAGGCGTTCAGCTCGAAGTTGCCGCTCCTGGCCGCGCGACGCGGCGAGCGGGGGGCCGCCAGCTTGGGTGCGGTCGAGGTCGCCACGTCAGCCTCCGAACACGTTCGACAGGTGCCGGATCACGAACGGCACGAAGAGGACGACGAACAGGCCGACGACGCCGTAGGTCATCTGGCGCTGGTAGCGCGGGCCCTTCCCCCAGAAGTCCACCAGGATGATCCGCACGCCGTTGAGCGCGTGGAAGAGGACGGCCCCGACGAGCCCGACCTCCATCAGGCCCGACGACGGGGTTCTTGTAGGTCTCGACGGCCGTGTTGTACGTCGCCGGCGACACCCGCACCATGGCGGTGTCGACCACGTGGGCGAAGAGGAAGAAGAAGATCGAGACACCGGTGATCCGGTGCAGGACCCACGACCACATGCCTTCGCGGCCCCGATAAAGCGTTCCTGCCGGAGAGCTGGCCACTCCGAATCCTTTCGAACTCACGTGCATAGCTGGTGAACAGGGCAACCTCAGCACTCTATCCAGCGGTGCCGACCAGGGTGCGTCGGCGAGGCTTGTGACATCAATTACCGCACGGCGCCCTTGCGCAAAACGTCACCGGGAGGGGGCTACCGTGAACCGTCCGTCCGACCCAGGGGAACCGCTCGTGCCACGTCGTGCCCGTCTGCTCTGCGGCCTCGCCGCCTGCGTCCTGCTCGTGAGCGGCTGCAGCGGGGGCTCGCCCGCGCGCGCAGTCCTCCGACCCGACGCCGCGGACGACGCGCGTCCACCCCCGCCGTGTCGGCCGACCCGCTGCATCCGGGGCCTCGACGTCTGCTCCCTGCTCAGCGCGGACCAGGTGCACCGGGCAGCCGGACAGACCGGGGACCCGACCAACCGCTCGCTGACCCGCATCGCGGGGTACGACGGGCTGGTGGACCAGTGCGGCTTCGGCGTCTCGTTCGACTCCTACACGTTCCTGGTCAGCGTCGGCCTCGCTCCGGCGACCCGGCAGGACCTCGCCCGGCTCCCGGGCCGGTCCGTGGACGGCATCGGCGACGCGGCCCGGATCGACGGTCCTCGAGCCACACGACGGTGTCGTTCCTCAAGGGCTCCACGCTCGTGCAGGTGCGGGCCAACAAGCACGAGCGACGGCGCCGACCGCGCTCAGGCAGGTGGCGGCGGTGGCCACCGAGATCGCCCGTCGCGTCCCGGCGGACCCTCCGGAGACGGACGACCAGACCACGGGCCTCTGCGCCGAGGTCGACACGGCGGCCGTCCGCGACGTGCTCGGGTAAGGATCCGGCGCTCTCGCGCTCGTTCACCTACCCCACCGGCTCCGTGATGTGCTCCTGGGCGACCGGTGTCGTCGACGCCCGCACCGTCGCGGTCAGCGTCTACACCAACGCCTACGCCGGGTCCGTTCCTCGCTGGCCTCGAGGGCACCGAGCCGAGCGCCAAGGTGCCGGGCATGCCGGGAGCGTTCACGATCCCCGGCGTCGCCTACGCCGTGGCCGAGGACGGCCAGGCCGTGTCGGTCGGCGGGACTTCCCGCCCGAGGTCGCTCCCCGCAAGCCGCTGCCGGTGACCCCGCAGCTGAAGGAGCTGCTCGCGCAGCGCGGTCTCCCTGCTCCGGTAGGGCCGCGGGCTCACACGAACGGCGCGAACGTCGGCGCCGCCAGGGGCCCGGTGTCCCGGTTGCGCGCCTGCTCGTAGCCGTGCCCGATCTCGACCAGGGTGGCCTCGCTGCCCGCCGTACCCCAGAACGAGACGGCGACCGGGAGACCGGCGGCCAGGCCGGACGGCACGGTGAGCAGCGGGTAGCCGGCGATCGCGGTCGGCGTGGTGCAGGAGCCGGTGTGCGCCTCCGGGTTGACCAGGTCGATGGGCATGGCCGGGCGCGTACGACGGGGTGACGAGCGCGTCGAGGTCGTGCTCGCGGAGCAGCCGCGTCGATCCCGTCGCGGCCGTGGCGCAGGCACCGGGCCCGGGCCTCGGCGTACTCCCGGCTGTCCACGCCCGGACCCTCCAGCGACTGCTCGAACAGCACTGCCCGAAGTGCTTCAGCTCGGTCTCGGCGTGCTCGCGGTTGAAGGCGACCACGTCGGCGAGCGACGCGGGGTCCGTCGCCCGGGCGCGTCGCGAGGTAGGCCTCCAGCCCGCTGCGCAGCTCGGCGAGCATCACCAGGAGCTCGTCGTGCCAGTCGAAGTCGTCCACCGAGACGAGGTCCGTGCCGTCGACGATCGTGGCGCCCTCGGCGGCGAGCAGCGGCGACCGCGCGCTCGGCGCACTCGTCGGCGTGGCTGCTGTAGCCCCAGTACGTCGCGCGCGGCACCCCGATCCGCTTCCCGGCGAGACGGCCGTCGACCGCGTGCGGCGGCGTAGTCGACGCCGCCGTCCGCGAGCACGCCGAGCAGCGCGGCCGCGTCCCGCACGGTCGTCGCGATCGGACCGGGGGAGTCCTGCGAGTGCGAGATCGGCACGACGCCCTCGGTCGGGACGAGGCCGACCGTCGGCTTGAGCCCGACGCAGCCGTTGAAGGCCGCCGGGCAGGTGATCGAGCCGTCGGTCTCGGTGCCGACGGCGTACGGCGCGATGCCGGCGGCGACGGCCGCGCCGCTGCCGGAGCTCGAGCCGCCGGCGGACCGGTTCAGGGCGTACGGGTTGCGGGTCAGGCCGCCGTAGGCGCTCCACCCCGACGCGGAGTTCCCGTCGCGGATGTTCGCCCACTCGCTGAGGTTCGTCTTGCCGAGCACGACCATCCCGGCCTCGCGCAGCCGCCGGACGAGCGCCGCGTCGCGGGACGGGTGCGGCATCGCCGCGAGGGCCAGCGAGCCGGCCGTCGTGGGCAGGTCGGCGGTGTCGACGTTGTCCTTGACCAGCACCGGCCGGCCGTGGAGCGGTCCCGCGCCGCGCGCCCGTCGCGTGCGCCTCGGCGTCGCGCTCCTTGGCCTGGTCCAGCGCCGCGTCGTTGCGCGTGCACACCGAGGCGATCGTCCCGTCCACCTCGTCGAGCCGGGCCAGCGCCCGCTCGACCCGCTCGACCGAGCTCCCAGAAGTCACCCGCCGATCCTGTCACCCCGGCCGGCAGGTCTGGTCAGTGGGAAGTCTCACGGTGCACGGTGCCGTCCGGTCGCCGTACTGTTCCGGCATGACTGCAGGCGAAGCTCCCACCGCTGGCACGCCCGGGGCGGGCGACGAGAACCGCACCGAGTCCGGCCTCCCGTTCGAGTCGCTCTACGGCCCCGACGCCCTCGAGGGGTTCGACCCGGAGACGCGGCTCGGCGAGCCGGGGGAGTACCCGTTCACCCGCGGCGTCTACCCGTCGATGTACACCGGCCGCCCGTGGACGATGCGGCAGTACGCCGGCTTCGGCACCGCCAAGGAGTCCAACGAGCGCTACAAGCAGCTCGTCGCGAACGGCACCGGCGGCCTGTCCGTCGCCTTCGACCTGCCGACCCAGATGGGCCACGACTCCGACTCCGCGATCGCGCACGGCGAGGTCGGCAAGGTCGGGCGTCGCGATCGACTCGATCGAGGACATGCGGCTGCTCTTCGACGGCCTGCCGCTCGACGAGGTCTCCACCTCGATGACGATCAACGCCCCGGCCGCGCTGCTGCTGCTGATGTACCAGCTCGTCGCCGAGGAGAACGGCGTCCCCGGCGACAAGATCACCGGCACGATCCAGAACGACGTGCTCAAGGAGTACATCGCCCGCGGCACCTACATCTACCCGCCGGCGCAGTCGCTGCGGCTGATCACCGACATCTTCGCCTACTGCAAGGCGGAGGTGCCGAAGTGGAACACGCATCTCGATCTCCGGCTACCACATGGCCGAGGCCGGGGCGACGCCCGCGCAGGAGATCGCGTTCACCCTCGCCGACGGCATCGAGTACGTCCGGGCCGCGGTCAAGGCCGGGCTCGACGTCGACGACTTCGCCGCCCGGCTGTCGTTCTTCTTCGTCTCGCGCACGACGATCCTCGAGGAGGTCGCGAAGTTCCGGGCGGCCCGCCGGATCTGGGCCCAGGTGATGCGCGACGAGTTCGGGGCCAAGAACCCCAAGTCGCAGATGCTGCGCTTCCACACCCAGACGGCCGGCGTGCAGCTCACCGCCCAGCAGCCCGAGGTGAACCTGGTCCGGGTCGCGATCCAGGGCCTCGCCGCGGTGCTCGGCGGCACCCAGTCGCTGCACACCAACTCCTACGACGAGGCGCTGGCGCTGCCGAGCGAGAAGTCGGCGCGGCTCGCGCTGCGCACCCAGCAGGTGATCGCCTACGAGACCGACGTGACCAAGACCGTCGACCCGTTCGCCGGCTCGTACGCCGTGGAGGCGCTCACCGACGACGTCGAGGCCGAGGCCCGCAGGCTGATGGAGCAGGTCGAGGAGATGGGCGGCGCCGTCGCCGCGATCGAGCAGGGCTTCCAGAAGAACGAGATCGAGAAGGCGGCCTACCAGATCGCCCGGGACATCGACACCGGCGAGCGGATCGTCGTCGGGGTCAACCGCTTCGCCTCGGAGAAGGAGGACCCGTTCGAGGGGCTGCGCGTCGACCCGGCGATCGAGGAGCAGCAGGCCGACCGGCTCGCGAAGCTGCGCGCCGAGCGCGACCAGGACGAGGTCGACAAGCACCTGGCGGCTCTGACGGCCGCGGCCCAGGGCGACGACAACGTGCTGTACCCGATGAAGGACGCGCTGCGCGCCAAGGCGACCGTCGGCGAGGTCTGCAACGCGCTGCGCGAGGTCTGGGGCGTGTACGTCCCGCCCGACGCGTTCTGACCCGACCGCACGTGCGCGGCCGTCGCGGCGGCCGGCGCCGGTAGGGACGCGTGCTCCGGTAGCCTTGTCTGTCGCTGTCCGCTTCCACGCTCCGGCTCGCCGTCGACGCCGTCGACGCGCTCGAGCACGACCTGGTGGCGACTGCGCCGAGACCTGCACGCCCACCCCGAGCTGGCCTGGCAGGAGAAGCGCACCACCGCGCTGGTCGCCGAGCGGCTCGAGAAGGCCGGGCTCGAGCGTCCAGCTGCTGCCCAAGTCCGGGCTGATCGCCGAGCTCGGCGCCACCGACGGGCCCGCTCGTCGCGCTCCGCGCCGACCTCGACGGCGCTCCCGGTCGACGACCTGGGCGACGAGCCCTGGGCCAGCACGGTCCACGGGCGTCGCCCACGCCTGCGGCCACGACGTGCACACCGTCCGCCCTGCGTCGGCGCCGGCATGGCGCTGGCCGAGGCGCACCAGCAGCGCCTCGCTGCCGGGCCGCGTCCGGCTGCTGTTCCAGCCGGCCGAGGAGGTGATGCCCGGCGGCGCCCTCGAGGTGATCGCCGCCGGCGCCCTCGACGACGTCGAGCACGTCTTCGGCCTGCACTGCGACCCGTCCATCGACGTCGGCGAGGTCGGGCTCCGGGTCGGACCGCTGACCGGCGCGGCCGACGCGCTGACCGTGCGGCTGACCGGCCGCGGCGGCCACACCTCGCGCCCGCACCTGACCGAGGACCTGACCTACGCGCTCGGCAAGCTCGTCACCGAGCTGCCCGGGGCGCTGTCCCGCCGGCTGGACCCGCGCGCCGGCGCCAGCCTGGTGTGGGGCGTGGTGCGCGCCGGGTCCGCCAAGAACGTCATCCCGGCGTCCGGCGAGGTCGCCGGCACCCTGCGGATGCTCGACGCGGTCGCCTGGGCCGACGCGGAGGACCTCGTCCGCGAGCTGATCGGCCAGATCCTCGCGCCGTACGGCGTCGGCGCGGAGGTCACCTACGTCCGGGGCGTGCCGCCGGTCGTCAACGAGCCCGGCGGCCACCGCCCTGCTCGGCGACGCCGTCCGCGTCCGTGCTCGGGGAGCGGGCGGGCGGTCACCACGCCGCAGAGCCTCGGCGGCGAGGACTTCGCGTGGTACCTCGAGGACGTCCCCGGGGCGATGGGGCGGCTCGGCACCCGCACGCCGGGCGGGCCGACCTACGACCTGCACCAGGGCGACCTGCACATCGACGAGCGGGCCATCGGGGTCGGCGCCAAGGTGCTCGCGGCCGCCGTTCTCACCACGCTCGACGCCTGAGGGAGAGCCCCGAGCGACGCGCGTCACCCGCCGCGGGCTGTCCGAAACCTCCGGCTTGCTACCGAACAGGTAACAACTTCGAACGGGCGCCTCGGACGCGGCCCCGGACCCGGTTCCGGGAGTTAGGGTGTGCCCTGGTTTGCGCCTGGACAGGTGGCGCACAAAACAAGGAGGCATCTTGCGTCGGCTGACCAAGATTGCAGCCGTCACCGCTGTTATGGCGCTCGCGGTGACCGGTTGTGCCAAGAAAGACACTGAGACGAACACGGCCAGCGGCGGCGACAAGGGCGGCCTCTGCGCCGCCGGCGGATCGGGCCCCAAGATCGGTCTCGCCTACGACATCGGCGGGCGGGGCGACAAGTCGTTCAACGACCTGGCCGCGGCCGGCACCAAGAAGGCCGGCGAGGAGCTCGACGCGACCTGCAAGGAGTCCGAGGCGGCTCCGGACGAGCCGGACTCCGCCAAGGAGGAGCGTCTCCGCACGCTCGCCGACGCGGGCTACGACCCGATCATCGCGGTCGGCTTCGTCTACACCCCGATGGTGACCACGGTCGCCAAGGAGTACCCGAAGCTCAAGTTCGCCATCGTCGACGGCGCGGCCGAGGGTGACAACGTCACCAACCTCGCCTTCTCGCCCGAGCAGGGCTCGTTCCTGGTCGGCGTCGCTGCCGGCCTGAAGACCAAGACCGACAAGGTCGGCTTCGTGGGCGGCGTCAAGGGCCCGATCATCGACCCGTTCGCCGCTGGCTACCAGGCCGGCGTCAAGGCGGTCAACCCCAAGGCGACCGTCGAGATGAAGTGGCTGTCCGACCAGGCCGACGCCAAGGCGTTCGCCAACCCGCCGGGTGGCAAGACGGCCGCGACCGCGCTCTACGACAACGGCGCCGACATCGTCTTCCACGCCTCCGGCCTGTCCGGCAACGGCGTGTTCGAGGCGGCTGCGGCCGAGGACAAGCTCGCGATCGGCGTGGACTCCGACCAGTACCTCACGGCGCCCACCGACCAGCAGTCGCACATCTTGACCTCGGCGCTCAAGCGCGTCGACGTCGCGGTGTTCGACTTCGCGAAGGCCTTCAACGACGGCGCGACCAAGGCCGGCTTCGACGTCTACGACCTCAAGCGCGACGGTGTCGGCTACGCCACCAGCGGCGGCCAGATCGACGACATCAAGGACCAGATCGACTCCTACAAGGAGAAGATCATCTCGGGCGAGGTCAAGGTGCCCAACACCCTCTGATCGGGCCTCGCCAGCACAGGACCATCACAGGGCCACGGGCTCGGACGGGGACGCGGTAGCGTTCCCTCCGAGCCCGTGGCGCGTCCAGCCGCCTTCACCTTCGGAGCGTGTGCCATCACCACGACAGAGACCAGCCCCGCGACCCCGGCGGAGACCGACACCATCGCGGTCCGCCTGCGGGGCATCGGGAAACGCTTCCCCGGCGTGATCGCCAACCACGACATCGACATCGACGTCCGGGCGGGCACGGTGCACGCCATCGTGGGCGAGAACGGCGCCGGCAAGTCGACGCTGATGAAGATCCTGTACGGCGTCCAGAAGCCCGACGACGGCACCATCGAGGTCGACGGCGTCCCGGCGACGATGAGCTCACCCGCCGACGCGATCAAGCTGGGCATCGGCATGGTCTTCCAGCACTTCATGCTGGCCGACAACCTGACCGTGCTCGAGAACGTCACGCTCGGCGCCGAGAAGCTGCACGGCATCGGCGACAAGGCGCGCGCCAAGGTCGAGGAGATCTCGCGCACCTACGGCTTCGACCTCGACCCGGACGAGCTCGTCGAGGGACTCGGGGTCGGCGAGCGGCAGCGGGTGGAGATCCTGAAGGTGCTCTACCGCGGCGCGAAGGTGATCATCCTCGACGAGCCCACGGCCGTGCTCGTGCCGCAGGAGGTGGACGCGCTCTTCGCGAACCTCCGCGAGCTGAAGAAGGAGGGGCACACCCTCATCTTCATCTCCCACAAGCTCGACGAGGTCCTCGCCGTGGCCGACGACATCACCGTCGTACGCCGCGGCACCACCGTCGCCGCCGTACGCCCGGCCGACGTCACCTCCCGCAAGCTCGCGGAGCTGATGGTCGGCTCCGAGCTGCCCTCGCCGAACACCGAGGAGTCCACGGTCACCGACGAGGAGATGCTCGAGCTCGTCGACGTCACGCTGACCGACGCGGCCGGCCGCAAGCTGCTCGCCGACGTCTCGCTGAAGATCCACCGTGGCGAGGTGCTCGGCATCGCCGGGGTCGAGGGCAACGGGCAGACCGAGCTCACCGAGGTCGTCATGGGCATGCGCCACGCCACCCAGGGCCACGTCGAGCTGGCCGACGCGGACATCTCGACGTGGTCCACCAAGCGGCGGCGCGAGCAGATCGGCTACATCCCCGAGGACCGGCACCGGCACGGGCTGCTGCTCGACTCGCCGCTCTGGGAGAACCGCATCCTCGGCCACCAGACCCGGCCGCCCGGCGGTCAAGGGTGCCTGGATCGACCGTGCCGGCGCCCGCAAGGACGCCCAGCGCATCGTCGACGCCTACGACGTCCGCACCCCGTCGATCGAGACCACGGCGCACGCGCTGTCCGGCGGCAACCAGCAGAAGTTCATCGTCGGTCGCGAGATGAGCGGCGACCCCGTGCTGCTGGTGGCGTCCCACCCGACGCGCGGCGTCGACGTGGGCGCCCAGGCGGCCATCTGGGACCACATCCGCGACGCGCGCCGGCTCGGCCTGGCGGTGCTGCTGATCTCCGCCGACCTGGACGAGCTGATCGGCCTGTCCGACTCGATCAAGGTGATCCTGCGCGGCCGCTTCGTCGGCGACTTCGACCCGCAGCACGTCACGCCCGAGGAGCTCGGCTCCGCGATGACCGGTGCCGACGCGGCGCCGAAGGAGGACCAGCTGATGCTCAAGCGCATCGCGATCGGGGCGGCCGCCCCGCTGCTCGCGATCGTGATGGCCATGCTCATCACGATCGGGATCCTGCTGGTCTCCGGGAACTCCGTGTCCGGCTTCATGAGCACGATCTTCTCGGTGCCCGCGCCGCGGAACGTCGTGAACATCATCAACAACTCCTCCGTGCTGTACCTCTCCGCGCTCGCCGCGGCGATCGGGTTCCGGATGAACCTGTTCAACATCGGCGTCGAGGGTCAGTACCGCGTCGCCGTCTTCGCGGCCGCCGCGTTCGCCGGCCAGGGCTGGCTGCCCGGCCCGCTCAACGTGATCGTGGCGTTCCTGCTGGCCATCGTCTGCGGGGCCGGGTGGGCCGCGATCGCGGGCATCCTGAAGGTCACCCGCGGGGTCTCCGAGGTGATCTCGACGATCATGCTGAACGCCATCGCGGTGTCGCTGACCGCCTACCTGCTGCGCAAGTGGGGCGGGATCGTCGGCAACAGCATCCAGACCAAGCAGCTGCCCGAGGACTCGCAGGTCCCGGGCCTCCCGCTCATCCCCGGCGCCCCCAACGAGGTGCTCGGGCTCGCGCTCGTCGCGGTGCTCGCCGGGGTCGGCTACGCGGTGCTGCTGAACCGGTCCCGCTTCGGCTTCGAGCTCCGCGCGACCGGTGCCTCGGCGACGGCCGCGGTGGCCAGCGGGATCGACGTACGCCGGATGGTGGTGGTCGCGATGGTCATCTCCGGCGCGATCGCTGCCCTGGTCGGGCTGCCGCTGCTCTTCGGCGACACGCACTCCTACGGCACCACGTTCCAGTCCGGGCTCGGCTTCGCCGGGATCGCCGTCGCCCTGCTGGGCCGCAACCACCCGGTGGGCATCGCCTTCGGCGCGTTGCTGTTCGCGTTCCTCGTCGAGCAGAGCAGCCTGCTGGAGATCAACGCGGGCGTCTCCAACGACATCGTCGCGATCACCCAGGGGGTCCTCGTGCTCTGCGTCGTGATCGCCTACGAGATCGTCCGTCGCTACACCCAGGCACAGGAGCAGCGCAGCGTGGCCGAACAGCTCGCCCCCACCGGCTCGACGTCGGAGGTCGCGGCATGACCGTCGCCAGCGAAGCCTTCCTGCCCGAGCCGTCCGCTCCGGTCGACCGGCCGCGCCGCCGGGTCCCGGTCTGGGCGTGGCTGCTCGTCGCGTTCGCGCTGATCTCGTTCGCCCGGGTGATCACCGGCAGCAACGAGCTCGACTCGGCAGGCACCCTCCGCGAGACGATCGCGGCCACCATCCCGATCGCGCTGGCCGGCCTCGCGGGTCTGTGGTCCGAGCGCGCGGGCGTGGTCAACATCGGCCTCGAGGGCATGATGATCCTCGGCACGATCGGGGCGGGCTACTTCGGCACGTTCTACGGCCCGTGGCAGGCGCGTCATCGGCGCGATGGTCTTCGGCGCCATCGGCGGCGCGCTGCACGCGCTCGCGACCGTGATCTTCGGCGTCGACCACATCGTCTCCGGAGTGGCCATCAACATCATGGCCGTCGGTGTCGCGGCGTTCCTCGCGGACCTGTGGTTCTCCGGCCTCCAGGGCGGCGGTCCGACCCAGTCGCCGCCCGTCGACGGCCCGGCGTCCCTGAACCTCCCGGCGGTCAGCGACTGGGCCGACGGCGTGGAGGACAAGCACTGGTTCGTGGTCTCCGACCTCGCCTCGGTGCTCGGTGCGCTGACCCGCGACCTGTCGAGCCTCACGGTGCTGGCGGTGCTGATGATCGTCGGGACCTACTTCATCCTCTGGCGCACGGCGTTCGGCCTGCGCCTGCGCTCCTGCGGGGAGAGCCCCAGCGCCGCGGAGACGCTCGGCGTGAACGTCTACCGCTACAAGATCATCGCCGTGCTGATCTCCGGTGCGATCGCGGGGCTGGCGGGTGGCTTCATCGTGCTCGTCGGCGCCGGCCTCTACCAGAACGGCATCACCAACGGCCGCGGCTTCATCGGCCTGGCCGCGATGATCTTCGGCAACTGGCGACCGGGTGGGCTGCTGCTCGGGTCCCTCCTGTTCGGCTACACCGACGCGCTGCAGCTGCGCGCGGGCGGCGGTGCCGTCCATGCGCTGCTGATCGTGATCGCGATCGTGCTGCTGGTCTACGGTCTGTCCAGCTCCGGCGCGGGATGCGCCGGGCCGGCATCGTCACCCTGGTCGCCTCCGTGCTGTTCGCGGTCTGGTTCTTCACCACCGACGAGGTCCCCGGCGACTTCACCCGCATGACGCCCTACGTCGCGACGCTGTTCGTGCTCGCGTTCTCGGCCCAACGGCTGCGGATGCCCGCGGCGGACGGACTGAGATACCGACGCGGCGAGGCCGGCTGACGTGCCGGAGATCCCCCAGGAGAGCCCCTGGCCGCGACTGGTCGAGGAGGCCACCGCGGTCATGCGACGTGCCTACGCGCCGTACTCCGACTACCAGGTCGGGGCGGCCGGCCTCGTCGACGACGGTCGGCTGGTCGTCGGCTGCAACGTCGAGAACGCGGCGTACGGCGTCGGCCTCTGCGCCGAGTGCGGGATGGTGTCGTCGATGCACGCGTCCGGCGGTGGCCGGCTGACGCACTTCGTGTGCGTCAACAAGGACGCGCGAGGTCATCATGCCGTGCGGCCGGTGCCGCCAGGTGCTGTTCGAGGCGGGCGGGCCTGCCCTGCAGGTGCTGACCGTGTCGGGGGTGCGCCCGATGAGCGAGGTGCTCCCCGACGCCTTCGGTCCCGATGCGCTCGACGCAGTTTGACCCGACGGCCGCCGCGGTGGTGGCCGACCCCTACCCGTTCTTCGCCGAGGAGCGTCGGCTCGGTGGTGTCGCCTGGCACGAGCCCACCTCGTCGTACCTCACGTTCGACCACGCCTGCGCGAACGCCGTGCTCCGCGACCGGCGACTGGGCCGGATCTGGAGCGACCGGCAGCCCGCCGACCGGCTCGAGCCGTTCAACCTGCTGCACCGCAACCAGATGATGGAGAACGAGCCGCCGGTGCACACGCGGCTGCGCCGGCTCGTCGTCGGGGCGTTCAACCGCGGCCACGTCGAGCGGCTGCGCCCGCGGGTCCGCGAGCTCGCCGCCGAGCTGCTCGCCGAGGTCGACCCGGCCGGCTTCGACGTGGTGGGGGAGTACGCCGAGCCGCTGCCCGTCCTGGTCATCGCCGAGCTGCTCGGCGTCCCCACCGAGCTGGCTCCTCGCCTGCGCGCCTGGTCGCAGGCGATCGTCCGGATGTACGAGGTCGCCCCCAGCGAGGCCGTCGTCGACGCCGCGGTGGCCGCGGCGGAGGAGTTCGCGGACACGATCCGCGCCATCGCCCGCGACCGGGCCCGCGGAGCCGCGCGGCGACCTGGTCTCCGACCTGGTCGCGGCGCAGGACGGCGACTGCCAGCGGCTGACGGAGGACGAGGTCGTCGCCTCCGCGGTGCTGCTGCTCAACGCCGGCCACGAGGCCTCGGTCAACGTCTTCGGCAACGGGCTGGTCGCGATGCTGCGGGCCGGTGTCCGCCCCACGGCCGCGACAGGTGCCGACCTGCGTGGAGGAGATGCTGCGCTTCGACTCCGCGCTGCAGCTGTTCGAGCGGACGGCGACCGAGCCGGTGACGGTCGGCGACGTCACCGTCGAGCCCGGACAGAAGATCGCGGCCCTGCTCGGCGCGGCCAACCGCGACCCGGCCGTCTTCGAGGACGCCGACACGTTCCGCCCCGACCGGGACCCCAACCCGCACCTCGCGTTCGGCGCGGGCGTGCACTTCTGCGTCGGCGCACCGCTCGCCCGGATGGAGCTCGTCGAGTCGCTCGGCCTGCTGCTGCGGGAGCACCCGGACCTGCAGCTGGCCGGCCCGCCGGAGCCGCGCGGCACCTTCGTGCTGCGCGGCTACACGTCCGTCACCGTGGGCAGCTGACCCACGCAAGAGAAGGAGCAACATGGCAAGCGGACAAGGGCGGCACGACGCCGTCGAGGTGATCCTGGCCAAGCGGGACCGCGGCGAGCTCAGCGACTCCCAGATCGACTGGGTCGTCGACGCCTACACCCGCGGTGCGGTCGCCGACGAGCAGATGTCGGCGCTGGCGATGGCGATCCTGCTCAACGGGATGAACCGGCGCGAGATCTCCCGCTGGACGAACGCGATGATCGCCTCCGGGGAGCGGATGGACTTCTCCTCGCTGTCACGGCCCACCGCCGACAAGCACTCGACCGGGGGCGTCGGCGACAAGATCACGCTGCCGCTGGCCCCGCTGGTGGCGGCCTGCGGTGTCGCCGTACCCCAGCTCTCCGGGCGCGGTCTCGGCCACACCGGCGGCACCCTCGACAAGCTCGAGGCGATCCCGGGCTGGCGCGCGGACCTCTCCAACGAGGAGATGATGGCGCAGCTCGAGGACGTCGGCGCCGTGATCTGCGCGGCCGGCACCGGGCTCGCGCCCGCGGACAAGAAGCTCTACGCGCTGCGCGACGTGACCGGCACCGTCGAGGCGATCCCGCTCATCGCCTCGTCGATCATGAGCAAGAAGATCGCCGAGGGCACCGGCGCGCTGGTCCTCGACGTGAAGGTCGGCTCGGGCGCGTTCATGAAGCACCTCGACCAGGCCCGCGAGCTGGCCGAGACGATGGTCGCGCTCGGCACCGACGCCGGCGTCACCACGGTCGCGCTGCTCACCGACATGTCCACGCCGCTCGGGCGTACGGCGGGCAACGGGCTCGAGGTGGCGGAGTCCGTCGACGTGCTCGCCGGGGGCGGCCCCGCCGACGTCGTCGAGCTGACGGTCGCGCTGGCCCGGGAGATGCTGCAGGCCGCCGGCGTCCACGACGTCGACCCGGCCGACCGGCTGCGCGACGGCTCGGCGATGGACGCCTGGCGCCGGATGATCGCCGCCCAGGGCGGCGACCCGGACGCCGCCATGCCGACGGCCAGGGAGACCCACGTCGTCAAGGCCCCGGGCAGCGGCGTGCTGACCACCCTCGACGCGATGGCCGTCGGTCTCGCCGCGTGGCGGCTCGGCGCCGGCCGGGCCCGCAAGGAGGACCCGGTGCAGGCCGCCGCCGGCGTCGAGATGCTCGCCAAGCCCGGGGACACCGTCACCGAGGGTCAGGACCTGCTGGTGCTGCACACCGACGAGCCGGAGCGCTTCGAGCGGGCGCTCGCGGCCCTCGAGGGCGGGGTCGTGGTGTCGGCGGCCGGGACGGCCTACGAGCCGGTCCCGCTGGTCATCGACCGGGTGGCCGGCTGACGGGCGCCTCGTACGGCGTCTCGATCGCGAAGAGCTGGTCGAGGCCGGTGATCGCGAGCAGCTTGATCATCTCGGGATCGGAGACCCGCAGCACGAGCGAGCGGCCCTCGCTCTTGAGCCTCCGGTGCGCGCCCACGAGCACGCCCAGGCCCGACGAGTCGATGTAGGTCACCTTGCGCAGGTCGACGATGACGTCGTCGACGTCCTCTGTCGAGGCCTTGTCGAGCTCGGCGGTCAGGATGCCGAGGGTGGCGTAGTCGATCTCGCCGTGGCCGGCCAGGGTGAGCGTGCGGCCTTCCTCGGTGGTGTCGATGTCGAGTTCCATGCGGATTCGTTCCTGTCGGGTTCTCGGGTCAGGTGCGGTAGGCCTCGTCGAGGCCCTGGGCGTCACGGGCGTAGTTGCGGAGCCACTGCGAGAACTCCGGCCCGACCTGGAGCATCTTGTTCATGGCGGTGTTCCACTCGGTCCACTTGTTGTGGAACGTGGTCGACGCGCCGGGTGTCTGCCAGGCACCGGTCATCAGGTCCTGGGACGAGCCGCTGGAGCCGTCCTGCGCGATCAGCAGCTGCTGCACCGTCCGGTCGATCAGGTCGGCGGTCGCCTGGATCTCCTCGAGACTGATCTCGTGGTCACCCTGGGGCATGGCGCTTCTCCTTCGATCCGGGCTGCGGTCCGGGCCAGCCTAGACCGGTCCACTGAGAGGTGTCTGTCAGGCCAGCAGGAGGACGACGGTCTCGGCCACGCAGGCGGGCTTGTTCTCCCCCTCGATCTCGATGGAGTAGCGGGTCACCAGCTGCTTGCCGGCGGGTACGTCGCTCACGTCGGCGATCTCGGCCGTGGCCCGGATGCGGGAGCCCACCTTGACGGGGTTCGGGAACCGCACCTTGTTCACGCCGTAGTTGAGCTTGGCGCCCGGGGTGTCGAGCCGGAACAGCTGCGGGTTGAAGTACGGGATCAGCGACAGCGTGAGGTAGCCGTGCGCGATGGTGCCCTTGAACGGGCCGTCCTTGGCCTTCTCGACGTCGACGTGGATCCACTGGTGGTCCCCGGTCGCGTCGGCGAACGCGTCGACGCGCTCCTGGGTCACCTCGAGCCAGTCGGTGCGCCCGAGGTCCTCGCCCACGGCCTCGGAGAGCTGGTCGAACGACGTGAAGACCCGCATGGTTGCCCCTTCCCGGTCATCGTCCACGAGCCTGGTTGGATGAGGCCCATGCCTGAGATCACCGAACGTACCGTCTCGCGCGAGCTTCTCGTCCGCGCCCCCAAGGTCCTGCTCCACGACCACCTCGACGGGGGCCTGCGGCCACAGACGATCATCGACCTGGCGCCGGCCGCCGGGCACGACCTCCCGGTCCAGGACGCCGACGGTCTGCGTCGGTGGTTCGAGGAGTCCGCCGACTCGGGCTCGCTGGAGCGCTACCTCGAGACGTTCGACCACACCGTCGCGGTGATGCAGACCGAGGCCAACCTGCGTCGGGTGGCCCGCGAGTGCGTGCTGGACCTGGCGGAGGACGGGGTGGTCTACGCCGAGGTCCGCTACGCCCCCGAGCAGCACCTGTCCGGGGGGCTCACCCTGGAGCAGGTCGTCGAGGCCGTGCGCGACGGGTTCGTCGAGGGTCAGGAGGAGGCGCGGGGCGACGGTCGCCCGATCGTCGTACGCCAGCTGCTCACGGCCATGCGCCACCAGGCCCGCAGCCGCGAGATCGCCGAGCTGACCACGGCCTACCGGGACCAGGGCGTCGTCGGCTTCGACATCGCCGGCGCCGAGGCGGGCTACCCGCCCACCCGGCACCTGGACGCGTTCGAGTACCTCCAGCGCGAGAACGCCCACTTCACGATCCACGCCGGTGAGGCGTTCGGGCTGCCGTCGATCTGGCAGGCCATCCAGTGGTGCGGAGCCGACCGGCTCGGCCACGGCGTGCGGATCATCGACGACATCCACGTCGACGCCGACGGGGTGCCGCAGCTGGGCCGGCTCGCGTCGTACGTCCGCGACAAGCGGATCCCGCTCGAGATGTGCCCGTCGTCGAACATCCAGACCGGCGCCGCCGACTCCATCGCCGAGCACCCGATCGGCACCCTCACGAAGCTCCGGTTCCGGGTCACGGTCAACACCGACAACCGGCTGATGAGCGGCACCTCGATGAGCGGCGAGATGGGCAGGCTCGTGGACGCTTTCGGCTACGACATGGACGACCTCCGCTGGTTCACGATCAACGCGATGAAGTCGGCGTTCATCCCGTTCGACGAGCGGCTGCGCATCATCGACGAGCAGATCAAGCCGTCGTACGCCGTGCTCAGCGCGGTCTCGTGACGGACGACCGGGTCGGGCCCCCGCTGCGAGGCGACGAGCGCGAGACCCTGAGGGCGTTCCTCGACTACCACCGCGCGACGCTCGCGATGAAGTGCGAGGGGCTCACCGACGAGGAGCTCCGGTCCCGGTCCAGCCCGCCCTCGACGCTGACCCTGCTCGGCCTGGTCCGGCACCTGGCCGAGGTGGAGCGCACCTGGTTCCGCCGGGTGATGGCCGCCGAGGACGTGGGCATGGTCTGGTCGGACGTCGAGAACGACTTCCAGACGGCGTACGACGCGACGGGCGCGACGCGCACCGAGGCGTTCGGCGCCTGGCAGGCCGAGGTCGAGCACGCCCGGCGCATCGAGAGGGAGGCCGAGTCGCTCGACGTGACCGCCTACCAGGCACGCTGGGACGAGGACGTCTCGCTCCGGCTGGTGATGGTGCACATGATCCAGGAGTACGCCCGCCACAACGGCCACGCCGACCTCCTGCGCGAGGGCGTCGACGGCACGGTCGGCGCCTGACCCGAGCGACCTGGCCGTTCGGAGAGTTTCCTCGACCGGTCTGGACCGGACGCGGCGATTCCGCTTCGCGGAGCCCCTCAGTGGGTATGTCTCCCTTGTGCCCCCCTCCGCCGCCTCCGCTGCCCACTCCGTGACCGAGCAGGTCGCGGGGCACGTGGCGGAGATCGTCGCCGAGGTGAGGCCGCGCATGCGGGGCTGGCTGCACGCCGCGACGGCACCCCTGGCGCTGGTCGGCGGCATCGCTGCTGGTGCTGCTGTCGCCCGCCGGAGCCCCGAAGATCGGCTCGGCCGTCTTCGCCAGCTGTGCCCTGGTCCTGTTCACGGTCTCCGCCACCATGCACCGCGGCGGCTGGTCGCCGCGGGTCGAGCTCCTGCTCACCCGGATGGACCACGCCAGCATCTTCCTGCTGATCGCCGGCAGCTACACGCCCTTCAGCCTGCTGCTGCTCACCGGCTCCGACCGGGTGGTGCTGCTCGCCATCGCGTGGAGCGGGGCGGCGCTGGGCATCGCGTTCCGGCTGTTCGTCCCGGGCGCACCGCGGTGGGTCTACACCCCGATCTACATCGCGCTCGGCTGGGCCGCGGTGTTCTTCGCGGGCGACTTCGCGCAGTACCACGTGACCTCGGTGGTCGTGCTGCTCGCCCTCGGGGGCCTGCTCTACACCGTCGGCGGCGTCGTCTACGGCCTGCGCCGGCCCGAACCCGGTCCCGCAGTGGTTCGGCTTCCACGAGGTGTTCCACACCTTCACGGTGGTGGCCTTCGCCGCGCACTACGCGGGCGTCTCGATCGCGACCTACTCGCTGCGCTGACCCGCCCGGTCGGCGCGGACCAGCGCGCTGAGCCGCTCGTAGGCCTGGTGCGGGGTCATCGGTGCGCAGCCGCAGGAGACGGCGCGCGCCACCACCTCCGGCTCTGAGCGCATCAGCAGCCACCCTCGCCGCAGCAGCACCAACGGGGGCTTGCGGTGCTCGCGCAGGTCGCGGGTGAACCTCCGCCAGAACGTCACGAGCCGGTGGTTGCGCACGCACACCGCGTCGGCCAGCAGCCCGCGTGCACGACAGCCCGCCACCACCTCCTGGGCGAACAGCCCCTCCGCCACGACGTACGACGCGGAGCCGACCGCCACCCGGCGGGTCCCGACGCGGCCGTCGCGCGAGATGTCGTAGACCGGCATGTCCGCCACGCCGTCCCGGCACAGCGTCTCCAGGGCGTCCAGCGCGTCCTCGCCGGACCACGAGGCGGGGTCGTCCCAGTCGACGATCTCCTGCCCGGGGGCGAGGTGCAGCCGGGGCAGGGTCGGGTCGTCGCCGTCCTTGTAGAAGTCGTCGAGGTTGACCGTCAGCACGCCCAGGGACTCGTGCAGGCGGGTGCAGAGCCGTGACTTGCCGGAGCCCGAGGGCCCGGCCACCACGATCACCTGCGCCCGGGCCACCTCAGATGCCGATCGGGTGCCAGACGGTCTTGGTCTCCAGGAAGCGGGTCATCCGGTCCAGGCCGGGCTCGGCGGCCCAGTCCGGTTCGGTTGCGGGCGCGCGGAGCACCCGCTTGAGGTTCTCGGCGGCGTCGGTCTCGAGGTTGCGGGCGAGGTCGGGGTTGCCGGCCAGGCCGGTCAGGTCGAGGGCGTTGACGTCCATGTGGGAGGCGAGGGTGGGGGCGGTGTCGCCCACCGCGCCGGTCAGCACGTTGACGACCCCGCCGGGCACGTCGGAGGTGGCGAGCACCTCGGACAGGGTGATCGCGGGCAGCGGCCGCTCGTGCGAGGTGACGACCACGCAGGTGTTGCCGGTGACGACGACCGGCGCGACGACGCTGACCAGGCCGAGCAGCGACGAGCCCTGCGGGGCGACGACGCCGACCACCCCGGTGGGCTCCGGCAGCGAGAAGTTGAAGTACGGAGCGGCGACCGGGTTGGTGCCGCCCACGACCTGCGCGATCTTGTCGGCCCACCCGGCGTACCAGACGAGCCGGTCGACCGACGCGTCCACGGCGGCCTCGGCCGCCCGCTTGGTGATGCCCTCGGAGCGCTGCACCTCGTCGACGAACTGCACGCGGCGGCCCTCGAGGACCTCGGCGATGCGGTAGACGACCTGACCGCGGTTGTACGGCGTGCGCGTGGACCAGCCGCCGAACGCCTTGCGGGCTGCCTGGACGGCGTCGCGCGCGTCCTTGCGGGAGGCCGCGGACGCGTTCGCCAGGAACTTGCCCTTGCTGTCGTGCACGAGGTACGTCCGGCCCGACTCGGACCGGGGGAAGGCGCCGCCGACGTAGAGCTTGTAGGTCTTCTTCACGTCGATGCGGGTCTCGCCGCGTCGTCGTTGGTCGGGCTCATCGGAGGTACCCCTCCAGGCCGTGGCGGCCGCCCTCGCGGCCGTAGCCGGACTCCTTGTAGCCACCGAAGGGGCTGGTCGGGTCGAACTTGTTGAACGTGTTGGCCCAGACCACGCCGGCACGGAGCTGGTCGGCCACCCACAGGATGCGCGAGCCCTTGTCGGTCCAGATGCCGGCGGAGAGCCCGAACGGCGTGTTGTTGGCCTTCTCGACGGCCTCGGCCGGGGTGCGGAACGTCAGCACGGACAGCACCGGGCCGAAGATCTCCTCGCGCGCGATGCGGTGCGCCTGGGAGACGCCGGTGAACACCGTCGGCGGGAACCAGAACCCGTGTGCCGGGAGGTCGCAGGCCGGCGACCAGCGGCCGGCGCCCTCGGCCTCGCCGATGTCGGAGAGCTCCTTGATCTTGGCGAGCTGCTCGGCGGAGTTGATGGCGCCGACGTCGGTGTTCTTGTCGAGCGGGTCGCCGACGCGCAGCGTGGACATCCGGCGCTTGAGCCGCTCCATCACCTCGTCGGCCACCGACTCCTGCACCAGCAGCCGGGAGCCGGCGCAGCACACGTGGCCCTGGTTGAAGAAGATCCCGTTGACGATGCCCTCGACGGCCTGGTCGAGCGGGGCGTCGTCGAACACGATGTTGGCGGCCTTGCCGCCGAGCTCGAGGGTCACCCGCTTGTCGGTGCCCGCCACGGTCTTGGCGATCAGCCGTCCCACCTCGGTGGAGCCGGTGAACGCGACCTTGTCGACGTCGTCGTGCGCCACGATGGCGCGGCCGGTCTCGCCCGCGCCGGTGAGGATGTTGACCACGCCCGGAGGCAGGTCGGCCTGCTGGCAGATCTCGGCGAACAGCAGGGCGGTCAGCGGGGTGGTCTCGGCGGGCTTGAGGACCACGGTGTTGCCGCAGGCCAGCGCCGGGGCGATCTTCCACGCGAGCATCAGCAGCGGGAAGTTCCAGGGGATGACCTGGCCGGCGACGCCGATCGGCTGCGGGTCCGCGCCGAAGCCGGCATGCCCGAGCTTGTCGGCCCAGCCGGCGTAGTAGAAGAAGTGCGCGGCGGCGGTGGGGACGTCGACGTCGCGGGACTCCTTGATCGGCTTGCCGTTGTCGATCGACTCGAGCACCGCGAACTCGCGGCTGCGCTCCTGGAGGAGGCGCGCGATGCGGAAGAGGTACTTCGACCGCTCGCGGCCCGACATCCGCGACCAGACGCGGGTGTAGGCGCGGCGGGCGGCCTTGACCGCGAGGTCGACGTCCTCGGCGGACGCGTCGCCGACCTCGGCGAGCACCTCCTCGGTCGCGGGGTTGATCGTCTTGAACGACCTCCCGCCGGTGGGGTCCACGAACTCGCCGTTGACGAAGAGGCCGTAGGAGGACTTGATGTCCACGATCGCGCGGGACTCGGGAGCGGGGGCGTAGTCGAACACGTTCGACGACTTGGTTGCCATGAGGAATCAGTCCAGCGTGAAGTAGTCGGGGCCGGAGTAGCGGCCGGTGGTCATCTTGGTGCGCTGCATCAGCAGGTCGTTGAGCAGCGTGGAGGCGCCGAACCGGAACCAGTCCGGGTCGAGCCAGTCACCGCCGGCGACCTCGTTGACCATCACCAGGTACTTGATCGCGTCCTTCGCGGTCCGGATGCCGCCGGCGGGCTTCACGCCGACCATCTGGCCGGTCGCCTCCCGGTAGTCGCGGACCGCCTCCAGCATCACCAGCGTCACCGGCAGCGTCGCCGCCGGCTGGATCTTGCCCGTCGAGGTCTTGATGAAGTGCGCACCGGCCATCATCGCCAGCCAGGAGACGCGGCGGACGTTGTCGTAGGTCTGCAGCTCGCCGGTCTCGAAGATCACCTTGAGGTGGCGCCGTCCGCCGCAGGCCTCGCGCACCGCGACGATCTCCTCGAAGACCTCCAGGTAGCGGCCCGAGAGGAACGCGCCCCGGTCGATGACCATGTCGATCTCGTCGGCGCCGGCCTCGACCGCGTCACGGGTGTCGGCCAGCTTGATGTCCAGTGCCGCACGGCCCGAGGGGAACGCCGTCGCGACGGACGCGATGCGCACGCCGCTTCCGGCCAGCGCCTCCTTGGCGGTGGCGACCATGTCCGGGTAGACACACACCGCCGCGGCGGACGGGCAGGACTGGTCGGCCGGGTCGGGACGCATCGCCTTGGAGCACAGCGCCCGGACCTTGCCGTGGGTGTCGGCACCCTCCAGCGTGGTCAGGTCGACCATCCGGATCGCCAGGTCCAGCGCGAACGCCTTCGCGGTCGTCTTGATCGACCGGGTGCCCAACGAGGCGGCCCGCGCCTCGGCGCCCACCTGGTCCACACCCGGAAGTCCGTGCAGGAATCGGCGCAGCGACGCCTCGGAACCGGTCACCTCGGCCAGGTGGCCGGGGAGCGGACTTCCGGGCGTCGAGCTCGCCGTTGAGCTCGCAGTCGCAGTCACGGCCCCCAGCATAGGTGCGGTGCACCGGTTGCGGAGAACCGCCTGTGCCGGTGCAGAATCACCGCATGAGCCGGACACGAGACGCTGACCCGCGGGACCCGGGACGACCCGGGCGACGAGCGGGTGCTCGAGCGGTTCAAGCCGACGACGGGCCTCGTCATCGGCTGGGCGGGGGTGGCCATCGCGGTGTTCGCGGTCGTCTACGTCGCGCTCCAGGTGCACACCGTCGTCGGTCTGCGGATCGGGCTCGGCGCCGTCTTCGCTGCGGTGCTGGTCTGGGCGACCCAGCTGCGGCCGCGCGTCACGGCGTACACGACCTCCCTGCTCCTCAAGGGGTCGGTGCGCGACGCGCGGGTGCCGTACGTCCTCATCGACGAGGTCACGATGGGTCAGACGCTCAACGTCTGGGTCGGCGACCAGCGCTTCGTCTGCATCGGCATCGGCAAGTCGCTGGGCTCCGACATCCGGCAGCGGGCCAAGAAGGAGAGCCAGGGGTCGCTGCTCGGCAAGAGCCGCACCCGGGACTTCTCCGAGAAGGCGGACCTGGCCGGCCTGGACCAGACCGCGATGAGCTACCACACGTTCGTGGTGACCCGCATCGAGGAGCTCGTCGACCAGGCCAGGCGCGACCAGAAGCTCGCAGGCCGCAGCGCGGACGGGACCGTGGTCCGCAGGCCGTACGCCGTCCCGGAGATCGTCGCGATGGCGGTCGCCGGTGTCGCCTTCGTCGCCAGCCTGTTCCTCTAGAGGCCGGCGGCCGCGGCGAGGTCGCCACGGATCGCGTCGAGCCGGCCGACCGCCGAGATCCGGGCCGCGTAGACGCCGTCCTGCTCGTCGGCCTCGACGGGCACGACCACCTCGAGGTACGCCTTGAGCTTGGGCTCGGTGCCCGACGGGCGCACGATCACCCGGGCGTGGTCGGCGAGGCGGAACCGCAGCCCTTCGGTGGCCGGCAGGTCGGCGCTGCCCTCCGCGAGGTCGTCGACCCGCTCCACGGCGAGGCCGCCCAGGCTCGTGGGCGGCGCCGTGCGCAGGCGCGCCATCGCGTCGGCGATGAGGGACAGGTCGGTGACCCGGACCGAGAGCTGGTCGGTGGCGTAGAGCCCGTGCTCACGGGCGATGTCGTCGAGCCGGTCGGTCAGCGTCCGGCCCTCGGCCTTGAGCCGTGCGGCGAGCTCCACGACCAGCAGCAGGGCCGAGACGCCGTCCTTGTCGCGGACGAGGTCGGGCGCCACGCAGTAGCCGAGCGCCTCCTCGTAGCCGAACGCCAGACCCTCGACGCGGCCGATCCACTTGAAGCCGGTGAGCGTCTCCTGGTGCGGCTGGCCGTGCGCCGCGGCGAGGGCGCCGAGCAGCGACGAGGAGACGATCGAGTTGGCGTAGACGCCCTGCCTCCCGTTGCGGAGCAGGAAGTCGCCGAGCAGGGCGCCGACCTCGTCGCCGCGCAGCATCCGCCAGCCGTGCGCGTCGGGCACCGCCACCGCGCAGCGGTCCGCGTCCGGGTCGTTGGCGACCACCACGTCGGCGCCGACCTCCGCGGCGAGCGCCATCGCGAGGTCCATGGCGCCCGGCTCCTCCGGGTTGGGGAACGCGACCGTCGGGAAGTCCGGGTCGGGCTCGGCCTGGGCGGTCGCGACGTGCGGCGCCGGGAAGCCGGCCCGCTCCATGACGGTGGCGACGGTCTCGCCGCCGACCCCGTGCAGCGGCGTGTAGACGGTGACCAGGTCGCGCGGGCCGTCCGGGTCCACCAGCGCGGCCGACGTCGGTGAGGTAGGACTCGACGACGTCGTCGCCGAGCCTGGTCCAGCCCGCCGTCCCGTCGTACGCCGGCCAGGGGACCGACCGCGTCGATCTCCGCGGAGATCTCGGCGTCCGCGGGCGGCACGATCTGGCTGCCGTCGCCGAGGTAGACCTTGTAGCCGTTGTCCTGCGGCGGGTTGTGCGAGGCGGTCACCATCACGCCCGCGACGCAGCCGAGCGACCGGATCGCGTAGGCGAGCAGCGGCGTCGGCAGCGGCCGGGGGAGCAGCACCGCGTCCAGGCCGGCGCCGACCATGACGGCCGCGGTGTCCTCGGCGAAGACGTCGGAGTTGTGCCGGGCGTCGTAGCCGACGACGACGGTGCCGTCGTGGTGGCCCTGCTTGACCAGGTACGCCGCGAGGCCGGCCGCGGCACGGATCACCACGACCCGGTTCATCCGGTTCGGACCCGCGCCGAGGGCGCCGCGGAGGCCGGCCGTGCCGAACTCGAGCCGACCGTCGAAACGGTCCGCGAGGTCCGCCGCGGCGTCGCCGGCCGGGTCGGCCTCGACCGCCTCGACGAGAGCCTCGAGCTCGGCCCGGGTCTGCTCGTCGGGGTCCTCGGTGGCCCAGGCCCGTGCGCGGTCCAGGAGATCGTTCATGCGCCTGCCTCCACGCTGTCGAGGGCGGGTCGGTGCAGCTGCGCACCTGCGAAGGACCCCCCGACGTGGGCGCCCTCGACCGCGTCGCGCTCGGCGTCGCGGGTGACCTGGTCGGCGAAGGCCTCGGCGTCGTCCTGCGGGTCGTAGCCCAGCGCTCGGCCGGGGGCGAGGTCCCACCAGCCGCGGGTGTTGTCGCGAGACCCCGTAGATCACCGCGAACCCCGGATCGGGTGCGGTGAGCGCGGCGACGAACATCCGCACCGCGTCGTCGTGCGACAGCCAGGTGGCCAGGTTCCGGGTGCTCTCGGGCACCGGCAGGAAGCTGCCGATCCGGGTGGACACCGCGTCGATGCCGTAGCGGTCGACGTACAGGCTGAGCAGGGCCTCGGCCGCGACCTTGGCGACGCCGTAGAAGGTGTCGGGTCGGGGGCGTACGTCGACCGTCAGCAGTCCGTCGGCGGGACGAGGGGTCCGGCCCACGGCGTGGTTGCTGCCGGCGTAGACGATCCGCGTCACGCCGTGAGCGACCATCGCGTCGAGCAGCGCGGCCGTGGTCACGACGTGCGAGGTGAGCTCGTCGGGCAGCGAGGCCTCCGTGGGGATGCCCGCGAGGTGGACGACGGCGTCGATCCCGCCCGCTCTCGCTGCGGCCGTGAACACCGCCTCGACGGCGTCCGGGTCGGAGGAGTCGACCGTGGCCCACTCGCCGGGGAAGCCCTCCGGCTCGGGGGTCAGGTCGAGGCCGACGACGATGTGGCCGCGGTCGACGAGACCGCTGCTGAGGACCGAGCCGATGCTGCCGGCCGCTCCGGTGACCAGGACGCGCATCGCGCTCAGATCCTCGGGACGATCGCGCCGAGCAGCTCGCCCATCCGGGACGCCGCGGCCTTGCCGGCCTCGAGCACCTCTGCGTGGTTGAGCGGCTCGCCCGTGATGCCGGCCGCGAGGTTGGTGACCAGCGAGATGCCGAGCACCTCCAGGCCCGCCTCGCGGGCGGCGATGGCCTCCAGGACCGTCGACATGCCGACCAGGTCGCCACCGATGGCCCGCACCATGCGGATCTCGGCGGGTGTCTCGTAGTGCGGGCCGGTGAACTGGCAGTAGACGCCCTCGTCGAGGGACGGGTCGACCTCCCGGCACAGCGCGCGGAGCCGGGGGGAGTAGAGGTCGGTGAGGTCGACGAAGTTCGCGCCCTCGATCGGCGAGGTCGCCGTGAGGTTGATGTGGTCGCTGATCAGCACCGGCGTGCCGGGCGTCCAGCTCTCCTTGAGGCCGCCGCAGCCGTTGGTCAGCACGGCGGTGCGGCATCCGGCGGCGGCGGCGGTGCGGACGCCGTGCACCACCGCGGCGACGCCGAGCCCCTCGTAGTAGTGCGTGCGGCCCAGGAAGACCAGCAGGTTCTTGTCGCCTGCGCGCACCGACCGGATCTTGCCGGCGTGCCCCTGGACCGCCGGCGGCGCGAAGCCGGGGAGGTCCGTCGTGGTGAGCTCGGCCGTCGCCTCACCGAGGGCGTCGACCGCGGGCAGCCACCCGGACCCCATCACCAGGGCGACGTCGTGGGACGCGACGCCGGTCTTCTCGGCGAGGACGGCGGCCGCCTCGGCGGCGAGCGCGGCAGGAGCTGTGCTGGTCATGCCGCGCACCCTATCCGTCGGAGACGCGTCAGAGGCCGATGGACCGGCAGGGCCGCGCGCGAAGGGCCGCGACGTAGTCCTCGGGGGCGTCGGCGGCCTGCGCGGCCTCGGCCAGGATGCCCAGGTAGCTGGCGGAGGGCAGGCCCGCCCTCGTAGGCGTCGAGCACGTAGGTCCAGGCCACCAGCTCGCCGTTCATGGTCAAGACGCGCACCTTGGTCTTGCGGTAGAGGCCGGTGTCCGCGCTCTCGAGGACGTCCAGGTTCAGCTCGTCGTCGCCGGTGACGTCGTAGATCGCGACGAACACCTGCTCGAGCGGGTCCTCGACGATCGTCGCCAGCGCACCGTCCCAGCCGTGCTCCTCGCCGCCGAACGTGAGCCGCCAGCCGGTCAGCCAGCCGGTGCTGCGCAGCGGGGAGTGCGGGCATCGGGCGCTCATCCGACGGGGATCCATGTTCGACCCGAAGGCGGCGTAGAGGGGCACGGCCGCAGACTACCGAGCGAGGGGCGGATACCCGTGCACGTCCCGGTTTGCGAGGATGGTGGCGTGAATCGTGTGGTGGTGGTCGGTGGCGGTCCCGGCGGGTACGAAGCAGCCCTGGTCGCGGCCCAGCTGGGGGCGGACGTCACGGTCGTCGACACGGACGGCCTGGGCGGGTCCGCGGTGCTCACCGACTGCGTGCCCAGCAAGACCCTGATCGCCACGGCCGAGCTGATGGCCGAGATGGCCGGCGCCAACGAGCTCGGCATCCGCTTCGAGGGATCGCTGGTGACCGACCTGCAGCGGGTCAACGAGCGGGTGATGCGCCTCGCGCAGGCCCAGTCCGCCGACATCGAGCGCCGGTTGACCCGCGAGGGCGTGCGGGTGCTGCGCGCCCGGGGCCGTCTGGACGCTGCGACGGGCTCGGGACAGGCGGTCCAGCGCGTGGTCGCCGCACCGGTCGACGGTGGGCCCGAGGAGACGCTGGAGGCGGACGCCGTGCTGCTGGCCACCGGCGCCGCGCCCCGCACGCTGGACTCCGCCGTGCCCGACGGGGAGCGCATCCTCACCTGGGAGCAGGTCTACGCGCTCGACGAGACCCCGTCCCACCTGATCGTGGTCGGCTCGGGCGTGACCGGGGCCGAGTTCGCCAGTGCCTACAACGCGCTCGGTGTGGACGTCACGCTCGTGTCCAGCCGCGACCGGGTGCTGCCCGGGGAGGACGCCGACGCCGCGGAGGTGCTCGAGGGCGTCTTCACCCGCCGCGGGATGACCGTGCTCTCCAAGTCACGCATGCAGTCCGTGACCCGCTCCGGGGACTCGGTGACCGTCACGCTGACCGACGGGCGCACCGTCGAGGGGTCACACTGCCTGTTGGCGCTGGGGTCGGTGCCGAACACCGCCGACCTGGGCCTGGAGGCGGCCGGGGTGAAGGTCGACGACGGCGGCTTCGTCACGGTCGACCGGGTCTCCCGCACGTCGGCGCGGGGCGTGTACGCCGCGGGCGACTGCACGGGCGTGCTGATGCTCGCCTCCGTGGCGGCGATGCAGGGCCGGATCGCGATGTGGCACTTCCTCGGTGACGCGGTCTCGCCGCTCGACCTCAAGAAGGTCTCGTCCAACGTGTTCACGGCCCCCGAGATCGCCACCGTCGGCTGGTCGCAGAACGCCGTGGACGCCGGCGAGATCGAGGCCGAGTGCGTCACGCTGCCCCTGTCGGGCAACGCACGCGCGAAGATGCAGGGCGTGCGGGACGGCTTCGTGAAGCTGTTCGCCCGCCCGGGCACCGGCATCGTCGTCGGTGGGGTGGTGGTGGGGCCGCGCGCCTCCGAGCTGATCCACCCGGTCGCGATCGCGGTGGCCGAGAACCTCACCGCCGACCAGCTCGCGCACGCCTTCACGGTCTACCCGTCGATGAGCGGCTCCGTGGCGGAGGCCGCTCGCCGGCTGCACGTCTTCAAGACCTAGCGCACCCCCGCCTCAGAAGCCGCCGAAGTCGAACCCGCCGCCGTCCCCGCCGAAGTCGAAGCCGCCGCCGTCCCCGCCGCCGAAGTCCCAGCCGCCTCCGTCGCCGCCGCCGTCACCGCCGCCGTCACCGCCGCCGTCGCCGCCGCCGTCACCGCCGTCGCCACCGCCGTCGCCGCCGTCGTACCCGCCGTCACCACCATCGCCACCGCCGTCGCCGTCCCAGCCGCCGCCGTAGCCGTTCCAGCCGGGCGAGAGCATCGTGCCGAGCAGGAAGCCGGGGAGCAGGCCCGAGGTGGCGTAGCCGCCGAAGTAGCCGCCGGCCCACGGGGAGTAGGCCGGACCGCCCTGCCAGTACGGCACCCGTCCGACGCCCTGCTGGACCGTGCGGATGTCCGGCTCGGCGCCCTGGGCGACGCGGTCGGCGTCGGCCCCGCAGACCGGGATCTGTCGCTGCTGACCGCCGGGCGGCGCCCACTGGACGTCGGTCGTCGACGGTCCGTGGGCCGGGTTGAAGAAGCACGGAGGTCGGCGCACGGGGAGCGGCTGTCCCGACGTCCGCGCGTGCACGCAGGCCACGGCGTAGCGGCCGTCCTCGAGCGCCTCCGTCACGTGCCGGATGTCCTCGGACCTCGTCGCCTGGTCGAGCGACTCCTTGGCGGACTCGTAGGAGTCGAGCGCCCGCTGGTAGTCCTGGCGGGTTGGCTCGTCGAGCCGCGTGGTCAGCATGTCGGTGTCGAGCCGCTGGAGCTCCTCGCCGAAGCGGGTGACGTCCTCGTCGGCCACCTTGCGGACCTTCTCGAGGTCGACGACCCGCTTCTGCTCGAGGGCCTTGCGCTGGTTGCTCTGGGCCACGTTGCGCGCCACGAGCACGACGGCGCCGATGATCAGCAGCACGATGATCAGGGTCATGTGACGAGGCTACCCGGGTGGGCGGAATCCCTTGCGGCACAAGGGTTTCGAACTACAACCATGTAGTTCGCCCAGGCGGCTCCGGCCCCCCTTTCACGGGCATACCCTTCTGTCACAGCAGGCTCGCCTGCACCGTTCGTCGCGGCAGTCTTGGGAGGGACACCGGATGAGATCACTCGTGCGCCCGCTCGCGTTCGCCGTGACCACGGTCGTCCTCGCCTCGCTGGTGACGTCGTCCGTCCCGGCCGGTGGCGTCGAGGTCAACCAGTCCTTCGCGGTCCCGGCCGGCCGGTCCGTCGTACTCGTGGGACACGGGTTCGGGCACGGCCACGGCATGTCGCAGTACGGCGCGCAGGGTGCGGCGAAGCAGGGCCTGACCTACCGGCAGATCATCGACTTCTACTACCCGGGGACCGCGTGGTCCGAGGTGACCGGCGGGGTGCGGGTGCTGATCGGTGCGGACACCACGTCCGACGTGGTCGTGCGCGCGATGCCCGGCCTCCGGCTCACCGACATCGGCGCCGACGTCACCTACGAGCTGCCCGCACCGGCCGGCGTGAAACGCTGGCGGATCGCGGTCGGCGCCGGCAACAAGAGCGTCGTGGAGTACCTCACCGGGAAGTGGCACCGCTGGCGTCCCGGCGGCCGTCCGACCCTGGTGGGGGACGGCCAGTTCGGGGGGCCCGCACCGCTGACCCTGTTCACCCCCCTGGGTGCGCGCACCTACCGGGGCGCCCTCCGCTCGGCGTCGCCGACGCCCGGCGGCCGGGCGCGGGACACCGTGAACGTGCTCTCGATGGACGACTACGTGCGCGGCGTGATCCCGCGCGAGATGCCCGCCTCCTGGCAGCCCGAGGCGGTCAAGGCGCAGGCGGTGGCGGCACGTACCTACGCGACCTGGTCGCGCGACCAGTACCCCTCGCGGTACTACCAGATCTGCGACACGTCGTACTGCCAGGTGTACGGCGGCCAGGGCGCCGAGGACCCGCGCAGCAACGACGCGGTCACCGCCACCGCGGCACAGATCCTCACCTACGACGGGAAGCCGGCGTTCACCCAGTTCTCGTCGAGCAGCGGCGGCTGGACCTCGGCCGGGAGCGTGCCGTACCTGACCGCGCAGGGCCGACCCCTACGACGACTACTCCGGCAACCCGGTGCACGCGTGGAGCGCGGACCTCGGCGCCGCCCGGATCGAGCGGGCCTACCCGGCCCTCGGCAGGCTGAACCGGATCCAGGTCACCCGCCGTGACGGCAACGGTGACTGGAAGGGCCGGGTCTGGACGCTGGTCCTCGACGGCACCAGGTCCGACGTCACCGTCTCCGGCGACAGCTTCCGCGCCCGCTTCGGCCTCCGCTCCGCCTGGTTCACCGTCGGTTGACCCCCCCCGGTTGCCCCGGGTCAACCGAGGACGAGGACGAGGTCACCGCCCTCGACCTGCTGGGTGCCGGTGAAGGAGAGGCGCTGGACGGTGCCGCCGACGGGGGCGGTGATCGAGGCCTCCATCTTCATCGCCTCGATCGTCGCGACGGTCGCTCCGGACTCGACGGTGTCGCCCGTCGGAGACCACGACCGTGACCACGCCGTCGAACGGCGCCGCCACGTGACCCGGCTTCGACGTGTCGGCCTTCTCGACGGTCGGCGCATCGGCCGAGACGGACTTGTCGCGCACGTTGATCGGCCGCAGCTGGCCGTTGATGGTGCACATCACCGAGCGGATGCCGCGTTCGTCGGGCTCGCTGACCGCCTGCAGCCCGAAGATCAGCCGCTTGCCCTCCGAGAGCTCGACCTGGTGCTCGTCGCCGGTGGTGAGGCCGTAGAGGTACTGCGCCGTGGGCAGCACCGAGACGTCGCCGTACTTCTGCCGCGACTCCGCGAACTCCTTGGTCGGGCCCGGGAACAGCAGCCGGTTGAGCGTGCCGCGCCGGTCGAGACGCAGGCCCTCCTGCTGCTCGGCGTCCAGCTCGGCGACGACCGGCTTGACGGTACGGCCGGCCAGCGCCTTGGTGCGGAACGGCTCGGGCCACCCGCCGGGCGGGTCGCCGAGGTCGCCGGAGAGGAAGCCGATGACGGAGTCGGGCACGTCGAACTTCCCCGGCTCCTGCTCGAACTCCGCGGGGTCGGCGCCGACCGCGACGAGGTGCAGCGCGAGGTCGCCGACCACCTTGGACGAGGGCGTCACCTTGACGATGTTGCCGAGGATCCGGTTCGCCGCGGCGTACATGTCCTCGATCTGCTCGAACTTCTCGCCCAGGCCGAGGGAGATCGCCTGCTGACGCAGGTTGGAGAGCTGGCCGCCGGGGATCTCGTGGGTGTACACGCGTCCGGTCGGCGACGGCAGCCCGCTCTCGAACGGCGCGTAGACCCGCCGCGTCGCCTCCCAGTAGGGCTCGAGGTCGCAGACCGCGTCGAGGTCGAGCCCGGTCGCGCGCGCCGAGTGGTCGGTGGTCGCGACCAGGGCCGACAGCGGCGGGCTGCGACGTGGTGCCGGACATCGAGGCGGTGGCCGCGTCGACGGCGTCCACGCCGGCCTCGATCGCGGCGAGCAGCGTGGCCAGCTGCCCACCCGGGGTGTCGTGCGTGTGCAGGTGCACGGGCAGGTCGAACCGCTCGCGCAGCGCACGGACGAGCGTGCGGGCCGCCGGCGCGCGCAGCAGGCCGGCCATGTCCTTGATCGCGAGCACGTGCGCGCCGGCGTCGACGATCCGCTCCGCGAGGCGCAGGTAGTAGTCGAGCGTGTAGAGCTTCTCGCCCGGGTTCGACAGGTCGCCGGTGTAGCAGAGCGCGACCTCGGCGACCGTCGTACCGGTGGCCCGGACCGCCTCGATCGCAGGCCGCATCTGCGCGACGTCGTTGAGCGCGTCGAAGATCCGGAACACGTCGATGCCGGTCTCGGCCGCCTCCTGCACGAACGCCTCGGTCACCTCGGTCGGGTACGGCGTGTAGCCGACGGTGTTGCGACCGCGCAGCAGCATCTGCAGGCAGATGTTCGGCACCGACTGACGCAGCTTCGCCAGCCGCTCCCACGGGTCCTCGGACAGGAAGCGCAGCGCCACGTCGTACGTCGCGCCGCCCCACGCCTCGAGGCTCCACAGCTGCGGCGTCATGCGGGCGACGTGCCCGGCCACCGCGTCCAGGTCGCGGGTGCGCACCCGGGTGGCGAGCAGCGACTGGTGCGCGTCGCGGAACGTGGTGTCCGTGACCGCGACGGGCTGCTGCTCGCGCAGCGACCGGGCGAACGCCTCGGGTCCCAGGGCCAGCAGCAGCTGACGGGTGCCGTCGGGCGCCGGCACGGACAGGTCGAGGGCGGGCAGCTTGCTGACCGGGTCGACCGACACCGGGGCCTCGCCGTAGGGCTTGTTGACCGTGACGTCGGCGAGGTAGGTCAGCAGCTTGGTGCCGCGGTCGGCCGACGAGCGCGCGGTGAGCAGCTGCGGGTGGTCCTCGATGAACGCGGTCGTGATGTGACCGGACCGGAAGTCCTCGTCGTCGAGCACCGCCTGCAGGAACGGGATGTTCGTGGACACGCCGCGGATCCGGAACTCCGCCACCGCCCGCCGGGCCCGGTCGACGGCCGACGGGAAGTCGCGGCCGCGGCAGGTGAGCTTGGCGAGCATCGAGTCGAAGTGCGCGCTGACCTCGGCGCCGGTGTACGTCGTCCCGCCGTCGAGCCGCACGCCGGCGCCGCCGGGGGAGCGGTACGTCGTGATCCGGCCGGTGTCCGGACGGAAGCCGTTGGCGGGGTCCTCGGTGGTGATCCGGCACTGCAGCGCGGCACCGCGCAGCGTGATCCGGTCCTGGGAGAGCCCGAGGTCGTCGAGCGACTCGCCGGACGCGATCCGCATCTGCGCCTGCACCAGGTCGACGTCGGTGACCTCCTCGGTGACCGTGTGCTCGACCTGGATGCGCGGGTTCATCTCGATGAACACGTAGTTGCCCGCCGGGTCGAGGAGGAACTCCACCGTGCCCGCGTTGCGGTAGCCGATCTCGGTCGCGAAGCGCACCGCGTCGGCGCACATGCGCTCCCGGATCGCCGGGTCGAGGTTCGGGGCGGGGGCGATCTCGACGACCTTCTGGTGGCGCCGCTGCACGGAGCAGTCCCGCTCGAAGAGGTGGATGACGTTGCCCTGGCCGTCGGCGAGGATCTGCACCTCGATGTGCCGCGGCTCGACCACGGCCTGCTCGATGAAGACCGTCGGGTCGCCGAAGGCGCCCTCGGCCTCACGCATGCACGTCTCGATGGCCTCGCGCAGGGCGCCCGGCCTCGTCGACCCTCCGCATGCCGCGCCCGCCACCGCCGGCGACCGCCTTGACGAACAGCGGGAACGGCATGTCCTCGGCGGACTCGACCAGCGCGTCGACGTCCGTGGACGGCTCGACCGACGCGAGGGTCGGCACACCGGCCGCCTTGGCCGCCGCGATGGCGCGGGCCTTGTTGCCGGTCAGCGTCAGCACGTCGGCCGTCGGCCCGATGAACGTGATGCCCGCGTTGGCGCACGCCTCGGCCAGCTGCGGGTTCTCCGACAGGAAGCCGTAGCCCGGGTAGACCGCGTCGGCGCCGGCCTTGCGGGCGGCCGCGACGATCACCTCGGGGTCCAGGTAGGCGCGCACGGGGTGCCCGCGCTCGCCGATCTCGTAGGCCTCGTCGGCCTTCAGCCGGTGCTCGGAGCCCCGGTCCTCGTGCGGGAAGACGGCCACCGTCTGCGCGCCGAGCTCGTAGGCGGCCCGGAACGCACGGATGGCGATCTCGCCGCGGTTGGCGACCAGCACCTTGGAGAACATGCCCTGCAGGCTAGTGGGCCCGTCTCACGAGCGGCTGCGGCGTCTCACTCGTCGGTGGCGGCACGCAGCCGCCGCTTGAGCCGCTTGCGCTTCTTCCTGAGCTTCTCGTTCTCCGCCTCGAGGCGCGCCACGTCGGCCCGGCCGCGCTGCACCTCCAGCAGCAGCTCGGCGGTCGCGGCGACGGCGGAGTCGAGCCCGTCACGCGGGTGCACGTCGTCCGGGTGCGGCCCGTCCTCCTCCGGCGCAACGGGCACCAGCGAGGCCAGGTCGCCCTGCACGTCGTACCCCGCCTTGTCGATCTCCTTGACCCACCGCTCGCCGACGACGGCCAGGTCGTCGTACATCTCCCGGGGTACGACGGGACGGGGCGACCGGCGCGACGGGCAGGATCTCCTGGGCGTAGAGCTGCTTGACCACCCGGCCGTACTCGGGCTGCACGAGCCGCTTGTCGAGCGCGACGTTCACCCGCCGCAGCAGGTCGATCTCCACGGTCCCGAGCGAGGGGTTGGCGCTGTCCGGTCCGGCGGGCTCGAGCCGTGACGCGTCGAAGCCGACCACGTCACCGAACCGCTCCCACAGCCGCCGCGGGTCGGCGTCCGGGGGAGGGCAGCACACCACGTGCACGTGCGACGGGCGGACCGAGGCGCCCCAGCGGGCCAGCACGTCCGGCAGGTCCTGGGAGGCGCGGAACCGTCGCGCGTAGTCGGTCTCCGAGGCTCCGTCGAGCACCCGTCGGCGGAACTGCTCGAAGCGGAGCCGCCGCCCGTGCTTGATGCCCTCCTGCCACTCCGCGGCGGCCTGCCGCGCGGGGTCGCGGGCGGTGACCACGACGTGCACCTCGAGGCCCTTGAGCATCGTCAGAGCCGCGGTGACCTGGTGGGCGGAGGCGGCGGCGAACAGCTCGTGGCTGATCACGGTCGTGCCGTCGTGGGCGCGGGCCTTGCGGCACAGCGTGTCCCAGGAGCCGTCGACCTCGGCCCGTCTGCGGCCCCACGCCTTGTGCGCGCCGCGCACGTCGAGGGCGGCGAGGAACATCCGCTCCTGGCCGCCGGGGTAGAGCACCCCCGCCTCGCGGAGCGCCTTGCGGTTCAGGGTCAGCGACGACTGCAGGAACGTCGTGCCGCTCTTCGGGACGCCTACGTGGAGGAACACGCGCTGGCTCATGCCTCGACGGTGCCGGGACGCGGTGAACGCGACGTGACGGGAGGGTGGAAGCCGCGTGCAGTTCAGCCGTCGAGGCGCTCGAACAGGTGCAGCCACTCGTCGAGGACCGCGTCGGGGGCGTACTGCCGCGCGTCCTCGTGCGCCCGGCGCCCGCACGCGCGCCTCAGCTCGTCGTCCTCGACCATCCGCGTCAGCGCCGCGGTGAACCCCGCCACGTCGCCGTCGCCGACCAGGAGCCCGTTCTTGCCGTCGTCGACGATCTCGCCCGGGCCGCGCGGGCAGTCCATCGCCACCAGCGGGACGCCGGCGCTCATCGCCTCGATCAGCACCATCGGGAAGCCCTCGGCGCGCGAGGTCAGGGCGTACGCCGAGGCGCCGGCCAGCACGCCGCGGAAGTCGTGGGTGTAGCCCGGCAGCCGGACCTGGTCGTCGAGTCCGAGGCGGTGCACGTGCTGGGTGAGGCGAGGAGCGCTCGGCGCCGTCGCCGTGGATGTCGAGCCGCCAGTCCGGGTGCGCGCGGGCCACGGGCGCGAAGGCGTCGATCATCCGGGCGAAGCCCTTCTCGCGGGCCAGCCGACCGGCCGCCACGACGACCTTGGAGTCCAGCGGCGCGGGCGTCTCGGCGGGCGGCCAGGGCAGCGCGTTGCGGATCACCTCGACGGGCGTCCGCAGCCCGGGGAGCTCGCGGCGGTAGTCCTCGGCGTCGGCGTGGGTGAGGACGACGTACGCGTCGAGCAGCGGCACCGCCGTCCGCAGCACCTCGGCCTGCTTGCGGTTGGCGAAGCGGGTCGCGAAGTTCTTGTGGTCCTGGCCGACGACGCCGTACGCCGGGCGCGGCCCACTGCGTCGCGGCCAGGTGCAGCGACGGCCGCGTCGAGACGAGGATGCCCGGCTCCAGCCGCGACAGCGCCGCGCGGAGCGCCCGGTCGGTGAGCCGGGTCATCCGCTGCTCGGCCGGCTCGGGCCGCAGCCGGGTGGGCCGGCCGTCGCGCAGCCGGTCGAGCGGTCCGAGCCCGGCGGGCACGTCGAGCAGCACCTCGTGCACGACGCGCGGGTCGAGCGGGTACGCCGCGGGTCGGACGTGCCGGAACAGGCTGAGCACCCGCACGTCGCGGTGCTCGGCGAGGTGGTTCGCGAGGTTGACGACGGTGCGGGCGACGCCGCCGTGGCCGGACGCGTCGTACATCAGGAAGGTGACGGGGAGGCTCACCCGTCCATCGTCACCCGGTCCGGGCCGGTGCCGACCGCACTCCCGCGGTGGAGTTGGCCGAGCGTTCACCCGATGGTCAGTCCTTGAGCTCGCAGACCACGGCGCCGCTGGTGACGCTGTCGCCGACGGCGGCGGTCAGCCCGGTGACGGTGCCGGCCTTGTGGGCCTTGAGCGGCTGCTCCATCTTCATCGCCTCGAGGACCACGATGACGTCGCCCTCGGCGACCTCCTGGCCCGTCCTCGACGGCGACCTTGACGATCGTGCCCTGCATCGGGGAGGTGACGCTGTCCCCGCTGGCGGCGGCGCCGGCCTTCTTCTTCTCGCGCTTGGGCTTCTTCTGCGCACCGGCGCCGGCGGCGGCACCCGCGGCGAACCCGGCGGGCAGCACGACCTCGAGCCGGCGGCCGCCGACCTCGACGGTGACGGACTGGCGCTCCGCGGCCTCGAGCGCCTCGCTCGTCGCCGGAGTACGGCGGGATCTGGTTGTCGAACTCGGTCTCGATCCAGCTGGTGTAGACGCCGAACGGTCTCGCCGTCGCCGACGAACGCGGGGTCGTCGACCACGGCCCGGTGGAACGGGATCGCCGTCGGCATGCCGTCGACGACGAACTCGGCCAGCGCGCGGCGCGAGCGCTCGAGCGCCTGGGTGCGGTCGCGGCCGGTGACGATCAGCTTGGCCACCAGGGAGTCGAACGAGCCGGGGACGGTCTCGCCCTGGTCGTAGCCGCCGTCGAGCCGGACGCCCGGGTCCGGCCGGCGCGTGCCAGCGGGTCAGCGTGCCCGGCGCCGGCATGAAGTTCGAGCCCGGGTCCTCGGCGTTGATGCGGTACTCGATCGAGTGGCCCTCGACCTTCGGGTCGTCGTACCCGAGCTCCTCGCCCGCCGCGATCCGGAACATCTCGCGGACCAGGTCGAGGCCGGTGACCTCCTCGGAGACCGGGTGCTCGACCTGCAGGCGGGTGTTGACCTCGAGGAACGAGATGGTGCCGTCCTGGCCGACGAGGAACTCGCAGGTGCCGGCGCCGACGTACGACGCCTCGCGCAGGATCGCCTTGGAGGACTCGTAGAGCGTGGTCATCTGGTCCGTCGGTGAGGAACGGCGCGGGGGCCTCCTCGACGAGCTTCTGGTGCCGGCGCTGCAGCGAGCAGTCGCGGGTCGAGACCACGACGACGTTGCCGTGCTGGTCGGCCAGGCACTGGGTCTCGACGTGCCGGGGCTTGTCGAGGTACTTCTCCACGAAGCACTCGCCGCGGCCGAACGCGCTGACCGCCTCGCGGACCGCCGACTCGAACAGCTCGGCGACCTCCTCCTCCTTGCGGGCCACCTTCAGGCCGCGGCCGCCGCCGCCGAACGCCGCCTTGATCGCGATCGGCAGGCCGTGCTCCTTGGCGAAGGCGACGACCTCGTCGGCGTCCTCGACCGGGTCCTTGGTGCCGGCGACCAGCGGCGCGCCGACCTTCTCCGCGATGTGGCGGGCCTTGACCTTGTCGCCGAGGTTCTCGATGGCCGTCGGGCGGCGGGCCGATCCAGACCAGGCCGGCGTCGATGACGGCCTGGGCGAAGTCGCGGTTCTCGGCGAGGAAGCCGTAGCCGGGGTGCACCGAGTCGGCGCCGCTGTCCAGGGCGACCTTCACGATCTTGGCGATGTCGAGGTAGGACTCGGCCGGGGTCGCGCCGCCGAGGCTGTAGGCCTCGTCGGCGAGCCGCACGAACAGCGCGTCCCGGTCGGGGTCGGCGTAGACCGCGACGCTGCCGATGCCGGCGTCCTTGCACGCGCGGACCACGCGGACGGCGATCTCGCCCCGGTTGGCGATGAGCACCTTGCGGAGCGGCTTGACCTCGGCCACGTGAGTCTCCTTGCTCGTCGGTGAGGGCGCTGTCGACCCGTCCCGCGGAGTCTAGGACGTCGGTTCCCGGCAGCCGTCACCGCGTCCCTCGGCCGTTTGTGGGTAGGAGAGTGAGGGAGGGAGGTGGAGGCCGATGAAGTTCCTCCGAGGACTGAGTGGTGCATTGCTGTGGATCGGTGCGGCGCTGATCGGGCTGGTCGCCGTGGTGCTCTGCGTGACGGTGATCCTGCTGCCGCTGGGCATTCCCCTGCTGGGGCTGGCCCGCCGGATGTTCACGCAAGCGGTCGCCCTGATGCTGCCGCGGGCGCTGTCGCACCCGGTGGACGAGAGTCGCACCAGAGCGAGGAAGAAGGGCAAGAAGCTGAGCCGCAAGGCGAAGAAGAAGGCGAAGGGTGCGGGCAAGGCCCAGAAGAAGGTCCGCGGGAAGGCGTCGAAGCTGGTGGGCTGACCGGTCAGCCGCGCAGGGCAGCGACGGTCTCCCGGAGGCCGGTGTCGAGGTCGCGTGCGTGCCAGCCGAGGTCCCGTTCGGCCTTCGCGGAGGAGCCGTAGTAGGTGGCCAGCGACGCCCGCATCGTCTCCGCGGCGAAGCCGGCAGGCAGGGGTACGACGCGACCGAGCCCACCCGCCACGCCTGCCAGACGCCGCGCACGAGTCCGGTCGGCAGCACCATCGGCCCCTTGGTGCCGGCGATGGTCGCGACGCGCTGCAGACCCTCGGCCAGCGTCGCGCGGGGACCGGCCAGCATGTAGCTCTCCCCGGGGACGCCCTTCTGCATGGCCAGCACGTGTCCGGCGGCGACGTCCTCGACGTGCGCCCAGCACACGCCGCCACCGGCCGGGACCTGCGGCCGACCGCCCCGGGCCACCTGGGCGATCAGGGCCCCGGTCTGCGCGGTGTCGCCGGGGCCGTAGACGAGCCCGGGCTGCACGATCACGACCGGCAGGCCGTCGGCCGCGAACTGCTCCGCGACCTCGTGCGCCTCGGCCTTGGTGCGGTCGTAGTGGCTCAGGTGGTCGCCGCGGTGCCGGAACGTCTCGTCGTACACCGCGGCCGTGGGTGTCGGAGTTCACCGCCAGCGTGCTGGTGTGGACGACGCGGGGCACCCCGGCGCGCTGCGCGGCCGCCAGGACGTTGCGGGTGCCCTCGACGTTCACCCGGTCGCCGACCGAGGGGTCGCGCTGCCCGAGCTTGTACCAGCCGGCGACGTGGAACAGCCCGTCCACGCCGTCGACGAGCCGGTCGAGGGCGGCCGCGTCGTCGAGGTCGCCGGGGACCAGCTCGACGCCCCGGCCGGTCAGCGCCGCGGCCCGGGCCGGGTCGCGGACCAGGGCCCGCACCTCGTGCCCGGCGTCGCGGAGCTGGCGGGCGAGGACGCCCCCGACGAAGCCGGTCGCACCGGTGATGGCGTAGCGCATGCCGCGCAGTGTGTCAGAGCGCGTGCCGCAGCCACAGGTTCGGTTCGACGTACACCGCGTAGTCGTTCTCGACGTCACACACCACGGGCACCAGCGCGAAGGGCACCACGACCTGCCCGCTCCGGTCGAAGGGCAGACCCGTCCAGGAGCGCCAGCTCTCCAGGCGCGCCGGCGATCACCATCGACGTCGGCGCGACCCGGTCGACGGTCGCACCCAGCCGCACGTGCGTGCGCATGCCAGGCGTCGACCGGCAGGCCGTCCTCGCGGGTGCGGGCTGCGTACTCCGCCAGCGGCACGTGCGGCTCGCGGTGCTTCTCGGTCGGACGGATGGGAGCGACGAGCTCGCGGAAGCCCTGCGCGCGGGCGGCGTCCCTCATCGCCCCGAGCATCCGGCGCGACAGCCCGCGACCGCGGTGGCGCCGGGTCGATCGCGATCTCCAGCGCGCTGACGGTGTCGGGTCGGGTGCCCCGTCGGTCGGTCGGCGAAGCCCTGCAGCAGCACCCGGTCCCAGCCGCCGGCGGGCAGGACCCCGCCGCGTCCTCGGTGTGCAGCGCGAACGGCACGCGCGAGCGCCGCGGGCCACGGGCTGTCGTCGAGCGGTGGCGACCGCACGCAGAGCTCGGGGAAGGTCGGGACGACCTGCCAGAGCAGCGCGTTGGCGACCCGGTCGTGCAGCAGGAACGTCGGCCAGCCGTCCTCCATGTCGTAGACGCCGGTCGACGTACGCCGGCCGCTCGGCGAAGGTCGCTGATCGACGATGCTCAGCGGAAGTCGATCGGCGGTGGCTCATGCTCAACCGGTTTCCAGCGCGGCGAGGTCCTCGCGGCAGCGCGCCTCGACGTGCGTCGAGCTCGACCAGCGTCTCGTCGATGTCGCGGCGGATCTGGTCCAGCTCCGCCCGGCGTACGTCGATCTGGTCGAGCAGGTACTGCAGCTGGCCGGCCTCTCCGGGCTGCTCGTCGTACATGTTCACGATCGTGCGGATCTCCGGCAGCGAGAAGCCGAGCCGCTTGCCGCGCAGGATCAGCTGGAGCCGGATGCGGTCGCGGGCGTGGAAGACCCGGGTGGTGCCGCGCCGCTCGGGGGTGATCAGCCCGACGTCCTCGTAGTGCCGGAGCGTGCGCAGCGTGACGCCGAACTCCTCGGCCAGCGCGGTGATGGTCCAGGTCGGCTCGTCGTCCATCGTGGCTTGCCCTTCCGCTACGGAAGCGTCCTAGAGCTGCTTACGTTGACGTAAGCGTAAGACCAGGAGGAGCCACCGTGTCGCCGTTCGAGCTGTCCTCCGAGCACGAGACCTTCCGCAAGAGCGTCCGCGAGTTCGCCGAGGGCGAGATCGCGCCGCACGCCGCGCAGTGGGACAAGGACCACCACTTCCCGACCGACGTCGTGCAGCAAGATGGGCGACCTCGGCCTGATGGGCCTCACCGCCCCCGAGGAGTTCGGCGGGATGGGCGAGGACGGCGACTTCACGTCGCTGTGCGTCGCCATCGAGGAGATCGGCCGCGTCGACCAGTCGATGGGCATCACGCTCGAGGCCGCCGTGGGTCTCGGCATCAACCCGATCCTCACCTTCGGCACCGACGAGCAGAAGCAGCAGTGGCTGCCCGACCTCGTCGCGGGCCGCACGCTCGCCGGCTTCGGCCTGACCGAGCCCGGCGCCGGCTCCGACGCGGGTGCCACCAAGACCAAGGCCGAGCTCGTCGACGGCGAGTGGGTGGTCAACGGCGCGAAGCAGTTCATCACCAACTCCGGCTCCGAGATCACCTCGGTCGTCACCGTCACGGCGCGCACCGGCACCGACAGGACGACACGGGAAGGCCGAGGTCAGCACGATCATCGTGCCGTCGGGCACGCCCGGCTTCACCGCCGAGCCGGCCTACGACAAGCTCGGCTGGCACGCCTCCGACACCCACCCGCTGACCTTCACCGACGCCCGCGTCCCGGAGGCCAACCTGCTCGGCGAGCAGGGCCGCGGCTTCGCCCAGTTCCTCGCCACCCTCGACGACGGCCGGGTCGCCATCGCGGCGCTCGCGGTCGGCTGCATCCAGGCCTGCCTCGACATGTCCGTGCAGTACGCCGGGGAGCGCACCACGTTCGGCGTACCCATCGGCGTCCAAGCAGGGCGTCGCCTTCCAGATCGCCGACCTCGAGGTGATGCTCGAGGCCTCGCGGATGCTGACCTACAAGGCGGCCGCGATGAAGGACGCCGGCAAGCCGATGAAGGAGTTCAAGCAGGCCGCGGCGATCGCCAAGCTGTACGCCACCGAGTCGGCGGTCACGGCGACCCGCATCGCGACCCAGGTGTTCGGCGGCTACGGCTTCATGGAGGAGTACCCCGTCACCCGGTTCTACCGCGACGCCAAGGTGCTCGAGATCGGCGAGGGCACCTCCGAGGTCCAGCGGATGCTGATCGCCCGCGGGCGCGGCCTGCCGGTGGAGTGACCCTCGGATAGGGTCCGGGCCATGCCCGCCTCGCACCACGGTGGATCCCCGTCCATCCACCAGTCCGACTACTGGTGGTACACCGCCCGTGCCGACCTGCTGCGCACCGTGCTGTCCCCGTACGTCGCCGACGGGGCGCGCGTCCTCGACGTGGGCAGCGCCGACGGCCCGAGCGTGGGCTGGCTCGAGGGACGCGGACGGCACACGGCGGTCGACATCGACATCCGCGGGCTCGGACCCGGCGACGTCTGCGGGTCGGCCACGGCCCTGCCGTTCCACGACGGCGCCTTCGACGTGGTCGCCGCCTTCGACGTCATCGAGCACGTCGACCCGGAGCACCTCGTGGTGGCCGAGCTGCGCGCGGGTGCTGGAGACCGGTGGGCGCCTGCTGGTGTCCGTGCCCGCCTACAACTGGGCCTGGAGCGACCACGACACGGCCAACGGCCACCACCGCCGCTACACGCGTCGGCGCCTGGTCGACGCGCTGGAGCACGGGCGGCTTCGAGGTGAACCGCGCGACCTACGCCTTCACGACCGTCTTCCCGATCTTCGCCGCCGAGCGACTGGCCCGTCGGGTGCGGCACTCCGTCGGACGGCGTACGACGGCACCGGCCGACGTCGTGACGCTGCCGCGCACGCCCCAGGTCGTCGACCGAGCGCTCGAGCGGCTGACCCGGCTCGACCGGCGCTGGCTCGAGCACCGGAACCTGGCGGTGGGCTCGTCAGTCGTCGTCGCGGCGACGAAGCGGCCCGACCCGGCCCCGTAGGACGGCCGGCAGGGAGACCGCCAGCGCGACCACGACCGGGACGTAGGTCAGCAGGTAGCGGGAGCGTCCCTGGAACAGCAGCGTGAAGGCGGCGATCCCCAGCACGGAGAGCGCCAGCAGCGTCCGCTCCCAGGTCCAGCTCGCCCGCAGCAGCCGGGCGCCCGCCACGAGCAGCACCAGCAGCCAGACCGCCTCCGCGGCGGCCGCCCGCCACGGATAGGCCGCGCCGTCCGGCCGGTTCCACGCCGCGACCGCGTCGGACAGGCCGCCCCTCACCAGCCGCGGCTCGGAGGGGTCCACCCCCTCGCCCCAGGCGAAGAACAACCCGTCCCCCCAGTTCCACACCGACTTGTTCGCGAGGAAGGCGAGGTAGCCGCCGACCCCGAGGTCGGACAGGTGCTCCTGCAGCCGTGGTCTGGCCCAGCGCGCCGACCCGGCTGCGTCCAGACCACTGGTGGCGCGGACCATCTCCGCGTCGTAGCCGCCGTAGCGCATGCGGCCGTCCACCGCGTGCTGGGTCGTCGCCATGTAGACCCACCAGACCGTCGGTGGTGTGCGGGACCGGTCGATGCGCTCCGCGGACACCCCGGCCACCGCCGGCAGCGACTGCTTGACCGACGACCGTGCCACCCAGGAACAGCACCACCCCGACGAGCAGCCCGACCGCGACCGGACGACGTACGCCGGCACGGGAGACGACGGCCAGCACCGCCACGAGGCCGACGGCGACCAGGCTGACCACGGGGGTGGTCTTCACCGTGAAGCCCGCCAGCAGGAGGCCGACGGCCAGCACCACGAAGGCCACCTGCCGGGGCCTGGACGCGGTCCGCGGCAGGGCGACGACGAGCGCGGTCGCGAGGACGACGCACGGCATCGCCACCAGGTCGGTGTAGGACACCGACATCCACGGGCGAGAGGCCGACGAGCGCGAGCACGAGGACCTGCGCCGCCACGCCGTGCACCCGCCCGCGGAGCATCGAGACCAGCCAGTAGGTCGCCTGGAGGGTGACCGCGAGGCCGACACCGTTGAGCAGGACGAAGACCGTCGCGGGGGCGAGGTCGACGGCCGAGCCGATGGACTGCGTGAGGTTGTCGAGCACCAGCAGCGGCAGGTTGTTCGGGTAGCGGGACAGGTAGCCGTACTGGTAGTCGCTCAGGTCGGCCGAGCTCGGCGAGCCGCTCGGCCATCCCCGCCACGACCCGGGCGTCCCAGCCGAAGTCGTAGCGCAGCGCGAACGCGAGCAGCGGTGCTGACGCCCGCTCCGAGCGGGGTCACGCCGACGCCCGACGACGGCCACGGCCCGGCCGTCGCGGACCCGTCGCACGGCGAGCCCGCCGAGCGAGAGGCAACCGGTCCCCAGCAGCAGGCAGACGAGCGCGGGCACCCGCCCGCGAGTAGGTCATGTTCGGGGCCGCGGCGCGACGACGGCCGCGACCAGGGCGACGGCGAGCAGGAACGACGCCGGCCAGACGCAGTTCAGGAGCGGTGCCGAGGAGACGCTCGACCGGGCAACGCTCGCTCCCTTCCGCGTCGGCTTGACGGCGCCGCCTGACGTCGGGTCGGCCTAGGATACGGGCCATGGTTCCGGAGCTCTCGGTGGTCGTGCCGATGTTCAACGAGGAGCAGGCGTTGCCGCTGCTCGTCGCCCGGCTGCGTCCCGTGCTCGACCGGATCGGCTGCACCTACGAGGTGCTCGCCGTCGACGACGGCTCCGAGGACCTGACCCCGGCGCTGCTGCAGAAGGAGCACCGGAGCTGGCCGCAGCTGCGGGTGGTCCGGCTGCGGGCGAACGCCGGCCACCAGGCCGCCATGTCCGCCGGGCTGGTCCGGCGCCCGGGTGACTACGTGGTGTCGATCGACGCGGACCTCCAGGACCCGCCCGAGACCATCGCCGCGATGCTCGAGCTGGCGCGCGAGCCAGCGGCTCGACGTCGTCTACGGCGTGCGCTCCGACCGCTCCACCGACACGCGTGTTCAAGCGCACCAGCGCCCGGATGTTCTACGGACTGATCCGCCGCGCCTCCTCGACCGAGGCGGTCAGCCACGCGGGTGACTTCCGCCTCATGTCGCGGGCCACCGTCGACGCGGTCAACCGTGCTTCCCGAGCACAACCGCGTGCTGCGGTTCGTCGTGCCGGCGCTGGGGTTCCCGTCCGGGCGAGGTGCACTACCTCGCGAGCGCCCCGGGCCGCCGGGCCTCGAAGTACACGCTCGGCAAGATGATGACGCTGTCGATCGACGCCTTCACCGGCTTCTCGACGGCGCCGCTGCGGGTGGCGACGGCGCTCGGCGTGGGCGGTCCCTGCTCGCGATGCTGTTCGCGGCGTACGTCGTCTGAACCGCCTGTTCGGGCAACCCGGTCCCCGGCTGGGCCTCGACTGTCGTCATCGTCGTGACGATGGGCGCCGATGCAGCTGCTCTGCCTGGGGCTGCTCGGGGAGTACGTCGGCCGGATGTACACCCAGATGCAGGGGCGCCCGGCGTACTTCGTCGCCTACGACTCGCTGCGGCCCCGTGGAGCGGGTTCCCGAGCCGACCGTCGCCGCCCGACGCGCCGGCGTCCCCAGGAATAAGGACGTGGCGACGACTAGGCTGACCAGCCGTGGGATCATCGGTGGCAGCGCTTCCTGTCGGAGGGCGCGAAGTTCCTCACGGTCGGCGGTGTTGCGACCCTGGTGTCGTTCCTGATCTTCAACGGTCTGGTCCACGGGTACTTCGGCGGGCCCGGCCCCATGCACGAGCACCCGCTGGTCGCCTTCGTGATCGCGAACCTGTCGGCATGGTCGTGAGCTACCGCGGCAGCCGGTCCTGGGCCTTCCGCCACCGCGCGGCGGTCGGCGTCGCCGGCGGCCGGCTGTCGTTCATCGTGATCAACGTCGTCTCGATGGTGATCCCGCTGGCCTGCCTGTCCTTCACGCCGCTACGTGCTCGGACTCACCGACCCGATCGCCGACAACATCTCCGCGAACGTGGTCGGTCTCGGGCTGGGCACGCTGGCCCGGTTCTGGGCCATCCGCACTTCATCTTCCTCAGCCCGGCACGCCTCGAGAGCCGCGAGCTCGCGC